>NZ_CABFWE030000020.1:0-16249 GCF_902153235.2 Pseudorhizobium halotolerans | reverse complement strand
ATCAACACCTCCCGCGAAAAAGCGGAAAGTGTTACCCATGTCTCCGGTACAAAACGTCACCTATCTCTCAGGTCGGGCATAGGCATTGATTTAGTCCGCGTTTCTGTCGCTTGCGACCTTGCAGCCAAGGTCAAGCGCAAGAAGCGCATCCTGCATCTGGCTGATCGCAGCGTGCTGATCGACAAGACCATGGTCAACGACTTCCGCCCCCTAACGACTTCCGTCCCTTCGGCGGTGCGACGGCCCAACTCTCCGGCGGCCTGTAATCAGAGGTCGTCTCAGCATCAATGTTGGATCGTTCACACTGTCTGGACTACCCGAGAATGACGGCGTGAGGGCGAGCACCAACGGGCCGTGCCTGACGCTGACAAGAAGCAAGGGAGAACAACTAAACTTCAGACTCTGCAGACGCACGTTGATAAAAGCGCCGGATTGAGAGGTGGGACGAGCGGAGGTCGAGGTTGATTGCGCGGCGCGCTGCTGCCCGGTCCCTTTGAATGATCGCCTCGATGACGTTGGCGTGGATGCGAACGCCGTTGTTGAAGATCCGATAGAACAGACCTTCATCCTTGCGCGCTGAAGCTACGATCGGGCCGGTGCGAAGCCACAGCGTCGAGATGATATCGAGTAGCTGCGGGTAGCCGCCGGCACGATAAACCTCGAAATGGAATGCCTGGTTACCGGCAAGTGCTGCATCGAAGTCGCGAACGTCGAGGGCTTCCTGGATGCTGTCGTTGTGGCGCCTCAGCGCATCGATGAACGCAGGGTTCTTCGGTGCGCTGGCCGCCCGCTCGGCGGCATAGCCTTCCAATTGCATGCGTATGCGAATGTAGTTTTCGTGATCGGAGGCGATGTAAGGCGCAACGCGAAGTGTCCGGGGTCCCGACTGTTCGATGGCGCGTTCCGCAATCAGGCGCGCCACGGCTTCGCGCACCGGCATTGGGCTCGTGCCGAAGACTTCCGCGAGCGCGCGGATAGAAACCTGCTCCCCTGGAAGGAACTCTCCTTTGAGCAGACCAAGCCTAAGGCTCTGGTAGACTCGATCCTGCACCGTCGACACATCAACCGGCACCAGCGTCCGCGAGCTTTTCATTGTCGGATCGAAAGTGTTCACGTGCCTCTGGCCTCGCCGGTGGTCAAATCAGTCTTGCCTGCTTGAGGGTCTCCAAGTCCAGCCGTTCTACGTTCAATCCCGCGAGCACACAACGAAAAGCAACTACTCTGAAAATTGAGATGTGTGATCACATATCTCAGGGATTTACAGGGTGCGATGAGTGTGCTTAGATCCTGTCAGTGCCTCAGGAGGACTTTCGGCGGTCAAAGCTGAAGGGTGCGGCACACCGACAGACACTTCGGGAGGAGAAGAACATGAGAATTCTCGTCATGAGCGCGGTCTCGGCCGCAGCCGCATTAAGCGCAACTGCCCTTCATGCCGAACCACTGAAGATCGGCATCATTGAAAGCCTCTCCGGCGCACAGACGTCGACGGGTCGGCTTTATGCCAATGCCGTCAAATATGGTGTCGACCGCATCAACGAGGCCGGCGGCTTCAATAGCGAGCCTGTCACCGTCACGGAATACGACAATGCCGGCGGTTCGCCAGAGGCCGCGGACAAGTTTCGCCAGGCGGTCGCCGATGGAGTGGATATCATCTTCCAGGGAGCTTCCTCGGCCATTGCCGGCCAGCTCACCGAAGATGTGCGCAAGCACAACATTCGCAATCCCGGCAAGGAAGTAATTTTCATCAACCTTGGCGGCGAGGCGATGGAGCTGACAGGCGACAAGTGCCAGTTCTACCACTTCCGCTACACCACGACCGCTCCGATGCGGGTGAACGCGCTTGTCAGCGCGATGAAGGAATCAGGTGATCTCGGCGACAAGGTCTATTCGATCAACCAGAACTATTCCTGGGGCCAGGACATGCAGGCTGCCGTCGAAGCTGCGGCAGCAGAGGCCGGATACACGGTCGTCGACGAGGTGCTCCACGACGTCAACAAGATCCAGGATTTTGCGCCTTTCGTGGCGCGGATCAGGTCGGCAGGCCCGGACACCGTCTTCACTGGTAACTGGTCCAACGACCTGCTGCTGCTGATGAAGGCGGCAGGCGATGCAGGCCTTGATGTCACCTTTGCCACCGCCTTCCTCGATCAGCCCGGCAATATCGCCAACGCCGGCAAGACCGCGCTTGGCCACTACATTGCCAACAACTACGACAACGCGGCAACGGATGGTGAATTCGCCGAAAGCTACAAGGCTGCGACGGGTCATTATCCGATCTTCGTCGAAGGCCATACTGCCTTTGCGGTAGGTGCCCTGCAGCAGGCCTTAGGGGCCGTTGATTTCGGCGGCGGCGACATTGACACGACCAAGATCGCGCTGGCGCTCGAAGACACTACCTACGAGAGCCCGATCGGCCCGATCTCGGTCCGTAAGGAAGATCACCAGACGATCCGCCCCGTGGTTGTCTCCAAGGTCGTCGAGGATCCCAAATATCCGGCCGACGGGACGAACATGGGTTTCGAGACGGTGAAGGTCATTGCCGGCGACCAGGCGATCAGTCCTGTTCAGGACAGCTGCAAGATGGAACGCCCTGCGGAATAGGGTTCGTCATTGAACGCTGGTCCGTGGCTCCTACGGACCAGCATCCCAACCGTCAGCTTCCGGAACGCTCATGGAATTCGCGATCATCTCCACGTTGAACGGCGTGACCTATGGACTGTTGTTGTTCATGGTGTCCGCCGGTCTGACGCTCATCTTTGGCATGATGGGTGTGCTGAACTTCGCGCATGCGTCGTTTTACATGCTGGGCGCCTATGTCGCCTATGCGGTGTCCTCCGTCTTCGGCTTCTGGGCCGGCATCATCGTCGCGCCGATCTTCGTCGGCATGACGGGCATGGCGGTCGAGCGCTTCCTTCTGCCGCGGGTACATGCCCATGGTCACGCCCATGAACTCTTGCTGACCTTCGGTCTGGCGCTGATCATCGAGGAACTTATCAAGCTCTTCTTCGGCGACTTCCCGGTGAACTACCAGATGCCCGCGGAGATGCGCTTTTCCGCCTTCCAGATCTTCGGCGCCGACTATCCCTTCTACCGTCTCTTCATCGGCGGCGTAGCGATCGTGATGTTTACTGCGCTCTGGTTGCTCCTCACCCGCACCCGCACGGGTATTATCGTGCGTGCGGCGGAACGCCTTCCGGCGATGGCTGAGGCACTGGGACACAACATCCCGATGGTCTTCATGTTCGTGTTCGGAACTGGCGCCGCGCTGGCCGGACTTGCGGGGGCGGTGGCCGGAGCCTTCTACCCCACCAATCCCAACATGGGGCTGGAGCTCGGCGTCATCGTCTTCGTGGTCGTGGTCGTCGGCGGCCTCGGGTCGCTGAAGGGATCGCTACTCGCGTCACTTCTGATTGGGCTCTTCTCCTCGTTTGCTGTCGGCCTTGACTGGTCGCTCGCGACGCTCTTCTCGCTGGCGGGCCTTGGTGACTGGGCGCGTTCCTTCGGAGGACTGATGACGCTCGAGCTATCCTCAGTCAGCGCGACCATTCCCTTTGCTCTGATGCTGATCGTCCTGTTGGTCCGTCCGGCGGGTCTCATGGGCGAGCGCAACTAGAGAGGATGTCGATGCGTAACCTGCTTCTTCCCGTTGTCCTAGCTCTGCTAATCGTCATCCCTCCGTTCATGGGGATCGCCTGGCAGAACGCGCTGGTCAACATGCTGATCGCGAGCCTCTTCGCCCTGGCGTTCAACCTGCTTATCGGCCAGGCCGGGCTGCTTTCCTTCGGCCATGCCGCCTATTTCGGGCTGGGGGCTTTCGCGGCCCTTCACTTGATGATCGCAATCGAGGACGGATTTCCCTTTCCGACGCCACTCGTTCCGCTCGCCGGTGCCGCAGTGGGGCTCCTCATCGGGCTCATCGCCGGCTACTTCGCGACGATGCGTTCGGGAGTCTATTTTGCCCTGGTCACACTTGCGATCGCCGAACTCTTTCACTCGCTGGCGCCGCGGCTGCAGGATTTGTTCGGCGGTGAAGCGGGTGTGTCCTCCATGCGAATGCCCTGGAGCGGGATCATTTTCGGATCGACGCTGGAAGTCTACTACCTGACACTAACCTGGGTGGTGCTGTGCGGTCTTGCTCTCTGGTCCTATACCCGCACCCCCTTTGGCCGTCTGACGCTCGCTCTGCGTGATAACGAACAGCGCGTACGTTTCCTCGGCTACAACGCCCATTCCTCCAAGGTGATCGTGTTCGCGATCTCGGCGATGTTCACGGGCGTCGCTGGCGCGTTGCTGGCGCTCTCGAATGAGACAGCGAACTATTCGCTGTTTGCGAGCGACGTGTCTGCGCAGGTTGTGCTGCAGACTTTCGTTGGCGGGTCGACCATCTTCTTCGGCCCCGTCATCGGCGCTGCAGCCTTCACCTTTTTCTCGTTCCTGCTTTCGGACGTTACGCGATCCTGGGTATTCTACCAGGGGCTGATCTTCGTGCTGGTGATGCTCTATGCGCCTGCGGGGATTGGCGGTGTATTACAACATCACATCCGCAATCGTCGCCAGCTCGACTGGTCCCGCCTTGCAGGTCCTTATCTGGTCGCCATTCTTGGCGGCGTACTGGTGGTTGGCGGCGTGGTCTTCCTGACGGAAACCATCTCCGTCCTGTTCGGCGAACACTATGCAAGGCTGAGGCAATCCGCAGCCGAAAGCTTCCCACCTTATACCCTCTTCGGCATGACATGGCAGCCTACCAGCCCTCTTACCTGGCTGGTCCCGCTGATCCTGTTGGTCTTCGGTCTTGCCCTGATGGTTCGTTCGAGACAGCGCATCGATGCGCTTTGGGGCAGGATGGGCAAAGGTAAGGAAGCCAAGGCAGGGGCCGCCGCGTTCGGAGGTGCAACATGATTGTCCCGGTCAAGGAGCAGCCGGCGCTGAGGCTATCGGCAGTGACCAAATCATTCGGCCCGATAGAGGTTATAAAGGGGCTGGAGCTCGACGTTCGGCCGGGCGAGCGGCACGCAGTGATCGGCCCCAACGGCGCAGGCAAATCCACGCTCTTCAACCTGATCTCCGGCATGTTCGCGCCCTCTTCCGGTGAGATCATGCTCAACGGTCAAAGCATCGGCGGCCTTCCGCCGCATCGCATCAACAGGGCGGGGCTGGCGCGCTCGTTCCAGATCACCAACATATTCCATCGACTGAGCGTGTTGGAGAATCTGCGCATCGGCGTTCTTGCCCGCCACCGCGTACGTTATGGATTGTTTCGCCCGATCGCGCGGATGCGGCGAGTGAACGAGGAAGCGGCCGAGGCGCTGGCCCGTGTTGGCTTGGAAGCTCGTGCGCACGACCTTGCAGGTGATCTCACCTACTCCGAGCAGCGGGCCCTGGAGATCGGCATGACGCTGACGACAGGGGCGGAGGTCATCCTTCTGGACGAGCCAACCGCCGGCATGTCGCGCGAGGAAACCGCGCAGGCGGTGGAACTGATCCGCTCGGTCACCGAAGGCAAGACCCTCCTGATGGTGGAGCACGACATGAGCGTGGTCTTCAGCCTTTGCGACCGGGTGTCGGTTCTCGTCTACGGCAACATCCTTGCAACCGACACGCCGGAGCGCATCAGCGCTAATCGCGACGTGCAGGAAGCCTATCTCGGTCAGGAGGCGTCATGAGCTTGCTTGAGGTAAAGGGACTGCACGCCCATTATGGCAAGAGCCACATCCTGCACGGGATCGACCTGGAGGTGCCGGAAGCCTCGGTCGTCTCCTTGCTCGGCCGGAACGGTTCCGGCCGCTCGACCCTGTTGAAGGCTATCATGGGCCTGGTGCCGCCGAGCGGCGGGACGGTGACGTTGGCCGGAGTTCAACTGGCCGGGCAGCGACCCTTCGACATCTGCCGACGGGGGATCGGCTACGTGCCCGAGGAACGGCTGGTTTTTCCCAACCTTACGGTCGAGGAAAACCTCGCCATGGGGGTGCAGAAGGGAGCATCGGGCGCGCACCGCTGGTCGGTTGACGAGATGTACGACTATTTCCCGCGCCTGAAGGAGCGACGCGCCATCCGCGCCGGCTATCTGTCGGGTGGTGAGCAGCAGATGCTGACGATCTGCCGGTCATTGCTGGGCAACCCGCGCGTGCTGCTGATCGATGAGCCGACCGAGGGCCTAGCGCCCAAGATCGTGGAGGTGGTGATGGAGGTCATCCTCGACATCGGCCGCCGCGGGGTGGCGGTGGTGCTGGTCGAGCAGAAACTGACGATCGCTCTCAAGGTCGCCCGGCAGGTGATGGTTATGGGCCATGGCGAGCTCGTCTTCAAAGGCACGCCCGAAGAGCTGGATGCTCATCCTGATATACGGCGCAACTGGCTCGAAGTGGCCTGAGATAGTGTCGCCCACATGCAATCGAGCGGACAGCAAATGAACATGATCAAGCGGCTGAGCCCGCGTCCCGGTCTTCGAGTTTTGGTGACAGCCGGTGCTTCCGGCATCGGCGCCGCGATCGCCCGCGGCTTCCTCGAAGCTGAGGCGAAGGTGCTGATTTGCGACATCGACGATGGGGCCTTGCAGTGTTTCGCAAGGCATCATCCGGAAGTCGCCGTCGTAAAAGCCGATATTTCCGACGAGGCCCAAGTTGACGCGCTTTTGGAAAAGACGGCGAGGAAGCTAGGCGGTTTGGATGTGCTGATCAACAATGCGGGTATCGCCGGACCCACTGGTGCGATCGACGAACTGTCGGTCGAAGATATCCGCCGTACGCTCGATATCGACCTGATGGGCCAGTTCCTGGTCGTGCGGCGGGCGGCACCGCTGCTGCGCGCCAGCGAAGCTGGGTCGATCATCAACGTCTCATCCGTGGCGGGGCGATTGGGTTATGCGCTTCGCACGCCCTATTCGGCTGCCAAATGGGGCATCGTCGGGCTGACCCAGAGCCTGGCGAAGGAGATGGGCCCGGATGGCGTGCGGGTAAATGCAATCCTGCCGGGCGTCGTGCGTGGTGCTCGCATCGAAAGCGTCATCCGTGATCGCGCCGCAGCCTCGGGCGTCGCCTATGAGGAGATGGAGGCGCAATACCTCTCTAACATCTCGCTGCGCCGCATGGTGGAGCCGGAGGATGTCGCCGCCATGGCGCTCTTCCTTGCCTCGCCGGGCGGCGCCAATATCTCGGGGCAAGCCATCAGCGTCTGCGGCAACGTCGAAAACATTTGATAGCAAGGAAACAAGAGGCCATGGCTCGATCATCCCGCAAGGTCATCATCACCTGTGCCATCACAGGCGGCATCCACACGCCCAGCATGTCTTCGTACTTGCCGGTCACGCCGGACCAGATAGCCGCGAACGCCATAGAAGCGGCTGAGGCAGGGGCAGCAATCCTGCATCTGCATGCTCGCGACCCGGAGGACGGCCGGCCGACGCAGGATCCTGCGGCCTTCGCTCGCTTCCTGCCACGGATCAAGCAGGCGACGGACGCGGTGATGAACCTCACCACCGGCGGAAGCCCCACAATGACGGTGGAGGAGCGCCTTCAGCCCGCCCTGAAGTTCGCTCCCGAAGTCGCGTCTCTCAACATGGGATCGATGAACTTTGGACTCTATCCTATGCTGGGTCGCTACGAGAGCTTCCAGCACGACTGGGAGCCGGCCTACCTGGAGAAGACCCGCAACACGGTCTTCCGGAACACGTTCAAGGACATCGAGCACATACTGGAGCATTGCGGCGGCAACGGCACGCGCTTCGAGTTCGAATGCTATGACACAAGCCACCTCTACAACCTGGCGCATTTCCGCGACCGCGGTCTGGTCCAGGGGCCGCTGTTCATCCAGACGGTCTTCGGCATCCTCGGAGGTATCGGCACCCATCCGGACGATGTAGTGCACATGAAGCGCACGGCCGACAGGCTGTTCGGCGACGACTATATCTGGTCCGTTCTGGGGGCAGGGCGCCATCAGCTTCCCGTTACGACGATGGCGGCTGCCATGGGCGGCAATGTTCGCGTCGGGCTCGAGGATTCGCTCTGGGATGGTCCAGGAAAACTGGCGACCTCCAATGCCGTCCAGGTGCGCCGCATCCGGCAGGTCCTGGAAGGACTTGGGCTGGAGATCGCCACTCCTGCCGACGCCCGCGAGATGCTCGCTTTGAAGGGTGCCGATCGTGTTCAGTTCTAGCGCCTGTGCTACAGCAGGAGCATCGCCTTGAGCCCGCAAGACATCAAAAGCGTGACCGTCGTCGGAACGGGAACCATCGGCGCCAGCTGGACGTGCCTTTTCCTGGCTCACGGGCTGGATGTGGTCGCGACCGATATTCGCGAAGGAGCCGCGAAGGAACTGGAGGATTCCGTCGAACGCTGCTGGTCTTCGCTACCCCACGCCGTGCTCGAGAAGAACAAGCGCGGCACGCTGAGATTCACCGCCGATCTCTCCGAAGCATGCCAAGGAACAGGCTTCGTCCAGGAAAATGCTATTGAAAGGGTGGAAGAGAAGATCGAACTGATGCGGCGGATTGATGCCGTAACTTCTCCAGGGGTGGTTGTCGCTTCTAGTTCATCGGCGATATCGGTCACCGACATGCAGAGTGCCTGCGCCCATCCGGAACGGGTGGTGCTGGGGCATCCCTTCAATCCGCCGCATCTGGTTCCGCTGGTCGAAGTGGTGGGCGGCGCCAGAACGGGGGAGGCCGCGCTGCGAAGCGCGGAGCAGCTCTATCAACGCATGGGCAAAACAACGATTCGGCTGCAGAAAGAGATCTACGGGCACGTCGCCAACCGCCTGCAGGCTGCGATTTTCCGCGAAGCGATCCACATGCTCGAAAGTGGCGTTGCCTCGGCAGAGGACATCGACCGCGCCGTCACCGATGGCCCCGGCCTGCGATGGGCCTTGATGGGACCGCTTCTGACGTATCGCCTTGCCGGCGGCGACCGAGGCATGCAGGGTTTCTGGGGCATGTTCGGACCCATGCAGGACATGCTCTGGCGCGACCTCGGAACGCCACGGCCTGATGAGGATCTGCAGAAGCGCGTGACCACGGCGGTCGAGCTTGCCTACGCAAATGTCTCGATGGAGGAGCTGGCCCGGGAGCGTGACAGCAGACTGCGCCAAATGCTGACGATACGGCGACCGAAAGATCATCTGTGACTGGTGGAGTCGCGTGAGCTTGGATGATCGGCGGGTCGAGATCTATTGTCCCGAAGTCCCGGTCTCGGCCCCAGAATTGGAGACCGGTCTTCCACGAGACCTAGAATGTTATTTTGGTATAGGCACCGCCATCAGGGTTATTTCCGACTTCCAGTCGCGAGTTGTGCCCTTCTGCGATGGCTTTAACGATCGTAAGACCAAGCCCTGAGCCACTTAACCCGCGGCCGTTCAGCCTCTCGCTTCTCCAGAACATGTCGAAAGAGGAGTGCTGCACATTGTCGGGGAGTCCGGGACCCTTGTCTCGCACACAAATGAATGACTGTCCGGCTTCGTTCACACCGGTATGAACATCGATTGGGCCACAATCGCCCGCGTATTTGCGCGCGTTTTCGAGCAGGGCGAGAAGAGCCTGGCGGAAGCGGTCCGGATCGATCTTCGCCGGCGCGGGCCGGAGGGAAGTTCGGAAATCGACGGAGTCACCTGCGGAAGTCTGGAACAACGCTACCGTGTCAGAAACATGGAGAGCCAAGTCGGTTGCCGTTGTTGCCGTGACGAAATTGATGGTGCCCGCCAACGAAAGTGTATTGAGTTGGTCCACGAGACGGGACATTCCTTGGGTCTGCACCAGAAGAGCTCGTAATTGCTCCTCACTGGCAGGAATCACGCCGTCCGTCATCCCTTGCAGATTGCCCTGTAGCACGGTCAGCGGCGTACGCAATTCGTGGGCAACGGCCCGCGTATTGAATTTCAGACGGGTCTCCAGGGCGAGTAACTCGCTCGCCATGCGATTGATCGTAATCGCAAGTGCTTCCACTTCCTTGGTTGCACCAGCTTCAACAGTGACCTCAAAATCGCCTTGTCCAATCTTTTCCGCGGCCGCAGTCAGGCGGGTGAGGGGGGCTACGAGCCGATACGCCAGGACCACCCCGATGCCGCTTGTGAAGACGATCAGCACAAAGCCCACGCCTAATACACCTTCGACGGGTGACGCCTCGGTGGCTTCCTCGAGTTGCGGATAGAGCGGCGCCAGTGCTGCGAGCGCGTTCGCATCGGGGATTTCGCCTCTATTGATACTTTCCCACGCAGTTCTCGCATCGGGAGGCAGGGCATCCAATGCGGATACTTCGGCGTGATCGATATACCAATCGACCAAGACGTAGAGGAGCGCGATCGTCACAAGTTGAATGACCGCTACCAGACCCGCCGTCATCGTTGAGAGAGCCGGTCTAGACACCCGTCGACCTCGCGAAGCGATAGCCTATGCCTCTTATTGCTTTTATATAGCCCTCCTGGCCAAAATTCGCGAGTTTTCGCCTCAGATTGGCGATGTGCGTATCGACGGTTCGATCCAGGGCGTCACTTTCGGGCATACAGGCGTCCAATAGGGATGCTCGTTCAAACGTCTTGAAAGGAGACCGAACAAAACAGACGAGAAGGCGAAATTCGGTTGCAGTCAACGGCAATTCAACCCGACCCTTCTCCGTAGAGGCGATCGCGATGTGCGAATCCAGTTGAACTTCGATCCCGTCATGCCGGATGACCTCATGACCGGCAACGCCTCTTGTTCGCTTCAGTACGGCTCCCACACGCGCCACGACTTCCTGTGGGTTGAAAGGCTTCGTGACGTAGTCATCAGCGCCGAGCTTAAGACCGAGCAACTTGTCTGTGCTGTCGTCCATCGCCGAAACGAATATCACCGGTATAGTGGACTGTGCCCGAACCTTCGTCAGAAACTCGAAGCCATCCATATCCGGCAGGCCGACATCGAGCAGTATCAGGTCCGGCTGTAATCTCTGGACATGAGCGAGAGCCGCAAGGCCTGTTGATGCTTTGGTCGTCCGGTAGCCAGCTCTTGCAAGGTATTTTTCCAAGAGGGACGCAATTTCTTCGTCGTCCTCGACCACCAGCACGAGAGATGAAATCATAGTCAAACTCACTGGCTTTGACATGCTCTTTGCCGGCTCTCTGTCAAATCTTGACAATCCGGCGAGAGAACGTGGTCCTCAACGAGGAACCACCGATGAGCGTAACTGACCTCAACGACATTCAGAAAGCAACTTCGAAAACCGGCGAGAACAAAGCGAGCCGTTTGCTTCCACAGGCGCTCATGCTCTTGGGCTTTGTCGCCCTGATTTTTGCAGCGATGCCCGAACTTGACCTAATCGTAAGTCGGTTTTTCTGGAACCCTGCGGCTGGCTTCGAACTCAACAGGAACAGCTTCCTCATCGCCTTTCGTGACACCAACAGGTTTCTGCCTTGGTTCGTCATAGGAATAGCAATGGCGCTCCTGATTCCCAATCCCTTCCTCAGGCACCTGAAATATCCGCCTGCACCGCACAAATTACTGTTCGTGGTCACGTTCCTTGCAGCGGGCCCGGGGCTGGGGGTCCAACTGATCAAGATGTTGGTTGGCAGAGCTCGTCCACGAGGCCTGGAAGAGTTTGGCGGTACTGCGTTCTTCACGCCACCGTGGGAGTTCACCGACCAGTGCGTGAGGAATTGCTCCTTCATCTCGGGAGAGGCGGCAAGTGCCTTCGCACTGCTCACACTCGTTGTATTCATCAGGCCAAAGTACTCGACACTCTATCTCCTCTTGGTTGGTACCGTCGCGGCCGCCTTCTCCCTGAACAGAGTGGTGTTCGGAGCCCACTTTCTGTCAGACGTAGTTATCGCCTGGAGCCTGATGTTCGCCTTGGCGGCGCTGCTTTGGCGATCGTTTTCACGAAACGCGCCGCAGATTGATTCAATATTCGTCCGTCAATCCCGTCCGGCATAGAGCTCCGTTGGGTCGCCCATGGGACGGTGCCAGCGTGCAGCATCTCGGCCTTGGTTCGATTGCCCGTCGGCCGGTGCCGCGGTCCTCGCATTGGCCCCGTTCCTTCCAATTGCCAGAGACAACCAAAGAAGTTTGCGTGAGATGATGCAGAATGCATGTGTAGTGGAACAGCCACCCACCCTGGCCTATGACTCAGCGCAACGTTCGCCTGAGCTTTCCGTCATCGTACCCACATTCAACGAGGCACCCAACGTGGAGTTGGTCGTTAGAGCGCTTGTCGCGTCTCTACGCGGCATCGACTGGGAAGTCATATTTGTGGATGATGATAGTTCGGACGGTACAACGAACCTCGTGCGGCTCATTGCCCGACGTGACGGGCGTGTGCGCTGCATTCGCCGGATCGGGAGGCGGGGTCTTGCCGGCGCTTCCATCGAGGGGATGCTCTCTTCGTCGGCAGCAGTCATCGCCATCATGGACGGAGACATGCAGCATGACGTGTCGCTTCTGCCGGAGATGCTTCGCCGTATCCGAGCAGGCGACGACCTCGTGATCGCGAGCCGGTTCTACCGTTCCGGCAGTGCTGCCGATGGCCTCTCTCGTGCGCGTCTCGGCGGTAGCCGGATCGCGACACAGCTCGCACGAACGCTTCTGCACATCGATGTCAGCGATCCCATGAGCGGCTACTTCGCCATACGCCGCCCAGCCTTCGAAGCTCTCGCGCCGCGTCTTTCTACCCAAGGCTTCAAGATCCTGATGGATATCCTTGCGTCGACCAAACAGCCGCTGCAGACGAGCGAAATCCCGTTGCGTTTTCGCCCGCGGCAGCACGGGCTCTCCAAGCTCGACAACCTTGTGGCGGCGGAATATCTGAGCCTCCTGCTGGCGAAGTTGACAGGCGATCTGCTTTCGCTCCGCTTCGTGCTGTTCGCCCTTATTGGCGGATCTGGTGTTGTGGTCCATCTCGCAGTGCTCAAGATGGCACTGGCAAGTGGCTTGGCCTTCTCGCTGGCACAGATGACGGCGGCCTACGTGGCGATGACCGGCAACTTCTTCCTCAACAATATTCTGACCTATCGCGACCGCAGGCTTAAAGGCTGGCGGTTGATCTCTGGCCTCGCCTCGTTCTGGGTCGTCTGCAGCTTAGGCGTGATCGCCAATGTGGGTGCAGGGCAACTCGTCCATGAACAGGCTTCCCGGTGGTGGATGGCAGGGCTGGCGGGTGCGGGGCTGGGGGCTGTCTTCAACTATTTTGCAACGTCTATGCTCACCTGGCGCGCTCGTTAGAACAGCAGGGGTATTGCGAAGCGGTTGGTGTCGCAGGCGCTGATTGGTATCCGCCCGCTCTGCCGGTTCCTCCTTGATTGCAAGCAGTTCCCAACTATGGAGTGCCGCCCCCATGACAGTGCGCCCGTCACATTTTTCTGGATTGGCCAGAAGACGTTCGTTCACGTCGAAGTTGCGACGGCAAGATTTCAGCGCTGCCACACTCCGCGCTACTGCAATGGTTATATTGGTCGCAACGTTTGTCCGTTTAGGGTTGGCGGCACTGCTCGATCCCGGCCTCGACGAGGTCTATGCGATGGCGGTTGCCAAGCGATGGCAGCTTTCTTGGTTCGATCATCCGCCAATGGCATTCTGGTGGGTGAAGGCGACGCGGGAGATTGCTAAGCCGCTTTTCGGTGATGACGTGCCGGTGTTGGTGCTGCGGCTACCCTTTGTTTTCGCGTTCACCATAACCAGTGTGGTGGTCTCTGATCTCACCTGTCGTCGGTGGGGACCGAGAGCGGGGTTGTGGACAGTGCTAGCGCTGAGCCTCGCGCCGTTCTTCATGGTCTCCGCCGGGTCCTGGCTCGTGCCGGACGGTCCCCTGGTAATGTTTCTTTCCCTGACGGCCTGGCTCCTCGACAGAATCCTGTTTTCCAAGCTCACTCCGGCGAGCGAAGGCCGGCTCTGGCTTGCCGCCGGACTGACGCTCGGCCTTGCCGGACTTTCGAAATATCACGCTGTGCTTTTCGCTGTGGGCGCGGCCGTTTTTATTCTCGCGACGCACCACCGCCGTCGCCTCATGACGCCCGCACCCTGGTTGGCGGTTGCCATCACCGGGCTCGTGGTGTCGCCGGTCTTCGTTTGGAACCTGCAGCATGACTGGGTTGGATTCCTTTTCCAGTCATCGCGCGGTGTCGGTTCAGGCGGCCCGGACTGGTCGGGGCTCGCTCGTTCAGCGCTCGGGCAAATGGCCTATCTCGGTCCTTGGACCTTGGTCGCCGCCCTCGCAGCGACGATCTCGATGTATCGGTCCAAAGGTTCCCGTGCCGGTCCCGCCGCATTCTTGGCAGCGCTTGGCCTGCCGTCGATCTTCGTCTTCACCGCGATGCCGCTCTGGGGAGGTGATGCGCTGCCGCATTGGCAGATGCCTGGGTGGCTGTTCTCGCTGCCGATCCTCGGCCACGCCATTGCCTCATTGGCGGCTCGGCGCCACCAATCCTATCGTTTGGCCAGAGGCATTGCTGCCATCGCGGCCGCAATCCTTGGAATCGCGATCATGATCGTAACTGTGATGCGGTACACGCCTCCGTCATCAGCCTTCATTGCCCGGTTGGGGCTCGACCCATTTCTGGAGGAATCGTTCACCTGGCGCGGCCTTGCAGACAACCTCGCTCAGCGCGGTTTGTTAGCGCCTGTGACAACGCCGCAAGATCGTCCTCTGGTAGTCGCCTTCAGCTGGGTCGAAGCGTCACGTCTCGCTGAGGCGCTTGGGTCACGGGCGACAGTTCTTGTGTTTGGTGACGACCCTCGTGGCTTTGCCTTCCTCGCTGATTCCGCCGCTTGGATCGGTCGCGATGTGTTGCTCATCGGTCGTCCCGGTTCCTTTGCCCGTGGCCTGAAGTCAGCCCGTCCGCATTTCACCCGCATCGATCGCCAAGCCCCAGTCGCAGTCGAGATCGGCAATGAAATCTTGTTCGAAGCGGAAGTTGCAATCGGCCGGAACCTCGTATCCCC
This sequence comes from Pseudorhizobium halotolerans, assembly GCF_902153235.2. Classification (NCBI taxonomy): domain Bacteria; kingdom Pseudomonadati; phylum Pseudomonadota; class Alphaproteobacteria; order Hyphomicrobiales; family Rhizobiaceae; genus Pseudorhizobium; species Pseudorhizobium halotolerans. The sequence goes on along the minus strand of NZ_CABFWE030000020.1, from coordinate 1,356 downwards.
TTATCCACTGCCGTATCCGCAACCTTAGGAGCGCTCTTAGGGAAGATGTACTGCCTTCTCCTGTCCGGAAATGCATTGAAACAAAGAGGTTACGCGGGCAGAGTCAGGTAGCCGATCAGAAATTGGCTTAGGTCGAGTTGTCCAGGAACGTTGGTACCGTGGCGGGCCTCTCGCTTAGTGGTAGACGCGCCTCTGAAGGTTAGGCTCCGGAGCGACACAATAGTTTATACCGATCTGCAGGAGGAGTTCGGCAGAGGCCAGATCGTCACTCGCGTCCAGGGGCGCCAGGCCGCGGATTGCGGCTGCCAGATTGAAGTTGTTCGCGGCGACGTTCTGTCGGCCGGCATCGAGAGCTTCCTCTGCCTTGTATTCAAGTGCATCCGCGACTGTCTCGATCAGGTCGAGGCGCTCATGTGCGGTCATCTCGTGAAGGGTCTTTGCGGCTTCCATGGTATGTATCTCCTTGTTATTATTCTTGGGGGAGAGTTCGGCATTGCCGGACGTGTCATCCCGCCGAGGCCGGGGCCAGGGAAATGTGATCGGCTGAATGGATGACCCCCGGCAGATGGGAGTGGTAGTGGACCATTGCAAGCGTCAAGCGCTATTACCCGCCTATTCCGCTGGTGGACATCGAAGTACGAGCCGTGATGACGGAAGCCCTTCACTAGCGTGCCGAAGTTCGCTCGGCCGGCCATGAGAACTGTCGGTCCGACCGTTTCGTCCCCTCAGATCCGCATCTGCGGAAGGACTGGCACGATCAGCCAGGAGCGAACGTGACGCCATCCAGACGGCCGGATGCGGACGTTGCGGTCCGCCGCTCCGCACGTCGACTTGTCTGCCACCAACCGGCTTCATTTCATTTCAACAGTCTCGGATTGGCTTGTCCCCGCCTTTGTTCCCGGGCTTTTCATGTATTAAACACGTCCAAGGGAATGGTTCCGGTTTCGTGGCGAATCCCCTCATCATCTCGTTTCTAATCTCGGCTCTTCGCCGATCCGCCTGAACCTCGGCAATTTTCCAGTCTGCCAGGCTGCGATAATTTGACGGGTATTTGTCGCATATTCGGACCGGATGTTTGCTCATCCTCAGAACAGAGCGGAAGTCTGCACGCGAATATCAACGTTGCTGAGGTGAAGTCGGAGGTAGAGTATCTATGAATAGGGCGCCAGAAGTCGCCGAGATGATCTATCAGACGATGGCGGAGCGGGACCGTTCATATGCCATTGAACAGACTAGGGTCGAAACCCATTGATCATGTTGATTTGCTGCGGCAAACCAGATTCAGGATTCCCAATCAATGGATTGGAGGCTTGAATGGGTCGCTTGTTTTGGCTGTCGGACGAGCAATGGGCGGTC
>NZ_CABFWE030000019.1:0-15776 GCF_902153235.2 Pseudorhizobium halotolerans | reverse complement strand
GGACCTGCCGAAGCAGAGCTACGATGTCGAGAAGGCCAAGCAGTTGCTGGACGAGGCCGGCTGGGTTGCGGGCGCTGGCGGCATTCGCGAGAAGGATGGCGTGCGGCTCTCCTTCACCAACTCCACGACTTCGGGCAACCATCTGCGTGAGCAGGCCCAGCAGTTCATTCAGCAGTCGCTTGCCGAGGTCGGAATCGAGATGAAGATCTCGAATCTGCCGCCCGCTGTCATGTGGGGCGAATTCTGGACGCAGTCGCAGTTCGACACCGCCATGGTCGGCGTGATCTTCATGATCGGCGCCGATCCGGACGTCACCTATCGCTTCCATTCCGAGGCCATCCCGGCGCAGGGCGGACGCGGTGCCAACACCGGGCAGTACAAGAATCCGGAGGTGGATGCGCTTCTGGAAGAGGGTGGAAAGACCTTCGACCAGGAGAAGCGCAAGGCGATATACCGCGAGGTGCAGGCGAAGATCCGCACTGACCTTCCGTTCCTGCCGCTGTTCCAGAACATGACGGTGCGCGGGCGTGACGCACGTATCGAAGGCGTAGAACCCAATATCAATACCCGCATCGATACCTGGAATACCGGCTCCTACTACTGGGCGAGCTAAAGCGGTGATCGGTGGCGGCGGGCGTAAAACACTGCCGCCACCTTGAATGTCTCAACACAAGCAGGAAGCAGACCATGGCGGGATATCTTCTCAATCGCCTGTGGCAGAGCATCGTTCTTCTGGTGATCGTCTCGATCATCGGTTTTGCCGTGCTCAACCTCACCCCGGGCGGCCCATTGTCCCAGTTCGCCCTGACCCCTGGCATGACGCAGGAAGCAATGGACCGCATCGCCGAGCAGATGGGTCTGAACCGGCCCCTGCCGGTGCAGTATCTCGACTGGGGCTGGCGCCTCCTGCAGGGTGATTGGGGAACGTCCTACCGGGACGGTCAGCCGGTGCTGGACGTCATCGGTCGTCACATCACCGCGACGCTTCTTCTGATGGGAACATCGACCGCCTTTTCCATCGCGATCGGAACCTGGATCGGTATCCACGGCGCGACGCGACCCTATTCGATCTTCGACTATACGGTGACGATCGGCGCCATGGTGGCGCTGTCGATTCCGACCTTCTGGTTCGGGCTCGTCGGCATCTACATCTTTACCCTGGAGCTCGGATGGCTGCCGGCTGGCAATATGTACACGATCGGGGATGGGTCGGTCTTGAATTACCTGCACCACCTCATCATGCCGAGCCTGGTTCTGTCGCTGGTCAACGTCGCGGTCTGGAGCCGTTACATGCGTACGGCGACGCTCGACGTGATCAACCAAGAGTTCGTCAAGACGGCACGCGCCAAGGGGCTGACGGAACGCCGGGTACTGATGAAGCATGTTGTCGGCAACGCCATGGTGCCGATGATCACGCTGGCCGGCATGCAGTTGCCAAGCATTCTGGGCGGAGCGCTCGTCACCGAAACCGTCTTCACCTGGCCGGGAATGGGGCGCCTCTTTCTCGACAGCCTCGGTTACAGCGACTATCCAGTGGTGATGGGACTGCTCATGGTCTCGGCCATTCTCGTGCTGCTCGGCAGCCTCATCGCCGATCTTCTCGTGGCCCTCGTCGACCCGCGCATCAGGGTCAGCTGATGTCGATCGATTTGCCAGAAGCAGGAAAAATACCCATGAGCGCTCTCGCCATCCCCGCCCAAACGCCCTGGTGGCGTAGCCGTGGCGTCCGTCGGTTTGCACGCCACCGCCTGGCCATCATCGGCCTCGTGATGATCACCTTGCTGACGTTAGCCTGCATCGTCGGACCTTATCTTCTGCCTTACGACTCGCTCTACATCGATCTGCGGGCCCGTTTTGCGCCGCCGCTGACCGGCTACCATTTCCTCGGCACCGATCCGCTGGGACGTGATGTTGCCGCGCGTCTTCTGGAGGCGGGGCGCATATCGCTGCTTGTCGGCTTCTTCGCCATGCTGTTGTCGACGATGATCGGAACGTTGATCGGCGTCGTCTCGGGGTATTATCGCGGTGCCGTCGGCGCGACACTCATGCGTATCGTTGACGCCTTCCTGTCGTTCCCGTCGATCTTCCTGCTGCTGGCGCTCGCGGCCCTTCTGCAGCCCACCCCGATCATGATCACCATCATCATCGCGCTCACCAGCTGGATGGAGGTTGCGCGTATCGTCGAGGCGGAAGTGCGCTCGTTGCGTGAACGCGATTTCGTGCAGGCAAGCCGGATGATGGGTCTGAGCAGCGCGCACATCATGTTTCGGGAAATCCTGCCCAATGCCATCGGACCGATCATCGTGGCCGCAACCCTGACGGTGGCCCGCGCGATCCTCCTGGAGGCCTACGTCAGCTTCCTCGGCTACGGCATCCAGCCGCCGCTGCCGAGCTGGGGCAACATGCTGAACGGCGCGCAGCAGTATCTGTCGACGGCGCCGTGGCTCGCGATCATCCCGGGCATCACCATCACGATCGCCGTGACGAGCTTTAACTTCATCGGCGACGGCCTGCGCGATGCGCTCGATGTCCGCAGCGACCACATGTGAGACGCTTATGGTTCTCCTTGCCAATATCGACGCCGTGCGTGGTCAGCGGCTGAAGCAGCGCTTCAACGAGGTTGCTCCGGAACAGGTCCTCGTCCTGCCGGACGACGGTTTCGAGAAGAAGGACATCCGCTATCTCCTCACCTGGAAGATCCCCGAGGACCTGGCCGACTTCATCAATCTCGAGATCATCTTCTCGGTGGGCGCGGGCGTCGATCAGTTCGTGGGCACAGGCGTTCCGGAAGGCGTGACGCTGGTGCGGCTGATTGATCCGGGGCTCACGGCGATGATGCAGGAATATGTGACGATGGCCGTTTTAAGCCTTCATCGCGATCTGCCGGCCTATGTCGCCCAGCAGGAGCAGTCCGTCTGGAGACAGGTATCCCTCCCGCCGCCGGCCAGCGAGCGCCGGGTCGGGGTGATGGGGCTCGGAGAACTGGGAAAGGGCGCTCTCGCTGCCCTCGCAAACTTCGGTTTTCGGCTTTCCGGTTGGGCCCGCAGCCCGCACCGGATCGCAGGCGTCGACTGCTTCCACGACGCAGACGGCTTGCAGCGCTTCCTGCCGTCGGTCGATATCCTGGTCTGCCTGCTGCCGCTCACCAACGAAACCCGCAGCATTCTGAACAGGGACCTGTTCGATCGCCTGCCCGCGGGAGCGTCGCTGGTCCACGCCGGCCGCGGCCAGCATCTGCAGCACGATGATCTTCTGTCGGCCCTAGAGAGCGGGCAACTCCGCTCCGCTTTCCTCGACGTGGTCGATCCGGAACCTCTGCCCGACACACACCCGTTCTGGCGGCATCCCAAGATCATCCTGACACCGCACGTTGCCTGCATGACTCGCGTGGAGATGCTGGCAACCGCGATCGCAAGCAATCTGTACCGTCACCGAGCGGGGAGCCCGATGGCAGGTGTCGTGGCCGTGGAGCGCGGGTACTAGCGACGGCTCAGTGCTTCATCCTGGTCGACTTTGGGTTGGCGCGGTGTGGCCGCGTAAACTTCCAGCAGGAGCGACAATTTTTCGAACCTCATCAGGATCGCTTATGACGAATATGAGAGAGGAGAGGTCGAATGACAGTTGGCGGAGCATCTGCCACGAACCAAAATGGCAGATTACGGCCCTCACATGTGGAAATGATTTCCGCTACGCGCCCCCCGATTTCGGTCACACACATCGTTTCCAAACGAGCCTGAAAGCGGACGTCCTGACGTCACGTCGCCAATGCGCCGTCATACCTGCCGTTCGGTGATCTGCGATGTCTACCCAATAGCCGCCATCCCGGTGGACGCCTCTAGCCGTATGCCGAGGAATGGTCGGAATCGATGTGTGGGCCGCGGGGCCGCGGGCCCGCGCGCCGATCCGTCGCGCCCCTCCCGGTCCTTGGGGCCCTTTCAATGCGCGTTCATGAGCACCACGGCCCCAGATGGCGGGAAATGCCAGCCGCGAGTTGCCAGCTCGATCCGACCCTGATTTCCAATCCGACAGGAGCGCTACTCGGCCACGGCTTGCGGCTCGAGGGGGATGCCGTTTTGCCGGAGCCAATCTATGACCTCGTGGCGTTCGGTCAGTGCCCGGTCGTTGAGAACTGAGCGCTGGTAGCCGAAATAGAAAGTCTGAAAGGTTTTGCCACCGGTTTCCGCCAACGGCGACGCTCCGGCATTGAGCAGGATGAGGATCGCCTTGCCGTTGTTAGTGCGGGCAGCGGTGTGCAGTGGTGTGCCGCCATTCGGATCGGCTAAACCTGGATCCGCCCCGGCAGCCAAGAGCCTCTCAATTTTCTCGAGGGGGTGAGATCTCGCCAGGATAGCATCAACCAGCGGGGTTGTGCCCGCCAGTCCTCGCGCGTTCGGATCCCCACCATGGGCAAGGACGACATCGAGAAGCCTCGGATCGTCGGCAAAGGCGGCGCGGTGCACGGCAGTCTTGCCACCTGGGTCTATCCAGTTCGGGTCGGCACCGGCGGCGAGTAGGGCTTCCACCTCGGCCAGGTTCTCGGCGGTCAGGGCTTCCTGCAAACTGGCGGAAAGCTCCGCTGACGTTTTGGACATAAGCGGTGTTGCGGCTTCCTGCTGGCCGGGAGTGGCCGTCGCCATCCACGCCAAGGCCAATATCACCATCAAGGCAGCGAGCGCTCGGCTCCTTCTTCCGGTCATGACCATTCCCTCTGGTTGGGTGGTTGAACATTTCAGGCTCGGTCGGCCAGCACGGCCTGCAGCCAGTCAAGCCGCTCCTGGGTCAATTCCAGCCAGCAATCGGCCTGCATCACGGCCGCGAAGCTGCCGTCGCCCCACAATGTCGCTGCCGCGCTACAGGTTGACTGCCGATAGGTGTGCCAGTCCCGCTGTGCGGCGTCCAACGCGAAGGCCTGCTCAGACGACATCAGCGGTCGGTGTTCCGCCAGCAGCGCGTCCATCGCGGATTGGGCCTGGTCGCTGGCGATGCCGATGCATGCGAGCATGGACACCGTCACGCCGCTTTGCGCCATGCAGGCATCGCAACCGTCATCCGCCGCTTGAGCAAAGCCAAGGCCAGCAACACATGCGAGAAGGACGGCGATGAACAGCTTCATTGCAAATTCCCTGATGCGGGCAAGAGGCTACCGATACATAGTGGACGATCAAACGCCGGGTTTTCTTGGTGCGACCTCGATCTTAGTGCGACCGATGGGAACGGGGTGCTACTCGGATGTGGCCGATGCCGCTGTGCTCGACGGTAACTGTCAACCCGGTAACTAGCCGATCAGGCGATCCTGATGCCCGTTCCTGCGGCAGGTATCGATGAACTCCATTGCCGAAGCTGGATTGTCGCGAAAGCGCGTGAACTCCTCGGCGTCGATGCAATAGTATGCCTCGTATTGAGCAAGATGATGCACCCCGTCCTTGGTGATGAGCGTGGACAAGTAGTGCGAGCCGGTTTTTTCATCGACGCCCAGGCTGAACTGGTGCTCGCGATTGATGAACAGGTCGGTGAAGTGGCTGACCATCGCTCTCTCCTCAAGTGTCTATCGCTCATCACAACCCCGATAAACCCCGTCCGTGGATTGTGCGCACCCGGTTGCGTCGCCGTCATGGCGAACGAGTGGCGGTCGACTCTGGACGAGGTTCGTTGCGCCCGATGGGGCCGAACGCGGCGGTGCCGGATGGCTCTTGGAGGCACGCGGTGCTAAAGTAGCCCACGATGTAGCGTCTAGGATGAGGGGCAAAGCCGGAATCAAGACTGTGGCTATTTCCTGTCACGGGGTCGACGGATGCAATGTTGATGCCATCATTGTCCAGCAGGCGATTTCGAGTGATCGCCCAACCCCGCGCCCGCCAGTCGTCGAGCACTGCGACAAGCACGCGATCCGCGTTATCCTGTTCGGCGACGAGCCGCGTGCCGATCCAGACGGCATAGATATCGTCGCGCATTTCGCCTTTTGCGCCCTCGCATCGGTTGATCCTCATTTCGAAGTGCTCGCGCTCGACCGGGAGGGTGGCGATCATCGCCTCCACATGCTCGGCAAACGCGATCGCGGCCTGCCGGCTGTCTCGCTGAACAATTTCCGCCTGGCCGGCCGCGGCGATGACTTGCAGGCAAATCGCAATGCAGCAACCGGTCAGCCCGGCTCCGATACGCCCAAGGTGAGATGGCTCCGTCATTTGTCCTATCCTCTGTCGGTAAGCACGGCGATGGCTTGCTGATCTATAAGACGATGAGGAAGGCGCTACGCTTGGTCTCTCCTCTCGATTTCGCCTGGCAGACCAAGATCCTTGCCTTTGGTGGCGTCTCACATCTGAGGCTCCATGGAGACCAGTCCATGGCCGCATTGCACCCGATAGCCTGGCCCTCTCGTGGACACGCGGTACCCTTTCCGGTTGCTGATCGAGCATGATGTTTGTCAGTTCCGGCCGCATCACATTACGTCGGAGAAGACCGATGAGAAAGCATCTCGGCAGAGTGGCAGCAGCATTGCTGCTGTGGAACGTAGCAATTGTGAGCGGAGCCGTAGCCGCCTCCCCACCTTCGGTGACGGGCGGGCTTGTCACGACCGCCCTGACGCGACTGCCCCCGCCGCCGCGGCCGGTCGAGCCCGGGTCCTGCAACCATCTGACGATCCAGCCCCAAACAGCAGGTGGGAGAGTGGCCAGTGCGCTTGGCTGGGCGGTGACGGGAGAGGTCTCCATGTCTGGCATGGACGTGGTGAGCTTCGTTGGTGGCTTCGAGCCTGGCACCAGCGGCTCTTGCCGGATGACAGACGGCAATGTGGGTGTCTTCGACGACGACCAGTTGCGCTGGCTGGTCTATGGCAAAAAGAGCGAAAGCTCACGCATTGGCACCGTCCATGCCTTTGAGAAGTCTGCTATCCGGATCTGGAGTGGCGACTATCTTCCCCAGCCTCTCGCCGACATGCGCATTGGCACCAGCGGCGGGGTTTCCCTTGGCAGCCTAGCCCCGGTCGAGCGGTTTTGCGATGGCAAGGCAACGGTGCCCAACATCTACGGAATTCCGATTGCCGAAGCACGCGAGGCATTGGCATCCGCCGGGTGGGGACCGGTTCTGGGCATCGGGCCGGACGAGCCGGCGGACGTGCGGAGCGCGCAACTGAAAGCGGCGGGCATTTACGAGGTGCAGTTCTGCTCGGGAACTGGGCTTGGTTATTGCAGCTTTGGGTACGCCGGCCAGTTCGCTGAATTGTCGGTCGTCACGGTGGGCGAAGGCAAGCCCTCGTCCAGCCCGCAGGTCGCCCGCTACAGCGTCTCGTGCGCCATTCCGGATTAGGCGGCAGGCGCCGCTCGGGCCGCCGCTATTTGGGGCAACGTCCTCAGGCCGCGATTTCTACCGCGCTCCTTGAGCGCTGCATAATAGCTGTGGTGGTAGGTAAGACGCACGTCCCTGTGCCCCTATTGGGGGCTGTCGGCATTTTTGGGTGTCGAGATCTCCCAAGGCTTGGCCGCGTCATGCTCGGGACAGCCTTTTGGACTCAATAAGGGACCACCAACCAAGAACACGCTACAGGAAGCGTCTTACCAGAGAAGGATGGAGATTGGGATGAGCGCACCTGGAGACACCACACCGGTCGTGTTGGGCGTGACGCTGCCGTCAGCCGCGACTTGGATGACAATATTCTTAGGCCTGTACGCGATCTATGTCATCATTGCGATTGGCTCGCACATTTATTGGCGCGCCGTCGCCAACGAACAGTTCGCCGACCCGTCGAGACGCGAGCACATGAACCTTGGGGTTACCGCCGGGCCATTATCCAACCAGTACAAAGCCATGGTCGAACGCCTCGCGGAACCGGCCAGGGGTACGGCCCGCCGTTGGCATACCTGGCTTCTGGGCTACTTCCTGGTTGTCACCGCCGCAGCGGCGGTGATCCTCAGCCTCTACGCCGCCTTTGTGGTGTGACAATAGACAGGTGTCCTTGGCGGAGAGAGGCACCAGCATGGATCGAGTGTCCCTTGGGTCGGTCGCGACCCATCTTAGGGTGCCGTCATGCTGGGACCTTGCGATATGGCCGAGTTCGGATCGATAGGGGAATTCGTGCGCCGGTGCTGATCTACTTTTCTTTTTACACGCTCGTGTTCCACTGGCCAAGCGTCCGGCCTGGGCCGCAGCGCCGGTGTTCGCGCCCATCAGCTACCTCTTACTTCGGGCAGACCAGAAGGCAAAAGCGCGCGTGATTGACCGCGGAAAATTGAGGTTGCTGACCAAACTCGGCGGTTCGCCGCACGTCATATCATCGACCCATCTTTGAGGAGGCCCCTCATGCGTATCCTGGCCATTTCAGCTGCAGTGGTTTTGGCCGCTGCTCTTCCTGTTGGTGCTGCCGATACGTGCGCGCTACGAAAGGCCTTCGGTCACGTACCGGAAGCCGTCCTGGCCTGCCCGCAGCCCGAGCTGGCGCAGTTCATTGATATGAGTGTGCTACGTGGCCTGGCCGGCGCGGACTTGAGGCGTCGGTCCGTGTCCGGCGCAGCGGTTGGCCATGATCGGACCTGGCAGGCAGCAGCCATCGATAAGGCCGTGGAGCAGCATGTCGATAACCTGCCCAAGGGCTGCGACGTCCCGGACGATCCCATTGCGCCGCTGGCGATCCACGACCTGCCGATCGGCGAGGATACCGCTGCCCGAGAGGCTCTTTTGCTGAAACTGCCCTGCAAGGGCGAGATTTCGGTTTACCTGCTCAGCGATGATGAGGGGACTGTATCTGAAATCCGGTTGTTGACGCCCTTTGTCGCGAACATGGGGGAAGTCGACCCTGACTCTGGTCCCGCACGTGATCAGGTGCGGATCGACTGGCACGAGACCCGGCACGTGAGCCAACCGGACTATGACGAAGACCGTCGTGTTCTGTCGTCAAGGGTCCAATGGCCAGGAGAAGATGGCAGCTACAGCGCCGCTCTCTGGGGTTTCAGAGATGGCCGGTTTCAGCTGATGCAGTTTGCCGTGGACGCCAATCGCAACGGACAGGACGACCCGGAAATCTTGTTCAAGAGTCAGTTGTGGTAGGCCCGCAACCATTGCCGTTTGTGAGGCTAGGATTAGGCAACTCTACGCGCGTGACGATGATCGCTTTCGCCGCCGCCATCACCCTCGTCGGCGCAATGCCGGCGCTGGCTCAGGAGATCTGCCAGGCCCCATAGTCTTCCAAGCCCAGCAGTTCGAACTTGCCTGGAGCTCGCAGCCCTCCAAAACCTATGTCAAACACGAATGTGTACCGGCAGGCCAAGATGTCGCAACCTTTCAAGACATGTTTCTTGCCGAGGCAGTTGCGGGCCGCTGACTCCCTTGGAGGCAGCCCGAAGCCAGATACAGTCGCCGGAGGCGCGCCGCGGTTCGGACCCGGTGCTTAAATTACGAGCTGCTGGACCGCCCACCGCACTGGGGCAGTAACGCAGCGGCGCCACGATGTTTGCTCGCTTCAAGGCACTCTTCTTGCGCTGCTTGTCGGTCTGCTCCCCTTCGCCGCCTTCTTCGGCACGTCCAGCACGGTGACGATCAACGGCGTGGTCGCTCGTGAGGAGCAGTTCGATCTCCTGGGCCTGGTCTGCGCCTTTGTCGGACTTGGTATCGTCTTGGCCGTGCTTCGCCCGTCGGCCCCACGCGACCTGGCCCGCCGGATTCTCGCCGTCTTGGCAGGCGCGGTCTGCCTGCTTCAACTTGCTGGTTCAATGTCGCTGATCGACATGTTGGCGATCCTGCGGAATGGCTATGTTGCGATGGAGTGGTAGGCCTGATCCGCCAGCTCACTCCTCCGATCCTCGGCCGGTCTGATACTCTTGCCGTGGGCCGTCGCATCGCCCCAGGAGGTTGCGCTCCCGGCTGGCGTCATAAGGAGAGCCCAGCGTTTCAATGATCTCGCCGCTGGCCGTTTCGTAGGCGTAGTAATTGATGCCCTGGCAATAGCCGGTGCTTTGGGTTGGTCGCAGGCAGCGGAGGTAGCGGCTGCCTGCGACCTCGGCAGCTTCGACGCTGCACGCGAACCCATTCTCATCGAGAAGAGCCTGCCGGTCGCTCAGGGCCATATCAGCAGGCAGATACTGTGAGAAAACGGCTGTCAATTCTGACGCATCGGGTGATGCCCTCAGCAGCGCCTGGCTGAGTCCACCTGTTGCCACCAGGTCTTCGCGGGTGCCCAGATAGAGGCCGGTTCCGCTGAGCCCCACCACCATAACGATCGCCATTGCCACAATTATCTTGCGCATGAATGCCCCTTTATTCTTGCCAATAAGGGCTGCTCAACACAAGTCTTGATCCAGTGTCTCGCGCCTTGATCAGCAGCCGCCGACGATCCTACCCACCCTGAGTACGCCGTCCGAGAACCGCGCTTCAACCATGACACAACCCTGGAGGTATTCGCCTCGGACGCGTGCGAGATCTGCTTCCTTACCCGTCATCGGCGGAGGCGTAGGGCCACTCCAGATCAGATTGCTCGGCTGAGCCGCCTGGTCCGCAGGCCATACCCCATTCCACGGACACGGTTGGCCGTAGCATTGGATACCCGTACGGCCCACCTTGAGCGGGGTCGGGGGCGCGCTGGTGATTGCCGCTGCTCCACCGGTTGCGGTCAAAATGGCTAAAGCGGCGAGCAGCGTGGATTTGCGGCTGGTCATCATGGGCACCTCGTGTCTGTCATCCGTAAGACGACGCGAGGGCGACCATTCTTGGCCAGATCAGTCAGAAGCTCCCGTAGCCGCCAGACGGTCCCGCACATCCTGCGCGTCTGCAGCGTCCCATATGATGCGGCTGAGCGTCGGTGAGAGGGTAAAGCCGAACTGTTCCTCGACGAAGGCATCCCAGCGCTGCAGGTCCCCGAAGCCCGACCGCACGGACAAGACTTGCTGGCCGTTCCAGGCGGTCAGTACCGCGTCTGTCACGCTGATGGCCTCCTGGACTCCCTTGTTGCCAGACAGGAGCTGCTGCTCAAGCCCCTTGTCGTCGACCAGGTACACGCCAAAACGGTCTTCGACATTGCGAACGCCCAGTTGAAGATCACCGAAAGTGGCCGGCTCAAGCGGCGCGATCATGTCGAGATCGGGAGGCCGCATGCCCCGTGTCTCCTGCATATCCGTGCGAAAAGTTTCCGCTGGCAAGGGAACCGAGCCCGGTGGCACGGCGGCTATGAAGGTTGGCGAGAGCGAAAAGGCTATGATGCCCGCCGCCGTGACAAGACCTGCACCGAGTATGGCTTCCATCCAGGTCCCGCCGAAGAACTGACGCCGGAAGGCCGCGGCCTCGTCGGTCGATTTGACCGGTTGCCGCGTGAACAGCTGTTGCGCGGCCGCGATAGTCTCGGTCATCCGGTCCTGGGAAGGCTCGGGTATGCGGTCGGGAGGAAGGTTCATGAGCGGGTCGGTTGGCATGGGATTGATCATAGCAATTCTTTCAATGCCTTGCGTGCATTATGCAGGTGCCACGCAACTGTGACCTTCTGGCAGGACATAATACGCGCCGCTTCCTCCTGGCTCAGGCCTTCGCCGTGAACGAGGATCACCGCATTCCGCTGCTTTTCCGGCAGAGTTCGGATGGTGTTCCAGATATCGTCGAGTTGCCGCCCCGCTTCCTGTTCGGATTCGGCATAGTCCGGCGCGAAGACTGCTGCCCCGTCGGCCAGATTCTGACGGCGCTTCTGGGACCGCTGCAAATCTCGAGCCGCGTTGATGGTGATCCGGTAAAGCCAACTGGTAAAACTGGCTCGCCAGTTGAAGCTCGAGAGGGACGTCGCTAGCCGCATGCACACGGTCTGCGTGACGTCCTCTGCATCGCTTCTGTGCCCCAGAACCCGGAACGCCACACGAAATATGAATCGGTACTGCTCGGTGATCAGTATGTTGAAGGCGTGCTGGTCGCCGTTTTGTGCGCGCCGCACTAGGTCATCCACGTCGCCCTGGGCCGCTACAGCCGCTTTGTCCAGCACCATCCGTGTCAGTCACCCAATCCCGTAGACTAAGTTCGTGGCATAATAGGCGATGCGGGGAGGATGCAAACCCAAATAATTGCGGCAGCTGAATATTCTGGGGCATGCTGCGGGTTCGGCGGTCTGTAAATTCAGCTTCGTAGCTGGCTTAGTTGCCCAGCCATGATTGCGGGCGGAACAGCTTGCCGAACCGCGGCGGCGTCGCTTGTGCGACAGCCCTGATCTCATGCGATTACGAGCGTTAGCACCTGATGCATGGGCCCGGTCCGAGCCCAAGGGCTACTGTACCATTTGTGCGGCCTTCTGGCCAAGCCGGTAGGCTTCCTGGCTGAGCCATTGATTGGCAGCACTCTGGCCATGGCTTTTCACGCGCCGCTCGTATTCGGGCCGCAGTCGCTCCATGTATTGCGCCTTGAGCGCTTCAACTTCGGATGCCCTGTCGTCAGACTGCTGCTGCTGTGGATGCCCGGCATTGTTGTTCGGGGCGGTCTGCTGCTGCAATAGTTGGTGTTGATGTTGTTGGAACGCGAATCCGCCAGCATCAAACGCCAACGCCGGGGAGGTCAACGCTGCCGAGGCAGCCAGCAGGATCAGTATGGGATGTCGCATCTGAATCTCCCGTTTGGTCTGTTCACCCTATTGGACGCCCGGAACCTCAGTAGTCTTGGTCGGTTGTCGGCGTCGAAGCGCGATCCGTCCTTTGCCACGGCATCGGACACGTGGAGGCCATCGCGACCAGGCGATCCTTCCGGTATCAGAAGATTGATTTGCTGTCACTCAGACCTGCCGATCTGGAGGACTTCGAAGTGTCGGCGAAATCGTATGAAAGCATCGAAGGTGGGATTGCTGAGGTCGTCCGTGCTGCTGCCAGTCACATTGAGGGTGGCGGCGCAGAGACCGCTCGATGCCTGGATAGCTGCGTGTTTTATGTCACCCTCCCTGTCCTCCCGCATAATTTCGACCCAACGGTCAGCCATTTGCGCGGCAGCGCGCTCGGCAGTAGCGCAGTCGGAATATGCAAGTGAGATCAAGACGCTTGGCTGCCCCCCCTGAGCGTCAGCGATGAATCCGCCGAGGTAGGAAGGAAGGCCTTCGGTTCCGGGCTCCAGTTCGGCTTCGAGCTTCTCGCGCATTGCGTCCAGGGTTGGCCGCCCATTGAGCAGCATCTCTCGGTCTTCGCCGCCCAAGCCCATGAGCGGCGTTATCAGCATGGCCTGTACTAGCGTCGAATCTCCGAGCGCCGCCTCGATACCACCCAGGGCCGCATCCACGGCTTCATTCTCGGCCATAGTGGGTTCATCACGGAGCGTCGCCTCAACGAGCGCCGGAGCTATCGCCTGAATAATTGCATCGCCCTTGGCTGCAATGAAAGACGTATCGCGGCCGGCATGTCGCCAAGGGTCGAAAGGCTCCACCTTGGCAGGCTTGCTACCCCTGAGCATACCTTCGGTTCCGACAGGATCGAAGTCGGCCGCGTCGAGAGCTCCGATCGTGGATGCGACAGCATCCTCGTTGGCAAGGCCCCAGATGACAGGCTGAAGGCTGAACGCTGCGAGATAACGGACATCTGCCAGATTTACGAAAGACCTTTCGGCCCAGTAGTCGAAGTCGCGAGCCTTAAGCGCGGCAAAGTGCGGCAGTGCGTCCACCAATACCGCCCGTGCCACCACCTTCGGGTGAAGACGCTCTCCCCCCCCGAGCGTGCTTAAGGCCGCCACGTCCACGAAGCTGAGTTGAACGGAGGTGGGATAATTCAGCAAGAGACCTGGCAAGTTTGTCAAAGCATCCCCAATAGGTTCAACACCTTGAGCATGGGCGGCAACGCTGGCCGCCATGGAGATGGCAAGGGAGATAGAAATGCGCATCACGGGGTCTCCTGAGTTTCCGATTAGTTAGACGCATGTGCCTGCCGCAGAATTGGTGAGAAGCGTTCGCCATCGCAACGACTGGCTGGTGCGCGTCCCCCTCAATCTCCGCGCTGCCTGCACGAGCACCAAGCGCTTCAGCCAAATAGGCAGTTTTGTAGTGATCACCGCATGCCGGATGGCTGCTTCAGGACGTGGCCCAACCAAAAGCCGCCAGTCCGTTACCGGCCCCATGCCGGTCATCTCAGGAAGCAAGCTGTTGCCTAGACCCGATGAAAATATGAGCCACCTGAACGGTGGGGCCGGCGGTCTGATTCCTTTCCGAGCGTCGGTACCAGTTAAAATTCGCAACTGAAAGTCCTGAGTGTCGTAGACGCGGCCCGGCCTGATCTGGTGATCGTTGATGCCTCACGGTGCCGTAGATGTAGGGGCGGCCCCGTGTTTGCAGCCCTGCAAGAACCGCAATCATCTTCCTCCTAAGCAAAACCTCTCCCAGTCCAGCATCATCGACCGCCGCTGGTCCAGAAGGTCGGTTCGATGATAGGCAGCCTCGACCGCATTCCTTACGGTATGGGCCAACGCCCGTTCGGCCAGATCACGCGGATAGCCGTTCTCCGATGCCCAGTCGCGAAAGCTCGATCGGAAACCATGGGCAGTCGCATTTCTTCCAGGGGTATCGCTCTGAACATTATGATCGTGCAGGAACTTCGTTAAAGCCATATCGGTGACTGGCTTCTTCGTCCGAGACTGGAATACCAGTCCTTCGCCGCTATCTGATTGTTCCAGCCGTTCTTCAAGGATCTCGATAGCTCGCGGCCCCAGCGGCACGCGATGAGCAACCTTAGCCTTCATCCTAGGTGCAGGCACCGTCCAGACAGCATGAGAGAAGTCGATCTCCTGCCATTCCATATGCCGGAGCTCGCCGGAGCGGCAGGCGGTCAGGATCACGAGCTCGAGCATTTGACGGGTGATATTCGCTTCACCGCCCTGCAGAACCTCACTGAAAAAAATCGGCAGCGACCTCCAGGGCAGGGCAGGTTGGTGTTGCACCCGCTCGCGTTTTCCTGGCTGCTTTGGCAATAGCTTGTCGACCACGCCGACGGGGCTTGCCACGATAAAGCCGTTCGCGGCAGCCCAGTTCATGACGGCATCACAACGCTGTTTCACCCGCGATGCGGTCTCCGGCTTCTCGAGCCAGATGGGCTTGAGACAGGCTGCAAAGTCGGCCGGGCTGAGTTCGTTGACTCGCGTCTTGCCAATCTTCGGGAAAATGAACCTCTCAAGCGTACTGATCCATTGATCCCTGTGCTTCCCATTGCGGAAGCCCTCCGCCTTGTCCGCGTAGTGCTGGCGTGCGGCATCTGCGAAGGTTGGCACCATAGCCAGCCTTGCGGACTCCCGCGCCTGCTTGCGGCGAACTTCCAGAGGGTCATTGCCATCATCGATGACGCTACGCGCCTCGAAGGCCTTCACCCGCGCGTCTCGAATAGATGTCGTCGGATAGCTTCCAAGCCCCATTTCGCGGCGTCTGCCAGTAACAGGCGAGAGAAAACGCAGGATCCATTTTCCGCTGCCGGGGCTTCCACCGGGCACTAGGTAAAGCCCGACAATGGTACCGTCGGACAGAGGTTTATCAGTGGGTTTGACCTTCCGGGCTTTAGCATCGCTCAGCATGTTTCTGCATCCTTCATGCACTTCATGAAGGTTTGCTAGCCCGCCACTCAGCCCGCCACAAGAGCCGAGATTTGCTGCTACGAGATGGTACGGAATGTTATGTGGAAGAGCGACAAAGAGGACAAATACACAGCAATTACATTACGATATTGGATGTTCTGAGTTCGTATGGGTCTGTCGCAAAAGCGGCCATCCTCTCCGCCATCACCTTAGTGTTCAGCCTGGAGACATCGGTAACAGATTGTTCCTAAGACATGGGTGACAACCTCGTGCCGAACGGGTTGTCGATGGTT
>NZ_CABFWE030000018.1:0-30294 GCF_902153235.2 Pseudorhizobium halotolerans | reverse complement strand
CAGGCCGGCGACAACATCGGCGCGCTGCTTCGCGGTGTCGACCGCAACGGCATCGAGCGTGGCCAGGTTCTCTGCAAGCCCGGTACGGTCAAGCCGCACAAGAAGTTCAAGGCAGAAGCCTACATCCTGACGAAGGAAGAGGGTGGCCGTCATACGCCGTTCTTCACGAACTACCGTCCGCAGTTCTACTTCCGCACGACGGACGTGACGGGCATCGTGACGCTTCCGGAAGGCACGGAAATGGTCATGCCTGGCGACAACGTCACGGTTGACGTCGAGCTGATCGTTCCGATCGCGATGGAAGAAAAGCTGCGCTTCGCTATCCGCGAAGGCGGTCGCACCGTCGGCGCCGGCATCGTCGCCTCGATCATCGAGTAATGGTTTGCCAAGGGCGCAGGGCTGCTCTGCGCCTTTGGTGGCAGAATCTTTAAGCAAGAAGCCGGTGGCGACTTGCTTATGACACGAAAATGTAGCAAATGGCGCGCGAGCGCGATTTGCCCCTGCTTCAAATGGGGCAGGGAACTGCAATCAACGATAAGGTGGGCCGATCGGCCCGGAGAGTGGAAAGGGATGCCGCGCCCCGGTGTCCCCTTCGATCTTTGAAACCGGTGGTCCGCCTTAGGTGAAAGAAAAACCCGTGCCGTATTGCGTGCACGTGGCTAACGAAGAACAAGGATAACGTCGAATGAACGGCCAAAATATCCGCATTCGCCTGAAGGCATTCGATCATCGTATTCTCGACGCTTCCACGCGCGAGATCGTGTCGACGGCGAAGCGCACCGGTGCTAGTGTCCGGGGCCCCGTTCCGCTTCCGACCCGAATCGAGAAGTTTACGGTTAACCGGTCCCCCCACATCGACAAGAAGAGCCGCGAGCAGTTCGAGATGCGCACGCACAAGCGCCTCCTCGACATCGTAGATCCGACACCGCAGACGGTAGACGCGCTGATGAAGCTCGATCTCGCCGCTGGTGTCGATGTTGAGATCAAGCTCTGAGGCTGCTGCCTCGAGCTGAGTGAGAAGGATTGAACCGATGCGTTCGGGTGTAATTGCACAGAAAGTGGGAATGACCCGCGTCTACAACGACGCTGGGGAACATATCCCGGTAACGGTATTGCGGCTGGAAAACTGCCAGGTCGTTGCTCATCGCACCAAGGAAAAGAACGGCTACACGGCCGTTCAGCTGGGTGCCGGCACGGCCAAGGTGAAGAACACGACCAAGGCGCTGCGCGGCCATTTTGCCGTCGCCGAAGTCGAGCCGAAGTCGAAGCTCGTCGAGTTTCGCGTTTCCGAAGACAACATGATCGATGTCGGCACCGAGCTGAAGGCTTCGCACTTCGAAGCCGGCCAGCTGGTTGACGTGACTGGTACCTCGATCGGTAAGGGTTTTGCCGGCGCCATGAAGCGCCACAACTTCGGCGGTCTGCGGGCCACGCACGGTGTGTCCGTTTCGCACCGTTCGCATGGTTCGACCGGTTCCAACCAGGATCCGGGCCGCGTCTGGAAGGGCAAGCGCATGGCTGGTCACATGGGCCAGACGCGCGTCACCACCCAGAACCTCGAAGTTGTCTCTACCGACGAAGGCCGCGGCCTGATCCTCGTCAAGGGTGCCGTTCCCGGCTCCAAGGGCGCCTGGATCGTTGTTCGCGACGCCGTCAAGTCGGCTGCGAAGTAAGGGAGCCAAGCACATGGAATTTAACGTCAAGACCCTCGAGGGTAAAGACGCTGGCAAGGTCTCCCTTTCGGATGAGATCTTCGGCCTCGACCCCCGCGAAGACATTCTCGCCCGCATGGTTCGTTGGCAGCTCGCCAAGAAGCAACAGGGCACCCACAAGATCAAGAACCGTTCGGAAGTCTCCCGCACCGGTGCGAAGATGTACAAGCAGAAGGGTACGGGCCGCGCTCGTCACCATTCGGCGCGTGCTCCCCAGTTCCGTGGCGGTGGCAAGGCTCACGGCCCGGTCGTCCGCAGCCATGCACACGATCTTCCCAAGAAGGTTCGTGCCCTGGCGCTGCGTCACGCCCTCTCGGCCAAGCTGAAGGCTGAAGACCTGATCGTCATCGACAATCTGGTTGCTGCCGAAGCCAAGACCAAGGCGCTTGTCGGTTCGTTCGCGTCACTCGGGCTCACCAATGCCCTGATCATCGGTGGTTCCGAACTCGACAACAACTTCAAGCTCGCCGCCCAGAACATCCCGAACGTCGATGTTCTGCCGGTTCAGGGCATCAATGTTTACGACATCCTGCGTCGGGGCAAGCTCGTGCTGTCCAAGGCTGCGGTGGAAGCTCTAGAGGAGCGTTTCAAGTGACCGATCTTCGCCACTATGATGTGATCGTCTCGCCGGCGATCACCGAAAAGTCGACACTGGTATCGGAGCAGAACCAGGTCGTCTTCAACGTTGCCAAGGATGCTTCCAAGCCGGAAATCAAGGCTGCCGTCGAGGCCCTGTTCGGCGTGAAGGTCAAGGCCGTCAACACGCTGGTCCGCAAGGGCAAGGTAAAGCGTTTCCGCGGCTTCATTGGCAAGCAGAAGGACGTGAAGAAGGCCGTCGTCACGCTGGTCGAAGGCCAGACCATCGACGTCTCCACCGGACTCTGAGGTAAAGAACAATGGCATTGAAAAGCTACAACCCGACGTCTCCGAGCCAGCGCCAGCTGGTCATCGTCGACCGGTCCGGTCTTCACAAAGGCAAGCCGGTCAAGGCGCTGACGGAGGGCCTCTCCAAGAGCGGCGGCCGTAACAACCTCGGTCGCATCACCGCCCGCTTCATCGGCGGCGGTCACAAGCGTACCTACCGCCTGGTCGACTTCAAGCGTCGCAAGTTCGACGTAGAAGGCACGGTCGAGCGTCTGGAATATGACCCCAACCGCACGGCGTTCATCGCTCTCGTCAGGTACGAGGACGGTGAGCTGGCTTATATCCTTGCTCCGCAGCGTCTCGCTGCCGGCGACAAGGTGATTGCGTCCGACAAGGCTGTCGACGTGAAGCCCGGCAACGCCATGCCGCTGCAGTACATCCCGGTCGGTTCGATCGTCCACAATGTCGAGATGAAGCCAGGCAAGGGCGGGCAGATTGCGCGTTCCGCTGGTACCTACGTTCAGCTCGTCGGCCGCGACCAGGGCATGGCTATCCTGCGCCTGAACTCGGGCGAGCAGCGCCTGGTCCCGGGTTCCTGCCTGGCGACCGTTGGCGCCGTCTCCAACCCGGACCACGGCAACATCAACGACGGCAAGGCTGGTCGTACCCGCTGGCGTGGCAAGACCCCGCATAACCGCGGTGTCGTCATGAACCCCGTCGACCACCCGCACGGTGGTGGTGAAGGCCGCACCTCGGGTGGCCGTCATCCCGTCACCCCGTGGGGCAAGCCCACCAAGGGCAAGCGTACGCGCTCGAACAAGTCGACCGACAAGTTCATCATGCGTTCGCGCCATCAGCGCAAGAAGTAAGAGAGGTAGTCAGGAATGGCTCGTTCAGTATGGAAAGGCCCGTTTGTTGACGGCTATCTTCTCAAGAAGGCTGAGAAGGTTCGTGAAGGCGGCCGCAGTGAAGTGATCAAGATCTGGAGCCGTCGCTCCACGATCCTGCCGCAGTTCGTCGGTCTCACCTTCGGCGTCTACAACGGCAGCAAGCACGTGCCGGTCTCGGTCAACGAAGACATGGTCGGCCACAAGTTCGGCGAATTCTCTCCGACCCGGACCTACTACGGTCATGGCGCGGACAAGAAGGCGAAGAGGAAGTAACGATGGCGAAGGCAAAGACCGAACGCCGGCTGAAGGACAACGAGGCGCAAGCCGTTGCCCGCACGCTCCGCGTCAGCCCGCAGAAGCTGAACCTCGTTGCCGCCCTGATCCGCGGCAAGAAGGTCGACCGCGCGCTTGCTGAGCTGGAATTCTCCCGCAAGCGCATCGCAGGCACGGTGAAGAAGACTCTCGAGTCCGCAATCGCCAATGCCGAGAACAACCATGACCTCGATGTCGACAGCCTGGTCGTATCGGAAGCATACGTCGGCAAGTCGATTGTCATGAAGCGTTTCCACGCTCGCGGTCGCGGCCGTGCATCTCGTATCGAGAAGCCGTTCGCGCACCTCACGATCGTCGTTCGCGAAGTCGAGGAAAAAGGGGAGGCCGCATAATGGGCCAGAAAATCAATCCGATCGGCTTCCGCCTCGGCATCAACCGTACCTGGGATAGCCGCTGGTTTGCCGACAATGCAGAATACGGCCAGCTGCTGCACGAGGATCTGAAGATCCGCGCGTATCTGATGTCCGAGCTGAAGCAGGCCGGTATTGCCAAGGTGGTCATCGAGCGTCCGCACAAGAAGTGCCGCGTGACGATCCACTCGGCTCGTCCGGGTCTGATCATCGGCAAGAAGGGCGCCGACATCGAGAAGCTCCGCAAGAAGCTTTCCGAGATGACGTCTTCCGAAACGCACCTCAACATCGTCGAGGTTCGCAAGCCGGAAGTCGATGCGACGCTGGTTGCCCAGTCGATCGCCCAGCAGCTCGAGCGTCGCGTGGCCTTCCGCCGCGCCATGAAGCGCGCTGTTCAGTCCGCTATGCGTCTTGGCGCCGAAGGCATCAAGATCACCTGCGCCGGTCGTCTCGGCGGTGCGGAAATCGCCCGTACGGAATGGTACCGTGAAGGTCGCGTTCCGCTCCACACGCTGCGCGCCGACATCGACTACGGTACGGCCGAGGCTGAAACCGCCTACGGGATCTGCGGCATCAAGGTCTGGATCTTCAAGGGCGAGATCCTGGAGCACGATCCGATGGCTTCCGAACGCCGTGCGCTGGAAGGCGATGCACAGGGTCCGGCAAGCCGTGAACGTGGCGATCGTCGCCGCGAACGCGAAAACGATTGATCAACGCTGGCGAAAGATAAGCTCGGAGAAGTAAGAAAATGTTGCAGCCAAAGCGTACAAAGTTCCGGAAGCAGTTCAAGGGACGCATCAAGGGTGTGGCCAAGGGCGGTTACGAGCTGGCCTTCGGCGAATTCGGCCTCAAGGCTCAGGAACCGAACCGCGTCAACGCACGCGAGATCGAAGCGGCCCGTCGTGCCATCACGCGTTACATGAAGCGTGCCGGTCGTGTGTGGATCCGCGTGTTCCCTGATGTTCCGGTCACTGCGAAGCCTACCGAAGTCCGTATGGGTAAGGGTAAGGGTTCGGTTGAATACTGGGCATGCAAGGTCAAGCCTGGTCGGATGATGTTCGAGATCGACGGCGTGTCGGAAGAGATTGCTCGCGAGGCGCTGCGCCTCGGTTCGGCCAAGCTCTCCGTCAAGACCCGCTTCGTTCAGCGCATCGCAGAGTAAGGAGAGGCTAGGATGAAAGCCGAAGACGTTCGCGCCCTCACGGCCGACCAACTCAAGGACAAGCTTGCTGAGCTCAAGAAGGAGCAGTTCAACCTGCGCTTCCAGAAGGCCACCGGCCAGCTCGAGAAGTCCTCGCGAGTGAACGAAGTTCGCAAGGACATCGCACGCTTGAAAACCATTGCCCGCCAGAAGGCGGCAGAAGCCAAGGCTTAAGGAAGAACAATATGCCGAAACGCATTCTGCAGGGCGTCGTAGTTTCCGACAAGAACGAGAAGACTGTTGTTGTCCGCGTCGAGCGCCGATTCGCGCACCCGCTGCTTCAGAAGACGGTCCGCCGTTCGAAGAAGTACAAGGCGCACGACGAAAACAACCAGTACAAGGTAGGTGACGTAGTTTCCATCCAGGAATGCGCGCCGATCTCCAAGGATAAGCGCTGGACGGTTGTATCCGCCCAGGCTTGATTGCAGACGAATTTGCGCCAGGGCCTTGCTTCTGGCGCAAATATCTGTATGAAGCACGCCATCGGCGCAGGACGCTCGGCAACGAGCGTTCTTTTGCTTTGAGCGCAGGGAAGGTCCTTAACAGGAAACCACCTTGGCAAGATCCATCCCGCGCACAATGAAATTCTGTCCATAAGCCGGATCGGGGCGTTCGCGCGCCCGGTCGTTCCGGTCATTAGAAAAAGGCGACCTGACATGATTCAGATGCAAACAAACCTCGACGTGGCGGATAATTCCGGCGCACGTCGTGTCATGTGCATCAAGGTGCTGGGCGGCTCCAAGCGCAAGTACGCTTCAATCGGCGACGTTATCGTCGTTTCGATCAAGGAAGCGATTCCGCGTGGCCGCGTGAAGAAGGGCGACGTGATGAAGGCGGTTGTTGTGCGTACCGCCAAGGACATCCGTCGTGCCGACGGCAGCGTCATCCGCTTCGACAACAACGCGGCGGTCCTCATCGACAACAAGAAAGAGCCGATCGGTACCCGTATCTTCGGACCGGTTCCGCGCGAACTTCGCGCCAAGAACCACATGAAGATCATCTCCCTGGCTCCAGAAGTACTGTAAGGGAGCGATAGCGATGCAAAAGATCCGCAAGGGCGACAACGTTGTCGTATTGACTGGCAAGGACAAGGGCCGCACCGGCGAAGTCCTTCAGGTCCTGCCGAAGGAAGATCGCGCCGTTGTGCGCGGCGTAAACATGGTGAAGCGCCACCAGCGTCAGACGCAGACGCAGGAAGCCGGCATCATCAACAAGGAAGCATCCATCCACCTGTCGAACATCGCGATTGTCGCGAAGGACGGCAAGCCGACCCGCGTCGGCTTCCAGGTTGTCGACGGTAAGAAGGTGCGAGTTGCCAAGCGTACGGGAGATGTGATCGATGGCTGAGGCAAAGTACGAGCCGCGGCTCAAGACTGAATATGTTTCCCGGATCCGTGGCGCTCTGAAGGAGAAGTTCTCCTACAGCAACGAGATGATGATCCCGAAGCTGGAAAAGATCGTCATCAACATGGGTGTGGGTGAGGCGACTGCCGACTCCAAGAAGCCCACCGTTGCTGCTGCTGACCTGGCCGCAATCTCCGGTCAGAAGGCGGTCATCACCCGCGCCCGCAACTCCATCGCCGGCTTCAAGGTCCGCGAAGGCATGCCGATCGGTGCCAAGGTGACCCTGCGCGGCGCGCGCATGTATGAATTCCTGGATCGCCTGGTCAACATCGCGCTTCCGCGCGTTCGCGACTTCCGCGGCCTGAATCCGAAGAGCTTTGACGGCCGTGGCAACTTCGCCATGGGCATCAAGGAACACATCGTGTTCCCGGAGATCAACTACGACAAGGTTGATCAGATGTGGGGCATGGACATCATCGTTTGCACGACGGCCAAGACCGACGACGAAGCCCGGGCTCTGCTTACAGAGTTCAACTTCCCGTTCCGTCAGTAACCGTAACGACGAGCGTAGAAAAGGAACTCCGATATGGCGAAGACTAGCGCAGTCGAAAAGAACAAGCGCCGCCGCAAGACCGTTGCCACGCAGGCCGCCAAGCGCGCTGCCCTGAAGGCAACCATCATGAACCAGGAACTGCCGATCGAAGAGCGGTTCCAGGCAACCCTGAAGCTCGCCTCGCTGCCGCGCGATGGCTCCAAGACCCGCATCCGTAACCGGTGCGAAGTTACGGGCCGCCCGCGCGCATTCTACCGCAAGCTCAAGATGTCGCGTATCGCGCTTCGTGAGCTGGGCAATCTCGGCAAGGTGCCGGGCATCGTCAAGTCGAGCTGGTAAGGAGATCGTTAGATGACCATGACTGATCCCCTGGGCGATATGCTCACCCGTATCCGCAACGGCGCCGCCCGTCGCAAGTCCTCCGTCACGACGCCGGCTTCCAAGCTGCGCGCTCGCGTCCTGGATGTGCTGCAGGCCGAAGGCTACATCCGCGGCTATTCCCAGACCGACTACGGTAACGGCAAGTCCGAGATCGAAATCGAGCTGAAGTACTACGAAGGCGCGTCGGTGATCCGTGAGATCGGCCGCGTGTCCAAGCCGGGCCGCCGGGTCTATGTCTCGGTAAAGTCCATTCCGCAGGTCGCGAACGGCCTCGGCATCACCATCCTTTCGACTCCGAAGGGTGTGATGGCCGATCACCAGGCTCGCGAACAGAACGTTGGTGGCGAGGTTCTTTGCTCCGTCTTCTAAGACAGGGCAGGGATCTCCATAGCGAACAGACAGGATAACAAAATGTCTCGTATCGGTAAAAGACCCGTTCCGGTTCCTGCTGGAGTTACGGCCTCTGTTGAAGGCCAGAAAGTGACTGCCAAGGGCCCGAAGGGCGAGCTTTTCTTCGTCGCCAATGACGAGGTTAAGGTTGAGTTCAACGACAACGCCGTTTCGGTGACCCCGATCGACGATTCCAAGGATGCCCGCTCCAAGTGGGGCATGTCGCGGACGATGATCGAGAACATCTTCAAGGGCGTGAAGGACGGTTTTGAGCGTAAGCTCGAGATCAACGGCGTCGGCTATCGTGCCTCGTTGCAGGGCAAGAACCTGCAGCTGGCACTCGGTTTCAGCCACGACGTGGTCTACGAACCGCCGCAGGGTATTTCGATTGCCGTGCCGAAGCCGACGGAAATCGTCGTCACCGGCATTAACAAGCAGCAGGTCGGTCAGGTAGCCGCGGAAATCCGCGAGTACCGCGGTCCGGAGCCCTACAAGGGCAAGGGCGTCAAGTACGCCGAGGAACGGATCGTCCGCAAGGAAGGCAAGAAGAAGTAAGGATCACGCGAAATGGCTAGCAGGAAAGAAGCACTTGCAAAGCGCGCGAGCCGCGTGCGCCGCCAGATTAAGGCGGTCGCCAACGGCCGTCCGCGCCTGTCGGTTCATCGCTCGTCGAAGAACATCTATGTCCAGGTCATCGATGACGTGGCCGGCCGCACGCTTGCTGCCGCCTCCACGCTCGACGCCGACCTGCGCTCGAAGCTGAAGACCGGTGCGGATGTTGAAGCCGCCGCCGCTGTCGGCAAGCTCGTCGCAGAGCGTGCGACCAAGGCCGGTGTGAAGGAAGTCGTATTCGATCGCGGCGCCTTCATCTACCACGGCCGCATCAAGGCCCTGGCCGAAGCTGCCCGCGAAGGCGGTCTCAGCTTCTAAGGAATTTCGCCCGGAGCCTTTATCGGTTCCGGGCGAAATGCGGTTATCCGCACCCCGATCCGTATTCGGATCACGTTGTAATCTGCCGATTGCACCCGGAAAAGAAAAAGGAAAAGGACAATGGCACAAGAAAGAAGAGGTTCTCGCGACGACCGCCAGAACCGCGAAGAGCGCGATAGCGAATTCGTCGACAAGCTGGTCGCGATCAACCGCGTTGCCAAGGTTGTTAAGGGCGGCCGTCGTTTCGGCTTCGCCGCACTCGTCGTCGTCGGCGACCAGAAGGGCCGCGTAGGCTTCGGCCACGGCAAGGCACGTGAAGTGCCGGAAGCGATCCGCAAGGCAACCGAATCTGCCAAGCGCGATCTCATTTTCGTTCCGCTGCGCGATGGCCGCACGCTGCACCACGACGTCAATGGCCGCCACGGCGCCGGCAAGGTGCTTCTGCGCGCTGCCAAGGCCGGTACTGGTATCATCGCGGGTGGCCCGATGCGCGCCGTCTTCGAAACGCTCGGCGTTCATGACGTCGTCGCGAAGTCGACTGGTTCGTCGAACCCCTACAACATGGTTCGCGCTACCTTCGACGCCCTCAAGCATCAGGTCCATCCGAAGGACGTCGCAGCCCAGCGTGGCCTCAAGTATGCAACGCTCCAGGCTCGCCGCGCTGCCTCCGGCAACGCTGCTGAAGAATAAGAGGAGTCTGACCCATGGCTAAGGCTACGAAGAAGACTGAAGCAAAGACGATCACGGTCGAGCAGATCGGTTCGCCCATTCGCCGTCCGGCAGTTCAGCGTGCGACGCTGGTTGGTCTGGGCCTCAACAAGATGCACCGGGTCCGCACCCTGGAGGATACTCCTTCGGTTCGCGGCATGATCCGTGCTGTCCAGCATCTCGTTCGCGTCGTCGACGAGAAGTGAGACGGGGGAAGTCATCATGAAACTGAATGAAATCAAAGACAACGAAGGCGCGGTCAAGGATCGCAAGCGCGTTGGTCGCGGTATCGGCTCTGGCAAGGGCAAGACCGGCGGTCGCGGCGTCAAGGGCCAGAAGGCTCGTTCCGGCGTTGCCATCAACGGCTTCGAAGGCGGCCAGATGCCAATCTACCGCCGTCTGCCGAAGCGCGGCTTCACCAACATCTTCGCGTCGGAATACGTGACGGTTTCCGTCGGCCGTATACAGACGGCGATCGATGCCAAGAAGCTTGACCCGAAGGCCACGATCGATGCGGCTGCCCTGAAGGCTGCCGGCATCATCCGTCGCCCGAAGGACGGCGTCCGGATCCTCTCCGGCGGCGAGCTCAAGGCCAAGGTGACGATCGAAGCCGCCGGCGCCTCCAAGGCTGCTGTCGAGAAGATCGAAAAGGCCGGTGGCTCCATCAAGCTTCCGGAAGCCGCAGCCGCGGAATAAACCGTTTAAGATCGCCCGGAGTGCTTCACACCGGGCGATTTTGCTCCCATATGTGAGCCTCACGATTCCGGGACCGGTCGCCAGGCCGGCGCATTCCGGGACCATACGGAAAACAGGGTGAGGCACCGATCGCACCAGCGATCCCCGCCCGTTATCTGAAACTGAATTTGGACTGCATTCCGGACCCGGCAGGATTTCCGCCGCCGGAATTGGTCAGGCGGAGAGATGCATGGCTTCTGCAGCGGAACAACTTGCCTCCAACCTCAATTTCTCGACCTTCGCCAAGGCTGAGGATCTCAAGAAGCGGCTGTGGTTCACGCTCGCCGCACTGCTCGTCTATCGTCTCGGCACACATATTCCTCTGCCTGGTCTCAACCCCGAGGCCTATGCGCAAGCGTTCCGCGGCCAGGCCGGCGGCATTCTCGGCCTCTTCAACATGTTTGCCGGCGGCGCGGTCGAGCGCATGGCGATCTTCGCGCTCGGCATCATGCCCTATATCTCCGCGTCGATCATCGTGCAGCTGATGACCTCCGTGGTTCCGACGCTGGAAGCGTTGAAGAAGGAAGGCGAACAGGGTCGCAAGGTCATCAACCAGTACACCCGCTACGGCACCGTTCTTCTCGGCACGCTGCAGGCCTACGGTATTGCTGTCGGGCTCGAAAGCGGCCAGGGCATTGTCGCCGATCCGGGTTGGTTCTTCCGCATTTCGACTGTCGTCACGCTGCTGGGGGGCACGATGTTCCTGATGTGGCTCGGTGAGCAGATCACCGCGCGCGGCATCGGCAACGGCATTTCGCTCATCATCTTCGCGGGCATCGTCGCCGCTCTGCCGACGGCACTCGCCGGCACCCTGGAACTCGGCCGCACCGGCGCCTTGTCGACGGCGCTCATCCTGACCGTCATCGTGGTCGCGATCGCCGTGATCATGCTGATCGTCTTCGTGGAGCGTGCGCAGCGTCGCCTGCTGATCCAGTACCCGAAGCGGCAGGTTGGCAACCGGATGTTCCAGGGCGATACGTCGCACCTGCCGCTGAAGCTCAACACTTCGGGCGTTATTCCGGCGATCTTCGCTTCGTCGCTCCTCCTTCTGCCGGCGACGGCTGCAGGCTTCGCAGGCAATTCTGAAATGCCCGGCTGGGCGACGACGATCATCTCGGCACTCGGCCACGGGCAGCCGGCATTCATGGTTCTTTACGGCCTGCTGATTGCGTTCTTTGCCTTCTTCTACACGGCGATCGTCTTCAATCCGAAGGACACCGCCGACAACCTGAAGAAGCACGGCGGGTTCATCCCCGGCATTCGCCCGGGCGAGCGGACCGCCGAGTATATCGACTATGTCCTCACGCGTATCACCGTCGTCGGCGCTGCCTACCTCGTCTTTGTCTGCGTGCTGCCCGAGCTGCTGATCGCCCGCACCGGCGTTCCATTAGCCCTTGGTGGTACTTCGCTTTTGATCGTGGTCAGTGTAACCCTCGACACGGTTGCTCAGATCCAGGGTCATCTTATTGCCCAGCAATATGAGGGCCTGATCAAGAAGTCGAAATTGCGTGGAGGAAAGAGGGGACGATGAGACTGATTCTTTTAGGGCCGCCGGGCGCGGGTAAGGGGACCCAGGCCCAGCGGATCGTGGAGAAGCATGGTATCCCCCAGCTCTCCACCGGCGACATGCTGCGTGCGGCCGTAGCCGCCGAGACCGACGTCGGCAAACGCGCCAGGGCGGTCATGGACGCAGGTAAGCTCGTCTCCGACGATATCGTCATCGCCATCGTCTCGGAACGCATAGACCAGCCGGACTGCGCCAACGGCTTCATTCTCGACGGCTTTCCGCGGACGCTCGTCCAGGCAGACGCCACTGAAAGCATGCTGCGGGAGAAGGGGTTGGACCTTTCGGCAGTCATCGAGCTGAAGGTCGACGACAAGGAACTGATACGCCGAGTGTCCGGCCGCTATTCCTGCGCCCAGTGCGGCGCCGTCTACCATGACACCGACAAGGTTCCGGCCAAGGAAGGTGTCTGCGACAAGTGTGGCTCGACTCACTTCAAGCGTCGCCCCGATGACAATGCGGAGACGATGACCCAGCGCCTCGAGGTTTACTACAAGGAGACCTCACCGCTGATCGGCTACTACTATGCGAAGGGCAAGCTGAAGTCCGTGGACGGCATGGCCGAGATGGACGCCGTGACGGCAGAAATCGAAAAGGTGCTCGCTGCGCTCTGAGCGGCGGTTGCCCCTAAAGAATCTTGGCGGGGCCGGTTGCTTTTTTTAACCGATTCCGCTAACACCGCGCCAACTCGCGACATTGATGCGATCGGTGCGGACGTCCCGACGAGGGTATCCGGGTCCGGTCCTTTGACTTGTTACGGATAAGATTTGAACTGGCGGCCTTCCATCGGCTGCTCTCATGGAAGAAGTACCACTTGCCGGATGGCAACTGGAACGCAAGGAGAATAGACGTGGCACGTATCGCTGGCGTCAACATCCCGACTGCGAAGCGCGTCGTTATCGCGTTGACGTATATTCACGGGATCGGCCCGAAATTCGCACAGGAAATCGTCGAGAAGGTTGGTATACCGGCCGATCGCCGCGTTCATCAGCTCACCGATGCTGAAGTCCTGCAGATCCGCGAAACCATCGACCGCGACTATCAGGTCGAAGGCGACCTGCGTCGCGAGACCTCGATGAACATCAAGCGTCTGATGGACCTCGGCTGCTACCGTGGCCTGCGTCATCGTCGTGGCCTCCCGGTCCGCGGTCAGCGCACGCACACCAATGCCCGCACCCGCAAGGGTCCGGCAAAGGCAATCGCCGGTAAGAAGAAGTAATTTCCCGGAGTTTCCGGGTGAGGGGAGGCTGGCGCCACGTCGCTGGCCTCTTTTTGAGTTTGGTGCCGGATCTCGGTCCGGTCCCGGTGGAGCCGCTGGAACTACGGCGGTGACGAGATCAACGAAAGGAAGACCATGGCCAAGGAAGCCACCCGCGTCCGCCGTCGCGAACGCAAGAACATCACGTCGGGCGTTGCCCACGTCAATTCGACCTTCAACAACACGATGATCACCATCACCGATGCACAGGGCAACGCGATTGCCTGGTCGTCGGCAGGTGCGAAGGGCTTCAAGGGTTCGCGCAAGTCGACCCCGTTCGCCGCCCAGATCGCTGCCGAAGACTGCGCCAAGAAGGCTCAGGAACACGGCATGAAGTCGCTCGAAGTTGAAGTGTGCGGCCCGGGCTCCGGCCGTGAATCGGCGCTGCGCGCCCTGCAGGCTGCCGGCTTCATGATCACCTCGATCCGTGACGTGACGCCGATCCCGCACAACGGCTGCCGTCCGCGCAAGAAGCGCCGCGTCTAAGTCGGATGCGGCGGGCCTCCGGCCGATCGCATTGAACTTGCGTAATACCGCCTTACTTCGCCCGTCGAAGTCTGGCGGTTTTGCCGTACCGCCGAATGGCAAAGCCCAACTCGGTGCTTCTCATGCTCGGTTGCCACGATTGGATGGTGGCAACGAACGGAAGGTTTAAAACATGATCCAGAAGAACTGGCAGGAACTGATCAAGCCGAACAAGGTGGAGTTCACCTCGTCCGGTCGTACCAAGGCAACGCTGGTTGCAGAGCCGCTTGAGCGGGGCTTCGGCCTGACGCTCGGCAACGCCCTGCGCCGCGTTCTTCTGTCGTCACTGCGCGGTGCTGCTGTCACCGCGGTCCAGATTGACGGCGTCCTGCACGAGTTCTCCTCCATCCCCGGCGTTCGGGAAGATGTGACGGACATCGTGCTGAACATCAAGGAAATCGCCATCAAGATGGATGGCGACGACGCAAAGCGCATGGTCGTGCGCAAGCAGGGCCCCGGTGCCGTAACCGCTGGTGACATCCAGACGGTTGGCGACATCGAGATCCTGAACCCCGACCACGTCATCTGCACCCTCGACGAGGGCGCGGAGATCCGCATGGAGTTCACGGTCAACAACGGCAAGGGCTATGTCCCGGCCGAGCGTAACCGTGCAGAAGATGCGCCGATCGGCCTCATCCCGGTCGACAGCCTCTATTCGCCGGTCAAGAAGGTGTCCTACAAGGTGGAGAACACCCGTGAAGGACAGGTTCTCGACTATGACAAGCTGACCATGACCATCGAGACCGATGGCTCGGTTACCGGCGAAGACGCGGTAGCATTCGCTGCCCGCATTCTTCAGGACCAGCTCGGTGTGTTCGTAAACTTCGACGAGCCGCAGAAGGATGTCGAGGAAGAAGCCGTCACCGAACTGGCCTTCAACCCGGCGCTCCTCAAGAAGGTCGACGAACTGGAGCTTTCGGTCCGTTCGGCGAACTGCCTGAAGAACGACAACATCGTCTATATCGGCGATCTCATCCAGAAGACCGAGGCGGAAATGCTGCGCACTCCGAATTTCGGTCGCAAGTCGCTGAACGAGATCAAGGAAGTTCTGGCATCCATGGGCCTCCATCTTGGGATGGAAGTTCCCGCCTGGCCGCCGGAGAACATTGAAGATCTCGCCAAGCGTTACGAAGACCAATACTAACAAGTCAGACTGCAGGCGAATGCCTGCAAGTGAAGGAGACCAGACATGCGCCACGCAAAAGCCGGCCGCAAGCTCAACCGCACCGCAAGCCACCGCAAGGCGATGTTCGCCAACATGGCGGCTTCGCTCATCACCCATGAGCAGATCGTCACCACTCTGCCGAAGGCAAAGGAAATCCGTCCGATCGTCGAGAAGCTCGTCACGCTCGGCAAGCGCGGCGACCTGCACGCCCGTCGTCAGGCGATCTCACAGATCCAGGACCAGGACGCCGTCCGCAAGCTGTTCGACGCGATCGCCTCGCGTTACGCAACCCGCAACGGCGGCTACCTGCGCATCATGAAGGCAGGCTTCCGCCAGGGTGACAATGCGCCGCTCGCCGTCATCGAGTTCGTCGAGCGCGACGTCGATGCCAAGGGTAAGGCCGACAAGGCTCGCGTTGCCGCTGAAGCTGAGGCAGCCGAAGCTGCCTAATCGGTAGCCCGTATCGCGGATAGATCGAAGGCCGGGCAGAAATGCCCGGCCTTTTTCGTCATCTGGCGGCGCGTGCCAGGCGCGGACTGCCTCGCTTCCAGTTCAGGAACGGCTTGCGCAGCGGTCGGTAGAGAAGCAGCAAGGCGACGAGGGCGATGTGGACAAAGGGCGTCAGCGTCACGGATTTTACCGCCAGGAAATAGTGCAGCGCCCCACCCAGTGCGACCGGGTAGATCAGCCGGTGCAACCCGTTCCACCTCTGCCCCAGCCTGCGTATCGACCAGTTGTTGGAGGTCAGTGCCAATGGCAGGAGGCAGGCCAGGCAGACCATGCCGATGGTGATGTAGGGGCGCTTCGCGATGTCGGCACCGATCGAGCCGAAATCGAGCCCGCGGTCAAGGATCAGCCAGACACTGAAGTGCATAAGGACATAGTAGAAGGCGAGCAGGCCCAGCGCCCGCCTGTAGCGCAGCCAGTTGAGGCCAAAGACGTCCCGCAGGGGTGTGATCGCAAGCGTGGCGATCAGAAAACGCAGAGCCCAAATGCCGAGCAGGTGTTCGAATGTCTTGACCGGATTGACCCCCAAGCCACCGGTTGCGCCGAGGTAGAAGTTCCAGGCGGCCGGTACCAAGCCGACGGCATAGAGCGCCCAGATGCTGGGCCCGTGCAGGCGGCGGGGCAGGGCGGGAATGCCGGCCATCAGTAGTTCGCCTTGAGGTCCATCCCCTCGTAGAGGCTGGCGACCTCCTCGCCATAGCCGTTGAACATCAGGGTCGGCCGGTTGGCGACCTTGAAGAAGCCGCCTTCGCCAATCCGCTGCTCCGTCGCCTGGCTCCAGCGCGGATGGTCGACCTCGGGATTCACGTTCGAGTAGAAGCCGTATTCGCGCGCGTTGGAGTTCTTCCACGTCGTCTCCGGCTGCTCCTCGACCAGCGAGATCCTGACGATCGACTTGATGCTCTTGAAGCCGTACTTCCATGGTACGACCAGCCGGATCGGAGCGCCATTCTGGTTGGGCAGCGTCTCTCCGTAGAGGCCGACGGCGAGTATGGTCAGCGGGTGGCGGGCCTCGTCGAGCCTCAGCCCCTCGATATATGGCCATTCGAGCGGCTGGAAGAGGCCAGTCTGTCCCGGCATCTCCTCCGGTCGCACGAGTGTCTCGAAGGAGACGTACTTGGCGCTGCCGAGCGGCTCCACCTGCTCAAGGAGCGCCGAAAGCGGGAAGCCGATCCAAGGGATCACCATAGACCAGCCTTCGACGCAGCGCAGGCGATAGATGCGCTCCTCGAGCTGCATCTTCATCAGCTCCTCGATCCCGAATTCCTTCGGCTTGCCGACCATGCCGTCAACCTTCACAGACCATGGCAGCGGCTTGAAGTGCTGGGACTTCTCCGACGGGTCGCCCTTGCCGGTCCCGAACTCATAGAAGTTGTTGTAGGTGGTGACGGCTTCCTTCGGAGTGAGCTTCTCGTCGGTCGAGAACTGACTGGGCGATGCCGCGAGCGGGGCCGCGATTGCCGAGCCGGCCCCCAGCATCGCGATACCGGCAGCGGCGGTACCGATGAACTTCCGGCGCGACATGTAGACCTCGCGGGGCGTGATCTCCGAGGCGCTGATGCGGGGCGTGCGATAGGCAGGCATGACGGTCTCCCTGGGAGCTATTTTCTTTTTATACGTAGCGCGCCGATGATTGGTTTCACAGCATCAGTCAACAGAACGAGAGGCACATTCGCGTGAGGCGTACCGCAGAGTACCGTTTTCCGCTCCCCTGATAGTGACACCATTCGGGTGTTGGAGTAGGAAAATGGCAAAGCTGCCGGGTGCCGCCCGTGCCAGATGCTCTCCAAGAACAAGACCGAGGAAGAAAACCCATGCCCGCCTACCGTTCCAGAACCACGACCCACGGCCGCAACATGGCTGGTGCGCGCGGCCTGTGGCGCGCGACCGGCATGAAGGACGGCGATTTCGGCAAGCCGATCATCGCAGTGGTGAATTCCTTCACGCAGTTCGTTCCCGGCCACGTGCACCTCAAGGATCTTGGCCAGCTGGTTGCCCGCGAGATCGAGGCGGCCGGTGGGGTTGCCAAGGAGTTCAATACCATCGCGGTGGATGACGGCATCGCCATGGGCCATGACGGAATGCTCTACTCGCTGCCGTCGCGCGAGATCATCGCCGACTCCGTCGAATACATGGTGAACGCCCACTGCGCCGATGCCATGGTCTGCATTTCCAACTGCGACAAGATCACCCCCGGCATGCTGAACGCCGCGATGCGGCTCAACATCCCTGCCGTCTTCGTGTCCGGCGGGCCGATGGAGGCGGGCAAGGTCGTTCTGCAGGGCAAGACGGTCGCGCTCGATCTCGTTGATGCAATGGTCGCCGCGGCAGACGATTCGATCTCCGATGCGGATGTCCAGGCGATCGAGCAGGCGGCCTGTCCGACCTGCGGCTCGTGCTCGGGCATGTTCACGGCCAACTCCATGAATTGCCTGACCGAAGCGCTCGGCCTTTCGCTGCCGGGCAATGGCTCCACGCTCGCCACCCATTCCGACCGCAAGCGCCTGTTCGTCGAGGCTGGGCACCTGATCGTCGATCTCGCCCGCCGCTACTACGAGCAGGAGGACGAGAGCGTTCTGCCGCGCTCCATCGCCACCAAGGAAGCGTTCGAGAACGCCATGACGCTCGACATCGCCATGGGCGGTTCCACCAATACGGTGCTGCACATCCTCGCAGCCGCCTATGAAGGCGGCGTCGATTTCACCATGGACGACATCGACCGGCTGTCGCGCCGTGTCCCGTGCCTGTCGAAGGTTGCGCCCGCCAAGAGCGATGTCCACATGGAGGACGTCCATCGCGCCGGCGGCATCATGCGCATCCTTGGCGAACTCGAACGCGGCGGCCTCATCAACCGCGAGTGCTACACTGTGCATGAAGCCACGCTCGGCGACGCGATCGACCGTTGGGATATCACCCGCACCAACAGCGAGACGGTCCGCAACTTCTTCAAGGCAGCACCGGGTGGGGTCCCGACGCAGGTCGCCTTCTCCCAGTCCTCTCGCTGGGATGAACTGGACACCGATAGCGACAATGGCGTCATCCGTTCCGTGAAAAAACCTTTCTCCGAGGAAGGCGGGCTGGCGGTGCTTTACGGAAACATCGCGCTCAACGGCTGCATCGTGAAGACGGCCGGCGTGGATGAATCCATCCTCAAGTTCACCGGCCCCGCGCGCGTCTTCGAGAGCCAGGATGCCTCCGTCAAGGCGATCCTCAACAACGAGGTGGTGGCAGGTGACGTCGTCGTCATCCGCTATGAAGGTCCGAAGGGTGGGCCGGGCATGCAGGAAATGCTCTATCCGACGAGCTACCTGAAGTCGAAGGGCCTCGGCAAGGCCTGCGCCCTGGTGACCGACGGCCGCTTTTCCGGCGGCACGTCCGGCCTGTCGATCGGCCACTGCTCGCCCGAGGCTGCCCAGGGCGGCGCGATCGGCCTGGTCCGCGAAGGCGACATGATCGAGATCGACATTCCGAATCGCACCATCAATTTGGCGGTCTCCGATGCCGAACTTGCGCATCGCCGGGGAGAGCAGGACAAGCTTGGCTGGACGCCGGTCGCCCCGCGGCGGCGCAACGTCACGACGGCGCTGAAGGCCTATGCGGCCTTCGCCGCGAGCGCCGACAAGGGTGCTGTCCGGATCCTGCCGGAATAAGCATCAACTCCCAAGACGAACATTGAAGACCGCCTGCGTCAAGCAGGCGGTCTTTTCGTGACAGCTCACGGACGGCGCACGGCTGCCATGTCGACCTCGACCGCTGATGAAAGGCTTTCCAGGCTGTCGTGCAGCAACTGCAGCAGATAGGCGGGGTTATGAACATAACCGGCGGGGTCCTTGCTCACGACCTGGTAGTTGTAGGCCGCTTTCAGCAGGCGAGGGGTCCATGACCTGTACTGGTTGTCGCGCACCGCCTCGTCGTCGCTGATCTCGCCGTCACCGTTCGTGTCCCTGAAGAAGTAGGGGTTCCTGCCTTTGGCATAGCCGATCGGTGAGGAGAGGATCGCTTGGGCATACGTCTGGATCGCCTCGTAGAGCTTTCCATGCAGGGTGGCGATCTCGCCGTGCACACCCTCCTGGATGTTTCCATCGCCATCGAAGTCTGTATGCCGGGTCCGGATGTCGCGAGTGTTGCCGACGCCGCGGTGACAGCTCATGCAGCTGTCTTCCGCCACCTTTGTCGTATGCGGGTCGTGACAGGCGACACAGGTGTTGGCGCTCGGTACATGCTGGAAGCGTCCGGCATAGGTCTTTCCGGGATAGTGATAGCCGCTCGCCGTGTCTGCGCCATGCATCGTGGCGGCTGCAACCGCATAGTGGATATTGATGAAGGTGAGATCGGCGGAGACATCATCCTCCCCGAGTTCCGCCACCGCCTTGGTCACGGCTGCACCGGACTGACGGCCCTGGTGACAGACGGTGCAGGTGGCAGAGTTGCCGAGCCCGGTGACCTCGACGCCGGAGGGAAACCGCACGGAATCGAGCGCATGGGCCTGGCTGGTGTGACAGGAGGCACAGCCGATCGGTGAGTTGATCACCCCCGCCCGGTCGATTGTCCCAGCGGCACTGCCGTCGACGCCGAGGAAGTCGTGGAAACCCGTTTCCGAGTGACAGGTGGCGCAGTTCGCCGGCACCTCGCCCTCCTTGTTCCAGTAGGTAAAGGAGCGCGAATGATAGTTGCCATGGGGTGACGAGAGCCATTCCTCGATCAGTCGGGTGATCGGGGCCCCCTCGTCCGCCCGCGCAGGAGGGCTGGCGAACAGCAGCGCAAGAAGGGTTGCTAGGCCAGAGACAACAGTGAACAGTTGCGCCAGTCTTCGCGGCGTCATGGGATCCTCCTCGGTTGCATGTCGTGGCGACCATAGCACAGTGGGCCAGCATGCCTTGCCTGCATATGACCGCGATCAATTCCGCAGCGTAGGCGGCTGCTACAAGAGCCGGGAAGGGGGGAACCGATGACAGACACCGTATCGCCAGGCGTGCCGTCCACGACGCATTCATCCACCCATGGTCTTCCCCGTCTGCCGGCGGGCATCCTTGCCGCCCTCTATATCGGTCTTTGTGCCACGCCGCTCGCTCTGTCGCTGACGGCCAACGTCGCACCATCCGATTCGGTGGAGAGGCTGGCGGCGGGGCTCGGCATGGTCGCGCTTGCCGCGATGGCTGTGCAGTTCGTCACCTCGGGGCGTTTCGAGGTCGCCTCCGGCCGGCTCGGCATCGACAAGATCATGGCGTTTCACAAGATCGCCGCCTGGTGGATCCTGCTCGCTATCGTTTTCCACCCGATCCTCTATGTCGCGCCGACCCTGTTCGACGACCAGCATCTCGGCCGGGAACGTCTCACCGCCTATCTGACCCTGACACATTACCGGAGCGGTGTGGTCGCCTGGGTTGCGCTCGTGATTCTTGTGCTGTCGTCTGCGTTGCGCAATCGTCTTCCATGGCGCTACGAGCTGTGGAGGGGCACGCATCTGGTTCTCGGCGCGATAGCGATCGGTGGAGGGCTGCACCATGCCGTGACAACCGGGCGCTTCGCCGCCATGGGGCCGGTCGGGGTCTACTGGATCAGTGTCGCCGTCGCGATCGTGGCCGTACTCTTGACCCTCTACGGATATCGCTGGCTGAAACTGCACCGCAAGCCGTGGCGCCTCAAGGCAGTGACCCGCCGCGCCGATCGCCTGTGGGAACTGGATATCCAGCCTGACCCGGGAACACCGCAACTCGCCTATCACGCAGGCCAGTTCGTCTGGATGACGGAGGGTACAAGACGGTTTCCATTGCTCGACCATCCTTTTTCCATCGCCGACAGCCCGACCCGCTCTGGTATCAGCCTGATCATCAAGGAGGTCGGGGACTTCACGAGCCAGATCGGCAGCCTGAAGCCCGGCACGCCCATCGGCATCGATGGGCCTTACGGCGAGTTTGCGCTGGAGGCTCATCCCGGAGATGCGGTCCTGCTGGTTGCCGGTGGGGTCGGGATCGCGCCGATCGTCGGCATCCTGCGCGACATGGTGGCGCGCCGCGAAAGACGGCCGGTGCGCGTTGCCTATGCCGTCGGGACACCGGCCAATTTCGCCTGTGTCGACGAGATCGCAGCCGCCGGTGCCGTGCTGGACCTGAAGACGCTGTTGATCAGCGAGGAGGCTCCCGCCGGCTGGGATGGGGCGGTCGGTCGTCTCGACAATGCCCGCCTTGGGGAACTGCTGGAGGGGCTTGAACCGAAAGGCTGCGTCGCAATGATGTGCGGTCCGGGCGGCATGGTTTCCGCTGTCTCCGACACCCTGCTCGACCTCGGTCTGCCGATGAAGAACGTGGTCTACGAGCGCTTCGATTATTCCGGCGGGGCGTCTTCCCGCCAGGACCGCCGGTGCACTCTCGCCTTCGTCGGTGTGGGCGGATTGCTGGCCGCAGCAGTCGCCGCGTTCTCCTTCTCGGGCTAGTCGCAAGGCGACAGAGGACGCTCGATATCGGGCTCATCACCTTGCGCAGACATCGTGCTGGCGGCGTCTATCCTCGTTCAGCCACCTTTCCTTTCTAGCCTGCGGCGCTACAAATCGGGACGATAATTCGAAGCGAGGAATCACATGCTGACCATTCGAATGGGCCTGTCGGCCTGTCTTGCCGCCTTTCTGCTCCTTCAACCCGTCGCGGCCCATGCGCAGGCAGAGAAGGCGGTGCCGAAAAGCCAGTCGGAGATCCAGCTGTCCTTCGCGCCTCTGGTCAAGCAGACAGCCGGAGCTGTGGTAAATGTCTACGCCGAGCGCGTCGTCCAGCGGCTGAACCCCTTCGCCGGCGATCCCTTCTTCGAGCAGTTCTTCGGCCAGCGCATGCCCAACCGCACGGAGAAGCAATCCTCGCTTGGCTCCGGGGTCATCGTATCGAACGATGGTCTCGTCGTGACCAATCATCACGTCATCCAGGGCGCCGATGATATTCGGATCGCGCTCGCCGATGGCCGCGAGTTTGCGTCGGAAGTACTGCTCAAGGATGAAAGCCTCGATCTCGCGGTACTGAAGGTGAGCGGGCGCGACGATTTTCCCGTCCTGCCGATCGGCGATTCCGATGCGGTGGAGGTCGGCGATCTCGTGCTTGCGATCGGCAATCCCTTCGGGGTCGGGCAGACCGTGACGAGCGGCATCGTCTCCGCGCTCGCGCGCAACCAGGTCACGCCCGGAGATTTCGGCTTCTTCATCCAGACCGATGCCTCGATCAATCCCGGTAATTCGGGTGGCGCGCTGATGAACATGAACGGCGAGTTGATCGGCATCAACACCGCCATCTTCTCGCGCGGCGGCGGCTCGAACGGTATCGGCTTCGCGATCCCCGCCAATCTGGTCAAGGTTTTCCTCGCCGCCGCCGAAAAGGGCGACGAGACATTCGAGCGGCCCTATATCGGCGCACGCTTCGAGCCGGTGACATCCGACGTCGCCGAGGCGCTGGGCCTGGAGGCAGCGCGTGGTGCGCTGGTCGTCGGAGTGGTGGAAGGCGGTCCGGCCGACAAGGCGGGGCTGAAGCCGGGCGAAGTGGTGACCGCAGTCAATGGGATCGAAGTCGAGCACCCGGATGCGCTCGGCTACCGCCTGACAACCGCAGGGCTCGGCAAGGAAGTTGCGCTGACGGTTCGCTCGAACGGGGTTCGCGAGATCTCCATCGCCCTCAATACGGCACCGGAAACACCTGCCCGTGACGAACGGCTGCTGGAGGGTCGCAATCCGTTTGCCGGTCTGCGTGTTGCCAATCTCTCTCCGCGGCTGGCACAGGAACTGCGAATGGAGGCGGAGAAGACCGGGGTCGTGGTCGTCGATGTCGCCCGCGGCTCGCCGGGCAGCCGCCTCGGCTTCCGTCCGCGTGACATCGTGGTATCGCTGAACGGTGTTGCCGTGCCTTCGACCCGCGCCATGGAAGACATGCTCGATGACGATCCCGGCTTCTGGCGTGTCGAGATCGAGCGAGACGGTCAGCGGATCCGGCAGTTCTTCCGATGAGTGGCGACCTCTTCGCGCCGCAGGTTCCGGAGGAGGTCGCAAGACGCCGGCCGCTTGCCGATCGCCTGCGGCCGAAGTCCCTGGGGGAAGTCACCGGGCAGAAGCACCTGACCGGTGAGGATGGCGTGTTGCGGCGGATGATATCCTCCGGTTCGCTCGGCTCGATGATCTTCTGGGGGCCACCCGGGACCGGCAAGACAACGGTCGCACGGCTGCTGTCCGGCGAGGCGGGGCTCGCTTTCGAACAGATCTCGGCCATCTTCTCCGGTGTGGCCGACCTGAAGAAGGTATTCGAAGCGGCGCGCATGCGACGCATGGAAGGCCGCCAGACGCTGCTCTTCGTCGACGAGATCCATCGCTTCAACCGCGCCCAGCAGGACAGCTTTCTTCCCGTCATGGAGGATGGGACCATCATTCTCGTCGGCGCCACGACGGAGAACCCGAGTTTCGAGCTCAACGCGGCGCTTCTCTCCCGTGCCCGTGTCCTGACCTTCCAGCCGCATGACGAGGAGAGCCTCGAGGAACTGCTGAAGCGGGCCGAGCAGGCGGAGGGAAAGCCGCTGCCGCTTGATCCCGACGCCCGTGGCAGCCTGCTGCGCATGGCGGATGGCGACGGTCGCGCTGTACTGACCCTCGCCGAGGAGGTCTGGCGGGCCGCGCGGGCAGACGAGGTGTTCGACACCGAAGGCCTGACGCGGATCGTCCAGCGGCGCGCCCCCGTCTACGACAAGGGGCAGGACGGCCATTACAACCTGATCTCCGCGCTGCATAAGTCCGTCCGCGGCTCCGACCCCGATGCCGCGCTCTACTATCTGGCGCGCATGTTCGATGCCGGCGAGGACCCGCTCTATCTCGGGCGTCGCCTCGTGCGCATGGCCGTCGAGGACATCGGCCTTGCCGATCCGCAGGCGCTGGTGATCTGCAATGCGGCCAAGGATGCGTATGACTATCTGGGTTCACCCGAGGGCGAGCTGGCGCTGGCGCACGCCTGCGTCTACCTCGCCACGGCGCCCAAGTCGAACGGCGTCTATACTGCCTTCAAGGCCGCGATGCGGGCGGCGAAGGAAAATGGTTCGCTGCTGCCGCCGAAGCACATCCTCAATGCGCCGACCAAGTTGATGAAGGGCGAGGGTTAC
This sequence comes from Pseudorhizobium halotolerans, assembly GCF_902153235.2. Classification (NCBI taxonomy): domain Bacteria; kingdom Pseudomonadati; phylum Pseudomonadota; class Alphaproteobacteria; order Hyphomicrobiales; family Rhizobiaceae; genus Pseudorhizobium; species Pseudorhizobium halotolerans. The sequence goes on along the minus strand of NZ_CABFWE030000018.1, from coordinate 5,770 downwards.
GGGCAGGGGTATCGCTACGACCATGACGAGCCGGACGCGTTTTCCGGCCAGAACTACTTTCCGGAGAAGATGGGCAGGCAGGTCTATTACGACCCGCCCGAGCGCGGCTTCGAGCGCGAGATCCGCAAGCGGCTGGACTGGTGGGCGAAGCTTCGCAAGGAGCGAGGCGAGCCCTAGGAGGCCTTGCGCGTCGCGGCTGCTGCCGGCGGCGTCAGCTTGACGGAACTTTCCGCTAGACCGTGGTGTCCTTCCATGTCGACGATCAGGTGCCAATGACCGTCCTCGGGTATCACGAGGCGGATAGGTGACTTCTTGGCCACGCCGCCGACATACTTGAAATCCAGCAGTTCCTTGAAGCGCTGGAAATTCCCGGCTGTCATCAGCCGCACGTTGTTGACGGCGCTGAGGGTGACCTCGATCACCGTCCCGCCGCGCTGCCCCTTCAGGTCGAAATGCTTGAAACGAAAGGAGGGTGCTGCCACGTCTGCCTCGGATATGCCATTTGATTTTCGGCAAACTATACCGGACCCGGTTAAGGAAAAGTGGAACCCTATTGCGTTTCGCGGGTTTTCCAGTCGAACGACTTCAAGAGGCCGACCATGGAACCGATCAGGACCAATACCTATCTTACCGTCATCGCATCGATGATGGTCAATGCGGTGGTTTTCGGTTTCGGTGCCATCGCCATTCTGTCAATCCCTGCACTGGCGGAATATATGAAGTTCCTCCTGCCAGCCTGGATCGTGTTCTCCTTCGTGGTGGCGCCGTTCATCGCGAAGCGGATCGCCCCGCGCATGCGCCTTCGTTATTGGCGCCGTCGCGAGGAGCAGCGCGAAGCCCGGACGCTTTGAGAATAAGAGGTGGCGTTTCCCCTGCCGCCACCACAAGAACGATAATGACCTCCAGTCCTGACCCTGCCTCTCCCAAGGCAGGGTCTTTTTTTGGTCCTGACCCTTCCGGCGCGGATCCTGTGGAACTGGGCGATCTCTTGTCCTTTTGCCCACCCTCTGCCTTGTTGCAGTCTTAGTCTGCAGATCGATTCGGTGCTCCGGGTGGTGGTGCCGACCAGGAATTATGGCGCAAAGGGACACTCCATGCCGGAAGACAAGAAACAGATGATCACCGAAATGCGGCCCAAGATCGCGGTGATCGGTGTTGGCGGCGGCGGCGGCAACGCCATCAACAACATGATCGTCGAGGAACTGGAGGGCGTCGAGTTCATCGCGGCCAATACCGATGCGCAGGTCCTTGCGACATCGAAGGCGACACGCCGCATCCAGCTCGGCACCGCCGTCACCGAGGGGCTGGGGGCAGGTTCGCTGCCGGAGATCGGCCGCGCCGCTGCGGAGGAGTCGATCGACGAGATCATGGACCATCTGTCCGGCTGCCACATGTGCTTCGTGACGGCCGGCATGGGCGGCGGGACCGGCACCGGCGCGGCACCGGTCATTGCACAGGCGGCCCGCAATGCCGGCATCCTCACCGTCGGTGTGGTGACGAAGCCCTTCACCTTCGAGGGCAACCGCCGCATGAAGACGGCGGAAGCCGGCATCGAGGAACTGCGCCGGGCCGCAGATACAGTGATCGTTATCCCCAACCAGAACCTCTTCCGCATCGCCGACGCCAAGACCACATTCGCGGACGCCTTCATGACGGCAGACCGCGTGCTCTTCTCCGGCGTCGGCTGCATCACCGACCTGATCGTCAAGGAGGGCCTGATCAACCTCGACTTCGCCGACGTGAAGTCGGTGATGAAGGGCATGGGCCGGGCGATGATGGGAACCGGCGAAGCCTCCGGCGACGGCCGCGCGCTCGTCGCCGCCGAGGCGGCGATTGCCAACCCGCTGCTCGACGAGATCTCCATGAAGGGCGCGAAGGGCGTGCTCATCTCGATTTCCGGCGGTTCCGACATGACCCTGTTCGAGGTGGACGAGGCCGCAAGCCGAATTCGCGACGAGGTGATGGACGATGCCGACATCGTCGTCGGAGCGATCTTCGACCGCGAGCTCGACGGCAAGTTCCGGGTGTCTGTCGTCGCGACCGGGCTCGACGGCGGCCAGGCAGCGGCTGCTCCCGACCACGTAAACGGAATTTCCGTCGAGGCTGCGGCGCCGGTGCCGCGCTTCCTGCAGTAGCGGCTCCAGACGCACCGATCGCAATGTCGGACGCGGCCACTCTGGCCGCGCTCTCGGTCTTGTTACCGTTGTTGATCGCGATGAAGCCTGCCGGGCGCGTGAAGTTAAGAGACCGTTTAAGAATTCATGAAATTGAGAGTGGACCTGCCGGCGGCGCAGCCTGACGGGGCGGTGAGGCGGCCGCGACCGCCGCGGTATGTGTAACCTGAGTAACGCTCGCATCTTGTCGTCACGCGGGCTGTGTATGGAGTAGATCATGACCAGAAAGTCATACGCATTGGCGCTTGCCGCCGCATTTGCCACAAGCCCCGCCCTGGCCGCGGACCTCACCTATTCGGATCCGACGCCTTCCTACAGCGAACCCGTCGCATCGTCCGGTGGCTGGAGCGGCGCCTATGTCGGCGCCCATATCGGCACGAGCTCGGATCACCTCAGCCCGTTCTCCGACGAGAGCGAATTCATGGGCGGCATCCAGGGCGGCTACAATGCCGAAATGGGCGGCGCCGTGGTCGGTGGCGAACTGGAACTCTCCCACATGGGTGATACCGAAGTGGACGTTCCCGGTGGCGAGCTCAAGGAGCGTTACCGCCTTGCCGCAAAGGCCAAGGTCGGCGCGCCGCTTGGCGACACGCTCATCTACGGCACCGCCGGCGGCACGATGACCAGCCTGCGCGATACGTCCACGGCGGAAGGCCCTGACGGCTGGAAGCCGGGCTGGCTGCTGGGCGCCGGTGTCGAGCAGAAGTTCAACAACCAGATCTCCGGCCGTGTCGAGTACAACTACACTCGCACGGGCGACGTCCGCAGCTTCAACGGCACCTCGACCAACGAGACCAACCTGAGCGACCACGCGATCAAGGCCGGCGTGAACTACAAGTTCTAGAATCTTCTGTAGATCGCGACGCTTCAGGCCGGCATCGGGCACCCGATGCCGGCCATTTTTTTATCTCCGATCCTGCCGCGCCCGGCGCCGGGGGCAGCCCACGCCTTGGCCCGCTGCCGGTGAACATCTGGTGTCATTGGGCGTTGTAGCCTTCGGCTGCATGAAGGAGGCTGATGATGGAGATTTCGGCGGAGCGGAACACGGTCGTGATCACCGGAGGTTCGGCTGGCGTGGGTCGCGCCGTCGCACTGGAATTTGCGAGGCGCGGATGGCGGGTGGCGATCCTGGCGCGAGGAAGAAAGCGCTTGGATGCCGTCGCAGCAGAGGTGAGGGCACTCGGCGGACAGGCAATTGCCATACCCGTCGACGTGGCCAATGCCGCGGCCGTCCGGCAGGCCGCAGACCAGGTTGTCGCCACCTGGGGACGGATCGATGTCTGGATCAACAATGCCATGGTGACGGTCTTCGGTCCCGCCGACAAGGTGGAGCCGGACGAGTTCAGGCGGGTGACGGAAGTCACCTATCTCGGGCAGGTCCATGGCACCATGGCGGCCCTCCAGCACATGCGCAGGCAGGGCCACGGCACGATCGTCTGCATCGGGTCCGCACTCGCCTACCGGTCCATCCCGCTGCAGGCCGCCTATTGCGGCGCCAAGGCCGCCACGCGCGGCTTCATCGACTCGCTCCGCAGCGAACTGATCCACGACAGGTCGCCGATCCGGCTCACCATGATCCACCTGCCGGCGGTCAACACGCCGCAGTTCAGCTGGGCCCGCTGCAAGATGGAGCATGCTCCGCGGCCGGTTGCGCCCGTCTTCGCGCCGGAGGCGATCGCCGAGGAAATCTATCGTGGCGCAATCAACGCGCCGCGCGAACTCTGGGTCGGGATGCCAACCGCCAAGACCATCATCGGCGGTCTGACGCTGCCCGGCCTCACCGACCGGCTGGCGGCAAGCCAGGCCTATGAGGGGCAGTTCGACGACCAACCCCTCTCCCCGTCACGGCGTGACAACCTGTTCGAGTCCGTCGATCTCGACGAGGGCGTACGCGAAGGGCGTTTCGGTGACGAAGCGTCAGGCTCGGTTGGGGCGATAAGTGCCGCGGGCGCCAAACTGGTGCTCGCCGGTGCAGGCTTGGCCCTCATCGCCGCCACGCGCCTCCTGCCGCGACGAAGGCTCGGCCGATGAGGTTCGTGCCGACCTTTCTCCATGGCATCGCCGACTACGTCGTCGGCTTGGGGATGGTCCTGCTCGCCTTCGCCTCCGGTGCCGAGGGTCCGGGGTTCGCCGCCTATCTGGCCCTCGGCCTGTTTGCGATCGTCTATGCGCTCCTGACTGACTATGAGCTCGGGTGGAGGCCGATCCTGACCATGCCCGCCCACCTTGCTTTCGATGCCGGTTTTGCGGTCGCCATGCTGCTGCTGCCGATTGTCTTCACGCTGCCGGTGATGCTGGTTTGGACAAGCGTTATCATCGCGTTCATGGCCGGTGTGCTGGTGGCAACGACGAAGATGCGATGAGGGGCTCTCTTTCAGCAAGACGAAATCCTTTCTTGTCCTCGGGTCAGGCCCCATGATCACGAACGGACAGACTCCTCCCTTGGCGACCCACGGGTCTCACTGCGTTCGCCCGAGGAAGACGAACAATTTCAAATCGGTCGGGGCGCTGAAAGCTGCCTCGTAAAGTTAGTTTATGTGGCACCTCTCAGCACCCCGCTCGGCGGTTTCTGCCCGCGACTCCGGTCTCTCTGCAAAGGTCGAATGGGGAGGTGTTTCCCGCCGGTTTCCCGGGTTCCGAGGCTTGCCGCCCCGGCATCTCGTCGGACTTGAAGGTCCGGCGACATCCTCTCCATCGACCCCCCTGTGTGCCGCACAGGCACGCCCGGCGCGCTCTTTCGGGCATCAGAAGCAGGTGGCCGGTCCGAAACCATCCCGCTTCCCCCGTCTCGCCGGAGGGAGACCATTTTCCGCGGACCCCGATGATGAGGACTTACGTCGTTTCCTCACCACCAGCGCCGGCCCCGCCTCGCCAGGACGCCTCCTGGTGTATCCGCGGCGGGACGGGGGAAGTGTAGGCACAGGTTTGGGGGAGGGGGATGAGCGGGGATTGATTTTTTTCTTTCGTCATCCTCGGGCTTGACCCGAGGATCCAGGCACAGGGAACCAAATCAGATTGTTACCCGTGCAGGTGGGTTGGAAAGGCCCATTCCTGCAATAAAAAATGCTTGGTTTTGGATCCTCGGGTCAAGCCCGAGGATGACGAAGGAGAGAGGCGGGAGAGGGAGGGCGCCGAGGGTGCGGACCGGTCTCCTCTCCGCTTGTGGGAGAGGAAGCAGTTTCAGCATCTTAGCTTCAGCTAAGTGCTAGAAATTGCAGGTGAGGGGGTGGTTTTGGATCTCGGCGCTTCGACCCCCTCACCAACAAAATCTGAGGTTTAGCCTTCGGCTAAGCCGTCGATTTTATAGCCTCTCCCACAGGGGAGAGGGAGGGCTTACCTCACCAAGAAGGTTCTATATTACCGCAATCTCTTTAATCTCTTTATTGCGGTCACGAGAGAGTAGTTTCTCACTGATGTCAGTCGACATGATTGCTTCAGAGAGCGATTGGCTCGGCTGTTCAATCCCAGAGCCCATAATCCTTCGCAGATGTGGCTCTAGGTGACCTTGCCCCGCTGATCTAATCCAATTTGAAGTAAGCTCTGGCCCATTAAGAGGACCAGAGAATGAAGCGCAGCCGTTTCACAGACGAGCAGAT
>NZ_CABFWE030000017.1:0-13087 GCF_902153235.2 Pseudorhizobium halotolerans | reverse complement strand
GGGCGCCCAGATCGCATCGTCATTGACGGCAGCCAAACCAATCACGAGGCCGTCATTTCCAGCGATGCCGAAGACCGCCTACGCGACCGATCGCAACGCTCACTCAAACCGATCCACATTCGGAGGAGCAAATATCTCAACAATCGGATCGAGCAAGACCATCGACGCGTCAAGCGTCGCGTTCGGTCCATGCTCGGCTTCAAATCCGCGGCCACAGCCGCCACCATTCTGTCAGACATCGAGATGGTCCACATGATGCGGAAACGACAGGCGAGGTTCGCCTGCAATCCACTTCCGTCAATCGCGGAACAATTCGAGCTAATTGCTGCCTGAGCTGCTGCGCGCATAGCTCACCATGTGTACCTCGATCCGATTTGAGACAGAACCAAGGTGGACGATGTCACCGATACGCTGGACCTGGCACTCGCCGCCTCAGGCTGCGATAAGGTCACGGTTGAACACCGGCCCCGCCTACTGTCCGACAACGGCCCGTGTTACGTTGCCTCCGATCTCGGCGAATGGCTGGAGGAATACAAGATCGACCAGGTCCACGGCGCTCCCGGCCACCCGCAGACGCAGGGAAAAATTGAACGCTGGCACCAGACGCTGAAAAACCGCATCCTTCTGGAAAACTACTTCTTCCAGGAGGACCTCGAAGCCCAGATCGCGGCCTTCGTGAAGCATTACAATCATCGCCGATACCACGAGAGCCTCGACAATCTCACCCCGGCCGACGTCTACTTCGGGCGCGGCCAAACAATTCTGCTCGAACGTAAAAGGATCAAACGAGAAACCATCAGACAGCGCCGCTTGAACCACCGGGCCAAAGCGGCTTAAATCAACCCGCAAACCGAGCCGGAAACTCCATTCTTCCAAAGCCCAAAAAGTCTCAAATCATTTGACGACGGACAGGAGTTACATCGCCGGGGAAACAGATAGGCGAGTATCCTCCCGGTTTGGAGTAGGCACTCCTTCTGCCGCAACGTCTCCCGGCCCTATCTCGGCTGTAAGGGCAGGCGCAGGAACTAGGATAACTAGCGAGCGATTCTGCAATGATCCTTTGGACAATGGTAGCCTCTGACAAGGCTGGAGGAGAAGCCGGATCCGCCGTATCTGCTTGTGGCTCCTCATGCCTGAGGAAACGCGACGCTAGCCAGCCCTCTCGCTGCGTCAGCGTGTCCCTGACCAGGGACCACTCACCCTTACCGTCAAGAAGAAACACTCGCCTGCCCTTGTCGAAGCGGTCGATGATTGCGTCGTCAGTGGAAGGTCCGGCACGAAAGGCAACGCGGTTGCCGGAAAGATACCTGGTGGGGCGGTCGCCTGACGGCCCCGTAGTAGTGGAGGTTGACGGCCCAATTGGGCGATCCGGCTCGGAAGAAGGTAACGCGCTTGCGGGAGCCTTCGCAGGAGCATTCGACTGCTGTGGATCTCGCGCGGCCTCAACAGTCGGAGCGGTCGATGTCGGGCGGGGAGAAGGAGACGGAGGACTGTCAGGCGGACCCGTCCCCTGCGCCAACGCGTACAGGATGATGCCGCCTATCAGCCAGTACCGCTTCTTCATGTCTTCCCCCAACAGAAAGTCTGTCGGAAGGAGGTGGGTTTCGCAAGCAGAACTGCCGTTTAATCCGTCAGCGGCAGTTGCATCCTTGTGTGAAACGAGCGGCAGGTGAACGGATCCGATGCATGGTCGACTGGCGAGACAGCCGTGATGGAATTGTTCAACAGCTACGACTGAGGCAGCAAGCCGCCCGCCGCTCCTTGTCGCTCCCCAGCGTCCCAACGCTGCGATACTCACCGTGACGCCGGAGTGAACCGAGCGACGAGGGAATGTGTTTCGCCGGGATAGGTCAGGCGGACGTAGGTGATCGTCCCTGCATCGCTCCAGGTCCGTCGCTCGATCAGAAGGCATGGACATCCCTTGGCGACACCGAGCATGGCGGCCATCTCGGGCGTTGCGGCAGTCGCGTGGATGCGGTGCTCTGCGGCGCTCCAGGGGATTTCACCCAACAGCCAGCGTCCCGGCGGCGTTTTGGAGAAGTCTTCGGTCGTGGCGCCGGGAACCGCAGCCAGGTTGATGATGCGGTCCTCGACGCAGAAAGGTCGCTCACCGGCGAAATGGATGCAGACCACCGCCAGAACATCCTTTGCCTGCTTCGTTTCCAGAGCTCGGAGATCCGCTTGCGTCGCGCCCCTCACCTGCCGGCGTTCGAGCCTGAAGGCGTAGCGTAAGTTCAGCGACCTCACCTCCTGCTCGATATCGGCAATCTCAAGAACCGCTGACTGGGCCTGCGGGCGCGTGACGAAACTGCCGGATTTCTTCCGGCGTTCGATCAGGCCCGATTTGGCCAGCTGCGTCATCACCTTGTTCACGGTCATGCGTGAACATCCATATTGAGCCGCCAGATCGACCTCGAAGGGGAGCCGGTGGCCGGGTGGCCACTGTCCGGAGACAATCTTGCCCTCAATGTCGTTTAAGATGCGCTGGTGCAGCGTTTGGGTCCTGCCGCCGATGTCCGCCACGATCTGTCGTTTTCCTCTCAGTCGTCTGGATGATGTAAACCGGCGACACCTCGATCCGGAAGGAAATTTTCCTGGTGTTCCAGCGTCATGCTTGGGCAAGCTCTCGCATCACGTGATTGAACCGCCGTGAGATCGCGTCGCGCCTTATATGCCGTCCACCCTCCACGCGCTTTCGGCCTGCGGCCCAGACGGCGTCGACCACGACACCCCCGGCGAAGATCCAGTAATCCAGCAAGCGGTCCTTCGGGAGGTGGGGAGATCCACGCGAGTCGAGCGCAATCAAGTCAGCGCTGGCGCCTATCTCGATTCCGCTGTGTGACTGAAGGGCCTGCCCGGCACCACGGCAGGCGTCGTCGAACAGTCTGCGCCCGGTGGATTCTCCGGGGTCGGCTATCACGTTGCGCGCACGGCGCGACAGGCGCTGCGAATACTCCAGCGTCCGCAGTTCTTCCGGCAGCGAGATGAGGATGTTGGAGTCGGAGCCAACGCCGAAGCGCCCCTTCTCCTCCAGGAAGGTCGGTGCGTTGAAGACACCGTCGCCCAGGTTCGCTTCCGTGATCGGGCAGAGGCCAGCAACTGCCCCACTTCGCGCCATCCGGCGGGTTTCGTCCTCCGACATATGGGTCGCATGGATCAGGCACCAGCGATTATCGACCTCGACATGGTCAAACAGCCAGTCCACCGGACGGGCACCCGACCAGGCAAGACAGTCTTCGACTTCCTTGGTCTGCTCCGCAATGTGGATGTGGATTGGCCGCGATCCATTAAGCGAAACCAGCTCGCGCAGTTCCTCCTCGGTCACGGCCCGCAGGCTGTGAGGCGCAACGCCCAGCACCGCTCCCGACAGAGACGCGGTGATCGTCTCGCACCGTTCCATCAATCGGCCAAAGCTGTCGCGCGAGTGGATGAAGCGACGCTGGCCGTCGAGCGGCGGCTGACCGCCAAAGCCGGAATGGGCATAAAGGACAGGCAGAAGCGTCAGGCCGATACCCGTTTCGACTGAGGCTGCAGCGATCCGCGCGGCCATCTCTGCAACGTCACCGTAGTGGCCGCCCTCGGCATCATTGTGCAGGTAATGGAACTCGCCCACGCGGGCGAAGCCGGCTTCGAGCATCTCCATGTAGAGCTGCGCAGCGACCGCCTCGACGTGATCCGGCGTCATGCTCAGCGCGAACTTGTACATGGTCGTGCGCCAGCTCCAGAAGCTGTCGTCGCCGGGACCGCGGATCTCAGCCAGGCCGGCCATCGCGCGCTGGAAGGCGTGGCTGTGGAGATTGCCGATTGCCGGCACAACGGTGTTGTGTCGCTCGTCCGCCGGCTGTGCGTCGGCCTCACGCTCGATTCCGCAAATCTTGCCCTCCGCCAGCTTGATCCGCACGTCCCGAACCCATCCCTCGGGAAGAAGCGCCTGCTTTGCATGAATCGCCGTCACGATTCTCCTCCGCCTGTTACCGTCCATGTTGACCAAATCCCGGCGCTTGCCAAAGACAGTTCTATGTATATACATTAAAGAGAACGAAGGGAAGGTCCCGCAAGATGACCGGGAACTCAAGTTGAACTCGGAGGCCGCGTGAAGAACCACCGTACGCTCTGGACCAATGCTCGCCTGGCAACCCTTGCACCTCAGCAACCGGGCTGCGGCATCATGGAAGATGCTGCGATTCTGTGCGAGGACGGTTGCATCAGTTGGATGGGCCGCGCCCATGACCTGCCGCAGGCCGCAGGCCAGGCCGAACACCGGGACCTTGAAGGCCGCTGGGTGACGCCAGCCTTCATCGACTGCCACACACACCTGGTCTTCGGCGGTGACCGGGCTATGGAATTCGAGATGCGGCTGAACGGCGCGACCTACGAGGAGATCGCGCGGGCCGGCGGCGGGATCGTTTCTTCCGTGGCTGCGACCAATGCTCTTTCCGTACCCGAACTGGTGGAGGCGAGCCTTGCCCGTGTGGATACGCTTCTCCGGGAGGGCGTCGGGACAGTGGAGATCAAGTCCGGCTACGGGCTCAACATCGAGGGCGAGCTCAATATGCTCAGGGCAGCACGGGCACTGGAAGCCCAGCGCCCCGTGCGGGTCATCACGTCCTATCTCGCAGCCCACGCCACGCCTGCCGCCTATAAGGGCCGTAATGTGGACTATATCCGCGAGGTGGTTCTGCCTGGCATGGAACAGGGTCACGCGGATGGGCTGATCGATGCCGTGGACGGGTTCTGCGAAGGCATCGCCTTCTCCGTCGGCGAAATGCGTCTGGTGTTCGACAAGGCCAGGACGCTTGGTCTCCCGGTCAAGCTTCATGCGGAGCAGCTGTCAAACCTCGGAGGTGCCGCGATGGCCGCCTCCTACGGTGCACTTTCCGCCGATCATCTCGAATATCTCGATGGGCAAGGAATCGCTCAGATGGCGAAGGCCGGAACGGTCGCCGTGCTTCTGCCTGGTGCCTTCTACGCAATCAACGAGACACAGAAGCCGCCTGTTGCGGCGCTGCGTGATGCCGCAGTGCCGATCGCCGTTGCCACCGACTGTAATCCAGGAACCTCCCCCCTCACCTCGCTCCTGCTTGCCATGAACATGGCAGCGACTCTGTTCCGGCTCACCGTCGATGAGTGTCTTGCGGGGGTCACGCGCGAAGCTGCACGAGCGCTGGGCCTGCTTTCCCAGACCGGCACGATCGAAGTTGGCAAGTCGGCGGATTTCGCGATCTGGGAAATCGAGCGACCAGCAGAACTGGTCTACCGCATGGGGTTCAACCCGCTTCACGCCCGGGTGTTCAAGGGAATAGAGGTAGGCACATGACGATGAAGCTTCATCCCGGGCGCGTCACCCTCACCGAGCTTGCGGCAATCTACTGGAGCAAGTGTGCGGCAGCGCTCGATCGGTCCTTCGATGCAGGGATTGAAAAAGGCGCGCGCCGAATTGCCGAGATCGCTGCAGGCAACGAGCCCGTCTACGGGATCAACACCGGCTTCGGAAAGCTCGCATCGATCAAGATCGACAGCGCCGACGTGGCAAAGCTGCAAAGAAACCTCATCCTGTCGCACTGCTGCGGGCTTGGAAGCCCTCTGCCGGAAGACGTCGTGCGCCTGATCATGGCGCTGAAGCTGATCTCGCTTGGCCGCGGCGCTTCCGGTGTCCGGCTGGAGCTCGTGCGCCTGCTCGAAAACATGCTGGAAAAAGGCGTCATCCCCGTCATTCCGGAGAAAGGTTCGGTAGGAGCGTCTGGCGATCTTGCACCGCTTGCTCATATGGCTGCCGTGATGATGGGCGAAGGCGAAGCGATGCATGACGGGCGCGTCCTACCCGGTGCTGCGGCACTGGCGCAGGCAGGCCTTGGGCCCATCGAGCTCGCTGCGAAGGAAGGGCTTGCGCTGATCAACGGAACGCAGGTTTCGACCGCACTGGCGCTCGCGGGTCTGTTTCGCGCCCACCGTGCGGCACAGACGGCGCTTGTCACGGGCGCCATGTCCACCGACGCGGCCATGGGATCGTCGGAGCCGTTCCATCCCGAGATCCACGCGCTGCGCGGGCATCAGGGGCAGATCGATGCGGGGGCCGCCCTGCGGCGGCTGCTGGAGGGTTCGCAGATCCGGGCAAGCCACATCGACGGGGACGAGCGTGTCCAGGACCCCTACTGCATCCGTTGCCAGCCTCAGGTCGACGGCGCCTGCCTCGATCTTCTGCGCCAGGTCGGGCGCACACTGGAGATCGAGGCGAACGCAGTGACCGACAATCCGCTCGTCCTGTCCGACAACCAGGTGCTGTCCGGCGGCAATTTTCACGCAGAGCCGGTGGCCTTTGCCGCAGACCAGATCGCGCTGGCGATCTGCGAGATCGGCGCCATTGCCCAGCGGCGCGTCGCATTGCTGGTCGATCCGGCGCTCTCCTATGGCCTGCCTGCATTCTTGTCGAAGAAACCAGGCCTCAATTCCGGACTGATGATCGCGGAAGTCACCTCTGCGGCGCTGATGAGCGAGAACAAGCAGATGTCGCATCCGGCCTCTGTCGACTCGACCCCGACCTCGGCAAACCAGGAAGACCATGTCTCCATGGCCTGCCATGGCGCCCGGCGCTTGCTCGCCATGACGGAGAATCTCTTCGGCATCCTTGGAATCGAGGCGCTAGCTGCGGTGCAAGGGATCGAGCTGCGTGGGCCGCTGAGAACCGGACCGGAGCTGGAGAAGGCAGCGGCTGTCCTGCGCGCTTTCGTTTCCGCTTTGGACGACGATCGCTACATGGCAACTGATCTCGCCAAGGCGAGTGAACTGGTGGCTTCCGGTGCGCTGGTCGCCGCCGTAACGGATGGACTCCTGCCCGCTTTGGAGGTTGGACAATGACGGTCTTCGAAATTCAAAGGGGCAACTCGCCTGTCATTCTCGCTTTTCCCCACACCGGAACGGACGTTCCTGCCGAGGTATGGGACAGGCTGAACGACAATGGACGCCTGCTGGCGGATACCGACTGGCACATCCACGACCTATATGCAGGCCTTCTCCAGGATGCGACGACGGTGCGGGCCATCTTTCACCGCTATGTTATCGATGCCAATCGCGATCCCTACGGAAACAGTCTCTATCCCGGGCAAAACACGACAGGCCTCATCCCTAAGACCGATTTCGACGGGAATTCGATCTGGAAGCAGGGAGCAGAGCCGACCCACACCGATATCGCGGCCCGCCTGGACGCCTTTCACAGCCCGTATCATGCGGCGCTGTCTGCAGAAATCGAGCGCGTCAAGGCGATCCATGGCCTCGCCGTCCTCTATGACTGCCATTCCATTCGATCTCACATCCCCTTCCTGTTCGAAGGGACCCTCCCGGATTTCAACATCGGGTCGAATTCAGGCGCCTCCTGTGCCCTTGAGTTCGAACGGGTCACCGCCGAGGTCGCTGGCTATGCAGCCGGTTATACGAGCATCGTCAACGGGCGGTTCACGGGCGGATGGACGACCCGACACTACGGAAAGCCGGCCGAGGGAATTCACGCAATCCAGATGGAGCTTGCCCAGTCGACGCATCTGGCAGCCGAAGCCGTGCCCTTCGCATACGACCCGGAAAAGGCGGAGAAGCTCAGGCCTCATCTGAAGGCGATCCTGGAGCGTCTGGAGACGGTGGCTTACGAACTGAAGGCAATGGGAAACGAGAGATGACCAATCCGCGCCACAACATCCGAGACGTCCGCGCTCCGCGTGGTCCGCAACTCAATGCCAGGAGCTGGATGACCGAAGCGCCGCTGCGCATGCTGATGAACAATCTTGACCCGGATGTCGCCGAAAACCCGCATGAGCTGGTGGTCTACGGCGGCATCGGTCGCGCTGCCCGAACCTGGGACGATTTTGACCGTATTGCCGCTACCCTGAAGACGCTGAGCGAGGAAGAAACGCTGCTCGTCCAGTCCGGCAAGCCGGTCGGCGTATTCCGCACCCACAAGGATGCGCCGCGCGTGCTGATCGCAAACTCCAACCTCGTGCCGCACTGGGCCACCTGGGACCATTTTAACGAGCTGGATAAGAAGGGTCTCGCCATGTACGGCCAGATGACCGCCGGCTCGTGGATCTATATCGGCACGCAGGGCATCGTTCAGGGCACCTACGAGACCTTTGTCGAGGCCGGCCGCCAGCATTACGGTGGCGACCTGAAGGGCAAGTGGATACTGACCGGTGGTCTGGGTGGAATGGGCGGCGCGCAGCCTCTCGCCGCCGTCATGGCCGGCGCCTGCTGCCTGGCCGTCGAGTGCGATGAAACCCGGATCGATTTTCGCCTGCGCACCCGCTACGTCGACGCCAAGGCAAAGACGCTGGACGAGGCGCTTGCCATGATCGGCGAATGGACTGCAAAGGGCGAAGCGAAATCCGTCGGCCTGCTTGGCAATGCGGCCGAGGTTTTTCCGCAACTCGTGCGTCGCATGCAAGCCGGCGGCCCGCGTCCCGATATCGTCACCGACCAGACTTCCGCCCATGATCCGCGCAATGGCTACCTGCCGATCGGCTGGACTGTCGAGGAAGCAAGGGCGAAGCGGGAGAGCGATCCGAAGGCTGTGGAGGACGCTGCCCGCGCCTCCATGAAGGTTCACGTGGAAGCCATGGTAGCATTCTGGAATGCCGGCGTGCCGACCCTCGATTACGGCAACAACATCCGCCAGGTGGCCAAGGACGAGGGTCTGGAGAATGCCTTCGCCTTCCCTGGTTTTGTGCCGGCCTATATCCGTCCGCTCTTTTGCCGCGGCGTCGGCCCCTTTCGCTGGGCTGCCCTATCCGGTGACCCCGACGACATCTACAAGACGGACGCCAAGGTGAAGGAGCTGCTGCCGGACAACAAGCACCTGCACAACTGGCTCGACATGGCGAAAGAGCGCATCGCCTTCCAGGGCCTGCCGGCACGCATCTGCTGGGTCGGCCTTGGTGATCGACACACGCTTGGCCTCGCCTTCAACGAGATGGTGCGCAATGGAGAACTCTCCGCTCCCATCGTTATCGGTCGCGATCACCTTGATTCAGGTTCTGTCGCCTCGCCAAACCGAGAGACCGAGGCGATGAAGGACGGTTCGGACGCCGTCTCCGACTGGCCCTTGCTCAACGCGCTGCTCAACACCGCTTCCGGCGCCACCTGGGTCTCCCTCCATCACGGCGGCGGCGTGGGCATGGGATATTCCCAACACTCCGGCATGGTCATCTGCTGCGACGGCTCCGAAGATGCCGACCGCCGACTGGAACGGGTGCTGTGGAACGACCCAGCCACTGGCGTGATGCGCCATGCGGATGCCGGCTATGACCTCGCCATTGATTGCGCCCGTGACAACGGGTTGCGGCTGCCCGGCATTCTCGGGAACTGAGCCCATGAAGGTCCTGCGCGCCGGCGATCACAAGCGCATGCCCTGGAAGAACGGACGCGGCGAGACGGTGGAGATCGCCGTCTTCCCGGCAAATGCCACCGTGGACACCTTTGACTGGCGCATCAGCTTGGCAACGGTCGCAGAAGATGGCCCCTTCTCGATTTTCCTCGGCATCGACCGGACATTGAGTGTCATCGAGGGCGGCGGCTTGGAGGTAGCAGTAGACGGCTGCAAACCAACTGTCCTTGACCCGTCGTCCCGGCCCTACCGCTTCCCTGCAGACGTTGCGACCAAGGCTCGGCTCACCGACGGCACGATCGTCGACTTTAACGTCATGAGCAGGCGCGAGACGGCCAACCACCACGTGGAAAGACACCCGCTCCCGCTCCTTCTTGCAGGGATGGATCGCAACCGCTTCGTCTTATGCCTGGGCGCTGACGTCCGGGTAGCATCCGGCCCCAGAGAAGAGATCCTGCAGGCGCGGGATGTCGTGATCGTCGAAGCGGGAGAGCCGATTTCGCTAACCGGTGAAGGTGCTATTTTGGCGGTTACGATACTGCCGGTGGACGATATCTTGTATAGACAAGATATCCGGCGCGTGAATAATATGCCCGTACAAGAGGCATGATCCGAAGATGCCTCAATATAGATCAAACAGGGGAACTGCCATGATGAAGAACTGCTGGGTAATCGCCGCCTCGCTTGCGGCTCTGCTGGGATCAACCGCCGCGAAAGCGGAAACCTCGGTCACCATCGGCATGTCCGGCTGGACGGGTTTTGCGCCTCTGACGCTGGCGAAGGGTGCCGGCATCTTCGAGAAGAACGGGCTTGACGTCGAGATCAAGAAGATCCCGCAGGCAAGCCGCCATCTCGCCCTTGCATCCGGCGACATCCAGTGTGCCGCCACAACCGTCGAAACCTGGATCGTCTGGAATGCCAATGGCGTGCCGGCGACCCAGATCTTCCAGCTCGACAAGTCCCACGGCGCCGACGGCATGGCTGTACGCAACGATGTCGAGAGCTTTGCCGACCTGAAAGGCAAGACGGTCGCCGCCTCCGCACCCGGCACCTCGCCCTACTTCCTTCTCGCCTACATGCTGAAGGAAAACGGGCTGACGATGAAAGACGTCAAGGTCGTGAACCTGGAGCCGGGCCCGGCAGCACAAGCCTTCGTCGCGGGACAGAATGATGCGGCGATGACCTACGAGCCCTATCTCTCGACGGTCCGTGCCGCCCCGGATCAGGGGAAGATCCTCGCAACTACCCTGGACTATCCGGCCGTCATGGACACCTTCGGCTGCACGCCGGAGTTTCTCAAGGACAACCCGGAGGCGGCAAAGGCTCTCGCCAAGAGCTATTTCGAGGCGCTCGAGATGATCAAGGCTGACGAGGAGAAGAGCTACGGCATCATGGGTGCAGACGTGAACCAGTCGGCCGAAGCTTTTGGGCAATCGGCGCAGTACCTGGAATGGCAGGACCAGGCCGCCAACAAGACCTTCTTCGACGGCGAGTTCATGACCTTTTCGCAGAAGGCTGCCGACCTTTTGCTGGAGATCGGCGTCATCAAGTCGAAACCGGACCTTTCCACCATCGTCGACACGTCTTTCATCCAGTAAGTTCTTAAGACCGGCGGGGACTTCTCCGCCGGTCGTCGATCGCCGAGGCACCATGCGCCCACTACAACCAATCAGCCCGCAGGCTCGCGTCCTGCTCGGCATCCTCTTCTTCGTGCTGTTCTTTGCGGGCTGGTCGCTTGCGACGTTCGGCGGATTTGTTTCCCCGACCTTCCTCGCCGACCCGATCACGATGGTCAAAGACGGGATCTACCTGCTAACCGAGCAGGGCTTCCTGGGAGACATCGGCATGACCGTGTGGCGCGTGGTCGGGGGATTTGTCCTTGCCGCAGTCGTGGCCGTTCCCGTCGGCATCGCCATGGGCGCATACAAGCCGGTGGAGGCACTGCTTGAGCCTTTCGTGTCCTTCTCGCGCTACCTCCCTGCGTCCGCATTCATCCCACTCCTCATCCTTTGGGCTGGAATTGGGGAAATGCAGAAGCTGCTGGTGATCTTCATCGGCTCGGTCTTCCAGATCATCCTGATGGTTGCGGTCTCCGTGGCAGCCACGCGCCGCGATCTGGTCGAGGCCGCCTACACCCTTGGCGCGCGTGACCGCGGCATCGTGCGGCGCGTGCTCATTCCGGCCAATGCGCCCGATATCGCCGAAACGCTGCGGCTCGTCCTCGGCTGGGCCTGGACCTATGTCATCGTCGCCGAACTGATCGGCGCCTCCTCCGGCATCGGCTACATGATCATCAACAGCCAAGCGCTGATGGCCACCGGACAGATCATCTTCGGTATCATCGTCATCGGCATCATCGGTCTGATATCCGACTTTGCATTCAAGACCGCGAACCGACACCTGTTTGCCTGGAGACTGGCATGAGCGAGCTTGTTGTCCAGGGCGTAAGCCGCACCTTTCCCGGCGTTCGCGGCGGCAAGCCCGTGCAGGCGCTTCAGCCGACGGATCTGGAGATTGCAAAGAACGACTTCGTGACCATCCTCGGTCCATCCGGCTGCGGCAAGTCCACCCTGCTTCGCATCATCGCCGGTCTCGACCAGCCCACCACCGGCAAGGTCATTCTCGACGGAAGGGAGATCAGGGGCCCGGGTGCGGACAGAGGCATGGTCTTCCAGTCCTATACGCTGTTCCCATGGCTGACCGTGCGCGAGAACGTCGCCTTCGGCCTGCGCGAACGCGGCGTTCCTGCGGCCTCCTCCAAGGAGATCGTTGACAGCTACATCGATAAGGTGGGCCTTCGCGGCTTCGAGGATCACTGGCCGAAGCAGCTCTCCGGTGGCATGCAACAGCGCACGGCAATCGCGCGAGCCCTGGCGAACGACCCAAAGATCCTGCTGCTCGACGAACCGTTCGGAGCGCTCGACAACCAGACCCGAGGACTGATGCAGGAACTGCTGCTCGGGATCTGGGAACGCGAACAGAAGACGGTGATCTTTGTTACCCACGATATCGAAGAGGCCGTGTTCATGGCCTCTCGCGTGGTGACGATGACCGCACGCCCCGGCAGGATTAAGTCGATCACACCGGTGGATATTCCGCATCCTCGTCACTATACCGTAAAGGCAAGCCCGGAGTTTTCGCGCCTGCGACTGCAGTTGACGGAGGAGATCCGCAGCGAAGCCATCCTGGCAGCAACCAGCTGAGGTCCGCGGTGGTGTCATATCCATCAATAAGTGGGTGAACCGCTCCCGGCGCTGGAGGGGGAAGCCGCGACATACACCTAGGTCCTGTTGACAAAGTGGATTCCCAAATCAGTGGAATGAACCGCCCCGGCTTTGCCGGAGACCCCAGCTCGTGAGAAATAGGGTCTATGACAAGCAAAACGACGAACAAATTTTCCCCTGAAGTCCGCGCCCGCGCCGTTCGGATGTTGAAGGAACATGAAGCCGAATACTCATCGCGCTGGGCGGCGGTATCATCGATAGCGGCCAAGATCGGCTGCTCGGCGCGTACCCTCCATGAATGGGTGAGGAAGGCCGAGGTCAACAGCGGCAAGCGTGCAGGTCTGCCAAGTGACGTGGCTGAGAAGATGAAGGCTCTGGAACGGGAGAACCGGGAGCTTCGTCAGGCGAATGAGATCCTACGCAAAGCCTCGGCGTATTTTGCCCAGGCGGAGCTCGACCGCCCACTGAAGCGATGATTTCCTTCATCGACGAACAC
>NZ_CABFWE030000016.1:0-471932 GCF_902153235.2 Pseudorhizobium halotolerans | reverse complement strand
GCATGGACCCGGGGCCTCGCCCACCGCGCCAAGCTGGACGACAATGCCGAACTCGCACGCTTCGCCGCGACGCTCGAGCGAGTCTGCATCGAAACGGTCGAATCCGGCTTCATGACCAAGGACCTGGCACTGCTCATCGGCCCGGATCAGCCGTGGCTCTCCACGACAGCGTTCTTGGAGAAGATCAACGATAACCTCCGCGCGACCTTCCTTGAGGCTGCCGCGTAGCCTATTCGGCGTCGGCAGAGAGTTGAAAAGCTCTGGCAGAAACGGCCTGATCCGTGCTGTTACTCGCGTTATTCGCGGAAAACAGCACGGTCAGTTTCGTGGTAGTGAAACGAGGCGCGACACCAGATAACTGCATTCGCCAACCGGAACGCCGGCCGTGGGATTGAGTATCGTCGGGCGAATTCTCTGCCATGGTCGTTGAGTTTCGCGTGCTTTGTTTGATCGATTTAAGGACCGACGGCCAGGAGATGTCGGAGCAGCTGCACGTCAAGGCAAGCGAGGATCGACGAGGATGCGTCGTCCCAAAGCAACGGAATCTGCCTTACCTTCCTTTATGATAACATTCGGCTGTTCAGTGTCGGTATCATGGCAGGCAAAGTTAGCCACACTGACGTCCCTTTTGCCGCCTCGACGATCGGCACCTGATAGCCAGCGCCAATGCGTTGCGATTAGCGCCCCCCAAATGATTATGCGACAAAACCACACTAGAAAATTGCGCCGAGGGTAAACCTCGGCGCACCCGCTCTCATCACTAGATTTTCGCTTACGCTTTTTGTATACAAATGCACTCAATCGCATGTAAAGGAGCGGCGATGCCCAGACAGGTTTCGATTCCCTGCACGCTGATGCGCGGAGGCACCTCCAAGGGACCCTATTTTCGGATGGACGATATCCCGCAGAACGCCGAAGTGCGGGCGCAGGTTCTGCTCGCCGCCATGGGATCACCCGATACCCGACAGATCGACGGTCTGGGCGGTTCCGATACTTTGACCAGCAAGGTCGCACTGGTGGGGCCATCGGGTCGCGAGGGTGTCGATGTCGATTATCTTTTCGCCCAGGTCTCTGTCGACCAGGCGATTGTGGACACCTCCCCGTCATGTGGCAACATGCTTGCCGGCGTCGGTCCGTTTGCGATCGAAACCGGGATGGTGCCGATCACGGGCGACAAGACCAGCGTTGTCATCTACGACATCAATACCCAGAGCCGCATCGAGGCGGTGGTCGATACGCCAGACGGTGCGGTCAACTATGAGGGGGCGACAGCGATCGATGGAGTACCCGGGACGGCTGCCGAGATCAGGCTCAACTTCATGGATATCGTCGGCTCAAAAACCGGAGCCCTATTCCCAACCGGGCTGCCCGTGGAGGAGATCGAAGGCGTGCGTGTGACGTTGATCGACGTCGCCGTGCCGATGATGATCTTCCGCGCGACGGATCTCGGCAAGACCGGCTACGAATCCTCGGCCGAACTCGATGCCGATCGCGACTTCTTCGCACGCATGGAGGCTATGCGCCTCGATGCGGGTCGCCGGATGGGGCTCGGAGACGTCACCGGACGCGTCGTGCCCAAGATCGCCATGCTCGCCGCTCCGCGAAGCGAAGGCAGTGTCGCTGCACGCTATTTCGTGCCGCACAAGACACATGCGGCCTTTGCGGTGACTGGAGCACTCTGCGTTTCCTCCTGCGTCATGGCCCCTGGCACGGTCGCTGAAGGTATCGCAAAACGGCCGGACGGAGGTGATTGTACCGTCTGGATCGAGCACCCCTCGGGCCTCATCGACGTGGCGATGACGACGCGCGTCGATGGTAACGGCATAGACATCATCAGCGGCGGCGTCATACGAACAGCTCGAAAGCTGATGGAGGGACATGTTTTCGTCCCCTCCTGGATACTCGAGGCGAGAACTGCTGCATGAGGTTGCTTGTTCTTCCGGGCGATGGGATTGGCCCGGAGATCGTCAATGCGACGCTTGCGGTGCTCGATGCCGTCGACCGGCGTTTCTCGCTCGGCATCGACTACCTAACCCGCGACATCGGCTTCGCCGCTCTTGAGAAGTCCGGAACCACGCTACCTGATGGCGTCATAGAGCTGGCCAGAAGCGTGAACGGGACGCTGCTTGGGCCAATCTCGCACCTGGATTATCCGCCACGCGAGACGGGCGGCATCAATGTCTCCGCAGCGTTCCGCACCAGACTCGATCTCTTCGCAAACATACGTCCCGCCCGCACGCGCCAGGGCGTCTTCCACCGCGGCACGGCGATGGACCTCGTCATCATGCGCGAGAATACGGAAGGCATGTACCCGGACCGCAACATGTATGCCGGCAGTGGCGAATACATGCCGACCGAAGACGTGGCTATTTCGATGCGCAAGGTGACGGCCAAGGCGATCGAGCGGATCGCGCGCGCCTCCTTCGACCTGGCACGGACGCGCCGCAAGAAGGTCACCGCCGTCCACAAGGCTAACGCATTCGTATTGACTGACGGGCTGTTCCTGCGGGAGGTGCGAAAGGTCGCGGCAGCATGTCCGGACGTCGAACTTGAGGAAGTGCTGGTCGATGCAATGGCAGCCCTTCTGGTTCGTGATGCCGGTCGCTACGACGTCATCTGCACGACGAACTTCTACGGCGACACGCTGTCTGATCTCGCGTCCGAACTCTCGGGCAGCCTGGGTCTCGCAGGCTCGCTCAATGCCGGAGAACATCATGCGGTCGCTCAGGCGCAGCATGGCTCTGCCCCGGATATCGCAGGACAGGACAGGGCCAACCCGGTCTCGATGATCCTGTCCGCTGCAATGCTTCTGCAGTGGCATGGCAAGAGGAGCGGCGAACGGCGCTACATCGATGCCGCCACGAGCATCGATGAAACGGTCGATCATCTGATTGCGGATCCCGCTACCCGCACCAGGGATCTCGGAGGGCAACTGGGAACACGCGCGTTCACGCAAGCCTTGATCGAAGCGCTGGAGAGCCAAGATGCGGCCATCCGGGCTTCAGGCGCCCGTCGATAGTTTTCGTCCAGCAACTTCGTCCAGCCCTCTGGCTTCCACGAGGACGTCAGCAGTGCCATCAGATATCCTCTCAAGGACGCGAGCAGACCTAGTCGGGCTAGCCGGCTTTCTTGTACGTCCCTGCCGCAAGCGTAAGGAACGCTTTGATCGGCTGGGAAAGCGGGCTTGCCGGTCGTCTCACATGGACGAGTTTCCGGCGCGCCCAGTCATCTGACAGCCGAGCGCTGATGACGTCGGTTCCGGCCAGGAGATGCAGGCTTGTCGAGCGCATGAAACCGATGCCGAATCCCGCCTCGACCATTCTCACCAGCGAAGGAAACGTCTCAACCTTGACGCGCTCCCCAAGGATGCGTCCGGTGGCGGCGGCAGCCGCGCTGAGCAGCCGGTCCATCGCGCCCGAATGGTGGACGCCTACGACTTCGTGCTCGGCAACTTCGTCGAAGGAGATTAGGCGACCTGATCCGATTCGAGCCGCCAGCGGATGATCAGGCGAACAGAGAACGAGCACGTCATCGTCCTCGAAAGCGCCGGTTTCGAAACGGGCGAGCTCGTTGTTGTCAGCAACGAACGCGATGTCGGCCTGGCCATCGTCGATTGCCGCAAGGGCGTTTGGCGCTGACATTTCCTGGATGTCGAGGCGGACGCCGGGATGGGCCGCCGCATAGCGTGCCAGCAGTTCAGGAAGCCGCCCGGACAGCGACGAGCTGGTGCAGGCGAGGCGAAGCCACCCATGTTCTGCCGTTCCGAAATCCGACATCTGGGTGTTGAGGTCTTCGATCCTGCGCAGGATATCGCGACAACCGGCCACGTAGACCTTGCCCGCCGGTGTCAGTCGAGCCCCCTGAAGCGATCGATCGAAGAGTGCGACACCGAGGCGGGCCTCGATATCGCTCAGCCGTCGGCTGACAGCCGATGAGGCGATGTTTTCACGCTCCGCTGCCCGCCCGATGGAGCCGTGCTGCGCTATGGCGACGATGAGACGTGCCGTTACCGGATCGAACGGCAGCATGCCGAACCTCCTTCGCGGCTGGGTGGTACTCGTCCGCCAACCCCAGATCGCGCCGGATGCGCAGCAGGGTCGCTTCGTCCATCACGCGCGACTGATAGCTGTTGAAACGCTGCACGAAGGATACATAGCGCTCGAGGGTTTTGAAGGGAGCGGCAAGAAAGGAGAGGATCATGATGGCTACTGCCGGAAAGTGGTCTTGGGATGTTCATCCTGTACCGTGTTCCCCTTGTCTTCGGTAGCGTCGATTGGCGACGCCACCATCGCAATTCGGCAATAACGGCATCAACTTCCATTTTGGTCTTCGTGGGTCAGAATAGGGACGACCACGCCGTATGCAAGTAACCTCCGTTGGATGTCGCCTTCGCCCGTGATCATCGTGGACAACTGTCCGATCATTCGGTAGCCGAATAGGCTATCGGAGAAAGAGGCGACGATGAGCGAACCGAAGGAACTGTCCTCAAGGACGCGCGGACAGAGCACGTACCAGGCGATCCTGGCGGCAATTCGCGACGGAATTTACCACCCGGGCGATCCCCTTCGGGAGGAGGAAGTCGCCATGAGGCTCGGCGTCAGCCGGACGCCTGTCCGCGAGGCTCTTGGACGACTTCAGGAAAAGGGCCTGCTCGAGGCAGCCCCCAGCCGAGGCGTGGCGGTTGCGGTTCTTTCCATGCAACAGATCTTCGAGCTTTATGCCATGCGCGAAGAACTGGAAGGGATCGTGGCACGCTTCGCAGCTTGGCATGCGACCGAAGCCGAGATCGCCAACCTCACGCAGATCAACGAGAAGTTTGCCGCCGCCGCTGACGATCCGAAGCTTGCAGCGCAACTGAACCGTCAGTTCCATGCCAGGATCTATGATGCGGCCCGCAACCGGTATCTGCGCCAGGCGGTCGAAGACCTTCAGGAGACGATTGCGCTGTTGCCGGACACGACGTTCATCAAGGAAGGCAGGACGGCGACGGCAGCCAGGGAGCACGTCGCCATTCTCGATGCGATCCGCAGCCGCGATGCTGAAGCCGCCGAGACGGCCGCGATTCTTCACATCAAGGCCGCTCTCGAGGTGCGGCTCGCCATTTCCAATCCGGGTTCTTGACCGGTGACATTCGGGTCCTGAGCCTCAGAGGCTTCACTCCCGGGGCCAGGCCGGCGGGTCGCTTCCCAATAGAACGGGGGGCCGCCTCCAGCGCGTCGCTTCGCCGTCAAAACGGAGCGCAGGCGCAAGGGCAGTGACTTCACCAAATGCCGTATCGTGTCGCCACAGAAGGTCCGAGACTTGGTCGGGACCGGGGTTGGCAGGTGGATAGGGCTCCTCATCGCCGATTTCATCCCTCATCGACCACATCCATTGCGCCGTTGCTGCAAGGGACAGACTGGCATGCCAGCTCCCTCCCTCGTCGTGGCGCCGGATCACCGCAACCATTGCCGCAAAGGCGCAGAGATAGCCGGTGAGATAGTCTAGCGGCTGACACGGCAGAAGACGCGGCGGCTGGTTCTCCCGATAGGCCATGCCCGTGGTCGCCTGCACCAAGGTGTCGTAACCCCGCCTTCCCTGCCACGGACCCGGTCCACCAAAGGCCGATATCGACAACGAGATGAGGCCCGGCTTCATCCTCGCAAGCTCATGCGGGCCGAAGCCGCGTAGCTCGAGCGAGCCAGGACGATAGGCGTCCAGGAAGACATCGGCATCCAGTACCAGTGAGCGAAGCAGATCCCGCCCGTGGGCCGTATCGAGATCGATGAAGGTCGAGCGCTTGCCAAAACCTGTATCGATGACCAGCGGGACGATCGACGGCAGGTTCGGGCTGGATACGAGCATGACGGTTGCTCCATGTTCCGCCATTGCCCGCCCTGCCATGGGCCCGGCAATTACCCGCGACAGGTCGAGCATGCGCAGCCCCGCAAGCGGTCCATTGCCACCCGAGCCAAGTTCCCGATTTTGGGCGGACGCGAGCTTTTCAAACCGGATCGGGGGAAGTCGACTGATGGCAGTGCAATGCGGGTCCTCCAGCCACTCCGCGCGGCTGCGCACCCGGGCAGCGCACAGGCCGCGGCGGATCGCTTCGGCCTCGACCTCCTCCGCCTCCCACGACAGCAAGGCCGTCCGGACGTCTGATGGATCCTCGCCCGCGCCAATCATTTTCATCAGGCCTTCACGCAGGTGCTCGAAGTTGCCGTGCAGATAGACCCACTGGCCACCGGCAGTCTGGTAGAAGCCGGTGAAAGGCTCCATCTGCTTTGCCGGTTTCCCGTCCAGGAGCAGATAATTGGAACTTGCCATGGCAAGTTCCGCTGCTCGCGTGTCGACAGTCACCTGCCGCTTCTGACCGGTACGTATCTCGTGGATCCGGGAGGCAGCGATGCCCACGGCACCAAGCACGGCTGTAGCCATCGGGCCGATCGGCCAGGGCGTGGCAAGAACCTTTGGCCTCTCCTCGATCACCAGCCGCTGGAGCAGATCGTCCGACCAGCCGACGAGAGCGAGAAGATGGCGAAGAGGAGCCTGTGCCCTCGTCGAAGTCATGTCATTACCCCTTCAAATTCCGCCGAGGAGCAAGCTCGTGGGCGGAGGCTGGCACGAAACCGCCCAAGGCGCAAAGGGCGGTGCCATCTTTACACCGCCGCGCATCCTCGCGAGAAACCATGTTGAAACGCATCATCCCTACCACGTCACGCCACTTGACTGTATACAAATGTGTGCAGTAATGACGGCTGGAATAGATGGTGGTTTGATATGACGACTGCAGACTATGACGTCCTCATCGCCGGCGGCGGCAATGCAGCACTCTGCGCGGCGATAAGCGCCCGGCGCAACGGCGCATCCGTGCTGGTCGTGGAGGCGGCACCGCGCTTCTACCGCGGCGGCAATACCCGCCATACGCGCAACATGCGCTGCGCCCACGACAGCGCAACCGAGACACTTTCGGGTCCCTATTACGAGGAAGAGTTCTTCGAGGACCTGTTGCGGGTGACTGGCGGCAAGACAGACGAGAAACTTGCTCGGATGATGATCGCCGAGTCGAAGGACATGCTGAACTGGATCGTCGAGCAGGGCGTGCGTTTCCAGCCCTCCCTTGGGGGGACCTTGAGCCTCGGACGCACCAACTCCTTCTTCCTGGGCGGCGGCCGCGCAATGTTGAACGCCCTGTACCGTACGGCCGAGCAACTGGGTGTCGAGGTACGGTATGACACGGAGGTTGTCGATCTCGATATCGTCGACGGACGCTTCCGCTCCGCAACCGTTCTCCATCGCGGCCAGCGGCAATCGATCGCCGCCAAGGCATTCGTGGCCGCCTCCGGCGGCTTCGAGGCGAACATCGACTGGCTGAAAGAAGGATGGGGCGAGATCGCGGAGAACTTCCTCATTCGCGGCACGCCCTATAATCGTGGCACGGTCCTCAAGATGCTGATCGAGAGCGGCGCGCAACAGATCGGCGATCCGACCCAGTGTCATGCCGTCGCCATCGATGCACGTGCTCCGAAATATGACGGCGGCATCATCACCCGCCTCGACTGCGTGGTGTTCGGCATCGTCGTCAACAGAGATGCGCAGCGTTTCTATGATGAGGGAGAGGACGTCTGGCCAAAACGCTATGCGATCTGGGGACGACTTGTCGCCGCGCAGCCCGACCAGATCGCCTACATCATCTTCGACGCCCGATCGCTCGAGCTGTTCATGCCCTCGCTCTTCCCGCCGGTGAAGGCGATGACCATCCCCGATCTCGCGGGCAAGCTGGGCCTGGATGCGTCCGCGCTTGAAAAGACCGTGTCGGACTTCAACGCTGCAGTGCAGCCCGGAACCTTCGACCACACAAGCCTCGATGACTGCCGGACCGAAGGTCTCTCTCCGCCCAAGACACACTGGGCGCGACGGATCGAGGAGGCACCCTTTTACGCGTATCCCGTGCGGCCCGGCATCACTTTCACCTATCTCGGTGTACGGGTGAACGAGCAGTCCCGGATGATGATGGCGGACGGGAGGCCAGCCGCCAACATGTTCGCCGCGGGCGAGATCATGGCCGGCAATGTGCTGGGCCAGGGCTATGCAGCCGGTATCGGCATGACGATCGGCAGCGTGTTCGGCCGCATCGCCGGCCGCGAAGCGGCCGCAGAAGTACGCGCCAATTCAACGGCTTCCGCTGCAATGGAGATTGCATGAACATTCACGCTGCACCCGAGACCCTTCATGCCAGCCCCCTCCTTGCCGAGGCTGACCGGCTGATGACGGTCTGCAACTCCTGCCGCTACTGCGAAGGCCTTTGCGCGGTCTTTCCGGCCATGGAGATGCGCCGCTCCTTCTCCGACGGAGACCTCAACTACCTGGCAAACCTCTGCCACAGTTGCGGTGCCTGCCTGCACGACTGTCAGTTCGCTCCTCCGCATGAATTCGATGTCAACGTGCCGAAGACGCTGGCGAAACTCCGTGGCGATAGCTATCAGGCCTATGCTTGGCCTCGGCCGCTGGCTGGCCTGTTCGAACGCAACGGGCTGGCTATCAGCATCATCGCAGCCGTCTCGGTAGCACTCTTCATCATCAGCTTTGTTGGCTGGACCGATCCCGAAGTGCTCTTCGGCGTCCACACCGGGCCGGGCGCCTTCTACCGGCTGATGCCGCACAACACGATGGTCCTGATCTTCCTGGGCGCATCGCTTTACGCGCTCTTCGCCATCGCAATGGGAATCCGGCTGTTCTGGCGCGATATCGGCGAACCAGCCGCGACATTGCGGGAAGGCTCGTCAGTCTGGCAGGCCATGAAGGACGCCTGTACCCTGCGCTATCTCGACGGCGGCGGCGTCGGTTGCATGAACGAGGATGATAAGCCTACCGATCGGCGCCGGCTTTACCATCACCTGACCTTCTACGGCTTCATGCTCTGCTTTGCCGCTACGTCCGTAGCGACGGTCTACCACTACATCGTTGGCCGGGAGGCTCCCTACTTCTGGTATGACCTGCCGGTCATCCTCGGGACAGTCGGCGGGATCGGCCTCATCATTGGGCCGATCGGACTTCTCAAGGCGAAATGGCACCGTGATCCCCTTCTGCTTGATCATTCGCGGATGGGGATGGACGTTGCGTTTCTCGCAATGCTGTTCCTGACGAGCGCGACCGGCCTGCTGCTCCTGGTCTTCCGGGCGACACCCGCCATGGGAATTCTGCTTGCGGTGCATCTCGGCGTCGTCTTCAGCCTTTTCATCACCATGCCCTATGGCAAGTTCATGCACGGCATCTACCGATTCCTGGCGCTCGTTCGCTACGCGAAGGAAAAGCGCGAGATGGAGACGGCCGGCTGATGCCGGCCTGCCCGCTCAGAGCATGGAACTCCCCGACCAGATCAGGCGGAGCGATAGGACGACGAGCGTGATGTCGAGTGCCAGCCGGAACCGCCTGTCCGATATCCGGTCGAGAATGAGCCTGCCGAGGAAGGTTCCGATGGCACCGCAGATGATCATCGCACCAATGAAGCCGATCCATGGTGCGAATGCGAAGCCAAGGAAGCTCAGCATGAGCGTCTTGAGGAGATGCTGCACCGACATCATGGCGCCGTGCGTTGCGACGTGGCGATGGCGGTCAAGCGCCAGCGACTTGGTGAACGTCGCAACGAACGGACCTGTGGCACCGAAGAACATGGTCAGGAAGCTCGAGACGACACCCGTGACCAGCGGAATGCGGCTGAGCCAGCGAGGCGGTTTCATGAAGACCGACCAGAGCACGAACAGGCCGACGCCCATCTGCACGACCGCAGGCGACAGATTGGGCGCCACCGCTCCGCCGGCGATCACGCCGACCACGGTCCCCGCCATGAACGACCATGTGCTTGCCCAGCTGATATACCGGAACATGAAGACGACACGACCGATATTGGAGCCGAACTGGATGATGCCATGCACCGGTATGAGCGCCGCCGGCGGGACAAGGATCGCCATGACGGCAAGCAGCAGAACGCCACCACCGATTCCGAACGCAATGGTTATGAAGGATGCAGCCGTGCTCGCTGCCAACATGGCGAGGGCCGCCGTCGGCTCCACGTTGGGCGGCATGAGAAAGTCCAGCAAGTGGCTCATCTTCGCCTTCGCAAAGTTGGCGGCAATTGCCGCATGCGATCTCTTGTGGGAACGTGGCTCTTCGTCGGCACCGGGGTAGCGGAATGCGGGTGGATTATCTGGGGCTTGAAGCCTTCATCGCGGTGGCCGAACTCGGAAGCTTCTCCAAGGCTGCGGCCAAGCTGAATGTCACCCAGACGGCGCTCAGTCACCGCATCCGGAAGATCGAGGAGGATCTCAATACACGCCTCCTGATCAGGACCTCTCATGACGTCTCTCTGACGAAGGCAGGCCAGGCGCTGCTGCCGGACGTGCGGCGCCATCTGGAGACGCTTTCCGGCCTCTACCAGGGAGTGAGGGAGAGTGGCCGCGAGGCACGCCGGCGCCTGGTTTTCGCCTGCTTGCCGACTATTGCCGGCTATTACCTGCCCGACGTGATGAAATCGTTTGCAGACCTTCACCGAGGGTTTCAGGTCGTGCTTCTCGACCAACCCACGGGTCACGTCATGGATCTGGTGAAGGAGGGCGAGGCTGAGTTCGGGATTACCATCATCAGCGCCACTCCTTGGGACATCGAAGCGGAACCTCTGTGCACCGAGCCTTACGTGCTGCTGGTCAACAAGGGGCACCGGCTTGCCCGGCAAGACCACGTAACAAGGTCCGATCTCCTGGGAGAGCCTATGGTTCGGATTCGCACGCAGTCGACAAATCGCCAGCTGGTGGAAAACTCGCTGGGCGATGTCGGCAAGCAGGTTGACTGGCGGTTCGAGGTGCAGAATGCCGCCACGGCCATGGCGCTGGTGGCCTCCGGTGTCGCATTGACGGTGCTGCCCCGCCTGACGATGCATCAGTCGCCGGCCAATATTGTCGGCCTGCCCTTTTCCGATGTGGACCTGACGCGCCGGATCGGCGCGATCAAGAGGCGGGGCGTTCCACTCTCGCCACCGGCGGAAGCATTGCTTGAGATGATCCGCCATCGCCTCGCCGATATTTGACGGCACCGAACCGGACGTCTCGGGTTCTGCCGCCGGCGTCACTCGCATACGGCCGGCCCACGTCATCCGGCTCACTCACTTGGACATTCGTTGAGGATGCGCTCGCCGAATAACCGGTGACAGCACCTTGTCGGAAACGGGAAAGTCCCAGATAGCCGCGCCACCGCGCCGGCTGAACTCGGCCGCCAGCCCGGGCAGATCGGCAAGATCCTCAATAGTCACGCCACCGATGCCGAACCCCTTGGCGATCGCCGCAAAGTCAGGCCGGCCAAAGACGGCTCCATCGTCCGGCAAGCCCTCCGATCGCAGCTTGTGGATCTCCGAGCCATAGGCACCGTCGTTCATCACGCAGATGAGGATCTTCATTCCGTGTCGACGTATGGTTTCGATTTCCTGGATATGCATCAGCAGGCTCCCGTCACCGTCGAACAAGACGACAGTTTCGTCCGGGCGAGCGGCCGCCACCCCCATGGCAAAGGAGATCCCGTTTCCAATTGCGCCGAACTCGCGGATGGTCAGGAACCGCTCCTGAGGTCGCGACGGCATGTGTGCGAAGTAGAATGAACAATGGCCGGAGGAATTCACCATCTCCCATTCGCGCGGCAGTGCTGCCTCAAGCGCCGCCACCACGTCGCGGGGGTCGAGAAGCCCGGGTTCCGTGGCATAAGGCTCAGGATCGATCGGCGCCTCCCGGATAAGGGTAGCCGTCTCCTCATTCCTCCACGCGGGCTGACGGGGCTTGACGAGCTCCGCGAGCGCTTCCACGGCTAGCCGGGCATCGGCGCGGACATGGCTGTGGGCAGCGATGCGTCCTTGGCTGACCGTCAGGGGCTCCACGTCGATCTGCAGGACATGCGCTTGCCCGAAGAGCCTTCCGCCCTCCGCATTATGATGGGCGAGGATCGTCCCGACACCGATGACGAGATCCGCCTCGCCCAGCAACTTCCGCGCGGCGGCGCTGGAGAAACCGCCAGCTACCCCGATGGAATAGGGGTCGTCATGGAACAGGCCGCGTGCCGGAAGCGTGGTAGCGAGCATTGCATCACATCGTTCCGCCAGCATACGGCAGGCAGGTCCTGCCCCCGCGGCGACCGCGCCCATGCCCGCCATCACCACGACGCGTTTTGCCCCGTTTATACGTGCCGCCGCCTCGGCGATATCGTCCTTGTTCGGCGGGATCGGACCAACTTTAGGAACAAGTTCGGTCGAGGGACGAGGCAAGGTCAGCGGTTCGACGATATCGAGGTCCTGGAGATCGAAGGGCACGCCAATCACGACGGGCCGGTTTGTTGTCCTCGCCTCGAGAAACGCATCACGTATCGCTTCAGCCATGCGAGGCGGATAATGGAGGGAATGATAGGTTGCGCCGGTCGCACGGATGAACGGCGCCTGGTCAATCGCCTGATTGTACCAGGCCGCCTTAAGGGGCGCTTCTCCGGCAAAGATGACAAGCGGCAGTTGCGCCCGGACGGCCGCTGGCAGCGCCGTGAGAACCTGCGTCAGCCCTGGACCGCAGGTTACCGTTGCCACACCCACGTCTCCGGTTTTCCGTGCATAGGCCATGGCAGCCGCAACTGCGCAATGTTCGTGGCGGACATAGACCATGCCGGTGCCGAGCCCTGAAAGGGCAGTTGCCCAGTTCATGTTGGCATCGCCCAGAAGGGCAAAACACGTATCGACCCCCTCCTGCCTGAATGCTTCTGCCAGCCAACCATACATCTTGCGTTCAACCACGCAGCAACTCCAATCGAATCGTGAGAAGATCGTTCGCCTGTAAGGGCGGATGAACCGCCCCGGCGCCGGCCGGGGCGATAGGTGCGAATTTACCTCAGCGGCCAGGGCAGATCGGTGTAAGCCTGCAGGAGGCCGGGCGGGAAATCGCGTCCCAGGACCCCGGCAAAGAGGATGATCGCAGCAACTCCGCCCGCGGTATACACGAGCGTCATCGGCAGCCCGAGCTTTGCCCGAGTGCGGAAGAACGCCAGCAGGAAGAGCGTGAGTCCGATCACGAATCCGAACAACAGAGAGG
Organism: Pseudorhizobium halotolerans; assembly: GCF_902153235.2. Classification (NCBI taxonomy): domain Bacteria; kingdom Pseudomonadati; phylum Pseudomonadota; class Alphaproteobacteria; order Hyphomicrobiales; family Rhizobiaceae; genus Pseudorhizobium; species Pseudorhizobium halotolerans. Next base: position 458,841 of record NZ_CABFWE030000016.1, on the reverse strand, counting down.
CCACGAGAAGCATGGCGAACCAGGCCAGCGTCGACCATAGTCCGACCGGAAGCTTCTCGTCGGGCCCACCGCGTTCGAGATCGACGAAGACGGGATCCGTTTCCGGGGCGCGGCGCATCCGGACCAGCAGGCCCGCACAGGCCGCAAGCGTGACGAGCCCAACGGTGAGTGGGAAGATCTTATCTCCGAACCGCGATATCATCGCCGCATCGATGACCGAGACCGCAACATAGGTCGTGATGCAAAGAAGGAAGATCACGGAGGTCCGTTTTACCCCGCTCGCTTCCGCGTCATGCTCGTTGATGAACTTCGCGCTGCGCAGCCCGACGACGATCGACACGATGGTCAGCGCAAGGATCGTCAGCGCCAGCGGCGATGCGATATACTCCATGCCGGCCCAGAAGCCACGGTTGAAGCGTGCTCCTGCAATCTGGTTCGCCATGTTGGCGAATGCCTCTGCCTGGTTGGAAAGAACGAAACCGATCAGGAAGGCTGGCCTAGAATAGTCAAACCGACGCAAGAGGATACCGAGGAAGCCGATGGCGATCAGGGCTATGAGGTCTCCGATCGACTGCCGCGACTGGAATGCTGCAAACGAGATCAGCATGAACAGGAATGGCGCCAGGATCGCGAATCGGATCTTCGAGAACTTCGCGATCTGTGCGGACAAGAGGATGCAGAGCCCGGCTCCGATGAGATTTGCCAAGGCCAGCGACCAGACGATCGTATAGGTCACGTCGAGGTTCTGGCGCACCATGTGCAGCCCGGGCGACAGGTTGAGCAGCGCGAGCCCACCGAGAAAGACGGCCATCGTACCTGATCCCGGGATTCCGAAAATCAGGGTCGGAACCAGGGCTCCGCCCATGGTGGCGTTGGCCGAGGATTCCGGCCCGATCACGCCGCGGATGTCGCCCTTCCCGAAGTTCTCGCGGTCCTTTGAGGATTGCACGGTATAGCCATAGGCAATCCAGTCTACGACCGATCCGCCCAGGCCGGGGATGATCCCGACGACGACACCGATTATGGCACCTTTGGTGGATAGCCACTTGTTGCGCCACCAGTCACGGACCCCGTCGAACCAGCCGGCACCAAGCTTGTTGCCCTGCGCCACGCTCTGGTCTTCCCTCAGCAGCGAGACGATCTCTGGTACCGCATACATGCCCAAACCGACGATAATCAGTTGCAAACCGTCTACAAGGTAAGGGAAATCGTAAGTGGTCATGCGCAGGCTGCCGCCGGCACCCGCCGCTCCGATCGTGCCGGCGAGCAGTCCGATGCCGGCAGCAACGATCCCCTTCAGGGGCACCCTCCCCGCCAAAATTGCGACCATGGACAGGCCGAGCACGGTCAGCATCAGCATTTCCGGAAGGCCGAATGCCAGGATAAGCGGGCGGGCAATGAAGATGAAGAAGGTCAAGATGGCGGCGCTGATCAGGCCGCCATAAAGCGAGCACATGAAGGCGGCCGAGAGAGCGCGGGCCGCAAGCCCCTTGCGCGCCAAGGGAAAGCCATCAAGTACCGTCGCCTGAGCGGAACTCGATCCGGGGATGCCGAGCAGAACGGAGGAGAACGTGTCGGATGTTGGAATGACCGCGATCAGACCAACCATCAGCGCAAGTCCCGATACCGTATCCATTCCGTATATGAAGGGCAGAACGAGGGACAACCCGGCGATCCCTCCCAGGCCTGGCAAGATACCCACCGTTAGACCGAGAAGCACACCCAGGATCAGATACATCAACTGCTGCGGCTGCAACAGAAGGAGAAAGGCCTCGCCGAGGGCGGGCAGGGCCGTAGAGAAGATATCCATGAAGAAGGCCTTTCAGCTGCAAACGACGTGACGAAGCGCCCGGCATGACCAATGGCCGCGCCAGGCGCCAAGTCGGATCATTGCATGGTGATGCCGTAGTCTTCCTTCAGCCAGTCGAGGACGTACTGCTTGGCTTCAGGGGTGACGGTGATGGCCTGTTCATGGGCTGCCACCGCAGCCTTGCCGACGCCCTGCGGATAAACACCGAGCGTTTCTTCCGAGTTCTTGGCAAACTCCGGTTGCGCGATCATGTCCTCGAATGCCTTGGTGTACATGTCCACCACTTCCTGGCTTGCGCCACCCGGCAGGTAGATCAGCTTCTGCGCAGCGAATCCCGAGACGAAGAAAGCTTTCCAGGCATCCCAGCCGACGCCGGAGGTCTCACACCCTTCGGTCGCCTCACAGACTTCCTTGAAGCTCGGCAGGTCGGGGAAAGTCGGATCGCGGACAATGTTGCCATCGGCATCGAGCGCACCGTAGGAGAAGGCTGGGACCGCGAGCTTCTGCTCGACCAGCGGAACCACGCTCTTGAGGTAGGCGGAGGTGGTCTGGTAGTCGATGTTGGCCTCGCCACGCTCGAACATCAGGCGTCCGTCGCCACGGCCTTCGATCCCGAAGACAGGATCAACCTGCAGTCCGAGAAGCTTGAAGGCGAGCAGCGGCACTAGGTCAAGCGTTGTCGCTCCCTGGGAGCCGTAGAGATAATTCTCATCCTTCAGGTCGTCAAAGTCGCCGTCGTACCGCTCGCCCAGATCCGGCGGCAGATAGACGACGCCGCCGGTACCGGATGAAAGGACGACCTTCCAGTCCTTGTACTCGTAGCGGACCCGGGGATCATCCAGCAGGTAGGGAAACTGCGTACTGCCGGAGGTCCCGAAGATCAGCGTTCCGTCGGCCGTCTTCTGCTCCTGGAACCAGTTCGCACCCTCTGTCGATCCGGCTCCCGGGCGATAGCGCACGACTACCGTCGGATTGCCGGCGAGATGCTTGCTGAGAAGCGGCGCGAAGAAGTTTGCCCATGCTGCTGAGCCGCCCGATTCAGCAAACGGGATGACAAATTCGACGGTCTTGCCCGCCAAATCCTGCGCAGCAGCGGCGCCTGTCCCGACTGAGCCTGCAACCACTCCTGCCAATGCGGCGGCAACGACCGTCCTACGTGGATTGTCTTTTCTCAAGTTTCCCTCCCATCGTTCTATCGCACTCACGACGTGCCTGGACCCTCACCTGATGATGACGGGCCGGTAATGCAGCCTCCTCGCTACAGACCTCAGCAAACGTGGCATGGAAGATTGGACGAGAGAAATTCTTACATCTCATCTTTCGATGAATCCTATTCACCTGACGCGTCTCTGCCGAACCAGAGGCGCGGTCTACTAGCGATACCTTGCAGGCAAAGTGATTGATCGCGTCTTTAGGCGTCACCGCGACCGACTGGCAGGCTAGTCTCTCGTCAGGATAACGCTACCCACACTGGGCGGCGCGGCCAGGTGGCGGCTATAGCTGCATCGTATAGCACCCAAGGAAACCCTATTAGGAATAAAGCCGGTTAGGCCCCAGTGGTGGTCTCGAGAGAGGCCTGAGCAACGGAAGCCTGAAGGTTGATCGATGCTCAGAGAGCGCCATATCGAGGCCTCGAAGCAGTACCGCTCCCAATGGGTGCAGGCTAGAAGGGGACCGCCGCTCTTTCGGACACGACTGTCCATGGTGAGCACTGTCTTCGGGTGGCGATCAAAATTCATCGGACGCAGCGCGAGGATCCGGACATCCTCGTCCAGGAGACGTTGCGCCTGGGAGTGCTGCTGGAGCGTCAACGTAACGCGATCTAAGGATTGGGTCACCGGGATACGCTTGCGAATCTCGATCCCCATTTAAGCTGGAAATGCCGGAAAACCTGGATTGCTGGCTTGAAAAGGGAGGCTTGGCTGGGGCGCCTGGATTCGAACCAGGGGATGGCGGTACCAAAAACCGCTGCCTTACCGCTTGGCTACGCCCCACCATGGCAGGCCGCGACGCGTATTGGGTCGCTGGCCGGCGAGTGCGGTTGCTCTAGCAAAGCTTCGCTCCGGCGGCAATGATCCCGGCTGACGTTTTTGAAGATTTCCGCCAGGCGCTCGTGCTAGAGCGAGGCGAAGCAAAAGGCCCCGGCGCTAGGGAGAATACATGGCCGAGAATGACGATCTGCGGCAACCGGAATTCGACCTTGCCTTCCACCCGGCCCATGGGGAGGCTGTGCCGGTGGCCGACAATGTGCAGCGCATCACCGTCAACAACCCCTCGCCCTTCACCTTCCACGGCACCAATACCTACATCGTCGGGCGTTCCTCGGTCGCGGTCATCGACCCCGGCCCCGAGGACGAGGCGCATTTCCGGGCGCTAATGGCGGCTCTCAAGGGCCGGGAGGTCACGCATATCTTCGTCAGCCATACCCACCGCGATCACTCGCCGCTTTCCCGGCGGCTGAAGCAGGAGACCGGCGCATCGATCATCGCGGAGGGGCCGCACCGGTCGGCGCGGCCGCTCTTCGCGGGCGAGGCCAATCCCTTCGCCGAAAGCGCCGACACGAATTTCGTGCCCGACATCCAGGTCTCCGACAGTGACGCAATCGAAGGCGATGGATGGCGGATGACGGCCATCCACACGCCCGGCCATACCGCCAACCACACCGCCTTCGCGCTCGACGGTACCGGCCTCCTCTTCTCCGCCGATCATGTCATGGCCTGGGCGACCACGATCGTCGCACCGCCGGACGGGTCGATGGCGGACTTCATGGCCTCGCTGGAAAAACTGCTTGCCCGCGACGACCGCCTCTTCCTTCCCGGCCACGGGGGTCCGGTGCGGGAACCGGCATCCTTCCTCAGGGGCTTGCGCGCCCATCGCCGGATGCGCGAGCGGGCGGTTCTCGAGAGGATCAGATCGGGCGACCGGCTGATCCCGGACATGGTGAACGCGATCTATGCGACAACCGACCCGCGCCTTCATGGCGCTGCCGCACTTTCCGTACTGGCGCATCTGGAAGACCTGGTTGAAAAGGGCCGGGTGACAACGGAAGGACCACCCTCCCTGAAGGGCGTCTACTTCCCCGCTTGAACTCTACTGAGCCTCCGGGAACATCCGGCGCCAAGCGCCGTTGTCCGCCGTCCGGTGCAGCTGTCCGGCTGCGCCGCCAAGCGAACAGATGAGGCAAGCATGAAGACCACCCTAATCGCGACCGCGACGGCCATCACCCTTTTCTCCGCAGCAGCATTTGCCCAGGCTCCGATCCAGGCACCCATCGTCGTACTGCCGGATGCTGTCCAGGGGGCAGCGCCCAGCTATCTCTTTGCCGGCCGCATCGATGACCTCGACATCTACGGCGCGGATGGAGAAGAGATCGGCGAGATCGAGGACGTGCTCCTCAACCTGGACGGCACGGTCGCGGCGGTCGCCGTCGAGGTCGGCGGCTTTCTCGGGATCGGCGACAAGGATGTCCTGGTCGACTGGAGCGCGCTGGAGATCACCCGCGAAGGCGACGATATTCGGGTGATGGGCCCCACCCTGACACGCGAGGTTCTCGAAGGCGCAGCGGCTGTCGATCTCGAGAAGCTCGGCCTCGGCAGCGACTGAGCCCTCGGATGCGGGGCCGAGGCTTTCCCCTAGCCTCCCGCGATCCCCAGAAGTTCGGCGTCCAGCCGATCGAGGAAATCGTCGGCGATCTCGGCACTCATGCCGAGATCGTGGGCGCCGTAGCGTGAGGCGACCCGGACATCGACGAAGGTGGTTTCGACATCCTCGCGCAGCCGAATGACGATATCGAAGGGCAGCCCCAGGACGAGCGTCTCCGTTTCACCCTGCAGCAGGACATCCTGATCGGCCAGCGACGCGACCATGCCGGGAAGAGCCGGCTCCGGCCGAGGCAGGGGTATCGGTACTTCACCGACCTCGGCGACCGCGTCGTCCGGTTGCGGCTCCTGACCGGGGAGCGCGTCCTGCAGCTCCGGCAACTCCACCCCCTTCCGGTCGGTGATGTCGATCCGAGCTGAAATAGCCGCGGCCTCGACCCCCTGGAGAACGCGATCGAGCGCCCCCTCATAACGGCGGCCGGCGAGACCGGGATAGGCCGCAAGCTGTGCCTGGCGCTCCGCGGCTCGTGTTGTCGCGACGGTCGTCAACCACTGCTGGTCGTATTGCGGGCGCGAGAGGAAGGCCGGAACATCCTCCAGATCCGTGCTCACCTCGTTGAGCGGCGGCCGTGTCAGGTAGAGAACGGCCCCGGCGGCGACGAAGCCAAGTGGCACGCCGGCATAGACAAGTGCCTTTGCCGAAGCCATGCCGCCCTCAGCACCCTTCTGCCAGAGGCGGATCAGCCCCACCAGCGCCAGCGGCACGGCTGCGGCGGCAATGGCGGCGGACATCAGGACGAGTGCCAGGAAGTCAGGCGTGCGCAGGGGCCCGAAGCGATGGGCGAGCAGGGCCAGCACGAACAGGACCAGGGCTGCAAGGCCCATGCGACGGGCGGCATAAGCGGAATGGGAAACGGGCCGGACATAGCGGACGGTCATGGAAACAGCGGTACCTGGATTTGCGACGGCATGCCTGTCTGTGTAGAACATGACGCGTGATAAGGAAACGCGTCCCATTGAACGCCGCATCTGGAGCTTTGCATGCGTCGACCACTGAGCATCGTCCTTGCTCTCCTGTGCATGCCGCTGGCGGCCTGCCAGACCATGACGCCGGAAGAACGCCGGGCAGCCGACGAGCGAACCTGTGCCGGATACGGGTTCAGACCAGGAACGGATGCGATGGCTCAGTGCCTGCTCGACCTCGAGCTCGACCGCCGCGCGGAGATGCGCAGCTGGCGCGACAGGCAGGCCAGCACGATGTGGGGGCCCATGTATGTCGAGCGTCGCATCATCATCAAGGACGGGGACTGACAGCTTGAGCCAGCGCAAGGAGCGTTCGCTGTGTTGCAGCTACGAAAAGATCAGCCTCATCCGGAGGCAGACCCAACTCTCTGGAGCCGTGCCATGACGTTAAGAACCCTCTTCCTGAGCGCAACCTTCAGCCTGCTTTCTGCATCCGTCGCGCTTTCGGCAAGCGTCAGCGTGTTCAAGGATGCCGGCTGCGGCTGCTGCGGCGGATGGATCTCGCACATGAGAGAAAACGGCTTCGCCGTCTCGGCTACCAATGTTGCGCCTGAAATGATGGACGTCGTGAAGGCGAAAGCCGGCATTACCGCAGACACAGCCTCCTGCCACACGGCGCTCGTTGGCGGTTATGTTGTCGAGGGGCATGTTCCGGCATCGGACGTACGGCGCCTGATAGCCGAGCGCCCAGACGCGATCGGGCTCTCGGCACCTGGTATGCCGGTCGGCTCCCCGGGAATGGAAGGTGCTGGCGCGGAACCCTATGACGTTCTCCTCATCCGCAGGGACGGCCGCACCGAAGTCTTTGCCAGCCACTAAGGCGGCTGCCTCACCCAGTTCGGCTTGCGCTGCCCCTTCGCTGTGCGATCGCTGCCTGCGCCGCCGCAAGGCGGGCGATCGGCACGCGGAAGGGGGCGCAGGATACGTAGTCAAGGCCGGTCTGCTCGCAGAAGGTGATCGAGGCCGGGTCGCCGCCATGCTCGCCGCAGATACCAAGCTTCAAGCTCGGGCGGGTTGCACGGCCCCGTTCCGCGGCGATCCGGATCAGTTCGCCGACCCCGTCGAAATCCAGTGAGACGAAGGGATCCTCTTCGAGGATGCCCTTCCGCTGGTAGGTCGGGATAAAGGCCGCGGCGTCATCACGCGACATGCCGAAAGTCGTCTGGGTCAGGTCGTTCGTACCGAAGGAAAAGAATTCGGCCGTCTCTGCAATCACGTGGGCCCGCAGGGCCGCGCGCGGCAGCTCGATCATCGTACCGGCAAGATAGTTGATCGACATGCCGGCCTCCCGGCTCACCTCACTTGCCACGCGATCGATGCAGTCCTTGACGTAGTCGAGTTCCGAGCGAAGCCCGACCAGCGGTACCATGATCTCCAGTTCGACAGCCTCGCCCGTCGACCGAGCGGCAGCCACGGCCGCCTCGAAGATCGCACGCGCCTGCATGGCGGCGATCTCCGGATAGGAGATGGCAAGCCGGCAGCCTCGATGGCCAAGCATCGGGTTGAACTCGTGAAGCGCATCGATCCGGCGGCGCAGGAAGGCCGGCTCCAGATCCATCGCCCGTGCCACCTCGGTAATCTCCTCGTCCGACTTCGGCAGGAATTCGTGGAGCGGCGGGTCGAGCAGGCGGATCGTCACCGGCAGGCCATGCATGATCGCGAAGAGCTCGGTGAAGTCCGATCGCTGCATCGGCAGGAGCCGATCAAGCGCCTCGCGACGGCCCGCTTCATCCTCTGCAAGGATCATCTCGCGCATCACCTGGATGCGGTCGCCCTCGAAGAACATGTGTTCGGTCCGGCACAGACCGATTCCCTCCGCGCCGAAGGAGCGTGCCGAGCGGGCGTCCTGCGGCGTGTCGGCGTTCGTGCGCACGGACATGCGGCGCGCCTTGTCGGCCCATTCCATGAGGCGGCCGAAGTCGCCGGAAAGCTCCGGCTGGATCATCGGGACGTTACCGCGAAGCACCTGCCCCGACGAGCCGTCGAGGGTGATCGTGTCGCCGCGACCGAGGATCACGCCACCAGGACACAGCAATTGCTCGTTGCGCAGATCAACCCTTATCGTGCCTGCCCCGACGACGCAGGGGATGCCCATACCGCGGGCCACGACGGCCGCATGGCTGGTCATCCCGCCTCGGGTCGTCAGGATGGCCTCGGCCGCATGCATGCCGTGGATGTCCTCCGGGCTCGTCTCGATCCGCACCAGGATGACCTTGCGGCCTGCAGCCTCGGCCTCCACTGCCTCCTCTGCCGTAAAGACGATCTCGCCAGCCGCCGCGCCGGGGGATGCGGGCAGGCCGGATCCCAGCACCACCCGTTCGACCCTGGGATCAATGGTCGGATGCAGGAGCTGGTCGAGCGAGGGCGGTTCGATGCGCGACACCGCCTCCTCCTGCGTAATCACGCCCTCGTCCACCAGATCGACGGCGATCTTCAGGGCGGCACGCGTGGTGCGTTTGCCGGAACGGGTCTGCAGCATCCAGAGCTTGCCGCGCTCAACGGTGAACTCGAGATCCTGCATGTCTCGATAATGGGCTTCCAGCCGATCGCAGATCGCCTTGAATTCGCGGAACGTGTCCGGCATCAGCTTTTCCATCGACGGCTTGTCGGAGCCGGAGGAAATACGCCCATCCTCGGTGAGCGAATGAGGGGTTCTGATCCCCGCCACGACATCCTCGCCCTGCGCATTGACCAAGAACTCGCCGTAAAGCTCCTTCCTGCCAGTGGAGGGATTGCGCGTGAAGGCGACACCGGTCGCCGAGGAGGAACCGAGATTGCCGAAGACCATGGCCTGCACGTTGACGGCCGTGCCCCAGTGTTCGGGGATGCGGTGGAGGCTGCGATAGGTCGTGGCGCGGGGATTGGTCCAGCTCGAGAAGACCCCGGCAATCGCCTGCCAGAGCTGCACGTGCGGATTCTGCGGGAAGCTCTCGCCCAATTCCTCCTCGATCACCTGCTTGTACAGGCTGACGACGTGCTGCCATTCGACGGAGGAAAGATCAGTGTCGTATTCATGGCCATACCGGGCTTTCTCGTCCTCGAGGATTTCCTCGAAGACCTCATGGTCCAGTCCCATGACGACATCGGCATACATCTGAATGAAGCGCCGGTAGCTGTCCCAGGCAAAGCGGGCATCCCCGGCATCGTGGCCGAGCGCCTGAACCGTCTCGTCATTCAGTCCGAGGTTGAGGACCGTGTCCATCATGCCGGGCATGGACGCACGGGCGCCCGAGCGGATGGACAGGAGGAGCGGGCGGGTCGAGCCGCCGAAGGTCCTGCCGGTCTCCGCCTCCATGGCGGATATTCCCTCCAGGACCTGTTCCTTCAGCCCGTCGGGAAGCGTCTTGCCGTTCTCGAAATACCAGGCACACGCGTCGGTAACGATCGTCAGACCGGGAGGAACGGGCAGTCCCAGGCTTGCCATCTCTGCCAGGTTGGCACCCTTGCCGCCCAGCATCGCGACATCGGCCACGCCTCCCTCGGCCTTTCCTCCACCGAAGCGGTAAACCCACTTCTTCATCAAACGCTCTCCACCCGCCTCGCTTGTCTCAGGACGCATACAGCTTTTGCAGCCGTTTGAAAACGCGTGAGGGTCGGATTATGTTGCAACGCAACAATCGCGGGGATCAGACCGCCTCGCGCAGCAGTTCGGCCGTCTGCAGGTCGACGGATACGAGCTGCGAAACCCCCTGCTCCGCCATGGTGACGCCGAAGAGGCGGTTCATGCGGGCCATGGTGATGGGGTTATGGGTGATGATGACGAAGCGGGTCTCGGTGGAGGCAGCCATCTCATCCATCAGGTTGCAGTAGCGCTCGACATTATGGTCATCGAGCGGCGCGTCCACTTCGTCGAGCACGCAGATTGGTGCCGGGTTGGTGAGGAAAACCGCAAAGATCAGGGCCATCGCAGTCAGCGCCTGTTCGCCGCCGGACAGGAGCGTCATAGTCTGCGGCTTCTTGCCCGGCGGCCGGGCCAGGATCTCAAGGCCCGCCTCCAGCGGATCATCCGATTCGATCAGCTGCAGTTCGGCAGTCCCGCCGCCGAAGAGATGGGTGAACAGTCGCTGAAACTCGGTATTGACGACATCGAAGGCGGCGATCAGCCGCTCACGGCCCTCACGATTGAGGCTCTGGATCGCTCCGCGCAGCTTGCGGACGGCATCGATGACATCGTCCCTTTCGCGGATCAGCGCGTCCAGCTTGTCCGAAAGCTCCTTCTGCTCCTCGTCCGCGCGCAGGTTTACGGCGCCCAGCCGCTCCCGCTCCATCTTCAGGCGATCCACCTCGCGCTCGATGTCGCGCATGTCGGGAAGCTCTGCGCCCGGCGCCAGACCGGCAAGCCGCAGCACTTCCTGCGGGGCTACTCCGAGCGCCTGCTGGATCGAGACCTCGCTATCGTGACGACGTTCGGCAGCGGATACGAGCCGCTCTTCAGCACGACCTCGCTTCTCACGGGCTTCGGCAAGCTCCGAGAGCGCCGTGGCTGCCAGCCGGTCCGCCTCACGCTGCCGCGTCTCGGCTTCCGCAAGGCGATCGGCAGCGGCCCGCCGCCCCTCTTCGGCCTTCTGAAGCTCGGTGAGAAGCATGCGGCGGCGCTCATCAAACTCCTCGGGCGCCGCCTCCAGGTCGACAAGTTCCTCGCGCGCCTCCTCCTCGCGTTCGCGCAGGGTCGCCACATGATCCTCGGCGCTCGCTGCGCGTGCCTGCCATGCGGAACGTTCCTGGGCGATCGCCGCCAAGCGGCGCCTACGCCCCTCGGTCTCGCGGCTCAGCCCCTCGAACCGGGCACGCGCCTCGGCCAGGATACCGCGGTCCGTCGCGACTGCCGCCTGCTGGTCCCGCAGACGCTCATCCAGCGCTGACAGATCGGGGGCGTCCTCCAGTTCAACCCGAGCATTCTCTTCCTGTAGCCGCACCTCCTCGATCTGGCCGCGAACCTGGCTCAGCGCCTCCGCGACGACATCGCGGCGACGCAAGAGATCGCCTGAAGCCCGCTCGGCGGCTGCAAGTGCCTCCCGCGCTTCCGCGAGCCGGCGAGACCCCATGCGGCTACGATCCCGTGCCTCGGCGAGACGGGCTTCGCCGGTGGTAATTCCGGCTGCGGCGTCGGAGAGAGCTTCCTCCGCATCCGCGAGCACGATCCGCGCCTCCTCCAGCTCCCCTTCCAGTTCAGCGAGACGGTTCTTCTGCGAGAGCCTTAGTGCTGCCGCTCCGGGCGCTTCAGATCCGGCGATATGTCCGTCCCAGCGGTAGACTGCCCCTTCCCGCGTCACCAGCCGCTGGCCGGGCTTCAGTTGCGGCATCAGCCGCAGAGCATCCTCCTGCGCAACCACGCCGATCTGGGCAAGACGGCGCGTCAGTTCTGGGGGCGCAGTCGCGCGCTGAAGCAGCGGCTCGCATCCGGCAGGCAGCGCCGGATCCTCTGCGACGTCGCCGTTCTTCGTCCAATATGCCGGAGCGCCGGGATCCGTCGAGCTTTCCAGATCGTCGCCCAGGGCCGCACCGAGGGCGGCCTCATAGCCCCGGTCGACGCGAATCGCCTCCGCCACGGGAGAAAAATCGCCGGAGGCTTCAGAGGCTGCCAACATCTTGGAGATGGTGCGCGCTTCGGTCTCCACAGCGTTCAGGCGCGAGCGCGCAGTTTCCACGGGCTTTCGAGCCATGGCTTCGGACGAGCGGGCGGACGCAAGTGCCACCTCGGCCTCTTCCACAGCCGCGCCAGCCTCTTCCAAGGCGAACTCCGCTGCTTCGACGGCCTCGCGACGCTCGGCGGGATCGTCTAGATCAGCCAGTCTTCCGGCGATCGCCTGCAGTTCCGCCTCGGCATCCTGTCGCTGACGATCGAGCCGATGGTGACGCTCGCCGATGTCGCGGATCAGCCGTTCAAGCTGCGTGCGCGACGCTGCCGCCTCGGCCTTCTCGGCCGTAATCGCTGCGAAAAGCTTTTCGCTCTCCGACAGGACCGCCGCGGCCGTCTGGAACGCCTCCTGCAGATCCTCTGCCTCGGCTCCGGAACCGGCGAGGAGTTCGTTGATCTCTCCCTCCTCGTCGTCGAGTTTGGCCAGGAAGGAAGCATTGTCCTGAACCAGGCGCTCCTCGCGTCGGATATCCTCCGCCAGCTGCAGCAGGCGCCGCGAAAGCTCGTCGCGTCGCTTCATGAGACGGCCGGCCTCGTCGTCGAGCTGGGTGCGGGCGATCTGGACCCGCTGCAGCGCGGCTCCGGCCTTGGCTTCTTCCTCCCGCAGTTCCGGCAGCTTCAGGCCAGCGATCGCCTGGGCCTTCGCCGCCTCCATCTGCGCCTGCGCCTTCTCGGCGACCACCATTGTTGCCTGGTTGAGAGCGGTGTTCGCTTCCGCCTCCGCCTCCGTCGCCTGAGCCCAGCGGATATGCAGCAGCATAGCCTCGCGGGCGCGGATATCGGCCGACAGCATCTTGAAGCGGTTTGCCTGGCGCGCCTGACGCTTTAGGCTTTCGATCTGGCTTTCCAGCTGCGCCGTCACGTCTTCGAGCCGCTCCAGATTGCCTTCGGCTGACCGCAATCGCAATTCGGCCTCGTGACGGCGAGAATGCAGACCGGATATCCCGGCCGCCTCTTCGAGCAGCTGGCGGCGTGCCTGCGGCTTGGCGTTGATCAGCTCGCCGATCCGGCCCTGCCCGACCATGGAGGGCGAGCGCGCGCCCGTCGATGCATCGGCAAAGAGAAGCTGGACATCCTTGGCGCGGGCTTCCTTGCCATTGATCCGGTAGACCGAACCATTCTCCCGCTCGATGCGGCGCGATACCTGGATCTCATCGGAATCATTGAAGGCGGCAGGTGCGGTCCGGTCGGAATTGTCGAGGAAGAGCATGACCTCCGCCGTATTGCGGGCAGGTCGGTTTCCGGAGCCGGAGAAGATGACGTCGTCCATGCCGGACGCGCGCATGTTCTTGTAGGAATTTTCCCCCATCACCCAGCGGAGCGCCTCGACAAGGTTGGACTTGCCGCAGCCATTGGGGCCGACCACGCCGGTCAGGCCGCGCTCAATGATGAATTCCGTGGGTTCGACGAAGGACTTGAAGCCGAGGACGCGCAGCTTATTGAACTTCATGCCGCGCACCGAAGGAAGGAAGCGGCCGCACCGGTGCGACCGCCGCTCATGTCATGAACGGGCTCAGAGAAGGCTGTCGATAAGAGCCGACATGCTTTCAACAGACATGGCCCCCGCATAGCGCTTACCGTTGATGAGGAATGTCGGCGTCGAATTGACGCCGAATTCGTCGGCACCGCGCTTCATCGTCGCGTTCACATCATCGAGAAGTTTCTGGTTCGTCAAGCAGGCCTGGAAAGTCTCCTGTGAGAAACCGGCGAGTTTCGACATCTGCAGCAGGGCTGCGCGGCCATCCTGTGCTCCGGCCCAGGCTTCCTGTTGCTTCATCAGCATGGAAACCATCGGGAAATACTGTGCCGGTGTGCTTGCTTCTTCAGGCTTGGTCGGATTGCAGCGTGCCAGCATGAAGGCCGCAGCAGCGCGCGGATCGAAGGGGAACTCGCGGATGATGAAGCGGGCCTTGCCGGTATCCACGTAGTTCTTCTTGATCTCGTCGAACGTATTGTTGTGGAAGGTCGCGCAGTGCGGGCAGGTCATCGACATGTACTCGACGATGGTGACGGGTGCGTTTTCTTCCCCGATCGCCATTTCCGGCAGCGGACCGGGCTTGACGACCTCCGCCATGTCCACGTCACCCTGGGACTCCGGCAATTCCTGGGCAAAAGCTTCAGTTGCAGCGAGCGGAAGGGCCAGAACCAGAGCCGTGGCTGCCACGCCTCCGAGAAGAGCGCGCCGGGTAAGGGTGACTTCGGTCTTTTTCATCGAACACCTGCCTTAACTTCAAATTTGCCGCCATCCGTATCCTGCCGCCCGGAAGCGAACAAGGGATGGCTTCGTGAAATTCTTCAAAGCTTTGTGACAGCCTGAAGCTGAACAGCGCCTGTACATTTCAGCGCTTCTTTTGAAGAACAGCTGTGCCGAGCCGGGTGACCGCCTTCTTCAGCGCATCGTTATCGATCCCCTCCATCATGTCCTCCAGCCGTCTCGCCGCCTCCCCCTTCAGCGGCGGTAAAGCGCGCCGGTGTCGGACGGCCTGGGAGACGGGCTTCTGGACAATGCGGATCTGGCGCACAGCCGGGAAGCCGAAGAAGGCGTTGATGCGGGCGATCAGTTCCCCCTGTGCATGGGTCAGGAAGAGAGCCCGCGCACCTTCGCAGGCGATCGTCAGGACGCCCGCCTGATAGCCGCCTGCCTCGTCTGAGGCGTCGCGCCTGGGCCAGGCGATCTTCTCCGGGCGGCTGCAATCGGCGAATTCCTCGCCGGCGATCTCGTCCCAGGAGCCCAGCAGGGCGGTGGAGATGCCGGCGCGCCGCGCAAGCACGGGATCGATGATGCCGTTCGCGACTTCCGCAATCTGCATCTCGCGCTTGCGAGCAAAGGTCTTCGCTTCGTTGGCCAATCGACAATCCTTCCGCAAGTCCGCGAACCGGAGGCGGTCTCACCACGGCACGCCGCTCAGCTCTCGTTGACGGCGTGATCATGGAGACGATAGGAGAGCATCTAGACCAGACGCACAGGCATTTCCAGCACGTGACCACTCCCCCGGCCATCATACGGCAATTGATCGCATGGTACGACAGGCACCATCGCGACCTGCCATGGCGCGTGACGCCCACCGCGGCGGCGCAGGGAAAACGTCCCGACCCGTACCATATCTGGCTGTCGGAAGTGATGCTGCAGCAGACCACGGTTCAGGCGGTGAAGCCCTATTTCGCCAAGTTCCTGGCCGCGTGGCCTACCGTAGCGGATCTGGCGGCGGCCCCGACCGAGGATGTGATGGCCGCCTGGGCCGGGCTCGGTTACTATGCCCGCGCCCGTAACCTGAAGAAATGCGCGGAGGCCGTGGCCGGGTTGTACGGCGGGGTATTCCCCGATACCGAAGACGGCTTGCGGGCGTTGCCCGGCATCGGCGATTACACGGCTGCCGCCGTTGCCGCGATCGCCTTTAACCGCCCTGCCGTCGTCATGGACGGCAATGTGGAGCGGGTTGTCTCCCGCCTCTACGCGATAGATGCACCCCTTCCCGGATCGAAACCGCTGATGAAAACGCGCGTGCGGGACCTGACGCCGGAGGACCGCCCTGGTGACTTTGCCCAGGCCATGATGGATCTCGGCGCGACCATCTGCACGCCGAAAAGGCCCGCCTGCGCCATCTGTCCCCTTCGCGACCACTGCCTGGCATTTTCCGAGCACGACCCGGAGCGGTTTCCGGTGAAAGCGGCGAAGAAGGAAAAACCAGTGCGTTTCGGCGCCGCCTTCGTGGCCGTCAATCCGGAAGGAGAGGTCCTGCTGCGACGGAGGGTCGACAGCGGGCTCCTTGGCGGCATGACGGAGGTCCCGACGACCGACTGGACCGCCCGCCAGGACGGTGGCCAGACCGCCGACCACGCTCCCTTTCGATCTGCCTGGCAATCCTGCGGGACGGTGACCCACGTGTTCACGCATTTCGAACTGCGGCTCTCGGTGTTCCGGGCCAAAGCCGACGAGACCATTCATCCCGGGGGATGGTGGGAACCGGTCGCCAATCTCGGGGCGCAGGCCTTGCCGACCGTCATGAAAAAGGTCATCAGCCAGGCTATTCCCCTGGCTTTCGAGAAAGATCCCAACCGCTAAGGAAATATGATGGCAGGCCCGATCGACCATATCGTCTTCGACATCGGCAAGGTGCTGATCCACTATGACCCGAACCTTCCCTATCGCCGGCTCATTCCCGACGATGCAGAGCGGGCATGGTTCTTCGAGAATGTCTGCACCCACGACTGGAACCTCGAACAGGACCGCGGACGGAGCTGGGAGGATGCCGAGGCCCTGCTAATCGAGCAGTTTCCCGAAAAGGAGGAGCAGATCCGCTACTTCCGGCGGTACTGGCACGAGATGGTGCCCTATGCCTACGGGGACAGCGTCGCAATCATGGAAGGATTGATCGATGCCGGGCGGGACGTCACCATGCTGACGAACTTCGCGGCCGACACGTTCCGTCACGCCCGCGAGATGTATCCATTCCTCAACAAGCCGCGCGGCGTGACCGTTTCCGGAGAGATCAAGCTCATCAAGCCCGACGTCGCGATCTATCAGAAGCACGCGCGGGATTTCGACCTCGCCCCGGAAGCGACACTCTTCATCGACGACTCGTTGGCCAACGTCAAAGGCGCACGAGCAGCCGGCTGGCAGGCGGTGCATTTCACCGGCGCCGAGAAACTGAGGTGCGACCTTGCCTCCCTCGGCATCGATGACTGAACAAGATTGACGCCCGGAGGTCAGCCTCCTCCGGGCGTCAATTATCCCCAGCCGGGACTAGAGGTACAAAACCGGCCGGGGAAGCCAAAGCCTCGCGTGACGGTGGATCGTCAGTCGAGGTTCGCCAAGCCGCTGCGGATGACCGATCGCAACTCATCGATCGGCTTCAGAGCAGACGCTTCCTCATAATGCCAGAAGGTCCAGCCGTTGCAGGCGTCCAGACCCTGCACCTTCGCCCCAAGCCGGTGGATGGAGCCCGCCTCGCCACCGGCGGCCAGCGTTCCGTCGGCACGGATGATGGCACTCCAGCGGCGCTTGGCATCCGTCAGGACCTGGCCCGGTTTCACGAGGCCGCTTTCCAAGAGCGTGTTGAAGGCGACCCGCGGCTCGGCCTTCTTGCCGGTCATCACCGTCAGTTCCGCCTTGCCGAGCGGCTCGACCGACGCGATCCGCGCCGATGCAGCTTCGATATAGTCCTGCTCGCGCTCGATGCCGACGAAGTTGCGGCCGAGGCGCTTGGCGACGGCGCCGGTCGTGCCGGTGCCGAAGAATGGATCCAGGATGACGTCGCCGGGCTTGGTCGAGGCCATGATGACGCGGGCGAGCAGCGCTTCCGGCTTCTGCGTCGGGTGCACCTTCTTACCGTCTTCACCCTTCAAGCGCTCGCCGCCAGAGCAGATCGGGAAGAGCCAGTCGGAGCGCATCTGCACGTCGTCATTGGAGGCCTTGAGGGCATCGTAGTTGAACGTGTAGGATTTGGCCTTGGGGTCGCGGCTTGCCCAGATCATCGTTTCATGGGCGTTCTGAAAACGGCGGCCCTTGAAATTCGGCATCGGGTTCGTCTTGCGCCAGACGATGTCGTTGAGGAGCCAGAAGTTCAGGTCCTGCAGCATGGCGCCGACGCGGAAGATGTTGTGGTAGGAGCCGATCACCCAAATAGTGCCGTTCGGCTTCAGAACCCGGCGGCAGGCAAGCAGCCATGCCCGGGTGAAGGCGTCATAGGCCTGGAAGGAGGCGAACTGGTCCCAGTCGTCGTCGACTGCATCGACCAGCGACTGGTCCGGGCGGTGAAGCGTACCCCCGAGTTGCAGGTTGTAGGGAGGGTCGGCGAAGATCGCGTCGACCGAATGATCGGGCAGCGCCTCGAGTGCGGCGACGCAGTCGCCCTTGATGATGGTATTGAGCCAGGTGCCCGGCCGATCCTGCTGACGCAGATCGGCAAGCGGAAGGACTGCTGCCATGGGATACTCGCTGTTACGCTTACTCGGTACTTTACTGTCCGTTATGGTTACCCATGTTGGTTACCAAAGCCTGAAGGTGACAGCGATTTCGCGAATTATCTGCCTCTATGGCAACGAAGCTTCGAGTACGGTAGAATTTCCGCATGAAGAGAAGCGAGGCGATCGAGAAGCTGAAAGCAAAGGCGGACGCCATAAAGGCGCGTGGCGCCACGTCGCTTTACCTGTTCGGTTCGGTGGCCCGCGACGAGGCAAGCGATACGAGTGACCTCGACCTGTTCATCGATTATGATCCCGAAAGCGACTTCAATGCGCTTGACCTTGTTGGCATCAAGCTTCTCCTGGAGGATGAACTCCACCACTCCGTTGACATCACGACACGTGACAGCCTTCACCCAGTGCTGAGGAGCCGGATCGAAACGAACGCTTTGCGAGTGTTCTAGTGGCGCGGGAGGTTCGTCATTTCATCGCGGATATCGTTCGAGCAATCACCGTCGTAGATCAGGCAGTCGGAGGTAAATCATTCGACGATTACCAGAGGGACAGCGTCTACGATTTGCAGTCGAACGCGCGATCGAAATCGTCTCCGAGGCAAGCCGCAGAATACCGGACGAGTTGCTGGCGGTTCGCCCCGAGATCGAATGGCGGAGGGTACGTGGCATCGGAAATGTTCTGAGGCATGAGTACCACGGCCTTTCGGACAAGATTATCTGGGGTGTGGTTGTCGATGAGCTTCGAAAAGCTGCGTATCGCCATGCAAGCCATAGACGAGGCCGCAGCCAAAGATTGATTATCCATCATGCAGCGCCCGGCTGTCCTCCGGCGCCTCCGCGCGCTCGAACATGCCGTAGTCGCGGACCACGTGGCCGATCCTGAGGCGGTAGTCTGCGAAGATGCCGTTGCGGCCCGCCTGCTGCGCCGCCCTGTGCGCCTCCAGGTTCCGCCATTGGCGGACTGCTTCCTCATCGCGCCAGAAGGAGAGCGACAGGATCTTGCCGCGCATGGTCAGGCTCTCGAACCGCTCGATCGAGATGAAGCCGTCGATCTTTTCCAGCTCCGCCCGCAGCTCTCCCGCAAGATCCAGATATCGATGGCGCTCGCCCATGTAGGGCACGACTTCGAAGATAACCGCGATCATGGCTTCACCACAGGAGCGTGCGGCAGGGAGACGTTCTTCAGGAAGATGCGATCCTCGCGCAGGATGAAGCGCTCACGGCTCGCAAACCTGTAGTTCTCCTGCCCCAGCGGATCCTGCGCAAGGCGCTGCCGATAGGCTTCGTAGGCGGCAAGGCTTTCGATATTGTAGATGCCGTAGGCAGTGGTGGCGGATCCCTCATGGGGCGCGAAATACCCGATGAGGTCGGCGCCGCAGCGGGGAATGGCCTCTCCCCAGTTTCGCGCATAGTCAGCAAAAGCGTCCTTCGCGAAGGGGTCAAGCTCGTAGCGGATGAAGCAGGTGATCATGGTTATCTCCAATTGAACGCCTACAGGATAGCGCCTTGTCTGTCGCATATGCTTCGGCTACGATCGAACTATGAAAGAAGGCCCTGACATTGCCCGCATCGGCACCCTCATTGGGGACCCAGCCCGCGCCAACATGCTGACGGCACTGATGGGCGGGCAGGCGTTGACGGCAACCGAACTGGCGCAGGCCGCCGGCGTGACGCTGCAGACGGCAAGCTCCCACCTGTCAAAACTGGAAGAGGGCGGGCTGGTGCACCAGCGCAAGCAGGGGCGGCATCGCTATTTCGCGCTGGCCGATGCGGCGACGGGAGCGCTGCTGGAGACGATCATGGGCTTTGCTGCCAGCCGCGGGCATCTCCGCCACCGACCGGGCCCGAAAGACCCGGCGCTCCGCAAGGCGCGGGTGTGCTACGATCACCTCGCTGGCGACTATGGCGTTCGCATGCTCGACAGCCTCATTCGAAGTGGCGCCATCGCGGACACGGGAGGCGAGCTTATCGTCACCGAGACCGGCCGCGAAGGCCTGCACAGGATCGGCGTCGATCTCGATGCCCTGACCGCCTCGCGGCGTCCCCTGTGCAAGTCCTGCCTCGACTGGAGCGAACGCCGCTCGCACCTCGCCGGCACACTCGGAAAGGCGCTGCTTTCCCGCTTTCTTAGCGAGGGCTGGGCAAAGCGCAGCGACAACAGCCGGGCGGTCCACTTCACCCAGACAGGTGAGCGCCAATTTCTCGCCCTCTTTCCGTTGGAATAGACAGCCCCCACATTGTGGCCGGCGCCGCCGTGATGTAGAGCGCCCTCGTCCTCCCCAGCCAAAGAGTTTTCCATCATGAGCGGTTTCGACCTCATCATCTTCGACTGCGACGGCGTGCTCGTCGATTCCGAAATCATCGCAGCACAGGTCGAATCGAAGCTGCTGACAGAGGCCGGCTATCCCATCAGCGTCGAGGAGATGGGCGAGCGCTTTGCCGGTATGACCTGGCGCAACATCCTTCTGCAGGTCGAGAAGGAGGTCGACATCCCCCTCTCCGCTTCACTCATCGACAAGTCGGAAAAGCTTCTCGATGCCCGTCTCGCCCGCGACGTTAAGATAATCGAAGGGGTGACGTTCGCACTGTCGCGGCTGACGACGCAGAGATGCATCTGCTCGAACTCCAGCGCGCACCGGCTGGACATGATGCTGGAGAAGGTCGGCCTGAAGCCCTACTTCGCCCCGCACATCTTTTCCGCGAAGGACCTCGGGCCCGACCGTGTGAAGCCGAAGCCGGACATCTTCCTGCATGCCGCACAGCAATTCGACGTGTCGCCTTCAAACGTGCTGGTCATCGAGGATTCCGTCCACGGCATCCACGGCGCGCGGGCAGCGGGCATGCGAGTCGTGGGCTTCACAGGCGCGTCGCACACTTATCCGAGCCATGCCGACCGGCTCACCGATGCGGGTGCTGAAACGGTGATCTCGCGGATGATGGACCTGCCGGCCGTGACCGCGGCGCTGACCGAATGGGCCGGCGCCCTCTGAGGTTGTCTATTCCAAAGCAATCCCGGACGTGAAACCGGCTTCCACGTTTGCTGGAACAGCTTTATCGCTTCGAGCCGGTGTCGAAGCCGAGGCGGACGCGCGTGAAGCGTGAGGCGCCCCCTTGCGCATTCGGGATCTGCACATCGGGCTTGCTGAAGACGAACTGAGTGCCCGTGGTCGGCAGTTCCACCGGGAAGCTAACGGTCTGCGAATAGATCACGTTGTCGCCGTCAACCACTTCCACGAGCACGGGAAGGTTCACCTGTCCGGCGCTCACCGCCGGGCCTGCCACGATACGCCCCTGCGCAACGACGTTGATGGTTATCGTCGTCTCGTTTGCGGTGCAAGCGCGCGTCGCATCGGCGAGCGAGGCTTGATACATCAGCTTTTCGGGATTGTCCTGACCGCCGCGGGCATAGGCCCGATGGATCGCCGTTTCCTCGCGCATCACAACGGGCGGGCAGAATGCCTGGACGACGGGCGTGGGCTCGGCCTGCGCCGTAGCGGCTGGCGCAGCGCCCGTGAGGCCCGAAGTGGGTGAGGATGAGTTGCAGCCGGCAAGCACGGCCAGAAGCGATACCGACAGAAGACTACGCGCTGTTGTACCAATCACTGTACTCGATCCTCTCCATACAATTCCGGCTCGACCATTCGGGTCTGCACCAAACGCGCCGAAAGATGCTGTCTTCCGGCCTTTCGCCGCCGATTTTAGTGGTCTATATCAGCGGCGCGAACAAAAATCGATTGGGGATTGAAGGTAGTGGAGTACATTTCTACCCGCGGAGAAGCACCGGTTCTCGGCTTCCGTGATGCGCTTCTCGCAGGCCTCGCGCGCGATGGCGGCCTCTATGTGCCGCGTGAGTGGCCGGTCCTGACGAAGCGGGAGATCCGGGGCCTGCGCGGCAAGTCCTACCAGGAGGTGGCGTTCGAGATCCTGCGCCACTTCACGGGCGAGGAGATCCCTGCCGACAAGCTGCGGTCCATGATCGACGAAGCCTATGCCACCTTCCGGCATCCCGCCGTTGCACCACTGGTGCAGACGGGGCCGAATGATTTCGTTCTTGAGCTTTTCCATGGCACGACCTTGGCTTTCAAGGACGTCGCCATGCAGTTGCTTGCGCGGCTGATGGACCATGTCCTTGCCGAGCGCGGCGAGCGGGCCACGATCGTCGGTGCGACATCCGGCGACACGGGCGGCGCGGCAATCGATGCATTCGCGGGGCGTGACCGGACCGATATCTTCATTCTCTTCCCCAAGGGAAAGGTGTCGCCGGTCCAGCAACGCCAGATGACCACGTCGCCGGATGCCAACGTGCATGCGCTGGCGATCGAAGGCAATTTCGACGACTGCCAGACGCTGGTGAAGGAGATGTTCAACGATGCGGGCTTCCGCGACCGCGTCAGGCTTTCGGGCGTGAACTCAATCAACTGGGCCCGCATCATGGCCCAGGTCGTCTACTACTTCACGGCAGCGCTATCGCTCGGCGGCCCTGACCGGAAGATCTCCTTTACGGTTCCGACCGGAAACTTCGGTGACATCTTTGCCGGCTACGTCGCCAAGCGCATGGGCCTGCCCATCGAGCGGCTGGTGATCGCCACGAACGACAACGACATCCTTGCTCGCACCCTGAAGACCGGTCGCTACGAAATGCGCGCCGTCAAGGCGACTACTTCGCCTTCGATGGACATCCAGATCTCGTCCAACTTCGAGCGACTTCTGTTTGAGGCCCATGGACGCGACTCGGTGGCCGTTCGTGCCGCCATGGCTGGCCTCAAGCAGTCCGGCGCCTTCGAAATAGAGACGAATGCCCTGAAGGCGATCCGACGTGAGTTCCGCGCTGCACGAGCGACTGAAAAGCAGGTCGCTGCGACAATCCGCGAAACGCTGGCCGATACGGGGTACCTGCTCGACCCGCACACGGCGACCGCCGTCTTCGTGGCCAGGAAGCACGCAAAACCAAGCAGCCCCATGGTAACATTGGCCACGGCCCACCCCGCCAAGTTCCCGGCCGCGGTAAAATCCGCTTGCGGAATTGACCCGGCGCTCCCATCATGGCTCGGCGATCTCATGAACAGGGAGGAGCGCTTCGACATCCTGCCTGCGGAGATCAGGGCCGTCGAGAAGTTCATCGGCGACCATGCCCGTGCAGGTAAGTGAATGGCGGCAGCGCCAGAAAGACAAGCGATGAATGTACAGGTAACCCGGCTTTCTTCCGGGTTGACGGTTGTAACCGAGGCAATGCCCCATCTGGAGAGCGTCGCCCTCGGCGTGTGGATCAAGTCCGGCTCTCGCAACGAGACCGAAGACGAACACGGGATTGCCCATCTCCTCGAGCACATGGCGTTCAAGGGCACAGCAAGGCGCAGCGCCCGCGACATTGCCGAGGAAATCGAGAATGTCGGCGGGGAGCTGAATGCTGCCACCTCCACGGAGACGACCTCCTACTATGCGCGCGTGCTCAAGGACCATGTACCGCTGGCCGTCGATCTTCTGGCCGACATCCTGACAGAGTCCCTGTTCGACGAGGAGGAGTTGCGGCGGGAAAAGCACGTCATCCTGCAGGAGATCGGCGCTGCGAACGATACGCCCGACGATGTCGTGTTCGACAAGTTCTCCGAGATCGCCTATCGGCACCAGACGATAGGACGACCTATCCTGGGCACGCCCGAGACGGTGAAGAGCTTCACGCCGACGCAGATCCGCAACTACCTTTCACGCAACTACACCACCGACCGCATGTTCGTCGTGGCGGCAGGCGCGGTCGACCACGACCAGTTCTGCAAGCAGGTCGAGGAGCGGTTTGCAGGCCTGCCGCTGACGCCCAGCGCCCCGCCTGTTCTCGAGACTGCCCGTTATACCGGCGGGGAGATGCGGGAAGTGCGCGATCTGATGGATGCGCAGCTTCTCATCGGCTTCGAGGGCAAGGCCTACCACATGCGGGACTTCTACTGCTCGCAGATCCTCGCCAACATCCTCGGCGGCGGCATGTCATCGCGCCTCTTCCAGGAGGTGCGCGAGCATCGCGGCCTGTGCTACTCGGTCTACTCGTTCCACTGGGGCTTTTCCGATACCGGCATCTTCGGGATCCATGCCGCGACAGGGGGCGAGGACATTCCGCAATTGCTGCCGGTCATCATCGAGGAACTGCGCAAGGCCTCCGATACGATCCATGAGCAGGAGATCGACCGGGCCCGGGCGCAGATCCGCGCGCAGCTGCTGATGGGACAGGAAAGCCCCGCCGCGCGCGCCGGACAGATCGCCCGCCAGATGATCCTTTACGGCCGGCCGATCCCCAACCATGAGATGATGGAACGGCTCCAGGGGATCACCACGCAGCGGCTGACGGACCTCTCCGGGAGACTGTTCTTCGACACCAAGCCCACGCTTTCTGCCGTCGGTCCGATCGACAAGCTTGCTTCGATGGAGGAGATTTCCGTGAGTCTTGCGCCCTCCGCGAAGGCGGGGGAGCGGGCCGCGGGCTAAGCACCGCTGCTGAAGGGACCTCAGCCCGGTCTCAGCTTCAAACCAACGCGGCCGAGGCCCTCGGCAGCGTCCTTCACAGACCGCGCGCTCGCCGCCCGACGACCATCTGGAGTGGACATGACGGGATCGATCTTTCGGTTTTTGTCACGACAGCCGCAGGGCCCTCTTCTGTATGGCGAAAGCCATCTGCTTCGCCTTCCGCAAAACCGCGATTTCCCACAATGGTCGGACCTGCGAGCGGAAAGCCGCGGCTTTCTCCAGCCCTGGGAGCCGACCTGGCGGGACGACGAACTGTCGGAAGCCTCGTTCCGGGCACGGGTGAAGCGCAGCAGCGAGGAATATCGGGCGGGCTATGCGATCCCACTGCTGCTCTTCAGTCGTCCCGACCTGACGCTGCTCGGGGGACTCACCATTGGCTATATCCGGCGCGGCGCCGCCCAGAGCTGCATGATCGGCTACTGGATGGGTGAGCGCCATGCCGGCCAGGGGCACATGCTCGCCGCCCTTAAAATCGCCATCCCCTACATCTACGGGCAACTTCAGTTGCACCGGATTGAAGCAGCCTGTATTCCGGAAAACTGGAAGAGTGTCCGGTTGCTGGACAAAGCCGGATTCGAGCGAGAAGGTCTTTTGCGAAAATATCTGAAGATCAACGGGGAATGGCGCGATCACGTGATGTTCTCCCGACTGCCGGAAGATGGTGAATTCGGGAAGATGACGCGGCCATGAATGTCCGCAGTCTGACCAGGCTTTCCTCGCGCGTGATGCTGTTCCTTCTCGCTGCATTCGTAGCGAGCGCCGCCCCCTTTGCATCCGATGTCCACGCCGCCGAGCCGGTGAAGATCTCCCGGGACGATACCGCTCTCGATCTCACCGAGATGACGGACATTTATACCAATCAGGGAGAGGCCTTCCAGGTCTCCACGGCAGCTGGTGCCGACGGCATCCGCCGTCGCATCGAGGTTCGCTCCAGCTCGCCGACACACCAGGGGGACTGGGCGGTTTTCGCCTTGGCCAACGTGTCCGAGGAACAGCTCGAGCGTGTGATCGTGGCGCCGCATTTCCGTCTGGTCGGTTCGAAGATGTTCTGGCCCGACCTCGGCTCGCAACGCATCATGGCCATCACCCCGAGCGAGGGCTTCGCTCTTGACCGCGAACCCAGCCCCGATGCCGACGTCTTCCGGATCACGCTCAACCCCGGGTCCGTCATCACCTTCGTCGCAGAGCTTTCGACCCCTTCCCTGCCGCAGCTCTATCTTTGGGAGCCGGCCGCCTACAAGGATACGGTCAACGCCTTCACGCTCTATCGCGGCATTGTACTGGGCATCGCTGGACTGCTCGCAGTGTTCCTGACCATTCTCTTCGTCGTCAAGGGCACATCCATGCTGCCGGCGGCAGCGGCGCTCGCCTGGGCGGTGCTTGCCTATATCTGCGTCGATTTCGGCTTCCTGGACCAGTTGATCAGCATCACGGCCAGCGACCAGCGCGTATGGCGTGCCTGTGCCGAGGTCGCCCTCGCCTCCAGCTTGGTTATCTTTCTCTTTACCTACCTCAATCTCAATCGCTGGCACGTCAATCTCGGCTACGCGACACTGGCCTGGATCTTCTGCCTCGCCCTCCTCTTCGGGGTCGCCATATACGACCCCTCCGTCGCGTCAGGAATTGCGCGCCTGTCGTTCGCACTGACGGCGACGGCCGGGATACTGCTGATCGTCTACCTCGGTCTCAACCGCTACGACCGGGCGATCCTGCTCGTCCCCACCTGGGCGCTCACCCTTGTCTGGCTGTTCGGCGCCTGGCTGACCGTGACGGGCCAGCTCGACAACGACATCATCCAGCCGGCACTCGGTGGAGGGCTGGTCCTCATCGTGCTTCTCATCGGCTTCACGGTCATGCAGCACGCCTTTGCCGGCGGTGCCTATCAACAGGGCCTGTTCTCGGACCTGGAGCGCCAATCGCTGGCGCTGACCGGCTCCGGCGACACCGTATGGGATTGGGATGTCGCACGCGACCGGGTGGTGACGATCCCGGATGTCTCGCTCAAGCTCGGGCTGCCCGCCGGACTGATGCATGGGCCGGTTCGCAACTGGCTGCCCCGGCTCCACCCCGACGACCGCGACCGTTTCAAGGCCACGCTCGACGTCCTGCTGGAACACCGGCGCGGCAGACTGGCCCACGAATTCCGGCTGCGGGCGGAGGACGGACACTTCCACTGGATGCAGATCCGCGCGCGTCCCGTCCTCGGCTCCGACGGCGAGATCATCCGTTGCGTCGGCACCATCATCGACATCACGGAACAGAGGAATTCGGTCGAACGGCTGCTGCAGGATGCCATGCATGACAACCTGACGGGCCTTCCGAACCGGCAGGTCTTCCTCGACCGGCTGCAGGCCGTGCTGACGCTCGCTTCGAGCAGCGATAGCGTCCGGCCGACGGTGATGGCGATCGACATCGACCGCTACAAGCAGGTCAACGATGCCCTTGGGATCGCCGCGGGCGACAACATCCTGATTGCCCTGACGCGCCGCCTCCGCCGCCTCCTGCGCCCGCAGGATACGCTGGCCAGGCTTGCCGGCGATCAGTTCGGACTGATCCTGGTGTCCGAGCAGGATCCCGTGAAGGTGGCTGATTTCGCCGACGCGATTTCCAAGGCGATTATGGTGCCTATCAATTTCGCCAATCGCGAGATTATCCTGACGGCCTCTATCGGGCTGGCGTCCTGGGTGGACCAGCAGGAAAGCGGCAACGAGCTGCTCAGCAATGCCGAGCTCGCCATGTATCGGGCCAAGCGCGGCGGCGGCAACCGGGTGGAGCCCTTCCGGCCGATCTTCCGCTCCTCGGGTACGGACCGACTGCAAATCGAGACGGACCTGCGTCGCGCCATCGAGCGGAAGGAACTGTCGCTCGCCTACCAGCCGGTCATCCGGCTGAGCGATGGCGAGGTTGCCGGTTTTGAGGCGCTGCTGCGCTGGGACCACCCGCGCAAGGGCAGCATTCCGCCATCCGAGTTTATTCCGATCGCCGAAAGCTCCGACCTTATCGAGCCGCTCGGCATGTTTGCCCTCGAACGGGCGTCGAGTGACCTGATCGGCTGGCAGCGCCAGACGGGCGACCTGCCGATCTTCGTCGCAGTCAATCTTTCCAGCGCCCAGGTGTTGAACAACGGCCTCTACAATGACGTGCGGGCCTTGCTGGCAAAGAGCGAATGCGACCCGCGCCAGCTCAAGCTGGAGCTGACTGAGTCCGTGATGATGGAGAATCCGGAACAGGCGCGGCTCGTCCTGACGAAGCTGAAGGAACTGGGGATCGGGCTTGCGCTCGATGACTTCGGAACCGGCTACTCGTCGCTCGCCTATCTGACGCAGTTCCCGTTCGACACCATCAAGGTGGACAAGGCGCTCGTTCGAGACGTTCGAGAAAGGCGGGCTGTCCTGCTTCGGTCCGTCATCGCGATGGCGCGTGCTTTGGAGATGGCCGTCGTCGCAGAAGGCATCGAAACCGACGAGGATGCGGCCGAACTTGCGAAGATGGGCTGCCAGTTCGGCCAGAGCTTCCTGTTTGGGCCACCGACCAGCAGCGAGGCGACGCTGCGGCTTCTCAGGGAGCGGTTCCCGCTGACGAAGCGGGCATAGGATAGGGGAATCCAAGCACGAAAAAGCCCCGCGCCATCGTTGGTGCGGGGCTTTTGTTATCAAGCTCCAGCCTGTTAGGCCCGGTCGACGACGTTCTTGACGCCTTCCTTCAGTTCGCCCTTGGCCTGCTGGCCGTGGCCCTTGGCTTCCTGTGCGGCGCCCTTGGCTTCCATCTCACGATCGTCCATTGCGTCGCCGGCAGCCTGCCGCGCCTTGCCGGCCAGTTCGTTAGCCTTGCCTGCCATCTTGTCGCTGGTGCTACCCATGTCTTGTTCTCCTTGTCGACGGCACAATTGCCTTCGTCAGGATAACGTGGCGGGCCGGGCTTCGTTCCGCCAAACGGATCACGCGTGGCCGACGTCTGTCGACAAGGCTTCGGGCGTGACGCCCAGCAAGGCCAGCGCCCGGTCGTATTTCGTGTCGAGCGCGGTATCGAAAATCAATGCCTCGGTCGCCGGGCAGTTCAACCATCCATTGTTCGAAAGCTCCGCTTCGAGCTGGCCTGGTCCCCAGCCCGCATAGCCGAGCAGCATGGTAGCCCGCTTCGGTCCCCGTCCTTCAGTGATCGCGCGCACGATATCGAGCGTCGCTGTCAGCGAAATATCCTCGTTGACGGGAATGCTGGATTCGCTCTCATAGTCGTCGGAGTGGAGGACAAAACCCCGCCCCGTCTCGACTGGTCCACCCATGAGCACAGGGAAACGACAAATTGTTTCAGGCAGTCCGGGAATGTCGCGCCCCTCCATCAGATCGAGATGAAGCAGGAGGTCAACGAAGGACACAGGTTGTGCGCGGTTGATGATGAATCCCATCGCGCCGGCGGGGGAATGGGCACATATGTAGATCACCGACCTCACGAAATTGCCGTCCTGCAGTCCAGGCATGGCGATCAGGAACTGGCCATCCAGAAAGCCTGGTTCGCCCGCATCCCGAAGACTTGTCTCGACCATCTGGACCTCCTTTGCCGCGTTCGACCCACCGTGCCGAAGCGAGCCTGACCTTTTGAAGATGGGGCAGCGCCCTGGCTCAATCAACCGAAAATGATCGGCGCCGCCAATCTGGTGACTGGCCTGATCTTAAAGGCTGAGGTAGAGCATTGCTTCCATGAGAACAGGCGCCGTCAGACACAGTTTCGCGAGCAGCCGGGCCACAAGCGTGGCTCTGGGCGTGGCAATCGCAGTCAGTCTCGGAGCGCCTGCCTTTTCCGAGACAACACCCTGGGCCACGAATGAGGGCGGGCGAATGCGGCTTGTCGCCCTGCCTCCTGCAAGCGATGGCACGATCCGCGGCGCGCTGCAGATCGAACCGAATCCAGGCTGGATGACCTACTGGAGGGAGCCTGGCGACGCCGGCATCCCGCCGCAACTGACCTTTCCCGAAGAAGCGGCGGTCCAACTGAAGAAGATGGAATATCCGGTGCCGAAGCGCATCGACAGCGGCGACCTGCGGGATATCGGCTACGATCACCCAGTAACGCTGCCGTTCGAACTCAAGGTGGAAGATATTAGCAAGCCGGTCAAGGTGGGCGTTTCGGCCTTCGTTGGGCTGTGCCGCAACATCTGCATTCCCTTCCAAGCGGATTTTGCCCTCGAGCTTGCAGATACCGGCCCGTCGATGGAGGAAGCCATGCTGCTCGCCTCCGCCGAAACACGCCTACCCGAGCCCGCCTCGGACGATTTCAAGGTGATCCATCACGCCCTTTCGGACGAGGATCTACTGAAGCTTCAGTTGCGACTGCCAGCCGAGACAGCCGGGGCCCCTCAGGTGATCGTAACCGGTCCGGAGGGCCACGCATTTTTCGACAGCGGCAAGGGAGAAGTGACAGGCCGCGACTACAGCCTCGACATCCCGATCGACAAACTGCCCCATGGATATGACGTCAAAGGCAAGACCTGGGGGGTACTGGTAATTGCCGGTGACCGGGCAATGGAAAGCTCGCTTGTCTTCAACTGAAGCATACCTATAGTGCCGATGAAGGCGCTGGGGCGCCCATCGATGAGGAGACTCCCATGACCATTGCCATCGGCGACAAGCTGCCTTCCGCAACCTTCAAGGAAAAGACGGCCGACGGCCCCGTGGAAATCACGACGGAGCAGTTGTTCAAGGGCAAGCGCGTCGTCCTCTTTGCTGTGCCCGGCGCCTTTACGCCTACCTGCTCGCTCAATCACCTGCCCGGCTATCTCGAAAATCGCGACACCATCCTGTCGCGCGGCGTCGATGATATCGCCGTCGTTGCGGTCAACGACTGGCATGTGATGGGTGCCTGGGCACAATCATCGGGCGGGATGGGCAAGATCCACTACCTGTCCGACTGGGACGGCGCTTTTACCAAGGCGCTCGGCCTCGATGTGGATCTATCTGCCGGCGGCCTCGGTGTTCGCTCGAAGCGTTACTCCATGCTGGTCGAGGACGGAGTCGTAAAGTCCCTCAATGTCGAAGATTCCCCCGGCCAGGCCACCGTGTCGGGCGCCGCGGCGATGATCGAGCAGTTGTAACGCTCTCGACCATCCCATTGTAAAAGGGAGCCGAACGGCTTCCTTTTTTCATACGTCCATGTCGAAGACCATGAGGCCGGCAAGTCCTCCATCCGTCAGCGAGACGATACGGTCACCGACGGCGACGTGGTCCGGATGCACCAGATAGGCATCCCTGGACTCGGCGTCCTCGAAGCGGACGATGAACCCGTCGCGGAAACCGCTGTTCAATCCTTCGGGCGAGACGTTCGGCCCGTGTTTCACATCGATCATCCCGGGTACTGCGCCAACGAGCGCGCTGATGGAGTCGTAGATCTCCTGCTTCTCCTGCGCCTGGACGGCCGACTTGAATCTCAGAAATACACAATGAAGGATCATTCCAACCTCCCGATGGTCCGGTGGAGCACAATAGGTATCGCCGAGCGTGGGGCAACCCCGCAACTCGGCTATGGATCGAGACTGTTTCGCTCCGGATGAAGCCTGCGGGGTGAGTGCAGGAGAGCGGTAGAACTTGGTCAGCGTTTCTTGAAAGGCGCCATGCCGAGCCGCGCCAGTTCGTCGGCGCGCTCGTTTTCCGGATGTCCGGCATGGCCCTTGATCCAGTGCAGCGTCACCTTGTGCTTGTTGCGCGCCTCTTCCAGCTGCTGCCAAAGCTCAGCATTCTTGACCGGCTTCTTGTCGGCGGTCTTCCAGCCGTTCTTCTTCCAGCCGAAGATCCACTTCGAGATGCCGTCCTTCACGTAGGCGCTGTCGGTATAGAGATCCACCTCGCAGGGGGTCTTGAGAGCATTGAGCGCCTGGATGGCGGCCATCAGTTCCATGCGGTTGTTGGTCGTCTGCGCCTCGCCGCCGGACATCTCCTTCTCCGTCTCGCCATAGCGGAGGATCGCGCCCCATCCACCGGGGCCGGGATTGCCGGAGCATGCCCCGTCCGTGAATATCTCGACGTGCTTCATCAGACCGCTTCCGCCGGCAGGCCATACTCGACGCTCGAGGCAATCGACCGATGGAAGCGCAACTTCCTCAGGTATTCGAGCGGATCCTTTTTCACGACAAGCGCTCCTTCCGGTGTGGTCAGCCAGTCATAAAGCCTGGTCAGGAAGAAGCGCAGGGCGGATCCCCGGCAGAGGACGGGTAGCGCGTCCCTCTCCGGCTCGGCAAGCGGGCGAACCGCGTCATAGCCTTCCAGGAGCGCCATACCCTTCGTGAGATTGTAGGAGCCGTCCTTCTCGAAGCACCAGGCATTCAGGCAGATGGCGACGTCATAGGCGAGCATATCGTTGCAGGCGAAGTAGAAATCGATCAGGCCGGACAACTGGTCTCCGAGGAAGAAGACATTGTCCTGAAAGAGATCTGCATGGATGACACCGAACGGCAGGTCGCGGGGCCAGCATGAATCGAGATAGGCGAGTTCTGACCCGATCTCCTCCTCCAGTCCCGCCTCGACTTCGTCGGCACGGTCGGCGGATTTCTCCCAGAGGGTCTTCCAGCCCTCCAGCGACAGGGCGTTGGGGCGTGTGAGCTGGAACCCCTCCCCGGCAAGATGCATCTGCGCCAGGGCGCGGCCGACTTCGCGGCAATGCTTCGCCTCCGGCTTCCTCAGCCACATGCCCTCAAGGAAGGAGATCAACGCCGCCGGTCGTCCTGAAAGCTCTCCGAGCAATGCACCATCGCGGCGCGGCAGAGGCAGCGGACAGGAGAGACCGCGATCAGCCAGATGCTGCATCAGGCCGAGGAAGAAGGGCAGATCCGCCCTCTCCACCCGTTTCTCATAGAGGGTCAGGATGAGCGGCTCACGGGTGGTGTGCAGCAGGAAGTTCGAATTCTCGACGCCCTCGGCGATGCCCTTGTAGGAGGTAAGCTCACCGACGTCGTACTGGGTCAGGAAGTCTCTGAGGTCGTCTTCGGTGATATCTGTATAAACGGCCAAGGCTGTGTCTCGCAATGAACGGCGCGAGGCGCTGAGGCGCCTCGGGAATCGGCGCTACACTATCGCGCCAGCGGCCGAAAAGTCACCCGTTGACGAAGGCCATGTCCTCTCGCGTGAGAGGCACGCCGCGCAACTCGCGATTGACGAGAAAGTTCTCCGTTTCCTCGGCGGTGATGGCTAGTTCGACGGTCGCGTCATAGCGGGCACGGAAGGCCTCGATGATCTCATCCACGATGACTTCCGGAGCAGACGCGCCGGCCGATATGCCGAGAGTGGAGATCGGACCGATTTCGTCCCAATCCAGTTCCGAGGCGCGCTGCACCAGTAGCGAGCGTTGGGCGCCCGCCCTCAGTGCCACCTCGACAAGGCGCTTGGAGTTGGAGGAGTTGGGGGCGCCGACGACGATGAAGAGGTCACACCCGGGCGCTGCTTCCTTGACGGCATCCTGGCGATTGGTAGTGGCATAGCAGATGGAATCGGCAGCCGGAGCCTGCAGACTGGGAAACCTCTCCTGCAGCTTGGCGATCACGCCGGCGGTATCGTCGACGGAAAGCGTCGTCTGCGTCACAAAGCCGAGATTGTCCGGATCTTCCGGCAGATAGACTTCGGCATCCTCCACGGTCTCGACCAGGGAAACGCTGCCTTCCGGAAGCTGCCCCATGGTGCCGATCACCTCTGGATGGCCCGCATGGCCGATCAGGATGACGTGCCGCCCGAGGCGCTGGTGGCGCATGGCCTGCTTGTGGACCTTGGATACGAGGGGGCAGGTAGCATCCAGATAGAAGAGGTTTCGGGCCTGCGCATCGGCCGGTACCGACTTCGGGACCCCGTGCGCGGAGAATACCACCGGCTGGTTGCGATGCTCCGGCGGTATTTCGTCAAGCTCCTCGACGAAGACCGCGCCCTTGGCTTCGAGCCCTTCGACCACATAGCGGTTGTGGACGATCTCGTGCCGGACATAGACCGGCGCTCCATAGGCCTTGAGTGCGAGGACAACGATCTGGATGGCGCGATCGACGCCGGCGCAGAACCCGCGAGGGCCGCAGAGACGGATTGTCAGAGGCGGCTTGGCCAAGTGTTGTTCGGTATGGATGTTCATGCGACCCGCTGGCTGGGAACTGGATGTTGCCGTTCATATAGGCGAGCCCTTCTCCGACCGCCAACCAAAACTTCGTCAGGTGTCGTTCAAGCCCCGGCGGCGGCGCCACCAGACACCCGCAACAACCGCGACCAGCGCCGCTGCCAGTCCGTACCAGGTCACCACATATTGCAGGTGATTATTGGGCAGCGAGAACTGCGTCACGCCTCCCTGCGGCCACCCACCGGGATTTGTCACGGACTCATCGGCATCCATGAACAAGGGGAGGACCTCCCGTCGGTCCAGACCGGTTGACGAGGCCATCCCTTCGAGATCCTTCCAGTAGAAGAGGTTCTTGGCAATGTCGTTATCGGGAACGATGGCCGAAGGCTTCTCCAGCAGCTCGGAGCGGGCGTAACCGCTCACCGTCACCTCTCCTTCAACCTGGCCCTGCGGGCGCAGAGCTGGATCTTTCAGATCATACGGCACGAAGCCGCGGTTGACGAAGAGCCTTCGGCCATCCGCGACTGTCAGCGGTGTGTAGATGTAGAAGCCGGTACGTCCTTCATGGGTAGCGAAGAAGTGCCGTTCCCGGTCGTGATCGAAAACGCCCCTCGCCGTCATGGCGCGGTATTCGATAGCCTCGCCCCGGGCCAGCAGCGCCTCGATCTCCGTGACATCCAACGGCGGCGCTGCGTGACGCTCCGCAATGTCTGCGAGCAACTGCTCCTTCCAGACCAGACGCTGCGCCTGCCACGTGCCGAGTGAGAGAAGGATGGCAAGAGCGAGCAGAACGAGGATCGACGTCACGACCGACCTGAGCCGGCTCGTTGGGTG
The DNA here is from genome assembly GCF_902153235.2 of Pseudorhizobium halotolerans. Classification (NCBI taxonomy): domain Bacteria; kingdom Pseudomonadati; phylum Pseudomonadota; class Alphaproteobacteria; order Hyphomicrobiales; family Rhizobiaceae; genus Pseudorhizobium; species Pseudorhizobium halotolerans. Next base: position 424,428 of record NZ_CABFWE030000016.1, on the reverse strand, counting down.
GGGTTTCGTGTTGTGGTTCATCCGTTCATGCCGCTCGTCAGTCCTCGAAAGCAGAAGGGCGGCTTGCGCCGCCCCCTCGAAACTATGTGGTCTTCTGGACCCGCCCGATCAATGGGCGAGCGGAGCACCCCAACCACCCCAGATGTAGATGGAGAAGAAGAGGAACAGCCACACCACGTCGACGAAGTGCCAGTACCATGCCGCAGCCTCGAACCCGAAGTGCTGCTGCGGGGTGAACCCGCCACGCATGGCACGGATGAGGCAGACGATCAGGAAGATCGTACCGATCAGGACGTGGAAGCCGTGGAAGCCAGTCGCCATGAAGAAGGTCGCGCCATAGATCGAATTGGAGAACTCGAACGGAGCGGTTGCGTATTCGTAGGCCTGCACGAAGGAGAACAACAGGCCAAGCGCGACAGTGAGTGCGAGCCCGTTCACGAGCCCTTTGCGGTCATTGTGCAGCAGGGCGTGGTGGGCCCAGGTCACGCAGGTACCGGAGAGAAGCAGGATGACGGTGTTGTAGAGCGGCAGGTGCCACGGGTCGAGAACCTCGACGCCGGCCGGCGGCCACTGTCCACCCGTAAACTCCACGCGCGAAGCCTGGATCGCCTCGTTGGCGAAAAGGCTCGCATCGAAGAAGGCCCAGAACCACGCCACGAAGAACATGACTTCGGAGGCGATGAACATGATCATGCCGTAGCGGAGATGCAGGGAAACGACCCGCGTATGGTTGCCCTCGCGGCCTTCCTTGATGGTGTCGCTCCACCAGCCCACCATGGTGTAGAGAATGATAGCGAGGCCAATGTAGAACAGCCACGGCGACGCCCAGTTGATGCCGAGCATGTTGAACTCGCCACCGTTCAGGTAGCGCATGTAGCCGACACCGCCAAAGGTGATGATAAAGGCGCCGATGGACGCGATAAGCGGCCAGGGGCTCGGGTCGATGATGTGGTAGTCGTGATGTTTCTGATGCGCGTCGGCCATGTCAGAATCCCCGGATCATTGCATGCTCGCCGGAAAACCGGCGAATCCTCTCAAAGTTGCCCATTGACCGGCTTACCCTTTTCCTGAACCGCCGCAACAGGCTTGGACGGCTGCGAGGGGTAGAAGGTGTAAGACAGCGTGATCGTCTTGATGTTCTTTGTTTCCTCGGCCTTGGTGATCTCCGGATCAACGAAGAACACCACCGGCATTTCCAGGCTCTCGCCCGGCTGGAGCGTCGTCTCCGTGAAGCAGAAGCACTCGACCTTGTTGAAGTAGGCCCCCGCCTCCATGGGCGTGACGTTGAAGACCGCGGTACCGGTGGTGCGTTCGCTCGACCTGTTCGTCGCGGTAAATGTCACCTGCACGGTCTCGCCGATCTTCGGCTCGATGCGCTTCGCCGCCTTGAAATCCCAGTTCAGGCCGTTCGACGTGTTGGCGTCGAAGGTTACAGGGAGCGTTTGATCCAGAATGACGTCGGAATACTGCTCCGCCCGCTGGGTCGTGCCATTGTAACCGGTCACCTGGCAGAACAGCTGGTAGAGGGGCACCGCCGCATAGGCCATGCCGATCATGCCGCCGACGAAGACGAAGCACATCGCCATGATCGTGCCGTTGCCGACCCGTCTGTCCTGTGATGCCTTAACCTGCGTCATGTTCCACTCCTCAACCGCCGATGCCGCCGATCTTCACGATGGTGATGACATAGAAGAGCCCGACGAGCCCCGCGAGGAGCAGCCCGAGCGCAACATTGCGGTTGCGCCGCGACTTCTTCTGCTTGTCGGTCACCTTTACGGTCTCGATCATTGTATGCCTCCCGCCAGATTGGCCAGCCCGGCCGCGAAATAGTCGGCAAGCAGGGCGGAGAAGATCGCGAAGAGGTAGAAGACCGAATAGGCAAACATCTTCTTTGCCGCGATCATCTTCTGGTCGCCATCCGGCATGCGCCAGACGGCGATGGAACAGTAGATGAAGACAGCGCCAAGCACCGCCGCGAACAGGCCATAGCCGAGGCTCGCCAACCCCGTGAGATAGGGCGCGACGGCGATGGCCGCAGTCAGGACGGCATAGACGACGATCTGGTTCTTCGTGGAGCGCTCACCGGCGACGTTTGGCATCATGGGAATGCCGACCGAGCCGTAGTCGCGCATCTTGAAGAGCGCCAGCGCCCAGAAATGCGCGGGCGTCCACAGGAAGATGATGAGGAAGAGCAGGATGCTGTCGAGCGAGACGCTGCCGGTGACGCAGGCCCAGCCGATCATCGGCGGAAATGCACCGGAGGCACCGCCGATGACGATGTTCTGCGGCGTCGAGCGCTTCAGCCACATCGTATAGACGACGGCATAGAAGAAGATCGTAAAGGCCAGCAGAGAGGCAGCGGCCCAGTTCACGGCGAGCCCAAGGATCGCTACGGAAAAGACGGAGAGCGTGAGGCCGAAGGCCAGCGCCTCGCGCGGCTCGATCCGTCCGGACGGGATCGGGCGCTTCGCCGTACGCGACATGACGGCATCGATATCGGCGTCATACCACATGTTCAGGGCCCCGGATGCGCCGGCGCCGACGGCGATGCACAGGATGGAGATCGCAGCCAGGACTGGGTTGATGCTACCCGGCGCCACGACCAGCCCTACGAGCGCGGTAAAGACCACAAGCGACATCACCCGCGGCTTCAGGAGCTCGAAGAAATCGCGCGCACTGGCTTCAGAAAGGCTGATGCCTCTCTCGTCGCCAACTGCATCGTGATCGATTACCGTCATCATCTTGTCCGTTCTGTTATTGCTCAGGGCACCGCCGGGAGCGGTGCCCTGTTCTATTCAGGCCTGGATCAGCGGACCTTCGGCAGCTGTTCCCACTGGTGGTACGGCGGCGGCGAAGAGAGCTGCCACTCGAGCGTGCTGGCGCCCTCGCCCCACGGGTTGTCACCGGCGACGCGCTTCTTCGCGAAGGCTTCCCATACCATGTAGAGGAAGATGATGACGCCGAGGAAGGAGATGTACGAGCCGATCGAGGACACCCAGTTCCAGCCTGCGTAGGCATCCGGGTAGTCGATGTAGCGGCGCGGCATGCCTGCCAGACCCAGGAAGTGCTGCGGGAAGAACACCAGGTTCACGCCGATGAACATGACCCAGAAGTGAAGGTTGCCCAGCATTTCGGAGTACATGTAGCCGGACATCTTCGGGAACCAGTAGTACCAGGCCGCGAAGATGGCGAAGACGGCGCCGAGCGACAGGACGTAGTGGAAGTGTGCAACCACGTAGTACGTGTCGTGCATCGAGCGGTCGAGGCCGGCATTGGCGAGCTGGACGCCCGTCACGCCGCCGACGGTGAACAGGAAGATGAACCCGATCGCCCAGATCATCGGCGTGCGGAAGGTGAGCGAGCCGCCCCACATTGTCGCGATCCATGAGAAGATCTTGATCCCCGTCGGGATGGCGATGACCATCGTGGCGAAGACGAAGTAGCGCTGCGCATCGAGCGACAGGCCGACCGTATACATGTGGTGAGCCCAGACAATAAAGCCGACGGCACCGATAGCGACCATGGCATAGGCCATGCCGAGATAACCGAAGACCGGCTTGCGCGAGAAGGTCGACACGATGTGGCTGATGATGCCGAAGCCCGGCAGGATCAGAATGTAGACTTCCGGGTGACCGAAGAACCAGAAGAGGTGCTGGTAGAGGATCGGGTCACCGCCGCCTTCCGGTGCGAAGAAGGTGGTGCCGAAGTTACGGTCGGTCAGCAGCATGGTGATGCCGCCTGCGAGAACCGGAAGCGAGAGCAGCAGCAGGAATGCGGTGACCAGCACCGACCATGCGAAGAGCGGCATCTTGTGGATGGTCATGCCTGGAGCGCGCATGTTCAGGATCGTGGTGATGAAGTTGATCGCACCGAGAATGGAGGACGCGCCCGAAACGTGTAGCGCGAAGATCGCCAGGTCGATGGCAGGGCCCGGATGGCCAGCCGTCGCCAGCGGCGGATAGAGCGTCCAGCCGCCACCTGCACCGTAGGCACCGGCAGGCCCCTCAACGAAGAGCGACAGCATCAGCAGCAGGAAAGCCGGCGGCAACAGCCAGAAGGAAATGTTGTTGAGGCGCGGGAAGGCCATGTCCGGAGCGCCGATCATGATCGGAATCATCCAGTTGGCGAAGCCGCCGATCAGCGCCGGCATGACCATGAAGAAGATCATGACAAGAGCATGCGCAGTGGTGAACACATTATACATGTGCTTGCCGCCGTCGATGGCAGCGTCACCCTCGAAGCCGTAGACCATGGCCGCGAGGCCGTGGAAGATCTGGATACCGGGCTCCTGGAGCTCCATGCGCATCGCGACGGACATGAGGCCACCGATGATGCCCGCGATGATCGCGAAGATCAGGTAGAGCGTGCCGATGTCCTTGTGGTTGGTCGAAAGGAACCAGCGGGCGAAGAAGCCCGGCTTATGGTCATGATGCCCGTGCGCATCGTCGTGCGAGGCAGTGCGGGCGTGAGCGTGATCGTCGTGAGCGGTTGGTCCAGCCATTGTCCTCACTCCTCGTTACTTGGATTCGGTTGCCGCAAGGCGAACGGCATCATCCGACTCGTCAACTGCAGCCATCAGGGCGCGATTGGCGCCGGCCAGGTCTGACTGAGCGGCCGCGAGCCAGGTTTTGTACTGCTCTTCGGAGACGACGCGGATCGCGATCGGCATAAAGGCGTGGTCCTTGCCGCAGAGCTCGGAGCACTGGCCATAATACATGCCTTCCCGCTCCGCCTTGAACCATGTCTCGTTGAGACGGCCCGGCACGGCGTCGATCTTCAGGCCGAAGGCAGGCATGGCGAATGCGTGGATGACGTCGGTCGGCGCTGCCGTTACCAGCAGGCGAACAGTCTTGTTCACCGGCACGACCATTTCGTTGTCGACGGCGAGCAGGCGCGGATAGGCGGCGAGATCTTCCTTGCCGGCCGCGGCACGGTCTTCGTCCCTGAGGATATAGGAATCGAAGGCGAGCGGAGTTTCGCCACCCTCGTATTCATAGCTCCACAGCCACTGGGTGCCGGTTGCCTTGACCGTCAGATCCGGGTTGGTCGGGATCGTCAGCTGCGCGTTTAGGAGATTGAAGGAAGGAATCGCAATGAGGAAGAGAACGAGAACCGGCCCGATGGTCCAGATGATTTCGATCATCGTGTTGTGGCTCGTGCGCGACGGCACCGGATTGGCGCTGGCGCGGAACTTCATGACGACGACGACCAGAAGGATCAGAACAAGGAAGGTAATCGGGACAATGAACCACAGTGTGTAGTTATTGAACCACTTGATTTCCTGCATGATCGGGGTGGCGGGGGCCTGCAGGTCAACCTGCCACGGCGTGGGCTGATCGGCGAAACCGGCAGAAGCAAAGAGCAGACAGATGAGCGCCGTCATCACCGCAAAAGCTCTGTTCATCACTAATTCTCCTCAGGCGTTTGATCTGGATCAACCTCAAACGCAGAATCCAGGCTATGTGACCTGCTTCAATCACAGTTTGACGGTCGCCGCAATATCTGGCGGGAAAACGCCGTGCGGCATTTTTGCGCTTCGTCAAATGCCAAGAGTCTCACGGGTTTTGGCACAAAATCCGGGTGCGCCACCTCCCTCCCTCGGGACACCAGTCCCATTTTCGCCTCACTCGATTGGGAAGAGGTCGGGGCTTTTCATTTCGCGCCTGCAACGCCAAGAATAGCCGCACCGATTCGCTGTCCAGAGGGTTTTATGGGTCGCTCCTCGATCATTGCCGCTTGTCTCGTTGCTGTCCTTGCCGGCTCGACGCTTTCCGCGCAGGCACAGCAACCTGCTGCACCGGCGCCCGGCACGGAGGCTGCGCCTTCCCCCGAGGATCGCGTACCGACGCCATCGGGGCAGCAGCCCGGCGCAGTGCGCTCCAACCACGGCGCATGGTCGATCATTTGCGACCAGCCTGCGGGTGCCTCGTCGGAGCAGTGTGCGCTAATGCAGAACGTCATCGCCGATGACCGACCGGAAGTCGGCCTTTCGGTGGTTGTGCTGAAGACTGCCGACGGCAAGGCGAAGATCCTTCGCATCCTCGCGCCGCTCGGCGTCCTGCTCAAGGACGGCATGGAACTCTTCGTCGACAACAACAATATCGGTCGCGCCTACTTCACCCGCTGCTTCTCCGAGGGATGCTATGTGGAGGTGGAGATCGACGACGAGCTGATGCGCATTCTGCGGGCCGGCAAGAACGCCGTTTTCGCGTTGCGGGAATCGGTCGACCAGGACCGCGTCGGCATTCCGATCGAGCTGACCGGCTTCGCCGCCGGCTACGACGCCCTGCCCTGATCCTTGCTTCGGCCGGTAGCCGGACCTACATCGGTTTCACACGCTTCCCGTCATCGGGGAGCAAGGGAGCTTTTTACTGATGAACACCGACCTCTTGAGCCTTTTCGACTGCGACGAGGCAAGGCTGCGCCGCATTCTCTCTGAAACCCTTTCGGCTGCCGATGACGGCGAGCTGTTCGTGGAACATGCCCAGGCGGAATCGCTCACATTCGACAACGGCCGGCTGAAAGGCGGGAGCTTCAACACCGACCAGGGCTTCGGACTTCGTGCCGTTGCGGGGGAATCGGTTGGCTATGCGCATGCGGGCGAACTGTCAGCGGCGGCCCTATCACGCGCAGCCGATGCGGTGCGGGCAGTCACGGCCGGCTATGCCGGCTCCTATGCCGCGGCACCGCAGCGGACCAACAAGAAATACTATGGCGACGAGAACCCCATCGGCCAGCCGAGCTTCGAGGAGAAGGTGAAGCTCCTGACGGAGATCGACACCTATCTGAGGGGCAAGGATCCTAAGGTGCGGCAGGTGACCGCCACGGCTTCCGCCAGCTGGCAGGTGGTCGACATCCTGCGCGCCGACGGCCACCGGGTGCAGGACATCCGGCCGATGACGCGGGTGAACATTTCCGTCGTGGTGGGTGATGGCGACCGGCAGGAATCGGGCTCCTTCGGCACCGGCGGTCGCATGGGCTTCGGCGATTTCGTCGCCAGCGGCAACTGGAAGACGGGTGCCGACGAGGCGCTCCGGCAGGCGCTGGTCAATCTTGAAGCCATCGAGGCACCTGCAGGCACCATGGATGTCGTGCTTGGCAACGGTTGGCCGGGCGTGATGCTGCACGAGGCCGTTGGCCATGGACTTGAAGGCGACTTCAACCGAAAGAAAACCTCCGCCTTCGCCGGTCTGCTCGGCGAAATGGTCGCCGCGCCCGGCGTGACCGTCGTCGACGACGGCACGATCGACAATCGCCGCGGCTCCATCACCATCGACGACGAAGGGACCCCCTCCGGCTACAACGTCCTGATCGAGAACGGCAAGCTCGTCGGCTACATGCAGGACCGGCAGAATGCCCGGTTGATGGGTATGACGCCGACCGGCAACGGGCGCCGCCAGGGTTATGCGCATGTGCCCATGCCGCGCATGACCAACACCTACATGCTGGGCGGGGACAAGACGCCGGAAGAGATCATCGCCTCCGTCAAGAAGGGTATCTATGCGGTCTCCTTCGGCGGCGGGCAGGTGGACATCACCTCCGGCAAGTTCGTCTTCGGGTGCACCGAGGCCTACATGATCGAGAACGGCAGGATCGGCCCGGCCATCAAGGGCGCCATGCTGATCGGCAACGGGCCAGAGGCCATGAAGCGCGTTTCGATGGTCGGCAACGATAGCAAGCTCGACACCGGCATCGGCAATTGCGGCAAGGCGGGGCAATGGGTACCCGTGGGCGTCGGCCAGCCGCATCTCCGCATGGACCAGGTCACGGTCGGCGGCACGCGGACTTAGAGCGTTGGCGGCAAACGCCCTGGTTCCGGAACTCGCCGTCTCGGATTGGCGAACGAGCCGCGCCTTCTACTCAGACGTGATCGGCTTTTCGGTCCGATACGAGCGGCCGATGCCCGATAACGGGTTCAGTAACGATTAAGACAATCCCGTCTAACTTCTCCGGCAGGTGGGGCAACGGGGCGGGTCCATATCTATGAATATGCGGTTGAAGGCGCTGCTGAAGCGACGAGGCAAGCGATTGGCTATTGCCGGCGCACTCGAGGCAGCGGCGCTGCTCTCACGGGCCGGAGCCATCGGGCGGGCCAGGGGCCGTGGTGCAATTTTCACGCTGCACCACGTCCGCCCGGCAGACGCCTCGTCCTTTGCCGCCAACAGGCATCTGGAAGTCACCCCCGAATTCCTCGATCAGGCGATCGCGCAGCTCCGAGAGGATGGGTATGACTTCATTCCGCTGGATGAGGTTCCTGCGCGGCTGCGGTCGCCTGGCACACAGCCGTTCGCAGTCTTTACGCTGGACGACGGCTATCGCAACAATGCGGAGCACGCATTGCCGGTCTTCGAGCGGCATGGCGTTCCCTTCACGATTTTCTTCACCCGCGGCTTTTGCGAGCGCACCCATACGCTCTGGTGGGAGACGCTCGGACGTCTTCTCACTTGCAACGACACACTTCGGTTTGATTTCGGCCAAGGCGAAGAGAGCCTCAACCTTTCCACGGAGCCGCAGAAACTGCAGGCGTTCGATCGCTTCGCACGCTTCGTCGAGACCGAGCCCGAGGACGTCGCGGTTGCCCGGATCGATGGGCTTGCGCGCGAGCATGGGATCGATCCGTTGAAGATCACCGGTGATCTCGTCATGAGTTGCGACGAACTTCGACAGATCGCGTCGCATCCCCTAGCGTCCCCGGGCGCCCACACACTCAGCCATCGCAACGTCGCCCGGCTTCCGACGGCCGAGGCGGGCCGCGAGCTGGAGCAATCGGCGGACTGGCTCGAGACGCTCGCGGGCAAGCGCCCCCGTGCCTTCGCCTATCCTTATGGATTTCCAGCTGCCGTGACTGAGCGGGACACGGAGATAGCACGGGAGGTCGGCTTCGAGGTAGCGGTCACCACGCAGCCCGGGACGATCGACGAAAGCTCAGCAGGTCGGCTGAGCGCCCTGCCCCGGATTTCCCTGAACGGGCACTTCCAGCGTCCCCGCTACGTTTCGGCGCTGGCTTCCGGCATCCCCTTCAAGCTGATGCGTTAGGATCAGGGATACATCCTGACCTTTTCCCAAGCGCCTTCGGGAGAGGGACGCCGGAATTCGATCCGGTCATGCAGGCGGAAGGGGCGGTCGTGCCAGAATTCGATGGAAACGGGCTTGATACGGAAGCCGGACCAGTGCGCCGGGCGCGGGATCTCCCCGATCGCATATCGCGCCGTGAACTCAGCCACGGCCTTTTCCAGCGCGAACCGACCTTCGAGAGGCCGGGACTGTTTCGACGCCCAGGCCCCGATCCGGCTGCCGCGGGGACGGGTCGCGTAGTAGGCGTCGGCCTCGGCGTCGGTCACCACCTCGACCTCGCCCCTCAGCCTCACCTGCCGACGCAGGGACTTCCAATGGAAGCACATTGCCGCCTTCCTCTGGCCAAGGATTTCCCGGCCTTTCTGGCTTTCGAAGTTGGTGTAGAAGACGAAGCCCTGCTCGTCATATCCCTTCAGCAGGACCATACGCACGTTGGGCATGCCAAGGTCGTCCACCGTGGCGAGCGCCACGGCCGTCGGATCATTCAGCTCGGATGTCTCCGCTTCCTTCAGCCATTTTCCGAACAGGGCAAAGGGCTCGTGTTCTTCGGTGAAGTCACTCGTTGTTAACCCACTCTCAGACATATTGACTAAAACACTCCCGACTGGTGAATTTGCCCGTGACTCAGCCCGGACAGGACGCAAGGTGGTACTGATAGCAAAGTCGAACAAGCGCTCAAAGTGGCTGGTCCGAACAAGTACGCATGCGTTCGCCCTGATATCGATCGCGCTTTCCTTGACCTCATGTACCAGCAGTCTCGACCTGCTCGGCAGCGCATCGAAGGTCGACCGCTCGATCTCGACGGGAACCGTGCCACGCAGCGGATCAGAAGACGTCCAGTCGGACGAGGCGACCGTCCGCAACGCCGTGACATCGGCCGATCTTGCCAAGGTCGGCGATACGCCCCTACCCTGGGCAAACACGGCCACCGGCAGCGCAGGCGTGGTATCGACCATCAAGGAAGCGCGAAATGCAGGCCGGGTCTGTCGCGACTTCAAGACCACCCGTCATTCCTACGAGGGAATAGCGATGTTCTCCGGCCAGGCATGCATGACCGGTCGGGGCGACTGGTTGCTGACTGCTTTCGATCGTCAGTAGAATTTTAACCGTCCGGCACCCTGCACGGCACGCGTAACCACTGATTCACAATTGTCCTGATAACCTTCAGTGCCGCGGAGACACCGGGAAAGGAACCGGTCGACTCCGTGAACGTTGTCGTCGTTATAACAGGCGGGGCCACGCATCGTGGGTTACGCCATTCTTTGAACCGGTGGTCATTTTCATGCGTGATCCGTACTCTGTTCTTGGTGTGCAACGAAATGCCGATGCAGACGAGATCAAGGCTGCCTGGCGCTCGAAGGCCAAATCCGTCCATCCCGACCACAATCAAAGCGACCCCGGCGCTTCGAGCCGCTTCGCAGAAGTCGGCCGGGCCTATGAGGTTCTGAAGGACCCTGAGCGCCGCAAGCGCTACGACCGCGCCGTCGACGCCCACCAAACGATCCTGCAGCAGCGCCAGGCTGCACGCGAAGCTGCCGAGCGCGCCAAGGCGGCCAAGGCAAATGCCGAGAAGGTCATGGAGGAGCTCGCACGGGCCAATGCCCAGCGCGCGCAGGCACAGGCGAATGCCAAGGCGGCAGCGCCCGACACGGAAGCTGCCGAAGACATGGTCGAACGGATATTTGGCGCCGCGAAGGATGCAGGTGCGAGCGCCGACGAAGGCCGGACGAGGCAGGACAGCGAGGCAAGCGGAAGGGCTCAGTCCCAACCTTCATCTTTCTCCTCGGGTTCAGCTGCCGGAACGGACAAAAATCCGTCGGAAGGCGGCAATATCGCGCCGGAGCCGCGGCCGCTGCCCGTGCAGGCGGTTGATCTCATTGCGTCACTCGTCCGCCGCATTCGCGGGGTAAATGCTCCGCCGGAAAAGGCGCCGGATCATGCCGTCGAAGCGCATGTTTCGCTCGAAGAACTTCTGAAGCAGAGCTGGGTGGCGATCAAGCTGCCGGAGGATCGCGAGGTTCACTTCCGGCTGGAGCCCGGCATGACCGCCGGCCATGTTGCGCGCCTGAAGGGCCAGGGACTGAAGGTACCGGGCATGCTGCGCGGCGACCTGCTCGTGACCCTCAAACTGGTGTCAGACGCAAAGTTCCGGGTCGAGGGATACGATATCCACACCATCATGCCGATTTCGCTCGAGGACGCCGTGCTCGGAACCGAAACCCAGGTCGACACACCGGAGGGACCCAGACAGATCACGGTCCCACCATGGTCAGGGTCGGATCGGGCCATCGAACTGGACGAACTCGGGCTCCCCGATGGTGATGGCAATCGCGGCAAGCTTGTGGTCGAACTGCGGGTGATGCTGTGGGAAAAACCCGACGCGAAAGTGACGGACCTCATGCGGCACATGCGCGAGGGCCTCTACGTCTGATCCTGGCTGGCCCCATCCCCTCGCCATGCACTCTTTGTTACGAGTGGCTACATGAGATGATCCAAGTCAACTTGAACGGTTGAACCGCCTATGCCATAGGCAGGCCTGACTTTTTCAGGTTTCGACTTTGGTCTCAGGGGACACAGCATGGTTCAGGCTTCAGGCCTCATGGCAGGCAAGCGCGGCGTCATTATGGGCGTCGCCAACAACCGCTCGATCGCTTGGGGCATTGCCAAGGCCATCCACGCACAAGGGGGCGAAGTCGCTCTTACCTACCAGGGTGATGCCCTTCGCAAGCGGGTCCAACCGCTTGCCGCAGAGATCGGCGCCGTGGTTGCCGGCGACTGTGATGTCGGCGACGAGGCAAGCATCGATGCCGCATTTGCGGAGATCGAAAAGCTGTGGGGGAAGATCGATTTCCTCGTTCACGCCATCGGCTTTTCCGACAAGGATGAACTGACTGGGCGCTACGTCGACACCACGGCCGACAATTTCGACAAGACGATGCGGATTTCCGTCTATTCGTTCACATCGGTGGCGCGACGCGCCGAGAAGTTGATGTCAGACGGTGGCTCGATGCTGACCCTGACCTATTACGGCGCCGAGAAGGTCATGCCGAACTACAACGTCATGGGCGTGGCGAAGGCGGCACTGGAGGCGAGCGTGAAGTATCTGGCGGTGGATCTCGGCCCCAAGAATATCCGCGTCAATGCCATTTCCGCCGGCCCGATCAAGACGCTTGCTGCCTCCGGGATCGGCGACTTCCGCTACATCTTGAAGTGGAACGAGTACAACGCCCCGTTGCGTCGCACGGTCACCATCGAGGAAGTGGGCGATGTCGGCCTTTACCTGCTGTCCGACCTGTCGCGCTCGGTTACTGGCGAAGTCCACCATGCCGACAGCGGTTATCATGTCGTCGGCATGAAAGCCGTCGATGCTCCGGACATCTCCGTCATCAAGGATTGACGCCAGGGACGAAGGCCGTGCTCATCTACATGGTCCGCCACGGCCAGACGGACTGGAATGCCGAAGGGCGCCTCCAGGGACAAAAGGACATTGCGCTCAACGAGCGCGGTCGTTCTCAGGCGACCCGCAACGGGCGGGTTCTCCTGGAGATGATCGGAGATCCGTCCTCCTACGATTTCGTTGCCAGCCCTCTTTCCCGTACACGGGAGACCATGGAGCGGCTGCGTACCGCAATGGGGCTCGACCCATCGGCCTACCGTACGGACGAGCGACTGCTCGAACTTTCCTTCGGGGATTGGGAAGGCCATACGCTGGCAGAGGTGCACGATTTCGCACCGGAACGACTGCTGGCGAGAGATGCGCAAAAGTGGAACTTCATTCCGCCGGGCAGGGATGCCGAGAGCTACGAAATCCTCTCCTGGCGGGTCGGGGCCTGGCTGAAATCACTGGACCGGCCGACGATCTGCGTCACGCACGGCGGCGTCGTAAGATCCATCTTCCGATTGGTGGCAGATACCACCGAAGAGGAAGCGGCCAAGATGAACGTCCCACAGGACAAGATCCTGAAAGTCGACCTGGATTCAGGCAGCCTCGGCTGGCACTGACCTACTGGACGATCTCCAGATCATCCACCACGCGGCTGCCATCGACTTCGGTGTAGAAGACCAGCACCTTCACGCCGGACTCCAAGCCCTCGAAATTGAACTCCTCCGGAACCTTGTAGGTCTTTCCGTCATCCAGTGTCAGCGTCAGGTCGTTGAGATCCACCGACTGGATGGTGGCTTCCACGTCCGAACTTTGTGCGAAGCCGCTCAGCGGCGAGAGGAGACTGGCAGTTCCGAGCAGGGCAGCAATCAGGAAGCGCATGGCGGGGACTTTCAGGCAAATCAGACAGGCTTGATAGAGGCGCAAGATAGTCTCCGGATTGTGGCGAAATTCGCCCGCGGTCATGACTTTTTCCGTGCAAGTAGTGACCTGATTGTTAATTCCGATCAAGCCTCTAAGCGCAGACCTCCGTTAACGCGGGGATGTTGTCTCTCCCGGCGCATGAGGCTCCTGGACGGCGCAATCAGCCATTAACCCGGACCATGTAAAACCGTCGCTTGTCAGGTGAGATAAAAAGGGGCGAGTTTGACTGCCTGGGGAATGCTGCGCGCGCATCTGCGGCCAATCGTCGGAAGGACTCCGGTTCTTGCAGTAGCAACCGTGGCGGTTGCCGGCCTGGTCCTGCTCCTGGCCGTATCGCTCGATGAGCGACACCGGCGACAATATCAGGAAGAATTGCGCGAACGCGCGGAGCGAGCGATCATGTTCGTTTCCCTGCGCATCAAATCGGAAATCGATGACGAAGTAGCGGCGACCGGGCGGCTGGCTCTCGCGCATCAATCGCAAGCGTTCGGGTCGGAGGAGCTCTTCCAGGCGCTTGCGGAACACGAACTGCAGCGGAATCCCAGTGTAGCGGCGATCGCGGTCGCATCGGAAAACGGCCTTGACACATTCCTCAGCCGGTCACCTCTCGATGGAGATAGGCTTGCTGTCGCGGTGCGGAAGCAGGTGGCCATGCGGGCATCGGCGATCATGTCGAAACCTGACAGCCCGTTCCTCATCATCGTCTCTCCCATCGAAGCCCCGGCAAGCGCGGAGCGGCCCATCAGCGTAGCATTGCTGATCGACAAGATCGCTTTGATGGCAGCATCCGGCATTGAGTTCGTCCCGGATCTCGATGCAGCACGCCTGACGAATGCTCCCGGACTGGAGATAGCCATCCGCGACAGCCGCGTGCAGATCCCCTTCGTCGGACAAGCGAACGTCAGCGATCTTCAGCCGCTCGAATGGCAGATACCGCTGGCGACGGCCGTCTGGCAGGTCGTCGTTGCGCCATCGACCGGGTGGGACGTGACCGCACCAGACCAAGCCGAATACCGCTTCTCCCTGGTCTTCGGCGGCCTCGGCGTGATGCTCCCGATCCTGCTGGCGAGTGTCCTCATCGGCGAACGCAACCGCAACATCACCGCGTTGAAGGCCCGCGAGGCGAACCTTCTGGAACTGTCACAGCGTTTCAACCTCGCCATGGAAGCGTCCAATATCGGGATCTGGGAGGTGACCGACAACGGGCATCACCTGTTCTGGGACGACCGTTCTGCTGCTCTGCATGGCTGCGAACAAGATGGGGTGCGCAACAGGCTGGATGACTGGCACGGCGCGATCTATCCCGAGGACTTGGAAGCGGCGGAAGCACACTTCTTCAACTGCATCTGCGCCAAGACTGCATGCACAGAAACTTATCGCGTCAGGACGGAGGACGGGGCGGTCCGCTACCTCAGATCCGCCGGCGCAAGTTACCGCAATCCGGATGGAAGTCTCCGCAGCACGGGCATTGTCTGGGACGTGACGGCCGACATGCTGATGGCGCAGATGCTGCGCGACGCCAAGGCGGTCAGCGACATCAAGAACGCCGAACTGGAGCTGGCGCTCGACGAGCTCTCCAAGCGCGAGCAGGAGCTCGAGGAACTTTCGAACAAGCTCGATCTCGCTCTCGCCTCGTACAACTGCGGCATCTGGGAGGTCGATCTGGAAACACGGACGGAGCGATGGGACGAGCGCATGTGCCAGCTCTACGGCATCCCCTACACGGACGGGATCGTCTCGCACCACGAATGGTCCAAGCTCGTGCACCCCGACGACCGGGAGATGGCGAAGACGGTCTCCTATCAGTTCCAGACTTCCGGCATCAAGGAGACGCTCGTCGTGCGCGTTCCGCAGGGCGAGGGCGATGTCCGTTATATCCGTTCCGTCGGGCAGCTTCAGGTCGATCGAAACGGGCGCCGCAAGGTCGTTGGCATTGCCTTCGACGTAACAGAAGACGCCGTTCTGACGGCCCAATTGAAGGCTGCCAAGGCCGAGTCTGATGCCAAGAACATCGAACTCGAATTCGCCAAGAGCCGCATCGAACACAACGCGTTGCACGACCCCCTGACGGGTCTAGGGAACCGGCGCAAGCTGGACGCGGAACTGGATCTCCTGTCGCGCCAGAGCCGAGCCGAACGACAGAAGCTCACGATCCTCCACCTGGATCTCGACCGCTTCAAGCAGATCAACGATACGCTTGGACACGCGGCCGGAGACGCGATGCTGGTGCATGCCTCCGAAGTGCTGTCACGCAATATTCGCGAGAACGACATCGTCGCCCGCATCGGCGGTGATGAATTCGTCATCCTCATTCGCGATGAGAACGGCCATGATCGCGTCGCGCAGCTTGCGACCCGCATCATCGGCGAGCTTCGCCAGCCGATCGACTTCGAGGGTTTTGCATGCCGCGGCGGCGTCTCAATCGGCATCGCGCAGGCAAGTGGTGTCAACATCGATGCGCGCCGCGTCCTCGTGAATGCCGACATTGCCCTCTACCGGGCCAAGGCCATGGGCAGGAACCGCTACGAGTTCTTTACCCAGAACCTGCAGGCCGAAATCGTCGGCCACAAGCGCACGGCCGACGAACTGCTGGCGGGCCTCGAGAACCATGAGTTCACGACACGCTACCAACCCCAGTTCGATGCGCGCACCAGTCAGCTTGCGGGGGTCGAGGCGCTCGTCCGCTGGAACCATCCCCATCTCGGCATCCTCACCCCAGACCGCTTCTTGCGGATTGCCGAGGAATTGAATGTCGCCGCAACCATTGACCAGATCGTTCTGGAAACGGTGTTGAAGGACCTCAAACGCTGGGCGGAACTTGGCGTGAGCGTGCCGCGCGTGTCGGTCAATGTATCGTCCCGTCGCCTGCATGACGAAAAGCTGATCGAAGGCCTGAAGCTGCTGGATATCAGACCCGGCCAGATCGCGTTCGAGCTCGTCGAATCTATCTTCCTGGACGAACATGAGGATGTCGTCGCGCGCAATCTCGAGCAGATAAGCGGCCTCGGCATCGATATAGAGATCGACGATTTCGGCACTGGCCATACCTCCATCGTCGGCGTGCTTAAGCTCAAGCCGCAACGCCTGAAGATCGACCGCCAACTGGTCATGCCGATCCTGCACTCGCCGCAGGAACGGGCGCTTGTCCGCTCGATCATCGACATCGCCCGCTCGCTCGGCGTCGAGACCGTGGCAGAGGGGGTCGAAAGCATGCAGCACGCCGCCATGCTGCGGGAACTGGGATGCGACCTGCTGCAGGGCTACGCCTTTGCCAGACCCCTGTCGTTCGCCGAGTTCACCGAGTCGGCGATCCTCCGTTGGGCGCGTGCCGCAGCCTGACAAGAAACGCTTGTCGCCCGGCGCCGTTTTCCCTAAGACAGCCCCGTCGGAACCGGCAACGGCCCGTTCTTCACAGGCGATCCACAATGTCTCACAACACATTTGGCCATCTTTTCCGAGTTACCACCTGGGGCGAGAGCCACGGCCCCGCGCTCGGCTGTGTCGTCGATGGCTGCCCTCCTGGCATCCGCCTGACGCTTGCCGAAATCCAGGGCTGGATGGACAAGCGCAAGCCGGGACAATCCCGGTTCGTGACGCAGCGACGCGAGGACGATATCGTCAAGGTGCTGTCAGGCGTGATGCTAGCCGAGGACGGCGAGACGATGGTCACGACCGGCACCCCGATCTCCATGCTGATCGAGAACACCGACCAGCGCTCGAAGGACTACGGCGAGATCGCGCGACGCTATCGCCCGGGACATGCCGACTACACCTATGACGTAAAATACGGCATCCGCGACTATCGCGGCGGCGGACGCTCCTCCGCCCGCGAGACGGCAGCGCGCGTGGCCGCTGGGGCCGTGGCACGCAAGGTGGTGCCAGACCTCGTGGTCCGCGGAGCGCTGGTGCAGATCGGCAAGCACAAGATCAACCGTGCCAACTGGGATTGGGCGCAGGTCGACCAGAACCCGTTCTTCTGCCCGGACCCCGAGACGGTGCCGGTCTGGGAAGAGTATCTCGACTCTATTCGGAAGGCGGGCTCGTCGATCGGCGCAGTCGTCGAGGTCGTGGCCGAGAACGTCCCGGCCGGACTGGGCGCGCCGATCTACGGCAAGCTCGACCAGGACATCGCCTCGCTGCTCATGTCGATCAATGCGGTGAAGGGCGTCGAGATCGGTGATGGCTTTGCGACCGCCGAACTTTCCGGCGAGGAGAATGCCGACGAAATGCGCATGGGCAATGACGGCAAGCCGCTGTTTCTCTCCAACCATGCAGGCGGCATTCTGGGCGGGATTTCCAGCGGCCAGCCGGTGGTGGCGCGCTTCGCCATCAAGCCGACTTCCTCCATACTCACGGAACGGCAGTCGATCGATGCCGACGGAAACAATGTCGATGTCCGCACCAAGGGCCGGCATGATCCATGCGTCGGCATCCGCGCCGTACCGATCGGCGAGGCCATGGTAGCCTGCGCCATCGCCGACCACTACCTCCGCGACCGGGCGCAGACCGGGCGGCAGCGATAAGGACCTTCTTCATGGCCTATGACCAGAAACGCGTCGTGGACGCTATCCGTGCCTTCGAAGCCGGCGAAATCGTCGTCGTGACGGATGACGACGACCGCGAGAACGAAGGCGACCTGATCGTCGCCGCCGTCCACTGCACGGCCGAGAAAATGGCCTTCATCGTTCGCCACACATCCGGCATCGTCTGCGCGCCCATGCCGCGCGAGGAGGCCAAGCGCCTAAACCTCAATGCCATGGTGGCGGAAAACGACAGCGCGCATACCACCGCCTTCACCGTAACGGTCGACTTCAAGCACGGCACCACGACCGGGATTTCGGCCGAAGACCGGACGCTGACGGTCCGCAACCTCGCCAACCCCAACGTTGGCCCTTCGGACTTCGTCCGCCCCGGCCATATATTCCCGCTGGTCGCGCGCGAAGGCGGCGTGTTGATGCGGTCCGGTCATACGGAAGCTGCCGTCGATCTCTGCAAGCTCGCGGGCCTTCCGCCGATTGGCGTCATCTGCGAGCTCGTCAATGACGACGGCACCGTGACGCGTGGCGCCCAGGTCGCGGCCTTCGCCGAGAAGCACGGCCTGAAGCAGGTCTCCGTGGCCGACCTGATTGCCTACCGGCAGCGCAAGGAAACGCTGATCGAGTTGCAGTCGAGCTTCGATGTGGAGACCCGCTTCGGGAAGGCGAAGGGCCATGCCTATTCCCTGCCCTGGGACCCGATGCAGCACGTCGCGATCGTCTTCGGGGACATACGCGACGGCGTGGACATCCCGGTCAGGCTGCATCTCGAGAACGTGGCAGCCGATGTCTTCGGCGCCCAGCGGGCGGTTGATACCTACATGGAGAGGATCGCCACCGAGGGCCGCGGGGTGATCATCTATCTGCGCGAAGGTTCCGTCGGCGTCGGCCAGAAGGATCACGGGCGCAAGTATCGCCACGATCAGGAAGCGCATGAGCAGGCCCAGGCGCGCGAGAGCGAATGGCTAGAAATCGGCCTCGGCGCGCAGATCCTCAAGGACCTCGGCATTACATCCATCAAGCTTCTGACCCGCAGCGAGCGGCACTATGTCGGGCTGGAAGGTTTCGGCATCCGGATCGCTGAGACGGTGATCTGCTAAGGCTGGCATCGGCCGCCACAGTCGTGGCGGCTAGGCGCTGATCGGCCCCTCGACGGTCGGAGACGCGTCCCCGCTCCAGACCAACCTGTAGACATCCCCCTGGCGGACGGATTGAACCGCAGCCGGTCGAAGCACTGCGAAACATGTGCCGCCGGAATGGCGGACGGACGGGTACATGATCCCGTTCAGCCCTTGTACCCGAGCCTGGGCGGCAAGCGCATTGCCTTCGGGATAGCCGATCGCCTTGTCCGGGTGGAGCGCCGGGTGACTGGGTAGCGGCCTCAGATCGAGGAAGTCGCCGGAGAGGCTGCAGAACATTTCAGCATACTCGACCGTCGCTTCGAAATGACCGGTCCGGCCAAGGAACTCGGTCATGTGGAAGGTTATTTCGGCGAGGCACGTCTCGACCTCGAGTGCCGCATACCAGGCACCGCGATTTTCCCCGTTGAAGCGATTGGGCTCGCGAGGCTTCGCATAGGCGAAACTCGCATTGATGAAGTGCGCATGAGGCACGTCGTAGACGAGTTCATTCGCGTCGAGGCCGGAAATGCCGGTCGTCTCGGCCACGCTACGGCTGCTGGTGGCGCCTTCGATTTCGGCCAATTGCGCGAGTTCGTCGGCATCGTCGACCAGGGACGCCAGCACCGACTCCCTCAGCCTTGCCGTGGTGACCAGCCGAACAGTCCTCGAATAGGCCGTGGTGATGACCGGTACGTCATCCGTCACCGGTCACAGTCCCCCACGCACTGCGTCGATGTAGCGCCGAACGTCCAGCAAGAGCGGGATACCGCCTTCGATCATCGCGGCAACCGGCGTCTGGCCATTGAACAGAGGCCCCGAGTTTTGGAGAGAAGGCCAGCGGTCGGCCATGCGGTCGGCAAACAGCAGATGCAGGCCCTTGTAGATGCCGGTCAGGACGGAGATGCGCGTCATCTGGTCCTGGCTCAGCGTCCTGCGCTCGCTTCCCGGCTTCAGCCGATCCCAGGTGCTCACTGACACGCCGAGAAGAGCAGCCGCCTGCGCCCCTGTGAGATCCCATTCCTCCACAAGACGTACGAAAGCCTTGAGCGCGGTGGCAGACAGCCGGACCCGGTCCTCTTCCGATGCGAATGTCTGGCGTCGGCGGGTGCTCTGCGGTGAGACAAGTTCCAATGCTGTTGCCATGCGCTCGCTCTCTCGTTCAGATGATGGCTCCTATATACATCATTTGATGTAGAGTGTCCAATGTATGTCTTTCCTCAGGGCTGCCAACCCGCCAGGTAGTTGACGCGCTCCACGCCGGTGAAACGCGCGACGCGTAACAGCTCTGCTTCCAGTTTTTCCAGCCTGCCGTTCGAGGCGCGAACGCCCGGCTCGAGCCAGAGACGCCTGACATCCAGAGATCCCGCCTTGCGATCCGCCTTCATGTCGATGCGGCCGATCATCCGGTCGCCCTCGATCAGCGGAAATACGTAGTAGCCATATTGGCGCTTCGGCTCGGGCACGAATATCTCGATCCGGTAGCTGAAATTGAACAGTCGTTCGGCCCGGTTGCGGTCGCGCAGCAGGGGGTCGAACGGACTGAGGACGCGGATGCGCCCCGGAGGCTCGGAAATATTATCCAGCGAAGTGGGAAAATCCTGGAAGGCATGGGCTGCCCGCGGCCTGCTGCCATTGGCGCTTTCGATCACCACCTCCGTCAACTCGTCGCGATGGGCGTCGACCCAGTCCTTTGCCTCCTGCGGCGTGACGAGGGCCCAGAACGCGGCGATCTCGCCGGACGTCGCAAATCCCAGCCGCTTGAGCGCGCTGCGGCAGGCCCAATCGACGAATTCCTCGTGGCTGACCTCCGGTTCGTGATGATGCGCCGGTAGCACCCTTTCCGTGAGGTCATAGACCTTCTGGAAATTCACCCGCCCGGCGATGGCGAGCTTGCCCGTGTGCCAGTAGTACTCGAGCGCCGTCTTGTTGGGATGCCAGTTCCACCATCCGCCGGACTTGTGCTCATCCGCCTTCATCTCCCGGGCCATGATAGGGCCACCCTCGACGATCCGCCGGTAGGTCTCCTCGAAGGCGCTGTCGTAATCCTCGCCCTGCCATTTTCTCCATCGCTCCCCGATCACCGCTTCGCGGCGTACAAAGCGATGCTTCCAGTAGCGGAAGAAAGCAGACGGGATGACCGAGGCATCGTGCGTCCAGTGCTCGAAAAGCTCACCGTCCTTCTCCAGCAGATTCTGCAGGTGCTCGCGCCGGTAGGTCTGGTTGCGCGAGAACAGGATCATGTGATGGGCGCGTTCGACTGTCGCGATACTATCGATCTGCACGAAGCCGAGCTTGTCGATCAGGCTCAACAGTCCGGCCTTGTCGAGGCTGCGGGAGGGGGGCAGGGAGAGGCCCTGCCGCTCAAGAAAGATCCGCCGCGCCTGCTCGTTCGGGATAAGAATCGCCATGTCCGCAACATTAGGGCGATCATCGGCGCACTTCAATGTTCACCTTATGTTTTGCATTCCCCTGCCCCGGCATCCGGTCTATAGGGAGCCCTCCACAGTCGAGAGGACGCAAGTTGGACGTCAGATTTCTCCAGGCAGGAGCGAGCTTCGACGGCCGCATGGCAGTGCGGCCGATCTCGGTTTCCCTGACGGAAAGGCGAATCGGGATCATCGGCCTCAATGGCTCGGGAAAGACCACCTTCGCCAGGATGATCAATGGGCTCGTCCAGCCGAGCCATGGGCGCGTGTCCGTCAACGGTTTGGACACAGCGCAAGATGGCGAAGGCGTGCGCAGCCAGGTCGGCTTCATCTTCCAGAACCCCCAGAACCAGATCATCCTGCCAATCCTGCGAGAGGACGTCGAACTTGGACTTCGTGCCCAAAAGCTGACGCGAACCGAGGTGAAAGCAAAGGTCGACGGCGTGCTCGCCCGCTTCGGCATCGAGCCTCTGGCAGACCGGCGGGTGCACGAACTTTCCGGCGGCGAGCTTCAGCTTGCGGCGCTCGCATCGGTCCTGGTGACCGAGCCGGCGCTAGTGATCCTCGACGAACCGACCAACCAGCTCGACCTGCGCAATCGTCTCCTCGTCCAGAAAACAATCGACCGGCTGGAGGAGGATGTGGTCGTCATCAGCCATGATCTGGAACTCGTCGAAACATTCGATCGCGTCCTGCTCTTCCACGAAGGCCAGATCCTGATGGACGGGCTGCCGGCGGACGCGATCCGGCGCTACCGCGAGATCGCCGGGGCATGAATTCCCTCTACATCCAGGGCAGAAGCCTGCTCCATCAGCTTTCCGCGGGACCAAAACTCATCCTCGTGCTCGTGGTGAGCCTGGCGGTGTTCCTGACGCGCTCGCCGCTTATCCTCGGAGCTTCAGCGCTCGCTGGGTTTGTCCTTTATGCCTCCACCGGCATCGGCGTCAGAGCCGGCTGGATCCGCCTGCGACCAATCCTGCTGACGATCGTCGTCGTGGCGCTGGCGACCGTCCTTCTGGGTTCGGTGGAAGAGGGCATGGTGGCGCTGCTGCGGCTCACCACGCTGATGCTGGTTGCCGCCGCTGTCACCGCGACAACGCCGGTGGGTGCCTTCATCGACGTGGTTAGCCGGGCGGCGCGACCGCTGGAGCGGCTTGGCTTCGTGCGGGCCGACGACATCGGGCTTGCGGTCGGCCTCGTCATCCGCTTCGTACCGGAGGTCCTGTCTCGCTATGACCTCCTGAAGCAGGCGCATCGAGCTCGCGGGCTGAAGCTGCGCCCAACCACAGTCCTTGCGCCGCTGACGATCCAGACCCTGAAGGCCGCGGATGAGATCGCTGCCGCCATTGACGCTCGCGGCATCCGCGGGCACAAGCACTCCACCGATTCCTAGGAGCTTCCATATGAGCAGTCGCGATCTCGTTCTCGCAGCCCTCTTCGCCGCCATCATCGTAGCGCTTGGCCTCTTGCCGCCAATCATGCTCGGTTTCATCCCAGTGCCGATCACCGCACAATCGATGGGCGTGATGCTTTCCGGCGTAATCCTGGGGGCGCGCCGCGGGACCATCGCCGTGCTGCTGGTCCTGCTGCTTGCCGCCATCGGCCTGCCGGTACTCTCGGGTGGACGCGGTGGTCTTGCCGTCTTCGCTGCGCCGACAACCGGCTTCCTGATCGGCTGGGTGTTCGCTGCCTTCGTAACCGGCTATCTGTCGGAACGGTTCGTCCGCAGTTCGCAGAGCGCCATGCTGCAGACAGCCGGCTTCTTCGCAGCCGCCGTGGCGGGCGGCGTCGTCGTGCTCTACGTCTTCGGCATAAGCTATCTGGCACTTGTTTCCGGCCTGGGCTTTACCAAGGCCTTCCTCGGATCCATGGCCTTCATCCCGGGCGATGTCGTGAAGGCAGTCGTGGCCGCGCTTGCCGGCCGCGCGGTCATGGCCGGATATCCGCTGCTGCCGGCCAGAGCCTGATCGAATGAGGTGGGCGATAATCCGATCCGCCTGCGCCCACCTCACTTTACCGGAACGACCTCGAGCTTCGTTCCGGCATACCAGTCGGCGACGGCCCTGATTTCTGCGTCGCTCAGGCCCGCAGCGATCTCCGACATGATCTCGTGCTTGCGCTTGCCGCTGCGGAAAGCCTTCAACTGCGTGTCGATGTAGATCGCATTCTCCCCGGCAAGATTCGGAGCATCGTCGATGGTCGCCAGTCCATCCGCTCCATGACAGGAGACACAGGCCGCGGGCGCCATGTCTTCATTCTTGTCCGAAGGCAGCGACGCGCTCGCTTGCTGGGCCGAATACCAGGCCGCAAGATCCGCGATCGCCTGATCATCAAGCCCCTTCGCCACGACGGACATCATCTCGTGGGTGCGGGTACCGTCGCGGAAGGCCGCAAGCTGCCGCGACAGGTATGCGGCACTCTCGCCGCCGATATGGGGGGCGATCGGAATGCGGCCCACCCCGTCAATCCCGTGGCAGGTGCGGCACATCCCGGCTTTCTTCCGACCCGCTTCGACATCGCCCGCGAGTTCCTGCGCCCCGGCTACCGTGCCCTGGGTGAGGAGAACCCCACCCAGGAATGCCAGCATCACGCTTCGCATCAATTGCCCTCATAGGAGATGCGGTAGAGGGCGCCGGCGAGGTCATCGGAGACCAGCAGAGAGCCATCGCGCAACTGCGCGACGTCAACCGGACGACCGAGATACTCGCCGTTCTCGTCGATCCAGCCTTCCGCGAAGACCTCGCTCGTGGCCTTTCCTTCCTCATCGATGAAGGTGACCATCACGCGGGCGCCGATCGGGGTCGTACGGTTCCAGGATCCGTGCTGTGCGGAGAAGATCGCGTTCTTGTACCGCGCCGGGAACATGTTGCCGGTGTAGAATGTCATCCCCAGGTCTGCGGCATGCGCGTCCATTTCGACGGCCGGCATCACAACCTCGACCGGGACCTCCTGCCCTTCATATTCCGTAGTGCGGATGGAGCCGCCACCATACCACGGATGGCCGAAGTTCTGGCCGGCTTCCGTCTGCCGGTTGATCTCGCCCGGGGGGATGTCATCGCCCATGCCGTCCACCTGGTTATCGGTGAACCAGAGTTCACCCGTCACCGGATGGAAGTCATGCCCTACGGAATTGCGGATGCCGTAGGTATAGACCTCCCGTCCGGTCCCGTCGGTGTTCATGCGGATGATGCCGCCGATACCGTGCTCCTTGAAGGTATCGAGGCTCTCCGCAGGCGCAACGTTGAACGGCTGGCCCAGCGAGATGTAGATCTTGCCATCGGGACCAATCTTGCAGACACGCGCCGTGTGGTTGAAGCTCTCATGCTCCGGCGGGATCAACTCGCCCTTCTTCACGAGGTTGAACGCAGCGACGTCCGGGCTCTCGTAGAAGAACTCCGCAGCCGGGAACAGCAGGACACGGTTCTGCTCCGCGATGTAGAGGAACCCGTCCTTCGAGAAGCAGGGGCCGTTGGGGATCGAGAACTGCAGCGATGGCGCGAAGTCCTTCACCTCGTCGGCAACACGATCCTTGTTGCGATCGGTGACGGCCCAGACCTTGTCCTTCCTCGTCCCTACGAACGTAACAATCCCCTGCGGTCCAACCGCCATGTGACGTGCATCGGGCACGATGGCGTAGAGCTCGATCTTGAACCCCTCGGGCAGCTTGATGCGCTCAAGGTTCTTCTTGACCCCGTCGGCGAACTCGCCCTTCTGTTCAATGACGGTGAATTCGGTCGTGCCGGTGCTTTGGAAATTCGACAGCTTTTCCAGGTTGTCAGGCACGGCCGGGGTCTGTGCATATGCCAGGGTCGTCGTGACCATGAGCATGGCCGTGGACGATATCAGATGCTTCATGACTTCCTCCCAGAATGATCACGGCATCATGCATAGGCCACGCGCAGCGAGACCTACGCAGTGTGTAAACTATTTATGTATCAGGATATTTCACGGGCGCTGATGCCTCCCAACACGGCGCCCTGCTGGTGATCTTGATGTCGATTGTATACCGAGTCAACGGTTTTCTCAGGCGGCTGAACCAGGGCGCGCGGGGTTCTGCTCGCAGGTCGCCGAGAGACTAATCCAGAAACTCGTATAGCCAGTCCCTCAGGTCCTCTGGGAGCGCGACGGGCTCCTTGTTCTGGCGATCGCAGGCAATCCAGAGGATCTCTGCCTCGGCCGCCGCGTCGCTTTCGCCGTCCCGGACCATGCGAACCAGGAAACCGGCAGACTTGCCGCCAATCTTGCTGACATGAACATCCATCCGAACCTGATCGTGCAGGCGCAGGGCGGCGTGGAAGCTGCAGGTGATCTTGCCGACCGTGAAATGGAGTTCGTCTGCCGCCGCCGGGCGCCGCTTCCAGAAGGAGGCCAGCGCTTCCTCCGCCCTCGCGACGTAAGCCGACTTGAACATCTCGCCATGCATGTCGACGTCCCGGAACGGGACCTGAAACTCGATGAAATCTGCGGGCTGTCTATCCACGGCACCTTCCAGGCATGACCTGATCATGTAAGCCCATTCTTTGCCCTCAAACAAGCGCGGCTGCGCAGTTGCTTGAAATGGAGCGTGATCTGCGCCATCTCGTGGCAAACCGGAATACGAGGGTCCGAATGTCCACCCGCCTTTACGAACACGACATCTTCCTGGAGCACCGGACGCCGGAAGGTCATCCGGAACGCGCCGACCGGCTGCGTTCGCTGGCTATCGCGCTCCAGCATCCCAATTTCGAGAAGCTGGACCGGAAGAAGGCGCCGCAGGCAAGCGAGGATGCGGTGCTGCTTGCCCATCCCGAGGAGCACCTGCGGGCGGTGGTGCGCGAGATCCCGGAAGAGGACGAGGTTCACCAGATCGAGGCCGATACCTACGTCGGTCCACGAAGCCTGGAGGCGGCGCTGACCGGCGTCGGTGCGGCCACGGCAGCCGTGGATGACGTGTTCACTGGTGCCGCCGACAATGTCTTCGTTGCTGCGCGCCCTCCGGGCCATCACGCCGAAAAGACCAAAGCGATGGGCTTCTGCCTTTTCAACAACGCCGCGATTGCCGCACGTCACGCACAGAAGACCTATGGCGTGGAGCGGGTGGCGATCGTCGACTGGGACGTCCATCATGGCAACGGAACGCAGGACATCTTCTGGGATGACCCATCCGTGCTGTTCTGCTCCACCCATCAGATGCCGCTCTATCCGTGGACGGGCGCGAAGGACGAGACCGGCACGAAGGGTAATATTGTCAACGCACCGCTGGAAAAGGATTCCGCCAGTGAGCATTTCCGGGAAGCGTTCAAGAGCCGCGTGATACCCGCGCTTGAGAACTTTCGCCCCGACTTCCTGATCATCTCGGCCGGGTTTGACGCGCATCATCGAGACCCGCTGGCGCAGATCAACCTCGTCGGCGACGATTTCGACTGGGCGACCGGGCGTCTCATGGAACTAGCGGGGAAATATGCCGGGAACCGGCTTATCAGCCTGCTGGAGGGTGGCTATGATCTGGAAGGCTTGGCGGAATCAGCCGGGCTGCACATCTGCAGACTGATGAAGGGCTGAACATGACCGAGACCGCGGAAACCATCGACGTCAGCGGCTACACCTTCGAGAAGGCCGTAGCGGAGCTCGAGAGCATCGTTGCGCGGCTGGAACGGGGTGACGTGGCGCTGGACGAGTCCATCGCCATCTACGAACGCGGCGAAGCCTTGAAGAAACACTGCGAGAAACTTCTTGCCGCGGCAGAGAACCGAATCGAGAAAATCCGCCTCGACCGAGCAGGCAAACCGCAGGGCGTGGAACCCCTCGACGGCGAGTGAACACGGCATTAGTTCAAGCTTGTAAGAAGTTTGCCCCACTTCGGGCACAAAGCGATTGACGACCCCCTTCCAGTTCCGCATGTTTAGCGTCTGCTGACGATGGCTTTGGGAGGAACAATCGTGAAATCAAGCAAAATCAACCTCGTGCTCGCCGCCACCCTGGCGGTTTCCGCCACTTTCGCATCCACGGGAGCCAGGGCGCAGGAGTTCATCAACGTACTGACCGGCGGCACCTCGGGCGTCTACTATCCGCTGGGCGTCGCTCTTTCGGAAATCTATGGCGAGAAGATCGAGGGCGTCCGCACACAGGTGCAAGCAACCAAGGCATCCGTCGAAAACCTCAACCTGCTGCAGGCCGGCCGCGGAGAGATCGGCTTCGCGCTCGGTGACTCCGTCCAGATGGGCTGGGAAGGCAACACCGAGGCAGGGTTCCCCGGCAAGCTCGACAAGCTGCGCGGTATCGCAGCGATCTATCCGAACTACATCCAGATCGTCGCCAGCCAGGAGTCGGGCGTGAAGTCGCTGGCCGACCTGAAGGGCAAGAGCCTGTCCGTCGGCGCACCGAAGTCCGGAACGGAGCTGAATGCCCGGGCGATCTTCGAAGCTGCAGGCATGTCATATGAGGACCTCGGCAAGACAGAATACCTCCCGTTTGCGGAATCCGTTGAACTGATCAAGAACCGCCAGCTCGACGCGACACTGCAGTCGGCCGGCCTCGGGGTTGCCTCGATCCGCGACCTCGCAACCTCCTTGCCGATCAACGTAGTTGCCGTTCCGGCGGCGGATGTCGAAAAGATCGGCGCCCCCTATATGGCGGTGACCATCCCCGCCGGCACCTATGACGGCCAGACCGAAGACGTTCCGACGGCAGCCGTCGGCAACTTCCTCATCACCCATGAGGGGGTTTCGGAAGAGACCGCCTATCAGATGACGAAACTGCTGTTCGAGAACCTCGACCGCCTCGCAGCATCGCACGCTGCGGCAAAGGCAATTGACCCGAAGAAGGCGCTCGACGGCATGCCCGTTCCGCTTCATCCCGGCGCTGAGCGCTACTACAAAGAAGCCGGGCTGATGCAGTAAGGTCAGGAACGCATCGATCCCCGTGGCTGTGAAAGCAGCCGCGGGGATTTCTGTTTCAGCTTTCGGGTGACGAGGAACGAATGAGCGATCTTGCAGCAGTGGAGAGCAAGCCTGCCCCGCATAGTGCGGAAGAGGCAATCGAGGGCCTGCCTTCTGGCTTCGGCAGCGGCATGGCCGGCCGGATCGCCTTCTGGATCGCCTTTACCTTCTCGCTGTTCCAGCTCTGGACCGCCGCCTACGGCACTCTGCCGAGCCAGGTCGTAAGGGCCATGCATGTGGGCTTCCTTCTGTTGCTGGGCTTCGTGCTCTTCGGCAACCTAGTCGCTAAGACGAAGGCCGGGAAGGTCTGGTTCTGGTCGCTCGGGATCCTCGGCTTCCTGACCGGCATCTACAACTGGGTCTTCTACGAGCAACTCATTCTGCGCAGCGGGTTCCATACGCCGCTCGACCTGACCGTCGCGACGGTGATGATCGTGCTGGTCTTCGAAGGTGCGCGGCGACTGATGGGGCTGCCGCTGACGATCATTGCCGCCATTTTCCTCGCCTATTGCTTCTTCGGCCAGTATTTTCCGCCGCCCTTCATCCATCGCGGCTACGATTTCGAACTGATCGTCGAGCATTTCGGCTTCGGCACCGAAGGCATCTACGGCACGCCCATCTATGTCTCCGCGGCCTATATCTTCATCTTCGTCGTCTTCGCAGCCTTCCTGGAGCGCGCCGGCATGCTGGCGCTGTTCAATGATTTTGCACTTGGACTGGTCGGCACCTGGCGCGGTGGGCCCGCGCAGGTCTGCGTGATGTCCTCGGCGCTGATGGGTACGATTTCCGGCTCCGGCGTCGCCAATGTTGTGGCCAGCGGCCAGTTCACCATTCCCCTGATGAAGCGGTTTGGCTTCCGCTCGTCCTTCGCTGGCGGGGTGGAGGCGACCTCCTCCATGGGCGGACAGATCATGCCGCCGGTGATGGGCGCGGTTGCCTTCATCATGGCCGAGACGCTGAACGTGCCCTATGCGGACATCGTCAAGGCGGCCCTGATCCCTGCCATTCTCTATTTCGGGGTCTGCTTCTGGACCGTGTTCCTGGAAGCCGGCAAGGCCGGTCTGCGCGGCATGGACAGGGCGGAACTGCCTAATCCCTGGCATGCAGTCAGGGAACACTGGCCCCTGGTCCTGCCGCTCGCCGTCCTCGTCTATCTGCTATTTGCCGGCTACACGCCGATCTTCGCAGGCACGATGGGACTGGCGCTGGTGGTCGTGCTGATCCTCGGCATGCCGCTAGCCGCGTCGATCGGCCCCTTCGTCTTCCGGCTGGTGTTCTGGCTGGCGGTGGGTCTTGCTGCCGCATCCTTCCTGAAGTTCGGCGTAAACTTCCTGGCGCTCGTGATCCTCGCACTCATTGCCGCCTGCTTCTTCGTCAAGGGAGGCCGCGAGACTCTCGGGATCTGCCGCGACGCCATGGCGGAAGGGGCAAAGAACGCGCTGCCTGTCGGCATCGCCTGCGCCATCGTCGGCATCGTCATCGGCACGCTGACCCTGACCGGCATTGCCTCGACCTTCATCGGCTTCATCATCCGGGTGGGGGAGGACAACCTGTTCCTGTCGCTGGTGCTGACGATGATCACGTGCCTCATTCTCGGCATGGGCATCCCGACCATCCCGAACTACATCATCACCTCGTCCCTCGCGGGCCCTGCCCTGCTGGAACTCGGTGTGCCGCTTCTCGTCTCCCACATGTTCGTCTTCTATTTCGGGATCATGGCCGACCTGACGCCGCCGGTGGCGCTCGCCTGCTTTGCCGCGGCGCCGATGGCCAAGACATCGGGATTGAAGATATCGATCCAGGCCACCAAGCTTGCAGCAGCGGGCTTCATCGTGCCCTTCATGGCGGTCTACACGCCGGCCCTGATGCTGCAGGATGCCGGGCCGATCGCCGCGGCCTGGGGATATCCCGTGGAGGTGGCCTACATCTTCGTCAAGGCCTGCTTCGGCATCGCCCTCTGGGGCGTTGCCGTCGTAGGCTTCCTCTTCGCTCCGCTGGCGATGTGGGAGCGGGTTCTGGCCTTCGCTGCCGGGGCCTCCGTCGTGCTCGCCCTTCCCTGGACCGACGAACTCGGCTGGGCGCTCGGCATCATCATGGTGGGT
Organism: Pseudorhizobium halotolerans; assembly: GCF_902153235.2. Taxonomy (NCBI): domain Bacteria; kingdom Pseudomonadati; phylum Pseudomonadota; class Alphaproteobacteria; order Hyphomicrobiales; family Rhizobiaceae; genus Pseudorhizobium; species Pseudorhizobium halotolerans. The sequence goes on along the minus strand of NZ_CABFWE030000016.1, from coordinate 393,946 downwards.
CAGCACTGGCTGCGGGCGCGGCGATCGTCGCCTCCTGTCGCCGTACCGTGAGCCTCTGCGTGCTGGCGGGCGGCAAGACCATCGCGCTTGTCATCTCCGCCTTCACCCTGTCCTGGACACATTCCGTCGAGAAGACGGAATGGCGGGAGCACTGGGAGCTGACGCCGGCGGGGCTGGAACTCGCGGAAGCTGCCGTGAAGGGATCGGGGGCGGGCATGGAGCCCGGGCCTGACGCCGTATTGCGAGAAGGCTGGTGGGTCTGGGAGCCGGGACTGGCGCCCCAGCAACGGATCTCACTTGCAGCCTCCGGCGCGACCGGAAGGGGATGGACGCTCTGCCACGACAGTGGCTGCATGGAGCTCGGAGCCGCGGCCGGCGACGCGGTCGTCCTTGAACCCTGCACCCAGCCTTCAGGGAAGCCATAACGTCATCTTCACCATAACCAGGAATTCATCAGCGGGTGTCAACCCGTTCTTGAGGTTCACGCCCTAAGGCTGCAGCGCAGACATCCGGGCGCGGGAGCCAAATGGGCAGGATACGAGCACTGACGGAGAGTGACGCTGGAGCCGTGGCAGCGCTCTTCCAGCGCGTCTTTCGCCGGCAGAACACGCCGCCACCCGCCGCTTTGCTTGCGGATATCCGCGCCGTCTATCTCGATGACGAGGCCTGCGCCCCGGAACTGCCATCCCTGGTGCATGTCGAGGACGATGGAGCGCTGAGCGGCTTCATCGGGCGGCACGTGCTGGCCATGACGCTCGACGACAGGCCGCTCCGCATGGCGCTCTGCAGCTCCATTATGGTCGATGCGGAAAGAACCGGACCACTTTCCGGTGCCAAGCTGCTGAAGGCAGCGCTGGAGGGACCCCAAGACCTTTCCTTTACCGATACCGCCAGCGATGTTTCCCTGCGCATGTGGCGGGGCCTGGGCGGCTTGGCACTTCCCCAACACAGCCTGGACTGGGTCCGCATCGTCGACCCGGCGATGGCGCTGCTGGATGGTGCCGGGTGCCGCCTTTCGTTCCTCAGCCATCTGAAACCTCTGGCCCGGATGGCGGGTCGCCGTGTTCGCAGCCGTGTCCAGACCGATCCGCTTCGCTGGGCGGCTTTTCCGAACGACCAGAAGGCGGTGACGACACGAACCATCGAGCCGGAAGAGTTCGCCGACATCTTCGGGACCTGTACCCGGCACTTTTCGCTACGGCCCGCCTGGCCAGCAGAAGAAACCGCCCGACTGGCCCGCCAGGCGATGACAAAGCCGGCTTACGGTGAAGCTGTCATCGTCGGCATGTTCGACCGGAGACAGACGGCAATCGGTGCCAGCTTCTACCATGTTCGGCCGGGCTCCACTGCCCGGGTCCTGCAGCTTCTTGCCCTGCCGGGGCAGGAAGGACCGGTCCTCGATGCGGTCCTGGTCGATGCGGCGGCACGGGGCGCCAGTCTCGTGCGGGGTCGCATGCAACCGGCATTCATGAACGCCATGCTCGGCCGCCGCCTAGCACTCGTCAACACCGGGTCCAGCATCGTCCATTCCCGCGATGAAGCTCTTCTGGAAAAGGCCAGATCCGGTGACGCCTTCCTCAATGGACTGGCGGGCGAACAATGGAGCCGCATGATCGGCGGCGCGAGCTAAGCCTTCCCCTTACCAACGCGCCAAACTGGCAAAGACGGCTGCTTTCCGCTACGGTTCCGCTACAGGAGCCCGCCATGTCCTTCTTCCCCGGAACAGATCCACAAGCCGGCGATCGCTTTGCCTGCGACGCCATCGAGAACCTGATCATCCCGCGATCGAGCGACATCGGCGGCTTTGCTGTCCGCCGCGCGCTGCCGAGCCGTCAGCGTCGCCTCGTCGGCCCCTTCATCTTCTTCGACCGCATGGGCCCGGCGCTGCTGCGCGCCGGTGAAGCCCTCGACGTCAAGCCGCATCCGCATATCGGCCTTTCCACCGTCACCTACCTCTTCGACGGTGAGATCAAGCACCGCGACAGTCTCGGCACCGAACTGGTGATCCGGCCGGGCGACATCAACCTGATGACGGCAGGACGCGGGATCGTCCATTCGGAGCGGACGCCGGAGAACCTGCGCGGGCGACCGCTCTCCGTCTCCGGTCTGCAGACCTGGCTCGCCCTGCCAGATGACCGGGAGGAGATCGACCCCGCCTTCTCCCATACCGGTTTCGAAGCCATGCCGGCGATCGACAGTGATGGAGCGAGCGGCCGGGTGGTGATTGGTAACTTCGCCGGCCTCTCATCGCCGGTTCCGGTCTTCACCGACACGCTCTACGTGGATCTCCGTCTCGCGCCGGCCCGGCGCTTTCCCTTTCCGGCAGCCCACGAGGAGCGAGCGGTCTACATCCTTTCCGGCGAGCTCAACGTGGCGGGCGACGGGTTCGCCGCAGACCAGTTGCTCGTCTTCCGCCCCGGTGACGAGATCACCCTCGAAGCAGGCCCACAGGGCTGCCACCTGATGCTCGTCGGCGGTGCCGCACTCAACTCCAAGCGCTATATCTGGTGGAACTTTGTCTCCTCCTCGCGTGACAGGATCGAGAAGGCGAAGGAAGAGTGGCGAACCGGACGCTTCGACATCGTGCCGGGAGACGAAGAAGAGTTTGTGCCCTTGCCCAATATGTGAAATCCGCTAAGGCATTTACTTGAAAAAGCCTCGTTCCTCCTCATTTTGAGGGACAAGCACTTCCGGAAAGAGCAGAAAAGGCCAGACTCCGTGACATCTCTTCCCCAGACTCCCCTGCTCGATGCGGTCAAGTTCCCGGCCGACCTCAGGATGATCGAGGATCGCGACCTGCCGCAACTCGCACGCGAGGTGCGGGACGAGATGATCGATGCGGTGTCTAAGACAGGTGGCCATCTGGGGGCCGGACTTGGCGTGGTAGAACTGACCATCGCTATCCACAAGGTCTTCAACACGCCGGACGACCGGCTGATCTTCGATGTGGGACACCAGTGCTACCCGCACAAGATTCTGACGGGGCGCCGCGACCGGATTCGCACACTGCGCCAGGAGAACGGGCTCTCCGGCTTCACCCGCCGCGCCGAGAGCGACTACGACCCGTTCGGGGCCGCCCATTCATCGACCTCGATTTCAGCAGGCCTTGGGATGGCGGTGGCCGCCGACCTCTCCGGGTCGAAACGGCACGTAATCGCGGTGATCGGCGACGGAGCGATGTCGGCCGGCATGGCCTATGAAGCGCTTAATAATGCCGGGGCCCTCGACGCACGCCTGATCGTCATCCTCAACGACAACGACATGTCGATCGCGCCGCCGACGGGTGCGATGAGCGCCTATCTCGCGCGCTTGGCCTCCGGACGCACTTATATGGGCGTGCGGGAGATCGGCAAGAAACTGACGGCCTATCTCGGCAAGGGCTTCGACCGCGCCATCACCCGCGCGGTGGAGCATGCTCGCGGCTATGTGACCGGCGGCACCATGTTCGAAGAGATGGGCTTCTACCATATCGGCCCGATCGACGGTCACTCCTTCGAACATCTTCTCCCGGTGCTGCGCAATGTCCGCGACAACGGACAGGGACCGGTGCTCATTCATGTCTGCACCCAGAAAGGCAAGGGCTACCCCCCGGCGGAGGCAGCCGCCGACAAGTACCACGGCGTCAACAAGTTCGACGTCATTACCGGCACACAGGCCAAGGCCAAACCCAATGCGCCGAGCTACACGAGCGTCTTCGGCGAGTCGCTGGTGCAGGAGGCAAGGTTCGACGAGAAGATCGTCGGCATCACCGCCGCCATGCCGAACGGCACCGGCATCGACAAGCTGGCCGAGGTGTTCCCCTCGCGGACCTTCGACGTCGGCATTGCAGAGCAGCATGCGGTAACATTCGCTGCCGGCCTCGCGGCGGAAGGCTTCAAACCGTTCTGCGCACTCTATTCCACGTTCCTGCAGCGCGGCTATGACCAGGTCGTTCATGACGTGGCGATCCAGGGCCTGCCGGTCCGCTTCCCGATCGACCGGGCGGGTTTTGTCGGCGCCGACGGCCCAACCCATGCCGGCTCCTTCGACACGACCTTCCTCGCCACCTTGCCCGGCATGGTGGTGATGGCGGCCGCCGACGAGGCGGAGCTCAAGCACATGGTGCGGACAGCTGCGGCCTATGACGAGGGGCCGATCTCCTTCCGTTACCCGCGCGGCGAAGGCGTCGGCGTCGAGCTACCGGAACGGGGCCAGATCCTGGAGATCGGCAAGGGCCGGATCGTCAAGGAAGGCTCCAAGGTCGCGCTGCTTTGCTTCGGAACGCGTCTGAAAGACTGTCTGCTGGCGGCCGAGGACCTCGATGCGGCCGGCCTGTCGACAACCGTGGCGGACGCCCGCTTCGCCAAGCCGCTCGATCACGACCTCATCCGCCAACTTGCGCGCCATCATGACGTGCTTATCACCATCGAAGAGGGGGCCCTCGGCGGCTTCGGCGCCCATGTCCTGCACTTCCTGGCCACGGAAGGGCTGCTTGACCAGGGGCTCAAGGTCAGGCCGATGGTGCTGCCGGATGTGTGGATGGAGCAGGCGAGCCCGGACGCGATGTATGCAAAGGCAGGACTCGATCGCGCCGGGATCGTCACCACCGTCTTCAACGCCCTCGGGCAAAAGGGACTGGGACTTGGCGCTGCCGGGTGACATTGCGCTCTTCCCTTTCGTTAAAACGAAAACGGCCGGGATGACCCGGCCGTTTCTTTTTTCCGACTGCCCGCGAGGCGTCAGAACTCCTCCCAGTTGTCCTCGCTGGGCTTCGCTGCAGCGGAGCCGCCGCCAAAGGCTGCCGAAAGCTTCCCGTGCAGGGCGCTGGCCGGCGAGGGAGCGGGACGCGAGGCCGGTGTCGCGGCAGCAGGCTTTCGGCCCGGGACCGACTGAACCGTTGGCTTGGTAGCTGCTGGAACGACGCGCTGAGGAGCGGCCGTCGAAACAGCCGGTTTCGGGGCTGTCGGTCTGGACGACGTAGTCGCCGCACCGCCCGCAGAGCGACCCGTCACCTGCCCGCCGAGGTTGAACTGACGCAGCAGCGAGTTCAGGGACTCCGCCTCACTCGCCAGCGAATGGCTGGCTGCCGTCTGCTGCTCCACCATGGCAGCATTCTGCTGCGTGCCCTGGTCCATCGTGTTGACGGCGACATTGATCTCCTGGAGACCAGTGGACTGCTCGCGAGTGGAGATGACGATCGCCTTGATGTGCTCGTTGATCTCCTGAACCTCGCCGACGATCGCCTCCAGCGCCTTGCCGGTCTCGCCAACCAGGGCGACGCCCGAGTCCACGTGCTCGCCCGATGTGGTGATCAGCGACTTGATCTCCTTCGCCGCATTGGCAGAGCGCTGGGCGAGTTCACGGACTTCCTGCGCCACGACCGCGAAACCCTTGCCAGCGTCTCCAGCCCGGGCAGCCTCGACGCCGGCATTGAGCGCGAGCAGGTTGGTCTGGAAGGCGATGTCGTCGATAACGCTGATGATGTTGATGATCTCGCTGGAAGATTTGGAGATTTGCTCCATGGCGGAGACCGCCTTGCGAACGACTTCGCCGGACTTCTCGGCGCCAACGCGGGCGCGCTCCACGCGTTGGCCCACATCCTCGGCGCGCTTTGCGGCATCCTTGACGGTCGTGGTAACCTCTTCCAGAGCCGCTGCCGTTTCCTCGACGGAAGCCGCCTGCTGTTCGGTGCGGCGCGCCAGATCATCGGCGGCCGTGCGCACTTCCTCGGCGCCAGCATTGATTGCGGCGGCATTGGCGCCAACCGACTGCAGCGCTGCCTGAAGCTTGGAGACAGCCTCGTTGAAGTCCACACGCAGGCGATCGAGATTGCCGGTGAAGGGCGTGTCGATACGATAAGCCACGTCGCCGTTGGCCAGGCTGGAAAGCCCTGCCGCAAGGGTGTTCACCGCAAACTCCAGTTGTCCGGATTCCTGCGCCTTGATCTCGTCATTGCTTATCCGTTCGCGATCGGCAGCCGCCCGTATTGCTTCGCTTTCCTGCTCGAGACGGATCTTCTCGATGGCCGCATCCTTGAAGACGGCAACGGCATCGGCCATTTCGCCGACCTCGTCACCGCGTCCAAGCGCTGGCACCTCGATATTGTTGTTGCCCGCGGCGAGCTGGGTCATCGCCCGGGTCATGCCAACGATAGGGGTGACGATCGCCCGCGACAGGGCCCATACCAGCCCGGTTGCGATCAGACCTGCCGCGGCGCCACCGAAGAGCAGCGCCAGCATGATGTCCCACTGGGCGCTCTTCTGGTTCGCCTGCAGAGACGCGACCAGCGCGCCGGCATCCTGCTTGATCTTGGCAGCGCTTTCCCGGAACGCATCGAGCTGGCCCCTCGACTGGTTCCTGCCGATCTCGATGATCTCCTCGATCGGCGCCTCGGTGCTCTTGCGCGCGGCAAGCTGCGGCTCGCTCAGTTGCGCGTGGAAAACGTCCGCGGCTGCCCTCATCTGGTCGAGCGATGCGATCAGGCCCGGTTGTCCGACGGCTGCCTTCTTGGCCTCGTCGATTGCGGCGATCATCTTGTCGCGCTGGGCGAAGACTTCGTTATAGGTGCTGTCGCTGCGGAAAAGCAGGAAGCCGCGCTGGTTGACGGCCTGCTCAAGCATGGCTTCGAGAGCGTTGTCGACGTGATGCAGGATTTCCTGCGCCTGCGCCTGGTCTTCGGAGGCGCGCGTGGATTTCACGACCTGCCAGAACACGACCGCAGAAGCGAGCAGGCAGACGGACATCACCGCGAAGAATGTGCCGATGAGCTTCTTGTTGAGGGACAGATTCTTGAGCGACATGGGCTTCCCGTGCGTGAGTATGTAACGAATTCGAACGAGCCGAAGTCATTTCGGGCAGTCGGGAGACAGCAGCGCCGGAGGATGGCGCTCCCAACACTCAACCGGATGCGGCTTAAAATTCGATTGATATTTCGTGCGACCTTTGACGCCGCGGGCGGTCGCACCGCTTGCATCGCGCGCGAAAGGGTCCCAAGGAGGAGGCATGCCCAGTCATCCGCCGCAACGGCTCGATCAACTTCTTCTATCTCTCGGCCTGTTCTGCAGCCGTTCCCGTGCCCGGGACGCGATCGTGCGCGGCACAGTGAAGGTGAACGGCCAGATCGTCAGCAAGCCTGGTCAGACTTTTCCCGAAGATGCGGCGGTCGAGATCGACGACCCCGCGCAGGACTACGTTTCCCGGGCGGCCCTGAAGCTGGTGGCAGCACTGGATCACTTCCGCCTCGATCCCGCCGGCCGCAGCTGTCTCGACGTCGGCGCCTCGACTGGAGGGTTCACGCAGGTTCTGCTGCAGCGGGGGGCAGCGCATGTGACGGCGATCGATGTCGGGCACGGCCAGATGCACCCCTCCCTTGCGGACGATCCGCGAGTGACGAACATCGAAGGCCTCAACGCCCGTGCGCTTTGTGCCGATGATCTGGACCGACGACCGATCGACTTCATCGTCTCCGACGTTTCCTTCATTTCGCTCAGGCTCGCACTGCCGCCGGCATTGAAACTGGCGGAGCCGAAGGCCATATGCGTGCTTCTGGTCAAGCCGCAGTTCGAGGCCGGTCGCGAGGCGATCGGCAAGGGCGGCCTCCTGAAGGAGCCCGATAGCGGCCCCGCGGTCGCTGCAACGCTGGAGACCTGGCTGACGGAAGAGATCGGCTGGCGGAGCCTCGGGCTCATCCCCTCCCCCATCGCCGGCGGTGACGGCAATCAGGAATACCTGCTGGCAGGGACGAAAGAGACATGAGTACGCTGACGGTAACCATCAATCGGCTCGGCGCCCACGGACACGGGATAGCCAACACGGCCGAAGGACCGGTCTACGTGCCACATGCCCTGCCGGGCGAGACGGTAGCGATTGCCCGCAACGGCAGCCATGGAACACTTCTTTCGACAGCGATCTCATCCCGGGATCGGGTTGCGCCCCTCTGTCGCCACTTCGATCCTGACCGCGACGCCTGCGGCGGTTGCTCGTTGCAGCATCTTGCAAAGCAACCCTACCGCGAGTTCAAACGCAATCTCGTGGTGGAGGCGTTGCGAAGCAAGGGCCTTACGCCGCATGTCGAGCCGCTCGTCACCTGTGATCTCGGGCAGCGCCGCCGAACGGTGTTCTCAGCCCGCCGGACGGACAAGGGTCTCCTGCTCGGCTTCAATCGCGTCGAGACGAACCACATAGTCTCCGTTGAGGAGTGTCCCGTTGCAGCCCCTGCGATCATGGCGCAACTGGATGCCCTGCGCTCGATTGCAGCTGCCCTTACCGGTGGTTCGGAGAGCTTTCGCCTGACCGTGCTGGAAACCCTTGCCGGTCTGGATGTGGCGGCCGAGGGCGTGAAGCCCCTCGACGAGAAACGACGGCGTGCGGCAATCGAGACGGTGATGCGGCTCAGCGCCATCGCCCGTGTCTCGGTCAACGGCGAGATCCTCGTCGAGCCCCACAAACCGCTGGTCGACTTCGGCGGCGCGCTGGTGACGCCGCCGCCCGGGGCTTTCATGCAGGCGACGAAGGAGGCGGAGGATGCGATGGCCGCTCTCGTGCTTGCCCATGTCGGCAAGGCGAAGCGCGTGCTCGACCTGTTCGCGGGTTCCGGGACATTTGCTCTGCGCCTGGCGCGGACGGCGCGGGTGCATGCCGTCGAGAGCGAGGACAAGCCACTCAGGGCGCTCGACCTCGCAGCCCGCACCACCCAGGGCCTCAAGCCCGTGACCGTGGAGAAGCGCGACCTCTTCCGCCGGCCGCTCACGGCGCAGGAGCTGAAGGTCTATGATGCCGTCGTCTTCGATCCGCCACGGGCGGGTGCCGAGGCGCAGGTCAGCGAACTGGCGCGCGCCGGCGTGAAGAAGGTGGCGGCGGTGAGCTGCAATCCCCTCACCTTGGCGCGCGACCTCAGGCTACTAGTCGATCAAGGCTACGAGATCCGATCGGTAACCCCCGTAGACCAGTTCCTCTGGTCACCTCATGTGGAAGCAGTCGCGCTTCTGCACCGCTGAATACCGCAAGCCTCACAACTTCACGCATCCGCAGATTGAACATGCGGTTGGTTGTATCCGAGACCCCTCAATGCAATCATGGCGATTATTCCAGAACCCGGAAAATCGGAGATTGCAGAAGGAGGGGAAATCATGACTGACATTGCGATGCATGGACATGGTGTGCGGGGCATGAAGCGAGAGGCGTTGCACTCCTTCAACGGGATCGGCGACCCCGGCAAATTCGGGGTGATGTTTCCGGACCTGTTGCCGCTCCACGTCGGCGACGACGCGCTGTTTGAACTCGCCCAGGCGATGCGCGACCACGGCGACGTGGGAGTGGATCCGGATCCCGCCGGTGACAACGAGGCTATACCCGCCGGCTATACCTATCTCGGCCAATTCATCGACCACGACATCACGCTGGACACGACGCCACTCGACCAGCAGAAGGCCGATCCCAAGGCTACGGACAATTTCCGGACGCCCGCGCTCGATCTCGACTCACTCTACGGAGATGGACCCGGTATCCACCCCTACCTTTACCAGCGGGATCCCACGACATTCGAGATCACTCAAACGTTCCTCATCGGGCATACGGGTGCGTCAAACAATGAGAAGAACGAACCGATCCAGTCGCTCCGGCATGACCTGCCGCGCAACCAGGTCGGCCATGCGCTGATCTTCGACGAGCGCAACGACGAAAACCTTCTCGTGTCACAGACGCATCTGCTGATGCTGAGGTTTCACAACGCTGTCGTCTACTGGTTGAAGGAGAGGCAGCCCTCGCTTCAGGGGATGGCGCTTTTCCATGAGGCCCGCCGGATCGTAACATGGCATTACCAGTGGATCGTCCTCTTCGACTTCGTCGAGCGGCTGACGGAGCCGGGCCTGATCACCCGCATCAAGAGGGAGGGGCGGCGCTTCTACCGGTTCAAGAAGCGCCCCTACATGCCGGCGGAGTTTGCGGCGGCCTGCTACCGGTTGGGCCATTCCATGGTTCGCGAAACCTACAGCCACAATCGCGCCTTCCATCCGGGCAGCCCGAGTATCGCAAACGGAACGCTGCAGGCTCTGTTCTTCTTTACCGGCAAGTCCGGCAAGATCGTCGGAGAACTGGCTCCGGACGCGGAAGCCTTTCCACCCAATCCCCAGCATATGCTGCCCTCGAACTGGGTGATCGACTGGCGGCGGTTCTTCGACGTGGCAGGCCAGGGTGGTGAGGATTTCGCCTTCAACTTCTCGCGCAAACTCGATCCCTTCATTGCACCGTCGCTCCACACGCTGCCGGGCCTGCGGGAGGATCCGACGGAGCAGCAAAGACGGGATGCGAATCTTGCCTTCCGCAACCTGCGGCGCGGCGTCCAGATCGGCCTGCCGTCCGGACAGGACGTCTGTCGGGCGATGCAGATCGAGCCGATGTCACCGGAGGAGATCGCCACCGGGCCGGACGGCGAAGTTGCGAGGGAGCACGGCCTGCATGAGGCAACGCCGCTCTGGTACTATGTGCTCAAGGAAGCACAGCACCATCATGACGGCAGGCGACTGGGGCCCATGGCGTCTACCATCATCGCCGAGACCTTTCTCGGCATGGTCCATGGCGACGAGGAATCCTTCCTCTGGAAGCGCTCAAACTGGAAGCCGGAACTGACCTGCGAACAGGAGGGTCATTTCACCATGGCAGACCTCATCCGCTTCGTCGGAGACATCAACCCTCTCGGCTCATGAATGCGACAGGCCGCGGCAGTCCTTCCTGCCGCGGCCTTTCCGGATTCCATGCGTGGCGGAAAATTACGCCGCCCTGCGCCTGCCATGCGTCGATGTGCCGGCCTGGGCCGTCATCCCGAGGTTGAAGCGGGCGAGCAGTTCCATCAGCTTGGCGGCTTCTGCCGCAAGGCTATGGCTGGCGGCCGTCTGTTCCTCGACCATCGCGGCATTCTGCTGCGTGCCCTGATCCATGGCATTGACCGCGTTGTTGATCTCCAACAGACCGGTCGACTGTTCGCGCGTCGCCGTTACGATCGCGCCGACATGGCGGCTGATTTCCTGGACCTGCGAAACGATCGCCTGCAAGGCGTCTCCCGTCTGGGCCACCAGCGTCACGCCCGAACGCACCTGGGTGTTCGAGGCCGTGATGAGCGCCTCGATTTCCTTTGCTGCCTGGGCAGAACGCTGGGCGAGTTCACGGACCTCCTGGGCAACGACAGCGAACCCTTTGCCGGCCTCGCCTGCACGTGCCGCTTCGACGCCGGCGTTGAGTGCCAGAAGGTTGGTCTGGAAGGCGATGTCGTCGATGACGCCAATGATGTTGGAGATCTTGCCGGAAGAGTCCTCGATCTCCGTCATCGCCGCAACCGCCTTGGAGACGACTGCACCGGAATGTTCGGCGCCATCGCGTGCGCGGGATACCAGCGTGCCAACCTCTTCGGCGCGATGCGCCGTGTCGCGCACGGTGGTGGTGATCTCTTCCAGAGCCGCTGCAGTCTCCTCGACGGAGGCCGCCTGCTGTTCGGTCCGGCGGGCGAGACCATCGGCGGCAACACGGATCTCCTCGGCGCCGGCATCAATCGTCCGGGCATTCGAGCCGACCGCCTGCAAGGCTGACTGCAACTGCGTGACGGCCGCGTTGTAGTCGGTGCGGAGACGGTCGATGTGAGCAGCGAAGGGCACTTCGATGCGATGGGAAAGATTGCCATCTGCAAGAGCGCCGAGCGCTTCGGCAAGTGCCTTCACCGCCCGCTCCGCCTCGGCCTGATCATGCGCCTTCTGCGCTTCCCGCTCGCGGCGCTCGGCATCGCTGAGGCGACGCCCCTCTTCGGCCTCGCCTTCCAGGCGTTCCCGCTCCAGAGCGTTGGTGCGGAAGACGGACACCGCGGCAGCCATGGCGCCGATCTGGTCACGACGATCTTCGCCAGGGATGGCGACCGTCAGATCTCCAGCGGCAAGACGTTCCATGGCATGGGTCATGTCTGTCACCGGACGCACCACGAGACGGCTCAACATCCAGGCCATGGCGCCTATCATCAAGGCGACCGCGAGCACTGTGGCAATGACCGCAGCCGTCTGGAAGGCTGTTAGCGACGCATAGGCCGCTTCGGCATCGACGGCGAAGCCTAGATACCACTCCACGGAGGGAAGACCGGCGACCGGAACGAAACTGACCAGGACGTTGCGGCCGCCGAAGGTGGCCTCCACCATCGTCGCTCCGGTGGCCGGCGTGTCCTGCGGGAAGACATCAGCCAGCGTCTTCATGACAAGGGAGGCCTCCGGATGAATGAGCACGGTCCCTGCCTTGTTTACCAGGAAGGCGGTGGCTGGGACGCCAAGATCGATCGACTTGACCATCGCAACGATGCTCTGCAACGAGAAGTCGCTACCGACGACGCCGGCCAGGGCGCCCTCACGGTTCACGGGCACGGCGGCGCTGACCACGAGGTCTCCACTGGAGGCATCGACATAGGGCTCCGTGAGGACGACGCTGCCGGAGGCCACCGCATCTTTGTACCAGGGCCGCTGGCGCGGATCATAGTCGGCCGGCATCGGCAGGTTCGGCCACATGGTGAACGTGCCGGCGGTATCACCGAAATAGGTGCTCGAAAACTCCTTGGTCAGCACCTGGTTATCCAAGACTGCGGTGACCGCATCCGGATTCCGGCTCACGGCATCGGCGACCATGTTGGTCAGCACGACGCGACCGTTCATCCAGTTGGCAAGCGCCTGCGACGCCTGCCCGCCGGCAGAGGAGATGCTGTCCTCGACCGACTTGGTCACTGAGGCGTGCTGGATGGAATTGATGTGGAAGGAGAACCCGGCGAGTGCGACGACGACGACCACGGAGGCCGCGACGAGGATGCGGGTCATGAGATTGGCTCTTTTTGCCATGACTGGTCCTTGGATGCGCGCCGGCAACGCCTGCGGAAGCAAAAGCTGCAGCGTCCGGCCATTCTGAATGATGGGAACGGCGCATCATGCGCAAGGGCACCTCCCATGCCCTGCGCCCAGTTAGGAACAATGATATTAAGAATAGCCTAAAATTAAGCCGGTGCGCCGGCTTTAGCGGCGCATGAATGCCTCGAAAGCTGCCCGGGCCTCGGCGCTGCGGAGCTGCGCCGTGAAGTGCACCAGTTCCTCGTCCATGCGCGCCAGCACATCGTCGCCATTGCCGCGGATGAGGTTGCGGGCGATCTTCATGGCATGGGGAGGCTTGGCGGCGAGGTTTGCGGCCAGCGCAAGCGTCTCGGCCTCGACAGCGTCCGATGAGACGATCTTCCAGACTATGCCGGCCTCGCGGGCCTGTTCAGCGGAAAAGCTCTCGCCTGCGGCGAGCAGTGCGAAGGCTCGCTGGTATCCCATCACCCGCGGCGCGATGAGACTAGAGGCAGCCTCCGGCACCAGCGCGAGGTCGACGAACGGCGTGCGGAAGAGGCTGCGATTGGAGGCGATCGTCATGTCACAGTGCAGGTGAATTGTCGTACCAATGCCGATGGCTAGGCCGTCGACGCCGGAGACCATGGGCTTGTCGCAGGTGGCGAGTGCCTGGAGGAAATCGGCGGCCGATGGCCTACCGCCGCCACCCATGGCATAGGTGAGGAAATCTGCCATGTCATTGCCGGCTGAAAAGCAGTTGTCGGTCCCGAGGAAGGCAACCGCGCGGATCTCGGCGTCATTGTCCGCCTCATGTAGGGCTTCTGTCATGCGGGCATACATGGCCGTGGTGATGGCGTTCTTCTTCTCCGGCCGGTTGAGGCGGATGAGGAGAACGCCCGGCTGCGTGTCGGGCCGCTCGACGAGAATATGGTTGTCACTCATGGCATCTCTCCTCAGGCCAGAACGCCGCGGGCCGCTTCGAGGCTGGCAGCCCCTTCGATGACCTGGCGGTTCAGCGCCGCCGTTTCAGGCAGCAGGTTCTCCACAGCAAAGCGGCAGAGTGCAATGCGGTGTGCCCCCTTGCCATCCTCCGCAGGCGCAAGAGCCCCCTTTGCGAGATAGACGCCGGTCAGCACCAGGCCAAAGAGGCGCTGATACGGCGTGGCACCTGCGAGCGCCTCGGCCACGCGGCCTTCTGCCTGCGCCTTCAAGAGCCATTCCGTCGCCGCCTCCAGATCGCTGATCGCCGCCTGCAGGCCCTCAGCCGTCCTGCCGAAGGCTGGTTCGTTGGACGAGGCGACGCGCTCAGCGACTTCTTTCAACTCGGCGATGAAGCCGCCGACCTGGCCACCGCCAGAGAGCGGCAGCTTGCGGGTCACGAGGTCGATCGCCTGGATACCGTTGGTGCCCTCATAGATCGGAGCGATCCGCGCATCCCGAAGATAGCGGGCGGCGCCGGTTTCCTCGATGAAACCCATTCCCCCATGCACCTGAATCCCGAGGGACGCGACGTCCACGCCCGCATCGGTGGCGAAGGACTTGGCGATCGGCGTCAGGAGTGCGGCGCGCTCGCTCCAGGCCTTGGCCTCGTCGCCCTGGCTATGATGGGCCATGTCGATGGCGTGGGCACAGGCGTAGCAGATGGCGCGGGAGCCCTGGGTCAGCGCCTTCATCGTCAGCAGCATGCGCGCCACGTCGGGATGCTCGATGATCGGGCTCATGCCGCTTCCCGTCCAGCCGGGCGCCTTGCCCTGAGTGCGCTCCCGGGCATATTCAATGGCCTTCTGGGTGGCCGCCTCGGCGATTGCGACACCCTGCATGCCGACGGCGAGACGGGCGTTGTTCATCATGGTGAACATGCAGGCGAGGCCCTTGTTCTCCTCGCCAACCAGCCAGCCGATCGCGCCCTTCTCTTCACCGAACTTGCCATCGCCGTAGATCATCGTACAGGTCGGCGAGCCGTGGATGCCAAGCTTGTGTTCGATCGAGTGGCAGAAGACGTCGTTGCGGGCGCCGAGCGAGCCATCCTCGTTGACGAGGAACTTCGGCACCAGGAAAAGCGATATGCCGCGCGTGCCGGCGGGCGCATCCGGAAGGCGCGCCAGCACCAGATGGATGATGTTATCCGCCGCGTCGTGCTCGCCCCAGGTGATGTAGATCTTCTGGCCGAAGATCCGGTAGCTTCCATCGTCGCGGCGTTCGGCGCGGGTCTTGAGCACACCGAGGTCGGAACCGGCATGCGGCTCCGTCAGATTCATGGTCCCGGTCCATTCGCCGGAGACAAGCTTCTCAAGATAGATTGCCTTGAGTTCGTCGCTGCCGTGCTTGTCGAGCGCCTCAATGGCGCCCATGGTGAGGGTCGGTGCGAGGGCGAAGGCCATGGAGGCCGAGTTCCACATCTCCAGCGCGGCAACGTTCAGCATGTGCGGCAGATTCTGGCCGCCATAGGCTTCCGGACCGGTAAGGCCGTTCCAGCCACCTTCCCGCCAATTGCGGTAGAGATCGGCCCAGCCGTCCGGTGTGGTGACCGCACCATCGGAGATGCGGGCTCCCTGCCGGTCGCCGACCTCGCCGAGAGGTGCCATCTCGTTGGTAGCAAAGCGGCCGGCCTCTTCAAGGATGGCATCAACCAGATCCTGCGAGAGATCACCGAGCCTGCCTGCGTCGATCGCTCCCGAAAGTCCGACGACATGATTCAGGGTGAAGGAAATCTCCTCGACCGGAGCCTTGTACATGCTGCATCCTCCTCATGGACGGCCGGGGGCGGGCCCGGCAAGAAACTCCCTGCTTTTTACGTAAACGTAAATCTGATTGTCAATGGAGCTGGCTCCTAGCTACGCAGAAACAGACAGCAAAAAGCCCGTCGGGCGGACGCCGGACGGGCTTCTTCTTCTCTGAGCAGGATCAGCTTGCCAGCTCAGTAATAGGGCGAGTAGCAGGTCTGGCGCGGGCCATGATAGGGCTGAAAGGTATTGGAATAGGCGTCATAGGACCGGTACCGGGCATGGCACCAGTCATAGTGGCGCGGGTTCAGGCCGCTGGCGCGGTACGCCGGAGCCGGCTCGACATAGCGGGGCTGTGCCGCGATAGCGCCGCCGATCAGGGCGCCTGCACCGAACGCTGCGAGGGGAAACCAGTAGCCGTCATGGTAGCGGTAGCCGGGGCGATGATGCCGGTAGCCGCGATGCCCATGGTAATAGCCGCGACGGTAACCGCGGTGGCGGACTTCGGTTACATCCGATTTCGCTTCTATCTTTGCCGCCGGGTTTGCCACACTTGGCATGGCGGCCTGGGCGGGCATGAAACCCGTACCGACGACAGCTGCCGCGAGGGCGGCGATCGCGACTTTTCTGAACAGCTCTTTCATCTTCTTCTCCGTTGAAGTTGAATTCCGCTCCCGTCGACCAGCACGGCTGCCGGGTATCCATGGATCAGCAAACTCATAGTGAAGGCAAGCTGAACCCCGAGTTAACGCCAAGCACAGTTAAACCTGTCAAACGAGACAAGCCGCCCCCAAGGGAGCGGCTCATCGTGGCATACGCAACTATATCAGGAGTAGGGCGAGTTGCATTGGCGACGCGGCCCGTTATACGGCTGAAACGTGTTGTCGGAGGCGCGATAGGAGCGATAGCGGCTTTCGCACCACTGGTAATGGCGCGCGCTGTGGCCACCACTCGGCCGGGCCTGAGCCCCACCGCCGATGATCGCACCTGCGGTGAAGGCGGCCAGCGGGAACCAGAAGCCGTTGTAGTAGCGGTATCCCGGTCGACGCTCCCGATAGCCGCGGTATCCGTTATAGTAGCCCGCCCGATAGCCGCGGCGGTAGTCGCGGCGAGCCTCCCGGCGGTCCCATCGGCGATCGTAGCGGCGTTCCCAGCGGTCACGGTACTGCACGTCGGTGACGAGTCCCTGCGCGCTCGCGGCCGGGGCGGCCGGCAACGGCATCGCCTGGACCGGCACATAGGTGGTCACGGTCACGGCAAGCGCCGCTACCATCGTCGTCAGGCGAAACTTGAACTTACCCATGGTTGGCTGTCTCCTCTTTTCCTTCGATCGGCGGAAAAACGGAGGAAGCGCCTGTTCGTTCCCGTGCGGTCCGGCAGGGTTCCAGCGCTCCGATACGCATGATTAACCATAGCTCGCTACCATCTGCGCCGACGCAAGACCGAGGGAAGCAAACGGTGCAGGCAAGTGCGAAGCGGCGTTACTACCAGAACCAGGCGCCGCGGCGCCTTTCCGCGACCAGCGCGGCACATCATTCCGAGTTCCTGCGGACGGGCAGGATCGATCGTACCGCGCCGACCTGGGATCGCGAGACAAAGCGCTACCTGAGCTTCGAGGAAGTCGCCGAAAGAACCAACAGGAAGCTGGTGCGGGCGGGCGAGACGACCCATGAGAGGCTCAACGCCTTCCATGAAGCGATACGCTTCCCAAAGGTTATATTCTCCAGGGCGTTCGAGGAAATCCCTCATCTCGGCTATTGCCATGTCACGACGGCGAGCACCCGATTTGCGCAGAGAGGGCCTGTCCACTGGTCCTTCTACATCGCCAATTTCTCCTCCGACATTAGCGAGAGCTATCCCTTCTTCGAGAATATCCGTAGCGGTAATGTGCGGATGTATTTCGCCGTCGCCTATGAAAAGGCGGCGGGCGACACACTCCGCATAGATCGATCGATGCGGAAGGATGGTCTCCTGTTCCGTACCGCAAATCCCCGCGAAGCCATGAAGAACCTTCTTCTTCTCGGGGCCCCAAGCCAGTCACTCCGGACGATGATCAAAAAGCTCTAGGCCCCGAGCTTTTGCATTGCCGACGCGGGCGATTACGCGTTAGGACACGCACATGACGGCCAGGATCATCCATCTGCGAAGCGATGAGGAAGACGCCCTGCACGCGGCTGTGGACACGCTGCGCGAAGGTCTGCCCGTGGCCCTTCCTACGGAGACCGTCTATGGCCTTGCGGCGGACGCGACCAATCCGCTCGCCCTGACACGGATCTACGAAACCAAGGGGCGCCCCCGTTTCAATCCGCTGATCTGCCACATGGCGGATTTCGCCATGGCCGAGCAGCACGCGCTGTTCGACCCGGTCTCCCAACGCCTCGCCGAGCATTTCTGGCCCGGCCCACTGACATTGATCCTGCCCCTGAAGGAGGGGACGCCCATCCACCCGCTGGCGACCGCCGGTCTCGCTACGGTGGGCGTGCGGGTTCCGGTTGGTTTTGCGGGCTCGGTGATCCGCCGGCTCGGCAGGCCCCTTGCTGCCCCGAGCGCCAACACATCCGGGAAGGTGAGCCCTACGAGCGCGCAGCACGTCGCAGAGGACCTGGGTGAGAAGCTGGCACTGATCATCGACGGTGGGGCAGCACCTGTCGGCGTTGAATCAACCATCCTCTGCGTCGAGGGAAACACGGTCCGGCTTCTGCGCCCAGGCGGGGTCTCCGCCGAGCAGATCGAAGCCGTGACCAGGCTGCCGATCGTTCGCCAGGAAGCGCCGACCGCGACGATCGAGGCGCCCGGGATGCTGGCTTCGCATTACGCCCCCGGCGCGCCGGTCAGGCTGAATGCGGTCGCCGTAGGGCCAGATGAAGCACTGATCTGCTTCGGCAACCAAGAGGTTGCCGGGCAGAACGAGGCCGCCGCCCTCTTCGACCTCAGCCCCGCAGGTGACCTGGCGGAAGCCGCAGCCAACCTCTTCGACTATCTGAAGAAGGCAGATGCGATCAGGCCGCGCGGCATCGCCGTCGCAGCAGTCCCGAACGAAGGTCTGGGCGAGGCCATCAACGATCGGCTCGCGCGCGCCGCCGCGCCACGAAGCTAGCCAGGGAGCGCGCGTATGGACTTGCCCGGCATTTCTTCGGACATTCTTAGCCGCTTTGCGGCGGTCGTCGGGCCGGCCAACGTGCTGCGCAGCGCGGAGGACATTGCGCCTCGCCTCGTCGAGAACCGCGGCCTGTACCGGGGCGCCTCCCCGATGATCCTCAAACCGGGCTCTACCCGCGAAGTCGCCGATATTCTCCAGCTAGCTACCGAGACTCGGACGCCGATCGTTCCCCAGACCGGCAATACCGGCCTTGTCGGAGGACAGGTGCCACGCGAGAGCGGGACTGACCTGATCCTTTCCCTCGAGCGCATGAACCGCATCCTGGATGTCGATCCCGTGGCAAATGTTCTTGCCGCGGAGGGCGGTGCCATCCTTGCGGAGGTCCAGCACGCGGCCGAATCCGTCCAGCGCCTCTTTCCGCTTTCGCTCGGGTCGGAGGGCTCCTGCCGCATCGGCGGCAATCTCTCCACAAATGCCGGCGGCACGGCCGTCCTCGCCTATGGCAACATGCGCCAGCTTTGCCTCGGTCTCGAAGTGGTGCTGCCGACGGGCGAAATCTGGGACGGCATGCGGCGGCTGAAGAAGGACAATACCGGTTACGACCTCCGCGACCTCTTTATCGGCGCAGAAGGAACACTCGGCATCATTACCGGCGCCGTGTTGAAGCTCTTCCCGCAGCCGGTCGGCCGGCAGGTCGCGCTCGCCGGCCTGACTTCACCAGCCGATGCTCTGCACCTCTTCGAGAAGGCATCGAACCTCTGCGGGACATCGTTGACCGGGTTCGAACTCATGCCCCGTCTCGGGGTCGAGTTCACCACGCGTCATATCGAAGGCGTTCGCGATCCCCTCTCGGAGCCGCATCCCTGGTACGCGCTGATCGACATCTCCACATCCGACTCGGCCGAGACTGCCGAAACCATGGTCCATGCACTGCTGGAATGGGGCCTGGAGACGGGGCTCGTGCGGGATGCCGTTATCGCCAACTCTGTAGCGCAGCAGAAGGCGCTCTGGCACATGCGCGAGAGCATGTCGGATGCGCAGAAACCAGAGGGGGGGTCGATCAAGCACGATGTCTCCGTTCCGGTCTCGAGCATCCCGCGCTTCATGGAGGCGGCGGACGCGGCGGTCATGGGCGCCATCCCAGGCGCCCGCATCTGCGCGTTCGGCCATCTGGGCGACGGCAACATTCACTACAACATCTCCCAGCCCGTCGGTGCCGACAAGGGTGCCTTCCTGGCCCGGTGGCACGAGATCAACGAGATCGTCCACGGGATCGTGTTATCGCTCAATGGCTCGATCTCTGCCGAACACGGCATCGGTCAATTGAAACGCGATGAGCTGGCCCGAATCCGCCCAGCAATCGAGATAGATCTGATGCGTCGCATCAAGCGCGCCTTCGACCCCGCCAACATCATGAATCCTGGCAAGGTCATCGCAATCGAATGACATGGGCGGCGTGTTGTTGCGGTCCTAGCGACGAACCTGAGACAAGGCCCACAATGTATCGGCGCTGATGCCGGTATAGGCGCCGCTTCCCGTCAGTATGTCGACCGGCGAGGGCCCGGTCACGCCGTTCTCGAGGTCATACATGATGGTGAAACGCTGGATCATCTTGCGAACCTTGTCCGGATCCTTGAGGTCGTTCAGGTCGAGGTTCTTCTCGACGATCTTCGCCTGCTGATCAATGTCCATGGCACCGATTTCGCTGGGCAGGCTGAAGGTTACCCTGAAGAACTCCATCAGGGCCTCGTCACCCAGGATACTGTAGGCGTCGGTGACTGTATCGACCATCCGCTCGAAGTAGAGAGCAAGCCGCACCCCGGCGTTCTCCTCGCCTCGTTCAATTTCGAGGGTTTGCCGAAGATAGAGGTTCTGCGTTTCCAGCACCTTGCCTCGCCCTTGCACGGTCGTATGCAAGTCGCGATCAAGATTCCCGTTCTCGTCGAAGTTGAAGGAGCCCAGAAGCTCCGCATAACTCCTGTCGGGATACTGATTCACGAAGCTCTTGGGATCGTTCAGGTCCGACGTGAATATCTGCTTGAGGAAGTCGTCCGTCGCGGTTGATGGGTCGATCCCCTTCGCCGTCAGCACGAAATCGACCAGGCGGCGATCGCCCAGGAATTCGCTGAGCGTCTTTATGCTGGCCATTGTCTGCGTGTAGTAGCTCGATTCGGCGTCCGCCTTCTTGCGCGCCGCCTCCTTCTCGTCGTCGCGAAGAAAGCGGGTCTGCTCGACGATGTAGGCCTTGGCAGTCTCGGTGATGGTTGCCATCGACTGAGCCTGGACCGGAGCAGTGATTCCGCCGTCCCTGGTGAAATTGAAGGCCTGCGCCAGAGTCAGGTAGCGTTCGTCCTTCAGGCGGTAGACGTAGCTCTTGGGGTCGGAAAGGTCGCTCTTGAGCACGTTCTTGAGCGTCAGCAGAGAGACCGAGTCTGGATCCAGTCCCACAGCCTGCAGGGCAAAGCCATAGATCGCCTTGTCCGACAGGAAATCCTCAACAGACTTCACCGCCGCCATCTCCGACTTGTAGAGCTTGATCGCCTTTTCGTCCGCCTCTTCCTGCTTGTCGTCATAGCGGCTGAAGTAATGGTTCGACGTCAGCGACGTCTGCGCGGCGGTCTGTGCGACCAGTCCATCGAGGCTGCCATCGGTGTTGAAGTTGAAGGCGTTCGCAAGCTCCAGGTACTGAGGCCGATCCTTGCCGTAGAGATTGGCATAGCTGTTCGGATCCGATAGGTCGCTGGTCAGGATCTGCTCCAGCGTCGACTTGACCACGAAAAGCTCGTTGAGGTCGAACGCCTTGCGGACGTAATCGTAAAGTCGCGGATCGTCCAGCAGACCATCGACACTGGTGACCGTCGGGATCTTCTCCTCGAAATAATCCCGTTCGCGAAGCGCCGAGGCCTGCGTCTGGCGCGGCCGGCTGAGCAGGTAGAGGTCGGTGATCGCCTCCAGCTGTTGTTCGGTCTGTGCAGAACCCTTCGCCGATGTGCCGTCGACGGCAAATTCGAACGCTCCAGCGAGATCGATGTGGGCCTGGGTTGACTTGATGACCTTCTGGTAGCCGGCGATCTCCAGCTTGAGGGATGCCTTCTTGTCCACATGCTCCTTGGAATTGGTACCAAGGGCAGCGAGTTCCGCCTGGGCCGTCGACAGCTTGGCCGTCAGATAGGTCATCTGATCCTTGAGCACGGTGTTGGTGTAGCTGGCAGGATCATCCTTGTCGCTGCTCATGGCGCTCCGGACGACCTGATACGAATAGACGCTGTCATCTATTCCCAGCGACTCGAAGAGGTATCGGCGCAGCCTGTCATTGCTCAGGATGTCATCCACATGATCGACCTGCGCCATCATGGCCGTGTAGTAGCGCGTCTCCTCCGCCACCTTGTCCTGGGTAGCGATGATGCTCTGGTCGTAAAGGCCGAGTATCTCCTCCTGCTGCGCGGCCGACTGCGCAATCGCCGTGTCGCTTGAGGAGAAATTGAAGGCGGCTGCGAATTTCTTGTACCGGTCGTCAGTGAGCAGATTGGCGTAGCTGTTCGGGTCGCTGAGGTCGCTTTCCAGCACCTTCTTCATGAAGGCCTTGGCATAGGTCATCTCCTCGAGGCCATGGGCCTTCATGGCGTAGGAGAACAGCCGGTAGTCGTCGAGAAATTCATCGATCGACGTCACCTTCCCAATGTTTTCCGCATAATAAGCCGCGTCCCGCGCCACCATGTCCTGACTTGCGACACGCTGCAGGGTCTTGAACATGTCGCGGTTGACGAGGTCGTAGCTGAGATATGTCGAAACCATGGACGGGCACTCCGGTCGCAATATTGCCGACAGCAGCATGCCCGACCTTGCTTGCCCGGGGCTTTTGCGTCCCGACGTGCACGCAAGAGAACGTGTTCACCTTCTGGAAACCGAGCAGGATTGGCGTTTGATAACCATTCGCCGAGGCAAAACTTCCTTAACCGCGATTTTTAAGCCGTCTCGCACAGAGCGGCCCGTATGGTTTGCCCATCAGAGGACAAAAGTCCCGCAGGAGAAACCGGAAACGGCTCTCAGGTAAAACAAGGGTAGCATACACGATGACAAACACGGTTCTGAAGCCTGCCTGGGCAGGCTCCACGCTCAGGCTCGACCCCTCGCGCTTTCCGCAGCAAGTCACCTATGCCCTGCGCGACACCTCCGGCGATGTCGTGATCACCATCGACTCGCGGGGGGCAGTCCTGCGCAAGACGCTGCCATCGAGCGGACTGCCCCTTTCATTCGCCCTTCCCGCCCGCGCCTTCAAGGGTGTCGCCGCACGCGCCATCGACCACGGCGACGGAGAGGTCACCGTCACGCTGGAACTGCATCACGAAGATCCGGAACTCTGCATTCCGCTTCTCGTCGCCCATGACCTCTGCGACATCGCGGCCGACTGGCGCAGTTGGTCCGAGGCCTTCCGCATTCCGATGCTGATGGTCGAGGCAGACGGCATCGCCCGGCCGCTCGAAAACCATCTGGGCGAAGTGCGGACGCATGAGGCAAGGCCTCGCCGCCGTCATTCCTATTTCGCTGCCCGCCGTCCGCGCTTCCTGGTTCGTCGCTCCACGGGAAAGCTCGGCGTGACGATGAAGATCGAGGGCAAGGAGATCATCGCGCGACGCTAGCCGATCCACCGCCGCCCCGCGCTGATGCTGGTGCCCGGCCACAAGCCGGGTTCCTGCGTTTCAGGCGAACGGCAGCGCCAGAACGAGGCCGGTGAAAATGACCGCGCCGACCCGCGTGTTGAACTTGAAGAGCTGCAGGCACTGGTCCGGATTGTCGATATCGAGGACGAGGATCTGCCAGGCGAACATGACCGCAGCCACGAACAGGCCCAGGTAGGCGATGAAGCCGACATTTGCTCCGGCATATGCGGCAAGCAGGAGCACCAGCGTCAGTCCGTAGAGGCCGGCCAGCCAGGCTTTCGTGTTGGCGCCGAACAAACGCGCGGTGGAGCGTACTCCGACGAGTGCGTCGTCTTCCTTGTCCTGGTGCGCATAGATCGTGTCGTAGCCAATCGTCCAGGCGACCGACCCCAGGTAGAGCAGGACCGGCGCCCAGGACAGGCTCCCGAACAAGCCGGCCCATCCCATCAGCGCGCCCCAGGAAAAGGCGAGCCCCAGGAAGAACTGCGGCCAGTCGGTAAATCGCTTGGCAAACGGGTAGATCGCGACGACTGCCAGCGACAGGATGCCCAGCAGGATCGCGAAGCCGTTGAACTGAAGCAGCACAAGCAACCCGACCAGCGCCTGTAGGACGAGGAAGACCTTGGCCTCGAAACGGCTCACCCGCCCCGAGGGGAGCGGCCGCGAGCGCGTCCGGGCAACCGCATTGTCGATCTCATGATCGACGAGGTCGTTATAGGTGCATCCGGCGCCACGCATGGCGACCGATCCCAGGAAGAACAGGAACAGATGGAAGACGAAGAGGCCGAGCGACAGCTCCTCGCCGCGTGCGGCCACGTTGGCGGCGAGCGCCGACGACCAGAAGCAAGGCCACATCAGCAATTGCCAGCCTATCGGCCTGTCCCAGCGCGCAAGCTGCGCATAGGGCCATGCCGGCCTCGGCAGGACGCGATAGACCCAGTTGTCGGAAGGCGCGTCGTAGACGCGGCCATTGAGATCATCCGTCTTCATCATGCAATGGTCGTAGCCCGCCTCGGGACCTGCCGCAAGGCGGGACGGACCCGGACCGCCCCTAGAAGGTAACCGGTTCAAGCGGCGGACGGGTCGCATCGAACGACTTGAGGCGCTCCTCCCGCTCAGCGATGTAGTCCCGGTTGTCCGGAACGGTCATGCGCTTCCTGGTGAGCTGCATCTGGAAGATGAAGAAGTTCTCGTGGGTAAAGGCCATCTCGGACCCCGCCAGATAGAACTCCCACATCCGCACGAAGCGCTCGTCATAGATCGAAGCCGCCTCCTCGCGCCGTGCCAGGAAACGCTCCCGCCAATGGCGCAACGTATGGGCATAGTGCATCGGCAGGATCTCGATGTCCGACACCAGCAGGCCCGAGCGTTCGACGGCAGGCATCACTTCCGCCAGCGATGGGATATAGCCCCCCGGGAAGATGTATTTCTCGATGAAGGGGCTGTTGTAGCGGGCGGGGTAAGGCTGGCCGATGGAATGCAAGACCATCACTCCGTCTTCATCCAGGACCTCGAACGCCTTTCGGAAGTAGCGCCCGAAATTCAGTCGGCCCACATGCTCGAACATGCCGACGGAAACGATGCGGTCGTATTTCGTACCCGGAGAGAGGTAGTAATAGTCCTGCAGCTCGAAGCGCACCCGGTCCGAAAGCCCGCGCTTCCGGGCCCGGTCGCGGGACACGCGTAGCTGCTCCTGGCTCAAGGTGATGCCGGTGACGTCGACGCCGGAGGATTCCGCAAGGTACATGGCCATTCCGCCCCATCCCGAGCCTATCTCGAGAACCTTCTGCCCCGGTTCAGCGAGCAGCTTTGCTGCGATGTGCCGCTTCTTGGCGACCTGCGCCTCGTACAGGCTGATGCCCGTCGGATTGAAGTAGCCGCAGGAATACTGCCAGTCCTCGTCGAGGAAGAGATTGAAGAGCTTCGCGCTGAGGTCGTAGTGGTGGGCGACGTTGCGCTGGTTGCGGTTGATCGGCACCCCGTGCCTTATGCGAGCCCCGGCGATGCGGAGAAGCCCGCGCCATATCATGCCAGGTGTCAGCACCTCGCTCAGCGTGTTGTCCTTGACGATCGCGAGCAGCTCGTAGATGTCGCCCTCCTCGAACAGAAGACGGCCATCCATATAGACTTCCGCGAGCTTCAGCTGCGGGTCCGAGGCGATCTCTTCTTCCGCCTCCGTATCGATGAAGCGGATTGCGACCGTTCGCCCGCCTCCGTCACCGAATACCTGCGAGCCGGCGGGGCCGCTGACGGTCAGCCTGCCCTTCTTGATGATCTTGGCGAGAAGTCGACGCAGGGACGAGGCCATAATTCACCTCCGAACGAAGTCTATCTTGCAGTTTAAAAAGGAGTAATTTCTTTCACCCGAGTTACAAGCACAGGAACGCCAAAAAAGATGACACAAAAACAGATGCCGTCCAACGCGGTTGAACGGCATCCTTTCATACGCATGAACAAGTTGCTAACGGCGCTTCAGAGCCTCTGCCAAGGCGGCGCCAAGGGCGCCCTGTGAGGAAACGCCCTTCGGTTCCGCTTTCATCTTCGCCGGGCTAGGACGCTGCACGTTCCGGTCGGCACCACGCGTGGCGGGCGCCGCCTCCCCTCCGTCCTTGCGCATGGTGAGCGCGATCCTTTTGCGCTTCACGTCCACCTCGACCACGCGCACCTTTACGACATCGCCGGCCTTCACGACTTCATGCGGGTCCTTCACGAAGCGATCGGCCAGCTGGGACACGTGAACCAACCCGTCCTGGTGAACCCCGATATCGACGAAGGCGCCGAAGGCGGCAACATTGGTCACCGTGCCCTCCAGGAGCATGCCGGGCTTGAGGTCGGTGATCTCATCGACGCCCTCTGCAAAAGTTGCGGTCTTGAAGCTCGGGCGCGGATCGCGTCCCGGTTTCTCCAGTTCCGCAAGGATGTCCTTCACGGTCGGCAGGCCGAACTGCTCGTCGATGAACTGCCGCGGATCGAGCTTCTTCAAGGTGGCGCTGTCGCCCATCAGCGTGCGCAGGTCGCGACCGCAGGCGGCAACGATCTTCTTCGCCACGCCATAGGCTTCCGGATGGACGGCGGATGCATCCAGCGGCTCCTTGCCATTCGGGATGCGCAGGAAGCCGGCGGCCTGCTCGAAGGTGCGGTTGCCGAGACGGGCGACCTTCAGCAGGTCCTTGCGGCTCCCGAAGGGTCCGTTCTGGTCACGATGCAGGACGATAGCCTCGGCGATCGAACGGCTGAGGCCGGAGACGCGCGAGAGCAGCGGTGCGGACGCCGTATTGAGGTCGACGCCGACGGCATTCACCGCGTCTTCCACGACCGCATCCAGCGAGCGCGACAGCTTCCCCTGGTCCACATCGTGCTGATACTGGCCGACACCGATCGACTTCGGCTCGATCTTCACGAGTTCCGCCAGCGGGTCCTGCAGGCGCCGAGCGATGGAAACGGCGCCGCGGAGCGAGACATCAAGAGTTGGGAATTCGGCTGCAGCGGTCTCGGAGGCGGAATAAACCGAGGCACCCGCTTCCGATACGATGACCTTTGTCGGCTTCGGCGCCGGCAGGCTTGCGAGCATGTCTGCCACCAGCTTCTCCGTCTCGCGGCTGCCGGTGCCGTTGCCTATGGCGATGAGTTCGACGCCGTGCTTGCGGATCATCGACGCAAGCTCCGCCTGGGTGCCACGGATGTCGTTCCGCGGCGGGAAGGGGTAGACCGTAGTCGTTTCGAGGAGCTTGCCGGTGCCATCGACCACGGCGACCTTCACGCCGGTGCGGATGCCCGGATCGAGGCCCATGGTGGCGCGCGAACCGGCGGGGGCTGCAAGAAGCAGGTCCTTTAGGTTACGGGCGAAGACGTGGATCGCCTCCTCCTCCGCCCGTTCGCGCAGCTCGCGCATCAGGTCGAGGGACAGTGAGGTGGAAAGCTTGACGCGCCAGGTCCAGCCGGCGGCCTCCATCAGCCAGCGGTCCGCCGGCCCCCTTTCGCCGATCTCGAAGGCAGCGGCGATGATGCGCTGGGCCGGCTTCACGGGCGACGGATCGTCCTGGTCGACCTCGATCGCCAGTGTCAGCACTTCCTCGTTCCAGCCGCGCAGCATGGCGAGCGCCCGGTGCCCGGGGGCGGTCGCCCAACGTTCGGAATGGTCGAAATAGTCTGCGAACTTTGCGCCTGCCTCCTGCTTGCCGTCAACAACCTTTGCCCGCAACAGCGCCCGGTCGCGCATGTGCTGGCGAAGTCGGCCGAGGAGATCCGCATTCTCCGAGATCGTTTCGGCGACGATGTCGCGGGCACCTTCCAGCGCCATCTTCACGTCGGTCACCTCTCCAGCGATATAGGGTTCCGCAAGCTTCGCCGGATCGGCTGCGCGATCGGCCCAGATCGCTTCCGCAAGCGGGCCCAAGCCTCGTTCGCGGGCGATCTCGGCGCGGGTGCGCCGTTTCGGCTTGTAGGGAAGATAGAGGTCTTCCAGCTCGGCCTTTGTGGCGGCCTTCGCCAGCCGTGCTGCCAGCTCCTCCGTCATCTTGCCCTGCGAGGCGATCGACTCGATCACCGAGGTGCGGCGCGCTTCCAGCTCCCGCAAATAGACAAGCCGCTCCGACAGGGTGCGCAGCTGCGTGTCGTCGAGACCGCCGGTCACCTCCTTCCGGTAGCGGGCAATGAACGGGATCGTCGCACCTTCATCGATCAGGCCGATGGCAGCGGTGACCTGGTCTGGCCTGGCATTGATTTCGGCGGCGATCGCGGCGGCGAGGAAACGGATGTCGGCGGCCATGGCAGGTCTCACTGGTTCAAGGGAGGCGCGACCATATCCAAACTTTGCGGCATGGCAACGTGACGAGGCGGGATTCCACAGGATGCGCTTGACCTTTCGCCCCCCTCCCCTTAACCGCCCGGTGAGGCATCAAGAGAGGGCGAGAGATGAAGGTTCTGCTGATCGGCTCCGGTGGACGCGAACATGCGCTGGCCTGGAAGCTTACCCAGTCGCCCAAGCTCACCAAGCTCTTTGCCGCGCCCGGCAATCCGGGGATTGGCGAACATGCGGAACTCGTTACGCTCGATGTAGACGATCAGACTGCGGTCGTGGATTTCTGCCGCAGCGAAGGCATCGGTTTCGTCGTCGTCGGGCCGGAGGCGCCACTGGTCGCCGGGCTTGCCGATCGACTGCGGGATGCCGGGATCGCGACCTTCGGCCCCTCCGCAGCCGCCGCGCAACTGGAAGGTTCCAAGGGCTTCACCAAGGACCTCTGCGCCCGCTACGGCATCCCGACCGGCGCCTACGAGCGCTTTACCGATGCGGATGCGGCCAAGGCCTATGTCCGGGACCAGGGTGCTCCCATCGTCATCAAGGCCGATGGGCTTGCCGCCGGCAAGGGCGTCACCGTGGCGATGACGATCGATGAGGCCATCGCTGCTATCGACGACTGCTTCTCCGGCGCGTTCGGAGCGGCTGGTGCCGAAGTGGTGGTCGAAGCATTCCTCGACGGCGAGGAGGCGAGCTTCTTCTGCCTGTCGGACGGCAAGACGGCGCTAGCGCTTGCGACTGCACAAGACCACAAACGGGTCGGCGATGGAGACACCGGGCCCAATACCGGTGGGATGGGCGCCTATTCGCCCGCTCCGGTAATGACATCCGATATGGTGGAGCGGGCGATGAAGGAGATCATCGAGCCGACCATCCGCGGCATGGCCGAGATGGGCCACCCCTTTACCGGCGTCTTCTTCGCGGGGCTGATGATCACCGAGAAGGGGCCCGAACTCATCGAATACAATGTCCGCTTCGGCGACCCGGAATGCCAAGTGCTGATGATGCGGCTGAAGAGCGACCTCCTGCCCCTCCTTCATGCGGCAGCGACCGGCACACTCGACCAGGTTTCTGCCGAGTGGTCGGACGACGTTGCGCTCACCGTGGTGATGGCATCGAAGGGTTATCCCGGGTCCTACGAGAAGAACACGCCGATCGGTCCACTTCCCAAGACAGGCGACGACGCGAAGATCTTCCATGCCGGAACGGCACTGAAGGACGGCGGACTGGTTGCAACCGGCGGACGGGTATTGAATGTGACCGCCACGGGCAGGACCGTCGCCGAAGCGCAGGCGAAGGCCTATGCGCTAGTGGACCAAGTCCCCTGGGACAATGGCTTCTGCCGCCGCGACATCGGTTGGCGAGCCATCGATCGCCGATAGATCTCTTTACAGAAGCTTAACCAGTTTTGCTGACGGGATCGCAATCCTAAGGCGGTAGACCTCCTCTGACATGAGAGGAGTCGTGCCATGCGTTTTCTGCTGACGAGTGCCCTGATCCTGGCGAGTGCACAGGCGCTAGCCTCTTCGATCACGCCGCTCAGCGTCCATGGCGAACGCGGAAGCGTCATCACGAAGAGCTGCACTGGCTGCCCGCCTCCGGCCTCGAAGGAAGAACAATCCCGCTACCGTGTGCCGGTTCTTGAAACCGGACCGCAGAAGATCGAGATCGTCGAGATCGACGGCGAGAAGAAGATCGTCCGCACAGATGCATGGCTCGGCGGCTCGCCGGTCGTGCATGTCAGCAAGATGCGGGATTGGATGATCGAACGGGGCGGCACCGCCGTTGCCGGCGCTGCGGGACAGGATGGCATTGACCATACCGCAACCGTCGGTGCGGTCGAAGCCGGCATGACGGCCTCGGCAGCGGCGATCGATCTCGACGCATTCACGCTACGGCTCAGCGCACGCTGACAAACGTCGGAACTGGCGTTTGACAGGCAAAGAGCCGCGTCACGCCTAGCGGGATTTCGGTCAGTCTCCCATCAGACGGCAAGCCGCCGGACCGCCGGCGGCTTTGTTCATTCTCGGAGTTCGTCAGCCAGCGATCTTTGAGAAATCTGCGACCGTTCCGGTCGCTTCGCGGATGGCCTTCAAGAGCGCCAGCCGGTTGGCGCGGATGGCCGTGTCTCCGTCATTCACCAGCACGTCCTCGAAGAACCGGTCGACCGGCGCCCGCAGCTTCGACAGGGCCTGCATGGCAGAGCGGAAGTCTTGGCGCTCGACGGCTTGCGAAGCCTCACTGGAGGCCGACGTGATCGCGCTCCACAACGCCTTTTCGGCGTCGAGGCGCAGGAGTTCTCCCGAGACGCCATCGGCGACCACGGTTCCCTTCTTCTCTTCGGCCGCGAGAAGCTGCGTGGCGCGCTTGGTGCCGGCCAGCAGGTTCTTTCCGTCCTCCGAAGTGATGAAAGCCGTCAGCGCCTCGGCGCGGCGCGCAACCATCAGCAGGTCGTCTGCCTCCGGCGTCAGCACCGAATCGATGATGTCGTGGCGGGCGCCTTGGTCGCGAAGGTAGACCTTGAGGCGATCGTGGAAGAAGGTGAGGAGGTCTAAAGTACGACTGATCTCCCAAGACTGAGGCGGTATCTCGTCAGATGCGCTAAGCATGAGATTAGAAGCATTTTGCGATAACTCGGTCAGCTTGCTGAGCAACCCGGTTCCGGACAACTCTTCCATCATGCGCATCGGGGCAAGCATCTGTGTCTCTACTTTGCTGGCTTCAGCGTGCAATAGTTGCGCCATAATATACCGGCCAGATCGAACCAACGGCTGGATCAATCGGAGTCGAACATTCCGCTCCAGCAGGATGCGCACAACGCCCAGTGCAGCGCGGCGCAGCGCATACGGATCCTTCGAACCCGTGGGTTTCTCATCGATCGCCCAGAAGCCGACCAGCGTGTCGAGCTTGTCGGCCAGTGCCGCTGCGATCGCCACCTTGTCGTCCGGCACGCGGTCGGAAGGGCCTTGTGGCTTGTAATGATCCTCGATGGCGGCAGCGACAGAGGCATGTTCCCCCTGCAGCGCAGCATAGCGGCGGCCCATCAGTCCCTGCAGCTCCGGGAACTCTCCCACAGCTTCAGTCCGCAGGTCGGCCTTGGCCAGCACGACCGCGCGATCGACCAGCGCTGCGTCGGCGCCAGTGACCGCCGCCAGTTCCTTCGCCAGCGCGCGGATGCGGCTTACACGCTCTCCTTGCGTGCCGAGCTTGGCATGGAAGGTGACGTTCAGCGCATCGAGCTTCGCCATGCGCTGGTCGAGCGGCTTCTTCAGGTCGAGGCCGAACTTCTCGGCCGAAGGCTTCAGGTCCTGAAGATCCGGAAGGTCGCCCTGGTCGCGCGTCCAGAAATGCTTGGCGTCCGAGAGGCGGGCGCGGACGACCTTGCCGTTGCCGTGGATGATCTCCCTGCCGCCATCCTTTGCCTCGATATTGGAGACGAGGATGAAGCGGTTGGAGAGCCCCTCCCCGCCTTGGCGGCGGGTGACGAAGCACTTCTGGTTCGTCTTGATCGTCAGGCGGATGATCTCCGCCGGGATCTCCAGATATTCCTGCTCGAACTCGCCCATCAGAACATGCGGCCATTCGACGAGGCCGGACACTTCTTCGAGCAGCCCCTCGTCCTCGACCAGTTCAAGACCGTTCGCGAAAGCAACATCGCGGGCGTCGTGCAGGATCACGTCCTTTCGCCGCTCCGCATCGAGCATCACCTTGGCCTTCTCAAGGCTTCTGACGTAATCATCGAACCGGCGCACGGTAATGGCGCCCGGCGCATGGAAGCGGTGGCCGTAGGTGACATTGCCAGCCACCAGCCCGTCGATCTCGAAGGGGATGACCTGCGTTTCATCGTGCTCCGGCCCAAAGACGCAGACGATCGACTGCAGCGGGCGCACCCAGCGCAGGCTTTCCGATCCTTTGCCCTCGGTGCCGGCGAAGCGCGCGCCCTTCGGCATGGAGGCCGCTCCCCAGCGCATGGACTTCGGCCAGGGGAAGTTGCGGATGATGCCGGGCATCACATCGGCGATGATCTCTTCGGCGGCACGGCCGGGTTTCGAAAGGACCGCGACGTAGAAGTCGCCCTTCTTGGGATCGCTGACGACCTGTGCTTCGGAGACCGACGAAAGGCCCGCCTTGCGCAGAAAGCCCTGCACCGCCTGTTCCGGCGCCTTGGTGGAGGGTCCCTTGATCTCCTCGCGCTGATCCGCCGAACGCGCCGTCAGGCCGCGAATGTCGAGCGCCAGCCGGCGCGGCGTCCAGTACTCGCGCGCACCCTCATAGGTCAGTCCTGCCTCCACCAGCGCATCGGTCACGAGTTTCTTGAGGTCGCCCGCCGCCTTACGCTGCATGCGGGCCGGAATTTCCTCGGAACGGAGTTCAAGAAGCAGATCGGGCATGATGATTGTCTTTGCGCTTGAAAGGGTCGGGCGGACTTAGCAAGCCTGCCCGGAAATGTCATCATTGGTCTTGGGCAAACCGGTCCGGAACTACCAGCCGCCGCCGCCACCACCGCCGCCGCCACCGCCGGAAAAGCCACCGCCGGAGGAGAAGCCCGATGACGAGGAACTGGATTTCGGGGCGGGGATCGTGGAGGCGATGGTCGAGGCCATGGACGACGAGAAACCGCCAATGCGATCTCCGAAATGGCCGATGCCCTGGCCTTCATACCAGGCCGGCGAATAGGATGCGGCTGCCGCCCCCGCGGCGGCCGTTGCCAGCCACGTCTCGAAGGCACGGCTCCACGGCTTTTCCACGCCGAGCGCTACGGCATAGGGCAGAAGCGTCTCGAAATGCTGCGGCGACATCTCAGGGGCGCCGGCCATGTTCATCCGATCCTTCTCCGCGAGGGTCAGATAGGTGCGCAGTCCCTCGATCCCGTCCATCAACCGGCGGCCGAGCGGCGTCGGCGCGCCCAGCAGAAAGAAGAAGATAACGTTGATCAGCACGATGCCGCCGACGGACACCAGAAGCGGCCAGTGGCCGCTGCCTGACAGATCAGCGAGTGTCACGACAAGGACGGTCGAAATGGCAGAAATCGCAACGAGACCGATGAAGCCGAGAATCACGACAGCGATGATCTTGGAGAATATGGAACTGCCGCGCCGGAGGTTCTTGCCGAGGCTGACCGCGAAGCCACCGAAGAAGACGGCAAAGAACACTGGGACCATGAAGACGAAGATCAGGTCGGGCTCGATGTCGCCGAACAGGAACAGGAGAACCAGGGCTGCCACGCTGAGCGCGATGCCGCCGATGACGTAGCCGGTGTTGGCGCGGTAATACTTGCCGCGATGCTCCTTCTCGATGGCGCGGCGAAAATTCGTCCCGACCGTCTGAACTTCGGTACCGTTCGCCTTGTCGATGATCAGCTGCTCGCCAGGGGCGCCGATATTCTTCAACAGCGCTGCCTGCCCCGCAGGCAGAGGCCCCTGCGTCCTCTTGTCAGTCCTGCGGATCGTGATGGAGTCCTTGAGGTCCTCCAGCGTCACATAGCCCTTAACGGCAAGATCGATGGCGCTGGCGGAGAGTGCCGTCCAGCCGCCGCCGGAGAAGCCCTTGTTGTCGACGTAGTTCACCAGCGCCGGTGAAAGGCCCTCAGGCGGGTCCCAGCGCGGCACCATGACGCCGCCGGCGGGGTCTCGTCCCACCCGGCTCCAGTTGCGGGCATAGTAGAGCGCAACGAGCGCCAGGCCGCCGAAGCCGAGGATTGCGTTGATGTTGTCGCGCAGCCACCAGCTTCGCTGGTCGGCGGCTGA
Organism: Pseudorhizobium halotolerans; assembly: GCF_902153235.2. Lineage (NCBI taxonomy): Bacteria > Pseudomonadati > Pseudomonadota > Alphaproteobacteria > Hyphomicrobiales > Rhizobiaceae > Pseudorhizobium > Pseudorhizobium halotolerans. The sequence continues at coordinate 360,096 of NZ_CABFWE030000016.1, read as the reverse complement.
AGGCGGTGCAATCACGCCCTTCGGAATTCCAACAACGATCGTGAGGCCCTCGTTCGGCGCGAGCGGTTTGGTGGTCGAGAAGACGGCGGTGTTGCCGTTCACCCGCATGTTGGCGTCCGTGTCGGCGGCACCCAGGGGCCCGGTATAGGCAACGGTTTCCGTCACCGCTGCGCCGTCCGGAAGCGTTACACGCGCCGAAGCCTGATCGATGCGGAACATCCAGCCATTGCCGGTGACGTTCCAGTAGAGCTCGTCGTGATCGCCGAAATAACGGATCTGGCGGTCGGTGCGGTAGGTGATGACGTAGGTGTGTTCGCCGTGGTCGAGGAAGACGTCCTGTGAGCCGGTATAGATACGGATGCCGCCGGAGATGGATTCCGTATGCCAGTCTTCCGGCTCTCCATCGCGGGTGACGGAGATGACGTCGAAGCCAACGCGGATCGTCCGTCCCTCATCATCCTCCATGGTCAGCGGAAAGTCGCGGAAGATCCCGCGGCGAATGTCATCGCCCTCGGCATTCACGGTAATGGTCTCGGAAACGGTCAGCCCACCATCTGCGGCAACCTGGATGTCGGAATGGTAGGAGCGGATGAACTCCGCCGCGCCCGCCGACAGGGTCGTCGCGAACCAGATGAGAACCGGCAGGAGCAGGCGCAACATGATCGGCAAGCCTCAGAACTTGACGGCGGGTACGGCGCGATCGGCGGGGTCTTCTATCTCGAAATACTCTCGCTTGGAGAAGCCGAACTGGTTCGCAATGATGTTGGACGGCACGCTTTCGACCTTTACGTTGAGGTTACGTGCAGCACCATTGTAGTAGCGGCGCGACATCTGGATCTCGTGCTCGATCGTTTCCAGCGAGTTCTGCAATTCCAGGAAGTTCTGGTTCGCCTTGAGGTCCGGATAGGCCTCGGCGAGTGCGAAGAGCTTGCCGAGCGCCTGCGATAGAAGGCCTTCCGCCTGGGCGCGCGCCGCTACATCACCCGCAGGGACCGCCTGGGCGCGGTTGCGCAGTTCCACGACCTCCTCGAAGGTGGATTTCTCATGGGCCGCATAGCCCTTCACCGTCTCTATCAGGTTGGGGATCAGGTCGGCGCGACGCTTGAGCTGGACGTCGATGCCGGACCAGGCTTCCTCCGCCATCTGCCGCGACTTGACGAGGCTGTTGTAGAGAAAGATGCCGTACAGAACGACGAGTACGACGATGGCAAGCAGGATATACATCCGAGTGTCCCCCGAGACAGTAAGCTCGGGCGGACACTAGAAAGCTTTTCCAATAGCGTCAAACGCTGGTGTCAGGCTGCCTCTCGGCCGGTTTGTGCGCCGCCAGCTTCGGTCAGCAGGAAGGCTTCGCCGCAGGCCTTGGCGAGGGTGCGGACGCGCAGGATATAGCTCTGGCGTTCGGTAACGGAGATCACGCCGCGGGCATCCAGCAGGTTGAAGACGTGGCTTGCCTTGATGCACTGGTCATAGGCGGGGAAGACGCACTTGTGCAGCATCTGGTTGGCATTCGCACCGGGAGCTCCGGCAGCGAGCAGCGCCTGGCATTCCTTCTCGGCGTCGATGAAGTGACGGTGCAGCATGGCCGTATCGGCATATTCGAAATTGTGCCGGGAGTACTCCTGCTCCGCCTGGAGGAAAACGTCGCCGTAGGAAATCTTCTCCTCGCCCTCGCGGCCGTTGAAGTTCAGGTCGTAGACATTGTCGACGCCCTGGACGTACATGGCGAGGCGTTCGAGACCGTAGGTCAGTTCTCCCGCAACCGGCGAGCACTCGATCCCGCAGACCTGCTGGAAATAGGTGAACTGCGACACCTCCATGCCATCGCACCAGCATTCCCAGCCGAGGCCCCAGGCTCCAAGCGTCGGGCTTTCCCAGTCGTCCTCGACGAAGCGCACGTCGTGCAGCAGTGGGTCGAGACCGATCGCCTTCAGCGAGCCCAGATAGAGCTCCTGCAGGTTGGACGGGTTTGGCTTCAGGATGACCTGGTACTGGTAATAGTGCTGCAGCCGGTTAGGGTTCTCACCGTAGCGGCCATCCGAGGGACGCCGCGATGGCTGGACGTAGGCTGCCTTCCACGGTTTCGGCCCAAGTGCTCTAAGTGTGGTCGCGGGATGGAAGGTGCCGGCACCAACCTCCATGTCGTAGGGCTGCAGCACGGCGCAGCCCTTGTCGGCCCAGTAGTTGTGCAGCGCGAGGATCAGCCCCTGGAAGGAGCGGGTCGGGGACATGTGGTCGGGAAGATCGGTCATGAATACAGCCGGCATCTCTACAAATGATGCGGACGAGTGCCACGCAGAGCCGCAAGGGTCAAGGATTTATGCCGCGCGGGCAGCCGCCATCACTCGTCATCGCGCTTGACCCGATACTCGCCCGTCTCCGGATCTTTCACGAGCGTACCCAACGCGCCCGTCTCCTGTTCCTTTCGACGTTCCCGGGAACGCGATGTGAGCTTCTCCGCATCGGCGACGAACCGCTTGTAAAGCAGCCAACCTCCGCCGACGATCAGTATGAAGAAGATCAGTTGTACCATGGGTCCGCCTCGCCCCTTACCCTACATTCCGTAGCGACCCCACAATGCCTTCTCCTCCAGCGTCTCGGCAAGGCCCGCTACGGCGCCGGCACCGATATCTCCTGCGGCACTGCCGCGCACCACACCGGGCAGACGCCGGCCGAAGATGTTGCGGGCACCGCCGACCAGCTCCAGCCGTGTCTTGGGGCCAAAGCGACGTTTCAGCGTATCGCGCATTTCACCCATACCATCCACGAGCCCCAGTTCCAGGCCCCGGACTCCGGTCCAGAACAGGCCGGAGAAGATCGTCTCGTCATCCGCCAGGCGGCTGCCGCGGCGCGCCTTCACCATGTCGATGAAGACCTTGTGGATCTCCAGTTGCAGCGTCTTCAGGTATTCGACGTCGCCTTCCTTCTCGGGCTGGAAGGGATCGAGGATCACCTTGTTTTCGCCCGCCGTGTAAACTCGCCGCTCTACGCCGATCTTGCGCAGGAGTTCGGGAAAGCCGAAGCCGCCGGAGACGACACCGATCGAGCCGACGATGGAGGTCGGATCGACGAATATCTCGTCGCCCGCAAGCGCGATCATGTAGCCGCCCGATGCCGCGACGTCCTCGACGAACATCAGGACCTTCTTGTTCTTCTCTTCGGCGAGCGCCCGGATGCGCTGGTAGATCAGCCGAGACTGGACAGGCGAGCCGCCCGGCGAATTGATCGATATCGCCACGGCCGGGGCATCCTTCTTCGAGAAAGCCTTCTCGAGCGCCGGAGCGACGGTCGCAATGTTCAGGGTCGGGCGGAACTGGCTGCCGCCTGTCATGATGACACCATGCAGCCGGACCACGGGGATCGCCGTCCCCTCCTTGCGGAATCGCTTCGGCAACACACGCGACAACAGACCAGCCATCTCAAACCCTTCGTTCACGACAATACTGCCGCAGATGTATGACCGGTTGGGCGAAACACAATGGCAGCGCCGCCATTTCAGCGTCTCGGCGAGCCTCGGCGGATGATTGCACTGCGGCCGTTGTTCAGAGCGTCTGCTTCGGGCGTGAAGGCGTGGCCGTCTCCTCCGTGGAGGAAAAGCGGAGGACGGAAGAGCAGGCGGGCACGAGAACCCTTCACCGCCGTCAGAAGAAGCCTCGTCGCATCCGCCGCCGGCCGCGGATGCACGACGGTGATCTCCAGCCCCCCAAAGCGCCGACCGCAGGCGGCGATGATCTCGGCGACGGATTGCGGCCGCGCGATGAGGGACAGTTGGCCGCCCGGCTTCAGAACGGCGCCGGCCGTTCTGATCCATTCCTCGAACAAACCATCAGCCATTGCATGCGCCTCGGCCTTCAGGACGTCGGGCGTGGTGCGGTCCGCAGGGTCGTTGAACGGCGGGTTCATGATGACATGATCGTGAACATCGTCCGCAAGCCCGGCGGCAAGTCTAGCCTTCCCCCGGCTCGTCACGTCCGCCTCCAGCACGGTCACCCGTGGGGCGAGTGCGACATTCTCCGGCAACGACAATGTCTTCCTCGCGCAATCCGCCATCACCGACGAGCGCTCGACCAGCAGCACGCTCGCTTGAGAAAGCCTCGAGGCCACGGCCAGGCCCGCAGCACCCGCACCGGCGCCGAAATCCGCCACACTGACCGGGCCGTTCGCATTCACCAGCGAGGCCAGCAGCATGGCATCGACCCCCGACCGGTGACCCACGCCCTTGGGCTGCACCACATGGAAACGGCCGCGATGAAATGCATCGACCGTTTCGATCATGCCTGCGCCTCCCGCAGCTCCCCGCCGAGACCCGCATCGTTGAGAATCTGCCGCGCCTCGTCCGCCCGGTCATCCTCCACGAGAAAGCGGCGCGGCAGAAGACCGAGCGAGCCTTCAAGGATGCTCATAGTCTGATCCGCGATCATGCAGTGGATACCTGCGTCGCGGATCAGGCTTTCGGCGTAGGAGAGAAGCACGGCATCGTTGGTGCGTATGAGTTCCTGCATGGATCCCTGTTCACATTTCAATGTTTGGCAATTCGTGCCGGGGACGGTATAGGCCACTTCTACAGATCGTGGGTGAATTTGAACAGGAGACCGGAACCTTGGGCGTCGTCGTACCGCTTGAAGAAGGAAAGAAGAAGCCGGCTTCCGTCAAACCCCTCGTCGACCTGACGAAAGCCGACATGGAGCGGGTCAACCAGTTGATCCTGTCCAAGGCCGGTTCCGATGTACAGATGATCCCCGAAGTGGCCAACCACCTGATCTCTTCCGGTGGCAAGCGCCTGCGTCCGATGCTTACACTCGCCGCGGCATCCATGTTTGGCTATAAGGGCGACAGCCATGTCAAACTCGCAACCAGCGTGGAGTTCATGCACACCGCGACGCTGCTGCATGACGACGTGGTGGACGAAAGCGATCTCCGCCGCGGAAAGTCCACGGCGCGGACGATCTGGGGCAACCAGGCGAGCGTGCTGGTGGGGGATTTCCTCCTCGGACAGGCCTTCCGGATGATGGTCGATGTCGGCTCGCTCGATGCACTCGACGTCTTGTCTACGGCCGCCTCCGTGATCGCAGAAGGCGAGGTCTTGCAGCTTTCGGTCGCCAAGAACATGGAAACGACGGAGGATGACTATCTCTCCGTCATCCGCGCCAAGACCGCAGCCCTGTTTGCGGCCGCAGCCGAGGTCGGCCCCATCATCGCGCAGGCCGACAAGGCTGGCCGCAATGCGCTGAAGTCCTACGGGATGAACCTTGGCCTTGCCTTCCAGCTGGTGGACGATGCGCTGGACTATGGCGGGACCGCCGCCGATCTCGGCAAGAATGTCGGTGACGATTTCCGCGAGGGCAAGATCACGCTGCCGGTCATCCTTTCCTATCGTCGCGGCACCACCGAAGAGCGGGATTTCTGGCGCAATGCCATCGAGGCAGGCGACAGTTCGGAGCAAAACCTCCAGCACGCGCTGGACCTCATCCGGAAATACGATGCGCTGAACGATACGATCGGGCGCGCCATCCATTACGGCACGATTGCCCGCGATGCACTCGCTCCCCTGCCCGCCTCGCCCTACAAGGCGGCGCTTCTGGAAGTGATCGATTTCTCCATCCAGCGCGTAAACTGAACCGCATGCACAAAACAGGCTTTCTTGCGGTCCTGTACCAAAAAAGCCATGCTGTCGGTGAATCACTCGGTGCAGGATACTGATGAAAGGCACCTCGATGCGGCAGATTTCCAAGCTTTCCCTGCTTTGCGGTACAGCGCTGGTGACAGCCCTGTTCCTTGCGGCCGCGCCGAATGCGGCGACGCCCGAAGGGAAGCCCGCCGAAGAGGCGGCCAGTTTCGAGCCTGCCAAGGTGCAGTCGTTCGCAGGCGCGTTCCTTGCCGCGCGGACGGCCGATGTCGATCATGACTACCCGACCGCCATCACCCTCTACCGCAAGGCGCTTGAGTTCGACCCCGCCAATCTGGAGATCCGCGAGCGGCTGATGATCGCCCTCTTCCTAGACGGGCAGTTCGAGGAAGGGCTCGCCGAGGCAGAAGCTTTGAAGGACGACGAGGCGGTCGAGCGGATTACGACGATCGTGCGCGGCCTCGACGCAATCCGCGACGGCCGTTTCGGCGAAGCGAAGAAGATGCTTGCTTACAACGGCCCGAACGACCTCGACAAGCTGACACATACCCTGATCAGTGCTTGGGCTGACGTCGGCGCCGGGGAAGAAGGCAAAGCGCTCAAGACCGTTCGTGACATGACGGGGCCGGACTGGTTCAAGGTGTTCACCGACTACCAGCTGGGGACGATGGCGCTCGTCTCGGGCGACACGAACGCCGCGAGGACGCACCTGACGGCTGCCATCACCAACGAAGAAGCGGTTGCAACCGCGCCGGATACGTTCATGCGCGCCGTCATGGCACTTGCGCGGCTGGAGGCTGCCGCCGGCAACAAGCAGAAGGGACTCGATGCGATCTCCGTCGGTGACGGGATGATCAGCAACTACGCGCCGCTAAAGGCCCTGCGCGAAAGCATCGAGAGTGGCGAGAAGCCCGCCCAGCAGATAACGGACGCCTCGCAGGGCGCTGCCTCCGTGCTGTTTTCCATCGGCGCTGCGCTCAATCGCCAGGGCGCCGAGGACATGGTGTCGCTCTACCTGCAGGTTTCGCACGCGCTTGATCCGGAAAGCGCCGACACACTGATCCTCCTCGGCGGGATCGCCGAGAAGCTTGAGAAGCCGGAGCAGGCGATCAGCTATTACGAGAAGGTGCCTGCCAATTCTCCCATGCGGCGGATTTCCGAACTCCAGCTTGGGCTCGCCCTTGCCGGCTCCGAAAAGGTCGAGGAGGCGCGTCAGCACCTCAAGGCGCTGATCGCTGCCGACCCGTCCGACCTCCGTAGCTACCTCGCCTATGGCAGCGTGCTGTCCGACGCCAAGGACTACAAGGAAATGGCGGCGAACTACGACAAGGCCGTAGAGGTGATCGGACCCGTTCCCAAGCAGGGTGACTGGACCATCTTCTTCCAGCGCGGAATTGCCTATGAGCGCCTGAAGAAATGGGATCAGGCAGAGCCAAACTTCAAGAAGGCGCTGGAGCTGAACCCGGAACAGCCGCAGGTCCTCAATTATCTCGGCTACTCCTGGGTCGACATGAACCGCAATCTCGAGGAGGGCCTCGACATGATCCGCCGCGCGGTCGAGCTTCGTCCTGACGACGGCTATATCGTCGATTCGCTCGGCTGGGCTTATTATCGCATGGGTCGTTTCGAGGATGCGGTAGCGGAACTGGAACGGGCCGTACAGTTGCGGGCCGGAGACGCCACGATCAACGACCACCTGGGCGATGCCTACTGGCGGGTCGGCCGGAAGCTCGAAGCCGTCTACCAGTGGAACCGGGCACTGATCTCCGAGGGCGACGACGTCAACCGTGACCAGATCAAGGAGAAGATCGACAAGGGCCTGCCGCCGCTCGATCCAACCGCGACAACCGCCGACAAGCGTCCGGAGGAGCCTGCGACCCCTGCACCCGCGCCGGCAGACAACAAATCCTGACAGCCATGCGGCCCTCCTTGCATGGTTCTGGTGCGGAGCTGGTAAACCTCCCGGTCACCGAACTTGCGCCGGCAAAGATCAACCTGGCGCTTCACGTGACCGGGCAGCGGCCGGACGGCTATCACCTGATAGAGAGCATCGTTACCTTTGCCGATATCGGCGATCATCTGACCTTCTCGCTCGCCGACGAGGATCGCCTGAGCCTGTCGGGGCCCTTCGCCCCTGCCATCACCGGTGGCCCCGACAATCTAGTGGCCCGCGCGCGCGATGGACTGCGTCGTCTGCTGCAAGCCAGAGGCTTCGAGGCCCCGGCCGTCGCCATCCATCTCGAAAAGAACCTGCCGGTCGCATCCGGGATCGGTGGCGGTTCCGCTGACGCGGCAGCGACGCTGAGAGGGCTCTTGCGGCTCTGGAGCGCAGGCGGCGTCGGCACTGACGAGATCGAGGCCCTGGCGCTGTCGATCGGGGCGGACGTCCCCATGTGCCTGGCAGGCAGACCTTTGATCGCAAGCGGCATAGGCGAGAAGCTGTCGCCTTTGACGGCCATGCCGCGCTTTGCCATGGCGCTCGCCAATCCTCTGCGAGGCATCTCCACGCCGGAGGTGTTCTCTCGCCTCGCGTCCAGCCAGAACCCGGGGCTGGTCTTGAATGATCCATGCGACTGGATATCGAGCCTCGCGGCCGCGCGGAATGACCTCCAGGGTCCTGCCAGCGAACTGGTGCCGGAGATTGGGGAACTATGCGATCTCCTGCGAAGCCGAGGTGCGGTGCTGACGCGCATGTCAGGATCCGGCGCCACGTGCTTCGGTATATTCGATTCCCGGCCAAGCGCCGATCACGCCGTGGGCATGTTGCAGGCCGCAATGCCCGACTGGTACTTTGCCTCGACAGAAACCATTGCCGGATCGTGACATGAACCGTATCGACGAGAGCCGTCCCTTCATCCCCGTCGGCATTGCCGTCCTGACCGTCTCCGATACCCGCACGCCGAATGACGACCGTTCCGGGGATACACTCGTCGCCCGGATCGAGAAGGCTGGGCACGTGTTGAAGGCCCGCGCCATCGTCACCGACGACAAGGAGAAGATCGCCGCCCAGGTGCGCACATGGGCGCTCGATCCCCAGATCGACGTCGTCATCACGACCGGCGGAACCGGATTTACGGGGCGGGATGTCACGCCGGAGGCGCTGGAGCCCCTGTTCGAGAAGCGGATGGATGGCTTTTCGGAAGTGTTTCACCGCATTTCCTATGACAAGATCGGGACCTCGACCATCCAGTCCAGGGCCACCGGCGGGGTGGCGAACGCCACCTTCATCTTTGTCCTGCCAGGGTCGCCCGGTGCTTGCAAGGACGCCTGGGACGGCATCCTGGAGGCCCAGCTCGACTACAGGCACATGCCCTGCAACTTCATAGAGATCATGCCGCGCCTCGACGAGCACCTGAAGCGAGGGGCCGGCTGAGGCTCAACCCGCCGCACGCAGCGAGCGGGCGGGAATCAGTTCGCTGGACAGCCTGACCGCCTTGAGCCCGTTCACCAGAGCTTTGACGTCCATTCCTGGCGCGACGTTGCTCAGCGCCTGCCGCTTCGTCAGCAGGACGCCGTGCTCGAGCGGCTGCGCCCTCCCGACGAGTCGCTTCAGGAACGGACGGCGGCAATGGCGGGCAAGGGAGAAGCGGGCTGGCCTGCTGCCCGACGCGATGTACTCCATCACCTCGTCGATCCATCCCTTCTGCAGACGCGCACCCGGCTCGATGAAGAGCAACCATTCACCTCGGGCAGCCAGCAGGACATCGGAAAGAACCCACTCGCGGTAAAACCTGCATCCCGCCGCATCGGCGACCCTTGCCGAGCCGTCGGAGGACCCTAGATCGAGGACTGCTACATCGCTGACAAGCCCCTCCACCGCACCCGAAACCAGACCGGAAAGGGTCTGGGCGAGTTCGGCTTCATGGTCCCTGCATTCCATCAAGACAGTCAGCATGGACTGCTTCTATCGTATCATCATCGTCTTTTCCACATCCACTCCTCCAAGTTTGTTCTTGCATTGTTCTCATTTCTGCCTTAGGAATTTAATCAGGCGGGCAAGCAGAAAGGCCCTTCGGAGCGTCACATGAATGAGCTGACCCATCTGCGGCAGGATGCCTTCGCACCTGCCCATACGGCAGATATTGCCGATTGCCTGGTGAAATCCTCAGGCCTTCGCATCGAGATCGACCGGCGGCGCGGCCGCGGCGCCGGGCTGAATCCGAGCGGCCGGTTCGAGCAGGAACGGCGCGAGGCGTTCGACGACGGGTGGCAGTCGCTTGAGGAACTGGCACCGTTCACGACGGACGTGCAGGTGGAAAAGCCCCGCACGGCAATCACGCGGAACGATTCACCCGATATCTCCTTCGACCGCTCCATCAATCCCTATCGCGGTTGCGAGCACGGCTGCATCTATTGCTTTGCACGCCCGACCCACAGCTTCATGGGATTGTCCGCCGGGCTGGACTTCGAGGCGAAGCTCTTCGCCAAGCCGGACGTGCCGAAGCTACTGGAGCGCGAGCTCAGCCGCCCGGACTACAAGGTCCGCGCCATCGCAATCGGCACGAATACCGATCCCTACCAGCCGATCGAGCGCGAATGGCGGATCATGCGTCAGATCCTGGAGGTTCTTCACAAGGCCAATCATCCGGTTGCGATCGTCACGAAGTCCGCGCTAATCGCGCGCGACCTCGACATCCTCTCGGACATGGCCGCGAAAGGATTGGCGAAGGTCGGCATTTCAGTCACCACCCTCGACAGGAAGCTGGCGCGGACGATGGAGCCACGCGCATCGACGCCCACCAAGCGTCTAGAGGCGATCAGGGCATTGAACGATGCGGGTGTTCCGACCGCCGTCATGGTTGCTCCGATCATTCCGGCGCTGAACGACCACGAGATCGAGCGCATCCTGGACGCGGGGCACGCGGCGGGTGCCCGGGAAGCGAGCTACGTCCTTCTGCGCCTGCCGTTGGAGGTAAGCCCGCTGTTTCGCGACTGGCTGCTTCGCAACTATCCCGACCGCTACCGGCACGTCATGTCGCTGGTGCGCTCGATGCGCGGCGGCAAGGATTACGACGCCGACTTTGGCAAGCGGATGAAGGGCTCCGGCCCCTATGCGTGGCAAATTGGTCGCCGGTTCGACATGACGACGAAGCGGCTCGGCATGGGGCGTCGTGGCCTGCCGCTACGCGATGATCTCTTCATCCGCCCGGATGGAGGTGGGATCCAGCTGTCGCTGCTCTGACGAACGAAGGTTCTTGATTGCTCCAGATTTCGGTGCGGATGCCGCCTCCTCCGTATCCGAAACACCCCGGCCCCGCCTCCCCGTGGCGGGACAGTGTGCCGCATCACACCGGCCGGGGCTTGCAGGAGGTCGGGTGGGCGTGCGAGTCTGCCGCCATGTTGGCTCGCACGTCCCCCGATTCTCCGATGCTGTTCGATGACGTCCCGCTCGTCCCGGACTTCAGCCTGGAACTTGTCGCCCGCAATGCCGGCCACTGGCCAGTGGCAGGAACGGACGAAGCCGGCCGCGGCCCATTGGCAGGCCCTGTTGTCGCAGCAGCCGTCATCCTCGATCCCAACAACATTCCCGACGGTCTCAATGATTCCAAGCAGCTGACCGCTGCGCGGCGCGAGGAACTCTTTGAAGCGATCATGGCCACTGCCGATGTCTCGATCGCCGCTTCGGGACCCCGGCACATCGACGAGCGAAACATCCTGCGCGCGAGCCTTGATGCGATGCGCCGGGCCGTGGCCGGCCTTTCGATCCTACCGGCCTATGTTCTTGCAGACGGTCGGGACGTACCACAGGGTCTCTGCTGCCCCGGACGTGCAGTCATCCAGGGGGATGCCCGATCGGTATCGATCGCAGCCGCGTCGATCATCGCCAAGGTCACGCGAGACCGGATGATGACGCGGGCACACCAGGTTTTCCCGCTCTACGGGTTCAACAGCCATGCCGGCTATGCGACGCCACAGCATCGCGCGGGGATCGAAGCCCACGGACCCTGCCTGCTGCACAGGATGAGCTTCCGCCCCCTCCGCAAGGATGAGGCTGCGGACTAGCCTGCCCAGACAGAGCAACGAAAAAGGGCCGCGCAATGCACGGCCCTTTTTCGATTCAGCTACCGATAGTCAGTTCAGTCGCGACTGGACTTTTCCGAGCGAGTCTTTGAACAGCGTTTCCTGCGTACCGGCATCGGCCTTGCTCGCAATCACCTTTTCAGCAGCGGCAATTGCGAGATCGACGGCAGCGGAGCGAACTGCAGCAATGGCGTCAGCCTCGGCCTGCCTGATCTTCTGCTCCGACAGGGCATTGCGGCGGGCAACAAATTCCTCCGTCTTCTGTTTGGCCTCTTCGGTCAGCATGGCTGCTTCCCGTTCAGCGGCAGCGACGATCTGAGCGGCGTCGGCCTCGGCTTCCTTGCGCTTGCGCTGGTATTCGGCCAGAAGCTGCTGCGCTTCCTCGCGAAGGCGCTTGGCTTCGGCAAGCTCGTTGCGGATGTTCTCCGCGCGCTCGTCGAGCGACTTTGCGAGCATTCCCGGAACCTTCAGGTAGGCCAGAAGCACGAAGAAGAGGATAAGGCCGACGAGGGCAAAGAAAGTAGCGTCGAAAGCCATGGATCAGGCCCCCTTCGGAGATGCTGCGGCAACGGCAGCCTTGATTTCATCGGCGTTGGCCTTGGCGCCGATCAACTGATCGACGATGGCTGATGCCGTTTCTTCGGCGATAGCTCCAACCTGGGCGAAGGCCTGAGCCTTGATGTCGCTGATGCGGGCTTCGGCGGCCGAGAGCTTCTCTGCAAGCTCTGCCTCGATGGCGGCGCGGTCGGCGGCAGCCTTTGTCTTGGCGGCCTCACGAGCCGTCTCGCCGATCGTGTGCGCCTTGGAGCGCGCCGCAGCGAGTTCGCTTTCATAGGTTTCGACAGCCGCATCGGCTTCCGACTTCAGGCGGGACGCCTCGTCGAGATCCTGGGCGATGCGGTCGTGGCGCTGCTCGAGAATTCCACCCAAGCGCGGCACGATAACCTTCTTCATCAGAAGGTAGAAGAGACCGAAGGTGATGACGAGCCAGAGAAGCTGCGACGGATAAGTCGAAGCATCGAAGGGCGGGAATACGCCCGTGGCATGCGCGTCGTCGTGAACGACACCGGTTTCCGTGTGCAGTTCGCCTGCAGGCGCTGCGCCCGGCGCTTCTTGCGTCTCTGTGGCTTCCGGCGCGGTCTGCGCAAATGCCGAAGTCACGAACATCATCACCTCCAGGTGGAATTCGAATGCGAAGGATCACGGCCATCGTCAGGACGGCCGTGATCCCGTAACCCGATGCCGCTATTAGACGGCGAACAGGAGAAGGAGAGCAACGAGCAGCGAGAAGATGCCCAGAGCTTCCGTAACGGCGAAGCCGAATACCAGACGGCCGAACTGGCTGTCAGCGGCGGACGGGTTGCGCAGGGCGCCCGACAGGTAGTTGCCGAAGATGTTGCCGAGACCGAGAGCCGTACCGGCCATACCAAAGCAAGCGAGACCTGCGCCGATGAACTTTGCTGCTTCCGCTTCCATGAATGAACTCCTTCGAAATGGTTGTTGCGGCGGATGACTGGCGCCTGCGGGGCGCCAATGTGGTTATTCCTTAGTGCCCGCCCGGATGGACCGCGTCATTCAGGTACATGCAAGTCAGTACCGCGAAGACATAGGCCTGTAGAAAGGCGACGAGGAACTCGAGACCCGTCAGGGCGACGGTCATGATGAGAGGCAGGATGGCGCCGCCGATTCCGAGTGCGCCAAGCGCACCCATCGAGGCAACGAAGCCCGAAAAGACCTTCAGCGTGATGTGCCCCGCCAGCATGTTGGCGAAGAGACGCACCGACAGCGAGATCGGACGGGACAGGAAGGAAATGATCTCGATCGCGACGACGAGCGGCAGAAGCACGCCGGGAACGCCGCTCGGCACAAACACGCTCAGGAAGTGAAATCCGTGCTTGTAAAAGCCGTAGACGAGAACCGTGCCGATGACCAAGAGCGCAAGCGCGAAAGTCACGATGATCTGGCTGGTCACGGTGAAGAAGTAGGGGAACATGCCCAGCATGTTCGCCGTCAGAACGAACATGAACAGCGTGAAGACAAGTGGGAAGAACTTCATCCCAGAATTTCCGGCGCCCTCACGCAGCATGCCGGCAATGAACTCGTAGGACATCTCGGCGACCGACTGCGCCCGGCCGGGGATCAGTCCGCGTTGCGAAGTGGCGAAATAAAGGAAGCCGGCGGCGCAGGCGACCGTGGCGACCATGAACAGGGATGCATTGGTGAAGGAGAAATCCATGCCGCCGATTTCGATCGGAACGATCTTGCTGATCTGGAACTGATGGGTCGGATCGTTGGCCACCGTCTACCTTCTTTCTTCCTTCACTCGCCTCGCCGACGGTCGCCACTCATGCGCCCGTCAAGGCTTTCGCTTCTTATCCCGGCCACCAGCCAAGGATGGCGGCATTGCAACCATCCCCACGGCCCGCAGGACATTCAGTATACCGGCGCAGAAGCCAAGGAGGAGCAGGATGATCATGCCCCAGGGCCCTGTACCGGCAAAACGGTCGAGAAGATAGCCGAGCATGGCGCCCACCGCGATTGCGGCGATGAATTCCGAGGAGATCTTCAGACCGAGAGCCATCCCACGACGGCTTTCCTCGCTCTGCGCATCCCTCTTCGCTTCAGCCGCTTCTTCCGCGTCCCGCTCCGCCAAGGCGGCAGAAAGACGCCTGCGGCGCTGCTCCAGACTCTCGTCCCGATTATCCGTCATCCGCATCCTCCCTTGCCGTCTTCCCGCATCCTACGGTGCATCGACCGTCCGATCCGTGTGCGAAACATGCTGACTGCTAGGGATTTCGCGCCTTCCGGCCCGTTTTCAAGTCGGGCGCAACATAGTTTTGAGCGCCTGCATAGTCAAGGCATGGGGACGAGATGGGATCCAAGCCAATTGATTCTATTTTTCAAGCATTTACGGCAGAAGCACTACTATCGGCCTAAACTTCTTGAGCGGAATCACGAGGCAGCGGCGTCAGGCCGCATTCAGCTCCAGCCGCCGCCATAGGTGCGATAGAAGATATGCAGGCCGATGCGCCCGACCTTCTTCATAGACCGCGCCCACTTCGGGCGGACGTATACCGCGTGGTAGTGGGTCGATGAGCCCACCTCGTTTAGCCAGATCTTCCCGGCGGTGACCGCCATGGCGACCTCGCGAGCCATCTTCCAGTGATATTGCGAGCGGATGCGGTCCCGGATGTTGTCGCAGGCAAAGGAGAACTGGCAGCGGTTGCGCCAATCCTCGTTCTGGTAAACGACGCCGCAGATCGTATCCGGATAGGCAGGATTGCGTACGCGGTTGAGGATGACCTGCGCCACGGCCGCCTGCCCGCGCGCCGATTCGCCACGTGCTTCGAAGTAGATGCCGGACGCGAGGCATTGCTGCTCACGGGCCGAAAATGTTTCCGCCGGAAGCGGCGTCGCGGCCCATGCATGATCATCACGCCCGATCGGCGGGATGAAGCGCCCGGCTCCGGGCTTCTTGAGGATAGCGTCGAACGGCGATTCCCGGGCGAAATCCGGCTCTGGAGGCGCGTAGGCTGTTGCCAGGACATCGGCCTTGTCATTGGTCACGAGGCTAGCGATCATCGGCGACACCCCCGCAGCCGGCTTCTCCTCCTTGCGGAAGTAGAAGGACGCCAGTTCGAACTCCTTGACCTTCTTCCCGGGCTTGGCGAACCCGGCCAATTCCTGTCCGTCTTGTAGCGGCAATGTCAGCGCACTGGTCCGTTGAAGGATCGAGCCGGCACTGAAGGCCTTGGGAGGCTGCATCGGCTCCACCGCCACGATCCGCCCCTTCTTCGCCTTCCGGTTGACGCGGTCCTCGTCCGGGGTAGCGTCGCCCTTGCTGCCACCACCGACAAAGGCGATCTTGCTGCCATCCGGCAGAGCCAGACCTGCATCGGAGGGAAGCATGCGCTCCGCGCCGGGGAAGGCGAGCTCGGAAGAATGAATGGATCCGGCCGGAGAATGGGTCAACACGGTCCGCCATCGCTGACCTGCATCGAGCCCATTCAGAAGAGCGGAAAGATCCCCATGGGACGCCGTAGAGGGAAAGGCCAGCCACGCGACAAGGCCGAATAGCGTAGGAGCGCTCCAGGCATTCAGGCGGGCACGGCAGTTGCGACTCAAAAGAACATTCGAACGCAAAACGAGGGACTCCACGGGCTACGGCAACCCGCGAAGGATCAATCATTAACCTTGACGAGGCGTTAACGGCTCATCGGGAAAAGCTTGAACAGGCTGACAATTTAGCGAACCGGCATAGATGTGCGACGGTTCTGAAGCCTATTCGAAGACGATCGTAGGAGCCGGTCTTTCAACCCGCCCCTCCAACGCCCCGCGCACCCGTAGCGCGATGTCCCGGTAGATCTGCCCGGCGAGCCCCTCAGGATCCGCTGCAACAACCGGCGTTCCACTATCGGACTTCTCGCGGATATCGATCGTCAGCGGCACTTCACCCAGGAAGGGGACGCCGATCCGAGCGGCTTCTGCCTGTGCGCCGCCATGGCCGAAGATGTCGTAGCGCGCACCGGTATCGGGCGCCACGAAATAGCTCATGTTCTCTATGATGCCGAGCAGCGGCACTTCCACCTTGCGGAACATGGTGATGGCCTTGCGTGCGTCGATCAGCGCCAAGTCCTGCGGGGTAGAGACGATCACTGCGCCAGCAAGAGGCACCTGCTGGGCCATGGTGAGTTGCACGTCGCCGGTGCCGGGAGGCATGTCGACAACCAGGACGTCGAGCTCGCCCCAGGCCACCTCCCGCAGCATCTGCAGAAGCGCCGACTGAACCATCGGGCCGCGCCAGATCATCGCGGTCTCTTCGTCGACCAAGAAACCCATGGACATCGCTTTAAGGCCATAGTTCTCCATCGGACGGATGATGCGGTTTTCGATCTGCTGCGGTCGCCCGGATATCTTCAGGAGCCGCGGAATAGAGGGACCGTAGATATCGGCGTCGAGTATTCCGACCTTCATCCCGATGGCCTGCAGGCCGAGGGCAAGATTGACAGCGGTCGTGGACTTCCCCACTCCCCCCTTCCCGGACGCGACCGCTATGATCGCGCCCACCCCCGGTACGCCCGCCTTTTCCGGGCGCGCCGAAGACCCGTGCGCGTGCGGCGGGGCTGCAGGCTGCGGGCGACGTGGCGGGGCAGAGGACGTGGCACCAGCCTTTCGATCCGCCGTCAGCGTTACCAGGGCACCTTTGACGCCTGGAACGGCCTTGACCGATCGCTCGGCGGCTGCCCGCAGCGGCTCCAATTGCTCGGCCCGGTCGGCGGGCACGGTGATCGAGAAGTACACCTTGTTGTCGGAGATAAAGACATCGGAGACCATCTTCAGTGATACGATGTCATCGGTGAGGTCAGGGCCCCGGACCTTTGAAAGCGCCGCCAGAACCTGTTCCTTGGTCACGTCCGTCATCGATCAAACTCCTGTCGCGCGACAGTCGCGGGGCGACTGGTCAGGAGTCCTTATAGGAGTTGGCCGCCCGATGCTGCAACACGCAATGGCGATGCTGCCCGACGCAAGCTCATGAATCGCCAGGCAGCATCGTTTCTCATTACGTCTCTTTCGGACGCTGTCGGTCCCCTCTGGACCCTTCCCGTGGAATGCACGGACCGTGCCAGATGGCGAACGTCGCGGGGGATGTGGCAGTGGCGTCGCCTGACCGGATGCAACAAAGTTCCGCGGAGGCGGCGTGCTCATTTTGTGAGCAGCGCGAATCATGCGACGGTCAGCAAATCAGTCCTAGACGGAACGCGGTCGCAACGGCCTGGGTGCGATTGACGCTGTCCAGCTTCTTGGCGGCTCGGTTGAGGTAGTGATTGACCGTATGTTCGGATAGCCCGAGGATCTCGGCAATCTCTGCGCTTGTCTTTCCAGCTGCCGTCCAGGTGATGCAGTCCAGCTCGCGTTCGGTCAGCGTCTCGACGGTGCGGGTGGTCATGCTGCGTATCTGGCCGAGCCGTTCATAGACGTGGATCGCGAGATAGCTCAATTCCATCATCTGCTGATGCGTGAAGGGAGCACCATCACCGGCGAGCGATACGGCGCCGCGCATCCCAGTACTGTCGTGAACCGGGAAATAGGCGCCTCGCACCAGACGGTAAGGGCCGAACAGGTCGGTCGAAACCGTATTGCCGCGCACAAGGTTCACCGCCTCCAGGTCATATTGGGTGGGAATGAACGATTCACGCAACTGCTTCAGGATTGGGCTGGAGGAGAGAAGTCCCTCGCGGTCGAAATGAGTAATGAGCTCCGCAGGCCAGTTGGTGATGACGCTATGGGCGGAAAGAGTGAGGGAGGTCGGTCCCGGCATGTTCACTACCATGAAAGCGCGAGCGCCATAGAATTCGGTTATGCGCTTCATGAACCGGAATACGTCGAACTGCGTCTTCAGTCCCTTGATCTCCAGGATCTGATCCTCGGTCGATTCGTTCGCGATGCTCTTTTCCAAAGGCGGCATGGGGCGGAGTTCTCGATTTCCTGGTTTGACGCGACTGACCGAAATGGTCGGATGGAGAGCAATTCAGGCCCAGGAACGGAGTTGTCCGACACCTACGCCCCGGTCGATGCAATCTTGCCTTTACAGAGAAAGATTATAGACAGGTATGTCGAAAATTCCGCAATAGCAATCGCCAATCTGACAGGAAGTCATATTGGCGGAGACATTTGCAGCGTCCAAGCGATGGTGCAAGATTCACTTCCCGGAGTTCATCGTGCACGACGCAAAATCCGAGCCTGCGACCTTGTCCAACACCGTTTCCGAGCTCGGAGAGGGGCCAAGCTTCGAACCGGAAACCAACACGCTTTGGTGGTTCGACATCCTGGGGAAGCTGCTTCACGAAAGGAACCTCTCCACCGGTGAGGAGCGACATCACCCGCTGCCATTCATGGCGAGCGTCATCGCCCGCATCGATGCGGAACGACAGCTTCTGGCAACCGAAGAGGGGCTTTACATCCGCAACCGCCGGGACGGTGGGCTCAGCCTCTATTGCGAGCTGGAGGCTGGGAATGCCGGCAACCGCTCCAATGACGGGCGCCTTCATCCGAGTGGCAGTCTCTGGATCGGGACAATGGGGAAAGGAGCCGAGGAAGGGGCCGGAGTCATCTACCATGTGGCACGGAAGACCGTGACCCGGCTCTTCCGCAATATCAGCATCCCAAACGGAATCTGCTTTTCGCCGGACGGCTCCACTGGCTATTTCGTCGACACCACGAAGAACCTCCTGATGCGGGTCAGCCTCGACTCCTCTACGGGACTGCCTGTCGGCGAGCCCACCGTGCTCATCGATACCAGCGATCAGCCGGGCGGTATGGACGGCTCGATCTGTGACCGGGACGGCAACATCTGGAATGCGCGGTGGGGCGCCGGAGCGGTGGACTGTTATTCTCCGGACGGTACCCTGGTGACGAGGCACACGCTGCCGGCGCGGCAGACGACTTGTCCCGTCTTCTTCGGACCCGGCCTGACAAACATCGGGGTCACGTCGGCCTGGGAAGGACTGAGCCCTGACCAGCGGGAGAGCGACCCTCTTGCCGGCCGAATGTTCGCCTTCACCGCCGGTGCCGCCGGCACGCCGGAGCCGAGCTTCCGCGTCTGAGCCTTCCAACCTCCTTGAGTTCTCCGCTCGCCAACCGGCAGTTGGCACGGCACCGGCCTATAATTTCGGCATTGAGGGGGAACTAAACCCCAGGTCGATCCATTGTCTGCGCGAACCGGCGCGATTGAACGTCGCGCGTTCACATCGAGAACACTAGGAAGGTAGGTTCGACATGAAGAAGACTTTCAGCACAATGGCGGCCGCAGCCGTCCTGATGGCCTCCACTGCAATCGCACCGGCCATGGCCCAGACTAGCGATCCGGCCGCACCGGCGTCTCCGGCTGCTCCTGCAGATCCCGCAATGAAGCCGATGACCGGCACCGACGGCGCACCCGCCGCAGGCGCCTCGTCGACCGACAACGCTGCCGCTCCCGAAACCGATACTTCGACCGACACTGCCGCTACTCCGGCAACTCCAGGCGCTGACGCTTCCACGGATACTGCTGCCACTCCGGAAACCGATGCGACCACGGACACTGCAGCCACCCCAAGCGCGGATGCTTCGACAGATACTGCTGCCGCTTCGGGCTCTTACCTGACCGAACAGTCGGAGACGCAGGTCAGCGCCAACGACTACATCGGCAAGTCGGTTTATAACGCTGAAGATGAAAGCGTTGGCGACATCAACGACCTGATTCTTGAGAAAGATGGCGGCATCGTCGCAGCCGTGATCGGCGTCGGCGGCTTCCTCGGTATCGGTGAGAAGGATGTCGCAGTTCCGATGGAAAACATCTCCATGACCCGCGACATGGAAAACAACAATGAGATCCGTCTGACGACGACTGAAACGAAGGATTCGCTCAATGCGGCTCCTGAGTTCATGACGCTCGAAGACCAGCAGGCAGCCGCTGATGCGGCGACCACCGACACCACGACAACTTCGTCCACCGGTGCTGCGACACCGATGCCGAATGCCACTACCCCGCCGACGGCTGAAGGTAACAACTAAGCCCGGAGCGTGTGACGCATTAAGGCATCTTGAAGGGGCGGCGCTGCGGCGCCGCCTTTTTCTTAGCGGCCGGACTAGGTAAGGCGTGCCTCTGGATCAGAGGTGAGCAACCAGAAGTCTTCGCTCCTGCTCCCGCAGATAGCGTCCCGTTGCGACGGTGTCGGCCGGCTTGCCGTAGTAGTAGCCTTGCCCCATCCCACATCCCAGGGCTTTCAGCTTCTGGGCGTCGGCATAATCCTCGATACCCTCCGCCACCACCTGCAGATCCAGCCCGTCGCACATCGCGATGATCGCTTTGACGATGTGTTCGGACGCTCGGTCAGTGGTGATCTGCGATACGAATGCCCGGTCGATCTTCACCTTGTCGAACGTGAACTCACGCAGCCGGCCAAGGCTGGACTGCCCCGTCCCGAAGTCGTCGAGCGAGATCTTCACGCCTTCGGCACGCAGATCGGTAATAATCCGGTGCGCCGTCTCCGCCGACGTCATCATGGCGGTTTCCGTGATCTCGAGTTCAAGCCGGTGCGGATCAAGGCCCACGCGGTCAAGGATCGACAGG
Organism: Pseudorhizobium halotolerans; assembly: GCF_902153235.2. Classification (NCBI taxonomy): domain Bacteria; kingdom Pseudomonadati; phylum Pseudomonadota; class Alphaproteobacteria; order Hyphomicrobiales; family Rhizobiaceae; genus Pseudorhizobium; species Pseudorhizobium halotolerans. The sequence continues at coordinate 339,337 of NZ_CABFWE030000016.1, read as the reverse complement.
ATGGTGTCCGTGGTTCCAGGGTCCATCAACTGGACCGATGACAGGTTGAACGAAAGGAAGAGCTCCCGCGGCCATGAGACCGCGGCCTCCGCCGCCTTGCGCAACAATGTCTCGGAAAGCGCGTCGATGAAGCCGCGTTCTTCGGCGAGAGGCACGAAAACGGACGGCGAGACGAAACCGAGGTCAGCATCGATCCAACGCGCCAGTGCCTCGAAGCCCAGCACAGCGCCGTCGCCGAGCCGCACGATTGGCTGGAAATAGGCGTCCACGGCATCGGCAATGACCGCCGTTCGCAGCGCCTGCTCCAGTTGTGTCGCCCGCTTCATCTCCAGGGCGATCTCGCGGGAGTAGACTGTGATTTGCCCCCTGCCCCGGCGCTTGGACCGATAGAGGGCGGTCTCCGCACTCTTCAGAAGATCCTCGAACTCCTCACCGGCAAAAGGATAGATGGCAAAACCGAAGGAGGCCGATAGACGTACGTTTCGGTCGCCCAGATCGTAGGGTGCGGAGAGCACGTCCTTGATCATCTGCCCGATCCGTTCAGCGCCCACCCTCTCGAAGACCAACGGCAGGACGAAAGCAAACTCGTCCCCGTCATGACGGGTGACCGTTGCACCGTCGGGAATACATGCCTTCAGGCGATGGGCCACCTGGCAGAGAATTTCGTCTCCCGCAGCGACGCCAAACAGGTCGTTGATCGGCTTGAACCCGTCGAGATTTGCGATGCAGATGGTGAAGGGAGCGGGATCCTGAGCACGTTCGGCAGCAAGCAACCGGACCTTGTCGCGCAACCGGTAGCGGTTGCCGAGGCCTGTAAGCGGATCGCTGTATGCCATCGCCTGCAGTTCATTCTGGGTGACCTGCGGCAACAGTTTGCCGGCCGACGTCATGCGAAAAACCGATACTCTGTATACATTCGGGCAAGATGCGACAGAAACCTTAACAAACCTGCCTTCCTTCAGGTGCAGATTTCCGCCTCTCGGTCACGTCGCGTTCCTGCAAATACGTGAGAAGAACCGACTCCAGCATTTCCGGACTGATGGGCTTCAGGATCACGTCGTCCATTCCAGACAGAAAGCATTGGTCGCGGTCATGATCGAATGGCTGCGTCAGAACTCCAATGATGGGAGTGGGACTACCGCGTCCCTCAACCTCGCGGATCTGCCGGCAGGCATCGAAGCCGTTGATCTTCGGCAGCGTAATGTCCATCAGTACCAGCCGCGGCTTATGTTCCTTCCATAGCCGGACCGCCTCCTCACCATCCGCCGCGATGCTGTAGCGATAGCCCAGCCCTTCAAGTATCTGCGAAAATACGATCTGGTTGACGGCATTGTCCTCGGCAACAAGCACGTCGAGCAAGCCCGTGGCCGCTCCGGTTTGAGCGTCCTCGACCACTTCGTCGTCAGCTTCCCGCGCGAAAACTTCGGTAACCAATGCATGCAGACCTCGGCCTGTACGGCTACGATCCAGCACCACGAGCGGAACCTGAAACGCCTCGGTCAGCATCGTACATGCAGCCAGCAGGCTCTTCTCGGCCAGAACCAGGACGAGATCGACAACAACGCCAAGTTCATCGGAGAAAGAGAGGAAAAGTTCGAGCTCCTCAGCGCTTCCGACGACCACAGCCTCGGCGCCCAGCTTCGCAATCGACTGCGGCAGCAGGTCGGACGCATCTTGTTCGGTTGTCACGACCAGTACGTTTCGCCCCCTCAGATCCTGCAGAGACATGCCGTGCTGGCCAAGCTGAACCTTGCGGACAGGTTTCCTCACCGTGGATCCGAGCCTCTCCGGCACTAGCCCCGACAGGTCCTCCAATGCCGCTACCACCTGATACCGACCCGGCTTCCCAATCCTGAACTTCCTGACGATCGTCTTCACGTGGTCGCCGTCCTTGCCGATGAGGAGTTCCGGCGAGGTCACGGAAATGCCGTTCCTGATGATCTGCCGATCGGCGGCGCCGATGCGGCCGGCGATCACCGGGTCGAACACCTCACATGCTTTACGGCCAAGCAGTTCCTCGGGAGAACGTCCGAGAATTCTGCAGAACGACTGGTTGACGGCGACATAGATCATGTCGCTCGACTTGATGGACACCGGAAACGGGAGCTTGTCGAGAACCTGTTCGGCCAGTTCCATTCGCTCACCGACTGCCCTCCACTGCTCCTCGCGCTTCTTCTGTTCCGAAACGTCCCGAACGACGCAGACGCCGTAGCCGTTGGGGAAACGGCGTTTGGAATAGTGCAGCCAGCGATCCGGCCCCCTTTGCTCGACATGTTCGGCGCGCTCGCGCCACAGGGAGGCAATCTTGTCGGCGATCCAGCTTTCACGCAGGGAGCTTGACTGGCCATAGGCATGGCTGCCGGCCTCGCCCCCCGCATCGAAAAGAGCCGCCACGAGATCCCGAAGGCGGGCGCCCGGCGTCAATGAACTGGCAGGCAGGGGAGCAAGCAGCTGCAACTGGCCACCGGCGTAGACAAGCTGGTCGCTACGGTCGTAGACGAGTATCGCCGCCTGCAGGCCGTCGCACAGAAGATCGATAGCGAGGTCTGCAATGGTGGGATCTGTCAGGATGCCGCTATGCGTCATCGGCTCTCTCGCCGGGTCTGGCTCAGTCCCTGCCGATCTTCTCTGTCCTGTGTCTCCACCAGCCCGGGTCTTCCTCATAGTCCTTTTGAGCCTTGCGGCTTTAGGGGCTCCCTGCTTTTCGGCGATCTCCACGCCTCCGTCGCCTGACATCCCTGGAGCTTTCTGCAGCCGGGTTTATTTTACGGCGATAAGCTTAAGGCCCGTTTAATCATAGGGGTGTTGGGGCTTCTCAAGCTTCACCGAATCCGGGATTATGGGGCAATGCCCGTCAAACAGCTTCCAGAAACACTGATCAACCAGATCGCTGCAGGCGAAGTCATCGAACGTCCCGCCAGCGCAGCGAAGGAACTGATCGAAAACGCCATCGACGCCGGTGCGACCCGTATCGAGATCGCTACTGCCGGCGGTGGAAAGAGCCTCGTGCGCATCACCGACAATGGATGCGGCATGGATACCGCGGATCTTGACCTGGCGGTAAGGCGCCACTGTACCTCGAAGATCAGCGACACGCTCGACGAGATCCGCACGCTCGGCTTTCGCGGAGAGGCGCTTCCGTCCATCGGCTCGGTTGCCAAGCTCACGATCACCAGCCGCCGGCAGGGCGATCCCGAAGGCGCGCAGGTGACGGTCGCAGGAGGACGGATGTCACCGGTACGACCGGCCGCAGCCAATACCGGCACGGTGGTCGAGGTTCGCGACCTGTTCTTTGCGACACCCGCCCGCCTCAAGTTCCTGAAATCGGAACGTGCCGAGGCAGCGGCGATTACCGAAATGGTAAAGCGGATGGCGATCGCATTTCCATCGATCCGTTTCGTCCTCTCCGGACCGGATCGCTCGACCCTCGAGCTGTCTGCGACGGGCGACGACCAACTGGCCCGCATCGCGCAGATCCTCGGCCCCGAATTCCGCGACAATGCAATCGAGATCGACGCGGAGCGCGAGGACGTATCACTGAAGGGCTTCGTCGGCGTGCCGACGTTCAACCGCGGCAATTCCGCTCATCAATACGCGTTCGTGAACGGTCGACCAGTCCAGGACAAACTGATCCTTTCCGCAATCCGCGGCGCCTATGCAGAAACTGTACCGTCTGGCCGATACCCGGTCGCGGTTCTTTCGATCCAACTCGATCCAGCCTTCGTGGACGTCAACGTTCATCCGGCCAAGGCAGACGTCCGTTTCCGTGACCCGGGTCTGGTTCGCGGGCTCATCGTCGGTGCGATCCGCGAGGCGCTCGCACGAGAAGGCAGCCGCGCATCGACGACGGGTGGCTACGGCCTCATGCGGGCATTCAGGACCGGCACCGACCAGGCGAGGGCACCTTGGCACGCGGACCAATCGCCGTCGCGACCGCTCGCGGAGGGCCGTGGATTCTCGGAGGGGCAGCAGGCTGCATTCGACAGCCTGACCGTGCCTTCCGGTCGCACCGAGGCGCCGGACCAGCCGGACGCAATTTCTCGCGCAGAAAACACGGTTTCGCCAATCTCCTTCGCCAATCACCGGCTGGGCGCGGCCCGGGCGCAGCTTCACGAGAACTACATCGTTTCTCAAACGGACGATGGGCTCGTCATCGTGGACCAGCATGCCGCTCATGAGCGACTTGTTTTCGAAGAAATGCGCAAGGCCCTGGACGCGGGCCGGCTTGCCTCCCAGGCGTTGCTGATTCCGGAAATTGTCGACCTCCCCGAAGAGGATTGTGATCGGCTGATGGCTCACGCACGCGACCTCGACAGGTTCGGGCTGACGATCGAACGGTTCGGCCCCGGTGCTGTCGCTGTGCGGGAGACACCGGCCATGCTCGGGGAGATCGACGCAGCTCATCTGGTGCGAGACCTTGCGGACGAGATCGCCGAATGGAATACCGCCGGGGGTCTCCGGAGCAAGCTCGAGAACGTCGCCGCGACGATGGCCTGCCATGGTTCCGTGCGGTCGGGACGCCGGTTGAGACCGGAAGAGATGAATGCCCTTCTGAGGCAAATGGAGGCCACCCCAGGCTCCGGCCAGTGCAACCACGGCCGCCCGACCTATATCGAGCTCAAGCTATCCGACATCGAACGCCTGTTTGGGCGCAGTTGAGGGTGGCGCTTTACCCATCTGCGCGGTAGAGCAGAGATGATGTTCCGCAGGAGACACAAGATGAACCGGTTCGAAGGAAGCGGGAGCCGGGAGGCGAAGATCCGCTACCTGGACGGCGACTACCAGATTCTCAGGTCCGGCGCCTACGTCGTCTGCGCAATGACGGGCAGGCCCATCCCCCTCGACGAACTTCGCTACTGGAGCATCGCCCGTCAGGAGGCATATGTGGACGCCGCAGCCTCGCTGGAAGCGGACAAGCGCGCCGGCGCGCTGCCGGTCCAGGCTCCTCAGGCCTGAGGAGCCTGCTGATCTTTCTGCCGGCTCTCCTGCAAACGCCTCCGCTGGTAATTTGCCACCGCAAGATCGATGATCTTGCCCGGCGCATTCGGATCATCGAAGGTCATGTCCACCTCCACGATCTGCACCTTCTTCAGTAGGGTTTCAGCCGGTCCGTGCACACCGACAAGCCGCGCGGCATCCTTGGCTGTCGTCACCGGAACCAGGCTCTGTTGATCGGCCTCTCGCAGCAGGTCGGCCAGTTCGTCATCGCCGAAATAGTGATGGTCAGGGAAGGACTGCCTGACGACGATGCGCGCCTGAAGCGCCTCCACCGTACGGTAAAACTTCTCCGGATCCGCTATGCCGGCGAAGGCAAGCACCGGCTTGTCCTTCAACTCAGCCAAGGGGCGTGGCTTGAGCGCCGCGACATAGACGGGTTTGCCGGCTCTCGCCGCCTGCCGAACGAGATGATCGGCGGCGTCTCCGTTGCCAACCTTCAGGATCGCCGAAAGGTGGCGCATCTGCTCCCCAATGGGAGCACGAACGGGACCGCCGGGGACCAGATGCCCGTTGCCGATGCCACGCACGCTGTCGATGACGATAAGGGCGAAATCCAGCCGCAGGCGCGCGCTCTGGAAGCCGTCATCCATGATGATGAGATCGACGCCTTCGGCAATGAGCTTCCGCGCCCCATCAACGCGTCGGCGTGAGACGACGGTCGTCGCGACGCGAGCCAGCAGAAGCGCCTCGTCACCGACGGCAGCCGCCCTATGATGCTCAATATCGACAAGGGTCGTTACGTCCAGCGAACCACCATATCCGCGGCTCAGGAAGCCCGGCGTATATCCCTTTTCCCGGGCGGCAACGGCAAGTGCGAGCGCAGTTGGCGTCTTCCCAGCGCCGCCCACGGTGAAGTTGCCGACACATAGAACGGGTGCCGGCACACTCGCCCGGCTCCCGTTCGCCATCCGGCTTCCTGCCACCCGGCCATAGACATAGGAGACGGGAGCGAGCGCCCATGCCCGCCAGTCCGCCTTGGTCCACCAGAACGGCGGCGCTTCCGAAACCATACGCAAGACTCCCAGTATCACGGTCTCTCGGCACTGAAACGGGAACCGCAGGAAAAAGGCAAGCCCGGCGACGGACCGCTAACCCTGCAGAAGGCTCTGCAGGACCGTGATGTCATCGATGCAGATATCGGCAAGTGCCGCGAGAGTGTCACGTGTACCGGTTCCGGTAAGGACGCCGACCTTCAGTCCGGCGCCAGCGGCCTGCCCCATGCGGAGGTCGTGAGCGTTGTCTCCCACCATGGCCACCTGCCGCGGCTCAAGCCCGGTGGAAGCGCAAAAGCCGAGCAGCATGCCGGCCTCCGGCTTGGTCCCGAAGCCGCTGTCGTAACCGGCGACGAAATCCACCCAGCCATCGATCTCGAACCGTGCAGCCGTGCGCCGGATCGAGGATTCATTATCGCTGGAGGCGATGCCGATCTTCAGTCCCTGTGCCTTCAACCTTTGGAACAGCACCCGCAGATCCGTGACGGGCACAGCATACTCCACTGCCCGTACGAAGAGGTCGTCGAGAAGAACCGTCAATTCCGCCGCATCGATGGGGGAACCCGCCGCGGCAAAACCGAGTGCAATCTCGGCCGCATTGCCGGCTGCCAACAGGCTGTCTGCGCGGGTCTCGCCGGACACGGGATCCATGCCGGCGGCAAGCAGAAGCCTCGGCTCCAGATCGGGATCACCGGCTGACGCGATCCTTGCAGCCTCCCGGTTTACCGGGCCCCAGCTTTCATCGTAGCGGATCAGGGTGCCGTCCTTGTCGAACAGGATGCCGGCGATCCCGGGAAACCGCCCTCCGGTCATCGGGCGGTCGCACTCTTCGGCTGCAACCGGGCCGTCACAGTCAGCGGGTTGATATAGGGTTCGAGCGCCTTCACAGTCACCGAAAGAGCCCCACGCATCTCGTTGATGGTCTCCTGGCCCGCATCGATCATCTTGCGGCGGGCGACATCATTGGACAGGAGGTAATGGACCGCCTTTGCCAGCATCTCCACATCGCGGATCAGCCGGGCACCACCCTTGCGGGCGAGATTGGCGTAGGCGTCGCGGAAATTCTGGACATGGCTTCCCGAAAGAACGGCACAGCCGAGCATCGCAGGCTCCAGCGGGTTTTGCCCGCCCTCCCCGGTCAGTGACCGTCCGACGAAAGCCAGTTCCGTCAATCGGAGGTAAAGGCCCATCTCGCCCATGGAATCGCCGAGGAAGATGTCGGTCTCGGGGGTGAGCGGATCATTGCGGGAACGCCTCGCCACCACCAGGCCCTGGGCCTTCAACATGTCCTCGATCGCATCCGACCGCTCCGGATGGCGTGGCACGATGATCGTCAACTGCCCATTTCGCGGCTTGAGCGCCTTGTGAATGCCGGCGGCGGCCTTCTCCTCGCCCTCGAAGGTGGAGATGGCAGCCCAGGTCTTGCGCTCGCCGATCTCCTCACGATAGCGCTGCAGCGCAGCAGGATCGCAGGGCGGCGGATCCGTATCGCCCTTCAGGTTGCCGGAGACCAGGACCGGCCACGCGCCCAGATCCCGAAACCGCTCCGCATCGAGGTCCGACTGCGCGACGACGAGCGACATCTTTCCGAAAAGGGCTTCCGCAATCGTGTCGTGGCGTTGCCAGCGCTCGAAGGAACGGTCGGAGATGCGTGCATTGACGGTGATCTGGGGGATCTTGCGGCGATGAAGTTCAAGAAGCGTTGTCGGCCATATCTCCGACTCGGCCGTGATGCAGGCATCCGGCCGCCAGTAGGAAATGAACCGCTTCATCGAGAACTTCAGATCCAGCGGCACGTACTGGTGGATGACCTGGCCCCCCAACCGGTTCTTGACCAGTTCCGCCGACGTCACCGTTCCGGTGGTCAGGAGCACGTGTATGTCGCGCCGCCCGAGTTCGCGCAGCAATGGGATCAGCGCAAGCGTTTCCCCGACACTGGCGGAATGGGCCCAGACGAGCGGACCTCGAGGCCGGGGCTGGCTCGCATAGCCAAGCCGCTCAGAGCGACGCAAGCGGTCCTCTTTGCCCTTCCAGCTCCGGTAGGCGAGAAACGGGCCAGCGAGCGGATAGACGAGAATCCCGGCCACGCGATAGCCGGTCAGCGCCAGACGCGCCAGACCCCTGCGTATCGCGCCCGTCCTCGATCGCCGTTCATGTCCGCTGATGTGGAAAATCCTCCGCTCGGCCAGCACTCATCTACTCGGTTACAAATACGTCAAAATAGCGCCGGGGAACCATGAAGCAGAACGGGTGTGGCATCCAGCCACCACGACCGGATATCCCCTGCTTTGGGGGTTATGCGCCCTTGGCTTCCGGCTCGAGAAGCTTGTGCATGTGGACGATAAAGTAGCGCATCTCGGCGTTATCCACAGTCTGCTGCGCCTTCGACCGCCATGCGGTGAGAGCACTGGCATAGTCGGGAAAGATGCCGACGATGTCGAGATTGCTGAGATCCTTGAACTGTACGCCCTCAAGGCTGGACAGTTCACCCCCGAACACGAGGTGCAGGAGTTGCTTCTTTTCGGTTTCCGGCATGGTCAGTCCCTTCAGTTCATTCCCCCCGGACATGTCTCATAGGCATCCAGGAAAAAACGTCAATCGGTCGGTTCGTCTGGCATGAACCTGGACAGCTTGTCCAGTGCGGGGCCGGCGCCGGCGTAGAGCATTCCGTGCTTCACGCTTTCGCGATTGTAGACGAGAGGATGGCCGGCGCTGTCGAGCAATTTTCCGCCCGCGCGCTGGAGAATGATGTCTGCTGCCGCCAGATCCCAGTCATGGGAGTTTTTCTTGACGATCGTCCCGTCGATCCTGCCGTCGGCCGTCAGTGCCAGCCGGTAGGCGAGCGACGGGACATGGCGCACCCGGCGAACCGCCTGCGTCTGCGCGGCTGGAAGCTTGCGCAGCAGGTCTTCCGCGATCGCCAGCGTGAGCGGCAGGGACGGATCCGGATGGGATACCGATATCAGGTCGCCATTCATGAGCGCCGGCCCGTCGAGGCAGGCGTAGAATTCCTCGTCCAGCGCCGGAGCGACGAGGACGCCGGCGACAGGTCTTCCCTGATGAACGACCGCGACGGACACGCACCATGTCCGCTCGCCGGCAATGAAGGCACGCGTGCCATCGATCGGATCGACCACGAACAGCGTCTCGTGGGAAAGCCGCGCATTGTCGTCGTCGGTCTCCTCGGAGAGCCAACCATAGTGCGGCCGTGCGGTGATCAGCAGTTTTTCCAGGCGCTCGTTGGCGGCAAAGTCGGCAGCGCTGACCGGCGAGCGTCCCTCGTTCTTCCACCAGACCTCGGGGGATCGTCCGAAGAAGGAGTGCGCCACCTCGCCAGCCTCGGTGGCGGCCCGGCGAATAAGTTCAAGATCGGCCTGCCAATCGTGCTGCCCGCTCTCCATCGGATCAACGTCCCGCCAGTGTCATGCCCTCGATGGCGATGGTGGGCGAGGCGATTCCGAACTTGCGGTCGATGTCGTTGGCAGGCGTGAGGCGCATGAACATGTCCTTCAGGTTGGAGGCGATGGTGACCTCCGAGACCGGATAGGCGAGTGCCCCGTTTTCGATCCAGAACCCGCTTGCGCCCCGGCTGTACTCGCCCGTGATCATGTTGACGCCCTGACCGATCAGCTCAGTCACATAGAAGCCGTTGCCGACGCTGCGGATCAGTTCCTCCGGCGAGACTTCGCCGGGCTCCAGTGCAAGGTTCGTGGAGGCGGGCGTCACGGATGTCCCGCCACGCACGCCGCGTCCGTTCGTGGGCAATCCAAGCTCGCGGCCCGTCGATGTCGACAGGAACCAGTGCTTGAGCACGCCGTCCTCGATCATCACCAGCCGCTTGCCGGACACCCCTTCGCCGTCAAACGGACGCGAGGAGGAGCCGCGCACCACCAGTGGGTCGTCGGTAATGTTCAGGCCGGTTTTCAGCACCTGCTGGCCCATGCGATCACGCAGGAAGCTCGTCTTGCGCGCCACAGCCGCGCCATTAATCGCGCCGGCGATATGGCCGACGAAACCGCGGGCGATGCGCGGATCAAACACGACGGTGACATTGCTGCCGGTTTCCACCTGGCGCGGATTGACCCGCTTGACCGCGCGCTCGCCTGCCCGGCGGCCGATCACGCGGGGGTCGTCGAGATCAGCAAAATAGAGCCGGCTGTCGAAATCGTAGTCGCGCTCCATCTTGGTGCCTTCACCGGCAATGACGCTCACCGAGCGCCCGAACCGGCTGGCCATGTAGCTGCCGGAGAAGCCATGAGACGTAGCAAGGACAAGGCCGCCCATGCCTGCGGAGGCGCCTGCACCAGAGGAGTTGGTGACACCAGAAACTTCAAGTGCCGCCTGCTCTGCCTCCAACGCAGCCTCGCGCAATGCCTCAGTCGGCACGTCCGTCGCGTCAAGCAGTTGCAGATCGGGATAGCTTCTTGCCAGGTCTGCTTCGTCGGCAAGGCAGGCATAGGGATCTTCGGGCGATACACGAGCCATGGCGACGGCACGCTCTGCCAGTACCTTGACGTCGAAACCCGGATTGGCGGAGACGCTGGCGACCCGGTTGCCGACGAAGACCCTAAGCGAAAAATCGTCGCTCTCGGAGGACTCCGTGCCCTCCACCTTGCCAAGCCTGACGCTGACCGAGCGGGAGCGGGAGCGGACAACCACGGCATCCGCCTGATCGGCACCGGCCGCCCTGGCAAGATCGACGAGTTGGCTGGCGCGGGAGAGAAGGTCCTGGGAGTCGATTGCGGAGGTCATTGTGTACCTTTCGTTGCGGCACCATTTATTGTGCGGCAAGGAAGGCATCAAGACGTAGAAGGTGATTCTTCCGATCCGGCAGTCCATCAAGGCGAGCGTTGCATGAGCGGCAGTGGCACAATCTTCACCCAGACGCTGGTGCTACTGGCCGGAGCGGTGATCGCGGCCCCTATCTTCCGATTGCTTGGGCTTGGTACAATCCTTGGATACCTAGCCGCAGGCGTCGTGATCGGACCGGTCATGCATGAAGTCACCGATGCGGAGGAGGTGCTGCATTTCGCCGAGTTCGGCATCGTCTTCCTGCTGTTCGTGATCGGCCTTGAGCTCAAACCCTCTCGGCTCTGGCAGATGCGCTCCGACGTATTTGGGCTCGGTCCCGCGCAGGTTATCATCGCCGGCCTGGCGCTCACGGGGCTTGCGATAGCGGCCGGGCTGGCCGACTGGCAGGGAGCCCTTGTGATCGGTTTCGGCCTTTCTCTGTCGTCGACGGCCTTCGCGGTCCAGATCCTGAACGATAACGGTGACCTGAACAGCAAGTACGGGCAACGGGCCTTCTCACTCCTTCTCTTTCAAGATCTTGCCATCGTGCCGCTGCTGGCGCTGGTCAGCATCCTGGGGAAAGGCGTGGACGAAACCGGCCCATCCGCCTTAACCGGGCTGGTAGTCGCGGTTGCTGCGGTCGGAGTCATGATCATCGCCGGTCGCTACCTCCTCACGCCGCTGTTCCAGGTCATTACCCGAACGGGAGCGCGCGAAGTGATGATCGCGACGGCCTTGCTGATCGTGCTGGGTTCGGCGGCTGCGATGCAGGCCGTGGGGCTGTCGATGGCAATGGGCGCTTTTCTTGCCGGCCTGATGCTTGCCGAATCCTCCTACAGGCACGAGCTTGAAGCTGACATAGAGCCCTTCCGAGGGCTTCTGCTGGCGCTGTTCTTCATGGCCGTCGGGCTTTCCCTCGATATCCATGTGCTGTGGAGCCAGATCGGCTTTATCGTGCTTGCGGTCCCGGTGTTCATGATCGTCAAGGGCGGCATTATCTACGGGCTCTGCCGCCTCATGGGATCGCCGCACAATGATGCGATGCGGATTGCCTTTCTTCTGCCCCAAGGCGGTGAATTTGGGTTCGTGCTGTTCACGACCGCAATGGCTGCGGGCCTGCTATCGTCGGCCACAGCGTCGCTGCTGATTGCAATCGTGACCTTGTCCATGGCTCTGACGCCCCTCGGCGCCGCGTTGTCCCGAAAACTCCTGACCGTGGAACGTGAGGAAATCGAAGAGGATTTCCAGGGTGCCGGCGCCGACGTCCTGATGATCGGCTTTTCCCGCTTCGGGCAGATCACGGCGCAGATCCTGCTGGCGGGAGGCCGGGACGTCACGGTGATCGACGATTCCGCCGACCGCATCCGGCAGGCGGCGTCGTTCGGTTTCCGCATCTATTTCGGCGACGGCACCCGCAAGGACGTGCTTCTTGCTTCAGGCATCGAGAAGGCAAAGATCGTCGCGGTGCTGACCCAGAAGCGCGAGATCACCGACAAGATCGTCGATCTTATCCGGTCGGAGTTCCCCAATGTCCGGTTGTTCGCCCGCTCCTATGACCGGATCCACACGCTTTCGCTCCGCGAGCGGGGCGTGGAATACGAGCTTCGGGAAACTCTGGGCTCCGGACTCATCTTCGGACGTAAGACGCTTGAGGCATTGGGGATGGGGTCAGCGGAGGCCGAAGCCATTGAAGACGATATCCGCAAGCGCGACGAGGAACGCCTGCTGCTTCAGGCCGCGGAGGGCCTCGCGGCCGGGAGACACATGTTGCACAACCGCCCGGTCAAGCCGGAGCCACTGATAAAGCCCAAGCACCCTTCCCCAAATGAGGAGGCCGCGATGAGGGCGCAGGACAAGCCGCAGGAAGCTGCCGATTAGGCCCTGGCAGCCAGATGGATTGCATCGACGGCGCGCTTCAGATCCTCCTTCACCGGAAGAGTGTAGTCGAATATGTCCTTCGCCTTGAGGAAATCCATCACCCGGAAGTGGTTGACCGGCGGACGCAGGAGAACGTGCGGCGGCTGCAGCTTCAACTGGAACGAGATCGTCGACTGCATCATCAACTGATTGGCGCCAAAAATGCTCTCCATGCGGCTTGGCGGTGATAAACCGTCCCCTTCCGGCGCCCCGACCACGTCCACCCCGATCACGACGTCCGCCAGATCCATCAGGTGGTCGTAAGGCACGGGATTGAAGATTCCGCCATCAACCATGATGCGGCCGTTCACCGTCACCGGCATGAAGATGCCGGGGATCGCGGCAGACGCGGCGAGCGCCGGTCCGAGTGAACCTTCTTCCAGCACGACTTCGGAACGCCCGTAGTAATCGGTGGCGATTACCTTCAGGGGAATGCCGAGGTCTTGGAAATCTGCCGGAATGGCCTGCGGCAGAAGCGCCTTCAGCACATGCTCGATGTTGAACTGGCCAAAACGAAACCCGCCATCGGTACCGCGCATGGAGGAAGGACCAAGACTCAAGAGCCTGTTGGCGAGCGCTCCTCGGTTGCCGACCGTCTCCAGCGTGTAGGCGCGAATCTCGCTGCCCGTCATGCCGGCGGCCATCCCCGCCCCCATAATGGCGCCCATCGAGGAACCTGCGATAGCGACAGGTCGTATCCCGAGCTCGTCCAGAGCATCGATCACATGTGCATGCGCCAGTCCGCGAGCGCCGCCGGCGCCGAAGGCGATCGCGAAGGTCAGGTCTCGCTGTGATTTCTCAACCTTGGCATCGGCAAGGGCAAGCTTGGTGGTCATTGGCAGCTTCAACCTGGCTGGTAGCGAAAGAAGTGCATGCGGGTGTCGCCGAACAGGCGCTGTTCCAGCGGCCTGAACACGGGATCCACGGAAGGCGCGACATCGGCGCGCTCCTCAAGGATCGCCAGCGCCCCGGGAGCAAGCCATCCGCCGGAATAGGCCGCCAGCATGGCTGCTTCACCGAGGCGCCTGCCATAGGGCGGATCGGCGAAAAGCAGATTAAACGGCTCGATCGTGCCGTTCGGCCCGAGCTTCGTGGCGTCGCGCCTCAGGATACGGGCGCGCCCGTGGAGCGCGAGGTGATCGATATTCTCCCACAGCAGGCCTCTCCCTTCGACGCTGTTCTCGACAAACAGAGCCTGTCTGCAGCCGCGGGAAAGCGCCTCGAGGCCGATTGCCCCTGTCCCGGCGAAGAGATCGATGACCCGGGTCTGATTCAGGGCCTCCGGATAGACGTGGCCGATGATGTTGAACAGGCTTTCGCGGGTCCGGTCGACCGTCGGCCGGATGTCGTTGGATTTCGGCGCGGCCAGCGTCCGGCCGCGAAATTCGCCCCCGACGATGCGCATCTGTGCTATCCTCTTGTCCGAGGCTTGCCGCCTGCGGGACCCCCGCCGGGCCTGCCGCCACCGCCGCCGGGTTTACCGCGACCTCCACCGGGCTTTCCGCCGGATGGCTTGCCGCCGAAGGACTTTCCGCTGCCGGGTTTGCCTCCGAACGAACGATCTCCCGCCGGCTTGCTGCCGCGTGGCCGGTCGCCACGGGAACGGTCTTGCTCGGTGCGTGGGCCGCGGGGCCGGTCACCAAACGGACGATCGCCGCGGGGTCGCTCACTCCGCGCGTCATCGGAATATCCCCGACCACGGGCACGCTCTCCCTCCTCGCGAGGCTTGCGGTCGCCGCGGGGCTTCTCGCGGAACGAGCCCTCCCCTCGCGGCCGATCCGCAAACGGGCGCTCGGTCCGCGGAGATCGCTCGCCCCGATCAGGTCGATCGCCGGCAGGTCGCTTGCGAGGAAAGTCGCCATCCCTGCTATCCCGCGCAGGAGATTCAGCGCGGATCCAGTCGCTGTCCTCTTCCGCCCGGTTCACGAGGACCCTCCGGTCGCTCGGAAGCTTGGGCTTATCGAACAGCTTTTCCGCCTCAGCCCGTGCAGAAGTCCTCTTCCCCTTGGCATCCGTCGTCGGACGTGCACCGGGCGCCATCCAGACATTCGCGGTCCGCGAGGTCCCCATGGGCGGGCGCTTCTTCGGCTTTTCGCCGAAGTCACGATCGTCACGCTTGTCACCGCGCGATACCGGCTTCCCGCGGCGATCGTCACGTCTGGAATCCTGCCGGTTCGACGAACGATCCTGCGACCATCCGCCGGTACGCTCCCTGTCATCCCGGCTCGCGGCACGAGTCGGCACAGGTTCGGGCTCCTCGCCACCACCGACATCGCTGTAGATCGGCGCATCGAAGTTGGCCTTCGCTTCCTCGATCAGGCGCGGCCCCAACTGGTCGCGCAGCATCCGTCCACGCACTTCGACAACCTGCCCCTCCGGCAGATCGCCCAGTTGAAAAGGCCCGTAGGAGATGCGGATCAGCCGGTTGACCTCGAGGCCGAGCGCGCCGAGGACGTTCTTGACCTCGCGGTTCTTGCCTTCCCGCAATCCGACGGTAATCCAGACGTTATGGCCCTGCTGGCGGTCGAGCGTCGCATCGATCGCGCCGTAGAGGACGCCGTCGACGGCAATGCCTTCCTTCAGCTTGTCGAGCGCAGCCTGGTCTACCTCACCATGGGCGCGCACGCGATAGCGGCGCAGCCATCCGGTGGTCGGCAGTTCCAGCACACGCGAAAGGCCACCGTCATTGGTCAGCAGCAGCAGTCCCTCGGTATTGATATCGAGGCGCCCGATCGACATGACCCGCGGCAGGTCCTCCGGCAGGTTCTCGAAGACCGTCGGGCGTCCTTCCGGATCGGAGTTGGTCGTCACAAGTCCGGCGGGCTTGTGGTAAAGCCACAGCCTGGTGCGTTCGATGCCGCGGATCGGCTGACCATCAACCTCGATGCGATCCTCGAGGGTAGCGTTGACCACTGGCGTCTCGAGGACAGTGCCGTTCAGCCGCACCCGGCCTTCCATGATCATGCGCTCGACGTCACGGCGGGACGCCACACCGGCACGAGCAAGGATCTTGGAAATCCGCTCCGGCTTCGATCCAGTGGCATCGACAGGGGCCGTCGCAGCTTTTGCCGGCTGCTTCGCCACAGGCTTGTCGCTCTTGCCGACTTCCTTCACCGGCCGCTGCTTCAGTCCCGCCTTGGCGGAGAAGGCGGCCTTGCCGGTGGGCTTGCCTTTCGTCACTGATCCGGGTTTCGTGGCGCGTTCGAAGGACTTTGCTCCGCCGCGCTTTGGCTTGTCTTTGGGTGTCATTTGTTGTTTGCCTGAAGCGATGAAGTCGACGGAAGCTTCCGGACATTCATGCGGGTTGAGGTGCGTCCCGGCTGCCCGCACAATGCGGCGGGGCCCGTTTGTTCGCTTCCTACCAGTTCAAGGGTGCCGGGTTAAGAGGAAATCGCCGAGAATGGCCAAGAACGACGGTTTCATGACAGAAGCGCTGCAGGAGGCGGAACAAGCCGGCAGCCGGGGCGAGATCCCCGTCGGCGCCGTACTGGTCATGGATGGCAAGATCCTTGCGCGGTCAGGGAACCGTACTCGCGCCGAAAACGACGTCACCGCCCATGCCGAAATCAATGTCATCCGAGCGGCCTCTCGGCTGCTCGGGCAGGAGCGGCTAACGGGTGCCGACCTCTACGTGACGCTCGAACCCTGCGCGATGTGTGCGGCGGCGATTTCCTTTGCGCGTATCCGCAGGCTCTACTACGGCGCCGAGGACCCGAAGGGGGGCGGGGTCGATCATGGCGGCAGGTTTTACGCGCAGCCAACCTGCCATCATGTGCCGGAGGTCTATTCCGCCATCGCAGAACGGCAGGCTGCGCAGTTGCTGAAGCGCTTCTTCCAGGAAAAACGATAAGCCGGCGGGACGGTCAGCTCGCAGCGAAGGCCTTCAGGTTGTCGCCGGTCAGCCGGTACCGAACCCACTCGCTCTGCGGTCTCGCACCGATCGCCTCATAGACGCGGATTGCCGGCTCATTCCAGTCCAAGACGCTCCATTCGAAACGGCCACAGCCTCGCTCCACCGCGATCCTGGCAAGATGGCGCAGAAGCAGCCGGCCTGCCCCCGCACCGCGATACCGGGGCGAGACATAGAGGTCTTCGAGGTAGAGGCCGTTGCGCGCCTGCCAGGTGGAGTAATTGAAGAACCAGACGGCGAAGCCTGCGGGAGCGCCATCCGCCTCCAGTATGGCCGCTTCCGTCACCGCGTTCGGGCCGAACATGGATGCAGCGAGGCTTGCTTCCGTCGCCTCGACCTCCTCTTCCGCCTTTTCGTAGATCGCAAGCTCGGTAATGAAGCGGAGAATGATCCCGACATCGTCGGCGGTCGCAGCGCGGATCGTGTAATTCATGGGCGGGCTCAACAGAAAAAGGCAGGCCACCGGGCCTGCCGCTTCATAATTCCAGGATGCCTGGCTACTGGAAGGGCTTCCACCAGCTGGAGGTCTGCTTGGCAGCCTCGGCCTCTTTCTTCCGGCGGCGCTCCTTCTTCAGCTCGGGCTCGCCCAGATCTCCAAGGGCTGCAGAGTCGACGGCGCGATACTCCACCGGCGGATCGGTCAGCGAACGCCGTGTCTGTGTCACGTCGGCACTGTTGAGATTCTGTTTAGCCTGCCGGAAAGCTTCCCACTTTTCCGATTCCGTCATCTGGCCGGCCTTGCCCTTGCCGGCAAGAAGCGGCGAACGGTAGCCGGGATTACCTTCGTTCTCGGCCGCTTCCTGGCGGAGACGCTGGCGGGTCTCCTCGGGCGATTCCACCCACGCCGGATTGGTCTCGCGGCTGGCGAGGGAGGCCTGCGGGGGCGGAAGGGACTTGTCCTGCGCCGTGACCACCAGGCCCGGCCGCGGATTGTACTTCACGTCGCGCTTCTCCTGCGGGCCCAGAGAGACCGCCGAGGTCAGGTCATTGCTCAGCTGCTCCATTGCACTGGTCCCGGTCCCGTAGGTGGGACTGCCCATGCAACCCGATAGGGCCAGCATACCGGCCATCAGCCCGGTGGCGCTCAATGCGGCGCGAAACCCATGCGACGTCTTCATCAAAACCCTTCCAGCAGCGCCCGTCCTTCGACGCCTTCAGATTTCCCATCAGTACCGCCTGACCGAGAATTCCGGCCAATTTCGGGCAGATGTACCGGATGACGCGGCGAAGCGCAATCATCCGGTAGCGAAAGCGGATCAGCCAAGGCGGCCAAGGGCCGCCAGTTCACGCAAGGCTGCGGCATCTCGTGCCGACACTTCAGGGTAGTCGGGATCAGACCCGATATCCTTCGTGACGCGCCAGGAACGGGCGCACTTCGTCCCTTCCGCCAGCTTCGTCTCGACTGCGACACCCGGCACCTCGGCAAGACGGAACGCTGCTTCCGGCCCTTCGCCGGCGACCACACGGATGGCCGAAGTGATACAGATCTCTTCGAAATCCTGCCCCTCGAGCGCGTTCATCAGGGCGGTATCCGACACGTGCACGACCGGTGCCGCCTCCAGCGACGAGCCGATCCGCTTTTCCTTGCGCTCGATCTCCAGTGCGCCCGTGACGACCGAACGCACGCGGCGGACCTTCGACCATTTTTCCGCGAGCGCTTCGTTGCGCCATTCTGCCGGCACCTCGGGGAACTGCTCCAGATGCACCGAGACCGCTTGCGGATTGCGGGACAGCCAGGCTTCTTCCGTGGTGAACGGCAGCATGGGGGCGAGCCAGGTCACCATGCAGTCGAAGATCTTGCGGATGACGGCAAGTGCGGACCGCCGGCGCAGCGACGACGGCGCGTCGCAGTAGAGCGCGTCCTTGCGGATGTCGAAGTAGAAGGCCGACAGCTCGATATTCGCGAAGTCGATCAGGGCGCGGGCGATCTTCTTGAAGTCGAATGCGTCATAGCCATCACGCACCAGCCGGTCCAGCTCGGCCAGGCGATGCAGCATGAGCCTTTCGAGTTCGGGCAGGTCCGCATAGGCAATCTCTTCGCCTTCGTCGTGGGCGAGCGTCCCGAGCATCCAGCGGATCGTGTTGCGAAGCTTGCGATAGGCATCGACATTCGTCTGGATGATCGTCTTGCCGAGGCGCTGGTCTTCCCAGTAATCGGTGGTCATGACCCAGAGGCGAAGGATGTCGGCGCCGGCATCCTTCATGACGTCCTGTGGCGCCACGACATTGCCGAGCGACTTCGACATCTTCTGGCCCTTCTCATCCATGGTGAAGCCATGGGTGATGACGGCGTCATAGGGCGCGCGACCGCGGGTGGCAGCCGATTCCAGGAGCGAAGAATGGAACCAGCCGCGATGCTGGTCGGAGCCTTCCAGATAGACATCCGCCGGCCATTTCAGATCCGGCCGGTCTTCCAGCGTAAAGGTATGGGTCGAACCGGAGTCGAACCAGACATCGAGGATGTCGCGGACCTGTGTCCAGCCTTCGTTGGCGCGGGAGCCCAGGAAGCGCTCGCGAGCCCCTTCGGCAAACCAGGCGTCGGCACCCTCCTGCTCGAAAGCTTCCGTGATGCGTGCGTTCACGGCCTCGTCCTGGAGGATCGCGCCCTTCTCGTCGACGAAGACGCAGATCGGCACGCCCCAGGCGCGCTGGCGCGACAGCACCCAGTCGGGGCGCTGCTCGATCATGGCGCGAAGGCGGTTCTGGCCGGCGGACGGCACGAAACGCGTATCGTCGATCGCCTTCAGCGCGCGCGAGCGCAGCGTCGTGCCGTCGCCGAAGTCCTTGTCCATGTAGACGAACCACTGCGGCGTGTTGCGGAAGATGACCGGCTTCTTCGAGCGCCAGGAATGCGGGTAGGAATGCTTCAGCCGACCGCGGGCAAACAGATTGTTGGCGGCAATCAGCGCCTCGATGACGGCCTTGTTGGCATCACCCTTCTTGCCGTTGTCGTCCATGACGCGGGCGGGACCACCCTCGCGGTCCGGACCGAAGCCGGGGGCATCGGCGGTGTAGAAGCCGGCATCGTCTACCGGGAACGGGATCTTCGTGTCGATGCCGCGCGCTTCGAGCTCGCGGACATTATCGGTCCAGGCGTCAAAGTCCTCGCGGCCATGGCTGGGTGCGGTGTGCACGAAGCCGGTGCCGGCGTCATCGGTGACGTGATCGCCGGCGAGAAGCGGGACGGGGAACTCATAGCCGCCACCGAACTGGCGCAGCGGGTGCCCGCACACGAGGGACGCGAGCTCTTCGGCCGTGACATCGCGGAGCTTTCGGTACTGCAGCTTCGCCTTGGCAAAGGACTCCTCGGCCAGTTTGTCGGCGAAGACGAGCTTTTCCCCGGGAAGCGGCCCGAAGTCATTTTCTACGGCCGTGACTTCATACAGACCGTAGGACACCTTGGGGGAATAGCTGATCGCCCGGTTGCCGGGGATCGTCCAGGGCGTGGTCGTCCAGATGACGACGAAGGAACCCTGAAGGTCGCCGAGGACACCATCATCGGCGTTCTGTGCGATGACCGCCCGCCTGTATGCCTCACCGGTCTCAAGCGCCACGCCCGGCTCGCTCATCCGCACAACCGGGAACTTCACCCAGATCGTGTCGCTCTCGACATCGGCGTATTCCACTTCGGCCTCGGCCAAGGCAGTGCGCTCGACGACCGACCACATGACCGGCTTCGAGCCCCGATAGAGCTGGCCCGACTTGGCGATCTTCAGAAGTTCGCCTGCGATCCGCGCCTCGGCGTGGAAGTTCATCGTCGTGTAGGGATTGTCGAAGTCGCCCTCGATGCCGAGCCGCTTGAACTCCTCCGACTGCACCTTGATCCAATGCGCCGCGAATTCGCGGCATTCCTGGCGGAACTCGTTGACCGGAACCTCGTCCTTGTTCTTGCCCTTCTCGCGGTACTTCTCCTCGATCTTCCACTCGATCGGCAATCCGTGGCAGTCCCAGCCGGGGACATAGTTGGAATCATAGCCGCGCATCTGGAAGGAGCGGGTGATGACGTCCTTCAGGATCTTGTTCAGCGCGTGGCCGATATGGATGTTGCCGTTGGCATAGGGCGGGCCGTCATGCAGCACGAACTTCTCCCGACCGGCGGCGGAGGCGCGGAGCTTCTTGTAGAGATCCATCTGCTGCCAGCGCTTAACCAGTTCCGGTTCCTTCTGCGGCAGTCCGGCGCGCATCGGGAACTCGGTCACGGGCAGGTAGAGGGTCTTGGAATAGTCGAGCTTGTCTGCGGTATCGGTCATGGATCAGCCATCGGAAGAGGCGACCGGCGTGGTCGCGCGGAATTGTGTCATGGAGTGGCGGCCAGCGCGCAAGGAGATATCCCAGCGCCAAGAAACCCGGACCTTTCCGCTGCTTTTCAAGCTGCCGGAAAGGCCGGGCCGATAATTCGAATGATCCGGGCCACCGAAGGATATGTCATGGTGCCGCGTTCCTTAGGGGTTTTTGGCCTCAAAAGAAAGAGGCCTAGCGCAACGTGGAGAAGCCGCGTCTATTCGCCGGTGTCTATCGCGACGGCGGCACGAAGAACCTCGTTGACCCGGTCCTGCCACCCCAGCCCGTCCTTCTGGAAATGCTCGATCACTGCGCTGTCCAGCTTGATCGTGACGAGTTCCTTCGCCTCCGGCAAGGCGCGTCTTTCCACCGCCGGCGCGGCGGGCTTGCTCACCGCTTCCTGAATAGTGCCTCGGCGGCATCCATCGGATTCTGCGGGCGGCGCGGCGGATTGGCCATCATGGTCGACTTTCGTGCTGTATTGTTAGGACTACGGACTAGGCTCCCAGAAAGGCCGGAAGGTCAAACTTGCCCCGCCACCTCCTGCCTACGCGTCAGGATCACAACGAACGGCGTCCGAAAGCGATCTTCGCATCTAGTTCGCCCAGCGGCCGCACGCCGGAGAGGAGCGCCCTCGCCTCCTCCTCGTCGCGTTTCATCTGCTCGACCAGCGGCTCCAGTCCGTCGAATTTCACCTCGTCGCGCAGATGGCCGAAGAAGGAGACGGAGCAGGTCTGGCCGTAGAGGTCACCGGTGAAGTCGAAGAGATAGGTTTCAAGCAGCGGTGCGCCATTCTCCGTCACCGTCGGGCGGCGGCCATAGCTCGCGACGCCATCGTGCATCCTCCCATCGGCGGTACGCAAGCGGACCGCATAGATACCCGACTTAAGTTCCGTTTCCGGCGGAAGTGCCGTATTGGCGGTGGGATAGCCAAGGGTGCGGCCAAGCTTCTCGCCGCCGATGATCTCCGCCTCGACCGTGTAACGGTAACCCAGAAGACCGGCTGCTGCGACCACCTCACCCCCTGCCAGAAGGTTCCGGATACGGCTCGAGGAGATGACGTCCGCACTCTCGTCGCGGTAGGCATCCACGAGGCTGACGGTGAAACTGAGCCGCTCACCCGCGGCCATCAGATAGGCCGGGCCACCTTCCCTGCCCTTGCCGAAATGGAAGTCGAAGCCCGTGACGACGGCTGAAGCGTCAAGCCAATCCACCAGGACCGACTGGACAAAGTCCTCCGCCGATCTCTGCGAAAATTCCTGGTCGAAGGGGTATTCAATGACACAGTGGAAGCCGATGGCTTCAAGAAGCCGCGCCTTTAGCGGTGCCGGAGTCAGCCGGTAGACCGGCCTGTCCGGCTGAAAGACGGTGCGAGGGTGGGGCTCGAAGGTGAGGACGAGGGCTGGAACACCTCTCTCCTGCGCCAGGGACAATGCCTTCTCCAAGACGCTGCGGTGGCCGCGATGGACCCCATCGAAATTGCCAATCGCCACGACACCGCCCTTCAGGCCTGGCGGCAACGGCTCCTTCTTCTCGTTGCGGTGGAAGACTGTCATCGGCGTATTCCTAGGCGAGCCGCGGCATCCACCATTTCGGCGCCGCCCCTTCGCGCTTCAGCCAGGCATTCATCACCGCCTCGTCGATCTGCCCGTTCACCGTATATTCGGTCACGTGGATGCCGGCGCTGACGTAGAGGAGGTCAAGGCCCTGGCTGATGGCGCCGCGGACATCCGTCGGCATGCCGTCGCCGATCGCAAGGACCCGCTCTCTGGCAACCTCGCCGCGCGCCTGGCGGGCGAAAGCAAGCGCCTCCTCGTAGATCGGGGTGTGCGGCTTGCCGGCAATGCGGCTCTTGCCGCCGAGATCCTCGTAATAGGCGGCAACGGCCCCAGCACAGGGAATGATGCGGTGTCCGCGTTCGACCACCAGATCCGGATTGGCGCAGATGAAGGGAACATCGCGCTTCTGGAAGGCGACGAGCATGTCGTGATAATCTTCCGGCACCTCCTTCTCGTCATCGAAGAAACCGGTGCAGACGATGGCGTCTGCCTCATCCGCGCCGACCACCTCGACATCCAGGCCGTCGAATAGCGGCATGTCGCGTTCCGGGCCCAGCAGGAAAACCTTCCGCGGGCCTTCAGCGATCAGGTGGCGCGTCACGTCACCCGAGGTGACGATGCCGTCATAGGAACTGTCGGGAACGCCTAGCAGCCGAAGCTGGGAGATCACGCCGGGCGAAGGCCGCGGGGAATTGGTGATCAGAACGACGGTCGTCCCTGCCACACGTGCGTCGGCCAGCGCCTTGCAGGCATCCGGGAAGGCATCGACGCCATTGTGGACCACGCCCCAGACATCCGACAGAACCACGTCGTAACTGCCGGTAATCTCTGTGAGACTGCTGATGCGCTTGGCCATGTCTTTTCCCGAACCGATATCTGAACCGGCGCTGACATTGCAAAGCTGGTGCAGGATGGCAAGGCTTTTCCTGCCTTCCAGGGACATGGCAACATCGAACGAGATTGCTGGAAATTTCGATCCAGCTCGTTCTTGACTCTCATTCAAGCCGAGCTTATCTCGACGCCAGCTAGCACTCTCCTCTAGTGAGTGCTAGCAACCAGATACGGGTCCGCAGACCTGTCCATGTCATTTGATCGAGGGATTAGACAATGGCAAGCACCAATTTCCGCCCCCTGCACGACCGCGTCGTCGTTCGTCGCGTCGAGTCTGAAGAAAAGACCAAGGGTGGCATCATCATCCCGGACACCGCCAAGGAAAAGCCTGCCGAAGGTGAAGTCATCGCCGTTGGCCCGGGCGCCCGCGACGAAAGCGGCAAGCAGGTCGCTCTCGACGTCAAGGTCGGCGACCGCGTCCTGTTCGGCAAGTGGTCCGGCACTGAAGTCAAGCTCGATGGCGTCGATCTCCTCATCATGAAGGAATCCGACATCATGGGCGTCATCGGCTGATCTTACAGCCTCTCGCCCATCCCGAAATCACGCTGACACCCCTTTTCAGGAGTTCTCAAAATGGCAGCTAAAGAAGTAAAGTTCGGCCGCACCGCGCGCGAAAAGATGCTGCGCGGCGTCGACATCCTCGCCGATGCCGTCAAGGTCACCCTCGGCCCGAAGGGTCGTAACGTCGTCATCGACAAGTCCTTCGGCGCACCGCGCATCACGAAGGACGGCGTCTCCGTCGCCAAGGAAATCGAACTGGAAGACAAGTTCGAGAACATGGGCGCCCAGATGGTCCGCGAAGTCGCTTCGAAGACCAACGACATCGCCGGTGACGGCACCACGACTGCAACGGTTCTCGCCCAGGCCATCGTCCGCGAAGGCAACAAGGCTGTTGCAGCCGGCATGAACCCGATGGACCTGAAGCGCGGCATCGACCTCGCCGTCAAGGCCGTTGTCGCCGATCTCCAGGCCAAGGCCAAGAAGATCAACACGTCGGAAGAAGTCGCACAGGTTGGCACCATCTCCGCCAACGGCGAGCGCCAGATCGGCCTCGACATTGCTGAAGCAATGCAAAAGGTCGGCAATGAAGGCGTCATCACGGTTGAAGAAGCCAAGACCGCTGAAACCGAACTCGAAGTCGTCGAAGGCATGCAGTTCGACCGCGGCTACCTGTCGCCTTACTTCGTGACCAACCCGGAAAAGATGGTTGCGGATCTCGACGATCCCTACATCCTGCTGCACGAGAAGAAGCTCTCCAACCTGCAGGCCATGCTGCCGGTCCTGGAAGCCGTGGTTCAGTCGGGCAAGCCGCTCCTCATCATCGCTGAAGACGTCGAAGGCGAAGCTCTCGCAACGCTCGTCGTCAACAAGCTGCGCGGTGGCCTCAAGATCGCTGCCGTCAAGGCTCCGGGCTTCGGCGACCGCCGCAAGGCCATGCTCGAAGACATCGCCATCCTGACGGGCGGCACAGTCATCTCCGAAGACCTCGGCATCAAGCTGGAGAATGTTACCCTCGACATGCTCGGCCGTTCGAAGAAGGTCTCCATCTCCAAGGAAAACACCACGATCGTCGACGGTGCCGGCCAGAAGACCGACATCGAAGGCCGTGTTGCCCAGATCAAGGCGCAGATCGAAGAGACGACTTCGGACTACGACCGCGAGAAGCTGCAGGAACGCCTTGCAAAGCTCGCTGGCGGCGTTGCCGTGATCCGCGTTGGCGGCTCGACGGAAGTCGAAGTGAAGGAAAAGAAGGACCGCATCGACGACGCGCTCAACGCGACCCGCGCTGCCGTTCAGGAAGGCATCGTACCGGGCGGCGGCGTCGCTCTGCTGCGTGCTTCCCACCAGCTCTCGGTCAAGGGCGAGAACGCCGACCAGGAAGCCGGCATCAACATCGTTCGCCGCGCGCTGCAGGCTCCGGCCCGCCAGATCGCAGAGAACGCTGGTGACGAAGCTTCGATCGTCGTCGGCAAGATCCTCGAAGGCAACACCGACAACTACGGCTACAACGCTCAGACCGGCGAGTATGGCGACATGATCGCCATGGGTATCGTCGACCCGGTCAAGGTCGTTCGCACCGCCCTCCAGGACGCAGCCTCGGTTGCCGGCCTCCTCGTCACGACGGAAGCCATGATCGCCGAACTGCCGAAGAAGGATGCCCCGGCAGGCATGCCTGGCGGCATGGGCGGAATGGGCGGAATGGACATGATGTAAGACCTTCTGGTCCTACATCTGAGCCATCCGGTTCAAATCAGGAAGGGCGGTCTTCGGACCGCCCTTTTCTGTTGGGGTGAAAGAAGCCCAGTTCCCTCTACCGTTCAATTTTCGACGACGATCTGTCTCCGATTGTTCATCTTTCTGACGATGCAAAAGGCGGGCATATTCCGCTCCAGAATTCGATGCCACTGAACATCAATATCTATTTCTGGAGAACCCCCATGCCCAACACCTCGACCAACAACCTTCTGCTGCTTGCCGCCCGCGTCCTGCTTTCGGCAATGTTCATCCTGTCCGGCTATCCGAAGCTCCTCGATCCTGCAGGCACCGCAGGTATGATCGCTGGGGCCGGTTTCCCGGCCGCGACCGCGCTCGCCTATCTCGCAGGCCTGTTCGAACTGATCGTCGGCCTCTTCGTGCTGGTCGGCTTCCAGACTCGCATCTCGGCGATCCTGCTTGCGCTCTTCTCCGCCTTCACGGGCCTCGTCTTCCACTCCGGCGCCATCAACGTGCCTGACTTCCCGGAAGCGGCCAATGGCCTGCTGACCATGTTTAACGGCCTGATGATGATGAAAAACCTGACGATCGCCGGCGGCTTCCTGGCGCTTGCCGCTGTTGGAGCCGGCGCCTATTCGCTCGACGCCCGCCGCCGCGGTACAGTCGCAATCGCCGCCTAGCCTTCGACATTCCCTGCCCAAGGCAAACCCGCCGGATCCCACACGGACCGGCGGTTTTTCGTGTATGTCAGATGACGCGCTGCGCCAGCCAGACGGTGGCGCCACCGCAGGCGAGATCCTGGTCCATCTGCGCCACGAGTTTAAAACCGTTTACCGCCAGCAGGTCCCCATACTCCTGCCGCGACAGGCTCGCGTGATAGAGCGGCTCGCCGCCGAACTCCCCCATCGCCACGCCCTCGAAATGGCCGGCCGTGAACAGCAGCGCTGCCCCGGGTGCCGCGAGGTAAGCGAAGACCGGGAACATGGCGTGCTGGTCCGCGGGGCTGAGATGGAAGAAGCTGTGCCAGGCGATGACGCCGTTGAAGGTCCGCCCGGGCGGCAGCCTGCGCATGTCGCGGACGATCCACTGCTGATCGGGAAACCGCTGTCTTGCCAGCTCGATCAGCGACGGGGAACTGTCGACACCGGTCAGACGAAAGCCGCGGGCAATGAAATGGCCCGCGATCGGCTCTCCGGAGCCGCAGCCGAGATCCAGAATCGTACCGCTCGGCGGAAGAAGCGCGGCGAAGCGATCCAGCCAGGGCTTCTCGAAGAGGTTCTTGCCGCGCAACTGGTCGAAAGCCTGCGCGTGCCGCTCGTAGAGGCCGATGATGTTGTCGTCCTCGGCCATCCGTTTAGATAACCGCGCCTTGCACTGCCTGGATGATCCGGCCGATCCGAGGGTCCCGGTCGTGCTCAGGCTTGCGTGCACGAACAAGGCAGGCTTCGCTCTTCAGGATCACGCCATCGCTAAGCACCTTCAGGTGGTTTGCCTTGAGCGTGGAGCCGGTGGAGGTGATGTCGACGATGATATCCGCCTGGCCTGCTGCCGGCGCACCCTCGGTAGCCCCTAGGCTCTCGACGATCCGGTAGAGCTGGATGCCATGCTGGCGCGAAAAGAACTGCTGCGTGAGCCGCCAGTATTTCGTGGCGATCGCAAGACGCCGGCCGTGGCGGGTGCGAAAATCGGCGGCGACGTCCCCCAGATCTTCCATCGTCTCCACATCCAGCCAGATCTCCGGCACTGCGACGACGACATCCGCCTGGCCGAAGCCGAGACGAGCACAGAATTCCACGTTGGCATCGACCTCGGCCATACCCTCGCGCACGAGATCCTCGCCGGTGACACCGAAATCGACCGCGCCGGCCGCCAGTTCCCGCGCAATCTCCGACGCCGAGAGATAGGCGACCTCGACGCCTTCCATGCCATCGATCCGACCGCGATAGGAGCGGTCATTGCCGACGGCGGATATGGCGAGGCCGGCGCGATCGAAAACAGCGGCTGTGTCGTCCTTGATGCGCCCCTTGGAGGGCAGTGCGATGGTGATCGTCATCCCTGGTCCCTCGCCTGCTCGATCCGGTCGAGCCAGAGAGCGAAGCCTACCGCCGGAATGCGATCCGTCGCCCCCAGTAACGTCAGCAGCCGGTCAAAGCGGCCGCCACCCGCAAGCACGGCCGATGACCCTGTCTCGGTCACCTCGAAAACGAGGCCGGTATAATAGTCCAAAGGACGGCCGAAGGCGGCGCGATAGGTCATGCCGGAGAGATCAAGCCCGCTTTCGGTCAGTGCGGCCAGCCGCGCGTCGAACCGGGCAAGCGCCGGGTCTAGGTCCAGCCCAGCTGCATCGGCAAAGCCCGCGAGCGCCGAGGACGCATCGGCGAGCGGCAGTCTGAGCGTCAGAAATTCCCGCAGGAGAAGCAAGGCGCCACCGTCGAGCCTCGTCTCGGCAAGCGCCCGCTTGTCCTTCAGGCGCCGCGCGATCTCGATGGGCGAACGGCTGGCATTGGTGGAGTAACCCGTCTCCTGCATGGTGCGGTCGATCCGCGCCACGAGTTCATCCTCTTCGCCCGAAGCGAGAAGGGTCGCTATCTGCGGATCGAGACCGGTGACCGGCTGCGGCCGCGCGAGCCTGTCCAGAAGCGCCTCGAGGTGTGCCATGTCGCCGAAGGCATGGATCAGCCGCTTCTGCCAGCCGAGCGGCAGGCCAAGCGCCTTCACAACAGCTTCGAAAACCGCCTGGTCGCCGAGCGTCAGCGCAAGAGTGCGTCCGGGAATAAGCCGGCCGAGAATGCCCATCGCATCGCCGATCGCGCGGGCGTCGGCGGCGGCCGTGTCGCTCTCGCCCAGATCTTCGATACCGGCCTGGTAGAACTCGTGCGAACCTTCGCGGCGCTGGCGGAAGACTTCGCCGAGATAGGAGTAGCGCCTCGGCGTGCCGGTCGCGGTCTCGATATGGCGCAGGCAGACCGGAATGGTGAATTCCGGACGCAGGCAGAGGCTGGCGCCGGTTTCGCTCTCGGTCAGGAAGATGCGGCGGCGCAGGTCCTCGCCGGCCATGTCGAGAAAGGGCTCGGCCGGCTGGATCACCGGCGTGTTGACCCGCGCCGTTTGGCGCGTCTCGAACTCCTCCAGCAGGTCACCGGCAAAAGCCGGCATGTCGATCAGCGGCATGGTCAGCCTGCCCGCCGCCGGTCTTCCGCCTGGGCGGCCAGGATTTCCTTTACCTTGGCAACGAGGTCGGCTTCCGGAACCGTCTCCTGCGCCACCCGCGCCTCGCGCCAGGCGGCGTTATCCTCGATCTCGCCAGAGAGGCGCTTGCCCTCGATCAGGTCCTTGATCTGGACGACGCCCTCTGCCCGCTCGTCGCCGCCCTGTATGATGGCGATGGGTGAGCCGCGGCGGTCGGCATATTTCAGCTGGTTGCCGAACTTCTTCCAGTTGCCCTGGTACATTTCGGCCCGAATACCGGCATTGCGAAGCTCCTGCGTGAAGCGCTGGTAGCGGCCCATGCTGTCGACATCGCCGTCCATGACGGTGACGAGGACTGGACCAAGCACTTCGTCCTGTCCCAGCTTGCCGAGGTTCTTCAGCGCCGTCATCAGGCGCGAGACACCGATGGAAAAGCCGGTGGCGGGAACCGGCTGTCCCATGAAGCGCGACACGAGCCCGTCATAGCGCCCGCCGCCGCCGACGGAGCCGAACACGACCTTTTCACCCTTTTCGTTGGTGACGTCGAAGAGGAGTTCAGCTTCGAAAACCGGACCGGTGTAGTATTCCAGGCCGCGGACGACGGAGGGGTCGATTGTAATACGATGCGTTCCATACCCTGCCGCGCTGAAAATCTCCGCCATGATACGGAGCTCTGCAGCCGCAGCCCGGCCAGTGTCGTTGTCGGCTCCTCTTTGACCTACCATTTCCGCCAGATCGAGGTTATCCAGCCAAAGAGCCTCTGGATCATCTAGCTGCCGCTGATCCAGTACAACATTGTCAACCAGTCCACCCGACTTGGCACGTGTGAACCGAGCACCAGTCGAGAAGAACACGATCTTCTCCTCAACGATCTTGATCTGCTCCTCGTCCAGACCAGCACCTTTAGTGAAGTCGCCGCTCTCATCCCTGCGACCCTCGCCAAGCAACAGGCGGACACCCTCCGGCCCAAATTTGTCGAGCTTGTCGATCGCGCGCAGGACGCTCAACCGGCGCCCGGCATTCTCCTCGCCGCCAAGCCCGATTGCCTCCATGACTCCGTCGAGCACCTTGCGGTTGTTCACCCGGATCACATAGTCGCCGCGCTGGATGCCGAGGGCTTCCATCGTGTCGGCCATCATCATGCACATTTCGGCATCGGCCTGGACGCCGGCTGCGCCGACCGTATCGGCATCAAACTGCATGAACTGGCGGAAGCGGCCGGGGCCGGGCTTCTCGTTGCGGAAGACATAGCCGGCGCGATAGGTGCGGAAGGGCAGTTGGATCTCGTTGAAGTTTTCGGCGACATGGCGGGCGAGCGGCGCCGTCAGGTCGTAACGCAGGCTCATCCACTGGTCGTCATCGTCCTGCAGCGAGAAGACGCCTTCGTTGGGGCGATCGGCATCCGGCAGGAACTTTCCCAAGGCGTCCGTGTACTCGAAGAGCGGCGTCTCGACCGGATCGAAGCCGTAGCGCTCGTAGACCTCGCGGATCTTGGCGATCATCTCGTTGGTGGCATGGATATCGGCAGCCGAGCGATCGACGAAGCCGCGCGGCAGGCGGGCCTTCAGCTTCTGGGGTTTCTTCTGCTTCTCGCTCATGATCGGATGTCCATTGCCGGCGGCCCGGAAGGGCCGGATTTCGTGAGCGGTTTCTTAGAGGATGGAGAAGAGAGCGGCAAGGGCGGCCGGCTGGCGGAGCCTGCCACATTTTGCTAACGCGACCTGATGATTGCCGAGGCTCTTCAATACGTCGCGACCACTCCGGGCACGCCAAGCGAATTTCGCCCTTTCCTTGGCTCCTCGGTCAGCCTCTGGTCGCGCGCCACGCGCTGCAAGGACGAATGGGCGGCGCATGAGGGAAACTGCCGGCGGTTCGTTGCCGACACGATCGGTCGGATGCGCCAGCGACGGACGGCGGTGGTGCTTGGTTCGGGGCTTCTGCGGGACGTGCCCGTGGAAGCCCTCGCCCGCACCTTCGACACGGTCGTACTGGTTGATCTGGTGCATCTGGCGAGCGTGCGCCTGTGGCTCAAAGCCAAGCGTCTGGACAATGTGCGGCTCATCCATCGGGATCTCTCGGGATTCAGCGATGCGCTGGCCGGGGAGCGCCCGGAGCCGCTCGCCTTCCTTCGGCAAGTCCCCTACCTGGACCTGGTGATCTCGGCCAACCTGCTGTCGCAGATCGGCGTGGGTGCCGAGCGCCGCCTTGAACAAGACAAGGATATGTCACCGGCGGATGTCGTACCGCAACTCCTCGAGGCACATCTGCGCGATCTGACGGCCCTGCCCTGCACGACGATTCTCCTGACGGATCTCGCCTACAGGATCGTCGGCCGCTCCGGCGAGACGCTGAAGTCGGCAGACCTCATGCACGGGGTATCCGCGCCGAATGCCGACGAGCATTGGCCATGGCCCGTCGTGCCGTTCGGGGAGCAAGGCAGAGACTATCAGATTGTCCATCAGGTCATCGCCAAGCGGGTCTTGCGATAGGACGATTGCCATGCCGCAATTCAGGAGTAAGCAGTTTCGCATGAAGCATCTATCGGCGCTGCTGCTCCTCGTCTTCTGGATATTCGCCGGCGGCGTCTCGCCTGCCGCCGCGCGTGCCGATGCGCGGGTGCCCGCCCCAGCGCTTTCGGAGCGACCAACGGGTTATCATCTCCATCAGGGTCGTTCCGCCAGCGCCTCGAGTGAACGGCAGGTGAACCGTTTCGCCGACGAGACGCATGAAGCCCCCTGTCCTATGACCTTCTGCATCATCTGCCCGGTCATCCTGCCGCCTCGTCCATTTGAGGTCGGCTATAGCGGACGCCTCTTTTATCGCGTGGGAGACAAGGCCAGGGTCATTTCCTCTTCCGAACCGTCACCTCTGGAGCGCCCACCGAAGTTCGTGATGTGAATTCCGCTCAAATCCAAACCAGAGATACGAAAAGGAAGAATTATGTCTGCAAGACACCTCATCACCACGTCCGGGCTCGCGCTCCTTCTCATGACGCCTGCCATGGCGCAGGACATGCAAGGCCACGGCCACGCCGACACCACTGCGGCTGCGTCCGACGATCCAGTGGCCAAGGCGTTCGAGGACGCCAACCTGAAGATGCACGAGGATATGGCGATCGACTATACAGGCGACGCCGATATCGACTTCGTGCGTAGTATGATCCCGCATCACCAGGGCGCAATCGACATGGCGAAGATCCAGCTCGAACACGGCAAGGATCCGGAAATGCGCAAGCTCGCTGAAGAGGTGATCAAGGCGCAGGAGGCGGAGATCGCCGACATGCGCAAGTGGCTGGAAGAACGCGGACAGTAACATTCGGAGCCGGGCAGAATCCTTGCCCGGCTCTCCTCTCCGGTCCATATGGGACGCTGGAGGATTGATCATGCGCCCCATCACGGCCATCGGCTTCGATGCCGACGACACGCTCTGGCAAAACGAGCAGTTCTACCGCCTGACAGAGGAGCATTTTGCCACTCTGCTTGGCGATTACGCCGAGGGAAGTCATGTTTCCGAGCGGCTGCTGGAGGCGGAGAAGCGGAACCTCGAGCATTACGGCTTCGGCATCAAGGGCTTCACACTCTCGATGATCGAGACGGCGATCGAGATCACGGATGGTCGCGTGCCTGCGAAGACGATCGCGGAAATCCTTGATATCGGCCGTGACCTCCTGCGCCACCCTGTCGAGACAATGCCGCATGTGGAGGAGACGCTTCGCGCACTCAACGGCGAGTACCTGCTCGTGCTGATCACGAAAGGAGACCTGTTCGACCAGGAGCGCAAGCTGGCGCAATCGGGCCTTGGCGAGCTCTTCGACGCGATCGAGATCGTCAGCGACAAGAGCGCCACCACCTACCGGCGGATCTTCTCAAAGGTCGCCGATGGACCAGACCGCGCGATGATGGTGGGAAATTCGCTGAAGTCCGACATCGTACCGGCAATCGCCGCCGGCAGTTACGGCGTCTTCGTGCCGCACGAACTGACCTGGGTGGTGGAGCATGTCGAGCCGCCGACGGACGCCCCACGCTTCCGGCAGATCGAGCATCTGGGGGAGTTGCGGGATGTCCTGGCGGAGATCACGGGCGAATGAACTCGGCCCGCAGCCGATCGACCTCGGCCTGGCAGAAGCAGCCGGTGAGATGGTCATTGACCAGCCCCATGGCCTGCATGAAGGCGTAGACGGTGGTCGGGCCGACAAAGGTCCAGCCGCGTCTCTTCAGGTCCTTGGAGAGCCGGATCGAAGTTGCGGTGGTGGGGTTCGCCCGCAGCGTTGCAAGGTCCATCACGGCCGGACGGTCGGCCGGTGACGGCTCGAAGCCCCAGAAGAATTTCGCGAGCGAGCCGAACTCGCCTCGCAGTTCCACCGCGCGGCGAGCGTTGTTGATGGTCGAGACGATCTTGCCGCGGTGGCGGATGATCCCTGCATCGGCCACCAACCGCTCCACGTCGTCCTGGCCGAACGACGCCACCTTCTCGAAATCGAAGCCAGCGAAGGCGGCCCGGAAGTTCTCCCGCTTGCGCAGGATCGTCAGCCACGACAACCCCGACTGGAAACCTTCGAGGCAGATCTTTTCGAACAACCGGAAGTCATCGGTCACCGGCCGCCCCCACTCCTCGTCATGGTAGCGGCGATAGTCGTCGAGCCCTCCATGCCAGAAGCACCGCGAACGGCCGTCTTCGCCGATGATGATCCCCGTCTTTTCCATTGTCGCCCTCTGTTAATGCGCCGCGCGCTGGATTCAGTCCTGGTCAACCATGTCCCCAAACCAGCCGGTAACCCTGCCGAAAGGTTTATGCCCACAGCCGTATTTGAATCGCCACCCGTTTACACTTCCCTCGTTCTCCATTGGCAGCGTGAACTGCGAAGCGGGCGGTGACCGCCCTATCGGTGCATGTGTAACGAGTGGATCCGACGATGAACAAGATGCTTCTGCTGGCCCTCGGCCTTATTCCCGCCTTTGCGACGATGGCGCAGGCGAATGATCGCTATCGCGAGCGACCGCCGGTGATCGTCAGTCCCGATCTCGCGGCACCGTGGATCCTGCAGCTCGGGGGCGGGAACGTACGTCCGGTGGTCTATCCGACGCGTCCGGAAAAGCCACGTGGTCTTTTCCAGCCCAGAACACAACGGGAAGTCCAGCGTCGCCCGCAGACGACCCGCCAAGGCATGGTGCAGCCGGCCAGCATGCGGCCGAACAAGGTCGTCCGCAGTCAGATCGAGCCGCAGTTCCTGCCGCAGACGGTCGCTTATGAAACGAAGCATGCTCCTGGCACGATCGTCATCGACACCAACAACCGCTTCCTCTACCTCGTCACCGGCAACGGGAAGGCTCGCCGCTACGGCGTCGGCGTCGGCAAGCCAGGCTTCGAATGGGCCGGGACCCACAAGGTCACCCGGAAGGCGGAGTGGCCGCGCTGGGTTCCACCGAAAGAGATGATCGCCCGCGAGGCTGCGAAAGGGCATTTCCTGCCGGCCAGTATGGACGGCGGTCCCGCAAATCCGCTTGGTGCGCGAGCCATGTATCTCGGCTCGACGCTCTACCGA
This sequence comes from Pseudorhizobium halotolerans, assembly GCF_902153235.2. Taxonomy (NCBI): domain Bacteria; kingdom Pseudomonadati; phylum Pseudomonadota; class Alphaproteobacteria; order Hyphomicrobiales; family Rhizobiaceae; genus Pseudorhizobium; species Pseudorhizobium halotolerans. The sequence continues at coordinate 305,053 of NZ_CABFWE030000016.1, read as the reverse complement.
ATTCACGGGACCAATGCCCCGTGGACCATCGGCAGCGCCGTTTCCTCGGGCTGCATCCGCATGCGAAACGAGGACGTGGTCGATCTCTACGAGCGGGTTAAGGTGGGGACGAAGGTTATCGTAATGTGATGGATTGTGGCCGCTCCGCCACGGCGCGGCCGGTTTCTCGTCCGAGGGACGTCGTGATTCGCTTCCCTCTGCTTGCCGTTTGTCATGTGCCGGGACATCTTGCTCCCCATCCACCGCAGAGCGGCAAGAGGGGTAAGATGAAAACCAGGACACTGATGATCGTCGCCAGCATGATGGCGGCGATGATGGCGAGCGAGGCTCCGGCTCAAAGTTCTGGAGCCCGGCCGGCGACGACGGCAAGCGACGTGGCACCTTCGGTGCGCGATCGCGCCGTGCCCGAGAAATACAAGCGCCGGATGGTCCGCTTTTCCACCAACGAAGCACCCGGCACGATCATCGTCGATACCCACAACAAGTTCCTCTACTACGTGGAAGGCAAGAACCGCGCGACCCGCTATGGCATCGGCGTCGGTCGCGAAGGCTTCGGCTGGTCAGGGGTGGTGAAGATCGGCCGCAAGGCAGAGTGGCCGTCATGGACGCCCCCGGCGGAAATGCGCCGTCGCGAGGCGGCTCGTGGCCATATACTGCCCGCCGTCCAGAAGGGCGGCCCGGACAATCCCCTCGGCGCGCGCGCAATGTACCTCTACAAGGGTGGCCGCGACACGATCTTCCGCATCCACGGCACCAACCAGCCATGGTCGATCGGGCTCAACCTGTCCTCCGGCTGCATCCGCATGATGAACAAGGACGTGGAACACCTCTATTCACGGGCCCCCGTGGGTACGAAGGTGATCGTTATCGGACCCGGAAACAAGCATGGCGACGTCGCCTTCGAGGACCGGGGTATCGATATCCTCCGGACGCTGTTCGGCGGGTGAGGCGAAAGGGGCGACTTGCCCCCCTTCCCTTTGCAAAGATCAGGTAATGGCCAAGTTCCCTGGCGGTGGTGCAGATATGCCACAGACCTTGGGCGCGTGGACGAGTAATAATCGAATCGAAACACAACCATTTGGGCTCCTCATGCGCACCCTCGCCTCCGTATCGCTCCTGTCTTCCGCTGTCGTTCTCGGTCTTGCCACCGTCTCCTCCGTAAAAGCCGCTGACCTGGCGCCAATCGAGGCTCCGGTTGAAGCGGTGGTCGCTCCTGCGAGCACCGGCGGGTGGGAGTTCTCCGTCTACGGCGGCTACCAGACAGCGCCGCACAGCGACATAGACGTCTCCGACCAGGCAGACTTCACCGCCGGGTGGGAGGGAAACTCCTTTGAGGCGCCGCCTTATTGGGGTGTTCGCGGCACCTACTGGTTCGACGGCGGCCGGCTGTCGAACCTTGGCCTGTCGCTCGATTTTACCCATGCCAAGGTCTATGCAGACGACGATACGCTGACCGAGGCCGGTTGGAGCCGTTTCGAGATGACGGATGGCATCAACCTGCTGACGCTCAATGCGCTCTACCGCTTCCCGATCGAGGGCAGCCGTTTCACCCCTTACGTGGGCGCGGGCGTCGGCATCAACGTTCCGCATATCGAAGTGACACGTCCGAGCGGAACCACGTCCGAGTACCAGTTCGGCGGCGCGACGCTTCAGGCACAGGCCGGCGTCAAGTTCGACATTACCGATCGCTGGGCGGCCTTCGTCGAGTACAAAGGCAACTACTCCTGGATTGACGTGGACATCGACAATGGGGCTTCGCTGCAGACCGAGCTCCTCACCAACGCGGTCAACGTGGGCATTTCTCTCAAGTTCTGATATCGAGACAGAGATGATTGGAAAAGCCGGCCTTCGCGCCGGCTTTTTTCATGCCAGCTTCGCAGGCTTCGGGCCGCCATAGGCCCAATCGAGAAGTTCCACGGTGTGCAGGATTGGCAAGGCCGTGCCGCTGCCGATCTGCGTCATGCAGCCGATATTGCCGGTTGCGATAACATCCGGTTGCGTCGCTTCGATGTTGCGGACCTTGCGGGCCTTGAGTTGCGCGGAGATCTCCGGCTGCATGATGTTATAGGTGCCGGCGGAACCGCAGCAGAGGTGGCCCTCCGCCGGATCGCGGACCTTGAAACCGGCCTTCGCCAGCAGGGCCTTGGGAAGCTGCGTGATCTTCTGGCCGTGCTGCATGGAACAGGCGGAATGATAGGCAACTGTCATCCCCTTTGAATCCTGCGCAGGAAGCTCGAGGGTCGCAATATATTCTGTGACATCCTTTGCCAGCGCCGATACTCGCGCTGCCTTTTCTGCGTAGGCGGGATCAAGACGCAGCATGTGGCCATAGTCCTTGATCGTCGTACCGCATCCGGAGGCGGTGATGATGATCGCATCCAGTCCGCCGCGTTCGATCTCGCGGGTCCAGACATCCACATTGCGGCGGGCAAAGTCGAGAGCCGGGTCTTCCTTCCCCATATGGTGGACAAGCGCGCCACAACAGCCCTCACCTTCCGGCACGACCACCTCGACCCCCAGCCGGGTCAGGAGGCGAATGGCCGCCTCGTTGATGCCGCCGTCCAGAACGGGTTGGGCACAACCGGTCAGGATCGCCACCCGCCCGCGGCGCGCGACCTCCGGTGCCCGAATCCCGGGGTGGGCCGAGTCCGAATGCTTCAACCGTCCCTGCGGCGCGAGCTCCAGCATGGCCGCGACCGGCCTCAGCGGCTTGACGCCCCTGAGCAGCGGGGCAAACGGACGGCCGAGCCTGGCGAGCGCGAGAGCCGGCCGGAAGCGTGATGGATAAGGCAGGATCACGGCCAGCATCTGCCGGATCATCCTGTCCATCAGGGGACGCCGGTAGGTCTTCTCGATATGGATCCGGGCGTGGTCGACCAAGTGCATGTAGTCGACACCTGAAGGGCAGGTCGTCATGCAGGCGAGACAGGACAGGCAGCGATCGATGTGGGTGACGACCTCCGCATCTGCGGGCCGGTCGTTCTCCAGCATGTCCTTGATGAGGTAGATCCGCCCGCGCGGACTGTCGAGTTCATTGCCCAGCGTCACATAGGTCGGGCAGGTGGCAGTACAGAAGCCGCAGTGCACGCAGCGCCGCAGGATCTTCTCCGATTCCGCCACATAGGGATCTGCGAGCTGTTCGGCCGTGAAGTTTGTCTGCAAGTCTCAGGCTCCTGCCATCTTGCCGGGGCTAAATATGCCGGCGGGATCGAGCTTTTCCTTGATGCGAAGCGAAAGCGCGGCAACCGCCTCCGACTCGGGCTGAAAGGCTGGCGTGGCCGCCCTCACCCGATCCGGCGCCCTCACCAGCGTCGCATGCCCGCCCCCGAGCGCCTTGATGTAGCGCCGCAGACGTTCGGCTTCCGGATCAGCTTCCATCTGCATCCAGACCAACCCGCCCTGCCAGTCGTAGAAGGCGTCTATCCCCGCCTCCAGACGTAAAGCGGCCACAAGCTGATGACCGGTCGAGGGCGCAACGGAAACACGCCAAAGCGGTTTGTACGAGGCATCGGAATAGGGGACGACGTCTCTGATCTCGCGCCAGAGGCTGTGGCTTTCGTCTCCTCCGAGTTGCGAGATCGGGCCGAAGCGGGACATTTCTGCTTCAAGCTTTTCGAGGCGCACCGAGACCGATGCCGGAAGCCCCTCGAGTCGCAGCACCGTCGCCTCGCCTTCCGGCAACGCTCCGTTCAGGAAGCGGCCCTTCACGCTCTGGGGCAGATGAGCGGCTCCCGAGACCTCGACGGGCATGGCCATGGCAACCGCCATGGCTTGTGCCGCGGCTGCATCGTCCAGCCCCGAGATCACGATGGTCGCCACCGCCTGCGGCACGGGAAGGACCCGGAAGGTGACCTCCGTGATGAAGCCCAGCGTCCCATGTGACCCGGCCAGCAGCTTCACGAGGTCAAGACCGGTGACGTTCTTCATCACCCGCCCGCCCGCGCGGATGACTTCGCCGCTGCCATTGACGAAGCGGATGCCGAGGAGGCTGTCACGGGCAGCGCCAGCGACGAAGCGGCGGGGGCCGGAAGCATTGGCGGCGAACAGGCCACCGATGGTCGGCTCGCCGGATGTGCCCATGATCGGCCGATGGTCCATTGGCTCGAACGCCATCATCTGGCCGTTCGCCGCGAGGGCGGCTTCTATCACCGCGAGCGGCGTGCCGGCCCGCGCCGTCATCACCATCTCTGCGGGTTCGTAATCGACGATGCCCGACAAGCCCCTCGAGCTCAACTGCTCGTCAGCCTCGACGGGATTGCCGAAGCCGCTGCGGGTACCTCCGCCGCAGAGCGTCAGGCGCGTGCCCCGTGCTGCGGCATTGCGAACGACATAGGCGGCGTCGGCTTCATTATGGGGTACGAAGGTCATGCGGCCGGACGCCCCTCCAGCGGGAAGACTTTGGACGGATTGAGGAGCCAACCCGCATCGAAGGCGGCGCGAACCGCCATCTGCTGGTTAAGATCGGCATCGGAATACTGGTGGCGCATCAGGTCGCGTTTCTCGATTCCAACCCCATGCTCGCCGGTCAGGCAACCGCCGGCATCGACGCAGAGCTTGAGAATTTCATTGCCAGCCTCCTCGGCGCGGGCGGCGTCTTCCGGATCATTGGCATTGAACAGGATCAGCGGATGCATGTTGCCGTCACCGGCATGGAAAACATTGGCGACCCTCAGGCCGAAGCGCGCGACGATCTCCGACGTCTTCTCCAGCACGTAGGAGAGCTTGCCAAGGGGTACCGTGCCGTCCATGCAAATGTAGTCGGCGATCCGACCGGTCGCGCCAAAGGCGGACTTGCGGCCCTTCCAGATCAGAGCCGCCTCCGTTGCGCTCTGGCTCTCGCGCACAGTCTTCACGTGATGGCGGCCGGCGATTTCCACGATGCTCTTTAGCATCGCCTCCATCTCGGCCTCCGACCCCTCTACCTCGACGATCAGCAGGGCTCCGACATCCAGGGGATAGCCGGCCTGCGCAAAGGCCTCGCAGATTTCAATCGCCGGCTTGTCCATGAACTCGATCGCTACCGGAATGATGCCGGAACCGATGATATCGGCGACACAGGCACCCGCTTGCTCCGAGGTGTCAAAGCCGAACAGAACCGGCCGGGCGCCCTCCGGCTTGGCGATCAGCCTGACCGTCGCCTCCGTGACGATACCGAGCTGGCCCTCGGAGCCGCAGACGATACCGAGCAGATCGTAGCCGGCGGCGTCGAGGTGCTTGCCGCCGAGTTCAATCACTGTTCCATCGACCAGCACCATCTTCACGCCGAGCAGGTTGTTGGTCGTCACGCCATACTTCAGACAGTGGGCGCCGCCGGAATTCATGCCGATATTGCCGCCGATCGTGCAGGCAAGCTGCGAACTCGGATCGGGCGCATAGAAGAAGCCTTGGGGACTGACGGCATCGGAGATGCTCAGATTGGTCACGCCAGCCTGGACGGTTGCGGTACGATTGCCTGGATCGACCTCGAGTATCCTCGACATTTTCGAAAGTCCGAGGACGACTGCATCTTCCTGCGGGATCGCCCCTCCAGAGAGGGAGGTGCCCGCGCCCCGCGGAACGACCGGAATACCGTAGCGGTGGCAATATTCCATCACCGCCGCCACCTGTTCCGTCGTCTTCGGCAGGACAACAGCGAGCGGCAATCGTCGATAGGAGACAAATGCGTCAGTCTCGAACGGCACAAGCTCACGCGGTTCGTGCACCAGGCATTCCGGTGGCAGGATATCCGCGAGATCCGCGATGATGGTCGCCCGCCGCGACACGACGGCCTGACGTGGCTCAAGAAACTTTATGGCATCAGACACGGCACTTCCTCCCGCGTTTGAACCGTCATAGCAGCTAGCATGGTGATATACCAAGATGCGTCAGCATGAGCATTGACGGATGAGCATTCCAGGACGCTTTCTCCAGAAGCCTGTCATCGGCGATTATCTGGGCAAACGAGAGGTCCATCCCTGCACAAGCCTCGGATAAGCACTATATTTCAAGATCAAAATAAAACGACTCACTTCTGCCTCGCCATCATGGGATCTGAGTGACCGTCACTGGCGGAAACCGCCGATCAAGGGAGGAACCCTCTTTGCAACTTCTGAACCGCCTGAAGACAGACGTCGGCCTCATGCTGCGGCGACCGCCGAAGCAGCAGTATGCCGCGCTGTGTTATCGGGCGAAGAAGAAGCAGGGGACCTGCGAAATCCTTCTCCTCACCAGCCGGGACACCGGCCGGTGGGTCATTCCGAAGGGATGGCCCATGACGGGCAAGAAGGCACATGCCGTCGCCGAACGGGAGGCGTTCGAGGAGGCCGGCGCCAAAGGCAAGATCGACAAGGAGCCGCTCGGCTTCTACCACTACCGCAAGTCGTTGCAGACAGGGCTCAAGATCCCCGTGAGGGTCCAGGTGCACGTACTCGAAGTGGAAGACATGTCGAGAAATTTCCCGGAAAAAGGCAGTCGGCGCCTGGAATGGGTATCGCCGGCAGAGGCTGCAGCGCGCGTAAATGAGGCGGAACTCAAGGAGCTCCTGCTGAGTTTCGGCGAAAGGCTGCAACAGTCGCCCCTGAAATCGGCGGCGAGCGGCTGATACGGCCGCTGTCACAAAAGTGTCATATTGCGTTAGGGGTGCAATCCCGCTAGGCGAACGGCAATAGTCGCTGGCAGCAAGACCCGAGGGTCGATGACCAATGACCAACGGCGCCGATGTCGCGCCGGCTCCCTGGCCAAAGGAACCGATATGGCACAGCAGACCCCGCGCCTCGTCAAACAGACGCTGGACAAAGACCTCGACAAGATCAGTTCGGTCGAAGCGGCGACGCATTCCGTCTCCCGACGCCTGGCAGGCCCCGGAACCGCGCTGATCTTCCTCGTCGCTGCCATGCTGTTCGCAGCTGTCGCCGTGATCGACCGACCAGGCGCGATCATCGTGATCGCTGCGGCGGCGGTCGGCGCTTACATGGCGATGAATATCGGCGCCAATGACGTAACGAACAATGTCGGGCCCGCGGTCGGCTCCAAGGCGATGTCCATGGGCCTTGCCCTCTTCATCGCGGCCGTGTTCGAGACAGCAGGCGCCATGATTGCCGGCGGCGACGTCGTCGAAACGATTTCCAAGGGCATCATCGACCCGGCGCTGTTCGAGAATACGGACATGTTCATCTGGGCAATGATGGCGGCTCTGCTGTCGTCCGCCCTCTGGGTCAATCTCGCGACCTGGCTAGGCGCTCCCGTTTCTACGACCCATGCGGTCGTGGGCGGCGTGGTCGGCGCGGGCATTGCTGCGGCGGGCTTCGGATCGGTGGACTGGGGTCAAATGGGCGGCATCGCCGCCAGCTGGGTGATATCTCCGCTGATGGGCGGAGTGGTTGCGGCCGCCTTCCTTGCCTTCATCAAGGAGTTCATCATCTATCGCCATGATAAGATCACCGCGGCCCGTCGCTGGGTACCGGTGCTCATCGCCGTCATGGTCGGGGCGTTTTCCTCCTATCTGGCCCTCAAGGGCCTTCGCCAGCTTGTCCATGTCTCGTTGCTGAACGCCGTGCTCATCGGTCTGGTGGCAGGTGCGCTCGCCTGGGCCGTGAGCGTGCCATTGATCCGCCGCCAGTCGCAGGGGCTGGAGAACCGCAACCAGTCGCTGCGCAAGCTCTTCCAGATGCCGCTGATCTTCTCTGCAGCGCTTCTGTCTTTCGCCCACGGCGCCAACGATGTCGCCAATGCCATCGGCCCGCTTTCGGCCATCGTCTCGGTTGCGCAGGGAGGCGGCGTCTCCGGCGCGGTAACCATTCCGTTGTGGGTCATGATCATCGGAGCTCTCGGCATCTCCGTGGGGCTTCTGCTATTCGGTCCGCGGCTCATCCGGCTCGTGGGCGAGCAGATCACCAAGCTCAACCCGATGCGGGCATTCTGCGTGTCGCTGTCGGCGGCGCTGACGGTCATCATCGCTTCCTGGCTCGGCCTGCCGGTAAGCTCCACCCATATCGCCGTCGGGGCAGTGTTCGGCGTCGGCTTCTTCCGCGAGTGGTATACCCGCAACTCGAAACGCCGGGTCGAGTACATGAAGATGAAGGCGGACAAGTGGGAGATCGAAGAACGGCCGGAGCGGAACGCGGAAGAACTGCGCCGGCGCTACCTCGTCCGCCGCTCGCACTTCATGACCATCGTCGCGGCCTGGGTTATCACCGTCCCGGCGGCCGGCGCTCTTGCGGCGCTCCTCTATCTGGTTATGTCTCTGTTCTTCCTCTGAGGGTGAACGGAAATGCGCGCCAACTTTAGAATGCAACGGCTTTTCCTGGAGAATGATCTCGCGGCCGGCGTTCGGATCGAGGCGAAGCCCGAGCAGTTCAACTACCTCGCCAATGTCCTTCGCCTGGCAGAGGGAGCCGAGATCCTCATCTTTAACGGCCGCGACGGTGAGTGGATGGCGCGCCTCGCATTCCCGTCGCGCAAGAAACTGTTGGTCGAATGTGTGGAGCAGACACGGCCGCAACCGGAGACACCGGATCTTCAATACCTCTTCGCGCCGCTGAAGGTCGGTCGACTCGACTATATGGTCCAGAAGGCCGTCGAGATGGGTGTGGGTCTCCTGCAACCGGTGATGACCCAGCATGTCCAGGGCAAGATCACCAACCTCGATCGCCTGCAGGCAAATGCGATCGAGGCGGCGGAGCAGTGCGGCATATTGTCGGTTCCGCCGGTCATGCCCCCGAAGCGGCTGCGCGACCTGCTTGACGAATGGCCGACGGACCGAAGGATCATCTTCTGCGACGAAGGCGAGGAAGGCCAGAATCCCCTCGCCGCCATGGCAGCGCTTGAGGGCGAGCGCCTTGCCCTTCTCGTGGGCCCGGAAGGCGGATTCTCGGAAGAGGAACGCGAATTGTTGCGCAGTCTCGATTTCGTCACTCCGATCCCTCTCGGTCCCCGCATCCTGCGGGCAGATACCGCAGCCGTCGCGGCGCTCGCGGTGATCCAAGCCAGCATCGGCGATTGGCGATGACGACCCATCGTGAATTTCTGAAAGCATCTTGAAACAAATTCACTTGCGCCGCACATCAATCCGGTTCAATCAGCCGGACGCGACAGTCCTGTCGGCCTTACAAGGTAGTTTCGATGGCCCGTGACACCACCGACCAGACACCTCTGAACTCGGTGTCCGAGCTTTCCGCCTATCTCGCAAGCGGTGCCCGTCCCGCCGATCAGTTCCGCCTCGGTACGGAGCACGAGAAGTTCGCATTTTTCGCCGCCGACCATAGCCCCGTTCCGTATGCGGGCGAAGCCAGCATCTCAGCCCTGCTGAACGGCATGCAGGCGAGGCTCGACTGGGATCCGATCATGGATGGCGACAACATCATCGGACTTGCCGAGCGTACCGGCATGGGGGCAATTTCCATAGAACCCGGCGGCCAGTTCGAGCTCTCCGGAGCCCCGCTCGAGACCATCCACGAGACCTGCCAGGAATCCAACCGGCATCTCGACGTCCTGCGCGAGGTTGCCGAGCCCATGGGCATCCGCTTCCTCGGCATCGGCGGCAGCCCGAAATGGAGCCTGGCCGAAACGCCTCGAATGCCGAAATCGCGCTACGAGATCATGACGCGCTACATGCCCAAGGTCGGTAAGCAGGGCCTGGACATGATGTACCGCACCTGCACGATCCAGGTGAATCTCGACTTCTCCTCCGAGAAGGACATGGCGCGCAAGATGCGCCTTTCGATGAAGCTACAGCCGCTCGCGACAGCGTTGTTTGCCTCCTCGCCCTTCACCGAAGGCAAGCCCAACGGACTGCTTTCCTGGCGTGGCGACATCTGGCGCGACACCGACAACCAGCGCGCAGGCCTCCTGCCTTTCGTCTTCAATGCCAACTTCGGCTTCGATGACTATGTCGAATGGGCGCTGGACGTGCCCATGTATTTCGTCGTCCGCGATGGCCGCTACCATGATTGCACCCATGTGACCTTCCGCCAGTTCATGAACGGCGCGCTCAAGGGGGAGATTGCCGAGTGGGAGCCGACTCTCGGTGACTGGACCAATCACCTCTCGACGCTCTTCCCCGATGTACGCCTGAAGCGTTTCCTGGAAATGCGCGGCGCCGATGGAGGGCCGTGGCGCCGCATCTGCGCTCTGCCGGCATTCTGGGTGGGTCTCCTCTATGACGAGGGCGCCCTGGCGGCGGCGGAGGACGCAACCGCGACCTGGAGCTACGACGATGTCCTGCAGCTTCGCGACACGGTTCCTGCGAAAGGTTTGAAGGCAGAGATCGGCGGACGGCCATTGCTTGAGATTACCCGCGAGATCGTCGGCATCTCGCGCAGCGGCCTTGCGGCTCGCAAGCGGCTCAACGACGAAGGGCAGGACGAGACGGTCTTCCTGAATACGCTGGACGAGGTATTGGCTAAGAAGGCGACCCTCGCGGACGACCTGTTGATGCTCTATCATGGCCGCTGGGCTCAGAGCGTCGAACCGGTCTTCGACGAATACAAGTACTGAACGCCCCCTTCCCAAAAAGCGGTTTCCGCCGCTAAGTTTCCGGATATATTAGCCTATCGTGCCAACCGGAAAGGAACGCTCCATGCTGCCACTGTTCGACATGATGCTGAAGGCACAGAACGGAACCGCCATGGAGGCTATGGCGCGCCAGTTCAATCTGGCGCAGGAGCAGGTGGCGCAGGCCATGGCGGCGCTGACTCCTGCCTTCTCCTCCGGCTTCAAGCGCACCGCCACCAATCCGTATGATTTCGGCGCCCTGATGAACACGATGATGTCGGGGAGCTACGCCAAGTACTTCGAAGACCTGAACAAGGCTTTCACGCCACAGGGCATGGCCGACGGCAATGTGGTACTGGACAAGCTATTCGGTTCTCCGGAAGTCGCGCGTGCGGTCTCCGCGCAGGCGGCACAACTGACCGGGCTCGGGCAGGACATGCTGCGCAACATGATGCCGGTCATGGCAGACATGATGATGGGCGGCATGTTCAAGCAGGCGACCGGCCAGATGCAGCAGGGCAGCGACTTCTTCGCATCCACGCCGATGGGCCAGATGACGAAGCAGTGGCTGGAGACCGTTGGCCTCCAGCCGAGGCAGAGCCCGCAGGCGGCGCCAGCCGACATCTTCGACAACCCATTCATGCAGAGCGTGCGGAGCGCCTGGGGCCTGGACAAGCCGGCAGCTTCGAAGCCGCAAGCGGCGGCGGCCAATCCATTTGCCGACAATCCCTTCATGCAGGCGTTCCAGGACATGATGACGGGCAGGCCCACCACGTCTTCGGGCGGCCAGCCTACCGAGGATGCGGGAGCAAAGGCTGGCTCCAATCCCTATGCCGACGCACTGGCAAGCATGTTCGACAGCGGACTGGAGGTGCAAAAGGCATACCAGAAGAGCGTGGAATCGATCTTCGATACCTACCTCAAGCCCAAGGCCACCGGCGAGGCCGCCCCGAGCGGACAAGGATCGGAATAAAAAAAGCCCGGCCAGGAGACCGGGCCGGGCAAGCGGCAGGGTTATTGGCTGTCACCCTGCGGGGAAAATGTCAGTTTCGCCGAATTCGATCGAACCTGGTCATGGCACGGCGACGTGCGCTTTCAGCCAGCAAGGCTGCAGGATCATCAAAAAGGCGGGAGGCATGCGTCGCGGCAAAGACGTCATGACGGGTCAGGCCGATATCGTCGAGCTGACGGTCGTCGAGATCGTTCAGGCGGTCGGATGCCCAACGGTTACGCAGGACACGCCAGATGGAACCCGCGAACGCAATGGTGGTCGCGTAGAAGCTGCGGCTCGCCGGCTGCGACGGGGCGAGGTCGAGTTCAACAATCCGGGTCGTGCGCATGATCATTCCTTTCCATCGGCACGAGGATAGCCGCCCCGTCCACGGAGGCATGTGGACGGGTGGCCAAGTCATCACGGGTGGAGGGAGAACACCCGATGTCGTGAGTACAGTGCCATTTAGTCGCGACACTATTGATCAGTCCAACGAATGTTTCTAATGGTTGCTATCAGCCACTCTGATGGATGAACGCTAATGACCGCTCCACTCGACATCGACCAACTCCACACCTTCCTCGCCATCATCGACACCGGCAGCTTCACGAAGGCAGCCGATCGCGTGTTCAAGACGCAGTCGGCGGTTTCCATGCAGATGAGGCGGCTGGAGGAACGGATCGGCAAGCAACTCTTCGCCAAGGACGGGCGCGGCAATCGCCTGACGGCTGAGGGCGAGAAGCTGCTCAACTACGCGCGCCGCATCATCCGGCTGAATAATGAGGCGATCGCCGCCTTCGACGACAACCGACTGGAAGGAACGCTGCGGATTGGCACGCCGGACGACTACGCCGACCGCTACATGCCGGAGATCATCGGACGCTTCGCCAAGACGCATCCGAACGTCGAGCTCTATATCGTCTGCGAGAACTCCTCGAGCCTCGCAGAGCGGATGGCCCGGGGGGAACTGGACATCGCGTTGGTGACGCATAACCCGCGTGCACGGATTTCGGACGTCGTTCGCACGGAACCCCTGTGCTGGGTCGCTTCGGCGAACCATCCGCTGCGCGAGGACGCGCCGGTTCCGCTTGCTGTCGGACGACGCGACTGCCTGTGGCGTCAGCTCGCATGCTCAGCGCTCGATGCCGATGGACGGGAATATCAGGTTCTGTTCACGAGCTGGTCGTCGACCGTGGTCGCGGCCGCCGTGCTGGCCGGGATGGCGGTATCCGTGCTGCCGGAATCGGCGTTGCGACCCGGCATGAAGGTGTTAACCTCGGGCGACGGCTTTCCGCCGCTGCCGCCGGTCCAGATAGGCCTGATGAAGCGGCCGGGCCTCTCGCCGTCTCTGATGAATGCCATCACCGACCACATCGCCGCCTGCCTCGACAACATCTCGCCGGCGGTGGTCCCGGACGACCTCGATTCCGAACCGAAGGGGATCGGTCGTTCCCTCAAGGTCCGGGCCGGGCAGATGGCGACAAGCTGGTAGACAACAAGAAAACCGGGGCCGAGGCCCCGGTTTCCATTTCAGCACGTACCGATGTTACTCGGCGGCGGTGGGCTGTGCCGAAATCGTGTCGGCCTTGTAGCCGTGCAGCCGCTCCAGTGCCGCACGCACACCGGCTTCGTAATCCGGGTGCACAAGCTTGAAGTGCGCCAGCTGCCGCTCGACAATCTCGCCCGGTACGCCGCCCATTGCCGCGGCAATGTTGGAGAACAGGCGTCCCTTCTGGCCTTCGTCGAAGAGGTTGAAGAGTGCCCGCGGCTGCGAGTAATCGTCATTGCCTTCACGATGGTTGTAGCGGGCCATGTCGCCGGAGATCTTCAGCGGCGGCTCCTTGGCGGAAACATCCTCGAAGGGACCGTTTACGGAATTCGGCTCGTAATAGGCATCCGGATTGCCGGTGCGCAGGCCGCCGTAAGTGTTCATCTGGCCATCGCGGTGGTAGTGATGGACCGGGCAGCGCGGCTGGTTGACCGGGATGTTCTCATAGTGCGTGCCGAGGCGGTAGCGGTGGGCGTCGGCATAGGAGAACACGCGAGCCTGCAGCATCTTGTCCGGCGAATGGCTGATGCCGGGAACGATGTTCGACGGCGAGAACGCGGCCTGCTCAATTTCGGCGAAGTAGTTGTCCGCATTGCGGTTCAGTTCCATCACGCCGATGTCGATCGGAGGGAATTCCGCATGCGGCCAGACCTTGGTGAGGTCGAAGGGGTTGTAGGAGGTGTTTTCCGCCTGCTCCTCGGTCATGATCTGGACCTGCACCTTCCAGCGCGGGAACTCGCCACGCTCGATGCCACCGAACAGAGCTTCCTGGTAGCCTTCGCGGGTCTTGCCGATGAGGGCTTCGCCTTCCTCGTTGGTGAAGTGCTTGTGGCCTTGCTGCGTCTTGAAGTGGAACTTCACCCAGTAGCGCTCGCCAGCATCGTTCCAGAACGAATAAGTGTGCGAACCGTAGCCGTTCATATGCATCGGATCGACCGGCAGGCCGCGGTCCGACATCAGGATCGTGACCTGGTGCAGGCTTTCCGGCGACAGCGACCAGAAGTCCCACATGGCGGTCGCGGAGCGCAGGTTGGTGCGCGGATGACGCTTCTGAGTATGGATGAAGTCGGGAAACTTCAGCGGATCGCGGATAAAGAAGACCGGCGTGTTGTTGCCGACGAGATCCCAGTTGCCGTCCGGCGTGTAGAACTTCAGCGCAAAGCCGCGAACGTCGCGCTCGTGGTCGGCGGCGCCCATTTCACCGGCAACGGTGGAGAATCGAGCGAGCATCGGCGTTTCCGCGCCTGGCTGCAGACATTTCGCCTTGGTGTACTTGGAGATGTCGCCGGTGATCTTCAGCGTACCATATGCGCCCCAGCCCTTGGCGTGCACGACGCGCTCCGGGATGCGCTCGCGGTTCTGGTGGGCCAGCTTCTCGATCAGCTGGTAGTCCTGCAGCATGACGCCGCCGCGCGGCCCCGCCGTCATCGTGTTCTGGTTATCCGGTATCGGCGCACCGGCCGTGGTCGTCATTGTTGGACGATCGGACATGGTCATCTCCCTGGATGAAATCTGGAACCGTTCTAGGTTGCGGCTTGACCATCTCACTCCGGTTCCATAATTTCCAATATTATTTACTAGGATTCATGATAGGATTTTCCTATGTCTCTTACCCTGAGGCAAATGCGGTATTTCAGTGCGCTTGCGACCGAGAAACACTTCGGCCGCGCTGCGGAAGCGGTGCATGTCAGCCAGCCGGCGCTGTCTGCTCAAATCGCCGACATGGAGCATAGTCTGGGGGTTCGACTGGTGGAGCGCAGCCGCAGCGGCGCGCTACTGACGCGCAAGGGCGAAGAGGTCCTTGAGCGGGTCCGCGCCATCCTCGAACAGGTCGAGCAACTGGCCGCGTCCACCCGCGGCGGCGCCAGCATGCTGGACGGTCCGGTGAGGATCGGCATCATTCCCACCGTAGCGCCCTACCTCGTGCCTAAGCTCGTGCCCTGCCTGCGGGAGCGTCACCCCCGAATGGAGCTCGAGCTGAGGGAGGCAGTGACCGACCGACTGATCCTCGACCTCCAGGAGGGCAAGCTCGACGCCGTAATTGCTGCCCTTCCCATCCAGGCGGAAGGGCTGGAGAACGTCTCTCTGTTCTTCGACCGCTTCTACATGGCGGTAGCCAACAACAATGAGACGATCCTGATGTCACCAATGACGGAGACGCAGGTCGACGCGGACAGGCTGCTCCTGCTCGAGGAAGGCCATTGCCTGCGTGATCAGGCACTTTCCGTCTGCGGCACGGCGCGCAAACGCAGCCTCGTCAACTTCGGTGCGACATCCATGGCGACGCTCCTGCAGATGGTGTCGCACGACATGGGCATGACCCTGATCCCGGAGATGGCGATCCCAACGGAGACCGCCCGCAACGACATCCGCATTCTGCCGTTTGCGGACCCCGCCCCCTCCCGTGAAATCGGGCTGATCTGGCGCCGGTCGAGCGGCCGACGCAACGAGATGAAGCTGCTGGCCGATGCCATAGCCAGTTGTGCGCCGGGAAGAACCTGATTCCCCGCCCTTGTGGCTTCAGGACAGGTGCTTCTTGAAGAACTCCACCGTCCGGCTCCAGGCAAGATCCGCCGCAGCCTTATCGTAGCGTGCCGACGAGGTATCGTTGTTGAAGGCATGGTTGACGCCTTCATAGACGTGAATCTCGAAGGTCTTGTCGTTCTCCTCCAGCGCTTGCCTGTAGGCGTCGATCCCGGCGTTGATCCGCTCGTCGAGCCCCGCATAGTGCAGCATCAGCGGTGCCTCGATAGCCGGCACGTCCTCGAGAGGCGGCTGCGAACCGTAATAGGCCACACCGGCCCCAAGTTCCGGCGAACGGGTCGCCATCCGGTTGACCATTCCGCCGCCCCAGCAGAAGCCGACTGCGCCGACCTTGCCATTGGGTCCGTCGAGACCTGTAAGGAACACGCGCGTGGCTTCACCATTCGCGGCAGCGGCGTCGAGATCCATCCCGCTGAACATCTGCCGCGCCTGATCCTCATCTGCCGGCGTGCCGCCCTGCGGCGACAGGAAATCCGGCGCCAGGGCGACGAAGCCTTCGAGCGCCATGCGCCGCGCAACATCGCGGATATGGGCGTTCAGGCCCCGGTTCTCATGGATGACGATGACGCCAGGCAGGTCGCCGCCCGCATCCTTCGGGCGGACGAGATAGCCCTTCATCTCGCCTTCCGCGCCTGGATAGGTGATGTCTTCTGCCGCCAGACGCTCGTCGGTCTCGGCGACCATTTGCGCCTTCGCGCTATTGGCCGCCAGCAGCGGTGCAATGGCGGCGGCGGCTGCGCCCGAGCCGGCCAGTGCCGTCAGCTTCTCCATGAAGCTGCGGCGATCAAGCGTAAGGTGGGTGTATTCATCATAGGCGTTGATCATCGCCTGGGTGATCGTCGGCTTTTCCATGACAGGCTCCTCCCGGGTGGTGGCCGGCCACGTCCGCGAGAACAGCAGTCGGCCGGACGACCAAGGCTAGATCATCCGGTCGAAAAGCGCTGACACTTCTGCGTGAGGCTCAGGCGGCGAGATCGAGGACGATGCGACCGTCGATCTTGCCCTCCTCCATGCGGTGGAAGATGTCGTTGATGTTTTCGAGCTTGTCCCACGAGAAATGAGAGGCGACCTTGCCCTCGCCCGCGAACTGCAAGGATTCCTTGAGATCCTGGCGCGTGCCGACGATCGAACCACGCACCGTAATGCGCTTCAGTACGGTATCGAAGACCGGCAGGGAGATGTAGCCCGGCGGCAGGCCGACGAGAGACATGGTGCCCTTGGCGCGCAGGAAGCCGTAGGCCTGTTCCATGGCTTGAGGCGAGACCGCCGTCACCAGTGCGCCATGCACGCCGCCGGTTGCCTTCTGGACCTGCTCGACGGCATCTGCAGCCCTGCCATTCACGACGAGATCCGCACCAAGGCTCGTCGCCAGATCAAGCTTGTCATCGAGTATGTCGGCGGCTACTACGTGCATGCCCATCGCCTTGGCATACTGCACGGCCATATGGCCAAGGCCGCCGATGCCGGAGATCACGACCCATTCTCCCGGTTTGACCTCGGTTTCCTTGAGGCCTTTGTAAACGGTGACGCCGGCGCACAGGACCGGGGCAGCAGGGCCGAACTCGAGGTTGTCCGGCAGGCGCCCGACGAAATCCGGATCTGCGAGCCCGTACTGCGCAAAGGTCCCGTTGACGGAGTAGCCGGTGTTCTGCTGGCTGCCGCACAGTGTCTCCCAGCCGGTGCGGCAGGGCGTGCAGCATCCGCAGGCGGTGTGCAGCCACGGAACGCCGATCCGATCGCCCTCCTTGATGCGGGAGACACCGGCGCCGAGCTTGGCGACATAGCCGACCCCCTCGTGGCCCGGAATGAACGGCGGATTGGGCTTGACCGGCCAGTCGCCATTAGCGGCATGCAGATCCGTATGGCAGACGCCGGTCGCCTCGTATTTGACGAGGATTTGTCCGGGAGCGGGCTCTGGGACCGGCACTTCCTCGATTACCAGAGGCTTTCCGAATTCGCGGACCACGGCGGCTTTCATCATTGCTGACATCGCTCGACCCTTCTCTGAAAAGGATGGCCGCGTTCGTTGCGACCATTTCCGATGAAGGGTGGTAGCGGAGGAATGGACCGCCGATGTTGACGCAACTCAAAAAGTGTCAGGAAAGGACGAGCCAGATGGCAAGCCACAGCCAGAGCAGGATGAGGATGAAGAAGCCTGTGATCCAGATCGGCCGGCGGTGGCGAAGCCGGTTGCTGGTGATGTGGACGTAGGCGTGGACGTAACGCGACAGGACGAAGGCCCAAGCCAGCAGCGCCGTCACCACATTGTCCGCCGTCGTCACGTAGAGTGCCAGGCATACGGCATGGAACAGGACCGGAAGCTCGAACTGGTTCTTGATGTTGTTGTGGATGAGCAGGCTTTCGGTCGGCTCTTCGCGGTTGTCCTTGAACTGCTCCGCCTTGGCGGTGCCGGCACGCACGGCGCCGATGCGACGGTTGGAGAGAAGGAAGTAGAGGCCGAAGACCAAGACCGCGTGGGCAATCATCGGCCAGATCATCATGGTGCTGAAGGTCATAGACTTCTCATTCTGCTCATGGGTTATCGGAGCCTCGGGCCGTCAGCCATGGCCCGAGGTTATAGCATGAAACAATCATTAGTCGCGCAAGGTCAGTGTTTCTGTGCCGGAGCCATTCTTGCCGGAAATCGTCCAGGCACCTTCCAGGATCCCGTCCCCGACGACCTTGTAGACGATGATGCCGACAGCATCCCCCAGGACGTAGCCGGCCGCGAAGGCGTCCTCGTAGAGCATGCAGATGCCCGTCGATGTCGTTCCTCCCGTCACCCATTCGATGGAGCAGGTTGTATCGCTGGTCAGTTCGATCGTTGCCGTCCCGCGATAGGGCGACCCGTCGAGATTGGTACCTTCGACGGTATAGGTGCCTTCGCTGACCGACTGCGCATACGCCTGCGAACACGCGGCGGCGGCGATCAACACACAAGCCAGAAGTCTCTTCATGAAATCCCCCCAAACAACCGGCACGAGCGCCGGCAGCAGGAGATTAGATGAAGCCAGGCTGTTGGCAATCGCCTAGCTGCGCCCTTTTGACGAGCGAGTTGCGATGGTCAGCCGCCGGCGCCCGGATAGTTGGGGCTTTCGCGGGTGATGGTCACGCCGTGGGTATGGCTTTCGCGGAGCGCCGCACCGGAAATGCGCACGAAGGTCGCCTTTTCCTGGTAGTCGCGGATGTCGACGCCGCCGACATAGCCCATGGCGGCGCGCAGGCCACCCGCAAGCTGATGCAGCACAGCCGAGACGGGCCCCTTGTAGGGAACCTGACCTTCGATGCCCTCAGGTACGAGCTTCAGCGTGTCGCGTACCTCCGCCTGGAAGTAACGGTCGGCTGAGCCGCGCGCCATGGCGCCCACCGACCCCATGCCACGGTAAGCCTTGAAGGAGCGCCCCTGGTAGAGATAGACTTCGCCCGGGCTCTCATCGGTACCGGCAAGCAGCGAGCCGACCATTGCGGCGGAAGCGCCGGCGGCGATCGCCTTGGCGAGATCGCCGGAGAACTTGATGCCGCCGTCGGCGATGACCGGGATGTTCTGGTCGCGGGCGGCGCCAACGGCGGCCATGATCGCCGCAAGCTGTGGAACGCCAACACCGGCGACAATGCGCGTCGTGCAGATCGAGCCGGGGCCAATCCCTACCTTTACCGCATCGGCGCCGGCATCGATCAGTGCCTTCGTGCCGTCGGCCGTGGCCACATTGCCGGCCATGATGCGCACGGAGTTGGACAGCTTCTTCACACGGGTCACGGCATCAAGGACACGCTGCGAATGACCGTGGGCGGTATCGACCACCAGAAGGTCCACCCCGGCCTCGATCAGACGCTCCGCCCGCTCATAGCCGTCGTCGCCGACACTGATCGCGGCCGCTGCCCGCAGGCGGCCCTGTGCATCCTTGGACGCGTTCGGGTTCAACTGCGATTTCTCGATGTCCTTGACGGTGATCAGGCCGACGCAATGCCCCTGCCCGTCCACCACGAGAAGCTTCTCGATGCGGTGCTTGTGGAGAAGCCGCTTGGCCTCCGACTGGTCGACGTTGTCGTTGACCGTGATGAGATTTTCCCGCGTCATGAGCTCGTAGATCTTCTGGGACGGATCGGAGGCGAAGCGGACGTCGCGGTTGGTCAGGATGCCGACGAGACGGCCGGTCTTGTGCCCACCATTGCCACCATTTTCCACCACCGGAATGCCGGAGATTCCGTGGGCCTTCATCAGCGAGAGGGCTTCCGCCAGCGTGGCATCGGGGCCGATGGTCACGGGATTGACGACCATGCCGCTTTCGAACTTCTTCACCTGCCGGACTTCTTCGGCCTGCTCGACCGGCGTCAGGTTGCGATGGATGACACCGATGCCGCCCGCCTGCGCCATGGCAATCGCCAGCCGGCTCTCGGTCACCGTATCCATTGCCGAGGAGAGGATCGGCAGGTTGAGGTCGATATCGCGGGCGATGGTGGTGGCGATGTTTGTCTGCCCCGGCATGATCTCGGAATGGCCGGGCTGCAGAAGCACGTCGTCAAAGGTAAGCGCGTCCGCGCCGGTCGCCGATTCAATGATACGTGCCATGGCCAATTTCCTTCGGTTCAGAAATGCGGGAACCGCACCGGAACGATCTTCGTCCGCCCGGGCGTCCCTGAAACAATGCTCGGAAGTTGGCGAGGGCTGGTAACACGTTCATGACATGATGGGAATAGCAAAAACCCGGAGACGGCGTCTCCGGGTTTTTGTGCGGCCATGGAATGCTCAGAGTTCGAACTGGTAGGACTTGGGCACGAAGCGGTATCCGGTCTCCTGCTTCTCCACGTAGCCAACCGCCGGGAAGGGCATGTGGTAGCCCAGGAACGCGACCTTGTCTGTCGCCAGCATGTCGAACACCTTCTTGCGGGTTTCCGCAGCCGCTTCCTTATCCATGTCGAAGCGGACTTCCCAATCCGGCCGCTGGAGAGACAGGACGAAATGGTTGGCGGTATCTGCCGTCAGCACCAGGCGGCGTCCGGCGGATTCGATATTGAAGATCATGTGGCCCGGTGAATGGCCAAAGGCGGCCATGCCGGTTATGCCGGACACAACCTCGGCGCCGTCACCGATGAAGGTCATCTTCTCCGCCAGCGGCTGGACATTGGCCAGAACGCCCTTGTGGCCGTTCTCGGCCGGGGTTCCGACGCGGGCGGTATCTGTCCAGAAATCGTACTCGACCTGGCCGGCGACGTATCTGGCGTTCGGGAAGGTGGGCTTGCCGTCCTCCATCAGCCCGCCGATGTGGTCGCCGTGCATATGGGTGATCACCACCACCGTCACATCCTCGGGGGAATAGCCGCCGGCTGCAAGGCCCTCCACCAGCCGGCCGAGGCCTTGCGCGCGCCCACCCGGACCGAGACCGGTGTCGAAGAGAACGACATCGCTGCCGGTATTGACCAAGGTCGGCGCGAAGCTGTTGACGAAATCATCAGTTGGCAGGAAATTCTCTTCAAGGAGCGCCGCGACATCGGCTGCCGACTGGTTTGTCCCGAAGGTTTCGTTCGGGGCACCCGACGGCCGTGCTCCGTCCTTGACGACAAGGACCTCAAAGTCACCCAGCTTAAAGCGATGCGTCTCCGGCGGCATGGCGCGGTTGATCTCCAATTGCGTTGTGTCCTGAGCGACGGGGGCAGCGGCTTGGGCGCGGACGATGGCTGGCGCAGCCAGCATTCCAAGGCCTGCGGATCCCAACAGCGCCCGACGTCCCAGTTTCGGCATGGTCATGATCATGTCTCCCTCAAAACTCGTCCCTTCGCGGCTGCGGGGACTTCGCGGACTGAGATAATCAACTGGACCTACACGGAAAGCAGCGTCACGCAGACGTGATGGGGATATGATCGGAACACCAACCGACATTGGCAATTTGGCAGGATGGCTCTAGACAAGCCCTGTCCGTTTGCCCGCACGACCGAGGTCATGAATCGCATCGTCCCTCTCATCCTCGCCGTCGCGCTGTTCATGGAGCAGATGGATTCGACCGTGATAGCGACGGCTCTTCCTACGATCGCCGCCGAGCTTGGCGTCGGGCCGATCACGCTGAAGCTTGCGCTCACATCCTATATGGTGGCGCTGGCGATATTCATTCCGATCAGCGGGTGGATGGCAGACCGCTTCGGCGCCAAGAAGGTCTTCCGGCTGGCGCTGGTGGTATTCATCATCGGCTCGATCTGCTGTGCCGTTTCCGGAACGTTGCTGCAGTTCGTCCTGTCGCGCTTTCTGCAGGGCATGGGCGGCGCGATGATGACGCCTGTCGGAAGGCTCATGCTGTTGAGGACGACCGACCGCCGGGAATTGGTCTCGGCCATGGCGCTCCTGACCATCCCGGCCCTGATCGGGCCGCTGACCGGACCGCCGGTTGGCGGCTTCATCACCACCTACTTCGCCTGGCAGTGGATCTTCATCATCAATGTGCCGATCGGCCTCGCGGGCATTTGGCTGTCGGGCATGTACCTGCCGAATGTGGAAGCCGTCCGGCCGCCACCGATCGATTGGTTCGGCTTCTTGCTGGCATCGATGGCCGCCGCAGGGACGGTCTTCGGCCTTTCCGTCGTCAGCCTTCCCGCTTTACCGCCGGTCTTCGGCATTACCGCGACCCTCATCGGCATTGCCTGTGGCATAGGCTATGTGCGTCACGCCCGGCGCCACCCCGCGCCGATCCTGAACCTCGCGATCTTTCGAAACGACGCGTTCCGGGCCGCAACGCTCAGCGGAACCATCTTCCGGATTTCCACCGGCGCGATCCCGTTCCTGATGCCGCTGATGCTTCAGCTCGGATTTGGGCTCAACCCGTTCCAGTCCGGCATGATCACCTTTGCCGGTGCGATCGGAGCGTTGACTGTCAAGTTCGTCGCCAGGCGGGTGTTCGCCGCGACCGGCTTCAAGGCGACGCTGATAACCGCCGGCCTCTTCGGCGCGCTGACGACCGCCGTCAACGGCTTCTTCACGCCTGAAACCTCGCATGCGCTGATCATTGCGTTCCTGGTCCTCTCCGGGCTCTGCCGCTCCTTCTTCTTCACCGGCGGCAACGCGCTCAGTTATTCGGAGATCGACAATTCCCAGGCGAGCCAGGCCACGTCTATCGCCTCGGTACTCCAGCAGGTAAGCCTCGCGCTCGGCGTGGCGTTCGCCGCGTTCATCCTGGAACTGTCCGCCCTTCTGTCGGGCGAGCACCTGCAACTCGCGGATTTCCACCTGGCATTCTTCGTAGTTGCCGGCGTATCGGTGTTTGCCGTCCTTCCCCTGCTTGGCCTGAAACGGGAGGCTGGCGCCGCCGTATCCGGACATGGACGAAAGGCCATCGTCAAAGCCGAAGCGGCCGAGTGATCAGGCTTCCGCGTCGTCCGGCTCCACCTCCGCCTTGCGCCCCTTGAAGTGCTTGGCCAGGAGGAACATCTCGACCGATTCCGAACGCGAGGCGCCCGGCTTGATGTGGATCACCTGCCGGAAGTTCTGCTTGAGCATGTTGAGAAGGTCGCGTTCGGTCCCGCCCTGGAAGGTCTTTGCCAGAAAGTGCCCACCCTCCTTCAGGACATCGACCGCGAAGTAGGCGGCCACTTCGCAAAGATGCATCGTCCTCAGGTGATCCGTCTTCTGGTGACCCGTGGTGGGTGCGGCCATGTCGGAAATCACGAGGTCCGGCGCGCCACCGATCGCCTCGGTCAGTTGTTGCGGGGCCGAGAGGTCGAGGAAGTCAAGCTGCAGGATCTTCACACCTGGCAGCGGCGCCATTTCGAGAAAGTCGATCGCCGCCACCCGGATATCCTCATCCGTCGATCCCGTCACCTTGGCGGCGATTTGCGACCAGCTTCCCGGGGCGGCGCCAAGATCGATAATCCGCCGAGCACCCTTGAGGATCTGGTGCTTCTCGTCGATTTCAAGAAGCTTGAAGGCTGCCCGGGCGCGGTACCCCTCAAGCTTTGCCCTCTGGACATAGGGATCGTTGATATGCCGCTCGATCCAGCGCCGAGAAGACGCCTTCAGCTTGCCCTTCTTGACCTTCTGGCCGAGCTTGCGGCCAGTCCGGTTGCCCGCGACCGGTGGTTTCGTCATCGACGCTTCCCCTCTCCCTGCCACTCCAGGTCGCGGCGCGGGCGGCTGCGGCGCCAGGCCCCGTCATCCGCCATCATGTCGGTCAGAATCCCTTCGCGCAGCCCACGATCCGCAACACGCATGCGCGGGCTCGGCCAGCGCCTGCGGATCGCCTCGAGAATGGCGCATCCGGCAAGCACCAGGTCGGCCCTGTCCGGCCCGATGCAGGGATTGGCCGCGCGGCCGGCAAAATCCCAGGACAAGAGCTTCGCCTGCATCGCCGAAACCTCAGCATCCGAAAGCCACAGCCCGTCGACCTTGCGGCGATCGTAGCGCGGCAGGTCGAGGTGGACCCCAGCAAGCGTCGTCACCGTGCCCGAGGTTCCAATCAAATGGAAGCCTTCGGCATCGTGCTGGTGGAGGCCCGTCACCGGCGGCGCTTCGAAACCGGCCAGCATGTCCTCCACCTCTGCGACCATGCCGGCGAAGACATCCGGCGTCACGTCGCGTCCGCCGTGGCGTTCCGACAAGGTCACGACACCGACAGGAAGCGACGTCCAGTGGGTGATATGGTTGGCAAGCCTGTTGGAGCGGCTATCACCGATCCGGATGACCGCGATCTCCGAGGAGCCACCGCCGATGTCAAACAGCACCACGGATCGGGTCTCCCGTCCAACCAGCGAGGAGCAGCCGGAGACAGCAAGGCGGGCCTCGGTCTCGCGGTCGATGATCTCGAGCGTGAGGCTGGTTTCGCGCACCACGCGATCGAGGAACTCTTCCCCATTCTCGGCTGCCCGGCACGCTTCGGTGGCGATGAGGCGCATCTTGCGGATGGGCCGGCTTGCAAGCTTCGCAGCGCAGACCTTCAGCGCCTCGACGGCCCGGTCCATGGCCTCGTTGGAAAGCCTACTGTTCGCGGCCAAGCCTTCACCGAGCCTGACGATCCTCGAGAAGGCATCGACGACCCGGAACTGACCCGGTCGCGTCGGCTGGGCGACCAGAAGCCGGCAGTTGTTCGTGCCGAGGTCGAGGGCTGCGTAGTAGTCATCCCTGAAGGACGGCCGGCTCGGCTCCGCGGCAACCTGCGGCGCCTGAGGGTACGCAGACGTCGTGACGGCCTTTTCGGGCGCATAAGCAGGCGCATGACGTGGCTGGGCGAGCGGACGGCCCTGCAGTTCGCGCCCATGACGGTTCTTCTTGCGGCGCTTGCGTGTCCGGTTGCTGTCCGCGTGGTGGCCGGTATCGGCGCTGGCGGGTCGAGACGCAGGTGTGCCGGCGGTTGCCTGCGGCATGGCTTCGGCTATTAACGCCGAGCGCACGCGCCGCCGCTTTCGCTTGCGTTTGGGACTTTCGGCGTTGCTCGGCTCGACATGGGGCTGACCAGCATCCTGCGCGGGTCCGCCATGCATGCTGGGCGCCGCGTGACGGCGTTTGCCGTTCCGCTTCGCCCTGCGGCGGCGGGTCTTCGCGTCGCCCCGCCGTTCAGCCGATGCCCCGCCCTGCTGCGGCTTTCCGCCGCCCTCGGGGTCCATCACTTCTATCCATCTCGCCGCGCAACGCCATCACGGGCATGCAGCAGGCGTCCATCTGTTTCGTTGAGCGGAAGATAACAGCGAGCGGCGGTTTCGCCAATCGCTTTTTCGGCCGCCCTCCATCGAACAACCGCCATCCTGAGTGCTCGTTCGGTCAAGGTACAAACTTTTTCAAAAAGGGTATTTGCATCCGCCCGCGCTTTGGCTATAAGCCGCGCAGACCGAGCGACGCATGCCGCCGCGCCATTCTTGGGGAATAGGTTAACGGTAGACCCACGGACTCTGACTCCGTTAGTCCTGGTTCGAATCCAGGTTCCCCAGCCAATTCTCCCAAAAAGCCCTGATTCTCTTGTTTTTCCAGCCGTGCCGGATCCCGTTTTGGCATCATTGGCGACCTGATGCCCAGAACTGATGCCCAAAGGTGATGCCCAAGCCGGAGTTGGCGCGGCAAGCACCTTGGGCCCGACACAGGGTATCTTCGTCATGGCTGTCCGCCACGAAGTCGAGAATCTCATCCGCCGCGGAAACATCTTCTACTGGCGACCACGCATTCCAGCCGCCTTCATTCAATGCCCACCACGCAGCCGGCTTTCACTGACCCTTCACTGTTCGGATCATAGGAAGGCACAGATCATCGGCCGCAAACTCAACACGCGGCTGGCCGAACTGAAGATGCAGTCGCAGGAAACGATGTCCAAGCAGCAACTCCAGAAACTCTTCGAACACGAGCGGGACAGGGAACTGGAGAGGCTCGATGACATCAGCACCATGGCCAAGCGCAATGGGCGCGGTGCCGACGTCATGGAGATGGAACTCGACCTTGAGGTCGGCTGGGCATATCAGCTCCTCGCGAAGTTCGGGACCCGTTCAGACCTCAGCCTCGAAGGGAATTGCCCCGGCCTCGCCTTTCTCCTGAAGAGCGAAGTTCCGGCTTCCCATATCGAGGCTATCGGTGCGAACTATCGCGCGGAACTGTCCATTGCGCGTAGCGCGGGCTTCGAAGACGGTATCCGACGGCTGATCTACAACTTCGACATTCCGGACACCGCGCTTAACCGTGAGCGGGCGATGTCGAAAATCTTCGAAGGTCGGGCGGCAGCCCTGTTGGATATCAACGACCGCCACGAACTAGTGGATCGCAGCCTGAGCGAATTCAAATTGAGGAGCAGAACGGACGATCCCAGTGCCGACGCCAGAAGCACGGGGAAGGCACCTAAGCCTCAGGGCGGCGAACAGCGGGTCGTTGCAGTGTCGGCTTTTGAGCAGGAATGCGAAGAGCTGATCGCGAACATGGGAAAGGAATGGGAGCCGGCGACCGCGCGAGACGCCATGGCGCTGGTGCGGATGTTCAAGTCTGTCCTTGCAGAACATGGCGTGGAGCATTCCGGGCAGATCGAGCAGTATCACATTGGCCGCCTGCGTCAGCACTTCAACGACATTCCGACGGACTGGGGCCGAAGCAGCCGAATGAGAGCCATGTCGGCGCTCGAACTCCGGGCGGAAGGCGACAGGTTGCGGAAGGCTGCTGAGGCCGCGGGAACGAAGGCAAAGGTTGGTCTTTCCAGCGCAACTATCCGCAAGCATTTCGGGAACCTGCAACACTTTCTGAAGCACGTGCGCGGTCACGGTTTCGATGTCGCTGACTGGTCTTTTGAGGGTCTGCGCCCGAAGAAGCCGAAAGCGGGGCTGATCCGATTGCAGCAGTACAAGCCGTCGCCGAAGGACATCGCACCCATATTTGCGAGTCCGATCTATACTGGCTCGCTGGATTGCAGGCGTGGGAGAAAGAAGCCCGGCCGGCACATCTTCCATGATGCCCTGTACTATCTCCCGATCCTTTTCACCTATCTTGGAGCGAGACGTAACGAGTTCGCCGGTCTGGCGGTTGAAGACGTGGAGCAAGATGAAAACGGACTTGTCATCCAACTGAGGACGAACGCGTTGCGGCGGCTGAAAAACGCGCAATCTCACAGGACACTCCCCGTCCCAGATGAGCTGGTTCGGCTTGGATTCCTTGAGTATCACGCGGCGATCAAGCGGCTTGGCTATGAAGCGTTGTTCCCAGACCTGTTCTCCGACAGGACCAGGAATGACCCTGGGGACCGCTTCTACGACACGTTTACCCCGATCATGCAGGAGGCGCTCGGAGAGAACATGTGGAAGCGCTCCCTACATGCCCTTCGCCACGGCATGGCGGATACACTGAAGCAAGCAGGCGTACCAACAGAGGTGATTGACGATATTTCGGGAAGGCTGAGCGAGGGCAGCGAAACAAATACACGCTACACCAATCCAGCAGGCCTCCCGTTGATGCGCAGCGCATTGACCAAATACCCGGTCATCACCGCCACTATTGAACCCGCTCCACTGCAGCTTCTCCCATGGGTGGAAAACAAGCAGGCCCCGCCATGGGCGCGTAAGGGAAAAGCCTGATTTCCACGCCGTCTTGGTTGGAGGACGGTTTCATAGCTGCTGCCAAGCTCTCAGGAATAACAGCGGCATGCTTCTTCCATCCGTTAGCTATTCACCTGGGCGCACAAGCGCTTGCGACATTACACGCGAAAGGCGGTATCAAGCAGCGTCGGCATAGCGGCCGCCAAGGTTCGGATCAAAGCCGCCAATGGTACTGGAAGCCCGCCCTGCGCTCAGATTCAGATGAATCGATGCCCTACCAAGGACAAATACAGCAGACTTCGCACTAAATCAGACGGCGGTGCATTGGCTCGGTATGACGCCCCCTATCGACGCTCAAGTTTTGCTCATTCTGCTTGATGGACGACCGAAGGTGGATTTTTTGTCTTCAGGCACCTGACGCCCCTTCCGCTAACGAACTGCTTACATAGCTTCTTTCCAACTGGCACGCGTATTGCATTCTATTTTGCATGCAATTCGAGTGGAGAAGTTCATGACTGCCGGTTTGATAGAGGGATCGCATCTCAGCAAAGTCTACGCCACAGCGACAGGACCACTGGTGGCTCTGTCTGACGTGTCGTTCGATGTGAATGAAGGCGAGTTCATTTCGCTGGTCGGGCCAAGCGGATGCGGTAAGTCAACTCTGCTGTCGATCCTCGGCGGGCTCGAAAATCAGACGGAAGGCGTGCTGCTGCTATCAGACAAGGAGCACGACGGGCCACGAGCCGAGATCGGGATGATGTTCCAGACCTCCGTGCTCTTTCCCTGGCGAACCATCCGGCAAAACGTGGAGCTGCCGGGCATCATCCTCGGCCTCGATCGCAAGCAACAGGCGGAAGAAGCCGACAGGTTGCTCGACATGGTCGGGCTCAACGGCTTCGGCGACAGATATCCCGGCGAGCTTTCCGGTGGAATGCGCCAACGCGTGGCGCTGGCAAGGCTTCTTGCCCACGACCCGAAGGTTCTCCTGATGGACGAGCCCTTTGGCGCACTCGATGAATTCACCCGCGAGACGATGAATGTCGAGCTGCTGCGTATCTGGGAGAAGACCGGCAAGACCGTCATCTTCGTCACCCACAACATCGGCGAAGCAGTCTTTCTTTCGGACCGAATTTTCGTGATGACGCCGCGCCCAGGCCGCCTGGAGGGCATCGTGGACGTCGACCTTCCCCGACCGCGCAAGCCAGAGGTGATGCGCGACCCCCGCTATTCCGAATTGGTGTTCGACATCCGCCGGATGCTCGGCGTCGATCACTGATGACCAGAAGGAACGAGACAAATGAACATGGCCTCGCTTAATATCTCTTCCGCATCCGCTACGGCGGAGGTGAAGCCTGCGGCGAACGTCCACGCGGACACAATCCAAAGATTTCTTGCTTCCGAGCAAATCAAGCAGAAGCGCGAGCGGATTGCCAATCGCGCGATGGCGATAGGCTTCGGCATCTTCGTGCTGATCGCCTGGACGATCGCCACAGAGGGTGGCTTTGTCCACGCGCTGATCATTCCATCGCCGATAGATACGATCGAAGCGACGGTTCGTGTTGTGGGCTCCAGTTCATTCTGGCCCAACGTTTGGGTGACCGTTCAAGAAATACTCTGGGCCTTCGCGCTCGGACTTGGCGGCGGGGCTCTCCTCGGCGTGAGTGTGGCGATGTTCGCCAGCGTCCGCGCCACTCTCTATCCCTACCTGGTCGCCATCCAAGCTCCGCCAAAGATCGTTCTTGCACCGATCTTCGTCACCTGGTTCGGCTTCGATCAGGCATCCAAGATCGCGATCGGTGTTGTTATGAGCTTCTTCCCGATGTTTCTCAACACGCTGACCGGTCTCTCCTCCGTCGATCCGAACGCGATCAAGCTGATGAAATCGCTCACCGCCGGCCGCTGGAAGACGTTCCGTTATCTGCTGCTGCCCAACGCGCTGCCGATCATGATGGCCGGGGTCAAGCTCTGCTGGACGCTGGCCGTGCTGGGCGTGATCGTCGGCGAATTCGTCGGGGCTTCGGCCGGTATCGGCTACCTGATCTACGCGATGAACTTCCAGCTCGATATCGCCGGAGTGTTCTCGCTCATCATCCTGCTCTCGCTCTTCACCCTCTTCGTCTACCAGCTGATCGAATGGCTGGAGGGAAAGATCGTCTTCTGGAAGCAACTTTGATCCCGAGCATGCACACAAACAACTAGGAGAACGTTTAATGACTGCCAAGACGAGAATGCTTTCCCGCTTCACAGCCTACGCCACGGCAACGGCGCTCATCATGATGGGTGCGGCATCGCAGGCACAAGAGCTGGTGAAGTTCGACGGCGTTACCGCCCAGGGTGGCGCGACTGCCCAGATGTTCCCGATCTACATGGCCCAGGAGATGGGCTACTACAAAGAGGAAGGCCTCGATGTGACCCTGAACTATTCCAAGGGTTCGTCGGATGCTGCTCGCCAGCTGGCTGCCGGTAACGTCGACTGGGGCATATTCTCTTCGGCTGCCACCATGCAGACCGTACAACGAGGCTTCCCGCTGAAGGCCATCATGCAGGTGTACTACCCCGACACCTTTGACATCGTGGTGCCGGCAAACAGCGACATCAAAAGCATGGCTGACATGAAGGGGAAGACTATCGGCCTCTCGGATCTCGCTGGCGGTGAAGTTCCGATGACCCGTGCTTCGATCGTCGAGACCGGACTGAAGGAAGGCGAGGACGTGAAGCTTGTGGTGGCCGGCGAAGGCGATCCCACGACCATCCGTTCATTCGAAACCGACCGCATCCAAGCCTATGCCGGGGCCAAGCGCGATCTGCTGCTCATACCGGCTCAGGGCATCGAAACTCGCTCTATCACTCCGGCAGCTATCGCAGCATTCCCCGGCGACGCACTGTCGGTTCGAGCCGAGACCTACGACAGCGATCCGGAGCTTCTGGTAAAGTTCGTGCGAGCAACCCTGAAAGGCCGTCAGTGGGGCATGGACAATCCCGACAAGGCATTCGAGCTTCTGAAAACGAAGTACGCCGCCGCCTCCCTTGGTGACAACCCTGTCGCACCGCAGTTCTGGTCGCTGGTCCAGACCTACTATACCGCGCCCGAGAGCGTTAAGGTCCACGGCACGATGCTGCCCGAAGCCTGGAAAGTATACATGGACTACCTTCAGCTTGGCGAGGGCGAGCAGAAGGCACTGGCAGGCCCGGTCGATCTCTCCACGATACTCACCGATGATATCGTCCTGAAGGCCTCCGAAGCGACGGCTCAGAACTGACGGGTAACCTGCCCGCCGGGCTTACCGGCGGGCTCTTTCAAGCGGACTTGAATTGCACAATGCAAAGAAAAGAGAATGAAGACCTGATCGACCTAGTGGTGGTCGGGGCCCATCTGAGCGGCATGCCGCTGAACAAGGAACTGGTGGAACTCGGCGCAAAATTCGTACGCGTCGACGCCACGACATCGGAGTATCGCCTTTTCGAACTGCCGGGCACTGCACCCAGGAAACCAGGGCTTCTTCGCGTGGAGAGCCAAGCTGGCGCGGCCATCGAAGTGGAAGT
Source organism: Pseudorhizobium halotolerans (assembly GCF_902153235.2). Lineage (NCBI taxonomy): Bacteria > Pseudomonadati > Pseudomonadota > Alphaproteobacteria > Hyphomicrobiales > Rhizobiaceae > Pseudorhizobium > Pseudorhizobium halotolerans. The sequence continues at coordinate 273,980 of NZ_CABFWE030000016.1, read as the reverse complement.
CTGGGCATTGACGCCGAAAGCCTTCGGTCTGTTCGTGTCGCGCATTCCATCACCGCTCGGTATCGGTACGGTCAAGCTGCGTGGCGGGGCGGCTGCGAAGGGCTTCCTCGTCGAGGAGATCGCCGTCCGGGAGGCCGAGGACATCAGCCGGTTTGGCGGCTGGCGTGCTTTCCGCCGGAGCGTCGAGGCCGCCGCCTGACGCGGATCAGCGCAGGGTGGGGGCAACCGTCCCCACCGAATCTCTCACGACCCGCAGATGCTGCGTCATCGCTTCAGCCGCAGCATCGGCCTCACCCGAAAGAATATGGTTCACGATCGTCTCGTGTTCCGCGACGGAGTTCATCAGACGGTTGAAACTCTGGAATTGCGCCTTGCGAAAGGGTGCAACGCGGTTGCGCACGTTCAGCGTGATTTCCGCCAGGAAACCGTTGCCGCTTGCGATGTAGATGACCTCGTGAAACGCGATATTTCTCCGGTAGTACTCATCTATGTCGCCGTCCAGGGCAGCCTGCTTGCAAGCCAGGTGTGCGTCCATCAACTGCTGCTTCGTTGCCGGCTCAATGGCGACTGCAGCATTTCGTGCACAAAGCGCCTCCAGATCAGCCATGACGACGAACATCTCGTCGATCTTCTCTTTTGTGAAGTGGGGAACGACTGCGCCGCGATGAGGTCTGGCTTCGACGAATCCAATCGCCTCCAGCTGGCGGATAGCTTCGCGTACCGGTGTTCGGGATACCTTGAAGCGTTCAGCAAGCGAGACCTCGTCCAGCGCAACACCCGGGCCGATGGACCCCAGCACGATCTCGTCCGCCAGAACGAGCCGAATGCGGTCGGTTGCCGTCAGCCGTCTCTGCCTTATCGTCATGCCGGCATCCTAGTGATTGTTCACGGTGCGAGATTTGCGATTCAGTCGTAAACGCCGTTTCAGGAAGTAACGGGGGGAATACAATGAATCAACAAAACGACGTTTGTGCAATACAGCACCCTTGACGCCAGCTCCGGGCGGTTTCAGTCCAATTGATCGACGCCGACAGAACCGGAGCTCTGGCGTCCGATTCGAACCTAGGGATTTCTCCATCAAGAGCGTTGGCATCATTCCGTGTCATTGCTATCGATCGGGGTCTCAGTAGTGATATGCGTCTTTCTCCGGAACTCCCAGCCCTGCTTCACGTATTTGTCGACCAGCTGATCGAAGGCGTCATAGGAAACACGCTTGTCGAAGCCCTGCTCCACCAACCTGTCGACGATCAGGTCACCGAACTTCTCCAGCTCATCCAGCTTGTCCCTGGCAGCGCTCCTGGTGATGACCACGTGCAGCAGCACCCGGGCGATGTCGTCCCGTGAGGGCCGCCTCTCGGTCTTTATCCGCTTGCGATAAGCCTGCTGCCGCTCGCGCTGTTCCGCCAGGCGCTTGTCGCCCCGCTTGTCGCCCCGTTTTGCCACCTGCCCGCTCCCTCTCCGCCCGCTCGCAAACGTCGTTTGAATGTGAATCGCATTTTTCGACATCTGCAACACTGATCTGGATATCGGAATCGCAGTTTCAGGGAGATGAATCGGATTACCGCAAATCGTCGCAAATCGGCCTGAGGTGCAGGCAAGGCATTTCAAATCGATCCAATTCAGTTCACTGGCAGCCTGCGGGTGTGACGCAGTCGATCTCCCGCAGCAATCACGACGCCCGGTGGGGGAAGCGGCTCAGGACGAGCAGCCCCTGCGCAACGCTAACGGCCATTACAGTCAGGCGGCGCAAACGTCGTTTGTGTCGGAATCGGATATGTCGAGTTCTGTAACGCCGATCTCGCTCCTTGAATCGCTTGCCAGCCTGCTTGAATCGCGGAACCACAAATCATCTCAAATCAGGATGATGTGCGGGCGATTGATTGCAAGGCAGAATGCTTTGCTTACACCTCATTCCGATTTTGGAGCCTGAGCTTTGGCTCCCTGCCATCAGGCGACCGGCAGGAAGCTCATGCGCGGGCAGCTATCCCTGGCACTATTCAGCGTTGGTGCCCAACCGATAGTAGCGTGACATCGTCCGGGCAAAGCCGCGTTGCGGCGCAAGCAGCCAGAGATCGGAAGTTATCCCGTGCGGGGCGTATCCCAGCCGCGGATGACCGGAGATCTCACCCCGCAGGCACATGATCTGCCGTGTTGCCAGGTACCAGTTGTCGATGAGCGGTGCGTCCTCGAGGCGGTCCTGGCCTGGCAGATCCCCTTCCCCGATGGCAACCAGGTCGTCAAGTAGTGCCTGCAGCTTCTGTATCATCCGCTCGAGTTGGCGGATCTCGCGCGGACCATCACCATATATGATCATCTTCTTCTCCTTCAGGTTTGGCTGCCAATCGGCAGGATGGTTGTGTCGGGAATGGTGCCATGGGCTGCGAAGGCCCCGGCGTCGGGATTGTGCCGCTATGACGAAGGGCCAGCAGACGACGGGGTGGCCATCAGCGCGGCAATCTCGGGTCCTTCCAGCGTGTCTCTTTCGACAAGCGCATTGGCCAGCGCCAACAGGTCGTCCCTGTGCTCGGCAACGAGACGCCGAGCCCTGTCGAAGGCTTCGTCAAGCCTGGCGCTGACACGATCAGCGAGGCCGGGCTCCACGAACATCAGCGCTGGGATGATGGTCGCGTCGCGATAGAGAAGCGGCCAGGCGGAGCCCCTGCCGACCCTAGTCTCGAGTGCAAGGGCAAGCTCCGTGGCGATCGCGAGGTCACTTCCTGCAGATCCCCCTGACCCCAGGGATATGCTGCCGAGGATCACCTCTTCGGCGGCGCGTCCGGCCAGATGCAGGCACAACATGTCGAGGGCGCTGGCCTCCGTCAGGATTCGGACCTCGGCCTCGGCGGCCAAGAATCCGAGGGCAGCCTCCGACGCCTCGATGGAGAGCTGCCGGACCTGCCCCAACTTGAGGCGCAGGCTGGCAATGCAATGGCCGGATTCATGGACAGCAACGCGCCAGCGAAGATCGTTCGGAAGACGAGCCTGCCGCCGCCGGATAGCCTGCTCGAGATCATCCCATGTCATTGACCGGCGCTCGCGACGCGCCCGCTGACGGGCTTCGCGAACCAGCCGCTCGATGTCGGCTCCGGTGCGACCGGCTGACAGGAGCGCAAGCCGCCGCAGGCCACCGGCCTGGTTATCCATGATGTTGAGGGCCGGATTTCGGTCGCTGCTCATCGGGCAGCCTCCGCTTCCCCTTGGCTCGTCCATGCCTGGGGCGCAGTTTCCAGCACCGATGCGAGGTCGCTTCCTACATGGTGGGCAAGGATGCCGCAGAGCGCATCGACATCCGGTTTCGGGATGGCGACATGTTTCTCCAGGCGGCCCGAGCGCGTCAGTGCCTTGTCGATGAACTCCGGCCTGTTCGTCGCTCCGACGATGATGACGCCGCTGGTCCTGGCAGCGCCATCCAGCAGTTCCAGCAATCGGGCAATGACCGTATTCCAGTAGTCCGCATGGTCCCTTGCATTGTCCTGTCGGCTGCCGATCGCGTCACATTCATCGATGAACAGGATGGATGGCGCGTTGCTTTGCGCTTCCTCGAAAGCCCTGGACATGCGCTTCAGGACGTCGCCGAGGTAACTCGGCTGCAGCCATGACGCGACGGAGGTCGCCAGCATGGGCAGCTGCAGGCTGTTGCAGAGCGCCCGCGCGAAGGTGGTCTTGCCTGTCCCCGGAGGACCGGACAAAAGCAGGCGCGTGCTCATCTCTTCCCAACCGATCGCCCCGTCCCTCCAGAGCTCGAGGTCGCTCCTGAGGTCGAGGGCCCAAGACCTGGCTTCGCCGTAACCGCTCAGGGTTTCCACGGTCAGCGGATGGCGGGGAGGCTTGACTGGTGGGGAAACCGGGTTGCCGGAAGAGGAGGAGTTGGTACTGCAGGCGTCGGCGAGGGCCTCGGGCTCGATGAGCTGCGATCCGGTCGGTTTTCCCGTGGAGATACTGCGCCCTTCCCTCCCTGAGCCCGCGCCAGCCCCTGACCGGCCGGACGATCCGCCGTCGCCTTCGCCTCGTGACGCCAGCTCGAGACGGGCCAGTTCGCCGAGGAGACGCACGGCATCTTCACGACTGCGGGACGGCCGCAGGGCAAGGATCAGGTGGTCGAGACGACGAAGGGAGAGTTCTGCGGGAGTGGGTAAGGACGCCTCCCCACCTTCGACATGGAGCATCTCCAGGAGAGGCTGGATCAGATGCCCGTCGATCGGACGGATGGTCAGTTCCAGGTCGGCCGCTGCAAGCAGCGCGGGTGGAACGATGATGTCCGCTCCATGAAGAACCAGGACCTGGCCGCCCCTTGAAAGCGCCTCTGCCGCCTGCTGCTCCAGCTCGCGATGGTCCGTGTCGCCAAGATCCTCGTCATTGACCAGCCGGATCGTCCGGTCCGGCCTGATCCCAAGGTTGCGACCGGTGGAAGCGGGGCTGCCCTGGCGTTCGATCCTCGTCCTGCGCCCGAAGAGAAGGTCCGCCTTCAGCAACTCCACCAGCTTCTCGGCAAATCCCTCCACTTCGGAGCGGATGAGAATAAGGCTGCCGGGCTGGCTGAGGCGAGACAGCATCGATGACCTTGGAAGCCCGCATTCGGCAAGTGCCCGGCTCAACAAGCGCACGATCGCCAAGTTGGCGGTTTCGTCAGCGCTAGAGAGAGCGTCAAGGAGGGCCAGCATATACGGCCATTCGATACTGCATCGCTCAGCGGCCAGCGCCTCCGCTTCGCCAGCGGAGGTCAGTCCTTCCCCGGGGATTTCCAGTTGCTGCCCGAGGGCCCGGCGTCCGCTCAGGAACATCCGCCGCAGCACGGCGAGGTCGGTAATTGGCTTGCCCGACAGCCCATGATTTCGTGCGACAACGTAGCGACGCAGGCTGTAGCCGTTGACGCTGACCTGAGTTGGCACCAGCAATTCAAGGGACCGAGCCACCTCGACCCTTTTCCACAATTGCTCGTGGCGAATGCGTCTCATGAGGTGATTTGCTATCCGCTCGGCCGATGTGCCGGAACGTTCGCGATGAGTGAGTGTATCGTCGCCCGTGTCGGGCGGTGGAACCGCTGGTTTGGCGGGATTTGGCATGTGTTACTCCATTCGCAGAGCCACAGGCTCCACGTCGCACTGGATTTGAACTTGGTGAGTTGCGCTCGAGGTTTCCGCGGCCCCGATCGGGATCGAAGACCGCCGGGCACCAAACGGCGATCAGCCGGAACTAGAGGCTGATCGTGCAAAACCGACCACTATGCGGGCAACGGGCGTCTCACCGCTGCTCCGGCCATCCTCGGCCCTGCCCGCCTTTTCCACCTGCGGACCATCATGCTTGGGCGAACGGGTGGACGCAGTGCTGGACGTGGTCGGCGGTGGCTTTTGCAGGCCGAGGGCTCCGAGCGCCCGGCGTTCGATCAATGCCCTCACCCTCTCGCCGAATGTCGAGCGCAGGCGCTCCATGGCCGCGGCCGCGCCGGGAAGCCCGAGGAGATCGTCAAGCTCGCCAAGCTTCCAGATGCCCTGGGTATGGTCGCTCTTGCGACTTGCTCCGTCGATCACCGCGATGTCAACACTGGTGATGCTGAGGCGCTTGTGTCGTTTGTAGAGAAAGTCAGGCAGCACCAGGCCTGTCGCCATCATGCGGCTCGTCAGATCGGCAAGCGTGGAATCGCCGTAGGCCGCCAGCGACCGCTTCAGGTCGATGACAAATGCCTTGCGTGTCTTCCTGTTCACGATGACCAGGTCGGGACGGTACGTTCCCTTGGTCCCGGCATCGGCGTCGAAGCAGACACCGTCGAGAACCTCCCACCTATTCGTCGAGATCGCCTGCACTGCTGCCTCCACCAGTGGCAGCTTCAGGGGCTTGCCCAGTACCTGAAGATCGGGATGCAGGGCCGCAACCACAGCCAGCCCCCTCTCCAGCAACCTGCCCTCATGGAAGCTGACGGAGCGGAGCAGTGACGCCAGCGGAGCATAGCGGCCCAGGACCTGGTCCGGAACGGACGGACCCTTTTCGATTGCCGTCATTGCATCCTCGATGAGGCCATCAAACAGGGCATGCGCACCGCTCAGATCGGGCACCGTGGGATGAGAGGCGGGACGAGACCGGGAGGACAAATTGCTAGGGACCGCCTGGTTCGGCGGCAGGATGGCTTCTGCGGCGGCTGCAATCGACGCCTTCGACGGTCGCCCGCGTTTGCGTCTTGTCGGCACCGAGGTGAGTTCGACGATGGTTGCGGTGCGCTGGTCATGTCTGGATGTCATGGGATAGCCTTCATGGAAACTGGTTGGCCATGCCCTGGCTCATTGCCGTGGATGCACGCTGCTCCACCCGCCTGTCGACGAGGTCAGGCAGCGCGTGTGACGAGAATACCGGAGCCCAGGCAGCGTCCCGGCGGCCATGCGGATGCCGGAACGATGCGAAGCGCTCAGGATGGCGCGTCAATCAGCAATGAAGCCAGGGATGTGGAGGATCAGGCGGATGCCTGGGGGAGAGCAAGCGGCAGCACGCACGCCGCCGATGCACCCAGCTGTTCACAGCCGGAGCGCAGAACTTTCCAGAAAGCGGGGGAAAGAGTAGATGTACTCATAGCCCAATTCCTTCTCATCAAGGTTGCGGGTCAGGCCCTCGTTCGGTGCGTCAACACTGGGCGGGGGCCGCTTAAGTCTTCACGAAGATGAAGACAGTTCTTCTATGTCATACTGGATGTTGACAAGCAAGGGGCCCGGGCGCAAAAAAAGAACACTCCGGGAACACATATTACATCTCCGAGAATGACGCTTCCTTCTCATGAAGAAGCGGACGCTTTTCCACTACAGCCGCCATCTTCGCTTCCGCTACCGTCGCGCGTTCATGGCGGGGATTGCAGCAGAAGGTGTCTGGCTTTTTCTAGGGCAGTAGTTCAACTAGGCAGGAACGCAAAATCTTGCGGGCGCTGGCCGATGTGAATCTCGGCTCCACAAGAAGCAAATCCTCTGTTTAGGCTCATTTCATTATATCCGCATATGCTCACCTACATACTTTCGAAGAAGAGAAATCGTGCACTTATCGAAGTGAGCGTTACTCGGTGCGAGAAAATGGCGCTGTTCTTCGCCAGCCGTCAACTACCACGCGAAAGCGTTCTCTTGATAGTTAATGGACGTTCGGCACCCGTAGCGCCAGCGATGGCTAAATGAGCATCTCTGGGCACAAAGTTCATCGCATAGCCGCTACGGCTTTCCTGGGAGAGCAACCAAGCAGCGGACACGTTGTCGATCACATTGACACAAACCGTTGCAACAACCGCCCAGCTAACCTTCGCTGGGTCACCAGATTGGAGAACATTCTTCTCAATCCCATTACCGCGAAGCGGGTCGAGGCTCTCTATGGTAGTATCGAGGAGTTTCTCGCGGATCCGCGCAATCCGAAGAATGGCACCTTGAGCCGTGAGTTTGAATGGATGCGAACGGTGTCCCAGGCCGAGGCGGCTTATAGTTTGGAGCGCATGCTTGCTTGGGCAAAATCCGACCGGCCTTCGCAAGGCGGAAGTCTGGGCACTTGGATCTTTGGCCGTAGCATGCCTCCCGTGGGAGCCCCTCCACCAGAACTTGTCCTGTCAAAAACTATTGGGGCGGTACAGCGCAATTGGAAGATTCCGGCCGAGTTCCCCCAATGCCCCTCAATAGCCGGAGAAGCGCAGCTGACGCGATACTATGAGCGCCTAACACCTGGAACAGTCGTGGCAGTACCTCCCTATACCACGACCCTTGTCGATAAAGCTGCCATCTCTGAGGATGGCGCCAAATTGTATATTCTTGGGTCGCACGGCGACGACGAGATCAAGCCGTGGTCTCTGGCGTCTGTGACGTTCGAAGACGGCAAATTCGTGCACGAAAGCTTAGGCACCTTCTTTTCATATGAAAGGTGCTGAGAAGGCACTTGTCTTGGCTCAAGGGCTTCCCTGGGAGGAGAGGAAACCATCGATGACTACTGCTGATTTTTCGAGAGGCTTCACCCGAAGCGCTGGCTGTCAGCGCTATCTTCGACTTTGTCGTGGAGTTCGCTTTTATAGTACCACCATCCATACAGGTCTATGCAGCAACCCCTCGTGATCACGAAGTACGAGCCGCCATTTTTGTGCAAGCAGGGTAACGTATGGTCTTCAAGCCATTGTTGTATTCACCAGCCGATGCCGCTCCGCTGAATCACATCTCACCTCGCGCAGCCGACTCGCTATGCCTTCAATTGTAACAGAAGCATCGAAGGCACCGCGTCCCGCAGTCGCCACGTAACCGTAATTGGCATTTCGCCTGTCCAAGCTTCAAAATCGACCTCGCCACAATAGATGAATGGTGCCGGCTTGGGTCCTATCTTCTTCGTCTTGCGAACCAGCAGATGGATGTGATGGCCCAGCGCACGATGATCCCGTATCATCTCACCGTGCTTCGATTGTTGCCTGGTACGGTTCTGGCTTTGCCAGGAGAATTCCGTAGCGGAGACAAAGTGATCCGCATATCGGTGCTCATCCATCATTCCCTCCTTCTCCAGCGTTACCAAAAGGAAGATATGAGGCGGCTTTGGCACAAAGCCGGCATTCCAGGTCGCCTGATCGAAGGTCATGCCGAAAGCCCGAGGAACGGCTTCCCGTGAATACCGTTCCCAAAGTCGCAGGCCGACCTGCGCTTGGCTCTGTGCGCCTATCGGTTCCATCTCCCAAGAATCGTTTTGGAAACGGAGCCGGACGCGATTGCTTTTGCCGGGTAGCCCGACTTCGTCGCCGAACCATCCCTGTAGAATGGTGGGTAGTAGGTTGGTCGCATTACCAACCTTTCGCACAACGTTGATCGCGATCTTGGCAACCACCATTTCCATCGGCTGACTATTGACGACAATATCCAGAGGGCCCTCCGTTAGTTGGGCCAATCCCGTGGTCGTCGGAAGGAACAATATGGGTCGCCCGCTTGCGTTCCGGGCGATGCGGCAGACGACGTCCGCCGATTCATCGGGCCCACCGCTTCTGCTCAGGTATTGCGCCAGACGCCAGTCTAGAATTTCCCGAAGTAGATTGCCGAAAGCCTCTTTGTCCTGTGGCGGCCGTGCCAAACCCAAGTGCTCTCGATCCAGAATGAAATAGGCATCGCCGTTGCTGTCACGCAGCCTCGTGAGGGCATCTATCGGATACTTGAGCAGCAGCGCCTTTAGCGCTATCTGATCCGCGAGATCGACAGAAAAGTCCTGCTGGAGCTTGTTAATGCGGGAGACAAATCGTCCAACGCGCTCAACAATCTCATCGACGGAGCAGCGGCTCTGCAAGGCCTCCTCGTCGAGCAGAGCCAGCATAGTAATGAGCTTGTAGCTGCGAGTCAGTTCGGTTTTCTCTATCTCCCGGAAGAACTCCTGATGCTCCAACCAGGCTCTTCGCTCCAGATCGTTCAACCCGCGCATGCGCTCCACGAAGCCGAGCCAGGAACGCTCGCTCGTGCTTCTCGGATTGTTGCCTGAGTGGAAGACTTCCGATGCCGTGGGCCGCAGACCATGCCTCTCCAGAAAGTCACGGTAGAAATCTTCCAGCGCGTTCTCGGTGCTGGTTGGCTTGACTAGCAGGCGCAGTATTTCAATCGCCGCAAGATCGTAGGTCACTGCGCAACCGGTCGGTAGACTGACCAGATCGCCTTGAAGCTTTTCCAGAAGCTCTCGGATGCGGCCGCTGGACGACGCGTCGACATTGGCGATGGAAGCGATCGCCCGGACTTTGGTGAGGAAGATGCGATGGTTGCCGATGTAGTCGATGACGACGAGACGGTCTTTATCCGCAGACATTCGTAAGCCGCGGCCGAGCTGTTGTAGCCAGATGATGGTCGATTCCGTCGGGCGCAGCATCAGCACCGTGTCGATGCTCGGGATGTCGATGCCTTCGTTGAACATGTCGACGGCAAAGACCACTTCGATTTCGCCCGCCTCTAGTCTCTGCAGGGACGTCGCCCTTGGCGCAGAGTTGCCGCCGGCATGTACGGCGACGGCAGCGACGCCATGCCGACTGAAGAAGGCAGCCATGAAGTCGGCATGCGTCTGGGAGCAGCAGAAGCCGATGCACTTGCTCCCGCCACGCAGGCGGTACTGTTCGAGCGCATTCTTGGCGCGGGCGTCCGTGGCGACGGCGGCGGTTAGCTCGGTTAGGTCGAACTGGGCGCTGCGCCAGGGGATGTTTCGATAATCGACATCGTCGGGAATGCCGAAATAATGAAACGGGCATAAATGGCCGCCTTCGATTCCGGCATGGATGCCGGCCTGGAAAACAAGATTTTCCTGACACAGGCCGAGAAGGTCTGCTCCATCACTCCGTTCGGGAGTCGCAGTGAGACCGAGAAGGAATTTCGGCTCGAAATGATCGATGATGCGTCGATAAGTGCTCGCCGCTGCGTGGTGGAATTCGTCAACCACGATATAGTCGAAGGCGTCGGATCTGAACTGTCTGATGTGGCTGGCCTTGCCGAGGGTCTGAACGGAGGCGAAAAGGAGATCGGGGTCCGCGTCCTTATGCTCCCCAGACAGCCTCCCGATCCGCGCGGTCGGTCGGACGCGCCGGAACGTCTCTACGGCCTGGTTCAAGATTTCTTCGCGATGCGCGACGAAGAGGATGCGACGATAATCAGCGCGATCGCTGTCGAAGGCGGCTAGCCAAGTCTTGCCGAGGCCCGTTGCAAGCACAACGAGCCCTGCGGTGAACCCATCTTGCCGCGTGCGCTCAAGTGCTGCGAGTGCCTGCTGTTGGACGGCGTGGGGTTCGGGAGCAGGCAACGGCGGCTCGTATGCAACGCCCGCCTCCTTGAAGCCGATCGGGTTTCTTCGCTTCTCGTAGCGATCGATCCATTCGGGCGTGACGGGCACGGCGCTGTATGAATCAAAGAGGTCGTCGAAACCCTTGGTGATCTGGGGGAATGCTGATCGGTCGTGGCTGGAAATGACCTTGTAGTTCCACTCAATGGATGTCGTCAGCGCCGCCTCTGACAGATTCGAGCTGCCTACGAATGCCACACCCTCTTTGTCCGCCAAAAAGATATACGTCTTGAGGTGAAATCCCTGCGCCGCCGCCTCGAAAACCCGAAACGTCAGATCCCCGTCAAGGTCAGCTAGACGCCGCAGCGCCATCGGTTCAGTTACGCCCATGTAGTCGCCGACGAGAATTCGGGCACTTCCACCACGGGCCAAAAAATCTTTTAGATGTTCGACAAGCAGTCTGGCACCGCTATCAAGCAGAAATGAAACTGCGACGTCGCAGGCGTTTGCTTCGTCCAGATGCATGATCAGATGGGGCAGAAGGTGGTCGGTTCCGCCAGTGACTAAACGCTTCAATGCTCCGGCGCTGCTCACTTCCTGGGCAAGATAGTTTCCCTTGTGCGGGATAACGTGCCTGACACCGCCTCTCGGATCTTCGACGTCACCCACGTAGCGAGGGATGACGTGCAGGTGGAAATGCGGGACCGTTTGCCCGGCAGCTTCAGCTAGATTAAACCCGACATTGTACCCGTCGGGCTGATGCTTTCGTTCAATCTCACTCTTTGCCCTGTCGATGTTCCGCCAGACCGACTGCTTCTCGTCTGCTGAAAGATCGTCCCAGGTTGCCGCATGTCGTCGCGGGATGATAAGCAGATGCCCTGGCGACACGGCAAAGGCGTCCCACAGGGCGACAACCTGATCGTCAATGAATGCGATGCGGTCTGGTTTGGCAGTGCAAAATGGGCATTGGATCATTGACAGATTATGGGCCGCGTCGCCAACGTATCCCAGGACAACTAGTGCTTTTCCACACAATTACCGAGGCTAGCATGCGTTGAGTGTTGCGCTGGAGCGGCTGCGATCGCGAGTTGCAAAAGCGGACATTCAAGCTTGAGTAGGAGGTTACCAGCCTAGCCGCTGTATCCTACCCGATGGTGATCGTTGGGAGGAATGCCTGCGCAGTACGGTTCTGGTCGTAGATCTTCATCGTGAGGTCAGCCTTCGGCATCCAGACGCGTCCCGTCTCCACCGCCGCGGACGCCGGCAACGCCGGGAAAACGTGCAGCATCACGCCTTCCCCGTGATAGGCCTTGATCCGGTCGAACAGGTTGCGCACCAACTTCTTGTAGGCGGCGAGGTCGTCCTTCCTCCGCATGATGTCGTTGCCAGGCTGCTCGCAGGTGATCGACCAGATGGCGGTATCCTCACCCAATGCCGACGTGATGCGCTCGTCGTTCACCGTGGCACTCAGGGCGAGCTTCAACGCGACCTGCACGTCCTTCCTGCCACTGTATTCGTTGACCTTGTAGGCGATGCGGGGCTGGTCAGGTAGCCATTTCCAAGTGTCCGGTTCGCGGTGCTTCTGATGCACGGAGACCGGCACCACGTCGCCGAGGAGCGTCCCGAGACGGATGAGCAACGGCTGCGGAGCCAGGGCGAAGACGCTTAGCTGGCGGATCTCCCTTTGCTCGATCCGCTCCTTGATTTTCCGGGCGAAAGCCGCCTCCAGGTTCCGGTCCTGTGCGGCCCAATATGCCTCCTCGTGGTCCTTCAATTCGGAGCCGATAAGTTCGATATCTATTGTCCGAAAATCCGCCGGATGGTGATCAGGTGGCATCGCGGCGAAGATCGCTCGCGTCGTAATAATGGCGTCACGTTGACCGATGTCAGCCGCGAACCTGACGACATGGGAGACGCGGTCGACATCCATATCGGTGACGATCTCGATGCGGTCCTCATGTTCGGCCTTCATGGCCAGAAGGGCGACTTCGTCGTAGTCTGCCACATGGTCCACGTCGATTGCCTTATGGTGGACCGGGCACATAAGCATCAGGTTGTCGATGTCCTGAGCAAGCTGCGGCGATCTCACCGCATCGCCGCGGGGGCCACCTGCCTCGTCGGCGACGATGTGGGCGATGTAGCCGTACTTGCCCGTCTTTTTGCCAGTGATCAGGTCACCGATAAGAAGCTTGTTGCAACCTCGGAACTGGCACCGCCCCGCAGCCCTCGCCCAGAGGGCATTTGCAACCTTCGCCGGGATAGCTGTCTTGGACATGTTGCTCCTTCAATTGCCGCACCGAGGCGACCCCTTTCAGATGAATCTCTTCTTCGCCCGTGGGATCGGGTCGTCGATCATCTCGACGCGTTGCGGGTGCTGGCCCCGCATGAACAGGTAGGTTCCCACCTGCAGCATGACGAACATCCGCAGCCGGACGATCATCAAGACCGAGAAGTCGATGTTTCCTACGTCTTCGACCATCGCCTGCATGGTTCTAATGTCGGTGATGCTCGGATCTACTGGAAAGCTCGGATGGGAATGCCATTCCCCTAGGTAATTGAAACGACCGAAGTCGTTGCCGTTCCTCTCGAAGAATGCTTCCAATGCCTGGGCGTGCAGTTCCGGGCGGCGCTCGAAGTAGGCGCCCTCGCCGCCGTTTGGGTCCACGGTAACGTCCACGACACGAAATCGTCCTTGGTCATCCAATTGCTCAGCGAGCAGCAAGCCGCCGGTTTCCCGGCGTCCAGACAGGGCCAGTTCCCTGCAGATCTTCTTGCGGACGGCGCTAGGCAGGGCGATCTGCATCTTCGGCCTGTCTTGGGAAAAGAAGGGTCACGAGCTCTTTCAGCTTCACCTCGTCGGGTGACCATCCCGCGTTCCAGCCTTCCGTGCCTGTATAGGTGATGGGGTGGGTATCGAACGGGGCGGTGAAAATCCAACCCTCACCCAGACCGACCGCATACGCGGGAGCAGGAAACTGGCTCGCGCCACCCCGCAACGTATCAATCGCGAGACGCGCCAGGTGGCCTGCCATTACGGAAACGTCGGCATCGTCGGCGATCAAAGGCGGCTGGTCCGCCCGCATCACGCCGTAATCCAGCTGGCGGGAGGACCTCTCCCATTCTACGCCCTTGTCTTCACACCACTTCAGGATCTGGCGGCGGGCCACGTCGGGGGACGGATCATGATCTGGTCGAGATCTGGCAATGATGCCGCCGATCCCGCCCCCGAAGACCTCGCCCCACACCATCGGTCTGCCCTTGAATCTCGCTGCGGCCGATGCGAGGCCGAACACGGTGGCGTCCGCCGTGGCGTCGATGATCAGGTCACAATTGGCCAGCGTCTCAAGCGCGGTGGCGGTCCACTCGGAACTCTCCTGGCCGCCAAGGTTCACGATCTGCACCGTGACCTTCGCGTCTGGGGCTATTTCGAGCAGCCTAGCCCGCAAAGCTTTGGCCTTATGTGCCCCTACGCCGCGCCAATCCAGTTCGTTCCTCACCAGGTTGCCGGGAGAGAGGATGTCGTCGTCGAACAGTTCGAATTTGCGGGCTCCTGACCTTACGAGCATCGCTGCTATCCTTGACCCAAGTGAACCGGATCCGATCAGGGCGATCCGCTTGTCGGCCAGCGCCGCGTTCGCGGCGGGTAGTCGCTGTTGGTCGGCGTCGATGACAAACGTGGAGTATCCGTAATCCTGAACTCTACCATCCGCCTTGCGATGCACCATCGCCAACCACGCGGTCGCGTCATCCACCAGCAGATAGTTGGCAGGCGGCCACTCCGGATAGTCGATCGTAAGGCCCGCAGCCATGAGCGCGATCTCGAGGGTCGTCAAGGTGATCGGCCCCGGAAACTCAAGGCCTCGCGGGATGCGAATAGCGGTACCCTTGTAGTTAGCCGCCGTCGACACGGGCTTGCTCCGATGCCAGATCCGAGCCGCATCGGGGCCGAGGGCCGTCAGATGAGCCACGGCGGCTTCGCCGTAATAGTGTTCGTCGATCTCGATAGGCACCACTTGTCCGTCGTCCATTGCCTGGATCAGGCGCAACGGTTCTTCGGGTATTACCAGCCTGAGATAAGTCCCGCGAAGACGCTGTCCTTCGGAGACGACATGAGCTGAGGGAACCCCTTGGCCCGCCAGCTCAGCGCTCTCTCCGACGAGGAGCCGATGAGCGCTTTCGATCATCATGGCGCCCGTCCAATCGAGCTGCCAGTTGTCGGGCCGATACTCCAGGCAAAGTTCGCCTGATAAACCGTATTGATGTCCCGACAAACGTTCGCCGTCTTTGTTGAAAACCAGCGGCGGGATAGAGGGGAAGAAGTCCGGGTAGTGCATGACGAGACGCCATCTGGAATCGCCTTCGACGATGTCGAAATCTAATAGTAACCTCAGGTCGTCAAGGCGCCACCGTACGTTTTGGAGCCAGTCTGCAGACTGCTCGAGGCGAGCGACCTTCCGACGTTCTGATAAGCCACGGCCGGGATCCGAAATCCACCAGCTCATATGCCGCCGAACCCTGCCGGTTTGCCCGGAACGCGCCGTTCCGCGGGAAAAGTCGGTGTAGCCGCAACCGTCGCGGATGCTGCCGTGGCGGTGCGCAGGAGCGATGAAGCCGGTTTCGGCTCCGCACGGTCCCTGGCCCTTTCGGCAAGGCCACGACCGATGCGGGGGGCAACGGAGTCCGTGATCATCTGCCGGCTGCTTACCTGGGCTGCATAGAAGAAGTCGTGCCGGGCTGCTCCCAGCCATTCGTAGAATGCAGCACGACGCTCGGGGTACTCGGTCCACTTGTCGGCGAAGTTCTCGAGCGGGTCAGATGGGTTAGGGATATATGACCGAGCGCCATCGAAGCCGATGAACAGGTCCATCTTGGTCAAGATGGAGACCAGGGCCTGACCGATGGTTTCCTCGCCCTCATATGCGTGGGCGGACAGGGTCGTCAGAATCACTGAAATGGGTTTGACATCCTTGCGGTCCGCGAACATCTGATCGCGGTGGCGCTTCAGGATCATGATTGCCTGTTGCAGCGGGGTGACCACCCGGTATTCGGGAATGCTCTCAACGCTGGCCTCCGCTGCTTCGGCGAGCTTCCGGCGCTTGCGAGAGAAGGCGACGGCCATCCGCGAACGAAACCATGCGGCATAGCCCTTCGGGTTGGATCGGGGCCAGTCGGTGGTGGGCTGATAGAAGATCGGGTGCTTGTTGTCGGTGATGGCGATCGCAGTGCCGGCCCACTGGGCGTCCAGGCCGCGGGACTCCAGCAACAACCGCGTGGATGTGCCGTTCGGTAGCGCCGGCACGATATCCATGTGGAACTGAGCGCCATCGGCATACTCAAGCGTCCAGCAGCGACGGCCTTCGCCAAGCGGCTTCACCATTGCCTGAGCCGTCCGATAGGCCTCGAGCTCGACCCGAAGCAGTTCCTTGAGCGTATACTGGGTCAGTTGGTCTTTCTTGAGAGCGGCCAATTCGCAAACCGAGTCGATATCATACTGGCCGTTTTCGTCCTCGGGCTTGATCACCGTGCCCAGCCGGAAGGAACCCTGCGAATACACCTGCGGGTCGTACTGTTTCACCGTTGAAGCGTCGCGATGCAGCCACTTGCCCAGCGACTCGTACCGGGCGACTGCCTGCTCGTACCTGGTGGGTGAGATCGTGAGCTCGTCCGCCAATGCCTCGAGGTAGCCTTCGGCTTCCTTGGTAATCGTAACCATCGCGCCCTCATCCTGCTGACCCATTGATGAGCACGACCATCGGCGCTCGCGCCCGAAGGCGCATGTCGTCCGACAACTCGGGTTGCTACGTCCCGAAGCCTGACCGAGTGCGTCGCAACTGACGAACCTGAATGGATAATGCCCCTCGGCGATTTACCGTATGTTAACCATAACTAGGTTGGTGTCAGCAGTCGTTCAAGGTGCATCCTTCGGCGACTCGCACATGGGTTGAGCAAGTAACGAAATCGCCAATCACAGCAAGAACACACACATGCGGTTAAAGGTAAGCGGCTCCGCCCTTGATCGTTACGCCGAAGGCGACGCAAGTCTCCTTCAGGCATTCCGATTCGCGGCGGGTTTGAGAAGGCCGAATAGTAGCCGCACCAATCAGGGCGGACTGTCCAGCCTCTACGTAACCGAGGCCCGGGCACCAAACTGATGTTCGCTCCTGGCAGCTACGGGGGCAACGCGGAACGACCGAATGCGGCCGCGGAACGGTTATCGGCGCCTTGCAACGGCGCAAGAGCATCGCGGTGTTGCCCGCGGATCAGAACAGGATGTCCCTAGAGACCGCCGCGTTTGTCCGCAGATCGGCAGTCATGTGGAAGTTCGCACCGGGCAAGAGAGCTTTATATCGCCCATCGTCTGGATGGCTGTAACTGTTAGGCCGCGAGCAAGAGAAGACTACATCCAGGATCGGCGCCCTCGACCAGTTCTGCAGGAGCTTGTCCGTGGACGCCGTCCAGTTCGTGCCAGCGCCATGATGAAACGCGATAATGGCCCTGAGCCTCACTCCCTGCTTTTCCAAACGGACGAAGGGGGCGACCTTGTCGAATGGAGCGTCGCCAGGAAGCAGAATGGCTTCGTCGCCATTGCTCGAACGGTGAACGATGGCGAGCGCGACACCGCTCTTATTGCAATCCTCGTTCTTGGCAAACGCTCCGGGGAACGAACCAATCTTCTCCGCAAGGATGTAGTCGCCGTTTCCGGCAGTAAACCGGATTGTTTGGCCGACATGCTTTTCGGGGATGCAATGGATGTCGTTGAGTGACGCAGAGAACCGCACCGCTCGCGGTGAGGTCACTTGGCGCGGGACCACCCATCTGGCACCCTTCGCCTGGCTTCCTTTTGGCGCTGATGACCAGTGGTCCTCATCCCAATGCGTGAGCATCAGCAGTCTGTTCTGTGACACCGGCATACGGGTATCGACGTCCGCGTTGGTCGTGAACGGGTTGCGCTCACGGCCGCCATAGTCCAGTTGAAGCGCCACTTGCTCGGTGCCGCCAACCTTCGCCAGGATAGCTATCGCGTCTCCTTGGCCGACATCGAAAACGCGGACCCCGAGGATCCCCGATGCAGCCGACAATGGCGCGACCCCGGAAACACTGGCCAGGTCCGGACTTGCAATCGCCTTTCTTGTGCGGACAGCCATTTCAGTTTCCTGCGCTCTTGAGTGCTTGCGGAGTCAGGTAGAGCTGCCGAGCGGGCTGCTCCCAACGGCCTAGTTGGGGCCCATCGGGTTCAGGGGGGAGCGGCTCCCCTTCGCCGCCAGTCTCCTCTCCAAACTCGGCGTCAGAGATGTGTACCAAGGAGAATATGTCCCTGAGACGGTATTCTATTGGGAGCGGCACTGCATCCACGAATTCGAGGGCGCCCGGCATATACAGGCCGCCCGGCAGCTCTGGAGCGCCTACAAAGATGGGCAGCGCAAACTCGCCAGGAGATCGGTGCCTCACCACAACCCAATACCATGACCCCGGGACGAGGATGTCTCGGAGATATTGATAGTCCGCATCCTTCGGTCCCAAATAGAGGTCGAAAATGGGGAGTGGTTGCTCACCGAATACTTCGTTCAGCTGATTCCTCCGCCGCCTGCGCTCACCGTCTGTGACGTTATTGTGGTCCAGCTCTTCGAAAGAGTCCGCACTCTGACGGAATTTAGCTGCGTCGATACCACTTGCGCGAATGCGCCACGACCGATGGCTGAGCTCCTCGACAAAGACATTCTTGTCGATCGGCTTTTCGTCTGGGCCCATCAGCCCTTCCGGATTTGCCGGCCCTGCCTCCTCGACGAACACGTAGTATTCGCTCCCGCCGACATGGTCGGCGATGTGCTTGTGAAGTTCCCATGGCCACCATGGATAATGAGAACGCATCGAAATCATACGAACCTCTCGACAACGGCGAGCCATGCCCAGGAAGCCAACGTCAATGCTACCGCCGCGAGTCCGGCCATCAAGAGCACGCCGGTCGCGCGGACGAGGCCCCGAACGGGCGCCCACATGGGACGCCATACTTTCGGTTGAAACCGTTTGGGATCGCCGTTTAGCGCACTGAAGTGACGCCTCAAGAAACGATCCCACAATCCTCCAGGCCCAAGATTGGCTTCCAACTCCTTGAGTTCAAAGCAGCCGCCATGTTCGTAGCCGGCGTCCATTACATTGATTGCGGCGACGTCGCTGAATCCCCAACACGCGCCGGGCCCAGCTCCTGGTATGAAGTATTGTGCGAACGGAACTGCCCAGTCCTTGCCGCCGCAGTGACAGAGCACTCCCTCGAGGCGACCTTGGGAGATTCGTTCGGACCAATGGTAGTCGGGTCGGATCACAGTTCCGGCCGCTATCACGCGTCCGAACGATAGGTCGTCGAACTCCGGCATTGCGAGCAGCTGGACAAACAACTGGCTCCCGAAACTGTGGAGAATTACGTCCGGTGGTTCGGGTATTCGATTGGCCTTCGCGTGCGCAACTGCAGCACGGATGGCTTCCCCCAGCTGCCTTGCCAGCTGCCGATGACGCCAGCGCACGAGGACGCTGAAGCGAATGAGCCCATACTTATAGATCAGCACAGGGGCGCTGTACTTGAGCTTGTTCCCCAGGCGCCAGCTGAGATCCTGCTGCCACTCCCCTTGAGTGTTGAAGCCATGGATCACGATCACCCACGGAATCACGCGGGGAGGATGTCCGCCTACCCGGTAAATGACCTTAGTCACGGTACCGCCGTGGTCCGAAAAAGCCTCCTGACAAAGCGGGCATAGAACCGTGTCTGGATCCAGCGCACCCAAGTCTTCTCTGCAAGCCGGACAGACTTGAACATCACGGCGCTCGACCAAGCCGGCCACCGAAGCGGCATCCAGGAACGCCGCCGCTGTTCCCGGTTGAAGATCGAAGTGCTGAGCCGATAGCTTCGGGTCAATCTCCGGCGACGATCCACTCGATATCCGAGCCAGCAGAGCATCCACTGCCCGGTTGCCGAACTCTCTCCGTAAGTCTGACTTGCTCATTGGTTGGCCCAGATCACGCCGAGAACGATGTAGACGTCCTCACGCTTGCACTGAACCCAAACCCGGACGCGGCTTTCAACCCCGTAACCCTGCACCTTTACGTTGCGGCTGAGCTTGTCGTGCTTGGTCTGGAGGAAGTGGAACTGCCCGTCGGCGCCCGCAAAGCTGTTATCGTTGACGCCTCGCCGGGCCTCAAGGAGTGCTTCCACATCACCGATACCACCCTCGCTCAATGTGGAAACGACGTCGACGTGGCCGCCGTCCGTCATCATTCGGGTTGATTGGACCAACGTATCGTTTTGTAGGGTCATTTTCTTGAATGCTTGACTCAGCTGGATGCGCTCCGGGTTCGCATCGAAGAGCCCGATGTGCTTGAGATCGTCGCGTACGTGGAGATGTATGGGTGTATGGGCGTCACCCTCCGCGGCCAGCTGGATCATCACCGCGCAGAACGGGTCCGTGAAGCGCCAGGCGAAGCGAACCACGGAACGGTCGAACCGCTCTCGATAGGCTTGGTACTTGTAGCGCTCCTCATCCTCTATCCGTTCGAAGTCCTTCGACGGCGTTCGTTCCCACCCGCCCGCGCCCTTGTGCCAGGAGATGAAAAGGTGGTCGGCTGTTAGCGAAACAGCGCTAAGTTCGAGGTCCTTGGGGAACTCGTAGCTGACAGCCGTGTCGATGAGCTTGGCGAAATCAGATTTCTCGAACTTCCCCCTGATTTCCGCCTTAGGCACCGTGGGTGGCTTGAAGAGATAATGTGTTGGTTACCCCAACCCTCTACCTCGGAGAGCCAGTCCTCGATCATCGGCCTCGTCAACGTTCCGGCGTCGATGGCCGCAAGGATGTTCTTAGAGAAGTCGGCCTTTTTCGTGCCGATCTGTAGCTTGTGCTTGCGCAATAGCTCTTTGATAAACTCATTGCCTTGCACAAGAATGATTGAGCGAACAGCATCCTTTAGCTGTTGCTTGTCCGACTCAGCGTCCGCATCCGCCATTGCACATATCCCCCAATAGATGCGCACATCATTCTGTGCGCGATGGAGTAGTTTTTCACGCAATACAGCCGTGCGAATTCGAAGGTCGTCACTCATCCGGCTGTAGCGTGTTGCGGACGAGGTCTGCTTTCAGGACCAGCTAAGGATACTTGAACGGCCGGAATGGGGCGCGGAAGCGACCATCCCCGCGATGACCGCGGGAGGGTAAACTTCAGGCCAAAAGCGGAAATTGCTTCCGCTTCAGTAATCGAAGGTCTCAAACGGGCTCAAGCCTGATCTCTTGTCCGAACACAAGCTCCGGCACGACCGCCTCCCAAACATCTCGTTGAAGATGCGCCCGGAACTCTTCCCGGTTGTCGGCCCTGCGCCACCGTACGATGGCACCGACCTCGCCGCGGAGGAAGTTGAGACCTTCGGGAGGCGACCAACTTTTGGCCATGCGTCCGAGCGCTTGTCCCCGAGAATCTTGTATCATCCAAGTGGGGCCATCGCGCACGATCTGAAGTCGGTCTCCTACCTTTGCCGCCGAGATTGCGGCAAGCGAGGGATGACCGGCCCCGAGGCGTCCGGCCCACGACAGGTCCACAGTTTTGAGGTTCGGCACTTGGTATAGCGCAGCGGGAAAATCGACGGCATCAGCAATGGTTGGCGCGGCGCGACGCAGCACATACTCTTCGCCGTGCGGCACGAAAGGATGCTGTCCATCGGCCAATATGGAAAGGCTACGTCGCGCTCTCGTCATCGCCACATAAAAGAGTCGCCGCGGCGCGTCGGCATCCTCGCCCTTGGAGGGCCGGTCCCAACCGCCATTCAGGATGACGACATCGTCGAACTCCAGGCCTTTCGCCCGATGCGCCGTCAACAGCAACAGGCCATGCTGATCGCCGCGGGCGTCATTGCTCCATTCGGCGAACCACTCGACAAGATCAGGCACAGGCATGGCTTTGTTCGCTAGCTCTTTTGCCAAAGCGGCAATGCCTTCGCCAATCAGATCAGTCCAGCGATTGGACGGTATCGCGTTCAGCACGCCCACCAGATCACGGACACCCAGCAGACGTGTATTATCGCGGCGTAGGACGTCGATGAACTGCTGCATTTCGCGCAGACGCCAGATGCTGGGCAGGCTCTCGTTAGCCATCTCCACCGGAATGCCCAGCGTTTCGGCATAAGCGCGAACCGGAGCCAACCTCCGCCAGTCGCGAGCGATGATTGCCGCACGCGACCAACTCCACTCCGGATCAAGGCGCGATAGTCGCACGAGTTCATCGATCGCGGTCATCGCCTGCGCATTATCGCCGGATGGGCAGTCCAGCACTTGCACACGCCCACGGGCCACCGGATCGAGTGCCTCCATCTCGCCGCCCGGCGGAGCCTTGCTGCGCTTGCGATCGATGGCAATGTCGTGACCGGCTTTCATACGGGCGGCGGCCGGCGCGATGACTGCATTGGCCGCAGCAACGATGTGCGCAGTCGAGCGATAGTTCTCGACTAGGAACATCGGTCGTGCGCTGTAGTCGGCTTCGAACTGACGGATGAAGCGGATGGACGCCCCCGCGAAAGCGTAAATATTCTGATCATCATCGCCCACCGCAAACAGGCTGAGCCTAAGCTCCTTATCGTCAATCGAGCGGCCTGCGACGGCCGAGATCAAAGCATATTCCTCGGGGCCAATGTCCTGATACTCGTCTACCAGGATCCAGCGGAAGCCTTGAATTAGTGTATCACGTTGTGCTTCAGCCTCCGGCTTGCTCAGTCCTTCCCCGTTCAACTGGCGCACGGCTTCCATAACGATCCCATCGAAGTCGGGGGACGTCTCGCTTGCCGTTCCGGCAAAGCTCGCCCCCACCAGTCGCATCGCCAATGCGTGGCAGGTGGATATGGTCACCGCAGCCGCATCATCGCCGATCAGATGCCGCAGCCGGATGCGTATCTCGGCAGCGGCATGACGGTTGTAGGTCAGCACGAGGATGCCGCGCGGGTCCTCACGACGGACACGGATCAGGTAGGCGATGCGATGCACCAGAACGCGCGTCTTGCCCGAGCCCGGCCCTGCCAGAACCAGGACGCTTGTTTGTTCGCGGTCGTCAGCGACAATTTCCTGCTGGACCGGATTCTTCAGCGCCTCGACGATCGTCTTCCAAGAGCTGCCAGTAGTCTGACGCCGGATCTCACCAACCTTGCCGGGCATCCAGCGGCGCAGAAAGGCGTCGCGCTCCAGCACAAAGTAGTCCTCGGACAGCCGCAGCGCCTGTTCCATCGCAGCAAGGCCCTTTTCTGCATAGGCCGCCATCACATGGGTCTGGATTGTCTGCTCCGCGTAGTGATCCTCAAGCGGTTTGAAATCCTTCACGGTGAACTGGCCGCCCGAGGGGTTCAAATGAACCGTCATCGCTTGCCGAAAAATCGTCAGTCCCTTGCCGAGTGCCACCACTTCCTGCTCGTGCAGCCACAGGAGTGCGCGTTCCATCAGTTTTGTCATGTCCTGAATGCCGCTGCCGCGCAGCAGCGCGTCTCCTGTCAGGGTGGCGAGCAGGTCACCCATCGTGGTTTCGACCTGGATGTCCTTGCCGCGGCTACCCTTCGGCAACTTACCCAGAAGGTGCCCTAACAATCGTTCCGCCCCCTGCTGACGCAGGGTTGCGGTCTGTTCCAACGCCTGCCAGGACCGTTGCAGCGTGACCATCAACGTGTTGCGCGAAGCCTTGCGCAGTCGCAGATTGCCCTTGCCACCATCCTGATCGCGCCCATCGCGGCCCATGCTGCGCAATAGCTTTTCCACGATGTCGGGCCGCACTGCGTTGTGCCCCTGGTTACGGAGCAACTGGCAGGTTTCAGCCAGATGCAAAGGAATGTCTCCGGCACCTTCCGCATCCGGGGCGGCCTCCCGCATCAGGGCGATCAGCGCCGTTTCAAGCTGCGCGGCCTGCTTCAGACGCTGCTGCGAATGACCGTCCACCGCAACATGGACAAATATCGTGACCACGACGTCGTTGCGGGCGATCCCGAGCGCCTCGAGATCTGCCAATGCCTTGTTCAGCATACCACCTGTGAGTCCACTGATCCCGGCCAGCTCGTCGGTGGAAATGCCTTGATCGGGCGGCGTGTTCATCAAGTGGTGCGTGATATCCAGAAGCTGCTTACGACGGGTTCCGGTGATGGCGGCTCTGGTCAGGATCGCCTCGGCTTCTTCCAGGTTGCGGATCCTGAGCGATGAGGGGAATACCTGAACCTTGTTCTCCTCGCGGCTCAGCAGCGTGGCTTCCTCCAGCCATGACACCGCGGTCTTCACCCTGGTGTCGTCGGTGTTGGTGTCGCGTTCAAATTCCTGATCGCGTTCAGCTCGCACGACTTCGCCCGAGGTGGCAACGACTGTGCCAGTCTTTTTCGACCGCTCGTCAAGCCGCCGCAGGGCCTTCAGGATCGCGCCGATTTCGTGCCGGGCCAGACGCGAGCGGGCAGAAAGCGAGAACTGGCGCTCGACGTCCTCCTCGGTGAAGAGCAGAACGCAATTGGCATGGGCACGGTCACGGCCGGCTCGCCCCGCTTCCTGCAGATAGTTCTCCAGTGATCCGGGAATGTCGCCATGAACCACCAATCGGATATCGGGCTTGTCGATCCCCATGCCGAAGGCGTTGGTCGCAGCAATAATTCGCAGCTCGCCGACGCGAAATCGTTCCTGAATGTCACCCTTCTCCTCAGGTGTCAGCCCGGCATGGAACCGTTCCGCCGGCAGACCCTGCTGCTTGAGGAACTCGGCTACTCGCTGTGTCTCGCTTCGGGTGGCGCAGTAGACCACGGCACCAGAAGCCCCCTCCTGTGGTAGCTTTGTCTCGATCACATCGAGAATGTCCGCCAGCTTGGTGCCGCGCTGCGTTGCCCGGACCTCGAAACTGAGATTGGTGCGCACTGCGCCACCGTCCAGCAGCAGAAGTTCGCGTCCGAGCCATGACTTGAAATGATCTCGTATGTCCCGCACCACTTCTGGCTTCGCGGTGGCGGTCAGGCAGAGCACCTGAGCGGGCGTTTCATCGCCCGAAGATTCCTTGATGAAGCGGCTGACATAACGGTAGTCAGGTCGGAAATCGTGGCCCCACTTCGACACGCAATGCGCTTCGTCCAGCACCCATAGCCCGATCTCGCGCTGTGCCAGGACGGATCTCACCGAGTTGCTGCGCAACTGCTCGGGTGAGATCAGCAGCATCGCAGCCTCTCCCATGCGCACACGATCCAGTGCATCCTGACGCTCGGGCATCGAAAGCATGCCGTTGACCGTTACGGCAGAGGATATCCCTGCCCGCGCCATGCCCTGCACCTGATCCGCCATCAATGCGACCAGCGGCGAGATTACCACCGTCATCGCGCCGGTCTTGTCGAACTTTGAGAGTGCGGGGATTTGATAGCAGACCGATTTGCCGGTGCCGGTCGGTAGAATACCGAGAACACTTGCCCCGCGCATCGTCTCATCGACGATCCGCTCCTGCAGGCTGCGACCCATGTCATCGACTGGCTCAGCGCGGAAGGCATCGAACCCGAACCAGCGCGACAGCGCACGGACAGGATCGTTGTTCTCGCTACACCAAGTACAATCCGAGCTATTGCAATTGGTGTCCCGTAGATGCCGCACGATTAGCGCAGCCTCGCGGAACTGCGCCCGTACCCAAGGCGGCATGACGGAATCCCCGCCCGCGACCAGTATCCAGGACAAAGCATAGGCCATCGGCCAACCGAGCTGAGGATTAGAAAGACGGTCCAGCGTCTGCTCGAGCCTTCTCTGGCAGGCGCGACCCGCCAGAAGCCGGGAAATCGCTTCTTGTGCTGCAAGAGGATCGGGTGCGTGAGCCCCGCGAACCTCCCGAAACACTGCGTCGAACCCACCTGAATTCTCCGTCCTCGTCGCAAGGAAATGAAAGGCCGCAATGGCATCGGGCTGGTCGGCGTTCTGCTGCGTCAAAGCCGCGAGTTGATTGCGCAGCACCTGAAACACCAGTCGCGCATCCAGTTCAGGATCGTTGACATGACCCGCTTGCAGACGCCCGTCATGGTAATGCTTGACCAAGTGATGGTAGGGATTGCGCGGAAATGCGAGGGGATTGAGCCATAAAGTGTCTATCGGTGATCGCAGAAGATTCGCCAACCCAGGCCGCACCGCGAACAGATGAGGCAAGTCATGCCGAAGTATGTTGTGGCCGAGCAGATTCACACCTTCGGTTGCTTCTGTTTCCAAGCGGTCGAGGGCTATCACGAGATCGCGTTTTTTTGCCAGGATCGGGGGACGATTATCATCTCGCACCGCTGCAAAAGCGAAGATGCTTGCGGTTGCAGGATCAACTTCCAGGTCGATCGAAACGCAACTCTGCAGCAGGAGTTGGTAAGGCTCAGCCATGTATCAAGTTTTATTCACGTCATGAAACGATGAGCGATCATGGTCGTGTGTTTGGCGAAAGGTCAACGTTCAAGTTGTGGGACACAGAAGCTTTGCAGGATGGCCACGTGTGCGGGTCAGTCCCATACTGTGCCACTACAAAGTCTGCGTTGAAGGCGCGAGGCCGCAGGGCTTGTTATGGCCGCCTGACCACAATCATCACGTCCGCACGCGGAAATTATAGCCGCTCGCCCGCCCTGTTGACTGATGCCAAAAGCCAGGGCACAAAGGTGGCATCCAAGGTCGCTCGCGATTGGAAAACAAAGAGACTTTCAAGGCCCACTCGATAAGCCCTTGAAATCATGTGAGAATCCAGGTTGCCCAGGCAAGCCGTTTTTGGACCCACTCCTCCACTTCAATCGCCACAATTCCCCACCAAGAAAAGTGACGTCATTGCAGCTACTTGCTTGATTTGACCGCTGAGAGTCTGACGGTTCTGGCGGAAGATTGAGTATCCTCACGATTGGCTGGGGACCCTACCGCGTTGGTCATGCCCGCAGGAATGCGCCTTCAGCGAACAGGTGCTCCATCAATCCGTTTTGTCCGCCGCCTTCACATGCGCAAGAAGCCCTTGTCCGCCTCGGACAATATCTTCCTTGATGGCGGCCTCGGCTGCCGCTGCATCACCGGCCTTCAGTGCAGCGATGATCCTCTTGTGCGGATGCGGTTCCCAGTCGGGCAAGCCACCGTCGTACAGGTGTGATAAGATCGGGCCACAGCGCATCCACAGGCCTTCCACGATATCGTAGGTGATGGGCATTCGCCCTGAACGGCAGAGCCCGAGGTGGAACTCCGTGTTCAGAACGATTGCCCGTTCGAATTGTTGAAGGCGATGACATTCCGATATTTCTGAATGAATCGCTTCTAAGGTGTTGATCTCGGCTTCCGTGGCGCGTTCGGCCGCCGCCGCAGCCGCCCGTCCCTCCAAATCGACGCGGATACTGCGGATCTCAACAAGCTCCTCTAGGCTCAAGGTGGGAACGACGACGGTGCCTCGTGCGTCCAAAGTGAGCGTCTTCTCGCTGACGAGGCGCAGCAAGGCTTCGCGCATGGGGGTCGCGCTGATCCCAAAACGCGCCGACATCGGGCGCAATCTTAATCGCTCGCCCGGCTTCAACTTGCCGTGCATGAGCGCGTTCTTGAGGTCAGAGTAAGCCCTTTCGCTCAGGTTTTCCTTGACGAGCGGGCGAGCCCAGTCCCCCCCCTCCCCGGTCTGCTCATAATTCTGCACCAGCCGTCTTGACACCCGAGATCCTTTAAGAAAAAGTGTTATAACAAATTACATATAGCACCAAAGATGTTCAAGCGAAGCTTATTTCTCGCATGAACTTGGACGAGGAGGTCCAATTAAGGTGCGGTCGGAGGAGTGACATTTGCTTGCCTTTCGTAAGACGACGCCGGCTTTCGGCGCCGATATCGTTACAATCCCCGAGCCCACTTTGCCAGCAGCAGGCATGGCGACTGTCGCGGTGGCGGCAGCCGGGATCTGTGGCAGCGACATTCACGCCTATGAGTGGACGCCAGGCTACGAGTTCATGGAAGCATGCCTGCCCCTGACGCTGGGGCACGAGTTCTCTGGCGTCGTCGAGGGTGTCGGTGCAGGCGTCCTCGATATTGAGATAGGTGACAGAGTGGTATGCTGGCCTACGATCGCCTGTGGCAAGTGCCTCGCATGTTCGTCCGAACGCCCTCAGGATTGCACCGATCGGCGCATCATCGGCCTTCACGTTGATGGTGCCTTCGCCGGGCGTGTCACCGTCCCCGCGTTCAACTGCCGAAAGGTGCCCGATAATCTTCCATTAGATATCGCTGCATTGGCAGAACCGCTTGCGGTTTCGGTTCACGCCGTGAATGTCGCGGAGATTTCGGACGGTGACCGAGTTGTCGTTCTAGGCCCTGGTCCAATCGGACTTGGTATGGCTTTCGTCGCATCCCAACGCGGCGCCGACGTGTTGATCGCTGGTTTCAATGATGATGTGCGCCTGCAACATGCGCGGGATCTTGGCATTGCTGGCACCGTAGATCTCGCAACTGAAACACTCGCTGAAGCGGTTCAACGACATTTTGGTCGGCCGGTTGACCGCGTCCTGGAAGCCACTGGCATCAGCACGTCTGTGGCGGAAGGTCTCGCCATTCTTCGTTCCAGCGGCATCTTCGTCGTAGCAGGCATTCACTCGCGTCCTCTGGAGCTCGACCTCACCCGGTTTGTGCGTGAGAAGAAGCAACTCCGAGCAGCTCATGACACGACCAATGAGGCGCTCCTGGAGGCAATCTTGCTCTTGGCTGAACACACACACCTTCTGTCGACTCTAGCGACACACCGCCTCCCCCTTTCACGAGCCGCCGAGGGGTTCGAACTCGCCCGCAGCCGAGAGGCCGTCAAGGTCCTCCTAATTCCTGAAGGACAACACGTATGACCTCTACTTTGCGAGCCGTAATTTCCAGACAGCCGGGTGGACCGGAGGTTCTGGAATTGGTCAACCGTCCATGCCCGAATCCTGGTGTTGGAGAGATGTTGGTACGTGTCCGTGCTGCGGGCATCAATCGGCCCGATGTCATGCAGCGGCAGGGCAACTACCCACCACCTCCCGGAGCTTCTGACGTTCTGGGACTGGAGCTTGCCGGTACGGTGGAAGCGGTTGGCCCGGACGTCCGTGAATTCAAGCAGGGTGATCGAGTGATGGCACTCGTTCATAGCGGTGCCTATGCAGATTGGGCGATCGTTCAGGAGGGGGCCACGCTACCAGTTCCAGACAGCCTTGACTTCACTGAGGCTGCCGCATTCCCGGAAACGTTCTTTACGGTGTGGAGCAATGTCTTCGAACGGGCTCGCCTGGCAGCGGGTGAGACGATCTTGATCCACGGCGGCACATCAGGGATCGGGACTACGGCTATATCGCTGGCGAAGGCGTTAGGATCGCAAGTGATCACAACGGCGGGCTCGGACGAAAAATGCCAGGCCTGCCTCGACCTGGGAGCGGACGCGGCGATCAATTACCGAACGCAGGACTTCGTCAGCGAAAGTCGACGTCTAACCGATGGGCGTGGTCCGGATGTCATCCTGGACATGGTTGGCGGTGACTATATCGCCCGCAACTTGGAAGCGGTTGCCGTTGATGGCAGGATCGCGCAGATCGCTTTCCTCGGAGGCGCGAAAGCGGAGGTGGACTTCACGCCACTGCTGATGAAGCGCGTCACCCTCACCGGATCCACGCTTCGTGCTCGTCCAATCGAAATGAAAGCGAAGCTCGCCAAAGCGCTACGCGAAAAGGTCCTGCCACTCATTCAGGCAGGCAAGGTGAAGCCGCTAATCGATTCCGTCTTCGCCTTCGAAGACGTCCGAAATGCACATGCCCGCATGGATACGGGCGCACATATTGGGAAGATCGTTCTTTCCATGCCGAACGGCGAAGACACGCCACAACAGGGAGCAAAGGCATGAACATGGTCGCCAATCATCCGGTCAAGTCCGCCGGCAGCAACATGACCGGAGCCCATCTTCTGGCGGCTGCACTTCAAAGGCATGGCGTGAAGGAAATCTTCGGTCAGAGCATTCCCTCCGCACTATTTCTCGCGGCCCCGGACTATGGGATCCGCCAGATCGGCTATCGCACGGAGAATGCAGGCGCTGCCATGGCGGACGCCTATGCCCGCACCTCTGGCAAGGTTGCCGTTGTCACTGCCCAAAACGGGCCTGCGGCCACGCTTCTCGTTCCAGGTCTTGCTGAAGCATTCAAGGCATCAATTCCTATGGTGGCAATCGTACAAGATGTGTCGCGCCGGTTCACCGACAAGAACGCCTTCCAGGAACTCGATCATTTCGCCTTGTTTGGCGGGGTCGCAAAATGGGTGCGCCGGGTCGCCGATCCTCAACGCATCGATGACTACGTCGACATGGCGTTTACGGCAGCCGCCAGCGGTCGCGCCGGTCCTGCGGTGCTGCTGGTGCCACTCGATGTGCTGGACGAGCGACCTGATCTTGATCCTGCGGCGCCGCAACGTTCGGCCTCGCTCGGCGCCTTCCCGCTCGACCGGACTGTCGCTGATCCGGAACGGATAGCGGCCGCAGCCGACCTGATTGCCGCTGCCAAGGCGCCGATCGTCATCGCCGGTGGCGGGGTACATTCCTCCCAGGCGTGGGCGCAACTGGAAGCCGTGCAAGCGCTCGGCCTTCCAGTTGCGACCACGGTCATGGGCAAAGGCGCGGTGGCCGAGGGCAACCCACTTTCCGTAGGCGTCGTAGGCTACTTCATGGCGCCGCGGGGCCGCTCATCCCACCTGCGCTCATTGGTCACTGAAGCCGACGTCGTCATCCTCGTTGGCAACCGGACGAACCAGAACGGTACGGATAGCTGGTCGCTCTACCCGAAGAACGCCACCTATATCCATATTGACATCGAGAGCAGCGAAGTTGGTCGAAACTATGAGGCTCTCCGCCTGGTCGGGGATGCCAAGCTGACGCTTGCTGCGTTGGAAGCCGAGCTGAGGAAGCGGGACCTCTCGGCCGTTGCGTCGAGACGCTCGAGGCTAGAAGCCACTATCGCCAGCGGACGCACGGCCCACGACGAAGACATGAAGCGTCTCGTCGACATGGATGCGGCTCCTCTTCGCCCGGAGCGTATTCTTGCCGACATCGACGCTGTTCTGACCCCGGAGACCATCACGGTTGCCGATGCAAGCTACTCGTCGATCTGGATCGCAAACTTCCTTACGGCCCAAAAGGCCGGGCAGCGCTTTCTCACGCCGCGAGGCATTGCAGGGCTCGGTTGGGGGCTACCCTACGCAATCGGTGCGAAGACGGCCCGGCCGGATGCACCCGTGATCTGCCTTACGGGCGACGGCGGCTTCGGCCATGTCTGGTCGGAACTGGAAACCGCGCGGCGCATGAAGCTGCCAGTCGTGGTGGTCGTGCTCAACAACCAGATTCTGGGATATCAGAAACACGCAGAGCTTAGCCTCTTCGGCGACTTTACAGACGTATGTGACTTCGAAGCCGTCGATCACGCGGCAATCGCGCGTGCCGTTGGCTGCGACGGCATCCGTGTTGAGAAGCCATCGGACTTCCTGCCTGCGCTGAAGAATGCGCTAGCAAGCGGACAGACGACGGTACTGGACGTCATCACCGACCAGCGGGCCTATCCTCCAATCACCAGCTTCGAAGGCAAGGAAGCCCTGAACTACTAACCTACAGACCCATCAGCAACGACGTTTTCACGGGAGGAAACAATGAAACTGTCGTACCTAATGAAGACTACTGCCATCGCTCTGGCGTTGACCGCAACCGCGGCGCAAGCCGAAGTCAAATTCGGCTCGCTTTACCCGTTCAGCGGACAGCTCGCCCTTTTGGGTGAAGAGAGTGCGCGTGGTCTTGAACTGGCCGTAGAAGAAATCAATGCCGCCGGCGGCATTCAAGGTGAACAGATAACCTTGGTGCGAGGTGATGCGGTCGACAACAACCAGGCAATCGGCGAGGCGCGGCGCCTGACTTCGCTCGAAGGCGTCAAAGCCATCTTTGGCACCTATTCATCTGCACGCTCGATTGCAGCCAGCCAGGTGACCGAGCTGGCTGGTATTCCCTACTTCGAGCTTGGTGCTGTGGCCGAGGAAGTCACCGGGCGCGGCATGAAATACCTCTTCCGTACTAATCCCACCGCTGACGACATGGCCAAGATGATCATTCAGATGGTGGTAGAGAAAGTCGGACCCGGTATCGGCAAAGAGCCGGCTGACTTGAAGATCGCGATCATCCACGAAGACTCCAGCTACGGTACATCCGTTGCCGAGCGGCAGAACGCCTACGCCAAAGAAGCCGGTCTCAACATCGTGACGACCCAGGCCTATCCCGCGGCTATCGTGGACATGTCGTCCCTGGTGCTCGACCTGAAGAACCGAGAGGTCGATATCGTTCTTCAGACGTCCTACCAGAACGACTCGGTTCTCTTTCTGCAGCAGGCGAACGAGGCGGGGTACAAGCCTTCCGCCATCATTGGCGGCGGCGGCGGCTACTCGATGCAACCTACCGCGGACGCAGTCGGCCATGACGTGATCGAAGGCGTACTGGACGTCGACTTCACCCAATACACTGTCAACACGAGCTACACGCCTGGGCTGGAACAGTTCGTTGAGGCGTATCAGAAGAAATACGGCTCGGCTCCCCGTTCGGGACATTCCCTGAACAACTATGTGGGCGCAAAAGTCATTCTTGAAGCCCTTGGAAAAGCCTCCGACCTTGAGCCGGACACCATCGTCGACACCGTGAAGGCCATCGACATCGAGGCTGGCGTCACCGCTGCCGGTTATGGCTTCAAGTTCGGCGACGACAATCAGAACGAACGCGCTGAAATGATGGGAATGCAGTGGCAGGATGGAAAGCTGGTCACCGTGTTCCCGGATTCCGCTGCCATGACGCCAATCAAGCTGGGTGAGTAAGCCCTTCTGACGTGCCGGGCGGTCACCGCCCGGCACCTTTCTGTTCTGGAGAGGCCAATGAACACTTTCTTACAAGTTCT
Source organism: Pseudorhizobium halotolerans (assembly GCF_902153235.2). NCBI lineage: Bacteria > Pseudomonadati > Pseudomonadota > Alphaproteobacteria > Hyphomicrobiales > Rhizobiaceae > Pseudorhizobium > Pseudorhizobium halotolerans. The sequence goes on along the minus strand of NZ_CABFWE030000016.1, from coordinate 241,334 downwards.
CACCAACGGGATCATGCTCGGCAGTCTATTCGCCATCGTCGCCGTGGGCCTGACCTTGATCTTCGGCATCGTCAAAGTCGTCAACTTCGCCCACGGGGAATTCCTCATGGTGGGCATGTATCTGACTTACGTCCTGACGACCTGGATGGGGATCCACCCATTTGCGACGGTTATTCTCGTTGCACCGGCCCTCTTTCTGCTGGGCGCCGTGACACAGCGGTTCCTGATACAGCCCCTGATGTCTGCCGACGACGATCACATACAGATCTTCGCTACTGTTGGACTTTCGACCGCGCTTATCAACCTGGCGCTGTTGGTCTTCGGTGCCGACATCGCTAGCACGCCGGCAAGTGGACTCCGAACTCCTCTGCAGCTCGGTCCTGTACGCCTGCTCTCGGGCCAGGTCGCCATCCTAGTTGCTTCCATTGCAGTTGTCGTGGTTCTCCAGTTTTTCCTTTCGCGCACCCAGACCGGGCGTGCCATCCGCGCCGTCGCCCAAAACCGCGCGGCTGCTCAGCTGATGGGTATCAATGTCAATTGGATCTACATCCTGACCTTTGGCATCGGCGCAGCCTGTGTGGGAGTCGCCTCGGTCCTCATCGCCCCGCTCTATCCAACCTCGTCTGGTATCGGCACATATTTCGTCCTGACCGCGTTCGTCGTGGTCGTTCTGGGAGGTCTTGGATCGATCGGAGGGGCCTTTGCTGGCGCCATGATCATCGGCCTGATCGACAGCTTTGCGGGATTTTACATCGGCTCCGACCTTCGTGAGGTCGCCGTCTTTGGCGTGTTCCTCTTGATCCTCATCCTGAAGCCGTCGGGCCTGTTCAGCTCGCGTCTCAACCTATCGCACGTGTCGCCATGACAGATATTTCCTCCACTTCCCCCAGACCGCAGGCAGCCTCCAATGGCTGGATGCTGAAGGCCATCCCCCTTGCGGTGATCCTTGCATCGCTGCTCCTCATCCCCGTCATGGTCGGCAACCAGTTCGTCTACCATATCTTCATCACGATCTGCATCTTCGCTGCCCTTTCAACAGCCTGGAACATTGTGGGTGGCTTTGCCGGCCAGCTTTCGTTGGGCCATGCCATCTTCTACGGGATTGGCGCCTACACCGGTGTCATCTTGATGAACATGGGGATCAGTCCGTGGATCGGGATGTTCGCCGGCGCTGCGATAGCCGTCGTGGCCGCAGTAATCATCAGCTATCCCTGCTTCCGCCTGCACGGTCCTTTCTTCGCTCTTGCTACCATTGCTTTTCTGGAAGTGTTCCGGGTTCTCGCCCTTCATTGGCGTGAACTCACTGGTGGCGCAACTGGATTGATGATCCCTTTGCAGATCGGTTGGGAATGGATGGTCTTTCGGGACCGGCTCCCCCAATTGCTCATCGCGTTCGGTCTGCTTCTGCTGACGCTGGCGGTCGCCTGGTGGATCCGCTCGCACAGGATGGGCTTCTACCTCGTTGCGACCCGCGAGCGAGAGTCGGCCGCACTGGCCGCTGGCGTTGGAACGATACGGGTGCGGCTCGCAGCCGTTGCGGTATCTGCCGCACTCACGGCCTTTGTCGGTACATTTCATGCCATGTATCTGACATTCATCGAGCCCGCTGCGATGTTTTCACTGCAAACGTCGATCCAGATCGCGATGTTTGCCCTGATCGGCGGCTTGGGAACCGTGTTCGGTCCCCTCCTCGGCGCTGTTCTTCTCGTACCCATCAGCGAACTCGCGCGTGGTTGGCTTGGGGCCCATGCGCTTGGCCTCCACGGCTTCGTCTATGGCGTCGTCTTGATGCTGGTCGTTCTGTTCATGCCGAATGGCCTGATGGGACTGATCTCTCGCTTCACGAAGCAGAGGCGAGAGCGGGGCGTGTCGGCAGGCACGATTGCCGCAAGCGCGGCTACGCCAGACGCAGGCCAGAGGGCACCGATCGGTTCCGACGTCATGCGTGTGGAGCACCTGCAAAAGCATTTCGGCGGCCTTCATGTCACCAACGACGTCGGATTCACGCTCCGGGAAGGAGAAATTCTCGGGTTGATCGGCCCAAATGGTGCAGGCAAGACAACCGTCTTCAACATGATTTCGGGCTTCCTGAAACCAGATAGCGGATCGGTAACTGTTCGCGCCGCCGACGGTAGCTGGCAAAGTCCTGCTACTCCTGGCGACTTCGCAACGATTGGCGTCGGCCGCACCTTCCAGATCGTCCAGCCATTCGCCGCGATGACCGTTGAAGAGAACATCATGGTCGGCGCGTTCCATCGATATTCCGATGTCGAAGAAGCCCGCGAAGTTGCGCGTGAGACGGCTGAGCGGATGGGACTTGGCCCCTGGCTCGATGCCGAGGCACGCGGGTTGACGATAGGCGGTTTGAAGCGGCTGGAAGTCGCTCGTGTCATGGCGATGAAGCCACGCATCCTCTTGCTCGACGAAGTGATGGCGGGGATCAACCAGACGGATGTTCGCCGGGCGATCGACCTGATGAAGTCCATCCGCGACAGCGGCGTCAGCATCGTTGCCATCGAGCACGTCATGCAGGCGGTGATGTCCCTCTCGGATCGCGTGATCGTTCTGAATTCCGGCAAGATCATCGCCGAGGGCGAGCCTCGCGAGGTGGTCAAGGATCCAGTGGTCGTCGAGGCCTATCTTGGAAAGGAATTCATCGATGCTCAGGCTTGAGAACATTCACGCCGGCTACGGCCCGACAACCATTCTTCACGATATCTCGCTGGCCGTGGAGGCCGGGGAAGTCGTCACCATTGTGGGCGCAAATGGCGCTGGCAAGACAACCACCCTTCGTACCATTGCCGGTCTGATCCGCCCAACCGCAGGCAAGATCACCTTCGAAGGTGAGGATGTAACCCGGCTTTCCTCGCACGAGATGGTTGATCGAGGCATCACCTTGATCCCGGAAGGGCGTCAGCTTTTCCCGGACATGACGGTCCAGGAAAACCTTTTGATGGGCGCTTATCGGAAGGCGGCGCGGCAACACAAGGACGCTGCTCTGGAGGAGGTCCTGTCGCTGTTTCCGCGAGTGCGCGAGCGTCTTGCCCAGAAAGCCGGATCATTGTCAGGCGGCGAACAGCAGATGGTCGCAATCGCCCGTGGCATGATGGCTCGACCCAAACTCCTGATGTTCGACGAGCCTTCTCTCGGACTTGCCCCGATCATCGTCACGCAGGTGTTCGATGTCATCGAGACGATTGTGAAGACAGGGGCAACCGTCCTGATCGTCGAGCAGAACGTCTTCCACACACTGAAGGCGGCTGACAGGGGCTATGTGCTCGAGAACGGGGAGATCGTCCTTGCCGACACGTCCGATGCGCTGCTCCACAACGACCATGTCCGTCAAGCATATCTGGGAATCTGAAATGTCTCATCGAGAAATCAATCCGGAAGAAATCGCCTACAGGCCGAGCCATGCTGGACGCCGCGTTCTGGTGACCGGCGCAGGGCGCGGCATCGGTCGGGCCATTGCGCAGCGCTTCGCAGCACGTGGCGCTATGGTCGGCGTTGCTGACATGAACGAAGCCGACATCAATGAAACGGTCCGGCTGATCGAAGCTGACGGCAAGGGCGGTGCCATCCCCTTGGTGCTGGATGTCGCGGATTATCCGTCCGTAGAGAAGGCACTCGGGGATGCGGCAGGCCGGATCGGCGGCCCCTTCGACACTGTCGTGAACAACGCCGGGATTTCGCCGAAGCATGAAGGCATCGCACACAAGGTCTGGGAGATGGATTCAGCGGAGTGGAACCGGGTCATCGCCGTCAATCTTTCGGGCTGCTTCAATACTATCCGTGCGCTTTCCCCCAGCATGCGGGAGGCGAATGCCGGCTGGATCGTCAACATGTCTTCGGTTGCAGGCAAGACATACTCGCCCATCGTAGCTTGCCACTATGCCGCAACGAAATCTGCCCTGATCGGCTTTACGAAGCATCTTGCCGCAGAACTCGGACCCTTCGGAGTCAGGGTCAATGCCATAGCGCCGGGCCGCATCGAAACCCCTATGGTTCGCGCCGTCGCCGGCGAAGTCAACGAGGAACAGGTGCGAATGACGCCGATGGGGCGATTGGGCGCCCCCGAGGAAGTTGCCGATCTTGCCCTCTACCTTACCTCGCCAGAAGCAAGCTTTGTGACTGGCCAGACCATCGACGTTGCCGGTGGCCTGTACATGACCTGAGGCACGCCGAGACGTGTCGCACAAGGCAATGCATAGGATCCTCTCATGACCTCTCCGATCGCCGCGGATCACAATGAGCTCTACCGGAGCTTCTTGCCGCCAGTCACAGGACGCACCCGCATCTACGGCATTCTCGCCGATCCCATCTATCATGTGAAGACGCCGGAAGTGATGAACGCCCTGCTGAAGTCGAAGGACGTGGATGCGGTGCTCGTGCCATTTCATGTCAAACCGGATGGCTTGAAGGAGCTTGTTGATGGTCTGCGGCGTATGGAGAACTTCGGGGGCTTCATTGCGACGGTGCCGCACAAGACGGACATGCTCGCGCTGTGTGACGAGGTCACGAACGCTGCGCACAACATCGGCGCCGTCAATTGCGTTCGCCGCGAGCCTGACGGTCGCATGGTCGGGGCCATGCTTGACGGTATCGGCTTTGTTGAAGCCTTGCGTGTTGGAGGCGCGGATCCGGCAGGGATGAGGGCCTATGTTGCGGGCGCGGGGGGAGCTTCCAGCGCCATCGCATTCGCCCTCGCCGAGGCAGGAGTGACCCACATCACAATCGCAAATCGGACCGTGAAGCGTGCAGTGAGCCTTACCGAACGCCTTAAAGCTGCATATCCGGCTCTTACGGTCGCAACCAATGCTCAGCGGGTTGCGGACCATGCACTGGTCGTCAACGGGACGTCGCTGGGAATGCGTTCCGGCGATGAGCCACCCTTAGACCTCTCACAGCTTCATCGGGATCAGCTTGTCGCGGATGCCATCATGGAACCCGCCATGACACCACTGCTTGAGGCGGCGAAGGCGAAAGGGTGCAGGATCTTTCCCGGCAAACCAATGCTGGAGTCCCAGATCGTGCTGATGGCGCAGCACATGGGTGCACTGGCATGACGAGCCGAACCGATCTTCTCTCGGCGCTCTCGGGCATCGTGGGCGAGCGATACGTCCTGACCACAGCAGAAGACACCGCACCTTATGCGACGGACTGGAAGCGAAGCACCACGGGGGTGCCAGCATGCGTGGTACGCCCTGCCTCAACAGCCCAGGTGGCCGCCATCGTCCGACTTTGCGGTGATTCTGGCATCAGCATCGTGCCCCAAGGCGGCAACACCGGCCTTGCCGCCGGGGCCATCCCGGACACCACTGGGGGCCAGGTCGTCCTTTCCCTGAACCGTATGCAGACGATCCGCTCGCTCGATCCGATCGGCATGACCGTGGAAGTAGAAGCGGGTGCGATCCTCCAGACCGTTCGCGAGAAGGCGGCTACTATGGACCGGATGCTTCCGATCGCCATCGCAGCAGAAGGCTCCGCTACTGTCGGGGGCGTGATAGCCACGAACGCCGGCGGATTGAATGTTCTGCGCTATGGGATGACGCGCGATATTACGCTCGGGCTTGAGGTCGTTCTTGCTGATGGTAGTGTATCAGACGGCTTGCGCCATCTGCGCAAGGACAATGCCGGCTACGACTGGAAGCACTGGTTTATCGGTTCCGAGGGTACTTTGGGCATCGTCACCGCCGCAGTTCTGCGGCTAGTGAGCGTTCCTCGTCACTCCGTCACAGCCCTCCTCAGCGTTAGCAGTCTTGAAGCCGCCATTTCGTTGTTCGGCCACGCCCAGCAGGAGATCGGAGAAGCGCTTTCAGCTTTCGAACTTATCTCTGCCAACTCTCTGGATCTCGTCAGCCGGCATGCGCATCTGAAGCCCCCTATCACCACTGGTGACTGGTTCATCCTTCTTGAAGGAGCCTCCAGTCTTTCCGGACTGCGCGACGCAGCCGAAGGTGTGTTGGCGGGCGGGTTCGAGAATGGCTGGGTTATCGATGGCGTTGTTGCGGAATCGGAGGCGCAGGCTCGGCAGCTCTGGGCTCTGCGCGAGCACGTCACCGAAGCGGAAGCGCGAAACGGCCCTAGCCTGAAGCACGACATATCCGTATCACTTTCGCACTTGCGCGAATTCCTGGATGATGCTGAGGCCGCTCTGGTAGATGCAGCTCCCGGAGCGAGGCTCAATATCTTCGGCCACTTGGGCGACGGCAATCTCCACTACAATGTCCTGTTCCGACCGGATCACGATCAAAAGGCAATCAACCGCATAGTACACGATGCCGTCGTCAAGCACGGGGGCTCCATCTCTGCGGAACATGGATTGGGGCAATATCGGGTGGATGAATGGCTGCGGCTTGCTCCCGAAAGCGACCTGCGCCTCGCTTCCACATTGAAGACTGCGCTCGACCCAAGTGGCCTGCTCAATCCGGGCAAGATCCTTCCTTTCTCGCTCCCACACACCAAAGCGATCAGGGGGGTGAACTAATGCAGCAGGATCGCGAGTCATTCGACTACATCATCGTCGGCGGTGGCACGGCTGGCTGCGTTCTTGCAAACCGTCTGACGGCATCTGGGAAGTACACAGTCCTGCTGCTGGAAGCCGGCAAGGCCGCGCGAAGCCTCTGGGTCGAGATTCCCGCAGGCTTCAGTAAGCTGCTCACTAATCCGGACTTCAACTGGCGCTTTCAAACCGAGCCGGAGGAGGCCACCGGCAACAGGGTCATTTCGGTTCCCCGCGGCAAGGGGCTCGGTGGCTCCACCTTGATCAATGGCATGATCTACGTACGCGGGCAGCCGCAGGACTATGACGGTTGGGCGCAACAGGGCTGCCGGGGGTGGAGCTTCGAGGAAGTGCTCCCCTATTTCCGAAAACTTGAAGACTACGACGGCCCAGCTTCGTCTTTGCGTGCGCGAGGTGGTCCGCTGCCAGTCACTGAAGTCAAGGAACGTCCGCTAATCGCCGAAGCGTTCATCTCTGCGGCGGAGAGCGCGGGCTACGAACGCAGTGCCGACTATAACGGAGATCGTCAGGACGGCTTCGGCTACTATCAGGTGAACCAACGACGTGGCCGTCGGGTGAGCGCGGCTGCTGCCTATCTTCAACCTGCCATGAGCAGACCCAACCTCGAGGTCAGAACCAATGCGCACGTAACGCGTATTCTTCTGGAGAACGGTCGGGCGACGGGCGTCGAACTGCGCCTGGGCAGCAGCTCCGTCGAGGTCCACGCTCGACGCGAAGTCATTCTGGCCGCAGGTGCTGCCCAGACGCCGCAGTTGTTGGAGCTGTCTGGCATAGGCGACCCACGGATATTGCAGCCGCTAGGGATTGAGGTGCGGCACTTTCTGCCGGGCGTGGGTGCAAATTACATCGACCATTTCTGCACCCGGATGAATTGGCGCGTGAAGCTGCCGGTCACCCTCAACGAGCAGACGCGTGGCCTAAAGCTCGGACTCGCGGTTACACGCTACTTCGCGACGCGGAGTGGCATCCTGACGCTCGGTACCGGGCTCGTCCATGGCTTCGTCCGGACCCGACCGGGCTTGGATGGGCCCGACGTCCAGTACTTCTTCATACATGCGAGTTACGCCAATGCAGCGGAGCGTAAGCTTGATCGGCTTCCTGGAATGACCATCGGCGTCACTCAGCTTCGGCCGGAGTCGCGGGGAACCATACATTCCAGATCTCCCGACCCCTTTGCGCCACCAGCCATACGACCTAATTTTCTAGCAACGGAGGAGGACCGTCGAGCTATCGTGGACGGAATGAAGGTCGCTCGAAGGATCGTCGAGGAGGCTCCCTTAGACGCTTTCCGAGACAGGGAGATGAGCCCCGGTCCTGAATGCAGGACGGATGAAGACTGGCTTAATTTCGCCCGACGCGACGGCCAGACGATCTACCATATCTGCGGAACCTGCCGGATGGGGGTGGACGAAGGTGCCGTTACCGATCCTGCGCTCAAGGTCCGTGGCATCGAGGGACTTCGCATTGCCGACGCCTCGATCATGCCCACCATGGTTTCTGGGAACACGCAGGCCGCTGTTTTCATGATTGCGGAAAAGGCTGCAGACCTGATCCTCGACGAGGCCCGCTAACACCACGATGCGCAAGACAACAGGAGTTGGAAGAAATGAAGCTCAAGGATCAATCTCTCTTCCGTGAAGCGGCTTTGGTCGGTGGTGAATGGGTTCAGGCAAACGCGGACCACTATATTGCGGTCGACAATCCGGCGAACGGTGAGATCATCGGGCACGTCCCGAAGCTTGGCGCGGCCGAAACCCGCGCCGCAATTGAATCGGCTCGCATTGCGCAGATAGAGTGGGCCGCACGCACTGCAAAGGAACGCGGTGTCGTGCTGCGCAAGTGGTTCGAATTGATGATGGAGAACAAGGAGGACCTTGGAAAGATCCTGACGCTCGAACAGGGCAAGCCACTTGCTGAGGCCATGGGAGAGATCACCTATGGTGCAAGCTTCATCGAGTGGTTCGCAGAAGAAGGTCGCCGTATCAATGGGGACATCATTCCTGGCCACCAGCCCGACAAGCGGATCATGGTCATGAAGCAGCCCATTGGGGTGGTTGCCGCGATCACGCCATGGAACTTCCCGAATGCCATGATCACTCGCAAAGCCGGGCCGGCGTTTGCGGCTGGGTGTGCAATGGTATTGAAGCCAGCGTCGCAGACGCCGTTTTCGGCTGTCGCCATTGCAATTCTAGCCGAGCGAGCTGGCCTTCCGAAGGGACTATTCAGCGTCATCACCGGCTCGGCGCGAGAAATCGGTGGCGAGATGACAGCGAACCCAACTGTCCGGAAGCTTACATTCACGGGTTCTACGGAAGTCGGTGCGGAACTCTACAGGCAATCGGCGCCGACCATCAAGAAGCTCGGCCTTGAACTTGGCGGCAATGCTCCTTTCATCGTCTTCGACGATGCGGATTTGGATGCGGCAGTTGAGGGGGCGATCATCGCCAAGTTCCGCAACAACGGCCAAACCTGCGTCTGTGCAAATCGCATCTACGTGCAGGACGGCGTCTATGATGCGTTCGCCGAAAAGCTGGCCGGTGCTGTGGGCAAGCTCGTCACGGGCAACGGCTTTGACGAGGGCGTGATCCTCGGACCATTGATCGACCGGGCAGCGCTGGAAAAGGTAGAAGAACACGTGGCTGACGCCTTGGGCAAGGGAGCCAGGACCGTCACCGGAGGCAAGCGCCTTTCGATCGGCAACACATTCTACGAACCTACCGTACTTGCCGACGTCACGGCCGAGATGGCGGTCGCTCGGGAAGAAACCTTCGGTCCCGTCGCGCCTCTGTTCAAGTTCAAGGACGAGGCAGACGTCATTCGGCAGGCCAATGATACGGAATTCGGCCTTGCATCCTATTTCTACGCGAAAGACATGGCCCGGGTGTTCAGGGTCGCGGAAGCTCTTGAGTACGGCATGGTGGGCGTCAACACCGGCCTTATCTCGACCGCCGAAGCTCCCTTCGGAGGTGTCAAGCTCTCCGGCCTCGGACGCGAGGGGTCACGCTACGGCATCGAGGAGTTTCTGGAACTCAAGTACGTCTGCCTCGGCGGTGTAGCCTGAAGGTAGACGGACTCCCGCTGCATAGAGTATGCAGAAGCATGAGGAGCAGAGATGATTGACTGCTCCTTACCCGTCGCCCCACATTTCAGGCGGCGGCAACGCCGTCGTCGCGCAGAATCAAGCTTCTAGCTCAAAAACATGGTGGTGGATGACGCCGTCGAACATGGCGAGCAAGCCCTTGGTCATATCCCGGCTTGCATATCGAACCGGGGAGTTCAGTGCCTCATCCAGTGCCTCCCGGCTGTCGTACATAGTCGACAGCACCATGGGATAAGCGGGAGCGCCCTCGTCCCGCTCAATAGCATAGAGCACGCGGACTTCGCGAACGCCGGGGAACTCCAGCCACATCGGCATCAATTTATCTGCCACATATGCCTTGAAGGCGGCTTCCTTACCTTCGTGGATGCGACCTTCGAAGAGTGCTTGGCGAATGATCATGTCACGTCCGATTCAGTTGACGGTGGTGGGCGGCTTTTCGCCGTTGAAGAATGCCTGGAGGTTAGCAAGGACAATCTCACCCATCGCAATCCGCGTCTCGCGCGTTGCGCTACCTTGATGCGGCATCAGAACGGTGTTGGGTGCTGTGAAGAAGTCCTCACGGATTCGCGGTTCGCCGACGAACACGTCAAGGCCTGCTCCGGCGAGCGTGCCGTTCCGGAGAGCCTGAATCAATGCATCCTCGTCGAGGACGCTGCCTCTCGCGATGTTGATGACAATGGCTTTCGGCCCGAGAGCCTCCAGCACCTCGGAATTGACGAGGTCTTGCGTTGAGGCATTGGCCGCAACGCAAACCGCCAGCACGTCACTGGACGCGGCAAGTTCTGTAGGCGTGGCATGTGCTGTCCAGCCGGTATCAGTCTGTGGTGAACGATTCCAATACCCGATGGTCATCCCGAAGGCTTCCGCGCGACGGCCAAGGGCACGCCCGATCTGACCTAGGCCGAGGATGCCCAGGCGTTTGCCTTTCGGACTCGTTCCCAAAGGAAAGGCCTCGCCCAATGCCCAGCACCCCTCGCGAACAAAGCGATCGCCTTTCGCAATGTGACGGAGAACCGCAAGCATCAGCGCTATCCCGGTATCGGCGACGTCATCCGTCAGCACGTCTGGCGTCGTTGTAACGTCGATGTCTCGGCCTCGGGCCCTCACAAGGTCGACCTTGTCTGTACCCACGCCGTTGATGGCAATGATGCCCAGCGCCGGCAGACGATCGATCTGGTCGTTCGAAAGTCCGGTGCCCCCGCCCGTCACGACAGCACGGATTGACGGCAGGGCTTTTGCGATGGCCTCTTGCTCAGTGGCAGCATAGTGTCGATGGACAACATAAGCCTCGTCGAGGCGAGCCTCGATGACATCGAGCATTGGCTCGATGAGCAGGATTTCCGGTTTCATCTTGGATACTCCGTCCCTGAGCCTGGTCGGCTCAGGAGATCTGGCCGAGGAAGTTGCGGGTCCGCTCATGCTGAGGATTGTTGAAGAAGTCTTCGGGCACACCGACTTCAACGATCTCGCCCCGGTCCATGAAGATCACCCGGTCGGCGACCTGGCGGGCGAAGCCCATTTCATGCGTCACGCACAGCATGGTCATCCCTTCGTTGGCAAGGTCGATCATGGTGTCGAGCACCTCCTTGACCATTTCCGGGTCGAGCGCCGAGGTCGGCTCGTCGAACAGCATGATCTTCGGGTTCATGCACAGCGCACGGGCGATCGCAACGCGCTGCTGCTGACCGCCCGAAAGCTGGGCCGGGTACTTTTGAGCCTGCTCAGGGATGCGCACCCGCTCCAGGAATTGCATGGCCGTTGCTTCAGCCTCCGCTTTGGATATTCCGCGCACCTTGATTGGTGCGAGCGTGCAGTTCTCCAACACGGTCATGTGGGGGAAAAGATTGAAGCTCTGGAAGACCATACCCGTCTCCTGCCGCACGATATCGACATTCTTGCCGCCCGCCGTCAGGTCGTGGCCGTCAACTACGATCCGTCCCTTCTGGATCATCTCCAACTGGTTGATGCACCGGATAAGGGTCGACTTGCCGGAACCGGAGGGACCGCAGATGACAATGCGCTCCCCGGGATCCACCGACAGGTTGATGTCCTTCAGTGCGTGGAATTCGGCGTACCACTTGTTGACGCCCTCCATCGTCACCGCCGGACCAGAAGCTCCCCGCACGCCCGTCATCGATGTGTTAGCATGAGTATCAGCCACGCGAGGAACTCCCCTTCTTTCTCTTACTTGCCTTCGGCGACGAAGTTCGGCAGCGGCGTGCCGAGCCACTTTTCGTGGATCGCGCTGAGCTGGCCGTCCGCCTTGACCTTCTCGAGGAAGGCATTGACGGCTTCTAGCAGTTCGCTCGAACCCTTTCGAACAGCGATACCCTGGACCTGCTGGCTCAGCTCAAGCTTCTGGTTGAAGCGGCCGGGCGCTGCCTGTTCGATCTGGGCGGCCACGACGTTCGAGACGCCGATCAGCTCAACCTGACCGGACAGCAGGGCCTGAACGGCACTCGCATCATCATCGAAGCGCTGGATAGTCGCATCCTGGGGAGCGATCTTCGTGACTGCAGTGTCCTGCGTACTAGCGCGGGCCACACCGATGGTCTTGCCGGAAAGATCCTCCGCCTTGGTGACTTCCGCATCCGCGGCACCAAAGACGCCGATGGAGATGCCTGCATAGGGTTCAGAGAAGTCGACACTCTTGGCACGCTCCTCGGTGATACCCAAGGATGCGACGAGCAGGTCTACCTGGTTGCTCTGGAGGTAGGGAATGCGGTTGGGACCGGTGACCGGAACGATCTGCGCTTCGACACCCCACTCCTTGGCAAGAAGCTTTGCCACATCCGCGTCGTAGCCATCAGGCTGATTGTTTTCATTCATGATGCCGAATGGCGGGAAGTCCACCAACATCCCGATCTTGACGGTTCCTGCGGACTTGATGCTCTCGACAGTCTGCGCCACTGCGGGGAGAGAGGCCGCCGCAGCCATCAAGCCTGCGCCCATGATAGCGACTGCTGCGCGTCTGGTAATGTTCATGTTTCCTACCCTTTCTTGATCTGCCGGCCCTCCCGCCGGCGGGGTCTCGTCAACGTTGTGTTGCCCGAGAAAACCTGACTTCCATGCGCCGCGCCAACAGCGAAAGCGGCCAGCACAAGATGAAATAAATGGCGGCCACCGTTCCGAAGACCATGAACGGGCTGAAGGTGGCGTTGTTGATGATCTGCCCCTGCCGTGTGAGCTCGGTAAATCCGATGATGGCGGCAAGCGAGGTGCCCTTGATGAGCTGGACGAGGAACCCGACGGTCGGCGCCACAGCAATCCGCGCCGCCTGAGGAAGGACGATGTAGCGCATCCGGTTGTAATACTTCAGGCCAAGTGCCGTCGCCGCCTCACGCTGGCCCGACGGAACCGCTTCGATGCAGCCCCGCCAGATTTCACCCAGGAACGCACTGGCGTGCAGTGTCAGTGCAATCGTCGCGGCAATCCATGGGTTGATCGCCAGGCCAAAGATGTTCATCCCAAAGAACACCAGAAAGAGCTGCATCAGAAGCGGCGTTCCCTGGAAGACGCGAATGAAACCGAGAGCCACCAGTCGCAGAGGCCGGACATCGGAAACGCGGGCAAGTGCGATCAGCAAACCACCGATCCCGCCGCCGGCAAAGGCGATCGCCGAGAGCGCGATCGTCCACTGCGCCGCCATGACGATGATGAGAAACTCGTTCCAGCCAAAGGGTCTGATCATCCTTGCGCTCCTATCGGCTCAGCGGGTACTTGAACGCCATCTTCTCGATCGCAGCGAAGATTGCCGAGAAGCCGATCGATAGGGCGAGGTACATCAGCGTAATGACGATATAGACCTCAAAGCTCGCGAAGGTGGCCGACTGCAGATCGTTTCCGGCCGCCGCAAGATCGTCTGCGGAAATCACCGAGACGACGCTCGACGTCAGCATCAGGTAGATGAACTGGCTCGTCAGAGACGGATAGACCGTGCGCAGGGCCGGTTTCATGATGATGTAGCGGAAGACCTGCAGTCTCGACAAACCGAGGGCTGTCCCCGCCTCCACCTGCCCCTTCTGAATGGATTCGATACCTGCGCGGATGATCTCGGTACCGTAGGCGCCGAAGTTGACGACGAGCGCCAGCAGAGCCGCGCTATTCGGGGAAAGGCGTAGGCCGAGCGATGGAAGACCGAAGAAGATGAAGAAGATCTGGACCAGGAATGGCGTGTTGCGGATAATCTCAATGTACGCATTGATGACGAACCGGATCAGCGACGGGCCGGACGTCTTTCCCCAAGCACAGACGATCGAGACAATCAGACCGAGCAGCATGGCAGCGCACGACAAACGGATCGTCAGCCAGGCGCCCACAAGCAACTGGTCGAACGAAGCGAACACTGGCGCGAAATTGAAATCGTACACGTAGCGCCTCCCGAGCCCGGCGCTCCTCGCGCCTTTAGATCGATCTAAATTTCTGCTGTGAGTGAGTCAACTGCCAAGTGGCCCACCGGTTTCACGAAGATGATAGCGGACTGCAGGAATCGCGGATGTGGAGCTTCGTCGTGCTGATCCAGCAGCGCGGCGGCAAAGAAGGCTGCGCGATACGTTCCAGCAGCAAGGCGACAGCGTTGTGACCGATATCGCTTGGCGAGGTCGAGACGGAAGTGAGACGGGGCCGCATGGCTTCGGCGTCGGCTACATCGTCGAAGCCGATCAGTGAGATGTCACGACCGATCTTTAAACCGCGATCATAGAAGCCGGCGGCCAGTCCATGCGCGACAAGGTCGTTGAAGCAGATCACTGCGGTTGGCACCCTGCCCTGCGCAAAAAGCGCATCGGCTTCCTGAGCGATCTGGTCCACGCGGTCAGGAACACGAATGACAAGATCAGGCTTCAAGTCAAATCGCTTCATCGACTCCCGGAAGCCCTGGACGCGCTCATGGTATGCCGAGTGAACCGGGCCATGAACGGCAAAGCAGATAGCTTGGTGGCCAAGGGAGACGAGATACTCCACGGCTTCCTCCATACCCGCTGCGTAATCCGCCCCGGCATAATCAATGTCCTGTGTCACATGTCGCAGTGCCTGGACGACCGGAAGCTTCCAGTCACTGACCTTGCTTGCGAGATCGTTCGGAGTGCCGGCAGCAGGACAGAGAATGATCCCGTCGACGCCATGCTCGCGCAAGCGCTGCAGGACCGTCGCCTGCCGAGGTGGCCCGTCTCCACTGTTGGCAATGATCATTACCAATCCGGCCGCGTCGACCGAGGCCTCCATTCCACCCAGCAACTCCGCAAAGAATGGATTGGTGAGGTTGGGCACGACCACGCCGATGGTGTGGCTTCGTTCGGCGCGTAGCCTCGCAGCACCCATGTTGTAGACATAGCCGAGTTCACGCATCGCGGCTTCGACGCGCTCTCGCGTCTCAGCCCCCACCAGCGGGCTCTTTCGAACAACGAGCGACGCTGTCGCACGCGAAACATCGGCGTGTTTGGCGACGTCAAGCAGCGTTACCTTGTTCCGTTTCTGATCTTGCCTGGACATCTCATCGCACCCACAGGGTCGCCATCGTTAATGAGCATCACTTCAGTCAGCAAGAGCAGCAGCCAAGGTCGCGGAGATCCGGCCTCAGCCTTGCGCCCTTGGATCGGAAATTATTGCCGATCGTTAGCCCTGTTGACTGATGCCCAAACCCGGGGCACTAAGGTGGCGTCCACGGTCGTCCGCGGCAGGAAAATATAGGAAATCAATGGCTATCTAGCTATTGAAATCATTTGAGGATCCAAGGTCCCTAGGCCAGCCATTCTTGAGCGGTTTTTCTATCCAAGTTGGCAACCATCTCCTGGACGGAAAAGTGACGTCTCCTCAATAACTTGGACAATCTTGGCGGCAGTTCCCGGGGCCATCCGTCCTGTTCGGGGGGCTAGGAAAACTGGCTAGGGATCGCAAGCAACGACCGCAACGGGCCGGAGTCTGGCCGTCGGATATTGCGTTGGAGAAAGAGGTAACTCTGACAGTGAAGCAAATGTTGCTGTTGTCCGCTAACGGCCCAAAGCGGACCTGCCGGTTCACACTCGCCCCGCTGACGAGGTTGCTTTCTCCAGCCCTAAGGTCTTGCGGCTTCGCGAGATCAAGTACCGTCTGACGGGGAACCCATATTTGTTCATGCTCCTGCCGAGCGGTGTCATAAAAGCCGTCAGCGAAGTCTCCCACCTTCTGGCTGTCTGATTAGACTTCATTGCGTAGACACCGGCAGAACCATCCCTCGTCGAACCAACCTTCGGGCGCTCAGAGAATTAGAGCGGTGTGGTGAACTCGATCCGGCAGTCGGCACTTTCAACATTCGCGGCGAAGATGACGCTGTTTGAGATAATCATCTGTTGTGGTGGAACTGCCCTGGCAACACCGCCCGCTTCTCCGGCGGCAAACCCCTCAGCGTCTGCAAGGGTGCAGGAGTAGTTGGCATCGAAAGGCCGCTCTGTCCTGTTCGAGACTCCGACAACTACCCAGTGGCGGTTGTCGTCTTGGTCGAGATAAAGAGTAACAATGGCGGCGTCAGCAAGGTAAGGGTCACTCGGGGTGACAACTTCCGACATGGCTGGGGTGGCCAAGACCATTAGCGGGAAAAGCAGATAACGCATTGGCCCTCGTCTTCCTCCGTGGTTTCGACGCTCAAGCTCCAGGCAACGCGTCAGTTCCGACATCGGGACGTGCCGAGTGAGGAGGGCGATGGTCCGGTCACCGGCAATTCGCCGTTCACCGCCTCAGCCAGGTCAAGATTGCGTGCTTGAGATGCCGCGTGGTCGATCTCGGCGTCGGTCACATATCGTTCAAAAACCTCTCCCGTCAGACGCACGCGATACTCAGCGCCTCCCTGGATATCCCTCCGGACGGAGTTAATCCGCCCGTCGGCCGTTTGCGTCAGTCGGCGAAACGGGCTGCTCCTCAAAGCAACGACATCTCCAAGCTTGTAACGTGGCTGCGACATTTGATGTTCTCCAGTTGAAACATGCTGCTTGCGAGCGTTTGATCCAAGGGCGGTGCCGACGTTCAAGGAAGAACTCGTTCAAGGTTGCATCAGAGCTAGACGCGACACTGGGTTTGCCGGGCGGCGGCGTGTTCAACGTCCCAGCGCGGGCGAGGTAGGGTTCGCGGGGATCGCCCTATCCGCACTTATGAGTGCATCGAGGGACTCCTCGTTGACCCTGTATGCTTCAGTGAGCCCTTGCGAGGTCACCATGAAGGTGAGCGTCCTGTGATAGGCTTCCCACATAACGTCGAGTGGTTCTTCCTCGACTAGAACGTCGAATTCACCAGGCGGGTGAGGTTGGACCATGCCCGGGAGCAGAAACGGGTTCAAGAAAGTCACTCGTTTTGAGAAAGTCCGCATGATGAAGCCCTGTAGGTGCTTTTCTGCGTGGGCTCCACCTAGAGCAGATCGCGAAGCACTAGGTATAGGATGAAACCGATGGATAGCGCTGGTGCCCACGTGTGAAAGATCGCTGCGGTTCTTGCCCGCACGTCCCTGGATGCTAGTTGTGCTGCTGAAAATGCGGAAGACATCTTGGTCCTCCTTCAGGTTGGGGCTGGGGTCTCGCAACCCCCGCCAACAGCGCCCGTAAAGTGGCTGCTGGAGCAAGCACTATGCGCTTCTCAACGCCGAAAGCAATAGCCATACCGGCAGGCAAAGTTGTTGGCTCGGTCAATCGGCTGGAAAACGGAAATGCGCAGCGGCAAGCGAGGGCGGACGACAGATTTCCCAATCGTCTCGGCTTCAGCATCCTCGACCAGCCCGGATACCTGCCATTCAACCACGCATCCGGTCAGCTCCCGTTCCATCTGATCGGCAGGCTCTACGAATGCACGTATAGGCAAGTCGAAGGATCAGGTTTAGTCGTTTTCGATCAGGGCCCCAATTCACCGGCACGAAATGGCCTTTTTCTGAAGCACCACTGGTTCACCACTTGATGAGCCGCCGTGGAAACTGCCGAGACAACGCGGCTGCCAAAAGCTTCCTTAACCTCTGAAGCGAGAGCAATACGCCGCAGGGTCTCCGTTTCGCGCGATGAAGCTCCCGAAACCGAAACGCAAACACGTCAGGAACAGGATGCAGTCACCCGTCGAGGCGGACAAGCAGCAGAAAAGTCGACCCGAGGGTGTCCAGGAAAACTGAGGCTATTCAGTCCTCCAAGGGGGCATCCCGGTCGCTTCTGAAGGATAATCGGACAGGACGGTGAAGTCGTGATACCAATAGCTGTCGCGGATTTTCCCTCTGCTCGCTAGGAGAGGACCTTGCATGGCCTCGGTGATCACAATTCTGTTCTCTTCGCGATGGAGACGGTCGGTCAACGTCGGCACCGATGATCTCCTAAGTCTGCAAATACGCGGCCCGGCAGATGCTATACGACACATGCGTGAGAACTTCCGCTGTAAATCCGGGCCCACCTATTGGCACGCCTTCGAGCTATGCCATGCCGCAGTCAGAGGAGAACTGCAGACGGAATTCGCACGCGCTCCATTCGTTGCTGCATGTGCCGAAGATGATGCAGTCGCTAGAGGCGGGTAAAAGCAGACCGAATGGTAGGTCGGCTAGCCGGGTGATGGACTGGTTTGTGCTTCTCGTACAGCCGTTGAGAACGGCAGCGCCATTTCCACCGGCGGATGCCATCGGTTCGCTTCAACTCTCATCTCCCATTCAAGTTGGCAAGCTTCACCTCTTCCAAACGGAGCAACTCTTCGAGACGAGCACGTTCAGTGGGGTCCTCGGTCTTCCCGAGAATCTCAACGAATCTGGCGATGTTCTTTAGGATGTTAAAGCGCTCCATGAGAATATCCCCTCCAGCTTCTAGTCATCAGGCGAGGCTCCGGCGAAAACTCCTACACAGGCCTCGGAATCCCTGAACGCAAAGCTCTTGCGGACAGCGGCTCGAAAGGTCATGAGGAGTCGATTTTAGTGGAGCGTCTCGTTTTCGTGGCAATGGAATGATCTGATGCCGTCACGCGCGGCAGTCGCCAGAAACTCCGCCCACGCATCTTCGTCACTCGCGAAGGGCTCATCCCACCTGGTGATGTCACCCTCCTCAGAGGTAACCTCCAAGAGCCATCCCCCTTGCCTCCCTACGGCGCGGAAGATGTCCACCTGAACTGTAACGCCATCGTCTTCGATTTCGCCGGACAAGTCTGAATGCTCGACACTGGTCAACATTGTCATTGGGTACGCTCCTTCAACGGGAATGCGCTGCTCATACTTCCACGACTGGGAGGTCACACGATGACCACGCCACACTGCGGCTTGCCATCCTGCGGCCTAGTCCAGGACGAGCTGGTTGATTGTCCTTGCGACAACTTTGGAATCGTAAGGCTTTGTAATGAAACGCTCCGTCTCCGGAAGAGCGATATCCGCGCCCCGCCAGTTTCCGGACGTCACGATTATTCTGATGGGTGGCCAACGGTCTCGGACAAACTCTGCGAGCTTCAGCCCATCCATCGCTCCAGGCATGTCGATGTCAGTGAAAACGACGCTGATCTGGCGGTTATCGATCAAGCACAGGATCGCTTCATCCGCATTGGCAGCCTCGACAACATTGAACCCGGCATCGCGCAAGTCTTCTGCGATGGTCCAACGGATCAGTGGTTCGTCCTCCACCACTAGCACGGTGGCGGCGACAGGCACTGTGATCTCTTTCGACAGAGGGCGTCCAACGCGGCGCGGCGGATCGTGCCTCGCACGGTACCATGAGATTGCAGCGCTGCCGAATCATTTCGATGAGGCTTTGGTAGAGCCGCCTAACGAAACGGCATGAAGTACGCGTAGCGCAAAGGCCTCCAATCCAGTCTGCGGCCGCTTGAGCGAGGAAAACGCGATCTGACAACTTCCTACGCTCGTCTGGCCAGCCGCCGTGTTGCACAAAACCATGGTGGTCGCCATGACCGCTTGTGGCGCGAAGCGGAAAACGCTCCCAGGCCACTCGCGGGCTTCATAGCACCAGAAGCGGCATCATTGAGAACCGTCAGTTATGCTTGAACTGAGCGACCCGCGTGCCCCCGAGAAACTAAAAGAGTTCAATGGGTTTCGAGCCTAACCGCGTAACTGCATTCGAAAATGCCTAAGCGCTCTTCCGCTTTTTGTTGGCCTTCGTTCGGCGCTGTCCGAGACCCATCGATTTTGCCAGGGACGATCTCGCTTCAGAGTATTCTGGTGCGACCATCGGATAATCGGCAGGCAACGACCACTTTGCGCGATACTCATCAGGGGTCTGGTCGTGATGGGTATTCAGGTGTCTGCGAAGAGATTTGAAGCCTTTCCCGCACTCCAGGCAAGTGATCGCATCTGGTTTGATTGATTTCTTGACTGGAACAGCGGGTTCTGGTGCTGCTGTTTTGACCTCTTCTGCTTTCAAGCCGACTCCGGAGAGTGAGCTGTGCACTGTCTGGATGAGCTTCGGAAGATCAGCAGCAGGCACAACATTCTTTGAGACGTAGCTGGATACGATATCGGTCGTGAGAACGAGCAAATCGTCGGTGTTGGTGTAGGTGTCTGAGCTGGACAATTCGCGTTCCTTATATCCGCAATATTTGAATGTAAGGAGTTGTAATTGGCCGTAATCAGACAGAAAGCAATGTGCGAAAACTTGTAATGCTTGCCTGGCGGTAAATCCGTCTTCCAGGAAGACGCTATTCAGCATACGGCCTGCAGAAGACATTCTAGCTAGATTATTTCAGTCGAGCTTGCTTGGTATCTGCCGCCAGAAACCCCGCCAACCCGTCCAACAACGCACCCCACCCATGTTCGCGTCCCTCCGCGCCATCACTGGGCGGGATTACGCACATCTGTTCGGTGTAGGTTAGGCGCGTCCCGCCACCTTCATCTTCGAATAGGATCGTGGCCAAGGATACCGTATGGACGCGCCCATTCACGGCCATCGAGTAAGCGAAAACGATACGCTCGCCTTCCTTGATCTCGAAATAGCGACCCTCGCTCGTGTGCTGACCCATCGCCGTGCGGAATCCACTGCGCTCTACGCCTCCGACCGAGAAATCCATCTCCAGCGTAGCGCTCCTAAGCCAAGCGGCCTTCTTTTCGCGAATGCTCCAGGCTGACCAGGCGTGCGCCCTACAATTGGGGTAGAGGCGCTCAAGCGTGAATTCGCGATGGTATTGTGATTGCCCGTCCATCAATTGTCCCCTTGTGACAGGAAAGAACCCAGTTGATCAAGGCGTTGCTCCCATCGCCCACGATGCTGGTCGGCCCATTCATCTACCCATCGCAGCGCATCCGGCACCAATGTGACCGACCGCACCCGCCCTAGTTTCTGGGACCGTACCAGACCCGCGTTCTCCAACACCTTTATGTGCTTGAGGAAGGAGGGGCCCGCCATCTCGAAAGGTTTGGAAAGCTCTGAGATGGAAGCAGGTCCCATTGCCAGACGTTCGACGACCTTCAGTCGCGTCGGGTCTGAAAGTGCAGCAAAGATCGTGGGCAAGTGAGGATGAAAGGTAGCCATAAGGATACCTATAACACGAGATTGAGAACCGTCAATAAAGATAGCCTTGCGGCTACCTTTTTCGACGCCTAGAACTTATCTCGGCGGCGCAAAGCTAGGAACTGGGAGCGAGGTTGAATCGTCGGGGGTGTCCGCCGATGCACTCTACTGATCGTCCTCGTACGTGACGACGAACTGACTACGTAAAGCGAACTAAACCAATGATTCTCCCCCGACTGCCTTTGCGCACTTTGAACCTCCTGGTTGATCCGCTCATTTCCTACCTGACGCAGATCGACCAAGTTCGATTGGCTGGAGCGGGCGCTTCTGCCTACCCCCGGTGCACCTGTGCAGTATGCGGCAGGGACGTGGCACGGCCATGCTCCCCCCAACTTCCCGCCGCGTCAACTCTATCAGGCATCGCGGGCCCTCGAACACGCCGCAGCCCTGTTTGCCAAATTTGCCGTTCGAGCCTAAGCCATTCCTCAAACTCCGGATCGCGGACGTCAATGCCCTCCAGGAGTTGATCATTCGCTCTGTCCCAAGCCGTAGCTTGATCGAGATCCAACTCCACCTGCTCCAGATCCAGCCATACGCTCAGCTTGTCCGCCTGCACGAGCTCACGTGCAGAGCCAAGCGATTTTCGGATTTCCAGCAGAGTCTGTCGGAGGCTAGCGAACGCGTGTTCTTCGGATCGGTCGCTCCAGAGCTTGTCGCGCAGCCAAACCCGTGAACGTAAGCCCCGTCGCGCCAAGGCGAGCATCGCCAGCAACGCTTGTGCTTTCTGCGACTTTGGGGCGAGGGATCTACCGGTGCTATCCGTCAGGGCAAAGGAGCCCAAAAGGTACAGGCTGTATCTCGCACCACTGCACTACTTCGAAAGGTAGTGGAATATCAGCTCCGATGCCCCATCGTGATCATATTCTTAGGGGATGTTCCGCTCGCGGCGACTTGTCAGTCACATGATATCTGCGATCGCGACGTCCGCTAGCAGTGCACAGGCAATGTCACGCGACCGCCGGGGCAATGTCCGCTTCTGGGTAGGTGTGGTGAAGAGCTCTATGACCGAGTTGGGGGCGCAAAGGGGACGTCTATATGGTTTGTTACCTGCTCCCGAATTCGCCACTTGAGCGGAAATTATTGCCGCTCGCCCGTCCTGTTGACTGATGTCCGAAGCCAGGGCAGAGGTGGCATCCACGGTCGCTCGCGGTAGGAAAATATAGAGAATTCAAAGGTAAGTTTGCTAAACCATTGAAATTGTGCGAGAATCCTGGGTTGGATGAGTGCAAGTTGCTTTTTGAGGCACGTAGCTGACCCCTACCTTCGCCCCAGAGGTAGCCTCCGACGGACCACGTCCGGTAGTGGTGTAATCGGCGTCAAGGCGGCTGTCGGCCCAAGCGGTTCTCAGGCCTCCGGTGGCGGTCCTACCACGGCATCGATGAAGGGGGCTTTGTCGGCTAGGTATTCTTTGATGCCGCTCTCATTTCTCGCCTCGAGTTCCAGCTTCAGACGCTGATACTTGTGCCGTAATTTGCCGTCCTCCCGGAGCATGTCACGAAAGCGTAGCATCCTGAAGACCTGCCAATGCCCTGGCCGACACACATGAACCTTATGGGTCCGGATGCCTCCAACATCACGTCGGTAAAACATGTGCCCAACTGAGAGGTTCTTTCCTCTCTCGTATCCAAGCGACGCCATCTCCTGATCAACCCGATCTTCATCTTGATGATCTGACACTACCAGGAGGTCAATTTCTGGCTTCGCGGCAAGACCAGGGACCGCCGTGCTTCCGACATGCTCAACGTCCACCTGCGGTGCAAACACCCTCTGCACGCGGACCTTTTCAGCATCGAACAGGCTTGGCCATCGAGCATCGTAGGGTGTTATTTTACTGGTCAAAGCCATTGTAGCCCCCTCAGGCGGTCAGAAACTACTGCGTGTGAGCATGATTTCAAAGGACGTTATGGCGCTTCTGCGCCATAATGGCCGTCGGCTCGAAGCAGACGCTGACTTTCTTGATAGACAGCTCTGTTGGCGAGCATACTTTGTTCGGATGGCCAACTACGTACTAACCTTGGTTGAAGACGCTGCCGATGCCGCTGCCTACGATCAGATAAGGCACCACGTCTTATTCGGTGGGAGCCACGCGTATATTCGCAACGGCCCGGAGGAGGTCAAAGACGAGAATCTGTCGCTCCTGCTGAAGCTTGACGGAATACCGATAGGTACCGTGCGCCTCGATCAGAAAACGGATAAGAAGGCCATCGTGAGACTTGTGGCAATTGTCTCCGATTTACAAAGAGCTGGGCATGGCACCGCCCTTATGGGCTGCCTCGAAGGGCTCGCAACTACGCTAGGTATCAGGGAGCTTCTCGTCTACGCACGTCCCGCTGCATCAGGATTCTATCTAAGGCTTGGGTACACGCCTTTCATCTTCGATCCAGACAACAAAGAGAGCATCCAGCTTCACAAGATGATCTCATAAGTCATCGCGCTTTTGCGTCACGGCAGAACTCGGCCCAAAGCGGACATGGCCTATGCCGCTAAGTTTAGGCACTACAGTACCCTCGTGAGTCGGGGCTCGGCGTCTCTTGCTCTGTTACTACATCGCGTGACCAGGCGTCAGCCCAGTCGAAGCGAGTGCCATCCAGATCGCCATGGCGATCATCATCAGGTTCTCAGTCAGCGAGATGAAGCCGAGCGGTACGTTGCTCGATTCGCCAACGCAGGCGCACTTCAGCTCCCGTCTGCCGATGTAGACCGCCTTGAAGACCAAGACTGCTCCAATGGTGCCGATGAATAGCGCCACCGGGACAGAGAGCCAGTTCGCCACTCCCGCCACCATTAGAAAGCCTGCCAGCCCCTCCGCGTAAGGATAGATGTAGTTGTAGGGTACCCAACGTTTAGCCAGGAGGTCGTAGTTCAGGAACATGGTCGCGAAGCTCTCGACGTTCTGGAGCTTCAGCATCGCCAGGACGACCATTGAAAAAGGCGATGAACCACTCCGCTGCGCACAGTGTGAACGGGTCGCCCAGGATGGCATCGCTTGCAGCGAGAGCCATCAGAGCCGTCAGCGTAAACAGAACGATGACCGGTCGATAGGTGGTCGCCTTGGGGTCAGCCACCGACTTGCCGAGGAACCTGCGCAGGTCATCGTGGCCGCCCACACGGTAGCCGCTGACAATACCTGCGGGGTGGTCGAGACACCATGCTTCGCCTTAAACGCATCGGTCTCTTCACGGGTGGTCAGGTGGTGGTCCTCGACCTCGTAGCCAGAGCGGCGGAGCAGGTCCTTTGCCTTCAGGCCATACGGGCATGTATGACCGGGCATGACCATTCATAGAGGATGGCCTTGTTTTCCAGTAATGCGTCTTTGCGGCGATTCCCCTTGCAGCGGCGAATGCTCTAGCTCGGTCTCACCGCAAGATAGACGCAAGGTGCTGAACTGTCGAGGCACGGCCCTCACGTCATAGCTAGCCCGTGGGTCATCCCCCATGAAAAGCGAGCCGGATGGCATACCCGCCACGGCAAGCGCGGAAAGCGGTGGACGTTCGCGAGAAGCTTCAGTGCATCTCGTGTTTACCGTGCTCCGCCTGGGCAGTGGGTGTCATTGCTGCTTTGAAGATGTCCGTCCGCTCCTCACCTTCGACTATTAGCTTTCCCACCAAGCCACGCGCTGCCCGTGACAAAGCATGGTCCACCAGCGCGTACTCACCAGGAACGTCCATGGTCATGTCGACCACCGCAGCGCCGCCGGGCGGTACCGTGATGGTCTGCACGTCGGACAGCGGCTCCGCCGTCAGCGACGCGAGTTGATAGACCTTGTCAAAGATTTCGCCGATTACGTGGAAGCTCGACGTCTTGTTGGGGCCGCCGACACCGAAGTAGATGCGCACAGTCTCTCCAACCTTCGCGGTCAGCGCGTTGTCTCCGGTGAGCGCGTTGGCTGCGCCGTTGAAGACATAGTATTCCGGCGTCTCCTCCATTAGCCTGTCGAGGCTCTCCGTCAACTTGCCCTTCGTGCCATAGGGCTCCTCCGTGTAAACCTCGCCTTGCATCACGTAGAATTCGCGGTCCACCGGAGGAAGACCACCTTCCGGTTCCACCAGGATCAACCCGTACATGCCGTTGGCAATATGGTGTGCCGCAAGCGGTACGGCGCAGTGGTAGACGTAAAGGCCCGGCTTCATTGCTTTGAAGGTGAAGCCCTTGTTCTCGCCGGGTGCGGCGTCCGTCGCCTCCGCTCCGCCTCCCGGTCCCGTGACCGCATGGAAGTCCACGCTGTGGCGTTCACTGCTATCGGCAAGGTTGGTTAGTTCAACTTCGACGGCGTCGCCGACTCTTGCTCGAACGAACGGGCCCGGTACCTTCTTGTTGAAGGTCCAGTAGTGGTAGGTTGCGCCGTCCGCCAGGCTGCCAGTAACTTCGACCGTGTCGAGCTTCACCTTGATCGTTTCCGGTCCCCTCGCACCTACTGGCGGAGCAAGGTCTGTCGCCGCCCGTACGATATCGAGGGGAGCAGTAGCGGTCCCGTTCGCCGCCGGATGATTGTGGGTGGCGTCGGCCAGCACCGGCAATGCCGTGGCCGACAGTAATGCCGTGGCCGACAGTGCGGCGGCGATGGCGGGGAAGAGCGTGTGGCGGATCATTACTTCGTCCTGTGACATCTGACTTCGTCAGCCTTTATTGGACACTACGCCGCCGGCTCATCCTTGCGGTACCGCAAACAGAAGTCCTGCTCGCATGTTCGTGATCATCTCAAGGTGCCGGTTCGCCCATGGTCGGTTAGCGGATGGTGATCCACCAGACAGGCAGGTAACGAGTGCTGGGATAAGGGGTAGCAACTTAGCTTTTGTCAGCGCGGCCATTCGGGATGCAGAGGGTCAATCAGGATGGCGTGGCTGTGGCGATGGCGGCCACGACGCGTCCCTTCCTGCAGATGCGGGTCCTGGTCAGGCAAGTCCTCATGACTGTGCTCGATCTCCAGGTCCGCTGAGGAAGGCCATAGGTAGAGTGCGGCGACAAGTCCAGTCACAGCGATAACCGACAGGACAAGCGCCGTTTCACCGAGGCCGATTGCGGCCCCCAGCCATCCGGCAAGCGGATAGGTGAAGAGCCAGCAGGCATGCGACAGGGCAAACTGTGCTGAGAACATGGCTGGACGATCTTCCGCATGGGAGGAACGACGAAGCAGGCGGCCCGATGGCGTCTGAGCGGCGGAGTAACCGATTCCCAGCACGTACCAGATCAGAAGCAGCGAAGAATAGGTTTCGACAAAGGCCGTCGTCACGAGCCCGGCAACCAGAATCCCCGAGCCTCCCGCCATCACCGGACGGTCAGGCAATCGATCCAGCAGCTTTGGAAGGGCGAAGGCCGCCAGCATGGAACCGCCACCGAAGGCCGCAAGCGCTAGTGCCGTGTCCTCCTGCCTCAGACCGAACTGCGCCTGGACGAAGACGACCGTGTTGACGATGACCATTGAACCCGCTGCAGAGACGGCCAAGCTGATCGCCAGCAGTCCCCGCAGTCTTGGAGTGGCGAGGTAGAGACGGATACCGCGCGTAGTTCTGTTGTAGATGCTGCGGCGCTCGGACTTGGCCGCCTTAGGTAGGACGACCGATACTACCAGTGCGGCAGAGGCAAGAAAGCCGATCACCGTTCCGCCGAACAGGGAATGAAACGAGACGGCCGTCAGAAGGAGTGCCGCCAGAGCAGGGCTGAGGAGGCTTTCCAGATCGTAGGCCAGCCGGGAAAGCGATAGGGCTCGCGTATAATCCTTCTCCTCGGGGAGCACATCCGGGATCGTCGCCTGGAAGGTCGGCGTGAATGCTGCCGAGGAAGACTGCAGTACGAAGATCAGGACATAGACCTGCCAGACCTCCGTGACGAACGGCAGGCAAAGCGCCACGCCCGCCCGTATGAGGTCTAGGGTTACCAGCATGGGGCGGCGAGGGAGAACTTCCGCGAATGCTCCCGCTACGGGAGCGACACCCACATAGGCGATCATCTTTATGGCAAGTGCCGTCCCCAGAACTGCGCCTGCTTCCGCGCCAGCGATGTCGTAGGCAAGAAGGCCGAGCGCGACGGTCGCGAGCCCGGTCCCGATGAGCGCAATGACCTGCGCCATGAACAGGTGCCGGTAGGTTCGGTTCTTTAGGATGTCCAGCATGACGACAATCCGTTCGGTGACTACAGGTACTTCTTGATCGGTCGGAAGCCGTGCATCGCCTCGACGATGCCGACCAGCCTATCGGGTGATACCGACCGCTTGTAGGTCACGACCGGTGATCCTTGTGGTCGTGACCGCCATGTCGATGAAACAGGTGTATCAGTGGGCAGGCCAACAGGATCAGGTAGGGCAAATACCCAAGCACATGCCCCCAGTGCTCACGAAGGACGTAGAACAACAGGATCAGCGCCAGGGATGCGGCCATCAGCAGGAGCGTGCGGTTGGGTGTCATATCTTCAGGCTTCTCAGGCGAAGGGAGTTGGCGATGACGCTGACGGAGGACAGTGCCATTGCCGCTGCCGCGATGATCGGTGAGAGCAGCAGACCAAAGACCGGATAGAGGACGCCCGCCGCGACAGGCACGCCTGCCGCATTGTAGATGAAGGCAAAGAAGAGGTTCTGCCGGATGTTGCTCATCGTTGCCCGGCTCATCTGCCGTGCCCGGACGATCCCCTGCAGGTCTCCTTTCAGGAGTGTCACGCCTGCGCTTTCGATTGCGACGTCGGTTCCGGTCCCCATGGCGACACCGACATCGGCTGCGGCAAGCGCGGGAGCATCGTTAACACCATCGCCCGCCATGGCGACGATCCTGCCTTCACTGCGCAAGCGCGAGACGATCTTGCTCTTGTCCTCGGGCAGGACTTCCGCCTCCACCTCGGTAATCCCGAGGCGTCGCGCGACTGCCTGAGCAGTCGTCTTGTTGTCGCCCGTCAGCATCACGACCCGAACACCGTGTTCGACGAGCGCCTTTACCGCATCCGGTGTCGTCGGCTTGATGGGATCGGCAATGGCAAACAGACCTGCCAGCCTGCCATCGATGGAGGTGAATATGACGGTTGCGCCTTCGTTGCGCAGCTCCTCCGCCTTCGCGGTCATGGCGCTGACGTCGACACCCTCTTCCTCCATGATGCGGTGACTGCCGAGGATCAGCCGCTTTCCCTCGACCGTCCCCGTCACTCCCTTGCCCACAGGGCTGTCGAAATCGATGGCATCCCCCAGGGTGATGCCACGCTCACCGGCCGCGTTGACAATCGCGAGTGCCAGCGGATGTTCGCTTGAGCGTTCGACCGTCGCGGCCAGCCGCAGCAACTCCTCTTCCGACATGCCTTCCGCTGGCGCGATGGCAGTGACCTTGGGACGTCCCTCTGTCAGGGTTCCCGTCTTGTCGACGACGAGCGTGTCGACCTTCTCGAAGCGCTCCAGGGCCTCGGCGTTCTTGATCAACACGCCGAGACCAGCTCCCCGACCGACACCGACCATGATCGACATAGGTGTCGCAAGCCCAAGGGCACAGGGGCAGGCAATGATGAGAACAGCGACGGCTGCCACCAGGCCATGAGCGAAACGAGGCTCAGGCCCATAGATCATCCAGGCGGCGAACGCGACGAGCGCAACCACGATGACGACCGGAACGAACCATCCCGAGACTTCATCTGCGAGGCGCTGGATAGGTGCGCGAGAGCGTTGGGCGTCCGCGACCATGCGAACGATCTGGGAGAGCATCGTGTCGCGTCCGACCTTGCCTGCCTCCATGATGAAGCCGCCGGTCTGGTTCATGGTGCCGCCGATGAGCGTCGACCCGACCTCCTTGGTGACCGGCATCGACTCGCCGGTGATCATGGATTCATCCACCGAGCTGCGACCCTCCAGAAGCACACCATCGACAGGGACTTTTTCCCCCGGTCGAACCCGGAGGCGGTCGCCGACCGCCACGGCATCAAGATTGACATCCTCGTCAGTTCCATCGGCAAGAACCCGACGTGCCGTCTTTGGTGCCAGATCGAGAAGCGCGCGGATCGCCCCGCCTGTCTGTTCGCGTGCCCTCAGTTCCAGAACCTGCCCGAGCAGGACCAGGACGGTGATGACGGCGGCCGCCTCGAAGTAGACGGCGACCGAACCCTCTTCCGCGCGGAACGTGTCTGGAAAGACGCCTGGCGCAACCGTCGCGACGACACTGTAAACCCAGGCGGCACCCGTCCCCATCGCAATCAGGGTGAACATGTTCAAATGACGGGTCACCAGGGACTTCCAACCCCGTTCGAAGAAGGGCCAGCCTGCCCAGAGCACAACCGGTGTCGCGAGTACCATCTGCAGCCAGTTCGACGTCTGTGGCCCCAGCAGCATGTGGAGGTTCGTGAGATGGCCACCCATCTCCAGAGCAAGGACCGGGATGCTGAGGACGAGGCCAATCCAGAACCGTCGGCTCATGTCCACCAGTTCCGGACTTGGCCCCGTTTCCAGGGTCGCCACTTCCGGCTCCAGTGCCATGCCGCAGATCGGGCAGTTACCGGGGCCGATCTGCCTCACCTGCGGATGCATCGGGCAGGTGTAGACGGTGCCTTCCCCCGGCATGGCCGGGGGAGGTAATTGCTTCTCTGCCACCTGATGGCGGTGCTCTTGGTCATGCTCTGAATGGTGATCATCGTGAGCATGATGGCCGTGATGTTCGTGCTTCATCTCCGCCCTCCGATCAGATCGCGCGATTATAGGACACGAAGGACATCATCCCCGCCGCCATGTGGTAGAGGTGGTGGCAGTGGAACGGCCAGCGGCCGGGGTTGTTCGCATCGAACTCGATGGCAACCTCTGCCATGGGAGGAACGTGAACCGTATCTCTCACGGCTCCGCGAATGCGTTGTCCGTTGATGCCGACCGCCTGGAAGTGGTGTCCGTGAAGGTGCATCGGATGCGCCATCATCGACATGTTGCGCATGACGATGCGAACCCTTTCGTCGGGATTGGCGGCCATCGCATCGCCGCTGATCCCCCATGAGTAGCCGGTCATGCTGCCGGAGAGGATCAGAGGATAGGTCTTCGTTGCGGGCCGCTCGTCCAGAGGTGACGCCGCTTTAAGCATCGCCTCCAGTGAAAGGTCGAGGACCGGTCCGGCGGAAGAAGCTCTTGTGGCGACCTTCGAAATGGACGCGTCAGCCGTTGCAAGGATGACCCCTGTTTGCTCCTCAGAGCCTTCGCGCAAGGCAAGGATCGGAAGCGACACAGGGCCCGGTGGGAGTTGCAGCACGATATCCAGCCGCTGGCCCATGCTGATCGGGAAGCGGGTGCCGGTGACGGGTTCGATGGCCATGCCATCGACGGCGGCCAGACTTCCCACGACGGTTCCCGTGTCGATGGTGAAGGCGGTCGCCGTTGCACCATTGATAATGCGTAGCCGAACGCGGCCACCCTTCTCGACCTGCACGATCTCCGGATCGTCCAGCGTGCGGTCATTGGCGAGGTACGCATCATACTCGATGTCGTTCAGGTCCATCATACCCATGCCGCCCATGCCCATGCCGCCCATCGTCATGCCACCCATAGGCATGCCGCCGCCGTGCATTTGCGCCATGTTGGACATCATGCTCCCGTGATCCATCGGCATCGAGCCGCCACCGTGTCCGCCGCCCATCGCGGAACCTTGCTGCAGTTCCGCCAGCAATTCCTCCGGCGACCTGAACGAGAAGTCGTGGAGAAGGATCACGAGGTCCTGCTCGTCACGGGCGCGGTCCTCCGCCGTCCGCACGATAAGGGGCGCTGCCAGCAGGCTTTGTTCCTGCAGTGTATGGGCGTGCATCCAGTGGGTGCCGCCGCCTGCGAGATCGAACTGGTAGTGCCGTTTCTCTCCTGCCGCGAGGAGCGCTGCCGGATTGTCGGGGACACCGTCCATCTCCCATGGAGGGGTAAGCCCATGCCAGTGAATGAGCGTCGCTTCATCCGTCGTGTTGGACAGCATCACGTTGAAGCCGTCCTCTGCGTCCAGGGTAAGGCCGCCCTGTCCATTGCCTTGAACGAGGCCGAAGACGCTGGCGGATCGGCCATTCACTTCAATGGAGCGCTTGGTGACTGCGAGTTCGATGGGTGACAGAAGTCCTGCGCTAGTGAGCGCCCAGGACTTCTGTGCAAGGGGTGAGATAGCTGCCGCACCGACGGCGAGCGTCTTCAGAAATTGACGACGAAACATGACGTTCTCTCGATCTTCTTGGCCGTGATCGGCCCAATGGTGGGGATGGCCCGCCAGCGGCGAGCAGTTCATCAACCAATGGATCGAGGGGGTTCGAAGCCGGGAGACGGGTCGTGGCCAGCGACATCGTCAGTGATATCCAGGAGCCTGGTCAGAAGCAGGACCGCATGAACCGATCCTGCGGGCTGCGCAGCAACCGCGAGGCAGAAGATGCAGATGGCGCTGCAGCAGTTCTGGTTGGGAGAATGCTCGGGCTTGGAAGTCGCGTCGCCTGCATCACCGTCCACTATCTGGTGGTGTCCGTCCAGACAGGTCTGCGGAGCCGCATGCGTAACCGGCGCACTGAACACGAGGGCAACAGCAAGGAGCGCCGCGAGCAGCCTCCATGCCAACGCTCTCTGTGCTAGCCTGCGCATCGTCGATCCTCCGTCATCTCACCATGCCACGCCTCCCATTGTGCACCTTGATCTTTATCAATGTTCGGGTGCGGTTCTGGTCGGTGGTGTCGCCGCTTGGCAGACCGTCTGTTCTCGACGCTGATGCTTCCAACGTGGGAAGGTCAAGTCCGTCACTCAGATGAATGTGTGCACCTGCCACGTTACCATATCGATGTGTGGTCGGAGGTCCGCGCCTGGTGCAAAACGGCGGCGGGACCAAGCGAAGCCGCCTCTGCGCCTATGGGCCTTGATGAAGGCGAGAGGCAGCTTTCTTAGCCTCTCGCTCCAACGCATTAGAGCGCTGCCCTGCCACTACCGCCAACAGGCCTGATCATCCAAGGCTTCACAGCAGGTTCCTTAGCAAGGATACCCTTCTTCTTGGCAAAAGAGCGTATCGCATCGCGGGCTGCCCGAAGAGGTTTCAAACCGTCATGTGCCATGTAGCAGGTCCTCAAGGCCGCTTCATGGATCAGGTCCCGGTCTCGTTCTGGCCAACCCTCCAGGTAATCAATCGCGTCCTCCACGGCCGCAATCTCGCGAACGAGGTTCTTTTGTTCCTTCAGATACACCGGACGATCAAAGAGCTTTGAGATCATTTCTACCTCACTGATTCTGTTTGTGATCAACAAGGACGGCGTTGTGCCAACGCCGATTATCCATGTGGTTTGCCGCGTTCTTCTGTTCAAGTCAGAACACCACTCAGGTCACTAAAGCTGATAGGAAAACCGTATATGTCAAAGGGCGCGAACGTAGGCGCTTACTGCACATCAAGGCAGGGGGGCGGGTAGCTGTTGCCCCATACCTGAGCGGGATTACGCAGCGGCGAAAAATTTCATCCGAGGTTCTTGAACAGGCATTTTTCGCCAACCAGATTCTTTGCATCGGCAGCCTTGGTAGGGGCCGATAGGCCGGAGACGCAGGTTTTCGGTGGCGTCTCCAATCCATGTTGCTTTACGGAGGATATGGTAATGAGAACGGAACTTGATTTCGCACCCCTCTACCGGTCCAGCATTGGCTTCGACCGTGTGTTCAACCTTCTCAATAACGCGCAGCGCCTGCAGGCGGTTGACCTCTGGCCACCCTACGACATCGTCAAGCTTGGCGATGACGAGTATGCGATCACCATGGCAGTCGCAGGCTTCAGCCAAAGCGATCTCGACGTGACCCAGGAGCGCAACGTCCTGATCATCAAAGGGTCGAAAGCAGAGAAGAAGGAAGGGGAGTACCTACATCGGGGCATTGGCGGGCAGTCGTTCGAGCGTCGCTTCGAACTGGCTGACCATGTTCACGTCGAGACGGCGTCGCTCTCCGACGGTCTCCTGCGAATTGTCCTAAAGCAGGAAGTCCCGGAGGCGATGAAGCCCCGGCGAATCGAGATAGGCAATGGGACGGCGGCCCCGCCGCTGCAGATTGAGTCTGACAAGCAGGTCGCCTGAACTCGCTGAACTTCCCAGATAAAGGAAGACCACGAATAGAGGGCCCGCGTAGGGCGGGCCCGCCATTCGCACTGCATTCAGTCAAGCGGCACCCCGTGTTTCTCAGCTTTGATGGCCGCTATTGGCGCAAAGCGAACTTGGCGACCTGGAAGGTAAGGGTAGTTTCGCGCCCGCACTTCGGTCATTACAAATGTAGTCCGTATGCCTGAAGTCGCGGTTCCGTCGGCCCACCACGGGTCCGCAATGGGCGTGACGCTGGCATCAACCCTCCGCCGTGCCCGATGTATCCCCTAAGAGTGATCTCTCACTACGTTTCTTGTTCGTCATCTGCCTTGTATTCATCTTTAAGGTGTTCGATCAACTCTGCAGTGATCCAATGATGACCATAGCCAGGAACGTGCTGATAGTGCCTATCCCTGAATGATGCGAGGGCCGACTTGAATTGCACCATTACCAAGACGGCATCACTGACTTGTGGTAAGTCGTCGTCATCGAGAGTATCGAGATATTTTGCATCTGGCTGACCTTCGAGGACGACCAGCAGGTTATCAAGAACTCGGTTCACGATCTTGACTTTTCCCGCACTCATAGATGCGTCTGGCTTCTTCTTTGAAAGCTCCTTCACTTCGTCGAGCAAAGACGCGAAAACGTCATGACTCGCCTCGTACTCTGCAACCTTAGCGTCTGTAGTAATGTACGAAAAATGGTAGTCATCTTCAAATGCCATTACTTTCTCCCAATCTTCGTCGGCGGGCCAGATCGGATGTCACTCGGTTCGCCATCAACTACATACTTCCACACACCATAGGCAAACCTAACATTATCGGATCGAAATCGTTCAGCTTCCTCCATGTATTGCGAGATGACCATGGTTACGTCGCTCGTAGACGGAGCATCGTCAGAATCAAACTGATTAAATTCTTCGAAGGGCTTGTATTTTTCCCCAAGTACTTCGTTGCCCATCGCCAACACGCGATTTATGAATTTTAGCTTGAAAGGATTTACTGCGTCATTCGGGCTTTTCTTGGCGAGTGCACCTATTTCGGCGTATAGCCCTTGCAATTGACCGACGAGTTTTTCGAGTCGCTCTACATCTTCTATGCTGTCCATGAATTCTCCTATGGGCAAGCGCGTCGAAACTCGACGTATTTCTTGTTCAGGATGTCGAGCGGCGAACGCTGTTTACTGTCAAACACTTCCACCATCTGCTCTAGGTCTGCGTCGGTAAGGGTGATCACGGCTTTCCGCTGCCCTCCCCATAGATTGACCGTGCGCGCAAATTCTGCGCGCTTGAGCGGTTTCCGTGTGACGAAAACTCCGAACTTGCCAAGCTCGTCTGTCAGGTATCGGTTGATCTGGTCGATATGCGTTCGCTCAATGGCCGCCACGTTCTTCATCTCGAACGTGACTTGCCGCGACCCGTAGTCGTCCATCAACTCTTGTAGGAGGGGCGTCGAGCGGGTGTTGTAAAAAATCAAGTCGCGGATCGACACCCCGTCGTCCGTGCGTGCCTGCTCCTGTGCGAAGTCAAGGTTTGGATAAAACAGTGACGGGAGCAGTCGCCCGACCAACTGTTCATACTTCACATCTGCCCCATTGGTTTTTCCCGTCGGAAGTTTCTTTATCTCCGCAAGGACCCGCTTGGCCGAAGTGACAGGGATTTGGGAAAACAGCGGATCGTTTGCGCAATCGGCTGCCGTTCGCTCTTTCAACTGGATATACTGGTCGATAACACCGTAATTTTGGCGGTTATAACTTAGAACTCGGACACGCGTCAGCTCCTCAACTTTGTGCGAAATCTCATCTTGCGGACAGTGTTTTTCAAAATACTCATCATAGCTAATCCATGGAGCAAATCGGAGCCACCGCTTCGGCACAAAGATGATAGGCGAGTCCTTTTCAGGGTTCACGGGCAATGGGACGCCTGCTTCCCGTTTAAAGCGACCCGAGCGTGAGTCATAAACATGTTCGACAACGCACTCCTGCGTTGGAATGCCAAGTTTGGTGCATTGCTCAATCGTGAAATCGATTAGAAACGACTTTAGAAAATTGCAGGCAATATCGGAAATGCGGTCTTTTGATATTCCTTCGATGAAGAATTGGATTTCCTCGAAGTGTCGGAACCCGCTTTCCTGGTAGCGTGGAACCGCTTTGAATAGGTCGATGACCTCGCGCGCTTTATCTGCGCCAATCCGCTTTCCTTTTCGGGTCAGGGAGGTGCCCAAGCCGACTTCGTCGCATTCGGATGCTATAACTAAAGTCTCGATTGCTTGAGCTTCGTTGCCTTGCGCGGCGAGAACTCCAAGGTAATTGAAGGCATTGATCAGGCCCGTGTGTAGCGCCTGATCCTGTTGAGAAGGCGACCGCCATAGCATAAAGGGGTCAAGGTACAGGGGAATGTCCTCGTCCAGAAACGGAATCGCAAAGTCGAGATCGACCTGCGCGGCGTGAATCCCATGATAGTCCGTAAGACGAGGACGAATAAGCAACTTGGCAACCGTATGCTGAGGCGTTGCTCCCAGCGATAGCAATATAGGACACAGTCGGCAACCGTAGGGCGTCTGCTGCGTCGGGTTCAACTGGCTGATCGTTTCAGCGCGGGCCAGAGCGGCGACCGTCCGCTCTGGCCGGACAGTACCGCTGCACGATAGTAGCTCAATGTACGCTTTGCCGAATGGCGTTCGCACGATCCGCACACGGCCCCGCTTCGACTATCACGTCCTTATGCAATGTCCGCTAGTGGCGCAAAGTTGCCGCCGCCTACGAGTGGCGGATAAGCTTCAATGTGATCTGGGATTCCGAGCGTGTGCCGACCGTACCCATCACATGGAGGCGCAGACGGAGCAACAGCTCATCCATGGCTAGTTTATTGAGGTGGCTGTTTCACTTGATCGCGTTATAGTCCTAGATCGAACTGCTGGCTAGAAGCCTCGGGGCCCGCTCGCTCTAACATGGAGAGGGTGACGCCGAGCAGCCTTACGCCTTTGTCGCTCGGGAACTCGCTTACCAGGATGGTGTCGCAGATTTCTCGGATCAGAGTGGCTGAAGAAATTGGTGCATTCGTTGAGCGGCTGCGCGTGATCTGCTGGAAGTCAGCATACTTGATCTTGACCGTGACGGTCCGTGGGCGGATGTCGTTGCTATCGCAGTAGCGCCAGACCTTGTCGATCAGCGTAACGATCTGGGCCTGAGCCGCTTCCAGGCTGTGGATGTCCTGGCGGAAGGTATCTTCGGCACCTACCGACTTCCGAACCCGGTTCGAGCGGACCTGGCGCTCATCGATGCCACGGGACAGGCCATAGAAGTAGGGGCCTGACTTCCCGAAGTGCCGGAGGAGGAAGTCGAGCGACTTCGACTTCAGATCAGCGCCGGTTTCAATGCCTAGCCTATGCATCTTCTCGGCTGTTGCCGGACCGACGCCGTGGAACTTCTTGATCGGCAGTGCCTCCATGAACTTCGGGCCGTTCCTTGGCGTGATCACCGCCTGGCCGTTCGGCTTGTTGAGGTCAGAAGCCATCTTGGCGAGAAACTTGCAGTAGGAAATTCCGGCTGACGCGTTGAGTCCGGTGACCTGCTTGATCTTCGCCCTGATCTCATGCGCGATCTCGGTCGCGATCTCCTGTCCCTTCAGGTTCTCCGTCACATCGAGATAGGCTTCGTCGAGCGACAGAGGTTCGATCAGCGTCGTGTATTCGGAGAAGATTTCCCTGATCTGCAGTGAGACCGCCTTGTAGACGTCGAAGCGGGGTCGCACGAAGATGAGGCCCGGGCACTTCCGGAGTGCCGTGACCGAAGCCATAGCCGAGTGGACGCCGTAGGTGCGGGCTTCGTAGCTTGCCGCCGCAACAACCCCGCGTGCCTCTCCATGGCCCACAGCCACAGGCCTACCGCGAAGCTCGGGGTTGTCGCGCTGCTCGACCGAGGCATAGAAAGCATCCATGTCGACATGGATGATCTTGCGGGCGGGACGCGCCTGCTCCTGCTCGCATGGTTCCGCTTCCTGCTCGACCCCATCCATTATCGCACTAAACGTCCGGGTCGAGGCATGGAAAGCGTGTCTGGCAGCGGTCGCCGTCTGTGCTCACCAGGCGGTCGCAACCCATCGCTGCGATCCTGCGCAGCCGCGCAAACGTGATGCTCGCGCCATGCTTCTTGACGAGGATGGCTCGGTCGAGCTGGCCGGAGCGCCCACAGGCTGGGCACTCTACAGCGATGACGGCATGGCGCACCTGCCGCAGCGTCGCGTTCAGGTCCAGCGGCTTTGACGTGGTCTTGCTCATGTCCTTCCCTCCCGCCAATCCACAGCCTTCGACGCTTTGGCGGCTGACTAAAAGAATCTTTGGGGCACTTGGTGGCTCCGCAGACTTGTTACCAAGCTGATTCAGCAGGATGAATCTTCGCCGACGCTAAAATACCCTCATCATGGCCTGCTTTGACCCGCTTGACTCTTCCTTCGTAGCGGAACAAATACAGAACATCAACATTTTAAGGGACATGAAGTCTCACCCAACGCGAGCCTTGAGGAGGGTCGTGAACGATGTCGCATGCCCAGGCCTCACGGGTTGTCGAGGAGTTGAGAATCCGTATCGCGCACCTTGAAGGGAGCGTGTCGCGCAAGGCCGTTGTCCTGCCGTTCGGGGTGCCAGAGCTGGACGAACGGCTGCCGGGTGGTGGGCTTGCCTATGGTGCCCTGCATGAGGTTGCGGGTGGCGGTGCAGGCACGGTGGATGGTGCTGCCGCAGCCTTGTTCACGGCAGGGATTGCGGCCCGTGCCAAAGGGAAGGTCCTGTGGTGCTTGACGCGCCCGGACCTGTTTGCGCCAGCCCTGTCGCAGGCGGGGCTTCATCCGGATCGCGTCATCTACTGCGATGCGGATCGGGAAGAGGATGTGCTCGCTTCCATGGAGGAGGGCCTGTCTTTTGGCGGACTGGCAGCCGTCGTCGGCGAGCTTGTGAGGCTGCCGATGACGGCGTCTCGTCGGCTGCAACTGGCGGCCGAGAAGACAGGGACGCTTGGACTGGTGGTGCGCCGTTGGCGGCGGCAGACGGAGGCCTCCGATTATGGTCAGCCGACGGCCTCTACCACACGCTGGCGGATCAGCGTCTTGCCATCGGAACCGCTTCCAGTGGCGGGTGTCGGACGAGCGCGGTGGCTGGCGGAACTGATGCGGGTGAAGGCGGGCGAGTGCGCCGAGTTTGAGTTAGGAGCCTGCGATGCCAAGGGTCGTGTCTGTCTACTTCCCGTATCTGGCGACAGATCGGATACGTCGTCATGGCGAGGGAGCCGTACCGGTTGACCAGCCACTGGTCGTCATCTCCCGTAGTGGCGCAAAGCGCTGGATATCGACAGCCGACACGGCCGCCAGGAAGTTGGGCCTGAAGATCGGCATGGCTGCGAGCAAGGCGCAGGCCATGGTCGCCAATCTGCATATGGTTGATGCTGATCCTGTCGCCGATGCAGCAGCCGTTGAGCGCCTAGCGCTATGGGCACTTCGGCAGTATAGCCCGGTCGTCGCCGTGGACGGGGTCGATGGCATTGTCATGGATACCGAAGGAGCCGATCACCTCCAGGGTGGCGAGCAGTTACTGATCTCCGGCATCGTCAACGGGCTGAGGGGCAGGGGGTTGACAGCCCGTGCCGCTGTTGCCGACACCTGGGGTGCTGCTCATGCCCTCGCTCGACTGACGACTGCCGAGACCACGGTGGTGCCACGGGGCGATGTCACCAAAGCCATCACAGGACTTCCGATCCACTGCCTGCGGCTACCGCCTCCCGTAATTCAAGACCTGAGGGTGCTTGGCGTGGAGACGGTCGGTGAACTGTCGGCTTTGCCGCGTGCGCCGCTGACGCTGCGTTTTGGTCCAGAGGTCGGCCGCCGTCTCGATCAGCTCTTCGGTCGTGTTGCTGAACCCATTGAGCCGCTGCGCACCCCTGAACTGGTGGAAGTGGCGCGGAACTTCCAGGAGCCGATTGGGGCAGCCGAGACCATCGCCAAATACATCCGGCGGCTGGTCGCCCAGTTGTCCGCAAAGCTGGAGGAGCGGGGGCTCGGCGTCCGTCGCTCCGACCTCATCATCCATCGGGTTGACAATACCCGTCAGTCTCTTCGTGCAGGCCTTGCCAAGCCTGTGCGCGATCCGACACGGCTGGCCAAGCTTCTGTGTGATCGCATCGAGAAGATCGATCCCGGCTTCGGCATCGAGCGGATGGTACTGGTAGCAATCATCGCGGAGCCTCTGGAGGAGAAACAGGGCGCAAGCGCACTGGTCGAGGAAGAGGTGGTGGATGTAACGCCGCTTGTCGACATCCTCGGCAATCGCGGCCAGCGCCTTTACCGCGTCACACCTGTCGCCTCCGATGTTCCCGAACGCTCCGTAAGGCGTATTGGTCCAACGGCCGTGGAAACGGGTGCCGACTGGGCGGCGAAGTGGCCAAGGCCGTCACGCCTGCTCGCGTACCCGGAGGAGATCGAGACCATGGCGGTCCTGCCCGACCAGCCACCAGTCGTCGTGACCTGGCGCGGCAAGCGCCGCCGTATCCTTCGCGCCGACGGGCCAGAGCGCATCTTCGGTGAATGGTGGCTGCGTCCGTGCGAGATGCAGGCGGTGCGCGACTACTTCGTCGTAGAGGACGAGCAGGGCGAGCGGCTCTGGGTCTTCCGCGCAGGCGACGGTGTCGACACCGGAACGGGTTCGCACAGGTGGTTCCTGCACGGCATCTTCGGGTGAGGTCTTCGACCATGCGCTATGCCGAGCTTCAGGTAACAACGCACTTCTCCTTCCTTCGAGGCGCAAGTTCTGCGGAGGAGCTGTTCGCGACGGCGGCAGTCTTGGGTATCGATGCCATTGGCGTCGTCGACCGCAACTCGCTCGCGGGCATTGTCCGGGCATGGGAGGCCACCAAAACGACGGGCGTGCGTCTGGTGGCTGGCTGCCGTCTTGACCTCGCCGACGGGATGTCTCTGCTGGTCTATCCGACCGACCGTGCTGCCTATTCCAGGCTTACCCGCTTGCTGACGCTTGGCAAAAGCCGGGGCGGCAAGGCCAGGTGCATCCTCGACCTTTCTGATGTTGAGGCCTACAGCGAAGGCTTGATCGCAATCCTCGTTCCCGACGAGGCGGATGATGTCTATGTCGGGCAGCTCCGAAAGGTGGCGACGATCTTTGGCGACCGTGCCTATGTCTCGCTTTGCCTGCGACGACGGCCGAATGATCGACTGCGGCTGCACAACCTGTCGAACATGGCTCAGCGCCACAAGGTGAAGACGGTGGTGACCAATGACGTCCTTTTCCACGAGCCTGGCCGCCGCCAGCTCCAGGACATCGTCACCTGCATCCGCAACCGCACCACCATCGACAGTGTCGGCTTCGACCGTGAGCGGCACGCTGACCGCTTCCTGAAAGCGCCCGACGAGATGCACCGCCTGTTTGCGGATTACCCGGAGGCGCTGGCAAGGACCCGCGAGATCGTCGAGCGCTGTCGCTTCGACATGGGCGAGTTGCAATACCAGTATCCGGAAGAAGCCATCGTACCAGGTCTGGATGCCCAGCAGTCGCTGACGAAGTTCGTATGGGAAGGGGCGGCCGAGCGCTATCCGGAAGGCATTCCAGACAAGGTCAGAAAGGCGATCCTGCACGAACTCGACCTGATCCGGAAGATGAACTATGCGCCATACTTCCTCACCGTCTACTCCATCGTCCGGTTCGCCCGCTCGAAGAACATCCTTTGCCAGGGCAGGGGCTCGGCTGCCAACTCCGCTGTCTGCTACTGTCTCGGGATCACGAGCATCGACCCGGAAACAAGCGATCTGTTGTTCGAGCGGTTCGTCTCGATGGAGCGAAACGAACCTCCCGACATCGATGTCGACTTCGAGCACAACAGGCGTGAGGAGGTCATACAGTGGATATACGAGACCTACGGCCGCTCGCGTTCTGCGCTTTGCTCTGCGGTCACCCGCTACAGGACCAAGGGCGCATTGCGCGATGTGGGCAAGGCGCTGGGTCTGCCCGAGGACCTGATCAGGCAGATCACATCCGGGGTCTGGGGGTGGTCGAAGAACGGCATCGGGGAAAAGCAGCTCGCCGAGAACAACATGAATACGTCGGATTATCGGCTGCGTCTGGCGCTCGATCTCGCTTCACAGCTCGTGGATACTCCCCGTCACCTTGGCCAACATCCGGGTGGCTTCGTGCTCACCCAGGATCGCCTCGATGATCTCGTGCCTATCGAGCCTGCCGCAATGGAAGACCGTCAGGTGGTCGAGTGGGACAAGGACGACATCGACGCGCTGAAGTTCATGAAGGTGGACGTGCTGGCGCTTGGCATGCTGTCCTGCATGGCGCGGTCCTTTGAACTGTTGGCAGAGCACAAGAACGAGGCCATGGGGCTGGCGGATGTTCCTCAGGAAGACCCGAAGACCTATGCCATGATCAGGAAGGCAGACACGCTTGGCACCTTCCAGATTGAGTCCCGGGCACAGATGGCGATGTTGCCAAGGCTCAAGCCCCGCACCTTCTATGACCTTGTCGTCCAGGTCGCCATCGTTCGGCCGGGTCCGATCCAGGGCGACATGGTGCATCCGTATCTGCGCCGCAGGGAGGGCAAGGAGCAGATCGAATATCCGACACCGGAACTGGAGGCGGTGCTTGGCAAGACGCTCGGCGTGCCGCTCTTCCAGGAGAGCGCCATGAAGGTTGCGATGGTCTGCGCAGGGTTCAGCGCAGGCGAGGCTGACCAGCTTCGGCGTGCAATGGCGACCTTCAAGTTCACGGGCGGTGTCTCGAAGTTCAAGGACAAGCTCGTCGACGGGATGGTGAAGAACGGCTATTCCAGAGACTTCGCGGAGCGCACCTTCACACAGCTTGAAGGCTTTGGCTCCTATGGCTTCCCGGAAAGCCACGCCGCCTCGTTCGCGCTGATTGCCTATGCCAGCTCCTGGGTGAAGTGCCACCACCCGGATGT
Organism: Pseudorhizobium halotolerans; assembly: GCF_902153235.2. Lineage (NCBI taxonomy): Bacteria > Pseudomonadati > Pseudomonadota > Alphaproteobacteria > Hyphomicrobiales > Rhizobiaceae > Pseudorhizobium > Pseudorhizobium halotolerans. The sequence goes on along the minus strand of NZ_CABFWE030000016.1, from coordinate 199,261 downwards.
CTTCTGCACCGCGCTCCTGAACTCGCAGCCAATGGGCTTCTATTCGGTAGCGCAGATCGTCCAGGATGCCAGGAACCACGGCGTGGAGGTCAGGCCTGTCTGCGTCAACGCCTCCCGTTGGGACTGCACGATGGAGGAGACGAACAGGCCGGGTCGTTTTGCCGTTCGTCTTGGGATGCGCGTGGTAAAGGGGCTGCCGCTCAACGATGCCGCCCGGATCGTGCTCGCCCGTGCCGAGCAACCCTTCGAGAGCGTCGACGACATGTGGCGGCGTTCCACCGTGTCGACCGCCTCACTGGTCAAGCTGGCCGAGGCTGATGCTTTCCTGCCGTCGCTGAAGCTCGAACGTCGACAGACGCTCTGGAACATCAAGGCGCTGCGTGATGAGCCGCTGGAGCTATGGGCAGCCGCTGCAGATCGTGAAGCCAAGTCCGTCATGGAGATGCAGGAACCAAACGTGGTGTTGAAATCGATGACGGAGGGCAGGGAGGTCGTGGAGGACTATTCCCACACAGGCCTCACTCTGCGAGCCCATCCCGTATCCTTCTTGCGCCCCGATCTTGCGAAAAAGCGGATCGTCACCTGCGCCGAGGCTATGGCGGAGCGCGATGGGCGGTGGCTCTGGACCGCAGGACTGGTGCTTGTCCGCCAGAAGCCTGGCAGCGCCAAGGGTGTGATGTTTCTGACGCTCGAAGACGAGACAGGCATCGTCAACGCCGTGATCTGGCCATCGCTGTTCGAGAAGCAGCGGCGGATCGTCATGATGGCGTCGATGATGGCCATCCATGGCAGGATACAGCGCGAGGGCGAGGTCGTGCATCTCGTAGCACAACGGCTGTTCGATTACTCCGGCGACCTTGCAAGCCTTGGTGACCGTGATGGAGAGTTCCCCCTGCCACATGGCCGCAGTGATGGTGCCAAGCGCGGCGCTGCCCCCGATCCGGGTGACAATCAGATTCCCGTCATGGCGAACAGTGACATTTATATTCCGGACCTGCACATCGACACGTTGAAGGTGAAGTCAAGAAACTTTCAATAGCATGCCTTTGGCGGAGGGTAGGACAGCTCTGACTGACAGCTGCTTATGGATATTCTGCGGAATAGCATTGTGCGGCGTCCTCAAACTCAATCGCACTGTTTATTTTCACGTCATCGATGGACAACGATAGCGGCTCACCGTTCAGCGTCAGACTTCCATCCTCCAGAACCACAGTCGAAATTGGGACGTCTTTCACTGTGCGGTAAGATGCTGGAAAACCGGAAACTTCCGGGGACTCGTCGTCAGTGTCTTCATCTTCTTGAGCTTCGAAAGTTGGAACCGCGTTTGCGGGTATACCATCCGCCCATTCTGCCACGTCGACCAAAACTGTCTCATACGTTGCCTTCCTAATCGCAATCAGATCGTCATGTTGTGCAAGTGAGAGCCAAACGTATTCCCTCCCAACGATGACGTTGGGAATCTCCCGGTAGTGTCCGCCATCTATGACGTAAAGTGCAGAGGATAGTTTCTTTTTTCGATCAACAACGAAAAGCGGCCCCTTAAATGCGTTGACGAATGAAACGTCACCGTCTTCGATTTCACAGTAACCATTTTCTTCAGTTTCGGCGATTTCGCCAGGGAGGAAATTTAGCTTGATCTTCCCAATGCTAAACGTTGAACCATTTTGTTCCAGCCAATTTTGGTGAAGCTTTCCTGCGAGCACGAATATTTGCTCGTTCTCTTGAGAAAGAGGAGAATCCCACTCATCCTTGATAAGTATGCAGGTAAGCTTACCCGATAAGTCCCTTTCACATTCTTCACTTGAGTAATATTTAAGAAACTCTCTCCATCGGTCGTTAAGCCAAGCTCGTGATGCGTTTTCTGCTTCGGTAGGTCTTAACTTTTGTATGGTCCGATTGCGGTCGCTCTGAACTTCGAGTTGAACAGACTTGTATGTTCCGGTGTCGAAAAGCGTGACACGATAGACGTGTATTGGCACACTGGGCCCTGCATGTGCGGCAATCGAGAGGATTTCCATGATGCCATCACCGTTCCAATCGGTGACGCCGAAGTACTCGTGGTAGTCGGCTGCAGAGAATGCCTCCCCTACCTCGGGTGGAGGTGACGCGATGTTAAAAGCGTAGGTTCCGGTCGGATATTCTTGGTAGGTGTCGCCGTTGCCAACTAACAGAATGGCCTGCGCTGTTCCGCTGCCCCAGGGACACGCCTGCTCATCATAGAAGGGTAACTCATCCTCATCGTCATCGAGCGACGTGATGCATGGATCATGTCTGGCGGCATCTGAAGTCACCCATGTTGCAATCAATTGGTTCGGGTTGCCAACGTTCCTGAAAGGGATTGCGATCTGTACGCGCGCCCCGACCACCTGCCGCGCCAAGGCCAACGCCCTATCTGTGGAAATGTTGTCTATATTGGTCCAGGCACGCTTTACCTCAGTCCAGACTGGTCCGAGAAGCAAAACCAAGCCAACGGATATGATCCCAACCGTCAGCTTTACAACATGTCTGCGAATTTCGGCAGCAACCTCAGAAGTGAAGCCAACTGCTAAATGAAGCGCCCGCTGCAGCGATTGTTTCATAGTCTCCATGATAAACCAGTGCCATTGCCTAAGGCGCTGCCGCCCCCGCTCGCTTAAAGTACATGCTAGGCTTTATCGGACTGAGACATCAGCTACTTCCCTTAGATGCGCGGTAGCGTGGTGTAAGGAACTACCATCTCGTTACTAAAAATTCCTGGATCGAATTTCGGGCTCTCAGCAACTAGTGAACGTAGGTCATGATCTTCATAGATAGGAGTTGAATGCAGTACGATGCTTCGCCACTTGCTCTCGATCTTGTTCAACTCGGCAGAATATCCTGCGCTAGACGTCGCATTGGGTTGATCTGCCAGTTGCGCGGCCATCTCACCGGCTCTTAGAGCGGTGGCTACCGCGAGTTGTTCGTTTCCGAGTTTGAAAAGTGCATTTGCTGCGTTTTGATTGGCCCACGCCTCCGAAATGTCATTCAAGCCGGTGCCTACACGCGATGCGGTCGCGTACGCAACTGCCTGGTAGCGCGCAGCGTCTGAGGCCTCATAGCTCTTAGCATTGCGGTAGATGTCCACGCCAGACACGCCTACCGAAACTGCTTTTTTTGAGAGGTAGGAGACGAGGGCTGTGTAACCTTCAGGTGAGATGGTCTCTAGAGGTAACGCTGTGGCCGCCTTTGTTGCTTCAAACCATTGCTCGGTGCTTTGAATATCAGTGTCGATAGGCCGATCACCCATCAAAGCTACCTCGTAGGCAGCTTCCTCTAATACTCTTTGTAAATGTGCTAGTATCGCGCTGTCATCAAGCAATTCTGCGTGCTGACGATCCGTGGAATGCGGATATTTCTTGTGACCGATAAGGTTCATTCCCCGGGGCTCACCAGACCAATACGGGACGGTTCCATCACCCTTGCCTAACACTACTTCCAGCTTGATCGGTTTACTCGGTCGAACGATGAGTTTCACGGCGTTTGCGGTTTGTGACGCAAAGTCTTTTGTCCGGGGGTCCTTTAATTCCCCAACAATAAAGTGCATCCTTTCAGAGACTGGTGGCGGAAACCGATACTCGATCAACTCACAAACAATCTCGGACGCAGCAGCGATGCGTTTCTCAACTAAAGCCAATGCTTCGGCTCTCGAAATTTCCGATGGAAGTTCAACAGGGATTTGAAGCGCATGCCAGCTCTCGATTGTGTCGAGGAACACCGGTACATCTTGTCCCGTTCCCACGTCCTTTGAGACGTACATCGCCGCATTCTCGTCGATACCCGCACAATCAGGACCGGCTATACTGGCTGCGGGTAGAAGTTCGTAGGCGCTTTCGAAAGTTAATGCATCAGAGGCCATTCGCGCTGTGAAGAGCCATGAATAGATGGGGTTGCGGTCTAATGCCGTTTCTCCATTCAGGAGGGTCTTGATTGGCTCCAGCGAACCAGCGTGGGGTGTCCCGGCGAAGTTGAAGCTATTGATACTGTCAATGCCAATGCCTTCACATCTCGTTTGCCTCTTTCCCATGTGGTCCTTGATCCAGTGCCTTAGAACAAGGCCGCCCATTGAGTGAGCGACAAAGACCAACCGCTCGCTCTTTCTGATGTCGGGAAACCGTTCGCATAGAAAGTCGTTTAGTTTCGCCGCGCTGGTTTTGTTCGATAGTCGCCAATCGTATGGAAAGACCAAAATATTTTGGCCAAGCTGCTGAAGGTTTTGGCGGATGCCAGAGTAACCTCTGACAGTCCCCCCGACTATTCCTACCTCGAACCGAACATCCTGGAAGAGAGAAGCTTTGAGTTCTGGAAAACGCTGAACCGATAGCCCTTTATCTCCAATCCCGTTCTCGCCCCAAAAGACGTTCCCGTCGTCGTCCTTCAGAATGGACCCATATATCCCGGGAATGAACACAACAGTAACGCCGCTGTAGCCTTTCAGATAGCTTATAGCCTTAGCGCCGGTCGAGTTTGCACACAGAGCAGCAGCTAACGTCAACGTGTAGATTAGGCTATGAAACAAGCGCATTCTGTGCCCCCCTGGCAAAGAAAGCTGGCTCCCCGTCTATCATCGAAATTCTGCACCGCATTTGGCTGTAAATCAACTCATTCAGCGGATTGCGAGCTTTCTTGCGCAAAATCCAATTGCTTGGGCTAGCGCGGTAGGTGGACTGCTCTCACGTCGTCTGTCTTCGTACCTACGCCGAGCGCGGCAGCTTTGCAATTGCTGGGTCGAAGATGAATGCTGCGGCGGTAACGAGCGTCAGGAGGATATCGAAAAATGCCGTCAACAGACATCCCGCCTAAAAGTCTCGGCTAGGCGGGCGACTTCATCGGCGTCCTCTCCCACAGCTCTATAGCGGAAGTCGATCTTACCCTCGCTTTCGATGGCGGAAAGGATTTCAAATTTCACTTTTAACGCTGCAACCTGCTCTATGAACTGCAGAAGTCGCTGGAGGCCCGTTTCTGATAGCCAAACCTCAGCGCCTGGTCCAAGTGTCGATGGCGCGATCAGCGCAAGGGTCTTACGGTAATCGAGGCGTGTTTCGATTTTGGGGGCCTGTTGCATGATCGTTCTCGCCAGTCCTCGGTCAGACTTCGACGACAAAGCTTGTCTTGAACCCCGTTTCGTCCCATTCGCGCCGATAGCCGCGTGGGTTGCAGAGCACTTTAGTTCGTCCTTCCTGATAATCTAGGAAGTGATGGACATGGCCATGAATCCAGAAGTCAGGTTTTGTCTTATGGATCAGGTCCGACAGGTCAGATGCGAATGCGGCGTTGCTTGGTCGGCCCTTGAAGCGCGGGTGAAGTGACCTTGGCGAGGGAGCGTGATGTGATAGGACAACCGTCCTTCCGGGGAACGGCTCGGCGAGTTCTGAAGATATAAACTCGCGGCTGACAGTGTGCCTGGCTATCAGTTCCCTGGCTGTCAGCACACCCGGCATCCCGTCAGAATACTGGTCCGACGGGGAGATTGCATGGAAATCAAGTATAGACCGCCTGCAGTAGTCAATGGCTAAGGCTCGTCTATCAGCGAGCGGCAACTCGCCATCTGCCACGCCATGCTCAATCTCGAAGTCGGTCCAGAGCGTCGCACCTATGATGCGGACGTCTCCGACCACAAGAGTTTCATTTTCCAGGATCGAGACTCTGCTGTTGAGCCGATGTTGCGCCGCAGTCCTGAGCGAAGCTTCAATCGTGCTCCCGTAACAGTCATGGTTCCCGAGAACTGCCACTACTGGCATGTGCGGACTAATATGCCGGGCGAGGTATTTGATTGACAATTCGACGGAGTTTGAGATGTCTCCAGCGCAGATGCAGACGTCCGCGTCAGGGATCAGAAGTCGATCTGACCGAAAAGGTTCTAGATCAATTACGTGAAGGTCACTGATGATCCATGCTTTCAAGGGACATTCCCCTGTCTTGATAAGCTTGTTAAAAGGCAATGCGTTACGGTGGACAATCCGGCGGTGAAAACGACACCTTTTCGTTCAAGTGCTCATTGAAGAGCGGCTTGGACTTCGCGCCTAAGGAGGCCGCCAGCTGCTCTGGAGGTGGGTACTGTTACCGAGCTTAGAAGCTCCTCCAGTCGATCTCCGGACAATCTTCCCTCTCTCTGTAGGGCAGTGGCAAGCGCCAGTATCGAGTCCTGGTGGAGCTGCAACGCTACCTTGGCTCTCTTGTACTCCCTGCGCAGAAGCGCGTTGACTTCCCTCAGAAGCGGAGGAAATTTTTCGAATATGCCAGCGTCAGCCGCATCTATGAGGTCGACGGGTAAGACGTGAAGCGAACGACCCATCGCAAATTGACCCACAATCTTGATCGCTCGTGCAGTTGCGGTGGCGAGATCGCTCCGATTGGTACCGCCAGAGAGGGTTGACCTGTCGCCGAGAAAAAGTTCTTCCGCAGCCATGCCGCCGAGTGACATAGCAATCTCGTCGCACATTGCCGTCTCGGTTTCAATTTGAAGATGGGCCGCCGTGACCACAACCCGGCCGTAGGCCTCGTCGAGGCCGCTACCTCTAAAGTGATGCCCAATCGCAATTTCGACGAATTCGATGTCTCCAAGGTTGAACAGCTTGGTCAGGACCGCATGGCCCGCCTCATGAATGCAAACTCTCCAAATGTCTCGCTCATCCGGTGAGGCCTCAGGTGGTAGTTCACTCAACAGATCAGCAGGTGTCACAGCACGGCCCTGTTGTCGGGCACGCTGCCTGACCCTGCGGCTGAAGTGTTCAATGTCTGCTCCTGTTGCTCCACGGAGACGTCGTGCCGCCATGGCAACCAAATCAACATCCGCCTCCGGAAGATAGAACCCCATTATCTGTGCACGAGCGGTAGGGGTCGGGCGAGACAGCTCGAAGTGCTTCTCCAGCCGTCCCGGCCTCAATAGCGCGGGGTCTATGCGTTCAGGGAAGTTGGATGCGCCGATGACGATGACTCCCTCGCGCCCTATTGTGCCGTCGAGAGCTTCCAGAAGAGCGTTGACGACCTCCGTGCAGTACTGCGCATTGTCACCGGAAAATTTCCGACGGTCGCCAACCGCGTCCAACTCGTCAATGAGCAGCACAGATGGCGCGGCGCTGCGCGCCTCATTGAAGTCCGCATACATTGTGCGCAACAGATCGCCAAGATGCCCCGCGCTCTGCCACTGGGCGAGCGATCCAGCAATAATGGGCACACCCAGGTGATGCGCGGCCGATATCGCGAATGAAGTCTTTCCTGTTCCGGGAGCACCGTACACGAGAACACCCTTATCTAGGTCCTGCCATCGAAGCCGACCCTCCTGCCATGCCGTTAGGTCATCCCGCAGGTGCTTCACCCAATCCCCAGCATGGTCGAAAGCTTCGATGGGGAGAACCTTACTTGATGCGGCAGTTTTAACGATCAGACGTTTCAAGCGATTGATCGCGGGAGTTGGAGAGCGGCCTCGTCGAAAGACTGCATCAATGAAGGTAGATGGTTGTTGCCTGAGAAAATCATTGTCCTCGGTTGACGCCGTGTCGGTTGCAAGCAGTCGCGCAAGCGCTGCTAAGTCTCGATCTGTAGCAGGGCTAAGATTTAGAACTGCATCTGCCGCCGCCTCCACCTCGGGGTGAAGTTCCGCACCTTGTCTGGCGAATAACACCACCTTGGGGTAGGCCAACTGCACCTGCGGGCTGAAGTCCCATTGGCCCTTCTTGTTCCGGCTGGTGGGATGACTGAACCAATTGATGTAGTTTGGCTTCTTGCTGCTCCCTTCAAAGCACACCTCCGCGAGATATTCGAGGTCGGCCAGCATCCACGTTTTGGGGATTAGAACGAGTACGACTGAGCTTTGGCTGGTGAGGAATTCGGGGAAACTTTTTAACGCCCTTACCAAGGCACAGTAGCCAAGGAATAAGCGTGGAGCCTTGCTGAGTGTGGCTTGACCGCCATGACGGTTGAGGGAGAACCTGTGTGTCTTTGCAGCTACTCGGAACTCCTCTGCTGCTTCCCGGAACTTTTCTGCTGCCTCTCTCAGCTTTCTCTTTTGGATGCGAGAATTCATTGAGGTGTCCCAGGCAGCGCAACAATCGCTTTGCCGAGCCGGTACCATCTGTTTTGAGAGCGGGCGAGCCGCTGTTCAAGATTCCAGAAAACGATCTCGGTTGAAATCCCGACATGCCCATCCTGAATGGTTGGATGCCGTTTCATCTTACCGATGATCGCTGGGACGGCCCGTCGCGCGACCGCCCACTCTGAGACGGTTGTCTCCGTATCGATCACCGTAGGGCCTAGATCGAGGTAGAACTCCAAATCGTCAGCGAGCTTACGGTAGGAGGCAATCATCTCACGTAGTGATTGAGAGGGTGCATTAGGAAGATCAGACATGGACGCCTCGCTGATTCTGAAGCCGATGATCGATATGGCTTTCGCGTGTATCGATTTTAGACAACGAGTCGCGCAAAATGTCAATTTCAATGTCGAAAATCGACAAATGTTGACATATTCTCGGCGCGTGCGTTCTTCAGCCTATGAAGATCGATTTTTCTCCCGAGATTTTGCGAGCTGGGCGAGCCCTTACGGGCCTGTCACAGGAGAAGTTCGCTGCCGAAGCGGAAATTGGCGTTGTGACACTTCGAAGTATAGAAAAAGGAAGAAAGCACGTGTCAATTGAGATGATCGAGAGGTTTGTTAACGTGCTGGAACGCTATGACGTCGAGTATATTCAGCCAACGGCAGAGCATGGGGCGGGCGTTCGGCTCGCGAAAGGGAAGAGAGCTGCTATCGCTTTGTCTGAGCGGAGGCGTCAGCCAGAGTAAGAGGGCCGGAAAAGCTGCTTCACCGCGCTAATGACGTGGCGAAGGGGAGACTTCGGAGCGCGCTTTGGTTCATATAGGGATGCAGCTACCCTAATTTAGGTAGCAGTATCGTATGAGTGCGTCGAGCAGGGCTGTAGCGGTTGGAGATGAAAACCCATGTGGGCCCTCATCTCCAATGAATTATTCCATCCCAAGAGCGGCCATATATGTCTGAAGGATTGTCTCCTCCTCCAGGCGCTCGTTGGCATCTTTCTTTCTGAGACGGATGATCGTCTTCATCGCCTTAGTGTCATAGCCCCGGCCTTTCGCTTCGCCGAAGACATCTTTTATGTCATCTTGGATCGTCTGCTTCTCTTCTTCGAGTCTCTCTATCCGCTCGATGAATTGACGCAGCTCGGCGGCAGCAACGTTCTCTGTTGATCCCTGACCTTCTGCAATATCCATAGCCATTTCCAACTCCATTCAGCCGCAGCCTTTCCCGCAGCGTAGTCAACAATGCTCACCGGTAGACGCAGCGCCCTGATTCCCGTCTTAAGGCGCTGATATTTCGATATAAGTTTGGTTACAGTATGGAGTCGCTGAGTTGAAAGTCATCTGCGATCGTCTTCTTTTCTTCTTCCAGTCTTTCGATGCGCTCGACAAATGCGCGGAGTTGGTCGCGGGCGACGCCATGAGCATCAGACATCGAGGTCTCCTGTAGTGCGGGTTCTGCAGATTGGTTCGTCACCTGCCGCGAAGGGCGGCCGAGGTCAAGCCGAATCGACGGCGGCCTCAGTGATCAACAGGCTTGTTTCTCTCAAATGCGGCTTTTTGATCGTCGGATGCTTCATTCTGGTGGAGCTTCTTCCACTCCTCGTAGGGCATGCCGTAGATGGTCTCGCGCGACTGGTCCTTGCTCATTTCCACGCCCGCAGCGATGGCGGCGTCGCGATACCAGTTGGAAAGGCAGTTACGGCAGAAGCCGCCGAGGTTCATGAGGTCGATGTTCTGAACGTCGCTGCGCTCGCGCAGGTGCTGGACGAGCCGGCGGAAGGCGGCTGCCTCGAATTCCGTCTTCTGCTGTTCCGTCAATCCGCTCATGGTCTTCTCCCTTTTCAATGTCAGCTTCCGGAGGGGCCGGTTCGCGAGGCAAAGACCCGGTATTCGTGCAGCGCCGGATCGTCGTTCAGCGCTGCGAAGATCGGAGCGAGACGACCGGCCCACTCATCGATGCCGGCCTCGTCGCCGATCAGGTCCTGCCGCACCTCCAGAAGGGCATGCGGCGTGCCGGACGTCATGCAGTGACGGTACATGGTGTCACCACGAAGCGCGCCATCATAGGGCTGGTTGTCGCCGATGACGAGACCTTCCTCCCGGTGCAGCATTTCGAGCAGGGGCCGGACCGCCCTGTCATCGCTGTCCCAGAGGACGGCGGCGTGCCAGGGGCGGGGGACGCCCTTCCAGGCCGGCGTGAAGGAATGCAGCGAGAGGACGAGCGGCGCGCGCCCGCCTGCGCCTGCCTTTGCGATCGTGCGTTCCACCGCGCGGTGATAGGGTCGGTGGTAGGTATCGAGACGCCTCGACCATTCCTCGTCCGTGATCGGGTAATTGCCAGGAATGATGGCGCCGTCGGAAATCTTCATGATCAGCGTCGGATCGTCCTCGCCCCGGTTGGGGTCGATCAGCAGCCGCGAGAAACATCCGAGCACGGCGGGGACGCCCAATTTTGCTGCCAACTGCCGGGTCAGCCCTTCGATGCCGATATCGAAGGCGATGTGGCGCCGAAACGCACTGTCCGGCAATCCGAGGCTTCCATACTCCGGCGGAAGCCGGTTCATCGCATGGTCGGCGAGCAGCACCATGGCGGCGTCATAATCGCCTTCTATGATCTCGAACGGTGCGAAGTCTGGCATGGCAGTTGCGGGTCCCGGCATGGTGCTGGAGGTAGGCTCCGGTTGATCGCATGCAGGCAGCCAAGGCGCAAGCATAGGCTCGCCGAACGATGAGTCCGGACCGCTATAATCGATTAGAGTTGCGTTGACTTTCCACCTTCGAAGGGCGAAGAAAGTGCTTCGCGAATAACCATGGGGTTCCATCGGAAGCCGTGTCGAGATCATCCCGCCTTTCCCTCACCTTGCCGCTGCGTTACGTCCCCGCTGCCGCATTCCTCGCCTCGCTGTGCATCCCGCTGTTTGCCGCCGGTGCCGCCAGAGCGGACTTCCGGGTCTGCAACGGCACGCAGAATCTGGTCGGCGTCGCGATCGGTTATCGGGCGGAGGAAGGCTGGACGACGGAAGGCTGGTGGCAGGTCCCGGCCTCGACCTGCGCCACGCTGATCGAAGGCGAGCTGCAGTCGCGGTACTACTACCTCTATGCCGAGGATGCGGCACGCGGTGGCCGCTGGACCGGTGAGGTCAACATGTGCGTCGCCGAAAACGAGTTCAAGATCGTCGGCGTCCAGGACTGCTTCGCCCGCGGCTACCAGCGCATGGGCTTCAAGGAATACGATACCGGGCGCCAGGGCAGCTGGATGGTACAGTTGTCGGACGCCCCGAGCACGCAGGAAGGCCAGAATTGATGAAGCGTAACCGCAAAGTGAAAATCCTTGCGACCCTGGGGCCTGCGTCATCCGAGGAAGACACGATCCAGAAGTTGCATGAAGCGGGCGCAGACCTCTTCCGCATCAATATGAGCCATGCCAGCCACGACACGATGCGCATGCTGATCCAGCGCATTCGCGCCGTCGAGACAAAGTGCGGTCGACCGATCGGCATTCTCGCCGACCTCCAGGGGCCGAAGCTGCGCGTCGGGAAGTTCGCCGAGACCAAGGTGGCGCTGGAGCCGGGGCAGACGTTCACGCTCGATAATCGTGACGAGCCGGGCGATGCCACGCGCGTCTTCCTTCCGCATCCGGAAATTTTGTCGGCCGTGAAGCCGGGCGACCGCCTGCTGATCGACGACGGCAAGCTCATGCTGCGCGCCGAAAAGACCGACGGGAAGAAGATCGTCTGTACCGTCGTTTCGGGCAACAAGATCTCCGACCGCAAGGGGATCAGCTTGCCCGACACGCTTCTGCCGGTGGGCGTGCTGACCGACAAGGATCGCTCCGATCTCGATGCCGTTCTGGCGACGGGAGAAGTCGACTGGGTGGCGCTTTCCTTCGTGCAACGGCCGGAAGACCTCGCGGAAGTGCGCAAGATCGCCCGCGGCCGCGTCGGCCTGATGTCGAAGATAGAGAAGCCACAGGCGATCGAGCGGATCGACGAGATCATCGAACTGTCCGACGCGTTGATGGTGGCCCGCGGAGACCTTGGCGTGGAGATGCCGCTCGAGGCGGTGCCAGGGCTGCAGAAGCAGCTAACCCGCGCCTGCCGCCGGGCCGGCAAGCCGGTAGTTGTCGCCACGCAGATGCTCGAATCGATGATCAGTTCGCCTGTGCCGACACGTGCGGAAGTCTCGGACGTGGCAACCGCGGTCTTCGAAGGTGCCGACGCCGTCATGCTCTCGGCGGAATCCGCCTCCGGCGATTATCCGGTCGAAGCGGTGGCGACCATGGCCTCGGTTGCCAGCACGGTCGAGCAGGATCCCTATTATTCGAACATCATCTACGCGCAGCGGCCGACGCCGGAAGCAACGGGCGCAGACGCCATTTCGCTTGCGGCCCGGCAAATTGCCGAGACGCTGAGACTGTCGGCCATCGTCACCTATACCTCGTCCGGCAATACGGGCCTGCGCGCCTCGCGCGAACGGCCGCAGGTTCCGATCATCGCCTTGTCGCCGATCGTCCAGACGGCGCGGAGGCTTTCGGTCTGCTGGGGCCTGCACTGCGTCGTCTCCCATGACGCAGAGGATCTTGACGACATGGTCAACCGTGCCTGCCGGATCGTCGTTTCGGAAGGCTTTGGCGCTCCGGGCGACCGCATCATCATTTCGGCCGGTGTACCGCTCGGCACGCCAGGCGCGACCAACATGCTGCGCATCGCCTATATCGGGGCGGACGGACAGAGCGGCATCTGATTCAGGTCAGGAGCGAGGGGCGCTCTGGCCCCTTAAGCGGGACTCGGCCGCGCGGGCGATAGCCTCGAGATCGCGGTCGTGCCCCGCCAGCTTTTCCAGCGCTGCCACGGCCACATCCGGTACGACATAGTCAGGCTTGTGTCCGAGGTTGTCGATCCAGACGAGGTCGGCATGCTCGATATCTCGCTTCAGGCCGACCGAGTGGATCTCCTCGGCGACGATGGCGTCGCGGTTTCCGGTGATCGCAACGGTCGGTGCGGTGATCGAGCTGTATCGGCCCGCCACCTGCTTCACGTATTCGTTGAGATTGGCGACGTCGATTGCGTTGTTGCGGAAGTTGCGGGGGCGAAGGACGAGCGCCGGCGCGCCTTCCGTTACGTATTTCTCCGGACGGGGGTTCGGATGGAAGACGGAGTGGGTCGCTCCATCGATGCGCACTAGCCCGGCCGGCAGCGCCACAAGGCGGCTGAAAAGCCATCCGATGTAGGGCTTCTTTGCCAGGTCGTAATACCAGTCGACGCCGCCCGGCCAGGGATGGGTAGCGGGCGCGAGGAAGAGCAGTCCAGCCGTCTTTTCGGGGTGCTCCAGTGCGAAGCTCGCAGCGATCGCGCCGCCGAAGGAGTGGCCCACGATAATGGCACTTTCGATGCCGCGCAGTTCCATCAGCCGCGCAATGGCATTTGCCTGGCCATCGGGCCAGGCGTTCCGTTCGCTGCCGCGCTCCGAATAGCCGTGCCCGGGCCGATCGACGAAGAGCAGGTCGGCGCGGCCCTCAAGCCGACTGCGGAAGGCCGTCTCCTGATCGCGCAGGTTGCCGCTTGCCCCATGGATGAAGACGATCGGCGGCAGGTCCGCATCCTCGCCCGCAGGGACGAACAGCGAGTTCATGCGGAAGCCGCCGACATCGATCAGTTCGCCGTGATTGGGAAAGCTCTGCTCGATGGCGCGTGCCTTCCAGGCGGTGAACCCGAAGGCGGCCGCGAACAGCCCGGCGATCGTTAAGGGAAGGATGATCATCGGGTGAGGAATCCTCAGGTGCGGCTGCCGGCAAGCTTTTCCTCAAGCTTGATCGCCGCCTCCTGGGCCTCCCGGTCTGCAGGATAGACCGCGAGGTATCGCTGCCACGCCTTCAGCGCCAGTTCGTCCTGGCCATTCTCGGCGAGTATTCCCGCAAGCCCGGAAAGCGCACCGAAGTGACGCGGCTCCCGGATCAGGACCTGGTTGATGTCTGCCATTGCCTTGCGGCGATCGCCCATGGTGAAGTGAAGGCCGGCGCGGCGGTTCCAGACCTCCGCATAGTCGGGCTTGAGGATGGTCGCCTGATCGAGGAAGTCGAGGGCGGCTGCGTTGCGCTTCTCGTTTGCGGCCTTCGCCGCCCACTGCATCAGAAGGTTGACGGTGGCGCTGCCCGAATCATCCCACTCGGCCAGTATCTGGCTGGCGATGCCGCGGGCCTTGTCGGGGTCGCGTTCGCGCTTCAGCGAATCGAAGAGAGCGGCAAGCCTCACTTCCGGTGAGGCCTGCGTGGCCGGGGCGGCGGCAGGTTCGGAAGGCTGCGCCGATGCCGCAGAGGCCGCGGCGAGGACGGAAACAAGGAGCAGGCTGAAACGAAAATGGCGCATGCGGAAATATGTAATCCGCACGCGCCGAAGGTCAAACCCGAATAAGCCTGCGCTCGACAAATTGAACGGTACCGGCCGGGCCGATGCCGCAGTGCCGATCAGCCCTGGCGGGCCTTGAAGCGCGGGTTCTGCTTGTTGATGATGTATACGCGGCCCTTGCGGCGAACCAGACGGTTGTCGCGATGGCGGGCCTTCAGCGCTTTCAGCGAATTCTTGATCTTCATTGCTCTTGTCCGCAGGTTTACGAGCGTTTGGGCCCGCTTGTCATTACAATCAAAAGCGCGCCGCTTTTTCCCGGGAAGAAGGGCGCGCTCTCAAGGTTGGCGTGCAGATACCGCGACGCATCGCGCCTGTCAACCATTCCGCTGCTTTTTGGGGCCGGTGAGTTGCGTCACGTGACCCATCTTGCGGCCCTCGCGGGCCTCCGTCTTGCCGTAGAGGTGCACCAGAACGTCCCGTTGCGCGAGCCATTCTGGAACATTGCGGATGTCGTCGCCGATCAGGTTGGTCATCACGCAATCGGAATGGCGCTCAGGATTTCCGAGTGCCAGGCCGGAGACGGCGCGAATGTGCTGTTCGAACTGCGAGACGACGCAGGCGGCCTCCGTCCAGTGGCCGGTGTTGTGGACCCGGGGGGCGATCTCGTTGGCGACGACGCTGCCATCTGGCATGACGAAGAATTCGATGCCGATGACGCCGACATAGTCGAGGGCTTCGAGAAGCCTGCGAGCCGCCTCGGCGGCATGGGCCGCGGTCGCGTCCGATATGCGGGCGGGCAGGGTCGAGGTGTGGAGGATGCCGTTCAGATGGACGTTCTCGGCAGGATCGTAGCAGGCGACGGTACCGTCCCGGCCGCGAGCGGCGATGATGGAGATCTCCCGCTCAAAGGCAACCAGGCTCTCCAGAATCAGTGGCACCCGGCCGAGCGAATCGAAGACACCCGCCGGATCGTCCTCCTGCGAGCGGAAGAGACGCTGGCCCTTTCCGTCATAGCCGAGGCGGCGGGTCTTGAGCACGCCACGATCATCGAAGTCCGCGAGTGCCTTCTCCAAGTCGTCCTGGCTGTCGACCGCTCGGAAATCGGCGGTGGCTATGCCGCAGTCGTTCAGGAAGCGTTTCTCGGTCAGCCGGTCCTGGGCGACCTCGAGCGCTCTCGGCGGTGGATAGACCGGCACGAACTGCTGGAGCCTCGCTGCCGCCGCGACCGGCACGTTCTCGAACTCATAGGTGACGATCTGGCAGGCGCGGGCGAGCGCGTTGAGCGCATCCGGATCGTCATAGGGAGCAACGATCTGTTCGCTGGCAAGCTGCGCGGCGGGACAATCGGACTGCGGTTCCAGCACGATGATGCGGAAATTGAGTCGGGCAGCTGCCATGGCCAGCATCCGGCCCAACTGCCCGCCACCGATGATCCCGATCGTGGTGGCGCTCATCAGCCTTCGTCCATAGGGTATTCGGCAACGCTGGCGCTCTGGTCGGCGCGCCATTCGTCGAGCCGGTCGGCAAGATCCTCGTCGCCGAGCGCGAGGACCGCGGCGGCAAGCAGCGCAGCGTTCACCGCGCCTGCGCGCCCGATCGCCAGTGTGCCGACGGGGATGCCCGCGGGCATCTGGACGATGGAGAGAAGGCTGTCCTGCCCGGAGAGAGCCTTGGATTGGACGGGAACACCAAAGACGGGAAGGGGTGTCATGGCTGCCGTCATGCCGGGGAGATGCGCCGCTCCGCCGGCACCGGCGATGATCACCTTGAACCCCTCGTCGCGGGCGCCCCTGGCGAAGCTGACGAGCCGGTCCGGCGTGCGGTGGGCGGAGATGATTCTCGCTTCATAGTCGACATCGAGCGCGTCGAGCGTATCGGCGGCATTCTTCATCGTCTCCCAGTCGGACTGGCTTCCCATGATGATGGCGACTGCAGGTCTCTCGGACGTCATCCGCATATTCCCCTCAGGCGATGATGTCGGGCAGGATCTGGTCTTCCAACTGGGTGATCTTGTCCTTGATGACCAGCTTCTTCTTCTTCATGCGCTGGATGCGCAGGGCTTCGCTGCCAACCTGGATCATCGCGTTGATCGCGGCGTCATAATCCTCGTGCTCCTGACGGAGCCTCGCAAGCGCCAGTCGAATATCCGCCTGTTCCTGGTCCGCCATTTCAACTGTCCCCATTCAACTCGAAACCTGTGCCCGATCGTCGGTAATGTGCGCAAGCTCCTACCACCAAACGGCATTAACTGGAAGTTATGCACGGCCACCAATTTGCCGCGCTGAAGCCTTGTTTTCACCTTCGACAAACGCCGCGGTTCATGTCACAATTTCTTCGTAAACCTGAAGCCTCCGGCTCAAAGGGATGGCCGGGGCAGGTTGCCAAGGAGGACATGCCGCATGACCATTCAGGCTCATATTGCATCGCTTGAAAAGAAGCACGGTGCTCTCGAAGAGGAGCTCCAGAGCGTTCTTGCGTCTCCCTCTGCTGACGATCGCGAGATCGCAGACCTCAAGCGCCGCAAGCTTCGTCTCAAGGACGAATTGCAACGTCTGAAGGCGTCGACGCGCCACTAACCCTCAAGGAGAATGTCCCGCCGCCGGCGCCAGCCATAGCGGTGCCACGCAAGGCGGCAACGAAATCATCCACCCAAGCCTTCTGGTCGTGGCCATCTGCTGGTCACGACCAGAACTGGTCCAGCCAGAGGTTCAACCTGTCGAACCCGCTGTTGTTGACGGAATAGATCCGGCGCGTTCCCGCGACATTCACCACGACCAGATTGCAGTCGAGCAAGGCCTTCAGGTGCTGCGAAACCGCGGGCCGGCTGATTGGAAGACCCTCCGCAAGTTCCCCAACCGTTCTCGGTGCGCGACGAAGCTCCTCCAGCAGGTGGCGCCGGTGCGGATCGGCGATGGCAGCGAAGGGGTCGGTGCTCGTCATGACCGCAGGCTAGCCCAAGCCTTGCCGGGAGACAATCCTGTTTGTGCGCTGCAGCAAGGCCGCCGAAAAAGGTGATGCAGCTTGCCCGAGACCAGGAGCCGACCTAGGGTTCGCTCTTGAGACGGGAGGTGGGCGATGGGCTACGCCAGAGAAGACTATGATCAGGCGTTCGAGGACGCATGTCAGGCGCTAACGTCGGCCCGTGAGTTGCCCATGGTGCGAGGGCAGATGCTGCGGGTGGAGGAGGTCCTGTGGCTGGCGCTCCGCCGCGTCTTCGCAGGGATCGCGGTGGCGGTCGCCTCACTCGTCGTCCTGCCGCCGGTCTATCTTCTGGATCTACCGCAATCCCTCGCGACGGGCCTGTTGGTCACCGGAAGCCTGCTCGCGGTCTCGGTCCTGGTCTACTGGCTTTGCCGCCTCGTGTTCCACCTCGAGATATCGAGGCGAATCAGGGGGCGACGCTTCGGCGAAGGTCTGATCGAGCCTGATGCCTCAGGCCAGTGAGTCCCAGAGAAGCTTCAGGCCGGTGACGAGGGCGAGGCCGTAGGTGAGCGGATAGAAGACCTCGGTCTTCAGGTTGCGGATGATCCAGGCTCCGAGCATGGTGGCGACGAGGGCGACGGGAAACAGCGTGGCGGATGCGACGAGGTTTTCCGTGTCGAGCGCGCCGAGCGCAAAATAGGGTATCAGCTTGATCGCGTTCACCAGGGCGAAGAAGCGCACGCTGGCGCCGGTATAGGATCGCGGATCGAGCTTGAGTGGCAGGACGTAGATCTGGAAGGGCGGGCCGCCCGCATGGGCCACGAAACTGGCATAGCCGGAAAGCGTGCCCCAGAGGGTCGCGCGGACGGGGCGGTGCGGCAGCGGTGGCGCCTCGCCCCCCGCATGCGGCCACCACGCCTGGTAGAAGTATCGGGCGGCGAAGAGGATGGTGGAGACGGCGATCACGAACTTCAGGGCGTTCGGGGAAACATAGGCCGAGGTTGCCCAACCGAGCGCAATCCCCAGGATGCCGCCCGGCAGGAGTATCAGCAGCGTACGCCGGTCATTGTCGTTGCGCCACGCCCAGAGGGCGACGACATCCATGACGATCAGGATGGGAAGGAAGATCGCTGCAGCCTGTAGCGGATTGACGACGAGCGCCAGGATCGGCACGCCCATCAGCGCAAAGGCGCCGCCGAAGCCGCCCTTGGACAGGCCGACGAGGATGACGGCCGGGATGGCCGCCAGGAAGAAGGTGAGATCGAGAGGCATGGCAGATGGTTGATCCAGCTATCGGTCCGGTCTATCGAACGGGAGGAAAAGGCGAGAAACTACTCGTCTCACAATTTCGCGGTACAGGAAACACCATGACCGACGTCGAGAACCGCTGCCGCCTCGTCCTGATCCTTCCTGCCGGGGACGATGTGCAGACTCTGGCGGACCAGCTTCGTTCAGCGCTGGCCGGGGGCGACGTGGCGACCGTCATCATCCCGCAGTACGACCGGAACGACCAAGCATTCCAGGCCTTGGCCGAGACCATGGTGCCGATCATCCAGGCGGCGGGTGCCGCCGCGCTGGTCGCGGGCGACAGCCGTGTCGCCGGACGGGCCAAGGCCGACGGCCTTCATGTTGCAGGAAAGAAGGAGGAATTGGACGACGCCATCGTCAAGTTCACGCCGAAGATGATCGTCGGCGCAGGCGGCGCCACCGAGCGTCACACGGCGCTGGAGATCGGCGAACTGCAGCCCGATTACATCTTCTTTGGCAAATTCGACGGCGACATCAAGCCGGAGCCGCATCCGAAGAACCTGGCACTTGGCGAGTGGTGGGCGTCGATGGTGGAGATCCCTTGCATCGTCATGGGTGGCAACGACGTCGCCTCCGTAGTGGCCGTGGCGGAAACCGGTGCGGAGTTCGTGGCCCTGCGGGAGGCCGTCTTCGGCGGCGCGCAAGCGGCGGAACAGGCGGTCGCGGAAGCCAACCGGCTTCTCGACGAAAAAGCGCCACGGTTTGACGCTTGATGAACGGCATGCGCCCGTTTTCGCTTTCGACCATTGTTGCCCGGCTCCTTCTCGCCACTACGGCGGTGGCCTCCATACCGGCGGTCGATGCCGCCGCGCAGGAGGCGCAACGGGCGATGACGCGACCCGTCGAACCCGACGCCCAGCCGATGAAGAAGGGTAGGGTGGGAGAGGGCGGCGAGAGCGCGCAGCCGGATGGTATTGTGCCTTCCGGCGGGGTCGAGCTCTATCAGCGAATGGGGGCAGCCCTTCCTCCCGCACCGGAAGAAAAGCCAAGTGACAGGCCCGTAGACGAGGCCTATGGCGCTTACCAGCGCGGCCTTTACGTCACCGCGCTGGCCGAGGCACTGCCGAGGGCAGAGGCGGGCGATGCCGCCGCCCAGACACTGGTCGCGGAAATGATGTCCAAGGGACTGGGGATCAAACGGGATGCGAAGACGGCAGCCTTCTGGTACGGACAGGCCGCGGAGCGGGGCGATCCGGCCGCGATGTTCGAATATGCCCTGATGCTGATGACGGGCCGTCATGTGGAGCGCGACAAGGCGAAGGCGGACGACTACATGCGCAGGGCGGCGGAGGCGGGCAACTCGTCGGCGCAGTTCAACTGGGCCCAGATCCTGGTTTCCGACAATCCCGGCGAGAAGGGACTGAAGCTCGCGCTGCCGTTCTATGAAAAGGCGGCGGCGCAGGGGCTCGCGGACGCGCAATATGCCGTAGCCCAGCTCTACGTGACGCTTGCCGACACTCCGCAGGAGAAGAAGGCTCAGGCCCGGATGTGGCTGCTGCGCGCCGCAAAGGCCGGCTATGATACGGCGCAGCTCGATCTCGGGCTTTGGCTGGTGAACGGTGTCGCCGGCGAACGTGACTTCGACGGAGGCTTCCAGTGGATGCGGGTGGCGGCACTGCGCGGCAATGTCGTGGCGCAGAACAAGCTCGCCCATCTCTACATCAATGCGCTCGGTACCCGGCCTGACCCTGTGGAGGCGGCGAAGTGGTACGTGCTGTCGCGTCGCGCCGGCCTGGCCGACCCGGAACTCGAGGATTTCTTCCTCGGCATCAACGAGGAGCAGCAGAAGAAGGCGATCGAGGCTGCCAACCGGTTCCGGCGAAGCTGATCAGCGGACGGTTGTAAGCGCGTGCCAGACGATGAGTGCGTGTCCGGCTGCCAGCGTCAGGAGGACGAGGAGCCAAAGGCCCTTGTAAAGTCGCGGCGAGGCCGAAGCCTTCGGATCGAAACGCGGCGTGACTGCAAAGAGCAGCGTGGCGAAGGCTGCGGCCAGCGGGACTATCGAGAATGCGAATGGAGCCGGCGCATAGCGGTTCGGCGTGCCGTCCAACAAAAAGTGGACAGCCAACTCGACTTCGGATCCCCGGAGCCACCATCCCCAGATCGATGCGGCCACCATCGCTGTCAGGAGAGCGGCGCTTGCGGTCAGGGGTAGGGTCATCTTCATCTGTCTCTCCGACGCATGCGGTCCAAATGGTAGTCATCATCTAGAGGTAGCGCGGATCGTCGCAAGAGCGGGGTCCTTGGACGACTTGAATTTCCCTCGTTTTTGTGGTCTTGAACCCGCCGATCACTACATTGCCTGACAAGGCGTCCCGCGGAATTTCACATGCGGGACAGGCTTCCGCAATCCAAGGACCTTCCCGCATGGCACGTTCCGCCCTTCTCAACGTCATGGTTCAGGCTGCCCTCAAGGCTGGTAAGTCGCTGTCGCGCGACTTCGGCGAGGTGCAGAACCTGCAGGTTTCGGTGAAGGGACCGAGCGACTTCGTCTCCCAGGCCGACCTGAAGGCGGAGAAGATCGTGCGGGACGAACTGCTCAAGGCGCGGCCGACCTACGGTTTCCTCGGCGAGGAAAGCGAGGAGATCAAGGGAACGGACGGCGCCCATCGCTGGCTTGTTGATCCGCTCGACGGAACGACGAACTTCCTGCACGGCATTCCGCAATTTGCGGTCTCGATCGCCTTGGAGCGCAACGGCGAGATCGTCGCCGGCGTCGTCTTCAATCCAGCGACGGATGAGCTTTACACGGCGGAGAAGGGTGGCGGCGCGTTCCTGAACGACCGCCGTCTGCGGGTTGCGGCGCGGCGCGTGTTGTCCGATTGCGTGATCGGCTGCGGCGTTCCGCATCTCGGGCGCGGAAACCACGGCAAGTTCCTGGTCGAGCTTCGCCACGTGATGGGCGAAGTAGCCGGCATCCGTCGCATGGGTGCGGCAGCGCTCGATCTTGCCTATGTGGCGGCCGGACGGCTCGACGGCTTCTGGGAAGCCGAGCTTTCTCCCTGGGACATGGCGGCAGGCCTGGTGCTGATCCGCGAGGCCGGCGGCTTCGTCAGCGACATGAGGGGCGGGACCGATATGTTCGGTGAGCGTACCGTCGTCGCCGGCAACGAGCACATCCAGAAGGCCCTGCTCGAGGTTGCCAACCGGCCCGTGCCGACGCGATAGCCGCAAGCCGGGCCGCCATCCCCGGCTGTGGACTGTTACGCACTTCAATTCGTCTCATTTTTCCACTAGCCTCCGGCAAACAGTACCGGAGGCCGAGTCACGACATGGTGGATGCGAGAGTGGACGATCTGGATGAGGCGGAAACCGGCCGGGCCGGCTACAGCCACAAGCTCTCCAATCCCGTCCCCTTTCTGTGGACGATGCTGATCTTCCTCATCCTTGTCGGGTTCATCGCCGCCATCCTGTACCGCCAGGCGCACACTGCCTTCATGACCAATCCGGGATTGAACGGCTTCATCCTCGGCGTCCTGATCATCGGCATCGTGCTGGTCTTCAACCAGGTGATCAGCCTCATCCCGGAGGTCCGGTGGTTCAACTCGTTCCGGGCAGCCGGAAGCGCAGACAAGGTCGGCCGCGAGCCGCGCCTGCTTGCTCCGATGCGGGCTCTTGTCAGCCGCCGCCGGATCATGTCGCTGTCTCCCTCCTCGCAGCGCTCGATCCTCGATTCGATTGGCACCCGGCTGGACGAGTCGCGCGAGATTTCGCGATACCTGATCGGGCTCCTCGTCTTCCTGGGCCTGCTCGGAACCTTCTGGGGCCTGATCGGCACGATCAGCTCGATCAGCACGGTGATCCAGACGCTCGATCCCAATGGCGGAGACACGAACGACGTGCTGAACGCGCTCAAGAGCGGCCTCACGGCGCCGCTCTCCGGCATGGGGACGGCCTTTTCCTCGTCGCTTCTCGGCCTCTCCGGCTCGCTGATTCTCGGCTTCCTCGATATCCAGGCCGGCCGCGCCCAGAACCGCTTCTATACCGAACTGGAAAACTGGCTGTCGTCGGTCACCGACATGGGGTCCGATATCTCGCCGGCCGCGGCGTCCGCGCTTGGACCGAACGAGGAATTGCGGGCTCTGACCGAGCAGTTGCGGAAGCTGTCCGCCGTCCAGTCGAGGTCGCCGGACGGAGCGGTCAACGAGAAGTCGCTGTCGGCAATGGCGAACCTCGCCGAGGGCATTCAGGGGCTCGTGAAGAACATGCGCAACGAGCAGCAGATGCTGCGCGACTGGATCGAGGCGCAGCAGGAGGAGGCGAAGGCGCTGCGCCGGACATTGGACCGTCTTTCCGAGAAGATCGGGAGCAAGTAGCCGATGGCGCTCGTCAAAAACCGCCGTCGCGAGCGCGGCGTCGACTACTGGCCAGGTTTTGTCGACGCCCTGTCGACCCTGCTGCTTGCCATCATGTTCCTGCTTACCGTCTTTGTGCTGGCGCAGTTCCTGCTCAGCCGCGAGATCACCGGACGCGACGAGGTGCTGAACCGGCTGAACAGCCAGATTGCGGAACTCACCGAGTTGCTGGCTCTCGAGAAGGGCAATGCGCAGGATCTCGAAGATACGCTGGCCAACCTGCAATCCTCGCTAGCGAGTTCCGAGAGCGAGAGGTCACGACTGCAGGCGCTGCTCGACCAGGGTGCCGGCACGAGCGACGCCGCTAATGCGCGTATCGGCCAGCTGACGCAGGATCTGAACGAGGAACAGCAGGTCAGCGCGCGGGCGATGAGCCAGATCGAGCTTCTCAATCAGCAGATTGCCGCCTTGCGGGCGCAGATTGCGGCGGTGGAGCAGGCGCTACAGGCTTCGGAGGCGAAGGACCAGGCTTCGCAGGCGCAGATCGCCGACCTCGGCCGACGCCTGAACGTGGCGCTGGCGCAGCGGGTGCAGGAGCTCAACCGCTATCGCTCAGACTTCTTTGGCCGTCTGCGTGAAATCCTCTCCGACCGCGAGAACATCCGCATCGTCGGCGACCGTTTCGTCTTCCAGTCGGAAGTGCTGTTTCCGGTCGGGGGAAGCGAACTGGACGAGGCGGGGCGCGCGGAAATGGCCAAGCTTGCCGAAGCGTTGCTCGATCTTGCCAAGGAGATCCCGGCGGAGATCAACTGGGTGCTTCGCGTCGATGGGCACACCGACAATGCACCGCTTTCCGGCACCGGACGCTATCGCGACAACTGGGAGTTATCCTCGGCGCGTGCGACGTCCGTGGTGAAGTACCTGATCGAGCAGGGCGTGCCGGCCAACCGGCTGGTTGCTGCCGGTTTCGGCGAGTTCCAGCCGATAGCCGAGGGCGATGCCACGGAGGCCCGCAACCAGAACCGGCGCATCGAACTCAAGCTAACGGAGCGCTGACGGCTTCGCGATTGATGTCGTGGAACTGCAGCCGCGCCAGCCGCGCATAAAGGCCACCCTTGGCGACAAGGCTTTGATGCGTTCCTTCCTCGACGATCCGGCCCTCGTCCATGACAAGGATGCGGTCTGCCTTGAGGACGGTCGCAAGTCGGTGGGCGATCACCAGCGTCGTCCGCTCCTTCATCAGTCCGTCGAGGGCCTTCTGCACCAATGTTTCGCTTTCGGCGTCAAGGGCAGAGGTTGCCTCGTCGAGCAGCAGGACCGGCGCGTCGCGCAGGATGGCGCGGGCGATGGCGATGCGCTGCCGCTGACCTCCGGAGAGGGTAACGCCGCGCTCGCCGGCAAGCGTGTCATAGCCGCTGTCGAGCTTCTCGATGAATTCGTGTGCCTGCGCAGCAATGGCGGCGGCACGCACGGCGTCGCGGCTGACGCCGGTGCTGCCGAAGGCGATATTGTCGTGGATGGAGGCCGCAAAGATCGTCACGTCCTGCGGAACGAGTGCGAGACGGCTGCGGAGATCCGAGAGCGACGCCTCTCGCAGGTCAATGCCGTCCAGACGTATGGTTCCGGAGACTGGATCGTAGAAGCGCAGCAGCAGTGAGAAGATCGTGCTCTTGCCGGCGCCGGAAGGGCCGACGATCGCCACCGTCTCGCCAGGACGGACATCGAGCGAGAGGTTGTTCAGCGTCACGCTGTTCTCGCGGGACGGATAGGCGAAGGAGACGTTCTCGAAGGTGACGGCACCGCGCGGCGGCCTCGGCAGGGGGATGGGCGAGGCAGGCTCGCGGACGGCGGGGATCTCGTGCAGCAGTTCCGTCAGGCGTTCGGCAGCGCCGCCGGCCTGCGAAAGTTCGCCCCAGACTTCCGACAACTGGCCAAGCGCGCTTGCGGCAATCACCGAGTAGAGAACGAACTGGCCAAGCGTCCCTGCCGTCATCGTACCGGCCAGCACGTTCTGGGCGCCGTACCACAACACGCCGACAATGCTGCCGAATATCATGAAGATCGCAAAGCCGGTCAGAAGCGCCCGCGAGCGGATGGCGGCCCGGGCCGCGCCGAACGCATCCTCGACCGTTGCCGCATAGCGGGCGGTGGCTGCGGTCTCGCCGTTGAAGGCCTGGACCGTTCGGGTCGCACCGATCGTCTCGGCTGCGAAGGCGGAGGTGCGGGCGAGCGTATCCTGTGCAGCGCGCGAGCGCTTGCGGACGGAGCGCCCGAAGGCGACCAGCGGGAAGACGATGACCGGAATGGCGCCGAGCGCGAGCCCCGAGAGCTGCGGGCTCGTGTAGATCATCATGGCCATCGCCCCAAGACAGAGGATGGTGTTGCGCAGCGCCTGAGAGGCCGCCGATCCGAAAGCGGACTTGATCTGGGTGGTGTCGGCGGTAAGGCGCGAGACGATCTCGCCAGACTGGTTGACGTCGAAGAAGGCCGGCGAAAGGCTGGTGACGCGCGCGAAGACGTCGCGGCGAAGATCCGCAACCACACGTTCTCCCACCGTGATCACGAAATAGTAGCGAAGCGCGCTCGCCAGGGCGAGAAGCGTGGCCAGTCCGAGCAGCATGCCGAAGTAGTTGTTGATGAAGCTGCCGTCGGCGGCGGCGAAGCCGTGATCCACCATGCGCCGGACTGCGAGTGGAAGGGCAAGGGTTGTCGCGGCGGAAAGGACGAGGGCGAAGAGGGCCCCCATGACGAGGCCGCGATAGCGGGACAGATAGGGAAGAAGCCTTGCCAGCGGTCGGATGGCCTTGCCTTTCGGCTGTCTGTCTTCTGAATGCGCCACTTTACCCCCAGAGCGATCGGACTCTTTTCTGAGACCGGCGCCACTTGTGCTCCCGGCGCCCTTCCTGTATAGGCTCCGCATCGAATTGGGAAGCCGTGGCCAGCCGGTCTGCGGCTTCATTTATTGAAGAGGGTCTGCGATCGCAATTGCGACATATGGACCTCGCAGCGCAGGATTATCGACATGAAGGCTGACATCCATCCGCAATACCACACGATCAAGGTCGTCATGACCGACGGCACCGAGTACGAAACCCGCTCGACCTGGGGTTCGGAAGGCGCCACTATGAACCTTGAAATCGATCCGAAGTCGCACCCGGCCTGGACCGGCGGCAATCAGCAGCTCATGGACCGCGGCGGCCGCGTTTCCAAGTTCAACAAGCGCTTCGGCGGCCTCGGCCTCTAAGCCTTGTGCTGAATCAGTTTTGAAAGACCCGGCTCCGGCCGGGTTTTTTTGTACCCAGCGGCTGGCGCAAAACAAAAAAGGCGGGCCAAGACCCGCCTTTCGCGAAAGCGTCAGTATTTTCAGGCGCCGAAGGCTGTGTGCAGCAGGTTCAGCTGGGCACGAACGCCATTCTCGTTGCTTGGCACCGGGGCGTCGCCCGGGCGGTAAATTTCACGATCGAGCAGGGCGACGCGATTCTGCAGCCTCAGGGAGCGCTCGACGAGGTCACGGAAGCCTTCGGGCAGGTCGAGCCAGCCCGGCGCGTTCTTGTCGACGTTGAAGCCATCGAGGCGGACCTTGTTCTTCTCCGCCAGGACCTGATCGCGGCTCATCTCGCCATTGTTGACGGCACGCTGCAGCAGGAGCCACGAGGCCATCTGCATCAGGCGGGTGGTCAGGCGCATCGATTCGGCTGCGTAGAGGACCGATGCCACCCGCGGCAGGACCTTGGAGGCGGCGCGTCCGGGGCCATCGAGGTAGCTCGCGGTCTCTTCGACCAACGACATGCCCTCGGTATACAGCGCCTTGAACTGCGACGAGGCTGCGGCGCGGCCTGCAAAGTTGACAGTGTTCAATCCGTGTTCGGACATCGATATCATCCTGCTAACGCATCACAATACAGGCAATGACCGCGGGAAAGGAAAGTTCCCTGGCGCCTCTTCTCGAAGTTAAGATGGGGTTTATAGCGGCAAACCGCAAGGCGTTTCTTAAGGAAGGGTTAATACCCACACCTTTGCTCAGTACGCCAAAAAGAAGAGCCGCGAAAGCGGCTCTCAAGGTAAAACAGGGAGAAAGTCAGACCTATTCGCCACGCGGTGAAACCGTCTGAATCCAGGAAGCCCGGATGTTCATCATCCTCTACGTTAATGATTAACATCCGGTTAAAGAAAGAAAGGATTCAGGATAGACTCCCGTTCTTGGACATCAGGAGCGGAAGAAACTGTCCGCAGCGCGTCGGCCGGCTGCTTTCTTCTGCTTTTCCGCCTCCAGGCGACGGATCTCGTCCTGCAGGAGTGTAATCCGCCTGTCGAGTTCATCGGCCGACAGGGCGTCCAGTTCGCACCCAATCTCGTGAGAAACCGGTTTCTTCGGTCTGTCGTCATCCATGAAGCTCATGACGCTGTCCTCTCCTGATCCTGGTCGCTGCTGCCTTCGGCCGCACGAGGATTAAGCAGCAGGCTCTCGGGAGTCGTCAAGGAAGGCGCAAGTGCCGGCGAGCCGGCATAGCTGTCTCGTTCCTCCACCGGTACCGGCGCCCTGATCCGGCTTCTGAAGATCGCATAGGCGGTCACCAGGATATGGGAAAGCGCGGTGACGGCGAAGAGCGCGTGAGGGCCGAGCCAGGTCATGACCGGACCGCCGAGGGTCGGTCCGATGATCGTGCCCACCCCGTAGAGGAGGAGCAGGCCACCGGAAATCTTCACGAAGTCCTCGGATGAGGCATGGTCGTTCGCATGGGCGACAGCGATGGGGTAGAGGGCGTTGGCCGCCGCTCCATAGAGGCTGACCAGGATCAGGATCATGTAGACGTTTGCGGGCTGGAAGAGGCTCAAGCCCACGCCGGCGACCGCTCCAAGACCCGCCAGGCCTGCGAGGACATATCGGCGGTCCATGCGGTCCGACAGACGGCCCGCAGGGAACTGCGCCACGGCACCGGCAAGGATCGTGACGCTGACCATGATCGCGATCATGTCTTCCGTCAGTCCGGCGCGGGCACCAAAAACCGCCACCAGCGTGCCATAGGCGCCATTGGCGGTTCCGATCAGCAGGATGGCGATGAAGGAAACGGGCGAATTCCGGTAAAGGCCTTTGAGGTCAAGCCGCACGCGCTTCAGCGGCTGTGGTGACGCCGCCTTGGAGACGGCTGTCGGGATGATCGCAAGGCAGTAGAGGATGCCGCAGATCATGAACAGGATGGGTGTCGACACGTCTGCAAAGGGCACCATCATCTGCCCGCCGACGACACCGAATAGGGTGATCGAGATATAGAAGGAGAAGATCGCACCCCGGCTCTCGTTCGTGGCACGCTCGTTCAGCCAGCTTTCGATGATCATCGAGGTCCCGGCGGTGCAGAAGCCAGTAACGGCACGCAGGATCAGCCAGGCCGTCTGGTCGACGAGGATGCCGGTGAGCAGGACGTTGAGGCAGATGAGGGCGCCGAAGCCCGCAAAGGCACGGACATGGCCGATGCGGCGCACCAGATTCGGAGCAACGAAGCAGCCGACGACGAAACCCGTGGCCCAGGTGGTGCCGATCAGGCCGAGGATCTCGTTCGAATAGCCTTCGGCCGAGCCGCGGACCGGGAGCAGCAGGCCCTGCAGGCCATTGCCGAGGAACAGGAACAGCGTGCTCGTCAGGAGCGCCAGAATAGGGAGGAGATTACGTCGCATCGTTCATGACCAGCTTCTTCCATTCAGCAGGCTTCGGGAGGACAGGGGATTATATGTTGCGTCTGCCGTCAATCGAGGATTAACGGGCGGTGACAACGTTCCGGCATAGCCGATTCGGTGCTGCGCATTGGTGGCCAGCAAAGATGACCAGCCTGTGACGGAGCTGGTGCTTGGGAGATATTCAATGACGAAGGCGATCGGTCTCCTTCTGCTGCTGGCCATGCTGGTCCATATCATCAGGCCGCTCGGGCTGCCGGGACTGAGGCGCAGAGCCGATTTCTGGAAGATCGCCGTTGCTGCGATCGTGATCTGGGCCGTGACCCTGCTGGCGAGGGATCTGACCTAGCCGCTTCCTGGATCGATCACGGAAAAGGCCGCGCCGATGACGGCGCGGCCTACGATATGTGCGGGTGGTCCGCCAAGAAGCCTTCGCATTCCTGCCGCTGGCTTCGGCCTGGCCTCAGCCCTTGTTGACGCTTGCGGCGTAGATCTGATCGATCGTCTCGGCCAGGCTGGAATTAAACTCCGCGTCACTCATGGAAACGCGCAGCTTTTCCGTCAGCGCACGCGAGAAGCTGGCGATCATGCCACGGTTATGGCTCAGCTTCTCACAGGCGTCCGCGGTGGTGTAGCCGCCGGAAAGGGCAACGACGCGGATCACCGACTTGTGGGCGATGAGCGGCGCGTAGAAATCCGCCACCGTCGGGATCGTCAGCTTCAGCATGACGTTCTCACCCGCCGGGAGCTTGTCGAGCTGCTGCGCGATCTCGTCCCGCAGGATCGCCTCGGCCTCTTCCTTCGTCGGGCTCTTGATCGAGACTTCAGGCTCGATGATCGGCATGAGGCCCTGGCCGATGATCTGGCGACCCACCTCGAACTGCTGCTTCACCACGGCAGCGATTCCTGCCTTGTCGGCCTCGGCAATCACCGAGCGCATCTTGGTGCCGAAGATTCCCTTTTCGCGACCGCGGACCAAGAGCGCATCAAGATCAGGCATGGCCTTCATCATCTGGACGCCGGTCTGCTCCGCCTCCAAGCCCTTGTCTACCTTGAGGAACGGAACGACGCCGCGCTTTTCCCAGAGGTAGGAGGGGACGGGCTGCCCGTCGACGTCACCATCCATGGTGCGTTCGAAGAGGATGGCTCCGATGATCTTCTCACCCGTAAAGGCAGGTGCCTTCATGATGCGGACGCGCATGGCATGCATCAGGCGGAACATTTCCTCGTCGCCCTGATAGTCGGAGTCCGAGATGCCGTAGAGGCTCAGCGCCTTCGGAGTCGAGCCGCCGCTCTGGTCCAGAGCCGCGATGAAGCCCGGTGCCGAACTGATCTTTTCCAACATCTTCGCGTGGACCATGTCTTACTCCTATCCCAAAACGGCGCGATACGCACACACCGCTGTTTCCGTTAGCCGTAAACCGTGATCGGGCGATATCAGAAGTTGCCTGAGAGGCAAATCCCGCTCTAATTGTTTGAAACGATTGAAATTATTTCAATCGTTTAAAATCTCTAAATGTTTTAAACGTGGTTGATGAAGGCGCGCCAGCCTCTAGCTTACGCGCCTTCAAGGCTTCTCTTACTTCGCGAGCACCGCGACGCCCGGAAGCTCCTTGCCTTCCATCCACTCGAGGAAGGCGCCGCCCGCCGTCGAGATGTAGGTGAAGTCGTCTGCGACGCCGGCGTGGTTGAGCGCGGCGACCGTATCGCCGCCACCAGCGATCGACACGAGCTTACCGGACCGCGTCTCTTCCGCAGCGTGACGGGCAGCCGCGACGGTAGCCTTGTCGAAGGGCGCTATCTCGAATGCCCCGAGCGGCCCGTTCCAAACCAGCGTCTGCGCCTTGGAGATCCAGTCATTGACCTTCTCGATGGACTCCGGTCCCACGTCCAGCACCATCGCATCGGCCGGGATTGCGTCGATGGCCACCACTTCGCTCTCGGCGCCCGCCTTGAATTCCCGGGCGATGACACCGTCTACCGGCAGGACGATGGCACAGCCGGAGGCTTCCGCTTCTGCCATGATGTTGTTCGCGGTCGTCGCAAGGTCGTGCTCGCACAGCGATTTGCCGACGGAAACGCCGCGGGCGGCCAGGAAGGTGTTCGCCATGCCGCCGCCAATGACCAGCGCGTCCACCTTCTTCACGAGGTTCATCAGGAGGTCGATCTTGGTCGAAACCTTGGCGCCGCCGACGATCGCGACCACGGGACGGGCGGGGTTGCCGAGACCTTTTTCAAGAGCCTCCAGTTCCGCCTGCATCGTGCGGCCGGCATAGGAGGGCAGGTGATGGGCCAGCCCCTCGGTCGATGCGTGGGCGCGGTGCGCGGCGGAGAAGGCGTCGTTGACGTAGATGTCCCCGTTCTTCGCAAGTGCCGCGGTGAAGTCGGGATCGTTCTTCTCCTCGCCCTTGTGAAAGCGCGTGTTCTCCAGGAGCAGGATATCGCCGTCATTCATCTTGGCGATGGCCTCCTCGGCCGGCGCTCCGATGCAGTCGGAGGCAAAGAAGACGGCGT
The DNA here is from genome assembly GCF_902153235.2 of Pseudorhizobium halotolerans. Lineage (NCBI taxonomy): Bacteria > Pseudomonadati > Pseudomonadota > Alphaproteobacteria > Hyphomicrobiales > Rhizobiaceae > Pseudorhizobium > Pseudorhizobium halotolerans. The sequence goes on along the minus strand of NZ_CABFWE030000016.1, from coordinate 168,160 downwards.
GGTCCAGAACCTGTTCGACCGCCGACGAGATCACCGACAAGGACATATCCGGGACCACTGCTCCCTTGGGACGGCCGAAATGCGCGAGCAGGATCACCTTGGCCCCTTTGTCGGAGAGCTCACGGATTGTCGGCGCGACGCGCTCGATACGGGTTGCATCGGTCACTTCACCGTCTGCAACCGGAACGTTGAGATCGACGCGCAGGAGCACACGCTTCCCGGCAATGTCGGTGAGGTCGTCGAGAGTCTTGAAAGCAGGCATGGATGATCCTCGTAGGCACTTGGTCGCGACGGACCATACTATTCCTGATCCGTCGCGCAAGGCACGAGCGTCGCGCCTGGCATACTCTATTCGCCGTGGTGCCGTGCCTCCGGCGCTTTGATCGATTTGCCGCGATACTGCCGGAGGCGGTCACGGACCCTGTGGGCGATCTCGCGCATGTTGATGAACACGGGCAGCGCCGTGGCCGGTTCTACCGGTTCGAGTGAAACGCCGACGCTCTTGATGGCATCCTGTTCGTCCAGGTCCCGGACGATCAGCACCACAGAACCGAAGCGCACGCGATCTGCATACTCGGCTCTTCCTCCGAGCCGATGCGTCAGGAGGTCCGCGATGGTCATGTTCTGCTCGGTCGGTGACAGAAGGCCCGGGCCATAGGCGGCGTCGAGTTCCTTGGCAGGCCGCGAGGGCGAAATCGCGAAGGCACCAAAGAAATCCTCGTCATCCTCTTCCACCGGCGCGCGGCTGGCAAAGAGCCGGTCCAGCAGGCGGATATAGGGCGGCGTAACGAACAGGTAGACCTGGTCGCCCTCCTGCAGCCGGCCCGCATATTGATAGCGCATGCTGCGACCGTCGCGGATGACGAGCGACGGCATGGCCCAGCGAGGGATGCGTTCACCGCGCAGGATCGGGCTGTCCTTCATGACGCGGTATGAAAGGAGTTCGTGCGTGGACTTCCCCGGCAGGTCGAGTTCGATCTTGTCAACCTCGCCCATACGCGGCGGAATGATCAGCCCGAGCTTGCGCGCCATCGGCTTGATGGTCCACCCCTGCAGGACCAGCGAGACCATGACGATGATGAAGGCCGTATTGAAGAACAGGAGACCGTTTTCCATGCCACCCAGCATCGGCAGGATGGCGAGCAGGATCGATACCGCTCCACGCAGCCCGACCCAGGCGACGAAGCCGGTCTCCTGCTGCGTCATCTGGAAGGGCAGGAGGCTCAGCCAGACTGCCAGCGGGCGCGCGATGAAGACCAGGAAGAGCCCGAGGAGTATTGCCGGGATGGCGATCGACGGGAACTGTGACGGGGTGGCGAGCAGACCGAGCACGATGAACATGATGATCTGGGCAAGCCACGTCAGTCCCGCGTGAAAGCGAGCGATGGCCTCTCGTGCGAAGATCCTGCGGTTGCCGGAGTAGATGCCCGCAACATAGACGGCCAGGAAGCCGCTACCGCCGATCGCGCCCGTGAAGGCGAACACCAGAAGGCCGAGCGCAAGCGCGAAGATGGGTGCCAGGCTGCGGTCGGAGGTGAAGCGGTTGAGGATCCAGACGATCATCATGCCACCTAGAAGGCCGAAGAGGAGGCCGAGCGCCATCTGCTCGACGAACAGCATCAGGAATTGCGCATCGAGGCCCGAAAGTCCTTCCCCGCTGGCCAGGACCTCCACGAGTGCGATGGTCAGGAAGATCGCCATCGGGTCGTTAGTGCCGGATTCGACTTCCAGCGTGGAACGGACCTGTTCGCGGATGTTGATGCCGCCGATGCGCAGCAGGAAGAAGACGGCTGCCGCATCGGTGGAACCGACGATCGAACCGAGCAGAAGACCTTCGAGCCAGGAGAGGTCGAGCAGCAGCATGGCGCCGAATGCGAAGAGGGATGCGGTCAGGACGACGCCTATCGAGGCAAGGGTGAGCGCAGGCCAGGCGGCGACACGGAATGAATGGATTGATGTCCCAAAGCCTGAATCGAAGAGGATGACCGCTAGCGCGAGCGAGCCCAGCATGTAGGCAAACGCGAAGTTGTCGAAGGCGATGCCGAGGCCATCCACCCCGGCGATGAGGCCGATAGACAGAAAGACAAGCAGCAGCGGCGCGCCGAAGCGGAAGGCGATGAGACTGGAAAAGGCCGCCGCCAGCACGAGGATCGTGCCGACCAACAGGAATATGTAGAATGCCTCTACCATCTTCGGTCTTACCCTTTTCCGGACAGTTCGGATCCCGCTTGCACCGTCCATCACGGCGACGCGCCCGAAGCTCCAAGCAGCATATTGTCGTGGATTTCCGCGAGCGGAAGAATCGAACCTGCCATAGATAAGACGGGAACAAATCCGGCAACAGAAGGGCAGGTAAAAGAAAAAGCGGCGGACCGGATGCCGGCCGCCGCTTTTCTGATTTCGATTTATGAAGAGCTTAGATGAGCTTGCCCATGGCCACAGCCGTATCGGACATGCGGTTCGAGAAGCCCCACTCGTTGTCGTACCACGTCAGGATGCGGACGAGGTTGCCTTCCAGAACCTTGGTCTGGTCAGCCGCGAAGTTCGAAGAATGGGCGTCGTGGTTGAAGTCGATCGAGACCAGCGGTCCGGTGACGTAGTCGAGGATGCCCTTCAGTTCACCTTCGGCGGCAGCCTTGATCGCCTCGTTGACTTCTTCCTTCGTGACGTTGCGCGAGGGGATGAACTTCAGGTCGACGACCGAGACGTTCGGGGTGGGTACGCGGATCGCCGAGCCGTCCAGCTTGCCCTTCAGTTCCGGCAGGACGAGGCCGACGGCCTTGGCGGCACCGGTGGATGTCGGGATCATCGACAGGGCCGCGGCCCGGGCCCGGTAGAGATCCTTGTGCATGGTGTCGAGGGTCGGCTGGTCACCCGTGTAGGAGTGAACCGTGGTCATGTAGCCCTTCTCGATGCCGAATGCCTTGTGCAGGACATAGGCAACAGGTGCCAGGCAGTTGGTCGTGCAGGACGCGTTGGAGACGACGAGGTCGTCCTTCGTCAGCGTGTCGTGGTTGACGCCGAAGACGATGGTCTTGTCCGCACCGTCGGCCGGGGCCGAGACGAGGACGCGCTTGGAGCCGTTGGAGAGGTGGAGCGAGGCCTTCTCCTTGGAGGTGAAGATGCCGGTGCACTCCATGGCGATGTCGACATCGCCCCAGGGCAGTTCCTTGGGATCCTTGACCGCCGTTACCTTGATCGGCTTACCGCCGGCAACGACGATCGAGTCGCCTTCCACCCGCACCTCGGCCGGAAACTTGCCGTGCACGCTGTCATAGCGCAGCAGGTGGGCGTTGGTCTCGACCGGGCCCAGATCGTTGATGGCCACGACTTCGATGTCGGTGCGGCCGGATTCCTGGATCGCGCGCAGGACGTTGCGGCCGATGCGGCCAAAACCGTTGATGCCCACTTTCACTGTCATTTCACATACTCCCGTCTGACTGTCGTAACGTATGGTTCAACCTTGCTGACGCGAAGGAACGGCTTCAGGAAGTCGCTTCTCGGCCGCCGCCACCACGGCTTCCGCCGTTATGCCGAAATGCTTGTAGAGATCCTTGCCCGGCGCCGATGCCCCGAAGGACTTCATGCCGATGAAGATGCCGTCGGAACCGATCAGGGCATCCCAGCCTTCCCGGACAGCCGCCTCCACGGCGATCTTGACCGGCGAAGTGCCGATGATCGCCTCGCGGTAATCGTCGGGCTGTTCCATGAACAGTTCCACACAGGGCACCGAGACAACACGGGTCGCGACGCCCTTCTGGTTGAGCTGCCCGGCAGCCTTGACGGCGATCTCGACCTCGGAACCCGATGCAAAGATCGTCACTTTGGCATCGCTAGCCGAGATGAGGTCGTAGGCACCATAGGCGCAGAGGTTCTTCTCCTCATAGTCCTTGCGGACGGGCGTCAGGTTCTGGCGCGTCAGGGCCAGACCGGACGGACGCTTCTTTTCCTTCAGCGCGAGCTGCCAGCATTCGGCCGTCTCGGTCTCGTCGGCCGGACGGAAGAGGAGCAGGTTCGGGATCGCCCGCAGCGACGCGAGATGCTCGATCGGCTGGTGGGTCGGGCCGTCTTCGCCGACGCCGATGGAATCATGCGTCCACACGTGAACGACGCGGATGCCCATGAGGGCGGCCAGGCGCACGGACGGCCGGCAGTAATCCGAGAAGATCAGGAAGCCGCCACCATAGGGGATCAGGCCTCCGTGCAGGGCAATACCGTTCATCGCCGCGGCCATGCCGTGTTCGCGGATGCCGTAGTGGATATAGCGCCCCGAGAAATCGGTCGGCGTGATTGCCTTCATCTGGCTGGTCTTGGTGTTGTTCGACGGCGTCAAGTCGGCGGACCCGCCCAAGACTTCGGGCAGAAGCCCGTTGACGACTTCGAGAACATCTTCCGAGGCCTTGCGGGTGGCGACCGTCGGATTGTTTTCGGCAAGCTTCTTCTTGAAGGTGTCGATCGTGCTGTCGAAGCTTCCCGGCAGGTCGCCAGCGAAACGACGGATGAACTCGGCGCGCTTTTCGGTCGGGGAGGCTGCGAGACGCTCCTCCCATTCCTTGCGCACCTTGGTGGAGCGCAGCCCGGCGAGGCGCCATGCGTCGAGGACGTCGGCCGGAACGCTGAAGGCTTCCGCCTCCCATTCCAGTGACTTGCGCGCGGCTGCGATTTCGTCGGCACCGAGCGGGCTGCCATGCACCTTGTGCGACCCCTGCTTGTTGGGGGCGCCGAAGCCGATCACGGTCTTGCAGGCAATGAGGGTCGGCTTGTCTGAGATCTGCGCCGCCTCGATGGCTGCACCGATGGCGTCCGGATCGTGGCCGTCGACCTGAATCGTGTTCCAGTTGACCGCCTTGAAGCGGGCGATCTGGTCGGTGGAATCCGACAGTGAGACGGCACCGTCGATGGTGATGGAATTGTCGTCCCAGAAGACGATGAGCTTGTTGAGCTTCAGGTGCCCGGCAAGCGCGATAGCCTCCTGGCTGATCCCCTCCATCAGGCAGCCGTCGCCGGCAAGCACATAGGTGTGGTGATCCTGAAGTTCTGGGCCAAATTCCTCGGCCAGCTTGCGCTCGGCGATCGCCATGCCGACGGCATTGGCCAGTCCCTGACCAAGAGGGCCGGTGGTGGTTTCAATCCCCGAGATATGGCCGTATTCAGGATGACCGGCCGTCTTGGAACCGAGCTGGCGGAATTCCTTGAGGTCGTCGATGGTGATGTCGTCGTAGCCCGTCAGGTAGAGCAGGGAATAGAGGAGCATCGACCCATGGCCTGCCGACAGCACGAAACGATCACGATCGGCCCAGAGCGGGTTCTTCGGGTCGAAGTTCATGTAGCGGGTGAACAGGACGGTCGCGACGTCAGCGGCGCCCATGGGCAGGCCTGGATGGCCGGAATTGGCCTTCTCGACTGCATCCATGGAGAGGAAGCGGATCGCGTTCGCCATCCGATTGTGTTTTTCGCGAGAGATCATGGCTATTCCGCTGTTTCCGGGTGTCGTTCACGGTCCTGACGGGGACCGGATGAAAGCGGGCTGATCCTTAGCAGGTGCGCCGCACAAGTCAACAAACCCGGCATTCCCAGGATGCCGCAGAGACCAGCGATCGCAAGTCCCGCAAGGGCGTCGCGACTAGTATTCCGGTTGCAGGCGTGCTCGACGATTCACAGGATTGACGCGCACTAGGTCGCGGTTTTGTTGACCCCTCGGGTCGGCAAGAATAGGCTGACGACATTCTCGGCAGATGACGCCGTTCCGAGTCGGCGCATGGGCCATATTCAACGGAAGACATGGATGCCGGCGGACAAGACGTTGGATCAGGCGCTCGCGGAACTGGCTGCTGTCATCGGCCGCCTGGAGAATGCGGTCGACATGCGCATCGAGCACCAGCGCCAGAACAGCGAGATCGAGGGCGAGGTAAGGCGGGTGCACGAGGACCGGGCGCGCCTGGCGCAGGAGCTCGACCAGTCGCAGTTCCGCGCGAACCGCCTGGAAGAGGTCAACCGCGAGGTCTCCCGTCGGCTCGTCACCGCAATGGAAACGATCCGCGCAGTTCTGGATCGCTGACGGCACGACAGGGGAAGTGAGACATGGCCCAGGTGACGGTTACGATCGACGGCAAGGCCTACCGCATGGCCTGCGAGGAGGGGCAGGAAGACCACCTGACCGGGCTCGCCGCCCGTTTCGACCAATATGTGGGCCATCTGAAATCCCAGTTCGGCGAGATCGGTGACCTGCGGATTACGGTCATGGCCGGCATCATGGTCATGGATGAGCTGTCGGAGCTGTCGCGCAAGGTGGCAAACCTGGAGGCGGAGGTGGAGAAGCTCAACTCTGCCCGGGCAGGCGCTCTCGAGGACCGCGACCAAAATGAGCAGGTCCTGGTGTCGACGCTCAGTGAGCTGACCGGCCGACTGGACTCGCTGGCGGCCAAGCTGACGGGCCGGACGACTTCACTTAATTGAAACCGCGACCGCCACTGGCGCAAGGTCGATTTTGCGCCTATATCTTGGATGCGGTCTGCGCCTCACGACAGGAACCACAATCCCTGGGGCCATACTCGATCCAAAGGGAGCTGTCCCTGACCAGGCCCGTGGGCTTGGACATATGGCGCCCACCTACGTTTGTAGGCACCCAGGATCGTAACTCTCCATCGGTTGCCGTGGATCGCACTTCTCTAATGTCTTTCCAGATCGCGCATATACCCCGTTGGCGACGTTTCGGGCAGAAGCGCCCATGGGCGCCGTTTCGCCATCAGACAGTTTCACCATCGCGGCCATGCCTGATGGCGCCTTCGGCCCGCAGGGCTTCCACCTCGCTGCGGAGCGCCCTGATCTCCGCCAGTATCGTAACCGTATCGTCGTGAAGAACCTGCCGGTCGGCGGAGGCGGATGCTTCGGATTCCTGCTGCATGGCGGACACGATAACACCGATGAAAAGGTTCAGGACCGCGTAGGTAGACAGCAGGATGAACGGCACGAAGAAGGCCCAGGCCTGCGGATGGACTTCCATCACCGGTCTGACAATGCCCATGGACCAACTCTCCAAAGTCATCACCTGGAAAAGGGTGTAGAGCGAAGCCGACAGGGTGCCAAACCACTCGGGAAAGCTCTGGCCGAAGAGGTTGGTGCCCATGACTGCAGCGACGTAGAACAGCATTGCCATCAGAACCAGGATCGAACTCATGCCGGGCAGGGCGGAGATGAGACCTCCGACCACCCGGCGCAGCGCCGGCATTGTCGAGATCAGCCGCAGCGCCCTCAGGATGCGCAAGGCGCGGAGCACCTGGAACGGACCAGTGGCGGGAATGAGTGCAATCGCCACGACCGAAAAGTCGAACAGGCTCCAGGGATCGCGGAAGAACCGTGGGCCAAACGCGTAGATGCGCACCACCAGTTCCACCACGAAGATGGCGAGGATCACGGCGTCGAGGAACCGCAGGACCGGTCCATAGGCTGCGACGATCCCGGGGTAAGTCATCAAACCCAGGACAATCGAGTTCAATACGATGATGGTGATGATCACCTGTTCCCATAGCCGGGAGGCGAGCAGTCGGACGAGCGTCTCACGCATTTGGATTCTTCCCCTGAAATCGCGGAGAGGAAGATGCCAGCGAGCTTGTTTCGTCAAGGGCGTCTATGCCTGCGGCTAGAGAATAGGTCGGAAATACACTGTGGGCGTCTGCTGCAATTGTCGGCTGGCCCAGAGAGTAAGACGCATCTTTGAATCAAAGTTGAGAGTGGCGATCGGAGGGGGCAGAGGTTCTCGGCTCCGTGGCCGGCGATATTTCCTGGACCACATGGACGCCCAGGCGGAGACTTTGCCCTTCTGCCCAGGAAGTGGCAAAGGCGCGAACCCTGAACTGCCTCTCCGTCGAGAGGCCATTCTCCACGATGCGGACGTTGAAAAGGTTGCTCTGCGCAATCAATTCGACGCGGTTCTCTTCCATCACTTAATCCCCCTCCCAGACACCCACGATAACGCGTTTTTCCGCAGGGAACAGTGCGAGAATTAGCACCGACTAAAGAATACATTAGACGAAAGTCGAATCCTTGACTTTGGCGGGCGCAAGCCCGAGTTTCCCGCTGCCTCAAAACGCCGGGATGCCATGCCGCTCAATACGAATACCTTCGCACGTTCATCGATCCTGATGCTTCTGGTCGGTGCCATCATCCTTGTCGGCATCGTGCTCTCGTCTCTCATTCAAGCGAGGATGACGCAGGCCTATTTCGACAACGTCATGCAGTTGCGGACGGCTCGCGCGGCTTCTGCCGACATGCTGATCCTGCTTCATGCCGCGGAAACTGGCCAGCGCGGTTACCTGCTAAGTCAGGACAAGGCGTTTCTGGAGCCGTACCAGCAGTCCCTGCGTGAGCTCCCCCTGCGAATGGAGAAATTGCGAGATGCGCTTAAGGCAGAGGCTTCGATGGCCGACCAGATCGGCCGGGTCGAGCATCTGACCAACGAGAAGCTTTCAGAGCTGAGACAGACCGTGGCGATGGTGGATGCAGGTGACGTCGCCGGAGCGATCGAGGTCGTTCGCTCCAGCTATGGTCGGCAGGTCATGAACGAACTCCGGGACTTGCTCCAGGGCTTCATCGACTCATTCCAGGTCAGGCTGGACACCGGTGCTGAAGAGTTGTCGGATTCCGCTGCTTCGATGCAATGGTTTGCAATCGGCGGTGGCATTGTCATCATTGCGGTGGTCGGCGGTGCGATTCTCATTGTCGCCCAGCATGTCCGAGAACTCTCGCGGGCCCGCACCGCGGTCGAGGAACTGAATGCAAGCCTTGAGGAACGGGTCGAGGAGCGAACGGAAGACCTCATGCAGGCTAACCGGGAAATCCAGCGCTACGCCTACATCGTCTCGCACGACCTGCGTGCGCCGCTCGTCAACATCATGGGTTTTACCAGCGAACTCGACGCCACGCTCTCCGCGGTCAAGACCTATGTCCTGGCCGAAGGCGGGACGCTGACGGAAGAAGAGATCAGGGATGCGCGACTAGCCGTGGAGGAGGACCTGCCCGAGGCAATTTCCTTCATCCGCTCCTCGACCAAGAAGATGGATGCACTGATCAACGCGATCCTGAAGATCTCACGGGACGGGCGGCGTGAGCTGAAGCCTGAGCCAGTCGACCTGGCAGAACTACTGGAGAACACGGCGGCCGCGATATACCATCAGGTCGACGAGGCAGGGGGCGAGATCCGCATCGCGGTCGGTGGTGCGCGGGGCATGGTCTCGGACCGATTTTCCCTGGAACAGATCTTCGGCAACCTGTTCGACAACGCGGTGAAGTACCGGCATCCGGACCGTCCGTTGCATCTTGCGGTGCGGGCCATGCCTGCAAGGCGAAATGGCGTCCGGATCGAGGTGGAGGACAATGGACGCGGTATCGCGCCGGAAGATCACGAGAGAGTTTTCGAACTATTCCGCAGATCCGGCGTGCAAGACAAGGCGGGAGAGGGTATAGGCCTTGCCCACGTGCGATCGTTAGTCAGAAATTTAGGCGGCGAGATTACCGTGACGTCGACCTTGGGGGGCGGATCCACTTTCATCATCCGGCTGCCCACGGATCTGTCCCAGTATGTCAGGAGTAGCGGGTCATGAAAGCTGCAGCGAAGGAAGTCACCATCGTCATGGTGGAAGATGATGAAGGCCATGCGCGCCTCATCGAGAAGAACGTCCGGCGCGCCGGCGTCAACAATGAGATCGTTCCGTTCATGAACGGCAATGCCGCGCTGGACTACATCCTCGGCAGCGATCGTACCGGCGTCAGTACCCAGGACCGCCACCTTCTGATCCTCCTCGATCTCAACCTGCCGGACATGTCGGGCATTGACATCCTGGAGAAGGTGAAGTCCAACCCGCATGCGAAGCGCCTGCCGGTCGTCATCCTGACCACCACGGACGACGAGCGGGAAATTCAGCGTTGTTATGACCTCGGTGCGAACGTCTACATCACGAAGCCCGTCGACTACGACAGCTTCGCCCATGCGATCCGTCAGCTCGGTCTGTTTTTCTCTGTGATGCAAGTGCCGGGGCAATAACGGAAGCAGATGCCGCAGACCATACTCTATGTCGACGACGATCTCGCGCTGGCCCGCCTGGCGCAGAGATATCTGGGGCGTGCCGGCTATGACGTCGTGCATGCCGCGGATTCGTCTTCGGCATTGGAGGCGCTGGAGAACGGATCGTTCTCAGCGATCGTGCTGGACCACTACCTGCGTTCGGAAACGGGGCTGCAGATCCTGGCCGCGTTGAAGCAGCGCAATATCTCGCTTCCCGTCATCTACGTCACCGGCTCAAGCGAGGCGACCATCGCTATCGAGGCTCTCAAGAGCGGTGCCTCCGACTATGTCATCAAGACGGTCGGGGAGGAATTCTGGCCATTGATGGAAAGCGCGCTGCGGCAGGCCATCACCAATGCCGAGCTGCGGCAGGCCAAGGAAAAGGCCGACCAGGAGATCCGGCTTGGCAAGGAACGGGCGGAAGTCCTGCTGGCCGAAGTCAATCATCGCGTCGCTAACAGCCTGGCGCTCGTCGCTGCCCTCATTCGCCTGCAGGTCTCCAACAGCCGGAGCGAAGAGGTCAAGGAGGCGCTGACCGAGACCCAGGCGCGCATCACGGCGATCGCCGGCATGCACCGCAGCCTCTACACGTCCGACGATGTGCGGCAGGTGGAGATGGACAAGTATCTCGGGACACTCGTCAAGGAAGTCCAGAATTCGGTCAACATGGAACAGCAGGGGCCGGTGATCCGGCTTGAGGCCGATCCGGTATCACTTGCCTCCGACCGAGCCGTGTCCGTCGGGATGATCGTCACCGAGCTCCTTACCAATGCGATCAAGTATGCCTATCCCGAGGGAGGCGAGGGAGAGGTTCGTGTCGCTCTGCAGCAGCAGGGAGGGGAGAGGGTGCTCCTGAGCGTCGAGGATGACGGTATCGGTTGGACGCAGAACGATGCGCCCAAGGGCACGGGTCTCGGCAGCCGCATCGTCAAGTCCATGGCTGCGACGCTCGGCTCAGCCGTCCAGTACAGGCCGAGAGCCAGCGGGACCCGCGCCGAACTCCTTCTGTCGCTCCAGTCCTGACGCCCATGTCGACCAGTTGGCCGCCATTGCCACCGGGGCTCCCGAGCCCTATCATTTTCTTCACCTGGATAAGCGACCTCTGTCGGTGCGATGTTGGCACGAGACGGCTGCGAAATCCCTGGACGGAAGTTTCTGGGCGATCTGCATCCAGTCGCGCTGCCGATGCAGCGCGCAAGCGGGTGGCTTCCGTCCCAACAGAGAGCTTCTCTTGTTAGTCGAAATTTCGATCGTCCTCGCGCTTACCGTCCTCAACGGCGTTCTTGCCATGTCGGAACTTGCCGTCGTTTCGTCGCGCCCAGTACGGCTGAAAGTCATGGCCGAGCAGGGGAACAAGGGTGCCAGGATGGCGATCCGCCTCGCCGATGACCCGGGCCGGTTCCTGTCCTCGGTTCAGATCGGCATCACGCTGGTCGGTATCCTGTCCGGTGCATTCTCCGGCGCAACGCTTGGATCGCGCTTTGCGGGATGGCTGGCGACGCAGGGTCTGGCAGTCGGCACGGCGAACGCCATCGGCGTCGGTACGGTCGTTGTCGCCATCACCTATCTCTCTCTCATCGTCGGTGAACTGGTTCCGAAGCAGATTGCGTTGCGGGCTCCCGAAACGGTCGCGGCGCGCGTTGCTCCGGCGATGACGCTGGTCGCCAAGATCGGCGCGCCGCTCGTCTGGCTGTTGGACATTTCCGGCAAACTCGTTCTCGGCCTGCTGGGGCAGAAGGGCGCGTCTGCCGATCGGGTGACGGACGAGGAAATCCGGACCGTTCTTGCCGAAGCCCAGAGCGCCGGCGTCATCGAGACCGAGGAATCGGCGATGATTTCCGGCGTCATGCGGCTTGCAGACCGCACGGCGCGCGGATTGATGACCCCGCGCCGCGACGTCGAGGTGGTGGACATCGAGGACGATGCGGCGGAAATCCGGGAGCAGTTGAGAGCTACTCAGCGTTCGCGTCTGCCCGTTCGCAACGGGAGTTCCGACGAAATCCTGGGCGTTCTCTTCGTCAAGGACGCCTTTGACTTCATCGCCACCGGCAAGAATTTCGACATCAGGTCCCTGATGCGGGACGCGCCCGTTGTCTCCGACCTGACCGGTGCGCTGGACGTAATACAGGCACTGCGGCGCACGACGTCGCACATGGTCCTGGTCTATGACGAGTACGGGCACTTCGAGGGCATCATCACTTCGGGGGACATTCTTGAGGCCATCACCGGTGTCTTCCAGGAGGACGAGACGGAGGAGCCGGCCATCGTCGCCCGCGACGACGGCTCCTTCCTGGTGGCGGGCTGGATGCCGATCGATGAATTTTCTCATGAGATGGGCCTTCGAGTAGACGGGCACCCGGATTACGAGACTGTCGCCGGGTTCGTGCTCGATGAGATCAAGCACCTGCCTGAACTCGGTGAATGCTTCGAACGCCAGGGCTGGAAGTTCGAGGTGGTCGACCTCGACGGCCGGCGGATCGACAAGCTTCTTGTCAGCAAAGCCGGAGAACCGGCTGAATGATGGACGACAGTGCAAGCAAACCACGCTTGAGGGCCGGCCGACTGGCGGCCCGCGATGCGATCCCGATGGCGGAGCGTATCGAGAAGAGCCTGCAACTGGCGGATCACGGTCTCGCGACAATCCCAGTCAGCCCCGGCGACATCGTATCCGGTTTCCTTCCTATTCGATCGGAGGTGGACCTGCGCCCGCTGATGGCGGGCCTGAGGCAGCGCGGTGCGCGGATCTGCGTGCCGGTCATTCTCGACAAGGAGCGGATCGTATTCCGGGAACTCGTGCCCGGTGCGCCACTGCTCGACTGCGGTTTCGGTACATCAGCACCGGGACCGGATGCCGCCGAACTGGAGCCGGACATCATGCTGGTGCCGGTCGCCGCCTTCGATGCGACCGGTCAGCGGATCGGCTATGGAGGCGGCTATTATGACCGCGCCATCGCCCGGTTTCGCGAAAAAGACCTGCAGCCGCGTCTTATCGGGATTGCCTTCGACTGCCAGGAAGTGGCATCAGTCCCCGCCGAACCGCACGACGTGAGACTGCCGGCCGTGCTGACCGAAAGTGGCCTGCGCCACCTCGACTGATTTGATTGGACAAGCATGCGGCTTCTGTTTCTCGGCGACATGGTTGGCAAGAGCGGGCGCACGGCGGTGTGGGAACGCCTTCCTGGCCTCATCTCGGACCTGCGGCTCGATTTCGTCATCGTCAATGGCGAAAACGCAGCAGGCGGCTTCGGGATCACCGAAGACATCTTCCTCGAAACCATTAACGCCGGTGCCGATGTGGTGACGACCGGCAATCATGTCTGGGACCAGAAGGAGGCGGTGGTCTTTGCTGATCGCCACGAGCAGTTCCTCCGCCCCGCAAACTATCCGTCCGGAACGCCGGGTCGGGGTTCCGGCATCTACTACGGCCGCAACGGGGCGAGAATCCTGGTCGCCAACATCATGGGGCGGGTGTTCATGCATCCGGAACTCGACGACCCGTTCAAGAGCGCCGAAGCGATTCTCGATGCCTGTCCGCTGAAGGAACAGGCGGATGCGATCGTGTTCGACTTTCATGCAGAGGCGACCAGCGAGAAGCAGTGCTTCGGCCACTTCGTCGATGGCCGCGCCAGCCTCGTCGTCGGAACGCATACCCATGTGCCGACCGCCGATTGCCAGATTCTCAACGGCGGCACCGGCTACATGTCGGATGCGGGCATGTGCGGTGACTACGACTCCTCGCTCGGGATGGACAAGGAAGAGCCGCTGAACCGCTTCATCTCGAAGATGCCGAAGGGCCGTTTCGAGGCCGCGAGCGGTCCGGCGACCATCTGCGGTGTCGGCATCGAGATCTCCGATTCCAGTGGGCTGGCAGAGAAGATTGCGCCATTGCGAATTGGTCCGCGCCTGAACGAGACGATACCGGCCTTCTGGGCCTGACCCTCATGACACAAATGTGAGGAAAGTGGTGGTCAAAGCCGCTGGACCGCCTTTTGTTGTTGCCGCATTCTCTCCCGCACAACGGGTCAGGGAGTGGCATGATGCTGCGGACTGTCGCCTTCCTTTTATTCGGACTTTCGCTTGCGGGGTCAGTCGCCGCACAGGATGCTACCGTGGCGGTCAGCCAGTGCCAGGCGATCGCGCAGTCACTGCCGGATACGCGCTTCGCCCGCTTGTCTCCCCAGGATGCCCTGCCGGTCATCCTTGCCCAGACCGAACAGCCTTCGGAACTTGTCGACAGGGAGACGGTGAGGATCACCTATGTCGGTCATTCCACCTATTTCATCGAAAGCCCCGGCGGCATCGGCATCGCGACCGACTACAGCGGCGTCTACAGGCCCTCGCGGCTTCCCGATGTTGTGACAATGAACAAGGCGCATTCCACCCACTTCACGCTCGCTCCGGATGCCGGCATCAACCATGTCCTCCCCGGATGGAGCGACATGCCGGGTGAGAAGGCGCAGCATAGTGTCGTGGTGGGCGATGCCTATATCCGCAATGTCGCGACCGATATCCGCTCATGGGGTGGGGATTTTGAAGAGAACGGTAATTCGATCTTCATCTTCGAAATTGCCGGCCTCTGCATCGGGCATCTGGGCCACCTGCATCACGAACTCACCGACAGCCACTATAGCGAGATCGGGCGGCTCGATATCCTCATGGTCCCCGTCGACGGCGGGTTGACGCTCGGCGCCGACAGCATGAGCCGGGTCGTCGACCGGTTGCGGTCGTCCATCATCCTGCCGATGCATCGGCCCGGCGCGCTCGACCGGTTCATCTCCATGCTTGGCGAGGGCTTCGATGTCACCTACGCGCGGGAGCCGACCATACGTGTTTCCATGCGCACGCTCCCCAGGCGGCCGACCATCCTCGTGCCCCAGGGGATGTGAGACGGCTGCGATGCGTGAAACGGTGACGGGCGCTTGAACCGGCGGCTCTTCGAAACTATAACCCGCGGCATTCCACGAAATAGACGTGATCAGGGGTGTCATGGCCGGCCATTCACAGTTCAAAAACATCATGCACCGCAAGGGACGGCAAGACGCGATCCGTTCCAAGATGTTCTCCAAGCTTGCGCGCGAGATAACCGTCGCCGCCAAGTCCGGGCTGCCCGATCCCGCGGCGAACTCGGCGCTGCGGCTGGCGATCCAGAATGCCAAGGCGCAGTCGATGCCGAAGGACAATATCGACCGGGCGATCAAGAAGGCTTCCGGCGCTGACGCGGAAAACTACGACGCCGTGCGTTACGAAGGCTATGGCCCGGGTGGAGTCGCCGTCATCGTCGAAGCGCTGACCGACAACCGTAACCGCACCGCATCTTCCGTCCGCTCGACCTTCAGCAAGGCCGGCGGCGCGCTCGGCGAGACCGGCTCCGTGTCCTTCTCGTTCGACCATGTCGGCGAGATTACCTACAAACTTTCGGCCGGCGATGCGGACAAGGTGATGGAAGCAGCCATCGAGGCGGGCGCCGACGACGTCGTTACCGACGAGGATGCGCACGTCATCACCTGCGCCTTCGAAAGTCTGGGCGAAGTGACCAAGGCGCTGGAAGCGAGCCTCGGCGAAGCCGAAACCGTGAAGACGGTTTGGAAGCCGCAGAACACCGTTCCGGTGGACGAGGAGAAGGCGCAGTCGCTGATGAAGCTCATCGACACGCTCGAAGACGATGACGACGTACAGAACGTCTACTCGAACTTCGAAGTCTCCGACGAAGTCATGGCAAGGCTCTCGGCCTAAGCTAATTGGGAGGAGGCGCCCGCTAGAGCGCCTTCTCCATCATCGGCAGGCCGGCGAAGAGTTCGACCGACTTCAGCCGCGCCTCGATGTCATGGATCGGCATCGAGACGATCAGTTCATCGGCTCCCGTTTCAGTCAGGAAGGGCTTGAGCTTCGCCTCCAGCGTCGAGGGCGAGCCGACCGCAGCATATCGCAGCGTGTGCTCGACGCTCATCCGTTCCATGTCCGACCAGAGGCCGTCCATCGTGTCCACGGGCTTCGGGAACTTGCCGCGGACATTGCGACGAAGATTGATGAACTGCTGCTGCGAAGAGGTGAAGAGCCGGGCGGCCTGTTCGTCCGTATCGGCCGCCACGCCCATGACGCCTACCATGAGATAAGGTCTTTCAAGCGTTTCCGAAGGCTGGAAACGCTCGCGATAGATGGCGATAGCGTCCATCAGCATGTCCGGCGCGAAATGCGAGGCGAAGGCGTAAGGGAGGCCAAGGGCTGCGGCAAGGTGAGCGCTGTAGATACTGGATCCGAGCAGCCAAAGGGGCACATTTGAGTTCGCGCCGGGTATGGCGAGGATCGGCTGGTCTTCCGTCGGCGCGCCGAGGAGACGCTGCAATTCGACGATATCGTGGGGAAAATTCTCAGCGCCCGCCTCGAGGTTGCGGCGGAGCGCCCGCGCGGTGCGCATGTCGGTGCCGGGAGCGCGACCGAGGCCGAGGTCGACGCGACCGGGGAAGAGCGCTGCAAGCGTACCGAACTGTTCCGCAATCACCAGCGGCGAGTGATTGGGCAGCATGACGCCCCCCGAGCCGATGCGGATGCGGCTGGTCGCTGCCCCGATGTGGCCGATGACGACGGAGGTGGCGGCACTGGCGATGCCCGGCATTCCGTGATGTTCCGCAAGCCAGATGCGCTTGTAGCCATGCTCCTCTGCTGTCCGTGCCATCTGCCGCGACTGGTCGAGCGCGTCGCGGACCTCGAGGCCGTCGGGTACGGGGGAAAGGTCGAGAATGGAGAACGGAATCATCTGCAATCCTGAAAGAATGGAGCGGGAGGTCCGCCTCATATAGGAATTCGATCAGCCGATGCGAGCCGCCGACAGGCGATCCGTCCCAGCGGCCCGTTTCGTTCAGGATTTGACGAGCTTCAGATGGCTGCGTCGGCCGCTTCCGGGGCTCGGCGTGATGGGCGGGTAGTTTTCTCCCGCATATTTGAAGCGGTCCGCTTGCCGCTCGATCTCCGCGGCTGCCCTGTCAATGGCGTCCAGATGGAAAAGAGGCGGGTGTGGCAACCGGTCCGGATCCTGAACCCTGCGCGAGGTCAAGCCGAGTTCTGACCGGATTGTCTCCAGTTCTCTTTCCTGCCGACGGGCATCTTCACCGAGGGCCTGCGCCTGCGTGCCGGCTGCCTCCAGATAAAGATGCTGCGCCTGAAACTCCCGATCCAGTTCGCCGATCGCATTCTTCGAAGCGTCGACGGATTGGATCGCTCCATCCGCTTCGCGGTCGATCGCTTCGAGCGTGGTGCCGATCTGCTGGGTCAGGGCATGTAGCGTTTTCGCAGCACCAAGAGTGTCACTGCTGGCGGGGCCGGCTTGCGCGGCATTGACGCCGCTGTTGAGGGCAATCAGGGCTGCTTCCCGCACGACCGGCCGAAGGTCCTCCACCAGCGCCTTCAACTGGGCGAGAGAGTGGGCGGCATCGCCTGTCGTGGCTCCGGCTGCCGTCGCCGCCTGGCGGGGCCGGTCGAGGTCGAGACGGGCGTTGTGCAGGATGGTGGCGACATGCTCGGCGCGGCCGGACTGGCTGCGCGCGGCGTTCGAGACACCGCCAAGAGAAGCAAGTGCCGCGGATACGGCAGCGGTTCGCGCGGCGTCGTCTTCCCCATTGAGGTGGAGGCCGAGACGCAGCTCGGTCGATTCCGATCGCAATTCACGGGTGCGGCTGATGATCTCGTCGAGGCTGGCGGTCAGCGATCTCAGTCCCCGGTTGAAATCCTTCCGCATGCCATCGAAGGTGCGGGGAAACGCGATATCCATGTTCTGGTAGATGTCGCCGGCGGCAAATCTGCGAAGGCTGCCGTCAAGGGCGTCCGCCACCGCGCGTAGTTCCAGCAGTTCGTTCTCGAGCCTGTCTCGATCCCGCATGTCGGCCTCCTCATGATTCCGTATGCGCATGTTCTGGCGAGCTAATTCACCATGAGGAAGAGTGTTGCATGCAAGGCGAGGCTTTTGCACCGAACTTGGCCAACATGGTTAACGGCCGCTCAGCAGGCTGGCTCGCCTTCTGTTTTTGTTTTGTTCACATTTTACGTGGCAATGCTGATGCTCCAGCCCTAGGATAACGTCCATGACAGACACGATTCGTATCATCGGCATCGACCCCGGCCTCAGGCGAACAGGCTGGGGTATCATCGAAACGCTTGGAAACAGTCTTCGTTTCGTCGCATCCGGCACGGTGACATCGGACGGCGACATGGATCTCGCCTCACGCCTGTGCCAGTTGCATGACGGGCTGGCGGAAGTCATTCATGCCTATCAACCCGACGAGGCGGCGGTGGAGCAGACCTTCGTCAACAAGGACGCGGTCGCGACGCTGAAGCTTGGCCAGGCGCGAGGCGTGGTGATGCTGGTCCCGGCACGCGCAGGTTTGCCCGTTTCGGAATACGCCCCTAATGCAGTCAAGAAGGCCGTGATCGGGGTGGGGCATGGCGAGAAGCAGCAGATCCACATGATGCTGAAGATCCTGATGCCGAAAGCCACCTTCGTCGGGAACGACGCGGCGGATGCGCTGGCGATCGCCATCTGCCACGCCCACAATCGCGGCGGTGACCGCATGCGGAAGGTACTGGCGACTGCCTGACTGTGTTCTTGACTTGTTCCGTCGGTAATAGTAAGTATTACCAATCAGGAGCACGAACATGCGCGTGACGTCGAAGGGACAGGTCACCATTCCGCGGGATCTGCGGGAACTGGTTGGCATCGAACCGAATTCCGAAGTGGTCTTCACCGTCGAGAACGGCAAGCTGGTTGTCGCGCCAAAGAACGATCCGTTGCACGAGCAGGAGCGGCAGCGGCTTGAGGGCTTCATCGCGACGCTGCGGCGTCTCGAAGGGACCGGGGATCCGTCTATGGATGCGGATGCCCTGATGGGTATGACGAGAGACCGTTGAAATGGCCGTTCTGGTCGACACCAACATCCTCGTCGATATCGCCGTACGCGACCCGGTCTGGCTCGAGTGGTCGCGCGGAGCGCTTGCGAAGCTCGCCGGGCGGGTGCCGCTGATCATCAATCCGATCATCTATGCCGAATTCTCCGTGCGCTATCGCGATATGAACGAGGTTGAGGCGTTGCTGCCGGCGGAGGAATTCCGACGCGAGGGCTTGCCGTGGGCCGCCGCCTTCGCGGCCGGCGCGGCGTTCGGCTTGTACCGGCAGGCTGGCGGAGCGCGGGAGCGAGTGCTGCCGGACTTCCTGATCGGGGCGCACGCCTTGGTCCGCGGTTATTCGATCGTCACGCGCGATCCGAATGGCTATCGCCGCTACTTTCCTGACGTTCGCCTCATCACCCCCGAAACCCATCACCTGTAACGGACGAACCCACCCATGATCGGCAAGCTCAAAGGCACCATCGACGAGATCGGCGACGACTATGTGGTCGTGGATGTTCATGGCGTCTGCTACGAGGCATTCTGCTCGTCCCGCACCCTTTCCCGGATGGGGTCAGCCGGCGAGGCGGTGGTGCTTTTCATCGAGACCTATGTCCGTGAGGACCAGTTGAAGCTGTTCGGCTTCCTGTCGGCGCTGGAGCGGGAGTGGTTTAACCTGCTCCAGAGCGTGCAGGGCGTCGGCGCCAAGGTGGCGCTCGCCGTGCTCTCGACGCTGACGCCGTCGGAACTGGCCAACGCCATTGCGCTGCAGGACAAGACGGCCGTGTCGCGGGCGCCGGGCGTAGGACCCAAGGTGGCGGTCAGGATCGTCACCGAACTCAAGAACAAGGCGCCTGCATTCGGCGGCGAGGCTGTTGCGAACATCGGTCTGAAGCAGGAACTGGGAGAGGGCGTGGCCTCCGCGCCAGTGGCCGATGCCGTGTCGGCACTCACCAATCTCGGCTATTCCCGTGACCAGGCCGCCAATGCCGTTGCCGCGGCGCTGAAGACAGCGGGCGAGGGGGTAGACAGTGCCAAGCTCATCAGGCTGGGACTGAAGGAACTTGCACGGTGAGGGTTCTGCGCGGGTGCCAAGTCTGCCGCCTTCGTGTATGGATCGACCAGGAGTTTCTGACGGACATGAATGATGAGTGATGCCGCCCGCCTCATATCGCCGGAAAAGCGGGGCGAAGACCTGGACACGACGCTGCGCCCGCAATCGCTGGACGAGTTCACGGGCCAGGCGGAGGCGCGTGCCAATCTCAAGGTCTTCATCGAGGCGGCGAAAAACCGTGGCGAGGCGCTCGACCATGTGCTGTTCGTCGGTCCGCCCGGGCTCGGCAAGACGACGCTGGCGCAGATCATGGCGAAGGAACTGGGCGTCAACTTCCGCTCGACCTCCGGGCCGGTGATCGCCAAGGCCGGCGACCTCGCAGCGCTCCTGACCAATCTCGAAGAGCGGGATGTGCTGTTCATCGACGAGATCCACCGGCTCAACCCGGCGGTGGAGGAAATCCTCTATCCGGCCATGGAGGATTTCCAGCTGGACCTCATCATCGGCGAAGGACCCGCTGCCCGCTCGGTGAAGATCGACCTTTCGAAATTTACCCTCGTCGCGGCGACCACTCGTCTAGGCCTCCTCACCACACCGCTTCGTGACCGGTTCGGCATTCCCGTCCGCCTCGCCTTCTATACGGTCGAGGAACTGGAACTGATCGTGCGCCGCGGCGCGCGGCTGATGAACTTACCAATGACCGACGATGGAGCGCGCGAGATCGCCCGCCGCGCCCGGGGAACACCGCGCATTGCCGGGCGGCTGCTGCGGCGCGTTCGCGACTTCGCTGAGGTGGCGCGGGCCGAGGCGGTGACACGGGAGATCTCTGACGAGGCACTGACGCGGCTGCTCGTCGACAATCGCGGCCTGGACCAGCTCGACAATCGCTATCTGACGATGATCGCGATGAACTTCGGTGGCGGTCCGGTTGGCATCGAAACCATCGCCGCAGGCCTGTCCGAACCGCGCGACGCGATCGAGGACATCATCGAGCCCTACATGATACAGCAGGGCTTCATCCAGCGCACGCCGCGCGGGCGCGTCCTGACCGCGACCGCCTGGAAGCATCTCGGCCTGCAGCCGCCGAAGGATCTGGAGGCTGCACAATTTCGCCTGACGCTCGAGGACGAATAGGAGCTTGGGAACGAGTGATCCTCCTAGCAGTTTCGCCGTCGGAACAGGGAGAACGAGATGGCGAAGATCAGCAAGGGCGACGACGTCGAGTGGACGTGGGGTGCGAACAAGGCCCAGGGCAAGGCGGATCAGAAATTTACGAGCGACGTCGAGCGCACCATCAAGGGCACAAAGGTGAAGCGCAAGGCGAACGAGGAAGAGCCGGCCTTCCTGATCAAGCAGGAGGACGGCGACCGGCTGCTGAAGAGCCAGTCGGAACTCAAGAAGCGGTAGCGTTCGGTCGGAGATAGCCCCTTGCGAGCGTTTCGGCCGTGGCAGCAAGAAGCGCGAATCCGCCGGGCTCCCAGCCGAGGCTGCGGATACGGTCTGTTGACATTACAGCGACCTGTGCGGTCTTGGCCTCCCGCGGCAATGGGTGGATGGAGCCTGTGATGTGCTGGATCGGCTCCAGGATTGCACGGGTATCGGTGACGATGTCGGATATGTTGAAGGCGCCGCGGACGAGGTTCGCGTCGGATTCGATCATCAGGCGCACCGCCTGCGCGACGTCCTGCCCATGCACTTCGCTGCCGGCGCGCGGGAAGACCGCTCTTCCCGCGAGGTAGTTGGCAATCAGGTCATCCCATTTGTTCGGACGAAGCTCGCCGTAGACGCCGGTCAAGCGCAGGCTGGAGGTGACGAAGCCGGGCCCATCAAGGCGTGCCAGCGCCCGCTCTGCCTCCAGCTTGACCTGCCCGTAGAGCGACGTCGGGGAGAGAAACGCGTCTTCGTCGAGTTTCTGGCCGGGGGGAATGCCGTCATAGACGGCACGGCTGGAGAGAAAAATTGTCCGCCGAACGCCGGCTGCCTTGGCTTCCTCGAAAAGACGGATGCTGGCTTGGAGGTTGAGCCGGCGAAAGCGCTCGGGATCGCCACCTTCGCCGCCACGATATCGGCCGGGCAGATGGTCGAAGGCGGCATGAACGAACGCATCGATGCCGGCAAACGCGCTTCGCTGGTCAAGATCGGGATCCAGTGACAGCGGCACGAACGGGACCGTATGAAAGAACCAGTCCGGCGGTGGCGCGGTCCGGCCGCCCACCACGACCTCATGTCCCGCGCCATGCAGCCCGTTGACGATATAGCGGCCGACAAGGCCAGCGCCGCCGGAGACCAGCACCCTCATCCGGCTGATCCCGGTCGTGGGAGCGTCGAAAGGTCCGGGAGCTTTCCGTTCCGGTGAACGAAGTTCCAGAGCTCGACCAGCGGCCGGAGCCTCTCCGCCTTCGGATGGTTCTCCTCCCACGGCTTCTCGTACTGGTAATGCAGGATCGAGACGCTGTTCCAGTCCCAGAGCTCCGGCAGGTTGAACCAGACATATTGCAGCATGTTCATGAAGACGGGCAGGCCGTGCCAGTCCGGAAAGAATGTCTCGAGAAAGGTCTGGTCGGTGCGCCGCCAGAAGGCGTCCGGCTCATCCAGCCGCTCCAGCATTCGCCCGAAGGTCTCAGCGGAAGGCCTGGCAACGAAGACGCCGGAGTTCAGCCTGTGGAAGTCTGCAAGACCCTCATAGACATTCGGGGCTGCCGAAAACTCCGGATAGGCGAACAGCCTGTCGATGTTGCGCAGCACGAGCGCGTCGGCATCGATGAAGACGCAGGTCTCATACTGCGTGAGTTGCCAGAGGCGCAGCTTGCAGAAGTTGTCGAGCGGCGTATGGAAGTCGGGCTTTCTTCCCTTGGAGAAGGGAGCAGCGCCATGGACCGCCTTGCGAGCATGGCGGGCGTTGAAGCCGTCCGATAGCGGCAGGTGGTCGACCTCCACAAGCCGGCATTCCAGGGCCACCAGCGGCGCGAGCGTGGTTGCGTCCACGCCTCCGGTATGCAGTACGACGATGTCTGCGGACGTGGCGGTGAGACGCAGCGACTGCGCCAGCACCTTCGCACCGAGAGCGTAGTCGGTATTGGTAACCAGGGTAACGAAGGCCCGCCCAGCGCGGGGAGGGGCGGAGCGAGTATCCGCTCCAGGTCGCTCGGTCATCAGGACACCGACTTCAGCCGCTTGCCCTCCGGATCGTGCTCGACCTTGGCGGCGATGTCCCTGGTCCAGGCGGAGACGGCCGGGACGCGGGAACGGTCGACGCGATAGGCGAACTTCTTCGCCACGTCGACAATCTCTTCAAGCAGCCCTTCGCCGAGCGTCGTCGGCGCAAGCCCGAGGTTCAGGAACTTCTCGTTCTTCACCACAAGGTCGTTTTCCGCCGCTTCCTTGCGGGGGTTCGGCAGCCAGGCGATCTGCGCTCCGGTCATCCCTGCGACCATCTCGGCGAGGTCACGCACCCGATGGGTCTCGGTCATCTGGTTGAAGATCTCGACGCGGCCGCCGCGCTGGGGCGGGTTCTTCAGGGCGATCTCAATGCAGCGGACGGAATCCTGGATGTGGATGAAGGCGCGGGTCTGGCCGCCGGTGCCATGGACCGTCAGCGGATAGCCGATCGCAGCCTGGATGAGGAAGCGGTTCAGCACGGTGCCGTAGTCGCCGTCATAGTCGAAGCGGTTGACGAGCTGGGCATGGCGGCGCGTCTGCTCGGTATGGGTGCCCCAGACGATCCCTTGGTGCAGGTCGGTGATCCTCAGGCCGTCGTTCTTGGCGTAGAAGGCGAAGAGCTGCTGATCGAGGCACTTGGTCATGTGGTAGATCGAACCGGGATTGCTCGGGTAAAGGATCTCCTGGCTGACCGTACGGCCGTCCATGGTTTCGATGCCGACCGGCAGGTAACCTTCGGGAATCGCCGCGCCGACGGTGGAATAGCCGTAGACGCCCATGGTCCCGAGATGGACGAGGTGGGCGTCGAGATCGAGTTCCACCATGGCGTTCAGCAGGTTGTGGGTCGCGTTGACGTTGTTGTTGACCGTGTAGTTCTTGTGGCGGTCGCTCTTCATGGAGTAGGGCGCGGCGCGCTGCTCGGCGAAGTGGATGATGGCGTCCGGCCGATGCCGGGCGAACCAGCCCTTCAGTAGTTCATAGTCCTTGGCAAGGTCGATCAGGTGGAAGTGGATGCGCCGTCCCGTCTCCGCATGCCAGACCCGCGTCCGCTCCTGGATGGAGTCCATCGGCGTCAGCGACTGAACGCCCAGTTCCGTGTCGATCCAGCGGCGTGACAGGTTGTCGAGGATGTGGATTTCGTGACCCGCGTCGGAAAGGTGGAGGGAGGTCGGCCAGCCGACGAAACCGTCGCCACCAAGCACTGCAATCTTCATGAATCAACTCCGCTGGTTGTCAGTCCGGGTTCCAGATAGGGCGGATATGTGACAGGAACACAATACCTCCTCAACGGCCCGGCGGCCATCGGGGCATCACGTCGATCCACTAAGGCATGACTATGACAGACGCGGTTTTTCTTCTTTCGGGGCAGTTGACCAAGACCGGGCACCGGCTGGTTCAGCGGGTCTACTATGAGGACACGGATTTCTCTGGGCTCGTCTACCATGCCCGCTACCTGCATTTCCTGGAACGGGGACGGACAGACTATCTGCGATGCCTCGGCTGCCAGCAGAGCGATCTTCTCGCGGCGGACGAGGAGGGGCTGGTCTTCGTCGTCCACCGGATGGAGATCGACTTCAAGATGCCGGCGAAGATGGATGATGCCCTGACCATCCTGACGACGACGGAAAAAGCCGGCGGCGCCAAGATGGTTCTCAGCCAGGAAATCCGCCGCGGAGACACGTTGCTGATCGCCGCCAAGGTGGTAATTGCGGTGATCAACCGGCATGGCCGTCCGAGACGGTTGCCGGAGAGCGTGGCGGAGAAGTTTCTGCAGCCATCGAACTAGGTCCTGTTGACAAAGTATGGCAACCATATTTTTGCGGGGGCCAGGGCGAGGAAGCCATCGAAAGATTTTCGGGTCTTGTCGTATCGGGTAGCAACACGACGGAACTGCTTGATCCGATTGAACATCCGCTCGATGCGGTTTCGATCCTTGTAGGTTCTGAAGTCGCAGACGGGCGGGCTTTCCGGTTTGTCTTCGGCGGGATGACCGGCCTGATGCCTTGGAATGGGCGGCGACAATCACGCCGACGTCTTCTTCGAAATGGGGCTCATGTATGCGACCGGTCGCGGCTGCGCCGTTGATTTCATCGCCGCCCACAAGTGGCTGAACATCGCCGCCATCAAGGGCTCCAACCGGGCTGCAGCACTGCGCGGTGACCTTGCCCAGACGATAAGCAAGGCCGAACTCGCTGCTGCACTACGCGCCGCCCGCGAATGGATGACGATGCACTGATGAGGGATACAAGCTCGGACGCAATTAGAGCTGTGGGCTGTCCTGTTTTCCCAGCCACGTTTCGATCACAGACGGATTGACGACGTATTCAGGCACCCGCCACTCTGCCACCGCGAGAAGGTTCTCGCAAAATGCCCCTCGCAGGCGTATCTGCGACTCGACCGTATGTCCCACCATGTGTGGGGTGAGGATGGCGTTCGGAAGCTCGCGCAGCGGACTATCCTCTTTCAACGGCTCCGGGTCGAACACATCGAGGGCAAGGCGCATGGCCGGTCGCTCTGCGGCGAGCGTGGCGAGTGTATCGTCGGGGATGATGCCGCCCCGCGTGATGTTGACAAACACCACGTCCGGTTTCATTCGGCGCAACGCGTCAAGATCCAGCATTCCCCGTGATTCAGGAGTGAGTGCAGCCGCCATGATAACGACATCGCTTGTCGCGAGCAGCTCATCGAGGCTCTGCGCGGCGACATATGCGGGCATCGGCCGCGTCGTGCGCACCGAAGCGACGAGCCTCACGCCCCATACAGACAGCCGTTCCGCGATAGCCTGTCCAATTTTGCCAAAGCCTATCAGGCCAACTGTCTTTCCCATGAGCATGCGCGCACGGACCTGCGAGGGACGCGGCAGGTTTTCGCGAAGGTAGCGCTCCGTGCCATGAAGGTCATAGAGCGAAGCCAGGGTGAAGAGAACTGCGGCCTCGGCCATGCTGACGGTGTTTTCCGCAATCTGGCCATTCGCCACGAGGATGCCGTTTTCCGTCGCGGCCGAAACATCGAACCCTTCGACCCCTGTGAACGGAGAAACCAGTGCGCGCAGACGCGGCATCCTGGCAAACAGCTCCCGGTCGGCTGCAAAGCTTGAGGTCGCGCCAAGGATTTCCAAAGACTGCAGTGCATCAACGGCGGCAAGCAGTTCCTCGCGCGTGGAGAACCGTGCCACACCATGGCCGCGCCGTTGCAACGCGTCATGGGCTGGATTGAAGAACCGATCAAAGGACGACGTTCCCACCAAAGCAACAGTCAAGATTTAGCCTCCAAATGAGTTACCCGGACAAGCCTGGGTTTTGCTGACAACAGTATGGCAACCATATTTTTGCGGCGGCCAGGGCGAGGAAGCCCTCGAAAGATTTTCGGGTCTTGTCGCATCGGGTAGCAACACGACGGAACTGCTTGATCCGATTGAATATCCGCTCGATGCGGTTTCGATCCTTGTAGGCTCTAAAGTCACAGGCGGGCGGGGCTTTCAGGTTGGCCTTCGGCGGGATGACCGGCCTGGTCCCTTGGAGCAGCAACTCCTCGCGTAGAAAGTCAGCGTCATATCCTTTGTCGGCAAGAAACCGCCTCGGCTTGCCAACCGGCATCGCCAGCAGGTCAGAAACAGCATTGTAGTCGGAAGCCTCTCCCCCTGTCAGGATGAAGCCGAGAGGGCGTCCCTGACCGTCTGCGCGGGCGTGGATTTTCGTCGAAAAGCCGCCACGTGATCGACCAAAAGCCTCCTTATAAGTCCCCTTTAGCGCCCGCAGCCTGAGAGTGGCCGCGAACTGTGGTGCTGTCGATCATGTGCTGCCGGTCATCGGCCAGCCCCAACTCCACCAGCGTTTCAAGCAGTGCATCCCACACCCCTTGTTCCGCCCAGCGGTGGAAGCGCACATAGACGGAATTCCCCTTTCCATAGCGCTCATGCATGTCGCGCAAGGGGCAGCCGACCCGCAGAACATGTAGCATGCCGTTCAGATACCGTCGATTGTCATGCGCGGGCCGGGACTTCCTACCGCGCTCCGACGGAAAAGACCTTTGATAATCCGCCATTCCATATCCGTCAGGTCGCCGCGTGCCAAAACCGCCTCCTAAAAAGAAGTCTTGAATCATGCTTCCACTGATTTCGGAATTCACTTTGCCAACAGGACCTAGGTTGCGATTGTTCTCCGGTAACCGATCCTTAACCATAATAAGCGCTTACTGAAACGCGAGGAAGTTGTGCAACGCACGCCTTCCTTTGACCAAATTTGAAAGCGAGAAGCCATGCTGAAAGCTCAGGGCACCTTGGGATAAAGAGCAACCAGCGACCATGGATTTTCGCGAGAGCGCTTTTGAACCCGCCCGGTCCTGTGCCGGGCGTTTGGATTCGGGGATATTGGATAGATGGAAGAGGTAGGTTTGGCGGCAGCGACCCACGACGTCAGTCTCTGGGCGCTGTTCATGCAGGCGGGTTTCGTCGTCAAGCTGGTCATGATCGGTCTCCTCGGAGCCTCGGTCTGGACCTGGGCGATCGTCATCGACAAGTATGTCAGCTACAGCAAAGCCAAGCGCCAGTTCGACCAGTTCGAGCAGGTGTTCTGGTCCGGCCAGTCGCTGGAAGAGCTCTACCGGACACTTGCCGAGCGGCAGAACGGCGGCCTTGCTGCCATCTTCGTTGCCGCCATGCGTGAGTGGAAGAAGAGCTTCGAGCGCGGTGCGCGCTCCCCGATCGGCCTGCAGATGCGTATCGACCGGGCCATGGACGTGACCATGGCGCGCGAGAGCGAAACCTACGAGTCCCGCCTCGGCTCGCTGGCGACGATCGGATCCGCTGCGCCGTTCATCGGCCTCTTCGGTACCGTCGTCGGTATCATGACCTCCTTCCAGGCGATCGCCGGCTCAAAATCTACCAACCTTGCCGTCGTTGCGCCGGGTATTGCCGAAGCGCTTCTCGCAACGGCGATCGGTCTCGTGGCGGCTATCCCCGCTGTCATCGCCTACAACAAGTTCTCCGCCGAGGCTGGCAAGCTCACCGGTCGCATGGAAGGCTTTGCCGACGAGTTCTCGGCCATCCTGTCGCGGCAGATCGACGAGAAGCTGCAGCCCCGCGCGGCGGCTCAGTAAGCGGCCGAAGGAGACACGTCCATGGGTATGTCGGTAGGAGCCAAGGGTGGCAGCGGCGGGCGCAGAAGGCGCGGCGGACGCAAGAACGGCCTGGTGAGCGAGATCAACGTCACGCCGCTCGTCGACGTCATGCTCGTGCTCCTGATCATCTTCATGGTCGCAGCACCAATGATGACGGTCGGCGTGCCGATCGACCTGCCGGAAACGCAGGCGAAGGCGATGAACGCCGATACGCAGCCGATCACCGTCTCCGTCAATCCGGCGGGGGAGATCTATCTCCAGGAGACCGCGATCGCTCTCGACGAGGTCGTGCCGAAGCTCGAGGCTATTGCCACCACCGGATACAACGAGCGCATCTATGTGCGCGGAGATACCGCTGCGGCTTACGGCGTGGTCATGAAGGTGATGGCGCGCATTTCGGCTGCCGGCTTCAAGAATCTCGGGCTCGTCACCCTGCAGGAACAGGAGCAGTAACAGGTCGCGATGAAGGGAAGTCTCGGGACATCTCTGGTAGTGCACTCGCTGGTGCTGGGCTGGGCGCTCGTGTCGATCGGCTCCCCCGCGTCGTTTGACGTGGCCGAAGTCGAGGCGCTGCCGGTCGATATCATCCCGGTGGAATCGATCACACAGATCCAGCAGGGCGACAAGAACGCGCCGATGGCAGAAAAAGCTGCGCCGGTGCCGACTACCAAGCCGAACATCGTCGAGAACGCCGAGAACGCGGGCGACAACGATATTGACCTGAAGTCACCACCGACACCGGCGAAGCGTCCGGTCGAGACGGAGGTTGCCGCGGCGCCGGAAAAGACCGAAAAGCCGCTGCCCAACCCCACGACCGAGACAAACCAGGTCAAGGAGATCGTGCCGGAGGAAACGGCACCGAAGCCGACCGAGGTCGCAGCGCTTCCCGAATCAAAGCCCGAGATCGCGCCCGAGCCGAAGCCTGAGCCGATGCCCGAGCCGGTGCCTGAGGAGGCCGCCGCCGAGGAACTGCCTCTGCCCGACGCCGTTCCGGTGCCTGCTGCGCGGCCGAAACCGGAGCCGCCGAAGGAACAGGCGAAGCCCGTCGAGAAGCCGGCCGAGAAGAAGCCGGAGACGCCAAAGGCGGCCGAGAAGCCGACAGACAAGAAGGTCGCTGACAAGAAGCAGGAGACGGCCAAGTCGACCTCCTCGAAGGAAAGCGACTTCAACGCCGACGAAATCGCCGCCCTCCTCAACAAGCAGGACGCCGCCGGCGGCGGTGCCAAGCGCTCGACGGAGACGGCCTCGCTGGGTGGCAAGAAAACCACCAGCGGCTCCACACTCAGCCAGAGCGAGATGGACGCCCTGCGCGGCC
Source organism: Pseudorhizobium halotolerans (assembly GCF_902153235.2). Lineage (NCBI taxonomy): Bacteria > Pseudomonadati > Pseudomonadota > Alphaproteobacteria > Hyphomicrobiales > Rhizobiaceae > Pseudorhizobium > Pseudorhizobium halotolerans. The sequence continues at coordinate 138,580 of NZ_CABFWE030000016.1, read as the reverse complement.
AGATACAGAACAACTGGTCGATCATTGCCGGTATCGAGGGCGCCGAAGGGGTCATCATCACGGTCAGGATGAACCTCGACGAGAGCGGCCAGATCGTCGGCCGGCCCCAGGTCTCGGCGACCGGAGGCTCCGACACGGCGCGGCGCACGCTGGAAGGCAGTGCCCTTCGCGCCGTCATGCGCTCGGCCCCGTTCAAGAACCTCCCTGTCGAGAAATACGATGCCTGGAGCGAGGTTGTCGTGAACTTCGACCCCAGCGAAATGCTGTAAAAGCTGAAAGGCTGAACACTATGATGAAACGTTCTTTCATCCGCCTGATGATCGCGTTTGCCGGGATGGCGATGTCCTTCGCCCCGGCTCACGCGCTGGTGGAGATCAACATCAACAAGGGCAATGTCGAGCCGCTGCCGATTGCGATCACCGACTTCCAGTCGGGCAATGAACTCGGCGCGCAGATCAGCCAGGTGATCGCCGCCGACCTTCAGCGCTCCGGCTTGTTCGCGCCGGTGAACAAGAGTGCCTTCATCGAGAAGATCTCCAACCCGGACCAGCAGCCGCGGTTCGAGGACTGGAAGGTGATCAACGCACAGGCGCTCGTCACCGGCCGCGTCACCCGTGAGGCCGACGGTCGTCTGCGTGCCGAATTCCGTCTCTGGGACACCTTCGCCGGACAGCAGATGACCGGGCAGCAGTTCTTCACCCAGCCGGAGAACTGGCGTCGCGTCGCCCACATTATCGCTGATGCGATCTATGAGCGCATCACCGGAGAGAGGGGCTATTTCGACACCCGCGTCGTATTCGTGTCCGAAAGCGGTCCGAAGAACGCCCGCCAGCGGCAGTTGGCCATCATGGACCAGGACGGTTTCAACGTCCGCCAGCTGACGAACAGCAAGGACATCGTCCTGACGCCGCGTTTCTCTCCCAACCGGCAGGAAGTCACCTACATGTCGTTCGAGGGCGACCAGCCGCGCGTCTACCTGCTGCAGCTGGAAACCGGGCAGCGCGAAGTGGTCGGCAATTTCCCCGGCATGACGTTTGCGCCGCGTTTCTCGCCCGACGGCCAGAAGGTCATCATGAGCCTCCAGCAGGAGGGTAATTCCAACATCTACACGATGGACCTGCGCTCGCGTACCACGACGCGGCTCACCAACACGGCAGCCATCGATACCTCGCCCTCCTACTCGCCGGACGGCAGCCGCATCGTCTTCGAAAGCGACCGCGGGGGACGCCAGCAACTCTACGTGATGGGCGCCGACGGTTCTGGGCAGACTCGCATCTCCTTCGGCGACGGGTCCTATTCCACGCCGGTCTGGTCCCCCCGTGGCGACCTCATCGCCTTCACCAAGCAGTCCGGCGGCAAGTTTTCGATCGGTGTCATGAAGCCGGACGGTTCCGGCGAGCGCATCCTGACCACCGGGTTCCACAATGAGGGCCCGACCTGGGCGCCGAATGGCCGCGTGCTGATGTTCTTCCGGCAGAACGCCGGGGCAGGCGGGCCGCAGCTCTATTCGATCGACCTGACCGGCTATAACGAGCAGCAGATCAAGACGCCGGCCTATGCATCCGACCCGGCGTGGTCGCCGCTGCTTGAATAATGGCGGAATGCGGACAGAGGCAGATTGCTGCCTCTTTGCCGCCCCAATCTCCTGAAAAAGGAGCGACTTAAGGGACGTCGAATCGGTTTGTTAACCATATGCATTTCAGGTGGGTTAACCGAGACCAGTTAGAGTTCAGCAACTCTGATACGTTGATCTAAGGAGAGACCGGCTATGAGCCGCACCGTTACCCCGGCGATGAGCCGCATGCAGACACTCGCTCGCAACCCGGCCGTCATTGCCCTGACGCTGGCACTCGCGCTTGCCGGCTGTGCCAACAAGAAGAACCTTCCGAACAATGCGGGGGATCTCGGCCTCGGTGGTGCCGCCGGTGCCGCAACGCCAGGCTCCAGCCAGGACTTCACCGTCAATGTCGGTGACCGGATCTTCTTCGATACTGACTCCACCTCCATCCGTGCCGATGCGCAGCAGACGCTTGACCGGCAGGCACAGTGGCTGCAGCGCTACCCGAACTACGCGATTACGGTCGAAGGCCATGCCGACGAACGCGGAACGCGCGAATACAACCTGGCGCTCGGCGCGCGCCGTGCCGCCGCCACGAAGGAATATCTTGCCTCCCGCGGCGTTCCGGCCAACCGGATGCGCACGATCTCCTACGGCAAGGAAAAGCCGGTTGCGGTTTGCGACGACATTTCCTGCTGGTCGCAGAATCGCCGGGCAGTAACCGTCCTCGGCGGCGCCGGAATGTAGTCGTCCGCGACGACCAACGATTTCGTGAAGGCGGTCCAGGTGGCCGCCTTTTCGCTTTTTCATAGTTTGGCCGAACTTCGCTCCAATTAAGGTTGAGAGTTCAGTTGCATTTTGGCGCGGATTGACAAAATCTCCACTCGCGCCAAAGGGGCGCAGATCAAAGCAGGACGGACGATATGAAGAAACTTGTCTTGGCAGCAATGCTGGGGCTGATGGTGGCGGGCGGCCCTGCCGGGGCATTCTCATTGCCCGAACTTCTGCCGGGGGGAAGACAGGCCCCGCAGCAACCGGATGACTCGGAACAGCCCATGGTTCTTGCGCAGAGCGGCGATGCATCCATCCGCGTCCAGCAGCTGGAGGAACAGATCCGGCAGTTGAATGGCCGGATCGAGGAAATGAGCTTCCAGTTGCTGCAGATGCAGGAGCAAATGCGAAAGACGCAGGAAGACAATGAGTTCCGCTTCCAGGAGCTCGAGAAAAGCGAAAACGGAGCGGCCGGGAAACCGGCCGTCGCCGCTTCAGGCCAGGGGACAGCCGTCCCTGAGCCGCCAGCTGACGACGTAGCGCGTATCATCGAGACCCCGCCGGCGACGGAACCATCCGGGGCCGCTCCCGGCGAAACGGTTCTCGGCTCGATCGAGTTCGACCAGAGCGGCAACCCGAAGACGGTCACTCGTAACGAGGCAGACAATTCGGCTGGCCTCCCCGATGTCGACGCGGGACCCGGCCTGCCGCAGGCGCAGGATCCCCAGCAGACCGCGTCGCTCGGGAGCGAGAGCGATGTCTACCAGGTTGCCTACAATCACATTCTCTCCGGTGACTATGCACTGGCGGAGCAGGAATTCACGCAGTATCTCGCCAGTTTCCCGGAAGGCTCCCGCTCGGCAGATGCGAGCTTCTGGCTGGGTGAGGCGCAGTATTCGCAGGGCAAGTACAACGAGTCGGCACAGACCTTCCTGAACGCCCACCAGACCTACGGCACATCAGCGAAGGCCCCAGAAATGCTGTTGAAGCTCGGCATGTCCCTTGCTGCCCTCGACAATAGCGAGACGGCCTGTGCCACCCTGCGGGAAGTGACGAAGCGCTATCCCAAGGCCCCTCGCGCCGTCCTTTCCAAGGTTTCTTCCGAGCAGAAGCGTCTCGGCTGCTGATCGCGGCCGTGCAAACCGGAACCCAGCCACCCATTTCGCCTAACGAAGCCATCCGCAGCCTGCTGGCGCGACTGGCAAGGCCGGCCCGGCTCCTCGTCGCCGTGTCCGGCGGGAGCGATTCACTCGGTCTCCTGCTCTCCCTGGTCCGCCATCCACATGAAGGCATCACGCTGCTTGCGGTTACAGTCGACCACGGCCTGAGGGCGGCATCGGCGCTGGAGGCCGCTGAGGTGAGCCGCATCTGCCAGGGACTTGGCATCCCGCATGTGACGAAGACGTGGCTCGGAGACAAGCCCGCAACCGGTGTTGCGGCCGCGGCCCGCGAGGCGCGCTATCGCCTGCTCTGCGAAGCGGCGGATGAGGTTCGGGCAACCGCTATCCTCACCGGCCACACGCTTGATGATCAGATCGAGACGGTGACGATGCGGGCGGCCCGGGCGAGCGAACCCGATGCCCCCGGACTCGCCGGTATGGCTGAGGCAGTGCTTCTCCGTCGCCGCCACTGGCTGTTGCGGCCGTTCCTTCGGACGCGGCGGGAAGACATCCGTATGGTTCTGGATAGATTTGACCAGGACTGGCTCGAGGATCCTTCCAACGCCGACCCCCGTTCTGAGCGGGTCCGCACGCGGCTTGCACTGGCGGAGAAGCCAGCGGTCCTGCTCGACCAGATCGATGCCGTCTCACGTCGACGCCAGGACATCGCCGACTCTGCGGCCGAATGGCTTTCAGCCTACGCCAATGTCCAGCACTCGGTCCTGATGCAGGTACCCGTCGAGGGGCTTTCGGCGGACCCGGTCGTTCTGCGTTATGCCCTGTCAACGTCGATTGCCATTCTTGGCGGACGGGAGCAGGGACCGGCGGGTCTCACCCTCGGCAAGCTGGTTGACGCATGCCGGCTCGACACGCCCTGGAAGATGACCGCAGGACGGGTGCTGATCGACCGCCGCAGGTCCGGCCTTTATCTTTGCCGGGAAAACCGCAATCTTCCCTCGCTCACGCTGAATGCCGGCGAGGCAGCCATCTGGGACGGCCGCTTCCGGGTGACAAATCGCGGTGATGAGCCGCTGTCGCTGGTTCCGACGAGGAACCCCAAAGGCGCCGCAGGGCTGTTCGAGGAGGCCCCTCCATCGGTGGCACTGCGGGCAGCGGGGGTTTTGCCTCCCGAGCCTGTCGAAGGTTCCGGGGGTACGGCGACGGAAGGTTTCTTCTGTAGGCCGCTGCTTGCACCATTCGACCGCTTTTTGCCTCAGTTCGACCTTAGTGTCGCGGGCGCTTTTGCAAAGCTGATGGGATGCGACGACTTCGCGCCCGTTCCCATCGAGGATTCGGTTCGGAAAAGATAACCAGTCCAGCCGCTTTGCCTTGGCAAGGGCTAGGTGCACCCCTATGTTAGCCGCAAGCACAGGCGGCTTTCAGGCCACCTCTCATTTCCGGGGAGTTCGATGAACCCAAACTTTCGCAATTTCGCCCTCTGGGCGATCATAGCGCTTCTGCTGATCGCGTTGTTCAGCATGTTCCAGACGGCGCCGTCACAGACGAGCTCTCGGGAGATCGCGTATTCGCAGTTCCTCAGTGATGTGGAGAGTGGCCGCGTTCGCGAGGTCGTGGTGACGGGCAATCGCGTCATGGGGACCTATGTCGAGAACGGCGCCGGCTTCCAGACCTATTCTCCGGTGATCGACGACTCGCTGATGGAGCGCCTCCAGTCGAAGAACGTCACCATCGTCGCGCGGCCGGAGAGCGACGGCTCCTCGGGTTTCCTGAGCTATCTCGGAACGCTCCTGCCGATGCTGCTGATCCTCGGCGTCTGGCTGTTCTTCATGCGACAAATGCAGGGCGGCTCGCGCGGCGCCATGGGGTTCGGCAAGTCGAAGGCGAAGCTGCTGACGGAAGCGCATGGACGCGTGACCTTTGACGACGTCGCTGGTGTCGACGAGGCCAAGCAGGACCTCGAAGAAATCGTTGAGTTCCTGCGTGACCCGCAGAAGTTCCAGCGTCTCGGCGGCCGCATTCCCCGCGGCGTTCTACTGGTTGGTCCTCCCGGTACCGGCAAGACCTTGCTCGCCCGCTCCGTTGCCGGCGAGGCCAATGTGCCGTTCTTCACCATTTCCGGTTCGGATTTCGTGGAGATGTTCGTCGGCGTTGGCGCGAGCCGTGTCCGTGACATGTTCGAGCAGGCCAAGAAGAACGCCCCCTGCATCATCTTCATCGACGAAATCGACGCCGTTGGCCGCCATCGTGGCGCCGGCCTCGGCGGCGGCAATGATGAGCGCGAGCAGACCTTGAACCAGTTGCTCGTCGAGATGGACGGCTTCGAGGCGAACGAGGGCATCATCCTGATCGCTGCCACCAACCGTCCGGACGTCCTTGATCCCGCGCTGCTGCGTCCCGGCCGTTTCGACCGCCAGGTCGTGGTGCCGAACCCGGACATCGTCGGGCGCGAGCGTATCCTCAAGGTTCACGTCCGTAACGTGCCGCTGGCGCCAAATGTCGACCTCAAGGTGCTTGCTCGCGGTACGCCCGGTTTCTCCGGTGCGGACCTGATGAACCTTGTCAACGAAGCAGCCCTGATGGCGGCGCGTCGCAACAAGCGGCTCGTCACCATGCAGGAATTCGAGGACGCCAAGGACAAGATCATGATGGGCGCGGAGCGCCGTTCCTCGGCCATGACCGAGGCGGAGAAGAAGCTCACCGCCTATCATGAAGCAGGTCACGCCATCACCGCGCTCCGGGTGCCCGTCGCGGATCCCCTGCACAAGGCGACGATCATCCCGCGCGGCCGGGCTCTCGGCATGGTCATGCAGTTGCCGGAAGGCGACCGCTATTCCATGAGCTACAAGTGGATGGTCTCACGTCTGGTCATCATGATGGGCGGACGCGTTGCCGAGGAGCTTACCTTCGGCAAGGAGAACATCACGTCCGGCGCGTCCTCCGACATCGAGCAGGCCACCAAGCTGGCACGGGCGATGGTCACGCAGTGGGGATTCTCCGACGTGCTCGGCCAGGTCGCCTATGGTGAGAACCAGCAGGAGGTCTTCCTCGGCCACTCCGTGTCACAGTCGAAGAATGTCTCCGAGGCAACGGCACAGAAGATCGATGTCGAGGTTCGGCGCCTGATCGACGAGGCCTATAACGAGGCCCGTCGAATCCTCACGGACCATCATGACGAGTTCGTCGCGATTGCCGAGGGGCTGCTCGAATACGAGACCCTCTCTGGCGACGAGATCAAGGCGCTGATCAAGGGGCAGAAGCCCAGCCGGGATCTCGGCGACGACGCTCCGCCAGCCCGCGGATCCGCTGTCCCGACTGCCGGGACCAAGAAGGACGAGCCCAAGGGCGGCGAAGCCGAAGGCGGAATGGAGCCGCAGCCCCACTAGTTATCGGGTCATCGAGATCAACTCCGGAAAGAGCCGTCCCTTTGGGCGGCTCTTTTCTGTTGGTAACGGGATGTAATGGTCTTTGACGCTATTTTACGTGTCAGGACCTGTGAAATATGGCATGACCGCAGCCCCTGAGGGACGGATGAGCCCGTTTGGCCGCGGCAGATGCCGCGAAGCGCGCCATGGAGGCGCGGCACGAAGGAGCATGCATGACACGCCGCTATTTTGGCACCGACGGAATCCGAGGGCATTCCAACGCATTTCCGATGACCCCGGACCTGGCGATGCGCGTCGGGATCGCCGTCGGGAAGATCTTCCGCAATGGCAGCCATCGGCACCGCGTGGTGATCGGCAAGGACACCAGGCTTTCGGGCTACATGCTCGAGAACGCCATGGTCGCAGGCTTTACCGCCGCTGGCCTCGACGCCTTCATCCTCGGGCCAATCCCGACACCTGCAGTCGCGATGCTGACCCGATCGCTGCGCGCCGATGTCGGCGTGATGATCTCCGCCTCGCACAATCCTTACCAGGACAACGGCATCAAGCTCTTCGGTCCGGACGGCTACAAGCTTTCGGACGAGCTCGAGATGCAGATCGAGGATCTGATCGAGCAGGACATTTCCGGGCAGCTCGCAAAGGCCGGCGACATCGGTCGCGCGAAGCGCGTCGATGGAGTCCATGACCGTTACGTCGAGCATGCGAAGCGGACCCTGCCGCGCGATGCCACGCTGCAGGGGCTCAGGGTCGCCATAGACTGTGCGAACGGTGCCGCCTACAAGGTGGCGCCCGCCGTCCTCTGGGAACTCGGTGCTGACGTGGTGACCATGGGCGACGAGCCGGACGGCCAGAACATCAATCTTGAGTGCGGCTCCACGAGCCCCGGCGCGCTGCAGAGGAAGGTCCACGAGGTTCGCGCCGACATCGGCATCGCGCTCGATGGTGACGCCGACCGCGTCATCATCGTCGACGAACTGGGCGAGGTGGTCGACGGGGACCAGCTGATGGCAGTCATCGCCGAAAGCTGGCTGGCCGAGGATCGTCTCCAGGGCGGCGGGATTGTCGCAACGGTCATGTCGAACCTCGGGCTGGAGCGCTACCTCACCTCCAAGGGACTCGGGCTGGCGCGTACGAAGGTTGGCGACCGCTATGTCGTCGAGCACATGCGTGCGCACAACTTCAACCTCGGCGGCGAGCAGTCCGGGCACATCGTGCTGTCCGATTTCGGCACGACTGGCGACGGATTGGTGGCCGCTCTGCAGATTCTCGCTCGCGTGAAGCGGACGGGGCTGCCGGTCAGCGAACTCTGCCGCCGCTTCGAGCCCGTGCCGCAACTGCTGAAGAATGTCCGCTTCGGAGGCGGCAAGCCTCTGGAAGACATGATCGTCCAGCAGGCGATTGCCGATGCCGAAGCAGAGCTCGCAGGCAAGGGGCGGCTCGTGATCCGGCCATCCGGCACCGAACCGTTGATCCGCGTCATGGCGGAGGGCGACGACCGCAGTCAGATCGAACGGATCGTCAATGAACTGGTCGGCGTCATAGCCAATGTACGGGCGGCGGCTGCCTGAGTTGGCAGCTATCCCTGGAATGAAAGGCCGGCCACAGCGCCGGCTTTTTCTATTTGATTCTTGGTAAAGCGATATAGTTAAGCGGGTCTTTACCTTTCCTCTTCATTATCCATCACGGATCAACCCTTTGGTTATGGCGTCGCCGGCAATGACGATGCTAGCTTGGAGATGAAGCTATGAAATGGTGTCTGCCCGGCGCGGCTGCGCTGTTGCTGACGGCGAGTTTTGCCCACTCCGCCGACCTTTACCAACCTGCCGAACCGATGCCGTTCATGGACGCGCCTGAGATCACCGTCCAGGAAGCCAGTGGCTGGTATCTCCGGGGAGATGTCGGCTATTCGTTCAACAAGATTCGTGGGGCCAAATACTATCAGGGCTCGAACGAGTTTCTCAACGACTTCGACACCGCTTCCCTGAAGGACAGCTTCCTGATCGGCGGTGGCGTCGGCTACCAGATCAACAGCTACCTGCGTACGGACGTGACCTTCGACTACCTGACCTCGGCGGATTTCCGCGGCAGCACGAGCGGGGTTTGCGGTGACGGGGCAGGAAATCCCTTCGTTGCCTGCTCGTCCACCGACAGATCCTACATGCACGCCTACTCGCTGATGGCGAACGCCTATGTCGATCTCGGCACATACGGTTATGTCACGCCTTATGTCGGCGCTGGCATCGGCGGCACCTATGTCAAATGGGGCAAGTTGAAGAACCGCATCTGCGACGATCCCTATCAGCCCGGATGCTACGGCGGTGATCACGACGGCGAGAAGAGCTGGCGCTTCACCTACGCCCTGATGGCGGGCGCTACGGTCGACATCACCTGTGCCCTCAAGGCTGACGTCGGTTACCGCTTCCGCCACATCGCGGGCGGCGACATGTTCGGCTACCTCGACAGAGGCGGCCCGGGCTACGACAAGGGCTTCTACAGCCATGAGGCTCGCGTGGGCGCCCGCTATGTCTTCGGCGGCTGCGACACCCCGGTTGCCTATGAACCGGCGCCGGAGCCGATCGTTTACAAGTGAGACGCTCATCTATTCGATGACGAAGGGCCGTGCGGAATTTCCCGCGCGGCCCTTCGTCATGTCCGTCGCACCACCGGAATCACCTCCCGCGACATTTCTTCCCTTGACTACGACTCGATCGAGGAATACCCACGGCGGCGGGACACCTCTCCCCAACGAGAGGCTTTCTATCTGGAAGGATAGCCATATGGCGGATCTCGCACAAAAGCCGGACGTACGTCCGAACGATACCCATTTTTCCTCTGGTCCTTGCTCGAAGCGCCCTGGCTGGTCGCTCGAAGCCCTCTCCGATGCTCCGCTCGGTCGCTCGCACCGCGCCAAGATCGGCAAGGCGAAGCTGAAGCAGGCCATCGATCTTACCCGTGAAATTCTCAACGTGCCGGCGGACTACCGCATCGGCATCGTCCCGGCCTCCGATACCGGCGCCGTGGAAATGGCGCTCTGGTCGCTGCTCGGCGAGCGCGGCGTCGACATGTTGTCTTGGGAAAGCTTCGGTGCCGGCTGGGTGACGGACGTTGTCAAGCAGCTGAAGCTTAAGGACGTGCGCAAGTTCGAGGCCGACTACGGTCTGCTGCCTAACCTCGCGGAAGTCGATTTCGACCGCGATGTCGTCTTCACCTGGAATGGCACCACCTCAGGCGTTCGCGTTCCGAATGCCGACTTCATTCCGGCGGACCGCAAGGGCCTGACCATTTGCGACGCCACGTCCGCGGCCTTCGCGCAGGACATGGACTTCTCCAAGCTCGACGTAGTCACTTTCTCCTGGCAGAAGGTTCTGGGCGGGGAGGGCGGCCACGGCATGCTGATCCTGTCGCCGCGCGCCGTCGAGCGGCTTGAAAGCTACGTTCCGGCCTGGCCGCTGCCGAAGATCTTCCGCATGACCAAAGGCGGCAAGCTGATCGAGGGCATTTTCGTTGGCGAGACGATCAATACGCCGTCGATGCTCTGCGTCGAGGATTATCTCGATGCCCTCAACTGGGCGAAGTCCCTTGGCGGGCTGAAGGCGCTGATCGCGCGCGCCGATGCCAATGCGAAAGTGATCTTCGACTTCGTGGCCAAGAACGACTGGATCGCCAATCTCGCCGTCAAGGACGAGACCCGTTCCAATACGTCGGTGTGCCTCAAGATCGTCGATCCCGAGATCACGGCACTCGATGCCGATGCACAGGCGGCTTTCGCCAAGGGCATCGTCTCGCTGCTGGAGAAAGAGGGCGTGGCCCTCGATATCGGCGCCTATCGCGACGCGCCATCCGGTCTTCGTATCTGGGCCGGCGCCACGATCGAGACGGCGGATATGGAAGCCCTGATGCCGTGGCTCACATGGGCTTACCAGACCCAGAAGGCGGCGCTGAACAAGTCCGCAGCCTGACCTGACGTGCTTCCGATCCCGCACAAGCGGGATCGGCTCATCCCGATCCAGAGACTGAACCTCTTTCAAGGAGCCCAACAATGGCACCTCGCGTTCTCGTATCCGACGAACTTTCGGAAACCGCAGTCCAGATCTTCCGCGACCGCGGCGTCGAAGTCGATTTCCGGCCGAAACTCGGCAAGGACAAGGAAAAGCTTGCCGAAATCATCGGCAACTACGACGGACTTGCTATCCGCTCCGCAACCAAGGCGACGGAGAAGCTGATCGCCGCCGCCACCAACCTCAAGGTGATCGGCCGCGCCGGCATTGGCGTCGACAACGTCGACATTCCGGCAGCTTCGAAACGCGGCATCATCGTGATGAACACGCCGTTCGGCAATTCGATCACCACGGCCGAGCACGCCATTGCGCTGATGTTTGCCGTTGCCCGGCAGATTCCAGCCGCCGATGCCTCCACGCAGGCAGGCAAGTGGGAGAAGTCGAAGTTCATGGGCGTCGAGATTACCGGCAAGACGCTCGGCGTCATCGGTGCCGGCAATATCGGCGGAATCGTCTGCAGGAAGGCGATCGGCCTAGGCATGCATGTCATTGCCTATGATCCTTTCCTCTCCGCCGAGCGCGCGGAGGAAATGGGCGTGACGAAGGTCGAGCTCGATGAGTTGCTCGCCAAGGCAGACTTCATCACTTTGCACGTGCCGATGACCGACAAGACGCGCGGCATCCTGTCGAAGGAAGCGCTTGCCAAGACGAAGCCCGGCGTGCGGATCATCAACTGCGCCCGCGGCGGGCTCGTCGATGAGGCCGCACTGGCGGAAGCCATCAAGTCGGGCCACGTCGCCGGTGCCGGCTTCGATGTCTTCGAGGTTGAGCCTGCCACGGAGAGCCCGCTTTTCGGCCTGCCGAACGTCGTCTGCACGCCGCATCTCGGCGCGTCCACGACCGAAGCCCAGGAGAACGTCGCGCTGCAGGTGGCCGAGCAGATGTCGGACTATCTCGTTAAGGGAGCCGTTTCGAACGCCATCAACATGCCGTCGATCACTGCGGAAGAAGCGCCGATCCTGAAGCCCTTCATCCGGCTTGCCGACGTGCTTGGCGCCTTCGTCGGGCAGGTGACGGAAAGCGCGATCAAGGAAATCGAGATCCTCTACGATGGCTCGACGGCCGAGATGAACACCAAGGCGCTCACCAGCGCCCTTCTGGCCGGCCTCATCCGCAACCAGGTGTCGGACGTCAACATGGTCTCGGCTCCAATCATGGTGAAAGAAAAGGGCATCGTGCTGTCGGAGGTCAAGCGCGACAAGACCGGCGTCTATGACGGCTACATCAAGCTGACGGTGACGACGGAGAACCAGACGCGCTCGATCGCAGGCACCGTGTTCTCCGACGGCAAGCCGCGCTTCATCCAGATCAAGGGCATCAACATGGACGCCGACGTCGGCGCCAACATGATCTACATCTCCAACACCGACGTGCCCGGCATGATCGGATTCATGGGTACGACGCTCGGGGAAGGCGGCGTGAACATCGCCAACTTCCAGCTCGGCCGCGATAAGCAAGGCGGCGACGCGATCGCGCTTCTCTACGTTGATGAGCCGGTGAAGCAGGAGGTGCTCGACAAGCTGACCGCCAATCCGGCGATCCGCCAGGCCAAGTCCCTCGTATTCAACGTCGACTGATCGTCCTCCCAAGGACCAGTGCGGAAGCCCGGCCGGAGAGATCCGACCGGGCTTTTCCGTTAGCCGCCTTTCTCAAGGTCGCTGATGATCCCCTTCATTTCGTCGATCTCTCTGCGTTGGGCGTCGATGATCTCGTCGGCGAGTTTCCGCGCTCGCGGATCGGTGATGGTCGCCCGTTCGCTCGTGAGGATGGCGATCGAATGGTGCGGGATCATCGCCTTCATCCAGGCCACGTCTCCAACCGTTTGCTGGCTGCGGACCAGATAGAGCGAGCCAGCAAACAGGATGGCGGCGCCAGCATATATCGCGAGGTTCGCAGCCATGTTGGTATACATGTTCAACATGAAGGTGAGCATGACAACGGCCATGACAGATCCCATGATCAGCGCCATGAACAGCCGCGTTTCGCTGAAGAAGACATGATCGAAGCTGAAGACGTTCAGGTACATCAGCCCGAACATGATGGCGGTGGAGACGGTCACCATCGTCAGGAAGCGAATATAGGACATGGCGGGACTCCTTTCCTTGCTGCACTTGGAACGGCGGCAAGGACGCGCTGGTTCCCGTACGGGCGTGGCGAAGTCCGGCGTGTATGTATAGCCAGAGGACTTATATTCCGGAGGCGGGGTCGCTATATGCCGGACAATGTCCGCACGTTGCGGATCGAGAGGAGACAAGAATGCTTTCATCCATCCGCCGCTTCAGGCACGTCTTCGCGATCGCGACGATCGCGATGGCGGTTTCACTGGTTGCCGTCGACTTCGCAGAGGCCCGACGTGGCGGCGGCTTTGGCAGCCGTGGAACTCGCACGTTCAGTGCGCCTCCGGTGACCCGGACTGCGCCCAATCAGGCCGCACCGGTGGATCGGACCATGGCGCCGCGTCCGCAGCAGAATGCGACGACGCCGAACGCCGCGCGCCCGCAGAATGCGCCTCAGAATCGCGGGCTGTTCGGTGGTCTCGCCGGCGGCCTGCTCGGTGGCCTCTTCCTTGGCGGACTGTTCGGCATGTTGATGGGCTCCGGCTTCGGCGGCGCGGCCGGCTTCCTCGGGATGCTGCTGCAGATCGCGCTGATCGGCGGCCTGGTGATGCTCGCCATGCGGTTCTTCGCACGGCGCCAGCAGCCTGCCGGTGGTCCCTCCACTGCCGGCCACGGTCATGCCTACCAGTCCCCACAGGGCGAGGGTCGCGGCTTTCAGATTCCGAAGATCGGCGGTCTTGCGGGCGGGGCAGGTGCGTCTGCGTCTCAAGCCGTTCGCCAGGCATCCGACGCGACGGACGAGATCGGCGTCACCAACCGCGACCTCGATCAGTTCGAGAAGCTGCTGAAGCAGGTCCAGGCGGCATATGCGGCGGAAGACTATGCGGCCCTCCGCGCCATCACCACGCCCGAGGCCATGTCCTACCTGGCCGAGGAACTGGGGGAGAATGCCACCAGCGGGCTCAAGAACGACGTGCGCGAGGTGACGCTGCTGCAGGGGGACCTCTCGGAAGCCTGGCGTGAAAACGGTCAGGAATATGCGACTGTCGCCATGCGCTATTCCAGTATCGAGGTCATGCGCGACCGGGATACCGGAGCTGTCGTTCAGGGTGATCCGGATAACGCCACGGAGACTGTCGAGGTCTGGACCTTCGTGCGGAAGCCTGCCCAGGACTGGCAGCTTTCGGCGATCCAGAACGCTGCCTGAGATCAGAGGCGGGCGAGGGTGAGGGGATCCTCTTCACCATCGTAGAAAGAATGGAGGGCTCGCTCGAATGGCGAGCCCTTTTCGCTGATGGCGGCAAAGAGCGTCATCGAACTCCTGAACTTCATGTCGTCGGGGGAGCCGAGGATCTCGTTGGCACTCCGGTCTGAATGATCCAGCATCAGCCGTGTGCATTCGAGCAGCCGCGGACCGAGCACGGGGTGCTCCAGATAGGCTTCCGCCTCTGAACGTGACGCGATGGCATAGCGCTGCGCCATGGGAGATGATCCCAGCCCCTGCACCTGCGGGAAGATGAACCACATCCAATGCGACCGCTTGCCGCCATTCCTCAGTTCGGTCGTTACCTGGCCATAGACGCTGCTTTGCGCGTCGATGAAGCGTTGCAGGTTGAATGGGTCGCTCACCGCCTTCTCCTCGTTTCTCTGCCTGCCGCAAGTGTGCCGCACATGTGAAATTGTGGCGACCGATCTTTTCTCTGCTGCGATGCACCCTAACCTAGGGGCATGGAAGCACGTCTGGAACAGTATATCCACGCCATCATCCGCTGGCTGCCGGATCCCATCCTCAGCGTCTTGATCCTCATCGCGAGCTTCGGCGCAGGATGGCTCCTTCACAAGATCATTTCCCGGATCCTCACTCGGCTTACGGAGAATCGCGACCTTTTCTGGCGCTCTCTTGTGCAGCGGACGAAGCGTCCGCTGCGGCTCGCGATCCTCACCTGGACGCTCTCGCTCGGCGTGGTGATCGCGCCACTCAGCAATGAAGGTGAAAGCACCCTCCGCCATATCCTCCTTCTCTGCTTCATCGTCGTCGTCGGCTGGATGGCGCGGACGACGCTGCACATCTGGACCACGGTCTATCTTCGCCGGTTCAAGCTTGACGCTGAAGACAACCTGCTTGCGCGCAAGCATGTGACGCAGTCCCGGATCCTGGAGCGGGTCGCGGCAACGCTGATTATCGCGCTCACCCTGTCGGCCGTGATCATGACCTTCCCCGCGGCCCGCCAGTATGGCGTCAGCCTGCTCGCCTCCGCGGGTGTTGCGGGTATCGTTCTCGGTCTCGCCCTCCAGCCCGTCCTGAAGAACCTGTTCGCCGGCATTCAGCTCGCCATCACCCAGCCGATCCGCATCGACGATGCGCTGCTGGTGGAGGGGGAGTGGGGCAAGGTCGAGGAAATCACCTCCACCTATGTCGTGGTTCGCCTGTGGGACTGGCGGCGGCTGATCCTGCCGCTCGGCTACTTCATCGAAAAGCCCTTCCAGAACTGGACCCGCGAGGGAGCCGCGCTGATCGGCACCGTGATGATCTATCTCGACTACAGCGTCCCTGTGGACGAGATCCGGCGAAAGGTCGAGGAGATTGCAAGAGGTTCCAGGCTGTGGGACGGGCAGGTGGTGAACATCGCCGTTACCGACTTCCGGGAGAACGTGATGGAAGTGCGCATCCTCGTGTCGGCCGCCGATGCGGGCAGGGCCTTCGACCTGCGCTGCGAGGTGCGCGAGAAGCTGATCGATTTTATCCAGCGCAATTACCCGTCGGGGCTGCCGAAGGTGCGGGCGGAGGGAGTAGCCGGTTCCGGCGCCGATGCCGCTGTGGTGGATGGGGCAGGGGCCCGGTCGCTGCAATCCTGATCAAGCCGTGCGACCTTGCGTGGAGGGGCAATCCTTTCTATATCCGGGCGATCCGGGCCGCGACGGACAATCCCTCCGAGCCTGTTCTGCTGCTTGCCGCGATTGCCGCAGGCGAGCGACCGAGTGAGAGAGTTCCGTGAATACGTTGGATTTCGACAAGAGGCCGGAAGATACGCGCGTCGTGGTCGCCATGTCTGGCGGCGTCGATTCCTCGGTGGTCGCCGGTCTTCTGAAGCGACAGGGCTATGACGTGCTCGGCATTACGTTGCAGCTCTATGATCATGGTGCTGCCGTCCACCGCGCCGGCTCCTGCTGTGCCGGCCAGGACATCGATGACGCGCGTCGGGTCTCCGAGACCCTCGGCATTCCCCACTACGTGCTCGACTACGAGAAGCGCTTCCGTGACGCGGTGATCAATCCCTTCGCCGAAGCCTATGCCATGGGCGAAACGCCGATCCCCTGCGTCGCCTGCAACCAGACGGTCAAGTTCGCCGATCTGCTGGCTACGGCGAAGGAGCTCGGGGCGGACGCACTGGCCACCGGTCACTATATCCGCTCCAAGCCAAATCCGTCGCAGAGCAACCCGAAGCGCCGTGCCCTCTACCGGCCGATCGACGCCGACCGCGACCAGAGCTGGTTCCTGTTCGCCACTACCCAGGAGCAGATCGACTACCTGCGCTTCCCGCTCGGCGGCATGTCGAAGGCGCAGGTGAGGGCGCTTGCCGAGGAGATGGGGCTCGTCGTTGCCCAGAAGGCGGACAGCCAGGACATCTGTTTCGTGCCGCAGGGCCGCTACACGGACGTCATCAACAAGGTGCGGCCGAACGCAGCGCTGGGAGGCGATATCGTCCACATGGACGGACGCGTGCTCGGGCAGCATGAAGGCATACTCCACTACACGATCGGCCAGCGGCGCGGCATCGGGGTCGCGACCGGCGAACCGCTCTACGTCGTCTACCTCGATGCCCGCGGCCGCCGCGTCATCGTCGGCCCCAAGGAAGCGCTGGATACTCGCCGCGTCTACCTGCGCGACGTCAACTGGCTGGGCGATGGCACGCTGGCGGAAGACGCCGCCAACGGCTTTCCCTGCTTCGCCAAGGTGCGCTCCAGCCGTCCGCCCACCCCTGTCGTGCTCCACAGTGACGAGAGCGGCATCTATGTCGATCTCCTCGAAGGGGAGGCTGGCGTCGCGCCGGGACAGGCCTGCGTTCTCTATTCCGCGCAAGGCGCAGATGCGCGCGTCTGGGGCGGTGGCTTCATCGAGCGCTCGGAACGTGCGCCGGATGCCGAGGCTTCGCTCAAGGCGCTGCTTGCAGAGCCCGTAGCTGCCTGAGGCCACGGATCGTTCCTCGTGGCAAAAACGCGAAAGACCGTGCTTGACACTTCCATCGCACCGGTCTTATAAGCCGCACATCCGAACGGAGCCGCCTTTTCAGCACGCTGAAAACCAAGGGCCGGTCATCGTGTGGCGGGGTAGCTCAGGTGGTTAGAGCAGCGGAATCATAATCCGCGTGTCGGGGGTTCAAGTCCCTCTCCCGCTACCACTTTTCTCCAGAATATCAGAAGTCACTGCATCTCGTCGACTGCCGCGAAGGCGCCGTTGTAGCCGGACGCGCCTTTCCGGACTTTTGACAGCGAGATCCGGACTTTTCGAAAATCCAGCCGCTGGCAAGAACGCCCCTCAAAGCAGCCCCATAGCTTCGACGTCATATCTAAGGCCGCATCGATCGTAGTAGGGGTTGTGGACCTTCAAGCAGCCTTCTGCCTCAGCCAATTTGAGCCGCAGCTCCGGTAGGCTCATATCAGGCACTTTCTTCAGCATGGCGCTTGCATCGTACCTGCGGCGCATCCCGCAGGTAGCGCATTGCACCACGATCTTACGGCCGGTGAAGTCTGCCAGGTGAGGATCGCGGGGCTCGTCGTCGGGAAGCGGTTTTCGACGCATATGGCATTCTCACGTTGAGACCGCCGCATCGGTCGTAAGTCAGTCCCGGCCGCCACCGGTCCCAACTGGTATCGGCCCACTTGAAACGGAGATCAAGGGCTGGAGATGATCACTTCTTTTACCGCCTTGGACCTCGGTCCGCCGCTGATCGAATAGGTGCAGTCGACCTCCTCGATCCTGAACTTTGAGAAGGTCTCAAAGACGCCTGGAACCGCGTTCAAGGATAGGATGAAGCGGCCTTTTATGCTGCCGAGAACTAATGCCATCTCGGCGAAATCCTTGCGGGCAAACACCGCCCGGCCGTAGTCCTCCTCGTTCCCCCAGTACGGAGGGTCGAGGTAGAAAAGGGTCGCTGCTCGATCATAGCGCTCGATGACCTTCTGCCAGGTGACGCTCTCGATGACGACGCCTGCCATCCTCTCATGGATGTCTTCCAACTGTGGACCGAGCTTCAGGAGATTGAAGCGCGCTCCAGACATCGAGATCCCGAAGTTCTGACCGGCCACCTTACCACCAAATGCGAGGCGCTGGAGGTAGAGAAAGCGCGCCGCCCTTTCTAGATCGGTGAGGGTTGCGGGATCAGTCTGAGAAAGCCGCTCAAATTCCCTCCGAGACGTGATCTGGAAGCGCAGCGTCTCCATGAATTGCGGGTAGTGCCGCTGGAGGATTCGGAAGAGGTTGGCGACCTCGCCGTTGATGTCGTTGATCACTTCCAGTCGAGGTCGTCTATTGCGCCTCAGGAAGACACCGCCCATGCCAACGAAGGGTTCGGCATAGCAGTCGTGCGGCACCTCGTTGACGCGCTCGATGATCTGTTTCGATAAGATGCGTTTCCCGCCGATGTAAGCTGCCGCCGGCAGGGTAGGCGATACTTGTTCAAGATGAAGATGGTGCATAAAAAATTAATCCGTTCCGCTCACTGTCGTCTGGCCCTTCGGGGTCCAGGTACGACGGTTGTGAGAGCTACAGTCGGACGGGTCAGGTCGCCAAACTTCGGCCCGTCGCTAGGAGCGCTTCGGCGCTCCGGCTGCCTGGTAGGCCGCATCGGATTGAGACGGCCGCAGGGATAGCCGAGGAGGTGCTATTCTTGCTGAATGCTCGTGCTGACAATCGAACCAGGGAACTGGCCATAGATGCCATTGCCGAACTCAACCGTGAGCGGATCAGTGCCTTCAAGCTGAGAAGGCGTGAAGCCGGCGACTGTTGAGATCGTTACGCCGTCCTGTTTCGTGACAATCCCGGCCGCACTGATCTCCATCGTGAACGTGGTCGGAACGGTCTTCCACGACAATTCACCTGACACAGCATGGGGCCGCACGAGCTTCCACACCTTCCCGTATTCATCTCGGTTCGGCACGGATTCATAGTCTGGCGCTTGGAGGTTGCCGGGTGTGTTCGACCCTACCGTGAACGCTCCATCCTTCCAGATGCCGGCGCATGGCAGACGCTGACGCCAGTCGGTATTGCCACCGAAGGTGTCGATGTAAGGACCATTGCTCATGTCGATCGGCGGTGCCGTGTAGAGCCTCTGGTAGTGCCAGGCGTTGTTGATCGTGTCGTGGCGGTGAACTACGCCCCACGGGAACAGGGGAAGCACCATGTCTCCCCCATACATTGTCATGGCCTGGATCTCTCTCACGTTCGGACCCGCGCCCGCTTCTTCCGGCGGGAAGTCAGGAATGCGGGTGACCGAGCTTGCGGTCAGATGCCACTGATCTCCGTTCGGATAGTCGCCTAAACGAAGCTCATCAAACCACTGCATCAAGCAGTAGAATTCGTTCACGCTCTCAGGCTGACTGACATACGCCCAAGAGTTAGCTACCGCATCGTACTTGATGGCTCTTCCATATCCAGAGATGGCGTAGACTGCCCCGTTGAGGATCCCAAAGGCCCTCAGGAAATGCGACGGCATAAGAGCGAATGAACTGATCGGAGATCCTACCGCTCCACCGGGTGTCCAGGAATAGACGCGGATATAGCCGTCGTCCCAACTTGTGAACAGCAGGCCATTGTGAAACAGCGCACTGCCGTTGCTCGGCTTGTATGTTGGGCCGCTGTAGCCGACGATCTTGACGCCGTCGTAGTAGATTCCCTTGTCGGTCGAGACGAAGAGGCCGCTCCCGATCCAGTGAGCATAGTTGATCTGCTCGCCGGCGGCGAAGGTTGTGCCGTTCCATGGTGTCGGCAGGTTGACCCACGTATTGCTGCCCTCGTCATAATATTGCCGGTTGGTCCCGTCGATCAGAACGCCATCAAGCACGAAGACGTGGTAGCGCGGATTATCATTTCGCGCCGTGCCCAGCTCGGTCACGACAAAGTCGCTTTGGTCACCCTTCTTAGCGAAGGAATGCAGCATCCGGGGATTGTTACGGACGTAGTGATTGTAGAACTGCGGTACGCCAAGGGCGCTAATGACGTCCATTGAACCGCTGCCGCGAACCTGAAGCAGCGTGCCCAACGCCTGCCCAGCCTCGATGCCAAGGTTCACTGTGGCGGAAAGCGTGATTTTCGATGAGGATCGAGAAACGGAGTTCTGGCCCGCGCCGCCGCCTCCAGCACCGAGCGCGAAGGAAGCTAGGCTAAAAGCAAATGTACGCCGGGACATCATGACCATTCCGTGATGATTACAATACCGGGCGCGCCATTGCCACCATTGTATGCGTTCGCACTTGCGTTCGAAGCGCCTGAGCCACCGCCACCGTAGCCGGTGCCATTCTGTCCAATATTGCCTGAAGAACCGCCTTCGGTGACTTGTCGGCCACCTGACCCAAGCGCGGACCCGCCGCCTTCCCCAGAAAGCGCGGTCAGTCCCGTCCCGAAAAGGACACCAACACGGCCGCCATCACCGGGGATGACGATATCCATCCCTGCCGAGACGCCACCGGTACCCGTACCGCCACCGCCATCACCGCCCGGGCCTGCTGCCCGCTGGTTGCCGGTCACTCTAGTGGTGCCGGAAGCGCCGGCGCCACCACCCTTGCCGACGCAAAGCGTTCCAACGGAACTATCACCTCCCGCCGTGGGTGCCCCACCTCCAATGCCACCTGACCCCATCGCGCCAACAGTGATCGGCTCCGTCGCTCCCCATCCAGACACAAGCCACCGCTCCTGGTATCCGCCACCGCCGCCTCCTGCGCCTCCGCCGACGCCAGTGCCCGCAGCAGCCACACCACCGCCGCCACCGCCAGCGCCCTGCGCAGCGAAGCAAACCATCTTTGCGTCAGGATGAGGCGTCCACGTTCCACTCGCCGTGAAGGTCGTGATACGAAGCAGCGTTCGTCCGATTGCGGTATCTCGGTCAGGCAATTTGATAGATCTCGACTGACCGGCGGCAATCGCACTGGTGTCGAAGAGCGCCTTCCCGCCGCCATCATTCGAAAGAGCAAAATTCGCGCTCTTGATGGTCTTTGGGGTTGCAAACAATGCAGCGATGACATCGTTCTTGTTCGTTGCCATCCAAACGGTCGCACGCCAGAGCGTCTTCGCCTCATTCGGCCAGATGCGGGCGGACTCACCAGTCAGCAGCGAGATCGAAGACGCGCCTTCGATTTGCTCCGATGCGTTCGGATCTATCACCAGCGTGCCAGCACCGGCGTTGTAGACGAGATAGGCTTCCGCATTGCTCGCACCCACCGCAGGAAGGGCGAATGTAATAGTGGTTGCCTTGTTGGCCGTGATGACGATGCCAGCGTCATCAACAGTCAGCGTATAGTCGTCGGTCTTCACCGCCTCGACTAGTTCGGAGGCAGACCCGCCACCGACTTCGTCTAAGCGAGCGGCTGGTATGCCTCCCGGCGTCACCGCATCGTGGGCGTGGATCCGCTTTGTAGTCGTGTTGAAGGTGAACTCGCCCTCCAAGCCCACAAAGGTCGAATGCTCAGCGTCTGTGCCGCGACGGCGCTTGATTGCTTCGCTCATGCTGCGAGGCCTCCATAATCTCGGGTGATGTCTGCTGCGTCGGTGATGAGGCCATAGTCCTGCACACGGGGGACTGAGCCGGGGAAGTACTGCCAGTCGGCCGGGTTATCGCGTGGCCGGCTATTGGTATTGGTGGTGGAGGAGATCCACGTGGCGGGGTTGGCCTCGGCGTCGTCATCCGTCACGAGATCGCCGTTTACGTACTCGCTCAGGCTGCTCCACGCCCCGCGCCAGGTGATCCCGCGTATACCCTGCGGACCGACGTCGCCCCGAATGTCGATGGCATCATTGATGTCTGCAACCAGGCCCCCGAGGCCGACATAGAGGCCGGTCCCGGCGGGCTTCGTACCCTCTCCACCAATAAAGTCGGCAACGCGCAGCACCTGCTTCGAACCGTGGGCCACTACCTCTGGCTCAATTACCCAGCCCTTGTATCCTTGAACGCCGCGCGGGATGGCGAAGGTCATCTGGTAAGCGCCGTTATTGCCGGTCAGCGAAACACTTGCCGGCTGATCTGGCGAAAGTGTCTGTACTGTGCCGATCGCCAGTGATGGTGCCGGCCCTACGGGACCGGTACCGTAGTTGAAAGGCCCAGCCCAATCACCCGCCGCATCGCTTGCCTTGACGTAGAACTCCGGCTCCTCGACCCCGATGATAACGAGGTATCCGAACCTCGCCGGTTTGGCGTCATGCATGGCGCGGCCTGCGAGCGTGCCCACCGCGTCATACTTGAAGATCGTTCCGGCCCGCAGCTCCGAGAGCATGAACGACAGGTTTCGGCTGTTGGCATCGAGTTCCTTCAGGTACGCCGTGTCCCGCTGGATCGAATAGCTGTAGGTGCCGCTTGCTCCCATCCATGCCAGCTCGGCCGTGATCGCGGTGTCGCTGTCGACAGTGGCGATCGGGAGTGGATTCCCGATCGCCTCGACAAGGATGTTTCCGCCTGAAATGAGCGCCAGCATCCAGCCGGTACCATTGCCGACGACAGCGGTGCTGCCTTGTTCAAGAGTGACTGTTCCGGTGCGATAGAAAGAGGTCATAGCGGGTCCTAAGCCGGGATGCCGAACACGTAGTAGCGGATCCCGATGATCGGGTTGTCGTCGTACTCGTAAGACGGGGTGTTCTGGTCGAATGCCTGGGCGGTGGGGTACCACTTCCAGACGGGAGCGCCCCGAAACGTAAAGAAGCGGGCTTCCGTCGAGGTTACCCGGCAATAGGTGGAATCGCCGCCGTCCTCGATGGACTGCCAGCCCGTCCGATAGAGCCCAAGCCGGCTTACCACTGGCGGCTTGATCGCCTTCGACCACGACGTCCCAAGGCCGTCGCTATAACCGCCGTGGACGGTCATGTACTTCACGATCGGGAACATGCCGGCTGCATTGATCGGGACAACGTGCTGCTGTGCGCCATTCCCGACCGGCAGGTACCCTTCCGCAAGGATCTGCAGCGATGGCCACCGGCTATCGAGAACGATGTCCCGAAAGCTTGGGCTGGGCCCGGCGCCAGGACGTAAGAACTGAACAACATCCTCGCCGTTGATGGTCAGCTGGCGCCAGACGTCGTTGTTGCCGGAGGTGGGAGCATCGCCTTCGCCAGCAATGACGATGAAGCGCGCGCGACAGGCCCCAGATGGATTGCTGAAGTACAGATACTGCCCGTCGATCCAATACTCCGCCCCCTTCTCGAACTCAGTCGGATTGGTCGGGAAATAAAGAGCGTCGCCGGCGGTGTAGAAGTAGACATCAGGCGCGGACCCGGCCGGCAGAGGCATTCCGAGGTCATAGCTCGAAACGCCAGCTGGGACGGCGATATCCGCGGCGGCAATCACCTTGGGCGGGAGCTTGGAGCTGTCAAAGGCCAGCTGGGTTTCGGTCGCCATCTTGACGTCGAAACCGGGCTTGGCCGCCCGGCACCAATCCTTGGTTATCTGGATGACGTCCTGACCAGGCACCGGAGCCTGAGGAGCGCCGCCGATGATCGGCGTCTCATCACCCGGCAGTCGCCAGATCACGAGGCCCGCTCGGCGGCCGGTGCTGCTGTTGCTGTCGTTGAGTTCCTGCAACACATAGACGCCGTAGGACCAATAGGTGGGGGCGCTCGTGTCCGGAGGATCCCAATCCTTGTACCAGATCCCGCCGTTGACCCCGGCAGCACTTGTCCGCCAGCGGCCGCCTCGATCGCCGTAACCACGAGTGCTCAGGACCGTCTTGCCGTCCAGGAACCTTCCGGTCGAGAAGTGGATCGGCTTGAGGTCAAACAGAGGCAGGCCATAGAGGAGCCCGCCGAAATAGGCATTCGAAGCATAGAGCCGGTTGCTGCCGGTCGTGGTGCGCACGAAGTAGTTTCCGTCGCCACCCGTCGAAGAGTAGTAGGTGAGAGGCGTGATCGAGAGCTGGACCTTTACGTCGGCCGACCATTTCGAATTGTAGAGGAACGCCGACCGCTCGCTGTCCAGGATGGTCCTCGGATCCCGGTCGCCATAGGTGATCTTGACGCAAGAGACGTTCTCGTAGTCGACACCTACCGCCCAGCTGATCATGACGACCTCACCACGATGCCGTTCTCATCGATCCGGACGCGGCCACCGCCGAGGCTGATGATCGCCGAATTGACGAGGCCGATGTTGGCGACATTGAGCTTGAGCTGGCCGTTCTCAAAGACCAGTGGCGAAGAGGCGTTGCCGGCCGTGTCTGTGACAACGAACTGCTGCGTGTCGAAGGCGATCCGAGACTTCACGACGCCGGCTTGTGTGTAGAGCTGCAGCAGCATGCCCGTTGTCATGAACGCGCCGGTGCTTCCGGCCTTCAGTAGGATGGCATAGCTGACATCGACACCGGCCGGACTGGCGACCGCTTCGAACTTGACCATGCCACCAGCGAAGCGTTCGTTGAGCTGGGTCCCGATTTCTGTGGTCTGGCTGGCGATGGCCGCCAAGTCGTCTGCGATGACGACGATCTCTTCCTCGAAGAAGGCGCGGGCGTTTTCTACCGCTACCTCGACGCGCCGGCGCTGCGTCTCGGTCACTGCGCCTTCAAGTTGATGATCCGTGAGAAGGCGCTCAAGCGAAGACCGGAGGTCGCCGATCTCGCTATAAAGCTTCGTAAAGATCGCTTTGACGTCAGCACCGATCTTGCTCAGATCCGCGATCAAATCGCCGTCGCCGACATTGGGAGTCCGAACCGGCATCCAATCCGACCACTCAGTTTCGCGGCGGGTATAGGGCGTGAACCTTCCGCGAGCCTCGTAGTCGGTGCTGCCCTTAAAGACGGCGTTGATCAGCCAGCTGTACGGAGGCGCATAGGGTGTCGAGGTGCTCTCGAACACTATCGACTGATCGGCGGCAAGGCGCACCTGCACCCAAACAAACTGAACATCGTCCTGGTCGGGTGCGGCGCTGATGCGAATTGTCGGCCGCCACGGATTGCCATCCGCGTCCCGCAGCACATCGGGCTCCACCTGCCAACCAAACATCGGCTGGGGCGGCGGCAGGATCGGGCCAAGCCACCCGACGACCGGAGGCGTGATGATCTCGGGCGGATCGTAGTCGGATGGGTCGAGTTCCTTGATCAGGGTGCGGTGCAGGCTGCCCCTGAGGCGCGTGCTCCTGACGATAAGGAATTTCTTGTTAGAGTAGCTGTTCCGCTCACTCGACCAGGACACCACGTCGTTCGGCTCCAGCGCCGAAGCCGAAGGCGGGAGAACGACCTCGTGGACGCGCCAGCGCTGCTCCTCGTCGATCATTGTCTTCATCAGGGACTGAACCTGATCCGAAAAGGGCACGGCATCGAAACGGAGGTCGATGGGCAGCCGTTGACCGCCGTCTCGTGCAACCAGCGCCGGCGAGGACTTCTCCGGAGCGTCCTTGTAGGTCCACCTTTGCAAAGGCTCCGGATAGACGGCCGTCGCGGTATTGTAGGTTGAGGAGATGGAAGGGAACGGCTGGAAATCCTGCTCGCTGGTGACCACGATGCCGCTATCGTCGAAGCTGTAGACGGCAGCTGCCGGCGCACCGACCAGGAGCTTGATGATGCCGCCGACTTCAGCCAGGCGACCGGCACAGCCGAGCCGGAGATCTTCGATCGTTTCGAGCGGCTCCTGGTCGACCGGAACCTCAAGACCGCCACGGAACTGGCGGCGACCGCCGAGGAGGCGGTCCGCTTCATTGAGTGCGGCGATCCATGAGGAGGCGGGAAGGCGATGCTGAGGGAAGTTCCGCCCGCCATGCAGCCATCGGCCGTCATAGTAGATGCCGCGTGCGACGTTGTAGATCATGGTCGCAAGATTGTCGCTCGACGCCCACGTTCCGGAGTTCGTCCAGCGCTGGGCACCCGATCCTCCGTTCGTGCTGTCCTGCCGCAGGTCATAGAGCGGCATCGGCGTCGGCTGGTAGACGCCCTGGGGCAAGCCTTGCTGGAAGAGGTCCTGGTTGAAGCGCGCGGTCAGGATGACGGCCTGACAGCCACGGCCGACCATGGAGGACTTGAACGGCCGCTCGGCATGACCACCGAATACTGCCATCAGGAACGGATCGGCGGCAACCTGACTGCCGTCGAGATATTTCAGCCACAGATAATCGGTGCCGCCTCGCCTGAATTGCTGGACTGGGAAGCCCCTGCCGTCCGGATGGGGCTCGTTCCAGAGGATCGTGCACTGGACGTCGCCGATCCAAGCGGACTGCAATCCTTGCGGTCCGGCATTGGAGGGAAGGCAGGAAAGCTCGATGACATCGGTGACATAGGCGTTGGGCGTGTTGTCAGCGCTTCCCCAGGTGCCGATGTAGATCCGGCGGCCAGCTGTGGCATAGGTGCCCAGCAGATAGGTGCGCGGCTGGGTATCCCCCATCTGCACCGAAAGGGTGACGCCGATCGGCTCCCGCTTTCTTGCCGCCTTGCCAGCACGGGCCTGCTGGATCAACCCCATGCCCACGTTGACAGCGATGACGAAGGCCGTCTTGACGAGGAAGGCCGCGACACCGCCGGCCGAGAAGAACCCGGCAATAGCCGCGATTGCGCCTCCGACCGGGGCAGCTGTCGCGGACGTTGCAGCCAGAAGCAGAATTAGGAGAGCAAGGAGGCTTCGGAGGCCCATTCAACCCACCTTGAAGCAGATGGCGGCGTCGAGCAGGTCAACGGTGCCGACGCCTGTTTCGGTGAGCACGAAGATCCTCTCGCCGTTGACGACGCCGAGCGCGTGGCCGATCGGTCCATCCATGGCGATCGCCGCGATGTCGCCGATCTCTGCCTGGCTTGGATGGATGGGAGGCAGCATCGATGCGACCAGGTCGCCCAGCGTCTCGAAGCCAAGCTCCCGGATCAGACGGGCGGCGCTCAATGCATCATGGTAGGTGCCGGCATACTGCGCCGAGAGATCGACGCCGGTCATTGCATGGACCAGGCGGCCGGCAAGCGAGGGACCGCAATCGTGCTCGCCCCACACGAACGGGCGCGCCTTGATCTCGTCGATCGCGGCTTCGTAGCGACGGCGCCAGTCTTTGTGTCGGGTGAGCGTCATCCCGGCATCATGGTCGGCCGGCGCACAACGAAACACCGTCCGATTTCGGACGGTGGGGAACCTATCGCAATGTCAGGTGGATGGGGGGAAGCATAGTCAACGGAAGCGGACAGAGCAATAGCTGCCGTCAGGATGCCTTCTGGCCCCAGGGAAGGTCCCATGTCTCGATGACGCCGGCATACAGGTTCCACTCATCGCCGCCGCGCAGTTTCTGCGCTTCGTAGGACGCTTTCTCGGGGTTGGTGCGGGTGAGCATCGACATGACCTCGGAAACGCATTTGAGCGTCGCACGTCCTTCGCCGCCGATCCGCGGCGTCTTGATCGGCATGCCATCGACAATCCCGAGGAACAGAGGAAGGTCGGCCGCGACCGGTTGGCCGGTCTCCGGATGCAGGAGGATCTCGTGGATCTCGACATGAGCACGATGAACGTCATGCGTCCTGGTCACGAGCTGCGCGACCGTGGCGAGCTGCGAAAGATCGATGCTGACCGTCTGGACGGTGAAGTCAGACGTGCGCGGGATCTCGCTGACGGTCAGAAGGTTGCCGCCGCCATAGTAGGGTCGGGTCACAACCTGATTGGTCTCCCCGTCGATGACGGAGAGGGCAATATCCTCATCCCCATCCCAGACGCCGATCGGCTCCGGCAATCCTGTTGCTCTGTTCTTGGCAACGACCCAGACCGCGAGGCGTGTGATGAGGCCCGCGTCTGTGGCGGCTGACTGGACGGCCGTGATGGCAGCGGGCTGATTGCGCACCTAGCTTCTCTTCTTCTGCAGGACTCGGAATGCTGCGCCCCTGGTGGCACCTCGGCGGCCGACACCCGGCTTGTGGGTGTTCGGCTGGATGATCACGGGGCAGGCTGGGCGGATCAGGGTTACAGTCGCACCTGGCGCTAGAGACAGGGGAAGTCTCGGGAAGACGGACACGTTCGCTTCACCGGTACCAGCTGCTGCGACGGTGGCGGCGACTTCGAAGAACCGGATTGCCTCGCCCTGAGTGATCTGCAGCTTGTCGCCGATGGTCAGGACGTAGCCCGCCGGCAGTCCCTGAAGAAGTGCGACGCGCCGATCGCTGTCCACCGCGCGGATTGTCACGGCCGCCGCGCCGAGGACCAGGCCGCCGGGATCCGCCTGCGGGTAGAGAGACAGCGGGTCGCACATCAGGAACGATACGCGCGACCCATCCAGTGCCCTGATCCGTGCCGCAACCTGCTTCAATTCATCGTGCAGGCCGTCGCCCAGGATGACGTCGGCCGTCCAGAGCGGATCGGCCAGCTCGGCCTGCCAGACGTCACCACTTCCAATCCCGGAGAATTCGTCGTTCCGCTGGATCGACCATTCCACCGAAGCGATCGGCAGCTGGTCGAACACGGCGGCAAGTGAAAGCGGAGCAGCCATTAGCGCCACCTCGGGTTTTCGTTGATCTCGGCCATCCGGTTGGGAAGATCCTGATCGTACTGCTTCACGACCTCGACCGCGATTCCGGGCGCATCCTGGGCGATGGCTTCGCGGATCGCCGGCATGATGTTTCCATTGCTGTCGGCATCAAGGCCGAGCTTCAGGATGAGCTGCATCTTGCCTGACGTGGCCGCACCATTCGGACGAGACATCTGCGGCGACATCAGCGGCGCGACGTCAACGACACCGCCATTGTTATAGCCTCGTCGGCCGAGACGCATCGCCTCGACAACCTGAGGGCCGCCGGCGCGGGCGACATCCCGCTGGGACCAGACCACCTCGCCAGCGTGAACCACGCCGCGCGGCTCGTGAACGCCACCAGGACCGGTATAGCCGCCACGATCGTAAAGACCGCCAGGGGCAGAAGGGAAGGCGGAGGTTCCGCCACCAAACAGACTGCCGAACCCGCCGAAGAGGGCGCCAAGGATGCCGCCTCCGGAGCCGCCGGATGCCGCGCCGTTCACCTGAAAGAGGCTATTCAGGACGTCGTTCAACAGGGTGTCGGAGATCCGCTTGAGGACGGAGATCGCCGCGTCGCCCATCGACTCCCACAGCCCCTTGCCTTCCCGAAGGCCGCTGAAGAGGGTGCTAGTGAAGTCGCCGGCGAGATCCCGCGCATACTGCAGCTGCAGGTTCGTCCGGATGAGGCCAGCCTCATAGCTGTCGAAATCGACCGCAAGGCCGGCGCTACGCAGCGTCGATGCGATCTGCTGGTCCATCGCCGATCGACCGAGCTGCTCACGCTGGAAGAGCAGGTCCGCCTTCAGCTGCGCGGATGCTGCCGCCTCGGCGTATTTCTTGAACGCCTCGACTCGAGCATTGATCGCCTCGACCTGCTTGGCCGATAGCGAGCGACCCTTCTCCTCCGATTGCTGCAGGAGGTCGAGCTTGAAGCGCAGCGTTTCGGAGGCGACACCGGTCTGGCCCGCCAGCTCCGCCTCCAGCTTCATCTGGGCCACGCGATCGTCGGCCGACTTGACCAGGTCCCGGTAGGCATTGGCCGTCGCCGTGGCGGCCTTGTCGGGCTTGTCGCCGAGCGTTACCGGCCGGCTGCCAGGTGCGGGTACATTGGTGCGGTTGCCATCACTGTTGATGACGGTCGGGTTTTGGTCCTCGATCCGGCGCAGGGTGTCCTGGAACTGCCGATAGGCGTCGTCGCGCTCCTCGCGGTTGTTCGCGTAGGATTGCGCAAGCCGGTATTGCCTTTCCGCAAGTTCGGTGTCCGTGAGATTGGCAACCGAGATCCCCGAAAGCTCCCGGAGGGCTTTCGTGAAGATGCCAACGCGGTTCGCCTCGGCCGCAGCCGCAGCGCCGATCCCCTTCATCACACCTTCAAGCGGTGAAAGGGCGCGTTGGGCTTCAAGCCCCGAACTCGCCGAGGCGCGAAGCTCCGCAATCATCTTGCGGATGTTCTCCGGCGTGCCGCTCTGGTTCTCGATATCGATCAGCGTTCCGACAAAAGCCTCAAGGTTGGGCTTTCCGGAGCGAATGCCCTCATCCAACTGCGCCATCGCCGATCGCATCTGGCCGATTATGAAGGTCGCACCGCCAAAATCGCGGATGTCGAACTGGCCGAGGCCGTCGCGGAGAGAAACGCCGGCATCGAGCACGGATTTCTCAAGCGCCTTGATCTGATCGGCGATCTCCTGCTTCAGGATCTTGCTGCTTTCGGAGGCATAGGCTCGAAGGCCATCAGCCGCCTGTGGCCAGGCTTCCCGAATGCGGGCGATCAGCGCGGTATGGTTCTCAAGAACCTGCTTCGCCGTAGCGGAATCATCATTGAGGGTGGAGAAGTACTGGATCGCCGCAGCGCCGGCCGCGACGACGCCGATGGTCACCAGCGAGACCGGGTTGATGACCGACATGAAGGCAGCAGCCAGTCCGCGAACCGGGCTTTCCATCTGGTTGAGAACCATCGAAAGCTGGGTGCCCTGCTGGAGGGCAATCTGTAGGGGCGACATGCCCATGGCCGAGGTGACCGCGATGTCCTGAAACTGCGCCGCGATATTGGCCGTCTCAAACCCACGAGCCGAACCGCCCATCATGGCTGGTGTGTCGACCAGCGCCCGGTTCCGTCCCTTGATCGCATCGATGCTCGCCAGCGTCGCCTGCCGATGGCGTTGGAGCGCAGCGCTCATTTCATCGGCCGACAGTGCGCCCATGGCATGTGCGGTGCGGATCTCGATCTGCGCCTGCTTATAGTTCTGAATGACGGAGAAGAGCGGGTTGTATTTCGCCCGAAGTCGATCGAGCGCCAGCCCTTCATCGGCCAGCGCGCCAGTCCAGCGCCGGATGTTGTCATTACCGGTGCTGCTGTGCAGGCCGGTCGAGGCTGCGATCAGCTTCTGCATCTCCGTCGCGGTACGGCCGGCAGCATCGCCGATGGTATCGACGGCACGGCTTGCCTCGGCGGCACCTTGCCGCGCCTGGCTCGGGTCGATCTCGACCCTGGCGGAGATCTTCAGTGGAGTAGCCATCACGCCACCTCGTTGAGGATGGGAAGAGCGGCGGCCTCCATGAACCGGAGATCGTTGAAGGCGGATTTGCGCTGCTCGCGCTCGAAATCGAGAGAGAGGAGAACCTGCTTGCAGGCGAGATAGTCGAGGCCAAGCCAGATCAGCCCCGTCATGCCCGCCACGGCACGCCATTGCGTCTGGCAGGCGATGAAGGCGCTGAAGCTGTGCCAGGCATTGGCCATGATCTCGGTGTCATCCCCGTCGTCCTGGTCGTGCTCGACCTGGACATTCAACTCCGCAAACTGCTTGCGCACGTCGTCATCGATCGCGGCGGGTTTGCTTCGATCGACGCGGCCGGTGCGGGCGCGAGCCCAGGCGACCGCCGCGTCAGTCAGTTTTTTAGGCGGGCCTGGTCCTCGCTGATGGCCTCGCGGTATGCCCGGATCAGAGCCGACTTGACGCGCGGGTATTCGAGCACTTCCCGGAAGCTCTTGTCGGTGAAGTCGATCGGCCGATCGTCGTCATCGACGATGTCCTGCCATCCCTTCATGACCTGCTTGATCGCGGCAAGATCGTGCGCATCGACTTCGGCCTGGATGACCTTCAGCTCGTCCAGGGAAAGCTCCGGCGTGATCTGGGCCACGATCTTGCGCCGCTTCTCTTCCGCTGCCTTGGCGTCCTTCGGATCGATGATCGCAAACAGAGCGGTGAATTCCCGCTCCAGATGCTTGCCGGCATTGTCCGGATCAGGCTCGATGACCTTCACCGGCCACGGAAAGATCAGTTCCTTTTTCAGCTTGAAGCCCATTTCGAAGGTCCTTTGAGCGGGGTTTGATCGCGGCCTACTTGACCGTGATCTTGAATTCGTCGTTGCCGGCGATCGGCGTGAACATGAGCGGCAGGGTGTTGTTGAGGATCCGCTGGCTCTCGCCATAGGTCGGGCGGCCGATCTGCACGGCCGGTCCCTCAAACTCGACGATGTTGCCGGCTGTGAGGCCGTGGGTCGCCAGGAGCGCGCCCTTGGTATGCGCCTGCGCGATCTGGAACCAGTTCTTCTCGGCAAGGCTTACGGCATCCATGATGGCGCTGCCCGTCATCTGCCGATCGACCTGCTGGATGCTTTCATGGTTGATCAGCATCCGCGGCTCGA
Organism: Pseudorhizobium halotolerans; assembly: GCF_902153235.2. Taxonomy (NCBI): domain Bacteria; kingdom Pseudomonadati; phylum Pseudomonadota; class Alphaproteobacteria; order Hyphomicrobiales; family Rhizobiaceae; genus Pseudorhizobium; species Pseudorhizobium halotolerans. The sequence goes on along the minus strand of NZ_CABFWE030000016.1, from coordinate 106,337 downwards.
TCTGGCCACCGACGTCCATCGTGATCCCTTCCACGCCGGCCGTCGCGAGGCCATGGAGAGAGAAGGTCGTGTTGGCCTTGTTGACCGGTACCGGCGTCTGCCAGGCCGCGAGCGTCTGTGCCGGTAGCGCCTCATCAGTGACCGTCCCGAGGAGGCCGGTATAGGTGAAGGCGAAGCGCGGGATCTGACGTGGCGCTAGGCTCATGGTGAAGGTCGCCCGTGCCCCCAGGAGCGCATGGCGGACGCCGTCGCCGTTGAACCAGAGCGTGGCTGCCTCGAAATCACCGGAGATCGGCGTGTACTGGACGTCGACGCCGGCGGCGATGACTTCGGCCATCCCGGCCGACCGGAGCAGCGGGCCGTAAGCGGGAGCAGTCCCGGCCGCGCCGGCGCCGGCAATCTCGACCTCGAAGGAGAGCCGGGCATAGTTGGCGACGTGGAGCACGCCCTGGTGGCCCATGTAGGGCAGCACGAGGTCCCGGCTGACGTCTTCGCCGAGGAGCGGCTCAAGGTTCACGTTGGTCGCAACGATCGCATTGGCCGCGCCGGTCGGAGCGGCATCAACGCCATAAGTGTCTTCGATCTTCGCCAGCAGGGCGCGGTTTCGCCAGAAGCGGGTCATTCTTTTTCCCTCGTGGTGCGCTTGGCCGGTGTCGCTGCCGGCGCCTTCGTTTTCGCTTCAGGCTGCTTGGTGCGCTCGACCAGCGTCAGCGAGCCATCTTCGTTGCGGGTGTATGAGCCGCCCTTGGTGGCGTTCTCGGCCATGTCAGCCCTCCTGGTAGTGTGCGGTTGAAAAGACGTCTTCGAACCAGACGGTGCCGGAGAGGGCCGACTGCAGCTCGCCTTCGACATGCTCCAGCGGGTCGGCCGCGCCTTCAGGCAGGAACCCGAGAAGCTTCTGGCGGACGTAAGCCTTCAGCGCCTCGATGTCGCCGGCAGCTGCGGCATTGTTCGATTTCGAGAGATTGGACGTCACCATGACGACGCCGATGTCGACTGCCGTGCGCTGCAGGATCGTGTTCATGCGCTCGTTCGGGGTCGACTGCTCGCGGGCCACGTAGACGTAGACCGCCGGCGTCTGCGGCGGAGCATCCTTGACGTCTGCCAGCTGTGCCGCGCCACCGGAGATCCTGAAGGGCGTTCCGGCCTCCATCAGCCGGTTGATGATAGCGGGGATCATCGGGGCGTCTCCTGTGCGAGCCAGTCGCGGCCGATGGCGATCAGCTCCTGCCGGTCCTGCTCGGAGAAGCCGAGGTAGGGGCGAGCTGGGATCTTCACGCTGTGCTCGCCGATCGTGATGTTGCGATCGACGGCGCCCTTGGTGCCGGGCCTGACAAAGCGGTACCGCTTGCGGATCTTCTTGAAGCTGGCGCGCTGGCTTCGGGCATAGTGATTGATCTCGCCGCCGAGCTGGTGGACGCGCCCATATTCGACATTGGTGCCGACCTCGGCCGAGGCATCGTCAGAACTGGCAACGAGGCTGGAGTATAGCCTGGTTGATACGCGCAGAATGTTGGCGGTGCCGCGACGCCGGCCGCGAACCTTCTGCATGCTCGTGCGCTTCGAGAGCGGTGGCCACTTCGTACCATCCGGCCCCGTCTGGCGCTCAAACCGCCTTTGTGTGGAGGCGAGCAGGTAGGCGGCGAAAGCAGCGGTCAGCTCACCGGGATGCGAGACGGCAATGCCGATGGCCGAGATGACCGGCGTCAGTTCGTCATCGATGATGATGGAGGCGCCCGGCATCAGAGGTGCCTCAGGCTGTCGCGCGTGAAGACACGGTTGGGAGCGACGGCCTTGACGGACCCGCCGCCTGCTGCCGGTGCATCACCGCCATCGATCGAAAGCTCGACCAGTCCTCGGGAGACGTCCCGGAGCCAGTTGACCGCCTCATTGTAGGCGCGGGTGACGGCGCTGTCCTTGTCGGCCGACTTGCCGTGGAGATAGTAGCGGGCGATGTCGCAGGAGGTTTTGACCAGGACACCGGGCACGGCCGAGAGCGGCAGCTTTGCGACCTTCTTCAGGTAGCCGTCGATCAGCTCGGAAGCGTCCGACAGGGCTCGATCGACAACAACGGGATCGATGGTCGACACGGGAATATTGGTGCGGTCGGTGAGCTGGATCAGCTCCTCCTCACCGAAGCGGTCAACCAGATCCTGTTGCGTCGCGTAGTTCATCAGACGATCTCGACCGTCAGCTCAGGCTCGGCCAGCATCGCTTCGAGCTGGTCGGGCGTCACTTCGTCAGACCGGAAGGTCCGGCCCTGGCTGGAGTGGACGAAGCCGGCGCGGCGGAAACCATTTGTCTTTGCGACAACTCGGAACTCTCCGGACGTCGGAGGCTCTTCCAGCGAGGCGATCAGTGCAGAGATGAGCGGATAGGCCGCGACGAACTCTTCCTTGTTCATTGACTTCCAGGCGGGAGCCGCGTCGGGACCGGCCGTATTGCCGGCCCCGGTGGCATCATCACCTTGGGAGGTATTGGAGGTGACCGGCGCGGTAGCAGCACCCGCGCCAGCCTGGTCATGCCCTTCGGTGGAAGTCGTTGCCGACCGCTTGCCGTCTGCCGAGCCGGTATTGGTACCGCCAGGCACGCTCTCGCCCGGCGGGGTTGCTGCGGCGCCATTTGCGGCGGCTGCAGCAGCTTGCTCCGAATGCACCGCGGTATCGTCCTTCGCAGACTTGGCCGCGTCATTGGTCGGAGCAGTGGAAGGTTTGGTCTTACGGGGAGCCATGGGCTTTCCTTTCGGGCTTTGCGGAGAGGATCGCGGTCGATCCGCTTCGAAAAGCCCGCCCGGATGGCGGTCCGGGCGGTTTTCTCCAGTCTGGCGCTAACCCCCTTACGCCAGCCAGGGAGCCACGAGGACTTCGGCAGTGCCGGCCCACTTGTTGGTTTCGCCGCCGTTGACCAGGACGCTCTGGACGATGCCCTTGGCAGCGCCTTCGAGGCTTGGCGGTACGACCAGCAGCGTCGGGTTGATTGCCAGCGGGCGGCCATAGTCGCCCTTCATGCCGGTGAGGGCGGCACGGGCCGTCTCATAGTGCGTGGCGTCGAGTGCCTGCTTCGAACCCCAAGCCATCTGCCAGAAGCCGAAACCAACCTCGCAGCGGCCGTCCGTGCCGTAGATCAGTTCCTTGTTGAAGAAGACGTTGTCGTCATCGGCCTTGTCCTTGCGGACGAGGTTCGTGAATGGCTTGCGGTTCTGGTAGATGATCGGCTTCAGCGGCCGGGAGACATCGAGCAGGAACCAGGGAGCGCCGGCGCCGCCGTCCGTGTTGGCAACCGAGATCTTGTTGCCGTCCTTGTCCAGCACCGGATGATCGGTGTCGAAGAAGTACTGGCCGTCATAGCACTTCGTGGTGAAGCCGGTTGCAAGCAGCGCAAAGACCAGCTCGTTCGGGAACAGGCGGGCGTTGAGGCCCAGCTCCTGGAAGAGCGGCGCATAGATGCCGAGGTTGTCGTCTTCGAAGTCGTCACGATCGACGGAGATCGTGCTCTCGAAGGAACGGTTGGTCAGCGTGTAGCCGTGCTTTTCCATCGCGTTGATGACGCGGTCGCCGATCCATTCACGGAAGCGCGGGAACTTGCCGAGCCAGCCGTATTCGTTCGACTTGGTGGTTGAGTTCACGGTGGTGGCGATGCGCTCGTAGATCGGCTGGGCCGAGGCGAGGCCGGCAGCGAAGGCGGCACTGAAGCCGACGCCGGCGGCTCGAAGCGTGGTTGAATTAAGTTCCATGTGTCACCTTCAGGAGAACTTGACCCAGACGCCCTGGTCATCGACATCGAAGACCTTTCCGACGACTGAGCGCGTGTTGGTGTTTGAGGTTTTCGCGACCGTCTGGTCATCGACGCCATAGACGTCGGAACCGATGTCGGCCTGCGTCAGCTCATCGGCGCCGGCGGAGTTGGCGTAGCGGAAGATGCCCGCCCGGATCTTCACCCGCACGTCACCGGCCGCACCGTCACTATTGTCGGCGCGGTTCTCGACGCGGCCGGCTCCTTTGAGGCCGAGAGCCTCCGTCACCGGGACGGCATTGCCTGCCGCATTCACTGCCGCCATCGCGCCAGCAAAGAGGAGGGCGCCGGCGGCTGCCGGAACCTCACGGGTGCCGCCGGAACGCTCCGGCGTGTTGCGATCAGCTGCGAGCTGCGTCATGCGTCACCTTTCTTGACCTGGAGCATCTGCTCCTTGGTGAGACCCATCTGCCGCATGACGGCGGTCTCGGCTTCATCCAGCTCGGAAGCGGCTTCGCCTCCTCGCGCCTGGGCGGTCGCCGTGCGCTGCGCGGCCGTAAGGACCGGTGCCTTGTCGACGAACGCTTCGAACTTGGCAGGGTCAGTGCGATGCACCGACAGGCCCCATTCACGAAGTGCGGGAGCGAGCTTCCCACCGCGAATGGCTTCATCGACGGCCTCTTCCGCCTTGTCGTCCTGCAGCTGCTTCTGCAAAGCCGCTATATCGGCCTGCATCGCGGAAACCTGCTCGACCGGAACGAACTTCGTCGGATCGGGCGTGCTCGAAGTATGGGCGGACTGGAAGGCGGCCACGATCTGATCCGTGGTTGCATCCTCCTTCTGGCCGGCCGCTATCGCGATCTTCTTCCGATCGGCGAAAGCGGTCTGCACCGCCGTGGCGATTGCATCGGACTTGGCGTCCTTGGTGAGACCGGCTGCAGCGGCGATCGCCGTCGAGCTGGTCAGGAGCGAGTTGATGGCGACAAGCACATCATCCTCGCCAGCGCCGTCGGCCAGGCCGAGGGCGGCGATTACCTTCTTCATGTTTTCCTCTTGAGGCGGTTGCTGGAAGATCGTGTGGGCGGAGACTTCCGCCATGTTGATGTTCGGCACGTTGGTCAGCGCCGCATTCTGCAGTGCGAGGATCTTGCCGTCCTTTGTGTGGAAGTAGACCGGCGACAGGTACCGGTACTCTTTCGCCTTGATCAGGGCCGCCGCATTGGCGGTCCATTCAACGCGGCCATAGAGGCCGTCCGCCCGCGCCTGCACTTCCTTGATCCAGCCGGCGGCCGGAGCAGGCTTGCCGCTCTTGTCGGCATGGAGGCTCTGATGCTCGTAGTCGATGACGATGTCGGTCGGGCCGTGATAGCGCTGGGTGAGTGCCGCGATCTGCTGCAGGCCAGCCTGGTCGCCGGAATGATACGGGCCGCGACCGTCGCGGCCGCTAAACGTCCCGGCGGGGATGAGCTGGATCCAGCTGCCATCGGCATCCGCCACCGAAAGGTCGGCGACGTGAGCAGACAGCACGGATGCAGCGAGGGCGGCGAGAGCGTTTTTCATGCTCGCATCTAAGGCGGATGCGGCGTCTCGATACACCGTCCGAAATCGGACGGTGCGGAACCTTGCTCTGGGCGGGGAGGGATGTCGTGACCTTAATCACGGACGAAGGATCGAGCAACAGGCTTCAGGATCGTTTTTGAAGCCGTTTCAAAGCCTCTGGAAGCGTTTTTCGGCTCCGAACGCCCGTCTGGCCGTCTTGACCGGCTGCTGCGCTCTGCGGCGAAATATGAAAATCAGCGCCTGAGGCAAGGGCATCTGTCATTTCTGGCGCCTGTCGATGACGATTCGAGCACCGTCCCGTGCGAGGAGATTATCAACGTCGCGATCGCCGGCATAGCGAAATGACGTCACGGCTCCGGCCGAACGATTGTCGTCGCGGACCATGACGGTCACATAGCGCCAGCGGCCATCCGGATGCTTCGCCAGGAAGAAGGTTCGCAATCCGTCCTGGACAACAAGAGCGGGGTTGGCGGCGATCGAGGGAATGGCCCGATAGTCTTCCAGCGTCAGCTCCGGCCGGCGCATCTGCTGCTGGCGCATCCGGTCGGCCGTCAGGATCGCCACGCGCATGTCCGTACCGATGGCAGCCGAGATCTCGGCCGGCACGGCGAGCACGGGCATGCTTCCCTGGGGATTGCGGAAGAACCGATCGAAGGCGCTGCTCGACACGCGCTCCTCGACGGCCGCCTGCACCATCGCCGGCGGCGCATCCGCGATCTTCTCCGCCAGCGCCTGGTTAACGCGTGCCTCGTATCCGGCCCGGCCGGGGTTGTACGCCCAGCCGGGATCTATGCCATCGGGCACTCGGGTTATCTCGCCGGTGCGCTTGTTGACGAAGTTCCGGAAGGTGTCCGTCGGCGGCTCGAATACCAGCTTCTCGCCTTCGCCCTGCAGGCGGTCGATGTCCCGCTGGGAGAGGCTCTGCAGCGTGCAGCGGCAATTCCAGCCGCAGGGCGGTGCCCACATATCCCAATAGGGATGATCGACCGGCAGGACGAGGTTGTGGCGCGCCCGGTGCGACGGGCGCGTCCTGTCATCCAGGAGTGCGACGTAACGGAGGTAGGGGCGGGTGCGCCGGTTGCGCTCGAAGTTCGTCCAGTGACCGGCGGCGTAGGAGACGCGCATGTTCGCGTCGAAGATCGTCTGCAGGCGTCTCGCGCTGCCAAGCTGCGCCGGTACCAACTCGCCGGACGCGGGATCAGCCACCAGCTTGCGACCCCACCATCCCTTCTCCTGAAGCACGGGCCGCAGCTGGCGTGCGAAGTCTTGCGGCGTCTGGCCGTCCCTCAATGCGCGCTCAAAGGCCGTTTGGATGTCCTTCAGGATATCGAAGCCGGCCGACTTCGCGACAGTGAACATCGTCGCATGCTCTTCCTGCCATGCGTCCTGCCAGGAGAAGGTTTCCAGCAGGTTGCCGTGACGCGCCTCGAAGGCGGCGATGGCGTCGAGAGGCTGCAGCGGCTTGATCGTGACAGCCAAGGTCAGCCCTCATCCGTCAGATCGTCGCCACCGATTCCCGCCAGCCTGGAATTGAAGGCGGCGCGGGCCAGCATGTCGGTCATCGCGGCAACATCCATCGTCCGGTACCGGGTCGCCAGGATCTCGCGGACCTCCTCAAGGTTCGTGGCGCCGGCGAGCTGCTCCTCGAGGCCGGAGACAATAGGCTCCACCATTGCGGCCCATCCGTCCTCCTCGAGGAGTGTCTCGATCGAGAGGTCGATGGCGTCGGAAGGCTTGGCGCCAGCGGCCGCGCGATGGGCGGTGACACCGGCACGCTTTCCGGCAGGTGCCGGCGGCACGATCGGCGCATCGTCGGCATAGTCGGGATCTGCCCTGCGGCCCGGCGCGATGAGCAATTCCTCCTCAGCGGCGGGATCCTCGACGCCGAGCTTGTCACGGACGACGGACATGCCGACCTTGCCGCCCATGGAGACGAAGGTGCGGACGTTTTCCATCCACTGCTTCAGGTCGAGCGATTCCGGTCGGCCGATCTTGATCTTCGGGTAAGCCTTCTGCGGTCCCTTGTTGAGATCGATGTACGGCCTGACCAAGTCGCGGTTCAGGGTGGCGGCGAGCTGCTTGGCGTCCGATCGCTCGATGTCCGCCTTGACACCGTCATGAACCTTCGCCTGGGCGTAGCCGCTGGAGCCGCTCATATCTGTGGTGCCGGTCTGGCCGAGCACGAGCTTCGACACCTGCCGATCGAGCCAGTCGGAGCGTTTTTCGTACAGCTCATGTGAGCCGGCAATGTCGGCTTTCACGAACTCGACTGCCATCGATGAGGGAACGATCGCAGAGTAATCGACGCCGATGTTGGCCACGGCCCTGAGAAGCACTTCCTTGTCCGGCTCGCTGGCACCGGGGCCATACTTGCCGAGGCGGAGCGGCTGGCCGTAGGCCTCGCAGAAGATCGCCCAGTCCTTGCCGGTAAAGCTCTTGAACAGGAAGGTCCAGCAGACGGCGCGGGCAATGCCGCCACGGATCGGCAGGCCAGATTTGACCTTCGCCTGGTGGAACACCCATTTGAATGGCTGCAGCGGCTGATCGCCAGCCGCGTCGCGCAGGAGAGGCGTTTCGCCGTCCTCATCTGCAAAGCGGAACCAGCGCGGATCGCGCCACTTCAGTTCCCTGGGCTCCCATTGCCGCTCGGACGTGTCCCACATGATTTCCGTGGCTGAGAAACCCTTGCCGATCGCGTCAAGGATATCGACCAGCTCGCTCTCGAAAGCGTCCCGCTCGATGAAGCGACGGACCATGTCGGCGTTCTCGACATCCTCCGGACTGTCGCTTGCGGCTTCCACCGTGGTCTCCAGCCCGGCCACCTGCAGCTTGCGAGAGGCGAGCACGCCGGCGTAGTGCAGGTCCCGCTCTTCCATGTCCTCGGCTAGCCCGAGATAGGCTTCGGGATCTCCATTGACGCTGGAGCGCAAAAGACGCGCGAGCTTGCCAGGCGTGAGGCCTGTCGCCTGATGCTCGGTATTGGGCCGGCGCACTCCCGTGGTGGTCGGAGCGGCATATTCCTGCTTGAGGGCGGCGGTGTTGAGCGGGCGACCGAACTGGTCGAGGAGCTGGGCCATCAGTGAAGTCCTCTCGATCGACGCATGGAGCCGAGGCGATAGGGCGCCCCGTCGTCGCGATCAGTGTTGGGAGTATCGAACCGGGACGGCGCGCGCGGGGCCGGCTGGTAGGCGTATTCGGCGAAGTCCTGGCGGCTGGCGTAGAAGGCAAGTGCGCCGGCCGGTGCGGTGTCGCCGTGGCGATCGTAGCCGTCAGCGCCCTTGCTCGAATGTTCGTCAGGTACCTTGATGATGCCGTTGACGTAGGCAAGCGCCTGGTGGTCGGCGAGAACGTCGGCATCGACCGGCAGCAGCAGGCTCTTGTCCGAGAAGGCTTCAATATAGGGCGGCATGTTCGCCGCATACCACTTGGCCGACAGCATCACTTCCTGAATGCACTCGCCCCAGCGCTGACGCGCCTTCTCCGCCAGATATTGACCATTACCACGGGCATCGAGCGCCCCGCCTATCAGGCGAGGCAACCGATCGCCGATATAGAAGAGGATGTCGCGCTGCTGGTCGAAGGGTATGTTCTTCAGCTCCACCGTCAGGCGGGCGCGGCGGACCAGGTCGGCGCCAAGCTCGAAGACGAGGATCGCAGTCTTGTCGCCGCTGCGGGCGAAGTCTTCTCCGAAGCAGTGCTGCCGGTTCGGATCGAGACGATCGAGAAGCGGCTTCAGGACGCCTTCACAGAACTCCGCTGCCTGCTCCTCGCGGGCAAAGTCGTCGAGGTTCTTGAAATCGTCGGGGCGATCCCAGCGCACCACGTCCGGCAGATCACGGGACATGCAGCTCTCGATCAGGACGCGGGTGAGGGCGGAGCCTTCGGCCTCGGCCGGAATCGCATCCAGCTCCTGCTTCATCTTCGCCGTGCGGGTACCGTAGGCGCTGCGGATCTCCGCTTCCCAGGCGTCTTCCTTCTCCTGGCTCCAGTCCTCGCCCTTCATCAGGCAGACGCGCTTGTAGAGCCCGTTTTTGACCGCGTCCCCGAAACTGTAGGTGTGGACCTTGAACCCGTTCTTCTTCGCGCCGGCTTCCTTGATCAACTCATTGAACGGATTGCTGATGCCATTGTGGGAGGAGATGATCCGGATCTTGCCGCCCCAGATGAGGAGCGCGCCAACGGCGTCGATGACTTCGCGGACATCGCGGTGAAACGCCGCTTCGTCGATGACGACGGTCCCTTGAAGGCCGCGGATATTCTCCGGCCGGGAAGACAACGCCTCGATCCGGAAGCCGGAGGCAAACCGGATGATGAAGCTGGAGATCGCCTTCGTCGATCCATCGGCCCGCTGGTCGAAGAAGATGCCGTCCTCGATCGTCAGCATCTCCTTTGCCACCGTCTTGGCGAAGTGCGCGGCATAGCCGATGAACTCGCGGCCCTTCGGCTTGCTGTCGGGGATATAGAAGACGTTCTGCCCGCCGGCCGAGCGTTTGGCGGCCGCGATCAGGGTGCAGTCGAGCGCCTCGGCGAAGGTAATGCCGGTGCGTCGACCCTTGGCGCAGATCTTGAGCGTGCTTTCGTCGGCGATCCAGTCGGCTTGGTGGGCCATAAGGACGCCCTCTGCCAGCGGGTCGAGATCGTCGGGGATATCGGCGCCACGCGGCAGCTCGTGCGGAAGATCCTCGGGATTTCTCCCGAGGACCGGCGGATCCTTCCATTCACCCTGGGGAAGCTGCAGGTCAGCCATCGTCGCTCTTCTTCTTTGGCCGGACGCCGAGGAACTCCCGGCGGGCGCGGGCAATTGCTTCCTTGGAGACGCCGGGCTCGTTCGACAGGACATCAAGCGCCTGCTCGGCCTTGGCGCGCATATCGGCCTCTGCCTTGCGTGCCTTCTCTTCGGCTTCCAGTTTCATGCGCCGGTTTGAACTGTTGACCTGGGCGGCCGAGGCGGCGCGCAGCGCGTTTGCCAGCTCCATCGCGCCCTTCGGATCGATGCCGGCTTCGCCCTTCGCCTGCAGCACCTCGAAGATCAGGGTCTTGATCGCCTCTGCCGCGATTAGGGTGAGGTCGTCGGAGCCTGCAGCATCCATCCGCTCTGATAGGGTGGCTGCGATTTCTCGCGTCTGCTCCAGCCGGCGAGACACCATGGCGAGACGGATCGAATACCGGTTGAAGGCCGAGAATGACGGAATATCGAAGTCGATGCCCTGCTCGCCCTGCAGCGCGATCAGCTTCTGTTTGAACTCGCCATAGATCTCGACTTGGGTGCGCTCGCGATCGGCAAGAGCCTGCGCCGCCCAGCTGACGATTGCCTCGCATTCTTCGGGCAACAGATCGATTGCGGTAAGCCGGCCGCGTCCCTTCGCCATGGATCAGGCTCCCGGCCGCGACGGACGCTTCACGCCCTCGATCGCGATATGGCGACTGAGGTGGCGGTGCCCATGATCCGTCAGGGTGGCGATCTTGACGGTGCCCGCGTCGACGACGGTGATTGCCTCCATCGTCCGCAGGTACTCCATCTGCTGATGGATCCACGGCCGCTCCTGGTGGATCGCGAAGCGCGAGAGCACCTGCTCAAGCATGCTGGACGAGAGACTTTCGTTGGTCTGCTCGGCGAGCGCCTTCAGGATGATCAGGCGCGCTTCCTCGCGGACGATACGGGCGAAGTCGGTTCCGAGGTCGGTCATTTGCGTGCTTGCTCCAGGAGAAGGTCATGCAGCCGCTCGCTGGTAGCGGCGATCGGTTTCATGCGCTCGTCCATCGCGTTGAGCCGCCCGACGATGTCCGCCAGTGCCAGCTCCAGCTTGTGGGCGGTGCTCTTGTCAGGGAGGTGCTTGATCTCGCCTTCGATTGTCTGGATGCGACGGTCGTGAACGATCAGCGTCTTCTCAGCGACCTTCAGCCGATCGTCGAGCTTCTTCTCGCCGGCGGAGAGCATGGCACGGGCCGCAGCTATCAGGTTGAGGCATCCAAGTGCCAGGGCGACCAGTGCCGCGACGGTGGTAAGGTCGATGTTCATCGGTGGTACTTTTCTTCCTCGTGGATCGTCTGGCACTGGATGCAGCGCCGGGCGAAGGGAGCCGCGAGGCGGCGCGCTTCGGGAATTGGTCTGTCGCAGTCACAACAGATGACGGAGCCTTTTTGCTTCACTGCATGGGCGGCGTCCGCGATCAGCGCCTCACGCTCTTCCTGCTCCCGCTTGGCTGCGAGGTCGAAGGCACCATTGCCGAAATTCATTGCGGCCCCCGAACTGAGGCAACGGCAGCAGCGCGCCGCTCTTCGCAGATCCGCAGGCTGGCGCGATCGCTGCCCCAGGAGCTGGTGACTTCAGTTGCGGTCATCGCTCTATCGGGAAGGCTGGCCGGCTGCGGACACGGAATTTCCGATTCCGGCGGCAGGGTGATTTTCCGCTCCACGATCTTCACGACCGGCTTCTCGCCATCAGCGGGCGAGCAAGCGGACACGGCCATGGTCGAGGCCGCAAGCAGCGCCATCAGGCAGAGCCGCATTTTCTTTCTCCAGTTCGGTGAGCTTTTCTTCGGCGGCGCGGATCTTGGCGGTTGCCTCAGCCTGGATCCGCAACGCGCTATTCGCCTGTGCGGCTTCGGCGAGGGCGGCCTTGGTGTTGGCCTCTGCGATTTCGCCCTTCCAGTGGGCGTCCCGCTCCGCAATCGCACTGAGGCGGGCGTCATCCACCATGCCGTCTACGGTGTGCAGCGCCAGCCAACCGAGGAAGGCGGCAGCAAGCAACATCAGGGAAATCACAATGAGCGGCGTGACCGCCTTCGAAAGCCACGCCGTCATCGTCCGTTCTCCTTCGGATCGTCGCGCGGGTGGTAGGAGGAGGAAGGCAGTGCGGGCGAACGGGTCATCGTCCACATATCGAGAGAGCCGAGGCCGCGATGGATGCCGAGCATGACGGCGATCAAGCCAACCATCATCGGCAGGGCAATCTGGGCAAAGGCGATGACCTGGCCGGAGGCAACCGCGCCTGCGGTAAGGGCGAGGATCACCAGCCAGGCGAGAAAGGAAGAAAGCCAGATGGCAAGCTTGGAGGTCCGGTAAGACGGCTTCTGCATGATGCCGTCTCAGCTGAACAGCGCGCTGTACGGACCGACGCCTGCAAGGGCGCGCTCCATTTCCATGCGCGTCTGCGGCCCGACCTTCCCGTCGACAAGGATGCCACGCTCCTTCTGGAACCAGCGGGTGACCATTTCGAGGTCTTGATCGAACACCGCCGTCGGGCGGAGCGGCCACTGGTGGCCGATGAGCTTGCGATAAGCAGCCAAGTCGTCGGCCCAGGCGAGGACAGCGGGGCCGGCGTCCCCACGGCGCAGGAGCGGGTCGACCGTTCCGGCGATGCCGCGACCTCCCTCGAAATAGCTGTCGTACTCTGCGGAGGCATCGAAAGACGGGCAGGCCTTCGCGGCATATTCGTTGTGACCGGAGATCTTGCGGATATCGAAGCGGTCCCGGAGCGCGAGGATCTCTGCCAGCAACGCATCTTTCTGTGCTGGAGTTCGGGTGTCGGCCGGCGTCCGGCCGTCCGAGAGAACTCCGCCGACATAAACAACACCGATCGTCGAGCTGTTGTGGCCCTCGCAATGCGCGCCGATCTTGTCCAGCGGCCGGCCTTGCCAGCGCTCACCCTTCAGGCCGATGACGCGGTGGTAGCCGATGCCAGACCATCCGCGGGCAAGGTGCCAGGCATTGATTTCGGTTACGGTGACCGGTCTACCGGCCGGTGTCGCCGTGCAATGCACGATGATCTCGTTGATGGTCCGCATGATTTGCCCCTTCAGTCCCAGGGGCACAGTCGCTCAACGAAACACGATCAGGCACCGTCCGAAATCGGACGATGCGGAACCGATCGAAACTTAGAAGAGGGAGCCTTGAGGATCATCTTTCGGCGATGCTTTGAGCTTCGCCCGGTGATCGTAAACGGTGGAACGCGCAACACCGGTAGCGGCCGTGATCCGATTGACCGTGTGGCCCTTGTCGATCATCTCCGCAAGGATGCTGGCCCGTTTGCGCTTCTGCCCACCGACAGAGGGAGGAAGCACAATGTTCCTGCCCCCGAATACTTCTGCGATCGCCTTGGCCTCGTCAAGCCCTACCAGCTTGGCGAGCCAGTGGCCGGCATGAACCTTCGTCGGAATATGGATCTCCTGGCATGCCTTTTCGGTAGCAAGCACCAACGCCGCCCTTTCTCCGGCGGCGTCAGCAATGCGGTTGAGGAGTGGCGTGAACCAGGCGCGATCAGGAAGGTCGGTCACGATGTCCCTCCGGTCGATAGAGTTCGTTCTCCAGCGCCATCTGGCGCAGCGTCAGTTCCCGCACCCGCGCCTCCAACAGGACGCGCTTGTGCTCCCGAGGACGGAGGGTGGCGATGCGCGCAAGCAGGCGCTCCCGGTCTTCCTGGAGACGGAAATGCTCTGCCTGTTTCTGCCAGTTCAAGAGCGGGAGCGCCTCGGTCATCGTCAGGCGGCCTCGTAGCGCAGCGGGATGTTGCGACTGGTGAGCACGATGCTCCGGCCTTCCCGATTGGTCCCGCAGCGGTAGACGTAGCGGGCAGTGCCCGTTCCGTCCGCCTTGCGCCAGATCCCGGAGGAGGTCTGCAGGACAAACCCCTCCTCGACGAGATGGAGGAGAGGACCAAAGATCGCCGGCGCATGCTTCTCCAACTCCTCGATCGAGAGCTTGAGCTTCCAGGTACGCGTACGTCTCTTGCTGCGGCTCATTTCATGCCTCCGAAAATAGAGCTGCTTGTTTGGACTGTTTGTTTGCTGCGGCTTTCCTCGCGGCAAGCCGGCGCGCGGCCTCGCCAGGCGTAGCCAGATCGCGATCGGCGAGCCGGGTGTAGAGATCCTGCATGCCGGGGCGCAGGTGGCGTAAGGTCGGGTACGACCAGGGCGCGGCCTCTTCAGGGACCGCGCCCTTGATCCAGACGTACCAGGCGTAGTCAGTTGCGCTGCTCGCCTCGGGATCCCACACGCCCTCGATCAGCGCCACGCGCTCGGAGAAGGGGCAGACGTAGGTCGGCCGGCGCGGGCCGAAGATCGTGTGGTACCGCTCCTGACCGGACAGCCAGCCGAGGCGGCAGAAAACAGCAACGCCCTCGATGGCGATTTCGAGGGCCTTTTGAACGAACTTTGCGGCTTGTTCGAAGGGTGGATTGATGAAGATCCAGTCCGGCACCTCGTGGCCGTCCTCTATTAGCCGCTCCCGGCTCTCTTCCAGGAAGTCGCGGATCTCTGGATTGATGCCCCAATCGGCAAGGTCGGAGACGTCGACCGCACCGAAACTTTCCCGCAGCGGCAGCACCATATGGCCGCCGCCGGCGCAGGGCTCCCGGACGCGCTTTGAGCGAAGATCAAGGGGCTCCCGGTGCAGCACTTCGTGGATTAAGGCGCGGGTCGCCCAGGGTGGCGTCGGGAAATACTCCAGCGAGCCTTTCGAAAGCTTCCGCGACTCCATGTGGTTCGACTTCATCACGCACCTGCCTTCCGCGAGCGGATGCGCTCGCCGAATGCGTTCATCACGCGGATCCACTGCTGATCGTCGAGATGCCGGTCGAGGACACTGCCGCCCACGATGGCGACGATCGCCTGCCACATGCCGTTGCGATCTCCGGGCGAAAGGATGGCCCACTGCGCGGCGGCAATCTTGTAGCCGGTCGCGCGCATGTAGCTCTGCGGGTGCATGCCGGCGCTTGACCAGTCAACGCCACCTTCGCGAGCCATCCAGACCTTCAGCGCGTCGATGACCTTCGAGGCATCGTCGGCATGGCGGAGCCAGCGCTCGCGCTCGATGCCGGTCTGGCGCTTGATGAAGCTCTCCAGCGCCGCGTCGTCACGATCGCGAACGATGCCGAGGTTGTAGGCAGCGATCCAGAGTGCCTGCAGCTTCTTCGCGAACTTACCTGCCAACTTCTGCCGGCCGCCCTCGCGGCGAGCAGCTCCAACCGGTGCGAAGCCTTCGTTGCGGAAGACGGCCAGCACCTGCTGGCGCTCCGCCTCGCTCATGTCCTTCGTCGAGGTCTTGCCGGTGATGAGGCGAAGCTTGCCTCGATAGGTGTCCTCGTCCAGGCCGAGCTGCTTCTTCGCGACATGGATGGCGGCAATGGAGTTGCTCACCGGCCTGCCTCTTTCAAAGATCGCGTTTGGGTATTGCGCTTGTGCAGGGACTCACTGTTCCATTTGCTCCAATGGAAGAGGAGAAAGAGATGGTCGAGCACACTTTTGAGGGCAAATTGGAGATGGCGGCAGGTATGATGGCGTTCCGCCAAATCAGCATCGCGCTCCTGCAGGAGTTGGCCCGAAACTCGCGTACAACCGTCTATCTTGGCGACATCCGAGAGGCGGTTAAACAGGATCTCAAGACCTCTTGGTCGGACGCCCCCTATGAAGTCGAGTTGTCCTATGTTGAAGCGGCCTTGAGAACGGTGGATGAATTCTTTGACGGGATCGTCGTTAAGAATGATCGCGGGGCTGGCAATGGCGAGGGTAGCTAGTCCGGCGACCCTCATGACAGCTTCCTCCCGATCAGGTCGGCCAGGCGCGTCAGGTTCATCTCGGTCAGGACGCCGCCGGCGGGATCGATGTCGATGGGAAGGCGCGCGTAATGCACGCCCTCCTGCTCAAAGACCTCATGGCAATCGTTGCGATACTCCTCGATCAGGACTTCCAGGATCCGCTCGAAGGAAGGCGTTTTCATCGCACGTTCTCCTTCTCGCCATTGGTGGCGATGAAGCCAGTCTTGTCGAGTTGGCGCCGAGCTGCGGCAATCCAGTTGTTCAAGGCCCCGTCGATACCGCTCGTGGATGACGCGCGGACGCCGGCGATGCTGACCCTCGCGCCATCGTAGCGCTCGTTGATCTTGACCTTTGGGAGATCGCTAGCGATGCCCCGCGCCAGCTCTTCGAGAGCCTTCCGGCGCTCCTGGTAGCCATCGGGACCGCCCGGCGGTAGCTTCGCCAGACCGTCCTTTATGTACTTGATGGAGCTGATTAGATCCGCCATCGCTGCACCTATGCCTTCGCAAGGTCGATGGTGACGGCCGACCAGCCATCGGTGGCTTTTTCGCGGAGGTAGAACCGCAGGTATTCCTTCGAACCAGTCACCCGCATGGCATCGCGGATCGCGTCCATGGCCCGCTGCCAGCGCTCGTCCTCGATCTGATGCCGCAGCAGCATGAAGATCTCGGAGCGGTTGATCTTGCCTTCCTTGTCAGTATTGAAGGCGCGGGTGACGATCGCCTGGATCTCCGGCCGGCTATCCGCCGACCATTCGTTGAGGCACTCGTCGATCAGGCTCTTGGCCTGATGAAGCTCCGGCCCGAAATCAACCAGCTCGGCAACCTGCACCTGAACCTTCATCAGGCCGTCAATCGTCTGGTATGTCCGGTTGCCCTTGGCGCCGCCGATCTTGACGCCGTACTCCTGGGCGAGCAGCGCGTCGAGCGCGGCGAGGTCGCCCATGGAGTGCTCACGGAACCGGGCAATTTGAGAACTCAAGTTCAATGCGAAGCTGATGATCTTGCGCACCGCCTCGTCTTCGAGCTTGTGCTGTGGCTTGACCATGGAGAGCGGGATGTAGCCGCCCTTCGCATCGGTCATGAACTCCTTGCCGTTGATGAGGGTGACGCCGTCCTGGCGCTCTTCGAGAATGACTGCTTCCATTTCAGATGCTCCCTGTTTTGTTGAAGGTGACGCGGAGATCCAGGAGGCGCTGCATCAGCACCTTCCGGGCGTTCGTCTCGCCCACCGTGTTGGTGACTGTTTCGAGCTGGTCGAGCGCGGCGATGACGCGCTGGACCGATAGCCGCAGTGAGAGTGCGGGCGGCCGGGTTTTGGCCCTGGCGGCGCCGGCCGAGATCAGCGTCTTGCTGACCTCGGGACCGACTGCTTCCACGATATCGTCGATCGGGATGACGACGCGGGCGGTGACTTCGATCGACTTCATGCCGTGCCTCCATCGGGAGGCGTCGGCCGGGACATCAGCACCGTGACATTGCTGCCGGGGATGCTGACCGGCGAAAGCCGCCGGCCGCCCGTGAAGACCTTCAGGTTCTCGATCTGGCTCTGGAGGAGGCGATGTTCCTCCTCCAGATCCTCGGCGAGCGCGACGGCGGTGTTGAACTCCATCAGCAACATCTGGATGGCTGCGGCCGAGGGAGCCTCGCCAGGCCGGACGATGGTCTGGAAGGTGCGGCGGCAGGCGATCATCTTGTCGGAGGGCAGGAGGCCTTCGTTCATGATGGCTTCCTCCCGAAGTTCGGGCGGATGATCTTGCCGCTGGTTTCCGCGATCAGGTCGTCGAGCTGGTCGGTGGCTTCACCTTCCATTGTCGTGCGCATCTCGCGGCCGGCTTCGGTATCGCGATGGCAGGCAAGCTCAAGTTCCATATTCAGCGCCATCTTCTGCATGATCTGCAGGGCGTTGATCATCGACCGCATACCAGCGGCCTCGATCTCGACAGTTGCGCCTTCAGGGAGGTCCGCATGCGGCAGCATCGGAGTGAGGAGCCGCTGAAGGCTTGCGGAAAGCTTCAGATCCTCCGCCATCAGACCATGTCCCCCAGGTCGCGGCGCTTCCAGGCGGCCTGAAGATGCTTCAAGGACAGCTCCTCGCCGGCGCCGATTGCGGCCGGCAAGGCGCTCTTGACCGTCCGGTCGATCTGGCGGAGCGCTCCCTGCTTCAGTGCGATGCCGAGCAGGAAGTTGGTGCAGGCCTCGTCCTCGATTTTCCATGCGCGGATCATGCGGATCGCATCGTCCGTCCGGTTCGGCTCTCTCCGCAGCACCTTGTCGAAGCGGGAGAGCACCTGCGCCCGGCTGGAGACTGAGCGGGTGCGATCGGTAAGGAAGTCGTTTGCAACATCCTCGTTGCCGATCAGCGCGATGCCGCACTTGTAGATGTCGACGAAGTGGCGGAGCTGGTTGATCGCGTCGCCGGTCAAGTTCTGCGCCTCGTCGATGATCAGCAGGGTGCCGTCACCGATGCGGGAAAGCTTGCGACCGATGGCACGAACCAGCCGCGCCGGGTTGTTCTCCTGGACCTCAAGCTCTGCCGCCAGTTCGACCAGCATGCCGTGCACCGTCTTGGTGTGCGGGCTGACCGTTGCCATGAAGGCGTGCGGCCGGGTGTTGCAATAGTGGCGGGCGGCCATGCTCTTCCCGACGCCGGAATCGAGTTTGATGGCCACGAAGCCGGAGGTCACCTGCGCCCAGGCGAGTGTCTGCATGACTTCATGACCGACGCCTGTCATTTGGAATGGTGGCGATACCGGCACCGAGGCGGCCAGGTTGGCGCTTTCCTCGATCGCGCTGAGCCAGTTCTCGGCCTGTATGTTGAGGTTTGAGAGGACGCCGATGTACTTACCGGACGCCCACTGTGAGAACGTGCCCTCCGCCATGTTCATGCGGCGGGCGACTTCAGCTTTCTTCCATCCGTTGGCGGTGGCCGCCTGGATGACGCGGTCAATCAAGACCCGCCATGCCGCGACATCCGGCTCGGGATGCTTGGCAATGAACTCGGCCGCTGGCTGCGGGTGTTCCCAGGCGGTGCTTGTGCTGATCGGTTTTTTCATTTACAAGGTTCCTTAGCTTTTGATCACTCGGGCGCGCCTTTTGGTTGCGCCCGTTTTTTTGTTCGGAACCGTACGCACTACTTTTCGGCTCTGGACTTTCGGCCGGACGCATTACTCGCCGTGCCGATATTCCCCGTGGGGAATGGGATGATCGCGCTCTCCTCGCCCATGATCCGGGCAAGGCCTCGCGAGAAATTCGCATCAAACTGATCGTCGTCTGCCGCCTCGATCGGGACGGCTCTGGCAACATTGCCCGTGACCAGGCGCGTCACGACGGGGCGCACCGGCGGTTCCGGCTCTTGCCGCTTCTTGTCGCGGTTTGCCTTGGCGTAGATCTCGCCAAGCTCCTGCGCATCGAGCGTGCGGTGCATGTCGAGAACTCTGCGGGTGGCCTTGTTGAACTCGGCCTGTGTTTTCGCCTTGCGCTTAGCATCGCCGGTGCTCTCGAAGCCGGCATGGCTGACGCACTCGGCATCGCAGATGAAGCGGCCGGCTGGATCGTAGACCTTCACCGGATTGTGCAGGTCGGTCGGATCAAAGCGCATGGTGAGCGTCTTGCCGATCCACTGGTTGAGCGCCGGTGCCCAATAGCGGTTGCCGAGGTAGTGCAGGGCGCCATCCGGCTTGCGAGCCTTCAGGGTCTCGGCTGTAAGCATCCAGAGCGCGCGCTGCGCCTTCGTGGCATGGCGCACGATGGTGGAGGCTTCGGCGATGCTGTCGTCGAACACCTGGTTGAAGCTGCGGCCCTTGGCGGCCTCGGTGCGTCGGCCGGTGCGGGCATTGTGCTCGGCCACGCAGGCGGCAACATGCTCCTGCAGCTCATCGAGCGCGATCGCCCGCTTGCCATAGTTCTCCGGCTTCGCCAGGGCATTCGGGCCAGTGTAGCAACCGGACATGGCAGGATGCCGGGATATCTCCTCGGCCAGATCCTTCCAGGCGCGCTCGATCGGCTTCGACTGGCCGGAATAGGGCTTGGTAAAGTGAGGCTCGATGCCGAGCGTCTTCAAGAGGCCGGCGACCTCGTCTTCCGTGATCTTGAAGCGGTTGCGTCGGCCGGCACCGCCGGAGATCTTCTTCGATGCAAAGGCGCGACCGTTGTCCATGTAGAAGTGCTCGGGCAGCATGCCATCATGGTTCTCGATCATGTCGCCGATGCAGGCGCGGACCACTTCCCACGTTTCCGATTCCGCGAGACGCCAGGAGAGAACCTTTCGCGAGTAGATGTCCTGAATGCCGATCAGGATGACGCGGGTGGGTTCGTCCTTCCATGGCACTCTGACCATGAGGTCGAGCTTATGGCCGTCCGTGTTGACCATCTGCATGGCATGCAGGTGAAGGACGGAGCGGGTCTGCGCCGGGAAGAGCCGGGCGGCCTTCTCGCGGCCCTCGCGGGCGAGCACCTGGGCAGACTTCGGCACCTCCTCGTCCAGGCGGCGGCGAAGGGTGCGTTCGGAAGGGATCGGCTGCCAGCCGTTGGCGGTGGCGGCTTGCAACATGCGGCGATAGCAGGCGGAGAATTTCGGCTGCTCGGGGCGGAGGTAATCGGATTTCAGGACCGACCAAGCCTTCGGATGGCAGTCGGCGCGGTCGGTAACAATGCCGCTGGCGGTTGGCGAGAAAGACGGCGCAAGGGCTGCAAGCCAGTCCTGCCGGGCGTGGCCTTCCACCATCGCCTTCCACTCATAGTAGGTTGCCCTGCCGATGCCGGCGCGGCGGGTGCAGTGCTCCACGGCAAGCTTGACCGGGATGCCGGAGGTCCGCATCTCCTCGACATCGACCAGCAAGTCGAGCCGCTTCTGGCAGATTGCCCTGTGATCTTTCGAGAGGGCCTCAAACCGTGCCCAAAGGCTCTTTGACGCCTTGCTGTCGGCGGCCGGCAGCGGCGCGTTCATGAAGGCGATCTTCTGCCGGGCTGCGGAGGGCAGAAAGGAATAGTGGTACTCGAAGCCGCCGCCGCGACCGGAGCGCTGGCGCGCCTTGTCAGTCGAGCGCACGCCTGTCTGAAGAATGAAATTCTCGATGCCTTGGCGGGTATGTGGCAGGCCGGGCAACTTGGCCTCGGCCAGCTCCTGCGACGTGAACCAGTCCTTCAAGCCTGCCCCCTGGACGTTGCCGCCCGTTCCTGCTTCCGCTGCTCGATGAAGGCGCGGATCTCTGCTTCGTTCTCTTGGATGAATACGAGGGTGGCCCGGACGGCATGGATGCGCTCCATGGCCAGCTCCGCCTCTGCTTGGCGCATTTTCCCGTCTCGGATCTGCTTCGGATAAACCTGCTCGCGCATCCGGATTTCCCGGTCGACTTCAGAGATCTGACCTACCAGTGAGATCTTCGCCATCAGCGTGCCCTCCGCTTGATGGTCACCGGCTTCGACTGCAGGACACGCAGTTCCTGGGCGAGCGCCTTTTGCTCTTGCTGCAGGCGGGCAATTTCAGCGAGGCGGGCTTCGTCGCCTTCGAGCAGCAGAAGTCCATCCTCCGAAACAACCACGTCCCAAAGCCAGACGGCTCCGGTGGCGCGGACGAAGGCCTTGAAGCGGACGAGACTGATGTCGTGACTTTCCTTGCTCTCGGCCGTGTAGGCATCGAGAGCGGCTTTCGAGATGGAGGCGAGGCCGAGATACTGCGCCATGCGGGCGGCGATCGTCGGGCGATCGTAGGGGCATTCGCGGATGGCCTTGGCCATCTCCCGCTTCAGGCGAGAGCGGAACCGCGTCAGGTCGATGCGCTCTGATGCGGCCCGCACCGGGAACAGCGGCTCGCTGAAGAAGTCGAACTGGTCTGGATCGCGCTTCATCACGCTGCCTCGCTACGGATAGAGGTCATCAGCGCGGCCATCTCGCCCGATGGGTCGGCCAGGCCGATGTGCTCCAGGAACTGGCTGCGGGTGTCTTCGTCTGCGTCCTCCCAGGCTTCGGTGAGTGTCTTCAGGATCTTCGCCTGGTCGGCGGCGGCTGGAGCGGCGACTGGTCCCTTCAGCCACTGCAGCACCGGCTTGATGTCCGGGTTTTCCTTGAGCGCGGCGGCGACCTTCACCTGTTCGTCAGCAGGAAGCTTCGCGAGCTTCAGGAGCTTCGACTGATCGTGTTCTGCCTCGGTACCGCGCAGCGCCTGGCGCAGTGTCGGGTGCATATTCCTGCCGATGCGGACGGCGCGCTCATACTTGTCGCTGGAGATGCCGAGGCGCTCTTGAACCTGCTTGGCGACCTCACGTCCCGGTGCGAAGATCAAATCCGCATCGTGCGGTTTTGATTTCTGGTCGCCGCCGGCGGTGATCTTGCCGTGCTGCTCTTCCCACAGCTCTCGGTACTTCATCACGAAGATTGCCCGGTCGAGCGGGTTCAGCTCGTTACGGTAGAGGTTCTCCGAGATCTCCAGGAGCTGCGCTTCGAGGCCATCTGCCTCGACGACGATGGCGTCGATCTCCGTCCAGCCGAGCAGCGTGGCGGCAGTAATGCGATAGCCGCCGGCGACGAGGGTGTAAGGCGTTGCACCTTTCCCTTTGGCAGGCGTCTTGCGGATCATGATTGGGCTGATCTGCCCGCGCTGCGACATCGATGCCGCGATGACCTCAACGTAAGCCTGATCGATCGGCCGTAGCCGCTCGCCGATGTGGATCTTCGCGATGGGTGTTCTGAGAAAGTCGGCCATGATTATGCGGCATCCTCGGCCGCTTGGTGCAGCTCGGTCATGAAGAGGTCTTGGGCGCGAGCGGAGATCATGCGGTACGCACGCTCGAAGCAGGGTTCAGTGCAGCGGTAATCGACGGTGCGAACCGCCTGCATGACGCTCCACCGGGCGAGGCCGAGCAGCTTGACCAGGCGGCGGCGGGGAACATCGAACTGGACGTGAAGGACGTGGATGGCGACCTGGCGCGCAAGCTTGGCATCCAGCATGTCAACCGGCGGGTCGATGATGAAGCGCAGGGGCAGGTGGTTGAAGTGCGATCGGCTGGCGCGATAGCAGGCGGAGGTCATTGCCTGCAGGCGCTCTTCCTCAGAGTACGGATTGAACATTGGGGCTCCTCAGAATTGCGAGAACAGGGCCGCCAGGGAGGTGGCCAGCGCGATCGCGACTACACCGAGCAAGAGGACCCGGTCGGCCACTCTGCAGGCGGGATCAAGTGACGGTATGAAGGGGTTGCGGTTGTCGAATTGAGCGCGCTTTTTCGTCATTGTGGCACCGGCGGGTTTCCGCGATTGATGGGGGGTGGCGGCGGTGACGGGGTCATGGACGGCCGGAGCAAAAAAGAGCGCCCTTGGGGGCGATCGCGCTCTGTCGGACGGGAGAAATCCCGGTCGAATGGTAAAGGCCAGAGCCTGCGCGTCCCGTCGTCACACCAGTCATGCGGCGCTCTGCGCTCTCTTCGAATCCTCGGCGTATTGGGGATCGAGGACCGTGGTGCGGCGCTTGGGGTAGCGATCGGGGAAAAGTTCCTCGACAGGGACGTTGAGGAACTTTGCAATGGCAGCTTCTGACTTCGAGTTCGGCCGGCTCCAAACGAGCCGGAATCCGCCTGGGCTGACATTGTTCAGCTCGGCGAGGCGGGTTAGTGTCATGCCTCGGCGACGTAGCTCGCCGAGGATGGCATGACGGTCCCACTTCTGGGGCTTTGCCATCCGTTTACTCCTGGAAGCGGGTGTTGGCGCATCCGCTTTTTGTTGGTGGTTTATGAGCAATCGCAGCCCGCTTGCGCTGGCTGCATATGTAGGGTGTACCTCGATTTTAATCGTGATGCAAGATTTTAATCGAGCAGCGCGAGACGAGGTGTGCTCGTGTGGATGGGCGTATGGAAACTGAGGAGCAGCAGAGCTTTAGGCGCGAGCTGGGCGCGAGAATTGGGAAGATTGCCGGGCGGTTTCCCACTAAAGGTGAGGCGGCGGCCGCTGCGGGCGTCTCGGTTGAGCAACTGAATAAGTGGATCGCAGGAACCGTGAAGGTGCCGGCAGATGGCTTAAAGTCGCTGGCAAACGCTGCAAATGTCGATTTTAGTTGGCTTGTCGCGGGCGAGGCCGCGTCGACGGACGTGGACAGTGGTTTTATCGCGTCCGTAGATATCTCGATCATCGGGGTTCGCGTCGCCGACCTGGTCGTGGAATGCTACCGGCGAAATGGCATCAAAATGCCCGAGGCCACACTCGCTCGCGAGGTGATCGCTCGGCTGTCCCAGCTATACAAGAAGGCGGACAACCCGAAGGACATGGAGGAGCTTTTCTCGCTGTTGCCGTGGCTGGAAAAGGCCATCGACCGAGAACTCGGCGACGCTGCCGCAGAACCGGGTACAGGGAAACGCTCGGCTTCATGATCGTGAAGCCGACCAGCATTCCCCCCATCCCATAGGTGAAAGTTAAGAAAGTGTTACGTTTTGGTGCAACCGAAACGTGCTCGGATGGTAAATGGCATCCCTCTAACGGATGCCTTGCCCTAGACTTGGGCGGCACTATCTTGAGAGCCGGATTATGCGGGGGCGGGAACTTCGAAAGGTGTCCTGCCATGGCTGATGTAGATTGGCGCCAGGCGCCGCTGGGCACCCGTTGGTGGGCGGTCGACGTTTGCGGAAAGGCGCACTGGTACCGTTCTCCGGAGGTTCCTGACTATGTGCCGCCCTGGGATAAGGGGCCGATCGATGCGCCGCTCTTCAACTACCAGGGTGATTGGAACGACAGCCTGCAGGAGCGGCCTAGCGACCTTCCGCCGGAAAGCCATTTGCATGTTCGCAAATCGTCCGCGCGGCGGCTTCCCCTTGATTTGTCGGCCCATCGCCCACGAAAACGGCAACATGCAACGGCCTTGCATGTTAGAATTGGAAATCGCTAGGGGATCGCGGCAGTAATGGCGGTTTCCACCGAAGCGACGGCCGCGCGGCTGGTGTAGCTTTTTCAATGGCTTGAAGATGCCTCAAAGGCTTTTCGGCGAGTTTTGAAGCCGCTCTCAAAGGATCGCCGTTTTTGCCGCCGCTGGCGCCGCCGACGCCGGGATCGAGCGTCTCGGCCTGTCAAAAACGGCGCGGCCTGGTCGCCGCTCGATCTGCCCGAAGCCCTTATTTTACAGGCGCTTCCCGTTCGATCCCGGTTCTTCCCACCTAATCCCGGTTATTCCGGATCTCTCTGACAAACAACAGCCGTGGTGCCCTGTCCGCAATCGCTTGGGCCCTTACCCGGTGAACGGACCTGATAATGCTGTTGCAAATCCTGGAACGGCTGCGGCGTGGCTGATTGACGTCAATCAAGGATCGCCCGGCATCCATCGCTAATGCTCCTGTCGAAGGAGAATGATGATGATCGAGCCGAAGATGCTGACCGAACCAACCCGCTACCTGTTCTTCACAGGGAAGGGCGGGGTCGGAAAGACATCGCTCAGTTGTGCAAGCGCCATCACGCTGTGCGATAGGGACAAGCGCGTGCTTCTCGTCAGTACCGACCCCGCCTCCAATCTGGACGAAATGCTGGCGACGCCGCTCCGGGATATCCCCACCGCAGTCCCATCCGTTCCCGGCCTTCACGCCATGAACATCAATCCGGAGGCGGCCGCTGACGGTTATCGCGAGCGCGTGCTGGCACAAATGGCCGCCGACGCCTCCGACAATGAACGGAACACTGTCCGGGAGCAGCTCTCGGGAGCCTGCACGACCGAGATCGCGGCGTTCGACGCATTTGTGGGGCTTCTTGCGGAGGATATGTCGGAATTCGACCATATCGTCTTCGATACCGCACCCACGGGGCACACCTTGAGGCTTCTCAGCCTACCGAAGGCATGGACGGGTTTCCTGGAAGGAAACGATCGGGGCGCATCCTGTCTGGGGCCGCATTCCGGCCTGAAGATGCAGGAGGTGCGCTTCCGGGCGGCGCTTGCATGCCTGGGAGACCAGGCGCGGACAACGATCGTCCTGGTTGCCCGTCCGGATGCGAGCGCTCTTCGCGAGGCCACGCGTACATCCGCGGAGTTGTCGGCTCTCGGGCTGAGGAACCAACTGCTCGCGATCAACGGCCGCTTCCGTGCGACGAAGATCGATGATCCGATTGCGGTGGGTATAGAGCAAGCCCAGGATTCCGCGCTTTCAACGATGCCAGTTGCGCTGTCGACGCTTCCACGCGACGAGTTTCCGATGCTGCCCTTCGACATGGTCGGCCTCGACGCCTTGCGCGCCTTGGTCACGCCCGGATCACCTGTGGTGGCGGCCTCAGGGTCGGTGGAGGAGGCTAGGCTCGGCCTGCCGCCCTTGGGTACGCTTGTTGACGAGATCGCGGAAGGTGAAAAGGGCCTCGTCATGGTGATGGGGAAGGGGGGCGTGGGAAAGACGACAGTCGCTGCTGCGATTGCAGTCGGCCTCGTGGAACGTGGCCATGCCGTTCATCTCACGACTACCGATCCGGCAGCACATCTGTCCTTTGTGGTCGAGGGAGCGATGCGCGGACTCACGATTGACCGGATAGACCCCGTGGCCGAGACGAAACGGTATATCGACAAGGTGATGGCCTCCCGGGGCCGCGATCTCGACGAGGAGGGCAAGGCACTGCTTCGGGAGGATCTCGAATCTCCGTGCACCGAGGAGGTGGCTGTCTTCCATGCCTTCTCCAGGATCGTGGCAGAAGCCCGCGACGCCTTCGTGGTCATAGATACCGCCCCCACGGGCCACACGCTCCTCCTCCTGGATGCGACGGGGGCCTATCACCGCCAGATGACGCGACAGATGGAAACGGTCGTTCCTGGTCGGATCGTCACGCCACTGATGCGCCTTCAGGATCCGGACTATACTCGCGTCATCCTCGTTTCCCTTCCGGAAACAACGCCGGTCTCCGAAGCGGCGATGCTGCAGGAAGACCTGCGGCGCGCGAAGATCGAGCCCTATGGCTGGGTCGTCAACAGGACCATGTCGGCGAGTGGGACTACGGATCCGCTTCTGCAGTCGCGGCTTGCGGGAGAAAGGGCCCAGATCGACCGAATCAAGCACCAGTTAGCCGAGAGAGCCTATATCCTGCCGTTCCAGGCCGTTCCCCCAGTGGGCATCGAGGTTCTGAGGAGACTTTCCGGCAAGGGATGAGGTAAGCTGGATACCTTCGCTCTCAAGCGAAACTCGCCCCGTTCTCCGCACGCCCGGTTGCAATCTCCATCCGGCTGCGCTAGTTACTCTTCAATATTTCAAGGACCGTAGAAATGTTGAATCGGAAGCAGGCACTTGGGGCCTTCAGTGCCCTCTCACAGGAGACCCGCCTCTCGATCGTGAGACTGCTCGTGGTCGCAGGGCCTGACGGCATGGCGGCGGGTTTGCTCGCCGAAAAGGCAGGCGTCTCTCCTTCCAACATCTCCTTCCATCTGAAGGAACTCGAACATTCAGGGCTGGTGTCCCAGCAAAGGGAGTCCCGGTCGATGATCTACCGCGCGAATATCGGGATGCTTGGAGACCTGGTTCGCTTCCTGATGGAAGATTGCTGTGCCGGGCATCCGGAAGTGTGCGCGCCTGCGGTTCAGGCGGCCTCCTGCAGAGCGCCCGTTGAAGCCACGTCGTGAGCTCATGAAGTCATCCGGCTGCCAGTGCTGAGCCGGAAACCAGATGTCTGTCATCCGCCTTTACCGAGGACAAAGTCATGTCGGACCGCCTCTACAATGTTCTGTTCCTCTGCACGGGCAATTCCGCCCGCTCCATCCTTGCCGAAGCCATCCTGAACAAGGAGGGCCGTGGACGCTTCAGGGCATTTTCTGCCGGGAGCCAGCCGAAGGGCGAGGTGAACCCGCATGCCCTCAGGGAGCTGGCCGTTCTCGGCTATCCGACGGAAGGGTTTTCCTCGAAGAGTTGGGAGGTCTTCGCCGAACCTGGCGCTCCCGAGATCGATTTCATCTTCACGGTCTGCGACAGCGCGGCCGGCGAATCATGCCCGGTCTGGATCGGCCATCCGGTAACCGCTCATTGGGGCGTCGAGGACCCGGCATCCGCTGTTGGAACGGAAGCGGAGGTGCAGCGTGCTTTCGCTCGGGCTGCCCGCTTCCTGAAGAACCGCATCACGGCATTCCTCGCCCTTCCGCTCCAATCCATCGACCGGATGGCCCTGGAGGCGAAGCTGCGGCAGATCGGCTCCATGGAGGGAAGCACGAACCTGGAAGGAAAGGCGTCCTGACATGTCGACGTTCGAACGATATCTCACCCTCTGGGTTGCCCTCGCGATTGGTACGGGCATCGCTCTTGGCTCAATCTTTCCCGATCTGTTCCGGTTGATCGGCGCGGCCGAAATCGCAAAGGTCAACCTGCCGGTCGCCGTCCTGATCTGGCTGATGATCATTCCCATGCTGATGAAGATCGACTTCGCGGCGATCCGCGAGGTTGGAAGGCATTGGCGCGGGATGGGTGTGACACTGTTCGCCAACTGGGCGGTCAAGCCGTTCTCGATGGCCGTGCTCGGCTGGATATTCATCGGCTGGCTCTTTGCACCTCTGCTGCCCTCCGACCAGATCGACAGCTACATCGCCGGCCTGATCCTGCTCGGAGCCGCACCCTGCACAGCCATGGTGTTTGTCTGGTCCAATCTCACGCGGGGTGACGCTCCCTTCACGCTCACGCAGGTTGCGCTCAACGACGCCGTCATGGTTCTCGCCTTCGCGCCCATCGTTGCGATCCTGCTCGGGGTATCCTCGATCGTCGTGCCGTGGGAAACCCTGCTGATCTCGGTCGCCCTCTTCATCGTGGTTCCGGTCGTCGTGGCGCAGGTGCTGCGGCGGATTCTGGCCGGCGGGGATGGTCGCGCCCTGCAACGCTTCCAGGACAAGATCCAGCCGCTGTCGATCGGCTCGCTGCTTTTGACGGTGGTGCTGCTATTCGCCTTTCAGGGCACCCAGATACTGGCGCAGCCGGTCGTGATCGCGATCCTCGCCGTGCCGATCTTCCTGCAGACCATCTTCATCTTCGGCTTCGCCTATATGCTCAACCGCATGACGGGGGAGATGCATTGCGTCGCCGGTCCCTCCGCCCTGATCAGCGCATCGAACTTCTTTGAGCTGGCCGTGGCAACCGCAATCAGTCTCTTCGGCTTCACTTCCGGGGCCGCACTTGCCACCGTTGTCGGTGTTCTCATCGAGGTTCCGGTGATGCTGATGCTGGTGGCGATCGTTAACCGATCGAAGGGCTGGTACGAGGCTGCACCCTCCGTTTCCCGCAACACGCTCAGCGAAAGGGCATGACCATGGACGTCACCATCTATCACAATCCTGCCTGCGGAACGTCGCGCAACACGCTCGCCCTGATCCGGGCTGCCGGGATCGAGCCGAAGGTCGTCGAGTACCTCAAGACGCCTCCGACACGCGACGAGTTGGCGAGGATGATTGCGGATGCAGGGCTGACGGTCAGGCAGGCGATCCGGGAAAAGGGGACGCCCTATGCGGAACTTGGCCTCGATAGACCGGACCTGACCGATAAGCAGTTGCTGGACGCAATGCTGAAGGACCCCATCCTCATCAACCGACCGTTTGTCGTGACACCCTTGGGCACGCGGCTTGCCCGCCCCTCCGAGGCTGTCCTCGACATCCTGCCGGAGACGTTCAAGGGGGCCTTCGTCAAGGAGGACGGCGAGCAGGTCCTGGACGAGAGGGGCAAGCGCATTGGCTGAGTCATTTCCTGCCCTGGACGAAGGGCATCTCCACGCAATAGACCTCGAAAGCTTGCGGCCCCCGTTCTCGACACACAAGCCCCGTATCCTCATCCTCTATGGGTCTCTCCGCGAGGTCTCCTACAGCAGGCTGCTTGCCCACGAGGCGAGGCGCCTGCTGGAGCGCCTGGGCTGCGAAGTGCGGATGTTCGATCCGAAGGGGCTGCCGCTTCCGGACGAAGCGCCTGCGAGCCATCCGAAGGTCCAGGAGCTCCGGGAACTCTCCGAGTGGTCCGAGGGGCAGGTGTGGGTCAGCCCCGAACGGCATGGTGCAATGACCGGCATCATGAAGGCGCAGATCGACTGGATTCCCCTGTCACTTGGGTCGATACGCCCGACGCAGGGCAGGACGCTTGCGGTGATGGAGGTTTCCGGCGGCAGCCAGTCCTTCAATGCCGTGAACCAGATGCGCATACTTGGCCGCTGGATGCGGATGATCACCATCCCGAACCAGTCGTCAGTGGCTCGAGCCTATCAGGAATTCGATGCGGACGGCAGGATGAAGCCTTCCTCCTATTACGACCGTGTCGTGGATGTCTGCGAGGAACTGGTGAAGTTCACGATACTCACGAGAGACGCATCCTCCTATCTAACGAACCGCTATAGCGAGCGGAAGGAAGATGCGGCGAAGCTCGAGAGCAGAGTGAGGCTGAGCTCCATCTGATTATTTCGAGGATTGTGGAAATATCGTTGACGGCAGATCATGTCGCTATTAACCTATTTCCATGATCATCGAAAAAGTCGCATCTCAGCTGGAAGCCTTGGGAAACGTCACGCGCCTGCGGATTTACCGCGTGCTGGTGCGCGCCGGTGAAGAGGGCCTGCCTGTCGGGCGGCTCCAGGAGAAGCTCGACATTCCGGGATCGACGCTGTCGCACCATCTGAAGCGCCTCGTCGAGACGGGTCTGGTCGTCCAGGATCGTCAGGCGACGACGCTCATCTGCACTGCGCACTACAAGCACATGAACGACCTGATCGGCTATCTCGTCAACGAATGCTGCGCCGACCAGGGGTGTGGCCAGGCGGCGACACGAGTGGCTGGCTGATGAAGTTTTTCGGCGTATATTTCCATAATTCCGGAAACACCGTTGGAGATCTGCGATGACGGCTACTGAGATCCTTCCTATCGCGGTGCTTGGAGCAGGTCCTGTCGGTATGGCAGCCGCCGCCCGGCTCATCGAGGCCGGTCTCACTCCGTTGATCCTCGAGCGCGGCAGCTCGGTCGGCACATCGCTCCTCGAATGGGGTCATGTGCGGGTGTTCTCGCCGTGGAAATATAATGTCGATGACGCTTCACGACGGCTCCTCGACGCAGAAGGATGGGCCGCTCCTTCCCCGGTCGCCTTGCCGACTGGGCGCGAGATCGTCGAGGAGTATCTGGTACCTCTGTCACGTGTTCCCGCCATCGCGCGCACGTTGAAGCTCGGGGCGACCGTGACGGCCGTCGCGCGAGTGGGGCTGGACAAGGTCTCTTCGACGAGAAGGACGGACGCGCCGTTCCTCATTCGATATCGTGATAAGAACGGCGAGCAGGAGGTCACCGTGCGGGCGGTGATCGACGCCTCTGGGACATTGTTGCGGCCCAATCCGATGGGTGTGAACGGCCTGCCGGTTCTCGGGGAAGACGATTGCGACCGGATTTCCTATGGCATTCCGGATGTTGCGGGGGAGAGGCGGTCCGAGTTCCTCGGAAAGCGGACGCTCGTCGTCGGGAGCGGCCATTCGGCCATCAATGTCGCCCTTGCCTTGCTCGAGCTGCAGGAGGCTGATCCATCCACTGTCATCTACTGGGCGCTTCGACGTCACGGCGTCGAGAGACTGCTCGGGGGCGGATTGAACGATCAACTTCCGGAGCGGGGAGCCCTCGGCCTGAAGGCGAAGGCTGCCATGGAAGCAGGTCACCTCCGGATGCTGACCTCCTTTTCGGCGACCAAGGTGACAACCACGGACGATCGGATTGTTGTGGCGGCAATGGCCGAGGGCAGTCCGGTGGAACTGGACCTGGACCGGATCGTCGTTGCCACGGGCTTCCGACCTGACTTCTCCTTCCTGCGCGAAGTGCGCATCGAACTTGATCCTGCGGTCGAAGCGCCCCCGGCACTGGCTCCACTCATCGACCCAAACCTGCACTCCTGCGGTACCGTACCTCCGCATGGCGTCGATGAACTGGCGCACCCGGAGAAGGACTTCTACATCGTGGGTTCGAAGTCATACGGAAGAGCGCCGACCTTCCTCATGAAGACCGGCTATGAACAGGTGCGCTCGGTCGTCGCCGAACTGGCGGGTGATCCCGTTGCCGCACGCCGTATCGAACTGGTGCTGCCGGAGACGGGCGTCTGTTCGGTCTCTCCATCCCCATCCACGTCCTCTACGTCTACCGGATGCTGCGGTGGCCCAGCTCCATCGGCGGTGGACGCCTGCTGCGCTGCCGATGCGGAAGCGAAAGCCGAAGGCAGGTCGGGCTGCGGCTGCGGATCGGCGACGGTCGAAGTCGAGCGGGCATGATGCCGGATGGGCAGAAGCTGCCGATATGGGCACTTGTCGGCCTCGGCGCATCACAGAATATCGGCTACGGCACGCTCTACTACGCCTTCAGCGTCCTGGTCCCCGATATTGCAGATGACATTGGCAGGTCGGAGCAATGGGTGTTCGGCGCGTTCTCCGTCGCCTTGCTCGTCGGGAGCCTTGCAGCACCCTTGTCCGGACGTCTTGCGGACAGGATCGGCGCGGGACGTCTCATGGCCATCGGCTCCTTCCTTGCCGCTGTCTTCCTGGTGGCGATGGCAATGTCGTCGGGTCCACTTAGCTTCGCGGTCGCGCTGACATTGACGGAGGTGGTATCGTCAGCGGTTCTCTATGCGACAGCCTTCACCGCCATCGTTCAGGCGGGCGGCAGAAAGGCGCAGACCTCCATCGTGCACCTGACGCTGATTGCCGGCTTCGCATCATCGATGTTCTGGCCGTTGACGTCCTGGATGCATGGGTTTCTCTCCTGGCGTGAGGTCTATCTCGTCTTTGCCGCCATGAACCTCATGGTCTGCGTTCCCGTTCATCTTGCTCTTTCGCGACTGACCACCAGCGCCGTCAAAGGTTCGGCTCCTGCAGTTCCTTCCGGATTGCCGACGACACCGGCCGGCAACAGGAACCGCCTCTTCCTGCTGATGCTGTTCGGCTTCGCCATCGAGGGATATGTGCTGTCGGCCATCCTGGTCCACATGGTTCCGCTGACGCAGGCGCTGGGCATGGGGGCCGCAGGGCTTTTCGTTGCGTCGCTCTTCGGACCGTCGCAGGTCGCCAGCCGCCTGATCAACCTCTTCTTCGGCCGTGAGTTGCCGCAGAGGTGGCTCGCGATCATTGCGGCATCGCTGATTCCGCTCGGCCTCGCAATCCTGATGATGACGACGCCTTCCATCTCCGGTGCTGCCGTCTTCGCCATCTTCTTCGGCCTCGGGTCCGGGCTGATCAGCATCGTCAGCGGGACCCTCCCGCTGGAGCTGTTCGGAAAGGAGGGCTACGGGGGGCGTATCGGCTGGGTCACGTCGGCAAAGCAGATGACGTCGGCGATCGCGCCAATCGCCATGTCGCTTTCGCTGGCGGGGATTGGCGTCGGCGTCTCGATCTGGCTGACGGCAGTGATCGGGATCGTAGCGGCCGCAGCCTTCCTCGCGATTGCCGTTTCTGTTCGACGGGGGAGGGTGCTGGTCACGGCATCGGTCCCCGGATCGGAACAGGTGGCGCGCTAGCCCGGCACCACCGCCCCCAGATTCCGGTAGAGGATGTAGGCCGCGACGATGAAGATGAGGGCTGCGAACAGGCGATTGAGGACATTCTTGTAGGCGCTGAGTTGTGTGGCGAGGAGCATGCCCAGCACGCCTCCGACGATGCCGCCGCCGATGAACTCCGCTGCGAGCCACCAGTCGACGAGTCCCGAGCTTGCATAGTTCAGGGCGGTTGCCAGCCCGAATGCGCCGACGGAAAGGAGCGAGGTGCCGATGGCGTTGATCATCGGCATGCCCGTCGCCAGCATCAGCCCGGGAACGATCAGGAAGCCCCCGCCGATGCCGAAGAAGCCGGATGCTGCGCCAGCGGCGAGTGCCACTGCCGCAGTGGTAAGGCACATCCTGAGATCGACGGGCCGGCATTCCGTCGTCAGCGCCTTCCTTGGCTTCAGCATCAGCACGCCGACAATGACCATCAGGACGCCGAAGAGAAAGATCAGCCGGTCGCCACCCATCGCCTTGCCAAGGCTGGAGCCGGCAAGCGCGCCGATGACGCCGAGTGCGGAGAAGACGGCGGCACACCGCCACCAGACGTGACCCTTGAATGCGTGGCTTGCGAAGTTCGCAAAGGCGTTCACCGATACGGCAAGCGCGCCCGTTCCGATGGCGACATGCGGCTGTGCCACCCCGACGACGTAGAGGAGGAGTGGGGTGGCAAGAATGGATCCGCCGCCGCCGAGCAGGCCGAGCATGAAGCCGACGATCCCGCCGGAGCCGACGGCTGCAAGAACCGAAGTGCTCACGACCGGTTTCTCCATACCCGGTCATGCAAGGTCATGCCGGCCAGCATGGCGACAACGAACAGCGCCGTCTGGGGAAGTCCGATCGACAGCGACGCGACGGCCGGACCCGGGCAGAAGCCGCCGATCCCCCAGCCCAGGCCGAACAGGGCCGAGCCGATCAGGAGCGGCGCATCGATCCGGTTGTTCACCGGCAGGTGAAAGCGGTCGCCGAGGACCGGACGCCGCATTCGCTTCATTGCCTGCACTCCGACGAAGGCGACGATCACGGCGCCTCCGAGAACGAAGGCGAGGCTCGGATCCCATGCTCCGAAGACGTCTAGGAACCCCTGGACGCGAGCCGGATTCAACATGCCGGACAGGGAAAGTCCCAAGCCGGAGACGATACCGGAAGCGAGCGCTGCGGCGAACTGGTAGACATTCCTGCTCATATACTCAGCCCTCGCAAGGTCGCCACGGCGACAACACCGGCCGTCAGGAAGGTGGCAACTGCCGCCATGGAACGGCGGGACAGGGTCGCGAGGCCGAGCACGCCGTGGCCGCTGGTGCAGCCTGAGCCCATCCTCGACCCGAAGCCGACCAGCAGTCCTGCGACGATGATCAGTGGCCAGCCGACGGTAATCTCGGCTGCCGGAAAGCCGCCGAAGGCGAGCATGTAGACGATTGGTCCGAGCAGCAGCCCGAGCACGAAGGCGAGATTGGTGGTCAGTCCGATGCCCTGAGCGAGGCGGCCGACGATCCCGCTGATGCCGGCGATCCGTCCATTGAGGAGCAGGAGCATGACGGCCGACGCGCCGATCAGCAGTCCTCCGCTCAAGGAGAGGAGATAGGTGTTCATTCTCATTCTTTCACGCAAAAGATGTCATAGAGGGCGGCAACCAGCTGGGCAGCCTTTTCTTCCGTCAGGTGATAGAAGACCTGCTTTCCCTTCCGACGGGTTTCGACGATGCCGGAGCCGCGCAGCACGGTCAGGTGCTGCGACAGATGCGGCTGGTGGACGTCGATCTTGTCTTCCAGTTCGCCGACCGAATACTCCCCTTCCACCAGCGCGCACACGATCATGAGGCGCGCTGGGTGGGAGAGCGTCTTCAGGAGGTTTGCAACCTCTGCCGCGGGCAGGGCGAGATCAGCCGGGGACATTCCCGGCTTCACAAGTCCATCAAGCTCGATGTTCATTCCCAGGCTGCTCCCTGCAAGGCATCGAGCGGGAACCTGAGGTAGCGCTTGCCATTGGATTCCGGCTCCGGAAGACGGCCGCCACGAATGTTGACCTGCAGCGCATGCAGGATGAGCTTCGGCATTGGCAGCGTCTTGTCACGCTTCGTCCTGAGCGCCACGAATTCTTCTTCCGTCACGCCTGCAAGATGCGGATTTGCCTTCTTCTGCTCGGCGACGGTGCTTTCCCAGCGGGGTGCCCGCCCGTTCGGCTGGTAGTCGTGGCCGGTGAAGATCCGCGTTTCGTCTGGAAGCGCCAGGATGTCCTGGATCGACTTCCACAGGATGCGCGCATCACCTCCCGGGAAGTCGGCGCGGGCAGTGCCGCTGTCGGGCATGAAGAGCGTGTCATGCACGAAGGCTGCATCGCCGATGACATAGGTGATGGAGGCCAGCGTGTGTCCCGGAGAGAAGAGCACCTTCGCGTCGATCGACCCGACCTTGAAGGTCTCGCCATGGGCAAACAGCTGATCCCACTGCGAGCCGTCGGTGGCAAGTCCGGGCCAGTTGTAGATGCCCTTCCAGAGCTTCTGGACGTCCACGACGCGTTCTCCGATGGCCGTCTTGGCGCCGGTCTTTTCCTTCAGATAGTGTGCTGCGGAAAAGTGGTCGGCATGCGGGTGGGTGTCGAGGATCCATTCGACCGTCAGCCCTTCGTCGCGGATGTAGTCCAGGATTGCATCTGCGTTGATGGTCGCCGTCGCGCCTGACTTCTCGTCAAAGTCGAGCACCGGATCGATGATGGCGCACTTGCGGGTCGTGGGATCGGAGACCACGTACTGAACGCTCCAGGTGCGCTTGTCGAAGAAGCCCTTCACATGCGGCCGGCGAGCAGCGTGCTTCTCTAGCCACTGGGCAGCGGCGCTCGTATCGTAGCCGCGGCTGCGTCCGAACCCGACCACCTCGTCGGCAGACATGCGGCCGTCAAGAACTTCTCCGATCAGATAGAGGTTCAGCGATCGAGTGCCGCTCTTGCAATGGGCCAAGACGGGACCTTCGGCTTGATCGACGGCACGTCGGAAAGCCCGTACGTCCGCCTCAGTGATCGTGCCACCCGTAACGGGGATGAAGGCATAGGACAGGCCGCAGTGTTTCGCTTCCTGCGCTTCCGCCTGCGTTCCTGGCTGATCCGGATCCTCGTCGTCCGGACGATTGTTGATCAGCGTCTTGAACCCCTGCTCGCGAAGCGACTGGATGTCATCGAGGCTCGGCTGCGACGAGACCGACAACTTTTCGGAAATGGTGGTAATCTTCACGTTCAGCTCCGTGTTCACATCATTATATGGAATTACATATTGTAAAAATGATATCCTTCAAGGTCAGGCTCGGAACTTTGTGCTCCTCCTATAGTTCCCGGGCAGAGGAGAATGACCATGGCCACGACAGCGAACCGGGTGAGCGCCCAGACATCAGACGAAATCAATCGACGCCTGCGTTGGCAGATGGAAGAGAGGCTCGCCTATTACGAGGCTCATCCCGACCAGATCGAAGCGCGGCTGGCGGAGCTCGACAGGGAGTGGGATGTCGAACGAACGCTGGAGGCAATTGCTTCCACCCTGGCCTTCACGGGGACGGTCCTGGCGGCCACGGTGGACCGTCGATGGCTGGCCTTGCCTGCCATTGTCACGGGGTTTCTCTTCCAGCACGCCGTCCAGGGCTGGTGCCCACCGCTGCCAATCCTCCGCAGGCTTGGCTTCCGAACAGCAGAGGAGATCAATCAGGAACGTTATGCGCTGAAGGCGCTGAGGGGCGACTTCGAGGCAAAGGATGGCAACAGGTTCGATGCTGTCCTGCGTGCCGTGGGCCTGAGACGAGGTAGCCCATGACAGCGGCGTCCGTCGGTCCGGAAGAGGCTGGTCGCGGTGGCTTGCCCGCAACGCTGATCTGGGCCGGATACGCGCTGGGCTTCGGGCTAGGTGGATTCTTCGACGGGATACTGCTGCATCAGATCCTGCAATGGCATCATCTCCTGAGCGGCCTGGAGGAGGCGCGTCAGGACATCCGCCTTCTGATCCTGACAGATGGTCTTTTCCACGCTCTCATGTATGCCATCGCCGCGGCGGGGTTCTGGCTGCTGTGGCGTTCTCGCGCTGCCTTCGCTGCCAGCGGTGCAGACAGGCTTCTGTTCGCGAACGCGATGATCGGTTTCGGCGCCTGGCACATCCTCGACAGTGTCCTTTCCCACTGGATACTGGGAATTCACCGGATCCGGATGGACGTCGAAAACCAGCTGTTCTGGGACCTCCTCTGGTTCGTCGTCTTCGGCCTCGTCCCCTTGGCCCTTGGCGCCTACTTGCGCCGGAACGGTAATGGAGGCGGCGGGCGCCGGGTGCCGAAGGGACCGGCCGGACTGGCCTTAGCGGTCCTCATCGCAGGCGCCCTCGCAGCGCTGCCTGCCCCAGACGACGGGACCGTGATGGTCGTGTTCGGTCCCGGCACCACTCCGGCACAGGCCATCGAGGGACTTGAGGCGAGCGGCGGACGCCTCCTTTGGTCCCACGCGTCCGAGACGGTCTGGGCTGTCGACATTTCCGGTGGAGGGGATGCGAACCGGTTCTACGACCATGGAGCCCTCCTGATCAGCAATTCGATCCTGCCCGCAGGATGTCTCGACTGGACTCAGCTCTAAGGCCGTCGATGAGGCGCGAGTTTCCACGAGAACCGACGAGACGGTCCATTAGCTCCTGCAAACGGGACCGGCGATAGCGCTAGCTCCGTACCTTGTCGGGATTCGACTTCGACCGAAGCGTAGTCACAAGCTTCCAGCCGAGTCCTATGGCGACGGTCCCCGTAACCAGGAACCACGTCAGGGATCCGAGGATATTTTCCATCGCTGCAACGCTGCTGCTGAAGAGCATCCCGGCACCAAGATAGACGGAAACCCAGACGAACTCCCCTGCGATCACGAGAAAGGAGAACCTGACCCACGAGTAGCGGGTGAGGCCGGAATAGAGGTTGACCCAGGGACCGAGCGGACTGAGCAGCCAACGACTGAGAAAGATGCCGAGATCGCTCCAGCGACTCTGGAAGGCCGCGGCTCTGGCAAGCGATGTGGCCAGCCAGTCCGGTCCGCCGCTCCTTTGCTCGAGAAAACCGGAACCAAGCCTGCCGATCATGTAGCCGGCCTGGTCTCCGGCGACCGCTCCACCGAAGCCGATGAGGAAGTAGGGGAGGATGTCCATGTCTCCATGCTGGATGAAGGATCCGAGCGCCATCATCACGAGCGAGCTGGGAATGGGCAGACCCACGCAGCTCGCCATCAGGATCGCGGCAAGGCCTAGCGCGCCATAGTCCTGGACGATGGCGATGAGCTGTTCCGGCACCTACGGCTCCTGTCCCAAGGCAGGGGCTTCCGCGGCCTTCCGCTTTTCCTCGGCGATCGCCGCTTCCAGCAGTGTGCGGATATCTGCGAACCGCTTGTTCTGCTCCCGTGCAATCTCTCCCAGCGGACGGCGATCCCGTATATCGGTCGGAAGACCTAGCGCGCCGAGGAGCGCGGCGGGGGCGACCTGATGGGAGCGCGCGACATACCCCACCCACATCCACTCCTCGATGGGTTCGTCGCGATGGGATGCCCAGTACAGGGTGTGGATGAGAAGCCGAACCCCGAAAAATATCGCTGCTGAGAGCGCCAGCAGGAATGCTCCGCCCAGGACAAGAAGCCGTCGACGGCTGAGGTTCGATCTCAAGCTGCCCCCACGAGATACTCCACGCGATGCCACAAGGCCTCGCTCCCGCCCAGCGTGAAGGAGCCGAGCCTACCACCGCCTTATTCCGTTGGAATGAGTGATAGCCTGGGCGACCGAGGCTGTCGATCGCCGGTCGTTTTCCCGGTCATCGAGCGCATGCTTAATCGCCGGTCGTTTCGTCCACGATCTCTTCAAGAAGAGTATTCACCTCGTCGCGGCCGTCACCGGCGGGCAAGCGGCGGAAGCCGACGCGTACCGTTCCCGGAGCCGTCTCGGCTTCGTA
This sequence comes from Pseudorhizobium halotolerans, assembly GCF_902153235.2. Classification (NCBI taxonomy): domain Bacteria; kingdom Pseudomonadati; phylum Pseudomonadota; class Alphaproteobacteria; order Hyphomicrobiales; family Rhizobiaceae; genus Pseudorhizobium; species Pseudorhizobium halotolerans. The sequence goes on along the minus strand of NZ_CABFWE030000016.1, from coordinate 67,120 downwards.
GGCAAAGAGGACATAGGGGCAGAAGCCGATATTCTCCAGATCAGCTTCCATCGCCTTGCGAGAGACCGTTGCCGAGCAGAACTGCATGAACTCGGCATTGCGATAAAGTGCTTTTGCGGCACCGACATCATCAGCTGTCCGCGCCAGCATATCGCCGATCCGGCCATGGTAGTCCACCACATAGCCTCGATTGACGATTGCATCCTGCAGGTCAGCCACGACGTCTTCAAACGCCGCGTCCGTCTCGCGGATCGTCAAAGGGGAATCCTGCGCACTGGCTCCCATCGGCGACAGCGCCAACCCGGCAACAAGACATGCGTACATCCACCTGGTCATGAGTTCCTCCCGCTCGCGAGACCGCTGAGGACACTCTAGCTCAATGGAATGAAATATGCAAAAATATATATGTATTAATGGTGGAGGAATATGAAGTGACCCCGAACAGATTAAGCGCTCTCGGCAGACGCCACTTTCTCATGGCCACTGCCTTGGCCGCAGGTTCCACGCTCATGCCGTTCCGCAGTCTTGCGGTCACGCGGCAGCAGGTGGGCAACGGCGAGTTGATCGTCATCAGCGACGGGGCGCTTTCGTTGCCGATGAACTTTCTCTACCCGGACGTCCCGAAGGAGGAGCTCGAGGCCTTCCTGAAAGCAAACGACCTGCCCACGGACGCATTGCAGCCGCCCTGCAACGTCACCCTGCTGCGCCAGGGCGACCGGCTCGCCATCTTCGACGTCGGGTCGGGAGCGAACTTCATGCCGACAGCGGGGAAGCTTCTCGAAAACCTGGCTGCTGCGGACATCGATCCGGCCGAGGTCACGGACGTGCTGTTCACGCACGCCCACCCCGATCACCTCTGGGGGGTGACGGACGACTTCGACGAGCTCGTCTTTCCCGAAGCGCGATACCAGATCGGTGAGGCGGAATGGGCCTATTGGTCGTCCAAGGATACGCTGGACAGCGTCCCAGCGGACCGCCAGACCTTCGTGATCGGGGCGCAGAACCGCTTCGCCGCGATCGAGGACAAGGTGGAGATGATCAAGCCGGGGCAGGAGGTGTTGGCCGGAGTGGAGGCGATCGACACGTCCGGTCACACGCCGGGTCATCTCTCGTTCCTGGTGCATGGCCAGGGAGCGGGTACGCTGATCGGCGGCGATGCGCTGAGCCACGCCACCATCTCCTTCCAGCATCCGGAATGGCGAACCGGCAGCGATCAGGACCCCGACAAGGGAGTGGAGACGCGCCGCCGCCTGCTTGACCGGCTCGTCGCCGACAAGCTGCACCTGATCGGGTATCACTTCGACCATTCCGGCGCAGGTGCCGTCGAGGCGAAGGATGGAGCCTACGCCTTTGTGCCGCTTGCATAGGCGGGCGTCAGGCTCCGGCGGCGTTGGAGCGGAAGGCGGCCAGGCCGGAGCCTTCGATCAGGTAGGCTAGTCCGATCCGGGCTCCGAATGCGATCGAGATGAAGACCAGCGGCGCTGACAGTGCCAGCGCCGACACGGCCGTGACGCCTTGACCGATGGTGCAGCCCATCGCAAACACGCCTCCTATGCCCATCAAGGCTGCGCCTGACAGATGCCTGCCCAGTTCGCGGGCATCGTCACAGGCTTCCCAGCGCACGGTGTGATGCGCCAACGCATGAATGGTGGAGCCGAGCACCACGCCGACGACGAGACCGACGCCGTAGTCGGGGACGGTGCCGGTAAACGCCACCAACTGCATCAGGGTGTCGGCAACCGGAACAACGAAAGAGGCAGCCTCGATCTGGACGATCTCGAAGGATTGCTCCGAGGCGAGGGTCGTGGCGACCCAGCCGAAGCTGATGATGGCGCCGATAACGACACCGGCTGCGATTGATCTTGGCCGACGTCGATAGGTGCCATCGGAGAAGATCCAGAAGAGAAGAGGTGCCGCCACCAGGAGTGTGACGAGGATGCTGAGATCAACTCCCGCGAAATAGCTGGCGATCAGACCCAGCGACTGGCCGCCGGCAAAGCCGAAATCGATGGCGAGATTGTCGATGATGTAGACCCGCCCCTGTGCAATCAGTCCCTTCTGGGCTGAAAGGGCAGTCACGGCCAGCACGAGAAGGACGATGAGGGATCTCAGGCTTCCACCGCCGAGCCTCACGAGCGCACCGAAGCCGCAAGTGCCGACGAGAGCCATGCCCATCCCGAACATCAACCCTCCGAGGATGGCGCCGGTCCAGGCAAAGCTCGAATGGACATAGAAGCTCTCGTTGATGGCGGCGAGTTGAAATAGCTGGAGCGTCTGGCTGAACAGCAGCGCCGATGTGGCTGCCAGGATCCAGGTGCGCAGGCCGGTTCCGTCGCCGACATACCAGTATCGCTCGAGTGCGGACATCGTGCAGAAGCGCTGGCTCCTGGCGACGTAACCAAGGAGGGTGCCGGCGAGCAGGCCAGCCAGAGGCAAGAACCAGGCTGATGAGGCGATTTCCTCCATCGAACTCCTCCTGCAGACCGAGATCTGCCTTTCTCGGCAATTGCCGCTCTGTCGAGGCCGTCAGGCTTCGCTTTCGCTATTCCTGACAGGTGCGCAGAACAGGTCGTATAGGGTGCCGATAACCGGGGCGACTTCCGTGCTGGCGAGCGAATAGTATATCACGCGGCCATCCCGGCGCGTATTCACCAGTCGATCGAATCGCAGGCGTGCCAGCTGCTGGGAGACGGCGGCCTGGGTCATGCCCATAATCTCTTCAAGCTCCGAGACGGACCTTTCCCCCTCAGTCAAAAGGCAGAGAATGACCAGTCGGTCTTCGTGCGATAGCGCCTTCAGCAGTTCGCTGGCCTTGCGCGCCTGGGCAAAGAGCTTTCCTCGCTCCTCCTGCGTCTGCAGCGTGCTGAACTTGGGGAGGCTCATGCGAATGCTCCTGGGGTCACGTCTCCGGTGGCGCGGCTAGCTTTCGTGGATAGCTAGTCTTTGGGAAGCCTGTCAATGAGTTCACCGATCTGAAACCAGAAGAACTCGTCGCCGGGATATCCCCGCAAGCGCCCCAGTTCCTTGCCGTCATCGATGAGGATGAAGGTTGGCGTGAACCGCTCCGGTTCAAGTTTCGGAAGGTCCTCCGGCCACGGCTGCGTGATGTCGACCCGGCGAAGCGGTGCGCGCGCGCCTTCTGCAGTGCGCGGCCAGGCCGGCGCGATCTCGGCGTTGAACTTTGCGCACCAGGGGCAGCCCGGCTGCTCCAGCATGATCAGCTGCGTCTGGGCATCCGCTCGCACCGGCAGTGCAAGAGCCGAAAGAAGTGCCAGCAGGAGAATTGTGCGGTGAAGGATCGAAAGCGTCATTTGCAATACATAGCAATTTCTGAATACATAGGACAGTCAATAGTGCGGCGTGTTCGGGAGGAATTGCATGCTTGACGTCGGTCTGTGGGGGGCGTTCCTGGCGGGGCTTCTCTCCTTTGTGTCGCCTTGCGTCCTGCCCATCGTGCCGCCCTACCTCGCATGGCTTGCCGGCGTGAGCTTCGATCGCCTCAAGGACAGCAATCCGGGTGCAGCCGAACGTCGCCAGATCGTGCTGTCGGCGGTGTTCTTCGTGCTTGGCTTTTCAACGGTCTTCGTCGCGCTTGGTGCGACTGCCAGCGTCATCGGCAAGACGATCGCGCAGTATTTCGATGTGTTGTCCGTCATCGCGGGCGTCCTCATCATCCTGATGGGCCTGCACTTCCTGAAGGTCTTCCAGATCGGCCTGCTCTACAGGGAAGCGCGCGTCCAGGTGGCGTCCAAGCCTGCCGGATTTGCCGGCGCCTTCGTCATGGGCCTGGCCTTCGCCTTCGGCTGGACCCCCTGTGTGGGCCCGGTTCTTGCCGCCATTCTCTTCGTCGCAGGCGGGGAGGGGACGGCGGCAAAGGGCAGCCTGTTACTCGCGGCCTACTCGCTGGGGATCGGCCTTCCCTTCATTGCATCGGCCGTCTTCGCCAGCCGCTTTCTGGACTGGGCGGCACGGTTCCGGAGGCACATGCGCAAGGTGGAGATTGCGCTCGGCGTGTTCCTGATCATGACCGGCATCCTGTTCGTCACAGGGCAGATGTCGGCGATAGCATTCTGGCTGCTGGAGACCTTCCCGGTCTTCCAGTCCATCGGATAGGAGGAGAGAAGATGTTGAAGTTTCTAGGCCTGACCCTGCTAGCGGTCATGGTGGCGAGCCTGCCTGCCCGTGCAGTGACTGTGGGCGAAGATGGTCTTCATAAAGAGGACTGGTTCTCGATGACGTTCCGCGACATCAAGGAAGATGTCGCGGACGCGAAGGCCGCGGGAAAACGCCTCGCGATCGTCTTCGAACAGCGCGGCTGCATCTACTGCCGGGAGATGCACGAGAAGATCCTCTCCGACCCGGAGGTTCGTGACTACATCAAGGCGAACTTCATGGTGGTCCAGTACAACATGTTCGGCGACGAGGAGGTGACGGATCTCGACGGAGAGACGCTGACCGAGAAAAGTGCTGCGCGGAAGTGGGGCTATGTCTTCACGCCGACCATCGTCTTTTTCCCCGAGGAAGTGACCGGCGATGTTCCTGTCAGCGAGGCCGCCGTTGCGACCATGCCGGGCGCCTTCGGGAAATGGACGTTCCTCAACATGTTCCGGTGGGTTCGCGAGAAGGGCTATGAGGGGGACGAGCACTTCCAGACCTATCACGCGCGCATCATCCAGGAATTGCGGGCAGCGGGCAGGCTGGGTGCGGAGGAATAGCTGCCGACAGAAACATTCAAGAAATCATATTTATCTATTGATAGCTGCAGGGCATGAAGCTATCGTTTCGGTCAAGACTCGAGCCGCCGTTCAGGTTCGACGAGTTTGGGAGGACTCGACACATGCATCGCTTCTTCGTCTGTGCCGTCATGGCCGGTGTTCTCGGCTCGCAGGTCGCGATAGCGTCCGACATCGCGCCCACTGATGTGAAATTCGAGGACACGAGCATCGGTCAGTCGCTGACGGGCGTGCCGGGCAACCCGGAGGAAGGCGCCAAGGTGCTCGCCAATCGAGGCCTCGGCAACTGTCTTGCCTGTCATGCGGTGACGCCGCTCGAGAGCGAGCAATTCCATGGCAATGTCGGGCCATCCCTCGACGGTGTGGCTGATCGGTGGTCGGCCGAGGAACTGCGGGCGATCGTGGTGAATGCCAAACACATATTCACAGAACAAACCGTCATGCCGGCCTTCTACAGCCTCGACTACGGGATCAACCCCCGCAAGGATCTGGAGGGTAAGACCATCTTGACGGCGCAGCAGGTCGAAGACGTGGTCGCGTATCTCGGTACGCTGAAGGAACCCGAGTGAGATTTCCGGAAAGAGGAGAAGAATTATGAGTATCAGCAGGCGTCAGATGCTCGGCGTTTCAGCCGGCTTTGCGCTGATGTCGGTAGCGGGCACGCGCATTGCCCTCGCCGATGTCGAGGCGACGGACAAGTTCATCATGGAGTTTACCGGCGGCAAGAAGCCGGAGACCGGCAAGATCACCCTTACCGCCCCGGAGATTGCGGAGAACGGCAATACGGTGCCGGTGTCGGTCGAGGTGGAAAGCGCGATGACCGACGGTGATCTGGTGGAATCGGTCCTGCTCGTTGCAGACGGCAATCCCAACCCAGACGTTGCGACCTTCCATTTCACCGCGATGAGCGGAACTGCGGCAGCCACCACTCGCATGCGCCTTGCGAAGACGCAGAACGTGATCGCCGTCGCCAAGATGGCAGACGGCTCGGTCTTCATGGACAAGAAGGAAGTCAAGGTCACCATCGGCGGCTGCGGCGGCTGACGGAATCGACAAGGGAGTAATTTGAGATGGCAGCAAAACCAAAGCCGCGGATCAAGGTGCCGAAGGAAGCCAAGGCAGGCGAGGTGATCTCGCTGAAGACCCTGATCAGCCACGAAATGGAATCCGGTCAGCGGAAGGACAAGGACGGCAACGTCATCCCGCGCAAGATCATCAACAAGTTCGCCTGCGAGTTCAATGGCGCACCGGTCTTCTCGTGCGACATCGACCCGGCAATTTCGGCGAACCCCTATTTCGAATTCACCGCCAAGGTGAGCGAAAGCGGCACGTTCAAGTTCACCTGGACCGATGACGACGGCTCTGTCTACACGGACGAGCACGAGATCACCGTCAACTGAGACATGCCCGCCGGAATCCGGCGGGCTTCGCAATCCGGTTCGCCTGAGGGCGGTGTTATCTTGGGAGGGGTAACGATGAGGAAAATTTCTGTCCTGGTGCTGGCCGGAATGTCATCGATTTCGAGCTTGGCAGTGGTCGCTTATGCCGACCCGGTCGACGACAGCCTGGAGATCGACGGCACGCCGATCATCACGCGCGCCAAGGCACCCGAGGGGCATCCCTTCGACGAAGTGCTGTCGGGCTGGCTGTTCCGGGAAGCTGAGACGCGGGCGACGGAAGCCGATTCCTTCGCCAATCCTGGCATGTTGTCGGTCGAGCGGGGCGAGGAAATCTGGAACACGGTGGAAGGCGCCGCAGGGAAATCCTGCGCCTCCTGCCATAACGACGCGTCGGAAACGATGAAGGACGTGGGCGCGCACTTTCCCAAATGGGATGCCGCTGCCAACAAGCCGAAGAACCTCGAGCTGCAGATAAATCACTGTCGAACCGAACAGATGGGTGCGGAGCCTTACAAGTTCGACGCCGAGGGGCAGGTGGCGCTGACGACCTATATCAAGCACCAGTCGCTCGGCACACCCGTCTCGATCGACCTCAAGGAAGGCGAGATGCAATCCTGGTGGGACAAGGGCAAGGAGCTCTATTACACGCGCACCGGTCAGCTCGACTTCTCCTGTGCCTCCTGCCACGAACAGAGCATGGGCAAATACATACGGGCGGACCATCTCAGTCAGGGGCAGAACAACGGCTTCCCGACCTATCGCTTCAATACCGGCGGCATGGTCTCCCTGCACAACCGCTTCCGCGGCTGCATCCGTGACACCCGTGCTGAAATGCCTGCGGCATTCTCCGATGAGTTGATGGCTCTGGAGGTTTACGTGACCTGGCGTGGGACAGGTCTCTCCGTCGAGACGCCGGCCGTTCGCCAGTAGTCGCCGATACAAACATAGATGATTTTGTAAGGGTGCAGCATGAGCTGCACCCGCTAAGGAGTTCATGATGTTTTCACGTCGAGAGATGCTCATGGGTGCAGCCGCCCTGTCGGCAATCCTCGGGTCCGGCCTCGCCGGCCGGTGGTCGCGCGTGGCGGCGCAACAGTCCCTGTCGGAGCAGGACCTGTTGGCTTTCGAGCCCCTCGGCAATGTCACCATCCTGCACCTTACGGACATCCACGCCCAGCTTATGCCGGTCTACTTCCGGGAGCCTTCGGTCAATCTTGGCGTCGGTAGCGTCGCTGGCTTGCCGCCGCATGTTTCGGGAGCGGACTTCCTGAAGCTCTACGGCATCGAGCCGGGCACCCCCGAGGCCTATGCCTTCACGTCGGAAGACTTCGTGTCGCTCGCGAGAAGCTACGGCAAGATGGGTGGTCTTGATCGGATCGCCACCATCGTGAAGCAGGTGCGCGCCGAGCGCGGCGAGGACGTACTCCTCCTCGATGGCGGAGACACATGGCAGGGCAGCTACACGTCGCTCCAGACCAAGGGGCAGGACATGGTCGATGCCATGAACAGCCTTTCGCCGGACGCCATGACGGGGCACTGGGAGTTCACCTACGGTACGGAGCGCGTCCAGGAAATCGTCGATGGCCTGCCGTTCCCCTTCCTCGGCAGCAACATCTTCGACGCCGAATGGGACGAGCCGGCCTTCGATGCCTACAAGATGTTCGAGAAGGGCGGCGCCAAGATTGCCGTCATCGGTCAGGCCTTTCCCTATACGCCGATCGCGAACCCGCGTTGGATGTTCCCCAACTGGTCGTTCGGCATCCGCGAGGAAGAGGTTGCGAAGAACGTGGCCGCGGCCCGCGAGGAGGGAGCCGACATTGTCGTGCTGCTCTCCCACAACGGCTTCGACGTGGATCGCGCGCTTGCCTCGCGTGTCGAAGGGATCGATGTCATCCTCACGGGCCACACCCATGACGCAATCCCTGAGCCGGTCATCGTTGGCAAGACCCTGCTGATCGCGTCGGGATCGCACGGCAAGTTCGTGACGCGCCTGGACCTCGACGTGCAGGATGGTGCTCTCAAGGGATATCGCCATAAGCTGATCCCGGTCTTCTCCGACGTCATCAAGCCTGACGCCGATATGGCGAAGCTCATTGCCGACATTCGGGCGCCGTATGAGGCCGAGCTGTCGCGCGAGCTGGCCACCACGGAGAGCCTGCTTTACCGCCGCGGCAATTTCAACGGCACCTTTGACGATCTCATCTGCCAGGCTCTGCTTGATGTCCGGGAAGCGGACATTTCGCTTTCGCCGGGCTTCCGCTGGGGCACCTCCGTGCTGCCCGGCCAGAAGATCACGGTGGAGGATGTGCATAACGCATGTTCGATGACGTATCCCAGCGCCTACCGCAACACCATGACCGGCCAGACGCTGAAGGATGTGCTGGAGGACGTGGCCGACAACCTGTTCAACAAGGATCCCTACTATCAGCAGGGTGGCGACATGGTCCGTGTCGGCGGCATGGGCTATGCGATCAATCCGGAAGGCGAGATGGGTTCGCGCATTTCCGCAATGACGCTGCTCAAGACCGGCGAGCCGATCGAGGCGTCGAAGGAATATACCGTGGCTGGCTGGGCATCCATCAACGAGGCAACTGAAGGGCCAGCAATCTGGGATGTGGTCGAGGAGTTTCTTGCCCGCAATCCGGTCGTGACGGTCGAGGAAAATCGGTCGGTCAAGGTGGAAAGCCGCAAAATCTAGGCTCATGCCGCATTGGCAGGAGTAGCGCGCCCTGATATATAGGAAAAATTGAATGTTTATCTGTGTCATCTGTTCGGGAGGAACTGATGAAGTCTGACACCAAACCCACCCGCCGATCCTTCCTGCGAGCAGGGCTTGCAGGCGGCGCTGCGATCGCGGGGGGCGCAGGCGGCGCCTTCGCAGCCGGCGATCCACTGATCACCGAGATCCAGGACTGGAACCGTTACCTCGGTGAGGGAGTGGATGCCCGTCCCTATGGTTCGCCATCGCAGTTCGAGGCACACGTCGTTCGCAAGAACGTCCCTTGGCTGACGTCGGATGCGGTTTCCTCCGTCAACTTCACGCCGCTGCATGAATTGGACGGCATTGTCACGCCGAGCGGGCTCTGCTTCGAGCGACACCATGGCGGGATTGCAGAAATTGATCCGGCCCAGCACCGCCTCATGATCAATGGCATGGTCGAGAAGCCGCTCGTCTTCACTATGGCGGACCTCAAGCGTTTTCCGCGCGAAAACAAGCTCTACTTCCTGGAATGCGCTGCCAATTCCGGCATGGAATGGCGGGGCGCGCAGCTCAATGGCTGCCAGTACACCCATGGCATGATCCATTGCGTCATGTATACGGGCGTGCCGCTGCGGACGATCCTGGAGGAAGCCGGGGTCAAGCCGGAGGGCAAGTGGCTGCTCGCCGAGGGTGCGGACGCCTCCGCGATGACGCGCTCCATCCCGCTGGAGAAGGCGATGGAGGACTGCATGGTTGCCTTCGGCATGAACGGTGAGGCTCTGCGTCCCGAGCAGGGCTACCCGATCCGCCTCGTCGTTCCCGGTTGGGAAGGCAATATGTGGGTCAAGTGGCTGCGCCGGCTGGAGATCGGTGACGAGCCGTGGCATCAGCGCGAGGAGACGTCGAAGTACACGGATCTTCTCCCCAATGGGAAGGCTCGCCGCTTTACCTACGTGATGGATGTGAAGTCCGTCATCACAACACCCAGCCCCCAGGCGCCCATCACGCACGGCAAGGGGCCACTGGTGATCAGCGGGCTTGCCTGGTCCGGGAATGGCCGCATCAAGCGCGTCGACGTGACGACGGATGGCGGCCGCAACTGGCACACCGCCCGGATTGACGGGCCGAGCCTGCCGAAGGCGCTTCACCGCTTCTACTACGAATTCGACTGGGATGGTTCTGAACTGTTTCTGCAGTCGCGTGCTATCGACGAGGATGGATTTGTTCAGCCGACGAAGGACGAGCTGCGATCGGTCCGCGGAGCAAATTCCATCTACCATAACAACGGCATCCAGACGTGGTACGTCAACAAGGACGGAGGCATCGAAAATGTCGAGATCTCTTAAGACGATCGCGGTTCTGGGCTTCGCCGCATTCGCAGGCGCGACCAGTGCATTGGCGGACGATCCGGAAGCCGGCAAGAAGGTCTTCGCCAAGTGCGCGGCCTGTCATGCGGTGGGAGAGGGGGCAAAGAACAGGGTTGGCCCGCATCTCAATGACGTGATCGGTCGCAAGGCCGGGGCGGTCGAGGACTACAAGTACTCGAAGGCGATGAGCGAAGCCGGCGCGGGCGGACTAGTCTGGGATGAGGACAACCTCAAGGCCTATCTCGCCAATCCGCGCGGCCTCGTCAAAGGGACGAAGATGGCCTTTGCCGGCCTCAAGTCCGAAGATGATCTGAGCAATGTCATCGCCTATCTCGAGACGTTTTCGGAGAAGCAGGCGTCAGCCGCCACGCCACCAGAGACGGTAACGGAGCCCGAGGCAGAAGCGGCAGAGGATGTGGCGGAAGCGACGCCTTCCGCGGCCCCGCAGGATGCTTCCGACACTGCGGAGACATCGGCGGGCACGGAGCCCGGGGCGGGTAAGCACTTCAACCTCGGCCGCGCGGCAACGCCGGAAGAGGTCGCTGCATGGGATGTCGACGTGCGCCCGGACGGCCTCGGTCTGCCCGAGGGTCGCGGAACCGTGGCCCATGGCATGGAAATCTATGACGAGAACTGTGCCTCCTGCCATGGCGATTTCGGCGAGGCGGTCGGACGTTGGCCGGTTCTCGCCGGTGGCCAGGGAACGCTTCAGGCGGAACGTCCGGAAAAGACGATCGGCTCGTATTGGCCCTATCTATCCACAGTCTATGACTATGTGCGGCGGGCCATGCCATTCGGCAACGCACGCTCCCTTTCCGACGACGACGTCTACGCGCTCACCGCCTATCTGCTCTACCTCAACGATGTCGTGACGGACGAGGAATTCGAGCTGTCCAAGGAGAACTTCACCGAGATTCAGTTGCCGAATGAACCCAATTTCATCGACGACGATCGCCGGGAAGAGCCGTTCTATGCGGAGAAGAAAGAGCCGTGCATGGAAAATTGCCGTCCCGGCAAGGCAGAAATCAGCATGCACGCTGCCATCCTCGACGTCACTCCGGAGGACGCCGGCGAAGACGACCAGCCAGCCGGTGGCGGTATCGATTGATCTGCTGAGGCCCAGGACGCGTCTGCGACCCCTGGGCCTTCTTCATTTTCCGGACGTGAGGGCATGCCTTACCCGCAGGATCGTCAGTGCCACGGCGCCGACCACGACAGGTATGGATATCAGCATCACCAGAGGGCTTACGTTGTAGCCGGCATACTTCATGCTCTCCATCACCACCTTCAGGAGGCTCAGGAGGTAGTAGCTGATGGCGATGATCGAGAATCCCTCGACTGCCCGTTGGATCCTGATCTGCGTGGCGGTCCGCTCCGCCATCGCCTTTATCTGCAGAGAGTTCTGATATTCGATCTCGACCTGTATGCGCGTCTGCAGCAGGTCGATCAGATGCATGGTCGCGCGTGACAGCTGATCGAGGCGCACGGCTGTCGCGGCGCAGGTGCGCACGGCAGGCTTGAACCGCCGGTCAACAAAGACGCCGAAGCGCTGGAAGCCCTCGACGCGTTCTTCGCGAAGCTCCGCGATCCGTTCATCGACGATTGCCGCGTAGGCGGCTGTTGCGCCGAAGCGGTTGCGGGTCTCTGCCGTCGCCGAGATCACCTCGGCTGAAAGGGCGGTAATGTCGTCCAGCAATCTCTTATGCTCGGACCTCGGCGTCGCCAGATTGCGATTGCTCAGTTCAACCAGTTTCGCATCATAATCTCCCAGAAGCGGTGCGAGGCGTCGCGCCTCAGGCAGGCCCAGTAGTGCCATGGCCCGGTAGGTCTCGATCTCGTAGATTCTCCTCACCATCCGCCCCAGACGGGAGGCGTTCAGGTCCTGATTGAAGAGGACGACGCGGGTCGACCCGTCGCCGTGAAGACGGAAGTCGGAGCAGACATGGGCAGAACCTCGACCGACCGAGGAGACGGCGGTGTCGCCGAAACCGAGCTTCGAGAGGACCGGTGCGATCTCGGGCGGGGCCGGACCGGCGACCAGGATGGACGTCCGGCAGATAAGCTCAGCATCGGGTGTCGCCGCCAGTTCCTGAAAGTCCGCGACCGAAAGCTGGCTTTCAGGCCATTCCACCGGCTGGGTGTCCAGTTGCGTCACCACGGTGATGGTGATGAATTCTGTATGATACTCGATCTGGCTGCGAACATGCCTGTCGCCAGCAACAGACGCACCGACAACCGCCTGCGTACTATGCTGCCCAACGAACTTGGCCGGCATGAGTGCAACGTGCTCGACAATCGCGGGTCCAAGAAATTTGATGGAGGGACGCGCATGCAGTTCGGCATTGAAGTCGTTGGCCATTGAACCGGTCCTCGCTTCGCAATCCGACTGTTCTAGCAGCTATTTTCACGCCCTCTCAGATCGCAGCATCGTCTGCGACAGCAAGTCGCTGCTGCGTCCGGCGGATCTGACCAACGAAAGCCGTTGCTCCGAAACGATTGAAAGGACCAGCATCCCCAAAGACAACACCGTCCGTGGCTGCATCCCCGGAGGGGCTAGATCGATCGCTGCCGCATTTCTCTAGAGTGAGTTTCCGGCTTCCTGCCGTAGCCTCAGCGCGGCGGAAAGGAGCGATCTCGTCCGGAAGGCAGCCATCGGCAGTGGCCCCTGACCATCCCGGGCAGAGCGAATCTGCTCCTCCACATAGTCGAGCGCCTCAGCGATCTCCTCGCTGCACACAGTATCGTCGCCTGCCAGTCTCCTTGCCATCACTGCTATCGGGTCCTGCATGACGCTCCCACTGGATGGATACGCATTCAACGTAGTTGTTTTTGTGCGTATTGTATCCTCTACTCACGTTGCGCTGCATTCAAGCCGCCCCCAGAAGTATTTTCGTACCTTGGTTAAATTCAGAGGTCCGAAAATACTACGCGCAGTCACCCGGCTTCAGCGTAGCCGGACGCAAACGTTGCCATTCCTGCTCGACCATTCTGGAAGAGTGCCGCGATAAGATCGGACTGGGTGATGATGCCGACCACGTGATTGTCGTGGTCGACAACAGGCATGTGGTGCAGGCCCATGTCCGCCATCGGGGGCACAAGCTTGGCGATCATGGTTTCGGGGAGAGCGGACTGGACGCGCCGCGTCATGATGTCGGAGACGGTTCGGGGCACACCTGGCCGGCGGACTAGCCCGCCGGCGCGCGTGGCGAGCTTCAGCCCGCCTGTCTGGTTGAGGACGGACATGCGCATGAAATCCGTCTGTGTCACGATGCCGACAAGCTGGCGGTCCGGTGCGATTACGGGGAGCGCCTTGATCTTCGCGCGGACCAGCACCTCCCAAGCAGCTTTCAGGCTGGTTTCCGGCGAGACGGTCAGCACGTCGCGAGACATGATCTCGGCGCAGGTGATCTCGCCGGAGCGACGCTCGTAGGCGCGGATCTGCGCCTGGTGAAGGAGAGCGTCGAGATCCTCGAGGCTAATGTTGACGACCTCGTCATACTGCTCCAGCACCGCACGAAGATCGTCGGGAACGACACCGATGCGCTGCGAGGGGGCGGGATCGCGAGTGCCATGGACGTTTGGCGCGGCCGGCGGCGCGACATGCGGATAGCGCCGCCCGGTGACATTGTTGAAGGCATAGGCGCTGACCAGCAGAAGGATCGTGTTCAACCCGACCGGCGACACGACGAACCAGAAGCCCAGTTCGTGGATCGAGGCGCCGCCGACAACGGCGGTGAGCGCGACGGCGCCGCTCGGTGGATGCAGGCAGTTGAGGAGCAGCATGAGCGCGATCGAGAGCGCGATCGCACTTCCGGCGGCGATCACCGGATCCGCAATGGCGAGTGCGCAGGTGACGCCGATGACGGCCGAGACGAGATTGCCGCCAAGGATCGACCAGGGCTGGGCCAGCGGGCTGCTCGGCGCCGCGAAAAGCAGCACGGCAGAGGCACCCATCGGCGCGATGAGCAGGGGGAGCGCGTCGCTATCGCCGAGCGCTATCCGCGACAGGAGACCCGTCAGCATGATGCCGACCAAAGCACCGACGGACGCTCGCATGCGTTCCGCCGAACTGACCGGCACGATCGAAGGGTTGAGACGTCGGAGGAGAGACATGGGGGCGGGTACTCGACTGCGGGAGCAGACGACTACCAGACCGACGGATGGTGCAGGAGGCAAATTCCTCCAAACTTGGCCTCCCCGTTAGAAAATACGTGGCAGCGCAGGTTCCGGCACCTTGCCGCGACATATCATTCGGATGTTGAACCTCGCCGTGCCTCGGCGCGGCGCAGGCGCCACTTGTCCAGTTCCGTCACCACGATAATCGATGCTGCGCCAAGAAGCATCAGGGCCCATTCCGCCAGGCTGATCCGGGCGAGGTCAAGGGTGTCGCGCAGCCAGGGTATGTACATGGCAGCGATATGGAGGCCCTGTGCGGTGATGACGGTCACCAGCAGGAGCGGGTTGCCGAAGAAGGGGATCGAGAAGATCGAGCGGCGCTCGGACCGGCTGGTGAAGGTCTGGACATTCTCGAACATCACGAAGAGGAGGAGTAGCAGGTTGCGCGCCTGGGAAACCTCGTATCCTTGCGCGAGCAGCCAGTAGAACAGGCCAAAGCCCCCGACGCCCATCACCGCGACGGTGACAAGAATGCGGCGGATCATGATGGCGTCGAATATCGGCTCCCGGGGGCGTCGCGGAGGGCGCTGGAGTTCGTCTCCCTCCCGCTTCTCGCCGGCCAGGGCCACATCCTGGATACCGTTGGTTACCAGGTTCAGCCAGAGCAACTGGACGGGCAGGAGCGGCATGGGCAGCCCGAGCGGAATCGCCAGCAGGAACAGCAGGACCTCCGCGATCCCGGTCGTCACCAGCATCAGGATGACCTTGCGGATGTTGCTGTAGGCGACACGGCCCTCGCGGATTCCTCTGACGATGGAGGAGAAATTATCGTCGGTGATAACGATATCGGCGCTCTCCTTTGCGACGTCCGTCCCCTTCCGGCCCATGGCTACGCCGACATGCGCATGCTTCAGCGCCGGCGCATCATTGATGCCGTCGCCGGTGACAGCGACGAAGTGCCCGTTGCGGGCAAGCGACCGAACGATGGCAAGCTTCTGTGCCGGCGCCACGCGAGCATAGATGCGGGCGCGCCCAGTCAGTGCATCGAGGCCGGCTTCTCCAGTCTCCTCGGCCAGTTGGACGTCATGGCCAGTAACCACCTGGTCCTCGTTGAAGGAGAGTCCTGCGTGCCGTGCAATGGTGGCGGCCGTCTGCGGGTCGTCGCCCGTGACCATGGCAATTTCGACGCCCGCCGAACGGCAATCGGCAACTGCCTGGGGCACTTCGGGACGAACGGGATCCTGCATGCCGACCATGCCGAGGAAGACGAGATCGACGAGGTGGTGGGCCCCAAGGTAGATGCTCTCTCCTGAAGAAATCTCGCCGCCGGCAAAGGCCAACACGCGAAGGCCTCGGGCCGCCATCTCCTCCTTCTGTCGCAGAAGGGCTTCCCGGTCGATCGGCACGAATTCCGTACCCATGTCCATCCGGTCCGCCATGCCGATCAGCGTCTCCGGGGAACCTTTGGCGAAGACGCGCACGACATCGCCGCGCTGGTGGAAGGAGGCGGCGTACTTCAGGTCCGGCTCGTAAGGGATACGAGTGAGAAGCGGATAGTGCTCCGCCAGTGCCTGATGCTCCAGGCCTGCCTTGCGTGCGGCGGCCAGCAGGGCGACGTCGACGGTGTCACCGACCCCAGCCCAGCCGCTCTCATCACGGATCAATGCGCCTTCGTTGGGCATTGATGCTGCCTTGAAAAGACGGGAGACACGGTGGTTTGCCGAGACGTCGTGTCCTGCATCGCCGAGGATCCGGCAGGCATCGAGTTCCGCCCCGGTCTCGCACTCGAACCGGCTGCCGTCCGGAAGCACGATATCCGTCACCGTCAGTTCGTTCAGGGTCAGCGTGCCGGTCTTGTCGGTCGCGATCATCGTGCAGGAGCCGAGCGCTTCAACGGCGGGCATGCGGCGCACGATCACGTTCTGCCTCGCCATGCGGCGCATGCTGATGGCCAAGGCGACTGAAATGGCCACCGGCAGTCCTTCCGGTATGGCGCTGACGGCGAGGCCGACCGCCATCAGGAAGAGGTCGCCCCAGACCATTCCCCGCATCAGGCCGACCACGATGAGGAAGAGCATGGCGAAACCGACGAGCCAGGCAATGAGGTTGGAGAACCTCGCGAGCCGGATCATCAGCGGAGGCTTGGCTGAAGACTCCTTTCCAAGCTCCGCCGCGATCCTGCCGATCTCGCTCGACATGCCCGTGGCGACAACCACGCCGCGCCCGCGCCCCCTCGTGACGAGGGTGCCGGCAAAGGCGGGAACGGCATCGTCCTGGTCGGGCGGGATGATCTTCTTGACCGGAGCCGATTCACCCGTCAGCAGGGACTCGTCGCATTGAAGGTCGTTGGCCTGGAAGACGCTGACGTCCGCAGGTACCCGCGCACCGGCCTCCAAAAGGACAACATCGCCCGGCACGACGAGCCGGGCCGGGATGGTCGTCACGACCTGATCACGCAGCACCGTGGCGCTTGCCTCCTCGAGCTTGCGCAGAGCCGCGGCGGCCCGTCCGGCGGAATGCTCCTGGAAGCCGCCGACGATGCCGTTCAAGATGAGCACGATCCCGATGAAGAAGCTGTCCTCAAGGTCTCCCAAGGCTGCGGCAAGTGCGGCTGCGACAAGCAGGATGTAGATGAGCGGGCTGCGGAACTGCAGCAGGAAAGTCGTCAGGAATGAAGGGATCTTCGGCTCGGGCAGGAGGTTGGCGCCGAAGCGAGCCAGCCGTTCCTCTGCTTCGAGCGCTGTCAATCCCATCGTGGCAGAGGTCGGGTCGTTCACTCGGCTTTTCCGGTCATTGTCAAACATAGGGGTTGTCCGCCAGCCTATTCGAGATAACCAAGCCGAGGTTGATATATGTCAACAACGGTTCTGCTCCCTGTGCAAGGATCAGCATGCCTGGGGTAGCTCCCCGCAGACTGTCGATGCCGGTGAACGGCTTCGAGATTGTTACGAGAGGAGATTGGAATGCCGTTCAAGACCGTCTTGGCCGTTGTCGGGGGCAAGGATACTGCCGCTGGCCTTCAGCAGGCGATTTCGCTTTGCGCCGGGAGCGAGGCGCATCTTTCGGTCCTGGCGTTGCAGGTCGCGCTGTCGCCGACACTGAGCGACTATCCAGTGGACACGGATTGGCTGGATCGCCGGCATCATCACCAGCACGACTTCAAGGCGGCTGCCGAGGCGCATGATGCGGCCTGCGCTGCCAGCGGGATCTCCTATAACTTCGCCAGCTTCTACGACGAGCCTGTGTTCCTGACCGAGGAACTGACCCGCCGCGCCTTTTATGCCGACCTCATAACGGTAGGCCCCCGGGTCATGGCAAATGCTTCTCTGATCGGCATCACTGTCAACGGTGGGCTGTTCGACGCCATGTCGCCGGTGCTGCTCCTGCCCGAGGGCGATCAGGCAAGCCTGCGCCCGAAACGGATCATGCTGGGTTGGAACAACAAGATCGAGGCGATACGGGCGGTTCGGGAATCGATGGACATGCTGATGGCCGCCGAGGCGGTTTATGTGGTCGTCGTCGATCCGGAGAGCCCCTATGCGGATCATGACGGCGAGCCCGGCGCCGAACTTGCGACATTCCTGGCGCGGCACGGGGTGAATGTGACCGTGGACCAGATACCAAGCGGCGGCCGGCCCGTCGAAGACGTGCTGAACCAGCGGGCGCTCGAAGTATGGGCGGATATGCTGGTTCTCGGCGCCTATGGCCATGCCCGCTGGAGGCAACGGATCTTCGGCGGCGTGACCAGTTCGATGATGAAGGGTGTCAAACTCCCCACGCTTCTGGTCCGTTGACCGGCAGGCCCGCGTCGCGAGAGCATCCTGTCAAACCGCTTCTGGAACCCTGATCTCCCAGGTGAGTTGTCGCGGCCTGAAGGTCCGGTAGGCGAGAAACAGTATGGAGGCGGTATGACAGGCGCGGGTGCCGTGCGTCAGGACGTATCAACGACGCCATTTGACTGCGTGGTCGTCGGTGGTGGGCCCGGCGGTATGACGGCCGCAATCTATCTCGCCCGGATGAACCGCAAGACGCTCGTCGTCGATGGCGGAGCAAGCCGTGCCTCGCTCATTCCGCGTTCCTACAACCATCCAGGTTTTCCCGGCGGTATCAAAGGCGAGGCTCTTCTGGCGCGAATGCGCGAGCAATTGGCACTGCTGCGGGTCCCGGTGGCCGAAGCCGCGGCGTCAAGCCTCGAAAAGACAGAGGACGGTTTCTTCCGAGCCCGCCTGGATAACGGTTCGGGCTTGATGGCGCAGAACATCATCCTGGCAACCGGGCTGAAGGACAACCTCCCGCCCTTTGCGGACGCGGAAGACATGATCGCCGGCGGTTATCTGCGGATATGCCCGATCTGCGACGGGTTCGAGATCGCCGGCCGGCCGGTCTGCGTGATCGGCAATAGCCTGCGGGCAGTGGCCGAAGCCCGTTTCCTGCAGACGTTCAGCGATGCCGTCTGCATCGCCACGCTGGGCGAAACTGCGGAATGGGACGGCGACACGGAGGCATCCCTTGCCGAGGAGCGGATCCAAGTCATCACGGGCTCTCTTTCATCGGTGGAGCGGGCGGGGGAGAGCGAGACTTTGCTGACATTTTCTGACGGGAGGCGGCTTGAACAGGTGGTTCTTTACTCCGCTCTCGGGGTGCGTCCACGCTCGCGCCTTGCGGCCGGCCTCGGGATCGTCCTTGAGGAAGATGGACGGATCGGTACCGGCGCCCATCAGGAGACGGCGGTTGACGGCTGTTTTGCGGTCGGCGACGTGGTGACAGGGCTCAATCAGCTGGGAGTGGCCATGGCGCAGGGCGAGATCGCCGCGGTCGCCGTCCACAATCGGCTGCGGGGCGTTTGATGCCGGAGGAACGGGTGCGATCTCTTGTCGTTTTTGGTGAAGCAGACTGACCAAGGAGAGTGGGCTATGAGGCATTTCCTGATCATTGCGGCCGTGGCGCTGACCGTCGCCGGATGCACATCCGGCTCACTCAGCGATGCACCAGGTCTGGAGCCAATTCCCGGCAGCATCACCTATGGCGGCCAGCCGCGCACACGGTTGACGAAGGCGCCAGTCGGCAGCTCGGTCAACCATCAGTTCACCAACAATCTCGGCCAGCGGGTCGAGGAGCGCTACGTGATCCAGCCGGATCGCAGCCTCAAGCTCGTCTGGCGGCGCATCTATCGGGGTTGGCCCTTCGACGATCTGTGACTGCCTGACTTTCCATAGGGTGCCTCTCCCGCATCGGGTCACTTTGACGCGCACGGCACGAAACCCTTGCCGCCTGCCGGGGTTGGGCGTTTAAGGGGACCGGTTCGGGAAAGGAAATAGCATGTCATCTGATGCCCTGTGGCCCCCATTGTCTCCCTATAGCACCGGCGTCCGGGGACGCTGCCCGCGCTGTGGCCAAGGCCACCTGTTCAACGGCTTTCTGACGCTCCGGCAGAAATGCGAGGTGTGTGACCTCGACTATTCCTTCGCGGATCCTGCGGATGGCCCTGCCTTCTTCGTCATGTGCTTCGCCTGCGTTCCGAGCGTAGCCCTCGCGGTCTGGATCGAAGTGGCCTTCCAGCCGCCTTTCTGGGTGCACCTGCTGACCTCGCTGCCATTCATGCTGCTGACATGCATTCCGCCACTGAGGCCGCTGAAGGGGTGGCTGGTGGCGAGCCAGTATTTCTACAAGGCAGAGCAGGGACGGATCGACCGGGAGCATGGGCGACATCCTGTCTGACGGGCGCGGGCGGCGCGGGCTCCACGAAGATCAAGGAACCTTTCCCGCCTGAAACAATTCGTCAGGTACAGATAAGGACGGAGCCTGATGATGCTGAATGTCGAGAACAACAACGATGACGAAACCCACCGCCGCGCTCTCGCCGTTGAAGGAGCGATGCTCATGCTGATCGATGGGCTGGCGGCGCGCGGCACAATCTCGGCCGACGAGGCCGAAGACATGTTGCGCATACTCTCGAAGAGTTCCGACTTTTCGGCGGCACGTGCTTCCGGTTCGCTCCGCATCATCGATCACTTGCGGCGGCTGCGCGGTGGCGACGGTCAGGTGACCCCTGGCGCTTGACCAGTGCCCGCGGCTCTGCGACCGCTCTCTCGGAGACACTCCAGCAATATCAATTTCATGCCGCCGCATTTCATGGATGCGGCGGCTTTTTTGTTTCGCCCCTTGGCTGGCTGCTCCTCGATCCGCCGGGAACTTAGCTCCAGCGTTGCCGTTCGGACGTTGAACTCCCAGCAAAGAGGACATCATGAGCCACTATCCAAAACCGCCCTTTCCCGACCAGCAGCAGTCGATGCCGGGTTACACGAGCAAGATGCAGCCGATCCCTGACCATGGCGAGCAGTCCTACAAGGGATCAGGCCGACTTGCCGGCAAGAAGGCGATCATCACCGGCGCCGACAGCGGAATCGGCCGGGCCGTGGCGATCGCCTATGCCCGCGAAGGCGCGGATGTGCTGATTTCCTACCTCGACGAGGATCAGGACGCGCAGGAAACGAAGAAGTGGGTCGAGGAAGCGGGTCGCAAGGCCGTTCTCGTTCCGGGCGACATCCAGTCGGCCGAGCACTGCCGGAAGATCATAGACACGGCGGTCAGCGAACTCGGTGGCGTCGATATCCTCGTCAACAATGCCGCCCACCAGGCAACCTTCGCCGATATCGGCGACATCAGCGACGAGGAGTGGGAGCTTACCTTCCGCGTCAACATCCACGCCATGTTCTACCTCACCAAGGCCGCGGTGCCCCACATGAAGCCCGGCAGCGCGATCATAAATACTGCATCGATCAATTCCGACAGTCCCAATCCGAGCCTGCTCGCCTATGCGACCACCAAGGGCGCGATTCAGAACTTCACGGCCGGCCTCGCGCAGTTGCTGGCGAAGAAGGAGATCCGCGCCAATGCCGTGGCGCCCGGTCCGATCTGGACGCCACTCATCCCTTCCACGATGACGGCGGACAAGGTGAAGAACTTCGGCAAGCAGGTGCCGATGCAGCGCCCCGGCCAGCCAGCGGAACTCGCCACAGCCTATGTGATGCTTGCGGAGCCGCTATCGAGCTACGTCTCGGGTGCGACCATCGCCGTGACCGGCGGCAAGCCCATCATCTGACGTCCGGGCGCGGCGCCAGCGGGCGCCGTGCCGTCTCATCGGTTTCGCTCAGGTACGGCGCCCGACCTCTCGTGCAAGGTCCTCGAAGTCGAAGCTCTCGCCCCGTTGTGCGGCCTCGTTGGCGAGAAGCAGGATTCGGATCGGGAAAGCCACCGCCTTCTGATGCGACTGCGAGACAGTCAGCGGTTTGCTGTCGTCGAGCACGGTCTGCTCGGCGGCCTGCAGTGCCTGCTCGACTTCCTCATGGCTGACAATCCCCTTGCTGACCAAGAGACTGTTGATGGCCGCAATGGCAAGATAGAGGCCCTCGAGTTGAGGATTGGCGGTGTTCATGTCTCTGTCCTTTCCGTCGATGCGGGAACTGCCGCGGCGGCATTCTCGTCGATGATCCGCGCCCCGCGTTGCCTCGTGGCATAGCGCCAAATCCACTGGATGCTGACGAGCAGGCGTTTTTCGAAGTTGACCAGCAGGTAGACGTGCACGATCGCCCAGAGGAACCAGGCGAACCGCCCCTTCAGGCGCCGTTTCCCGAAGTCGAAGATGGCGGCGTTTCGGCCGATGACAGCGGTGTTGCCGCGGTCGTTGAACCGGAAGGATTCAGGCTGCCGGTCCTGCGTCAGGCGCAGACGCAGCGCCTTCCCGAGGTATTCGCCCTGCTGCTTGGCGACCTGCGCCAGTGCGGGCAGGGGCTTGCCGTCTTCCGCCAGGCCGAGCGCGGTGTCGCCCACCGAGTAGACGTCGGGGTGGCCTGTGACGCTCAGGTCCGGGTTGACGGGAATCCGGCCCCCGGACTTTCCTTCGATCCCGAGCCATGAGGCAGCAGGCGATGCCTTGACGCCGGCACCCCATATGACGCTGCCGGTCCTGATGGATCGGCCGCCTGCAACGACAACCTCCTTGCTGATCGACTCCACCGGCAGGTTCGTGAGTACCTCGACGCCAGCCTTCTCCAATTCCTTGTGCGCATAATCCGCCAGTTCCTCGGGAAAGGCGGACAGGATGCGGGGGCCGGCTTCGACCAGGATGACCCGGAAATGCTCCGGCCGCAGCCGGCGGAAATCGCGAGCGATCATAAAATGCCCAAGTTCGGCGATGGCGCCCGCCATCTCGACGCCGGTGGGTCCGCCGCCGATCACGACGCTGGTCAGCAGCGCCTGTTTTTCCTCGGGATCGGTCGAGAGTTCCGCCTTCTCGAAGGCGAGAAGCAGTCGCTGGCGGATCAGGCGTGCCTCGTGGATGGTCTTCAGGCCGGGCGCCCAGGCACGCCAGTCCTCGTGGCCGAAATAGTTGTATTCTGAGCCGGTGGCGAGGACGAGGATGTCATAGGGGACCGGCTCGCCCTCATCGAGCAGGATACGCTTGGCCGGAAGGTCCAGACCGACGACCTCTCCCAGCAGCACTCGGATGTTGCGGTAGCGCCCCAGCGTCCTGCGGATCGGTTCAGAGATATCGGCGGGCGACAGGGCGGCGGTCGCCACCTGATAGAGCAATGGCTGGAACAGGTTGTGGTTGCGCCGGTCGATGACGGTGACCTCGATGTCGGAGTTGCCGAGCTCGCGGGCGCAGGCCAGACCGCCGAAGCCGCCACCGACGATCACGACGTGACGCCTGGCCGCCGCAGCATTCTGATCCGTTGCTTGAAGCACGTGCTGATCCCCTCGTTGACGCTGGTTCCTTGCCCTGGCGAAAGTCAACATCGCCTGTCGCCAAAATGTTCCAGGGTCTTTCGACAGACGGAACCTTTTCCACGAGTCGCCGTTCCCTTCCCCGAGAAACAAAGGAGAACGCTATGTACAGCATCGTGTGGTTGGTGGGCGCCGTAGTGATCGTCATCGCCATTCTCAACCTCGTCGGCTTCGCCTGATCCCCCACTTCCCAGAGATCTGATCAACAAGGAGAGAGACATGAACAGCATTGTTTGGCTTGTCGGAGCGGTCGTTATCGTTCTCGCCATCCTGTCCTTTATCGGCCTCGGCTGAGAGGAACTATAATCGACACGAAAAAGGGCGCCGATCTCGCGATCGGCGCCCTTTTTCGTGGCCTCACGCCTCATGCCGAGAGAAGCAGCGCGAACGGGTGGTCGACGAATGCCCAGGCCACCGGCAGTCTTTCGGCAGGATCGAACCGCCGACCTGTAAAGACGTCCCGATAGGCCCGGCCGCCGACAGAGCCTGGCAGTGGCAGCAGGGTTTCCTGCCACCGGTCCGACAGTGGTCGATCCCCTTGCCGGAATGCGCCCAGCACAAGACGGGGCGCGATCAGAATAAGTGACTTGTCTTCGGTTTGCCGGGCGAAGGAGACAAGGTGCTCTGCCCGCTTGCCCTCAGGCGCCAGCGGCAGGTAGTCGCCGGTGCGGAACAGGAGCGGGTGGTTGCGGCGCAAGTTGAGGACGCGGCGGACGATCTGCTGCTTAAGCCGCCCCGATCGCCAATCCTCCTCTTCCGTGGGAAGCCTACCTTCCGCAAGTCCCGTCGTCAGGGTGTCGAAGTCCGGCTCGCGCCGGTTGTCGGGATCGACCAGGCTCAGGTCCAGCCGCTCGCTGCCCTGGTAGATGTCGGGTACTCCCGGTGCCACGAGCTTGGTGAGCGTCTGTGTGATGCCATTGACGAGTCCAGCTCTGACGAAAGGTTCGAGCGTTGCCCGGAAGTCTTCGAGGAAGGATCTATTTTTCGACGAAAGCAGGTGGCTTGCATAGGCGCGAACAGCTCCCTCGTAAGCCTCGTCCGGATCTCCCCATGTCGTTCGTTGCTTGGCTTCCCGCAGGGCTTTCTCGAGATATTGCAGAAAGCGCTCCTCCAGTGCCTTCAACCCGTCTGCGTCATCCGGCGCAAGATCGGTCGGCCAGACGCCAGCGAGCGCTTGGTAGAGCATCCATTCGGTCGCCGGCTCGGGTGCCGGCCCATCCGGCAGCGCCTTGACTGCGGCCCGGTTCATCTCGCACCAGCGGTTCACGGACTCCGCCCAGTGATCGGGAGCCTCGCTGATGGCATAGAGGCGGGCGCGGGCGTCCTCGCCGCGCTTCGTGTCATGGGTAGAGGTGCCCGACAAGGCATCCGGCTGATGCTGCAGCCTAGCCTTCATCTCCTGGTGAAAACGGGCGAGGGATGCGGGGTACGGATCGGCTTCGCTGCCGACTTCATTCAGCGCCAGAAGGCGGTGATTGCGGAAGAAAAGCGTATCCTCCAGCGACTTTGCCATCAGCGGCCCGGTAAGCTGCTGAAAGCGGGTACGGAAGAGGCGCGCCTCATCACTGTCGTCGCCGGCGGTTCCTGCAAGCAGGCGATGCAGGAAGGTGAGCGCCTGATCGTCCGGTGCGTGGCTGCCGCCTCTGACGTCGCCCACGATGCGATCCAGAAGCGCCTTTCCTTCGGCGGGCATGCCGTCCGTCGTGCCATAGGTGCGGTAGACGGGAAAGGCGACCAGCAGTTCCCGAAGGGCCTCATGCATCGCCTCGGATGGAATGGCCGTGACGTCCTCTGCTTCATGCAGTCTGAGAGCAAGCTTCAGAAGCGTTGCGACTTCGCCTTCGAAGTTGTTGTTAGCCATGGATAATTTGGCGTCGCGCAACTCATCTTCTGGTGTCGCAACGTCGCCGGCCACGCTCCGGTAGGCTGCCGTCAGCGCTTCATGCGTGCTGCCGTCCACGAACACGTTGCCCAGTGCCGTGATGAATTCGTAGCCGGTGGTTCCGGAAACCGGCCAGTCCTGCGGGATCTGCTCGCCTTCGCCGAGGATCTTCTCGATGACGATGTATGTATCCGGCCCGACCGCTGCCCGCAGCCGGTCTAGATAGCCCTTCGGATCGGCGAGGCCGTCTACATGGTCGATGCGCAGGCCATCCACGCGACCCTCCCGAACCAGATCGAGCACCGTCCGGTGCGCTGCATCGAAGACATGGGGATCTTCCACCCGCAGCCCGACCAGACCGGTGATCTCGAAGAAGCGTCGATAGCTCAGTTCGCGCGGAGCGTCCCGCCAGGACATCAGCCGCCAGGGTTGGCGGTCGTGAAGTGCCGCAATCTGATCCGGCCTCGTGGCTTCCAGGACCTCTCGCTCCCGTCCTTCATAGGAGGAGGGGGTGAGGGGATAAAAGCTCTCGTAATAGGCGATCGCCGGCTTGCCGGTTCGCGGATCTGCCTTCACCAAGAGTTCGCCCCTCGCCAACACCTCCTCGAAGGTGTCGCCGAGGAAGGGCAGGGTCAGCCTGCGGCTCCAGTCGATGTCGAAATAGCGGGCGTAGCGGCTCTCTTGCCCGTGCTCCACCACGTCGCGCCACCATGGGTTCTCAAGCGACGCGGCCATGTGGTTGGGCACGATGTCGAGGATCAGCCCGAGGCCGTGCTCCCGCAGCGCGTCCGACATCCTCAGGAAGCCTTCGCGGCCCCCGAGGACGGGGTCGAACTCGTTGGCATCGGTCACGTCGTAGCCATGGGTGGAGCTGTTGGTGGCGGAGAAGACCGGCGAGGCGTAGAGATGGCTTATGCCGAGCCGCTGGAGGTAAGGCACCAGACCAGCCGCGCGATCGAAGGTCATGCCGTTGCGGAACTGGAGCCTATAGGTGGAGGTCGGGATCGTCATGCCCGCTCTCCGGCCCTGATGGTGACCACGATGCTGGTGGGACCAAGCTCGCCGCCCGCGCCCGCATCCGCAGGCAGGCGATGGACGTGTGCGCCCGGGAGCTCCGGCAGCGGCTTCGGCTTGTCGCCGAGGTTGATCGCCATGCCGATCTCTCCCTTGGGGAAGTCCCACGCGACTGCGACCAATCCATCCTCTGCCTTCAGGACGCGACCGCCTGCTGCCCTCGCTGTTCCCAGCATGGGCACGATCACCTCGCGGCGCAGCGCCAGCAGGTCGCGGGTCAGGTCCATCCATTCGGCTCCATCCGGCGAGGCCGGCTTGTGCCAGTCGATCTTGCAGTCCGTGAACGTTGCTTCCGCATTGGGATCGGGAATCTCCTCATCCTCCTTGCCATGCCCGGCATGGCCCTCGAATTCCTTCCGCCGTCCCTCGCGCACAGCCTTGGCCAGATCCCCGTGGAAGTCGGTGAAGAACAGGAAGGGCCGGGTTTCGCCGAATTCCTCGCCCATGAAGAGGAGCGGGATATGCGGCGAGAGCAGGAGAGCCGAAAGCAGGGCCTTCGTCTTCTCCGGGCCGGCCAGGGTGAGCAGCCGCTCGCCGAAGGCGCGGTTGCCGACCTGGTCGTGGTTCTGGATGAAGTCGACGAAGGCGACGGGTGGTTGGCCGGTGCTCGTGATGCCACGTGCCTCGCCAGAATGCTGCGAGACCTCGCCCTGATAAGCGAAGCCTTCCGCAAGCGTGCGGGCAACAAGTCGCTCGGTCTCCGCGGCGAAATCCTTGTAGTAACCGTCGGTCTCACCGGTGGCGCAAACGTGGATGGCGTTGTGGAAGTCGTCGTTCCATTCGCCGGTGAAGCGCGGCACGCTGCCGTCTTCGCCCCGCTCGTGCAGGAAGGTGACGTTGCGGGAGTCCTCGGTCGTCAGGTGGATGTGGCGGTCCGGGAACTCGCGGCGAATCCGTTCGGCCATCTCCAGGAGTATGTGCTGGTCGGACTCCTCGTCGCCGATCTGATCGATGGCATCGAACCGCAACCCGTCGAGCTGGAACTCATGCAGCCAGTAGAGGGCGTTCTCGACGAAGAAGCGCCGGACCGGCTGCAGTTCGTAGGCGATCGCAGCGCCCCAAGGAGTATGCTTGTCGGGGTGAAAGAACTCCGGTGCGAGGAGCGGCAGGTAGTTCCCTTCCGGCCCGAAGTGGTTGTAGACGACATCCAGGAGCACCATCAGGCCGTGGCCGTGGGCGGCATCGATGAAGGCCTTGAACTCCTCCGGCGCGCCATAGGCACTGTGCGGGGCGTAGAGCAGCACGCCGTCGTAGCCCCAGCCGCGATTGCCGCCGAAATGGGCGACGGGCATGACCTCAACCGCGGTAATGCCGAGTTCCACGAGGTGCGGCAACTTCTCGATCGCGGCGCGGAACGTCCCCTCCTCGGTGAAGGTGCCGACATGCATTTCGTAGATCACGGCCTCTTCCCATGGGCGTCCGCGCCACTCGGCGTTCCGCCACTCGTAGGAGGTCGGGTCGATGACCAGCGAAGGCCCGTTGACGTCATCCTTCTGACCGCGCGAGGCCGGATCCGGAAGCGCGGTGCCATCCGCCAGCACATAGGAATACTCGCTTCCGGCGGAGACACCGACGGCCAGAAGCTCGAACCAGCCATCGGCATCCCGCGTCATCGGCGTCTCGCTGCCGTTGAGGCGAAGCGCGACCTGCTCCTGGCCCGGCGCCCATAGCCGGAAACGCACTTCCCCTACCGCGGTATACTCGGCACCCCAGGTGCGGGGAAAGACATGGAATTCGTCGGCTGCTTGGATAGCGGAAGTCATGTATCACCCCTTGAGAGAGAGTGCGCCAAACGGGCGAAATGGCCGCGGGTTCCGCTCCTGTCGCAGGCGTCGCGGAAGCCGCAAGAAAATTGCCGGCCCGCACTTCAATTCGCAGTTTAGCGTCACGCAATAAAATTGCTCAACCAGCCACTCGGCCCTAGATTAGCGGAAGGTTTCGTTTCGAGGAGGAAACAAGCCTGCCGATCGGTTCTCAGGGAGGAGAAGCGAGAATGACCGAAGCCTCGAAGCTCAGTCTGCATGTGCCGGAACCGGAAGTGCGGCCGGGCAACAAGCCTGACTTTTCCCATGTCACCATTCCCAAGGCGGGCTCCGTGCGGCGGCCTGAGGTCGATGCCGACCCGGAGAGTATCCGCGACCTTGCCTTTTCCATCATCCGGGTCCTCAACCGCGAGGGCGAGGCAGTCGGTCCCTGGGCCGGAACGCTGACGACCGAGGAACTGATGGAAGGGCTGAAGCACATGATGGTGCTTCGCGCCTTCGACCAGCGCATGCTGATGGCGCAGCGTCAGGGCAAGACCTCTTTTTATATGCAGCATCTCGGGGAGGAGGCGGTCTCCTGCGCTTTCCGGCGCGCGCTGCAGCTCGGAGACATGAACTTCCCGACCTACAGGCAGGCGGGCCTCCTGATCGCCGGCGGCTACCCGCTCGTCGACATGATGAACCAGATCTACTCCAACGATGCCGATCCGCTGAAGGGTCGTCAGTTGCCGGTCATGTACTCCTCCAAGGAGCACGGCTTTTTCTCCATCTCCGGCAACCTCGCCACGCAATATGTACAGGCGGTGGGCTGGGCCATGGCCTCGGCGATCAAGAACGACACCAAGATCGCCGCCGCCTGGATCGGCGACGGTTCCACGGCGGAATCGGATTTCCACGCAGCGCTCGTTTTCGCATCGACCTACCGCGCGCCCGTTATCCTCAACGTCGTCAACAACCAATGGGCCATCTCGACCTTCCAGGGGATCGCCCGCGGCGGCTCGGGCACCTTCGCCGCCCGCGGCCTCGGTTTCGGCCTGCCGTCGCTCCGGGTCGACGGAAACGATTACCTCGCCGTCCATGCGGTGGCGAAATGGGCGGCGGAGCGGGCTCGGCGGAACATCGGGCCGACCCTTGTCGAGTATGTCACCTACCGGGTTGGAGCCCACTCGACCTCCGATGATCCGTCCGCCTATCGGCCGAAGGAGGAATCGGAAGCCTGGCCGCTCGGCGATCCGGTCATCCGGCTGAAGAACCACCTCATCCGCATCGGCGCCTGGAGCGAGGAACGCCACACCCAAATGGAGGCGGAGATCCGCGACACCGTCGTCACCGCCCAGAAGGAGGCGGAACGGCACGGTACGCTGCATTCGGGCGGCCGCCCGTCGATGCGCGATATGTTCGAGGGGGTCTATGCGGAGATGCCGGCTCATCTTAGGCGTCAGCGCCAGAAGGCGGGGGTCTGAGCCATGGCACGCATGACGATGATCGAGGCAATCCGCAGCGCCATGGACGTTGCGATGGGGCGCGACGCGGACGTGGTGGTCTATGGCGAGGATGTCGGCTACTTCGGCGGCGTCTTCCGCTGCACGCAGGGGCTCCAGCAGAAGTACGGCAAGACCCGCTGCTTCGATGCGCCGATCTCGGAGTCCGGCATCGTCGGCACGGCGATCGGCATGGCGGCCTATGGGCTGAAGCCCTGCATCGAGATCCAGTTCGCCGACTACATGTACCCGGCCTACGACCAGTTGACCCAGGAGGCGGCGCGCCTGCGATACCGCTCCAACGGCGACTTCACCTGCCCGATGGTGGTGCGCATGCCGACCGGCGGCGGCATCTTCGGCGGCCAGACGCATAGCCAGAGCCCGGAGGCGCTGTTCACGCATGTCTGCGGCCTGCAGGTCGTCGTTCCCTCCAACCCCTACGACGCGAAGGGCCTGCTGATCTCGGCGATCGAAAACCCCGACCCGGTGATCTTCCTGGAGCCGAAGCGTCTCTACAACGGCCCCTTCGACGGTCATCACGAGCGGCCGGTGACCTCCTGGGCGGGCCATCGGCTCGGCGAGGTGCCGGAGGACTATTTCTCGGTCCCGCTCGGCAAGGCGGTGGTGCGACGCGAAGGTTCGGCCGCCACCATTCTCGCCTATGGCACCATGGTCCATGTCGCCGAGGCCACGGCGGAGGAGACCGGCATTGACGCCGAAATCATCGACCTCAGGACGCTGGTTCCGCTCGACCTGGAGACGATACTGCAGTCGGTGAAGAAGACTGGCCGCTGCATGGTCGTGCACGAAGCCACGCTGACGTCCGGCTACGGCGCCGAACTCGTCGCCCTGGTGCAGGAGCACTGCTTCTATCATCTCGAGGCGCCGATCGCGCGCGTGGCCGGCTGGGACACGCCTTATCCGCACGCCCAGGAGTGGGACTATTTCCCGGGTCCGGCGCGGCTCGGCGAAGCGCTTCGCGACCTGATGGAGGCGTAGGATGGGAATTCAGTCGATCAAGCTTCCGGATGTCGGCGAAGGCGTTGCCGAGGCCGAACTGGTGGAGTGGCATGTCAATGTGGGAGATACGGTTCGCGAGGACATGGTGCTCGCCGCAGTGATGACCGGCAAGGCGACCGTCGAGATCCCGTCGCCCGTGGAGGGCGAGGTCGTCTGGCGGGGCGGTGACGTCGGGGACGTGATCGCCACCGGTACCGTCATCCTCAAGATCAAGGTCGCAGGCGAGGGCGGCGACGAAGAGGCAGCGGAGGCGGCTCCTCCTGAAGAACCCGCCGTTGCCGACGAGAAGCCTGCCGCGGTTGTGCCGGCAGATGTCTCGGAGCCCGTGCGCCAGCCGGAAGCGAAATCGCCGATGCCTCAAGCGATGCCCGGCGGTGGACCGCCGCGAGCGCAGGGTGAAAAGCCGCTCGCCTCGCCGGCCGTGCGATTGCGGGCGAAGGATGCCGGCATCGACCTGCGGCAGCTATCCGGCAGCGGACCCGCGGGGCGCATCACCCACGACGATCTGGATGCCTTTCTCCAGCAGGGAAGTGCCGCTCCCGTCAGGGGCGGTCTGCAGCCAAACAACGCCATCACGGAGATCAAGGTTGTCGGGTTGCGCCGCCGCATTGCCGAGCGCATGGCGCTGTCGAAGTCGCGCATTCCACACATCACCTATGTGGAGGAGGTCGACATGACGGCGCTGGAAGAGCTGCGGGCCCGTCTCAATGCCGACCAGAAGCCGGGACGCCCGAAGCTCACGATCCTGCCTTTCCTGATGCGGGCGATCGTCAGGGCGGTGGCCGAGCAACCCATGGTCAACTCGCTCTATGACGACGACGCCGGAATCATCCGCCAGCATGGCGGTGTCCATATCGGTATTGCGGCGCAGACGCCGGCGGGACTGGTCGTGCCTGTGGTCAAGCATGCGGAGGCGCGCGACCTTTTCGACTGCGCCCGGGAGGTTGCGCGGCTCAGCGATGCCGCCCGCAACGGCACCCTGCAGCGGGAGGAGCTGAGCGGCTCGACGATCACCATCAGTTCGCTCGGCGCCATGGGCGGGATCGTCTCGACGCCGGTGATCAACCATCCGGAGGTGGCGGTCATCGGCGTCAACAAGATTGCAATGCGCCCGCAGTGGGACGGCACCCAGTTCGTGCCGCGAAAGATGATGAACCTGTCCTCCAGCTTCGACCACCGGGTGATCGACGGCTGGGACGCTGCGACCTTCGTGCAGCGCCTCAAGGCGCTCATGGAGGCGCCGGCCATGATATTCGTCGAGGGATGAGATGAAGGACATCACCTGCAAGCTTCTCGTCATCGGTGCCGGTCCCGGCGGCTATGTCTGCGCCATCCGGGCCGGACAGCTCGGCATCGACACGATGATCGTCGAGATGACCAAGGCCGGCGGCACCTGCCTCAATGTCGGCTGCATCCCGTCCAAGGCCATCATCCATGCGGCAGACGAGTTCGCCGCCGCGGTCGGCATGGCGGCGGGGCGAAACCCGATGGGGATAGGCGCTGCCGATCCGGCCATCGATTTCGGCAAGACGATCGCCTGGAAGGACGGCATCACCGGTCGCCTGTCTATGGGGGTCGTCAACCTCCTGAAGAAGGCCGGCGTGAAGGCACTTGTCGGTCGGGCACGCTTTCGCGACGGCAAGACGGTAGAGGTGGAAACGGAAACGGGCCTGCAGGTTGTCCGCTGCGAGAATGTCGTCATCGCCACCGGATCGACGCCGGTGGAACTGCCGGTGCTGCCTTTCGGCGGCAATGTAATCTCGTCGACCGAGGCGTTGTCGTTGACGGAAATGCCGAAGAGCCTTGCGGTCGTCGGTGCCGGATATATCGGCTTGGAACTCGGCACGGCCTTCGCCAAGCTGGGATCGAAGGTGACGATCGTGGAGGCGCAGGAGCGCATACTGCCACTGTACGACTCTGCGCTGACACAGCCGGTTGCCAAGCGGATGGCGGCGCTCGGGATCGAGGTGCTGACGAAAACGTCGGTCAAGGCGCTCTCCCCGGATGGCGACGGTCTCGTGGTGGAACACAACGGCGGGGATCGGCGCATTCTTGCCGACAAGATCCTCGTTACCGTCGGACGCCGTCCGGTCACGGAAGGCTGGGGCCGGGAGGAGCTTGAACTCGACATGGAGGGCCGCTTCATCCGGATCGACGGCCAGTGCCGGACCTCCATGCGCGGGATCTACGCGATCGGCGATGTCACGGGCGAACCCATGCTGGCGCACCGGGCGATGGCGCAGGGCGAGATGGTGGCGGAAATCGTTGCCGGCAAACGACGTAGCTGGGAGAAGGTGGCGATCCCGGCGGTGTGCTTTACCGACCCCGAAATTGTCTCGGTCGGGCTTGCCCCAGAAGAAGCGCGGCGAGCGGGCCACGAGACGAAGGTCGGCCAATTTCCGTTCGCTGCGAATGGACGAGCGATGACGCTGGCATCGGAAGACGGCTTCGTGCGGGTCGTCGCGCGGGCCGACAACCACCTGGTCCTTGGCATCCAGGCTGTCGGGGCCGGGATATCAGAACTTTCCGCCGCCTTTGCGCTGGCGCTCGAGATGGGCGCGCGACTGGAGGACATCGCCGGCACGATCCACGCCCATCCGACCCAGTCGGAGGCATTTGCGGAGGCCTCGCTAAAGGCGCTCGGGCACGCCCTCCATATCTAGAGCCTGCGTTCAAGGTCCCGGCGCAGGGCTGCCCCTGGTGCCGGACTCGCGGCTCGTCTTCTCCTGTTCTGCGTTCCGGTCCTTGCTGTCCTGCCGCGCCAGTTCGCGGTCGATGGTCTCGCGGGAGCCTTCTGCGGGGTCCTGCTCCGGGTGGTTCTTCGGGTCTGTCATGGTGACGGTCTCCTTCCTTGCTATCCGAACCGCCGGCACGCCGGCTTGTTCCTAGAGTTCCAGCAGCGCATAGGGGCGACCGGTCGGCTTTTCGATGTGGGAGGCGACGTTGTAGACCGGCGCACCGCCCGGCGTCCTGCCTTCGTAGGTGCCGCGATGGGCATGGCCGTGGACGACGGCCGAGACGGGGAAGCGGTCGATGGTTTCCGCCAGCCGCGAGGAGCCGAGGAAGGGATAGATTTCCTGTGGCTCTCCGACGACCGTCTCGGGGATGGGGGCGTAGTGCAGCACGACCATGGCGCGCTCGGACCTCACCTGCCGCAGGGCGTTTTCCAGCCGCATGGTTTCCTCGACGCTTTCGGCCACCATGGCCTTGATGGCGGGCTCGCCGAAGGAGCCCAGCATGTACCGGCCGAAGCCGCCGGCGAAGCCTTTCACGCCGGCAAAGCCGACACCATTGATTTCCACCGCCTGTCCCTCGAGCAGCTGTACGCCGGCATCCTTGATGATCGATTTTACCTCCTCGACATGGCCGCATTCGTAGTCGTGGTTGCCGAGGACGGCGACGATCGGGATGGAGCAGGAGCGCATATCCGCCGCCAGCAGTTCGGCCTCCTTCGGCTTGCCAAGGTCGGTCAGGTCGCCGGTCAGGACGAGGATGTCGGCAGCCTGCGAGATCTCGGCAAACAGCTCCTTGTAGGAACTGCTGCCATTCTCCTTGACGTGCAGGTCCCCCATCGCCGCGATCTTCTGCTTGCCGTTACCCTTCTGCGGCGCCTTCGCCACCGCGTCTTCGGTCGTCGCCTTTGCCACGCCAGACCTCCTTATGCCGGTTCCTCGTTTACGCCTTCGCGCCATTCGCCTTCGCCGCCGACGTCGGCAAACCCCCATTCCTTGACGTCGATCTCGAAATCCACCCGGCTGAACATGCGGCCGCGACAGATCTTCATCTGCGGCAGGGGCAGCTGGCGCTGCGCCTGCAGACGATCGAGTAGTTCGTCGAGCAGCCAGTCAGGCACCTTGTCGCGCTCGGTCGGATAGATCCACCTGAAGTTCAGGAGGTGGATCAGGAGCACCTCCCAGTGGACTTCCATATGGTTGAGCAGCCGCTGCCAGTCGATCTGGTCGTGGGCGCGCAGGATGATATGCACGACGTCGCCGCCGTCGTACCGGTGGCGAAGCTGCACGAAACATTTCGACCAGATGAGTTCAGTGGGGGCGACAATCCGCACCGGATGCCCGTTCATGTCGATCTGGCGGGCATTGTCGAACCAGCCATCGCCGATGGGCATGGTGCCGTTGGAGCCCGCGAAGATGACGTCGAAGAAGTGCTTGCCCCTGATCACTTTGCCCAGCCAGCGGTCGTCCTCAACCTCGATGTCATACCCCTTCGCCTTGAAGTGGGCGAGGATGCGGGCGTAGTCGCCGGCGCGGCAGAAGATGTCGAGATCCTTCGTGGGTCGGGAGATCCCCGTATAGGCGCTGACGGCATAGGTGCCCGCGAGCAGGAAGGGTATATCCGTGCGCGCCAGTTCCTGCAGCGCCTCGCTGACGAATGCTTCGGCCTCTGCATCGACCAGCGTCGGTGCCGCCTTCGCCTCGATTTGCGGCATCGTGTCGATCATGTCTCGCTGGGCCCGCTCCGGAGGCGGTGCGATTTCGGCGTCCATTGGGTTCTCCAGAGGGTTGCTGCCTTGGAGCGCCGTTCAGCGCTCCGGATTATCCGCATTGGCGAGCGCGCTGATGCTGCCGTCGTCGTTCTCGATGTCCTCGCGGTGTTCGAGCTCTTCCAGATCGCTGTCGACCAGGTAGGTATCACCGCCCCCGAGCCTCGTTGCCTCCCGGACCGCGTCGAGGCTGGTCATGTCGGTGGTTGCGTGAAGCGCGTCTTCCGATCGCTCGCGACCTTCCTGTTCGAAGCGTGCGGAGGAGTTCGTCTGGTCTGCAATCTTGTCCTTGGCGTCCATGGCCGGGGTCCTTTCATAGCTATGCCGCCTTCCAACGGCAGCCAATCCGCTTGGTTCCCTGCATGGGGCGGAACCAGTCGCGCCGACGCCGGTTGAATCCTGCAGTTGCAACCGAAGGAGGCAGACATGCCGGCAAAATCCAAGGCACAGCAGAAGGCGGCGGGTGCTGCGCTCGCCGCCAAGCGCGGCGACATTAAGAAGAGCGAACTGAAGGGCGCATCGAAGAGCATGGAGAAGTCGATGAGCGAGAAGGAACTCCACGACATGGCTTCGACCAAGCGGAAGGGAAAACCAGAGCACGCGTCGCAATAAAGCGAAGGTTCAGCCGTAGCGATGCGCAACGCGCGCGCTATATTCCGATCTGTGAACCTGACGCCGCCATCTAACAAGCGGATGGCGGCGTTGCGCTGCAACAGGAGGACTTTCCGATGCCGCCCGAGGAACTCGACAGGACATTGACCGCCCTCCCGCTTCGGGTGGGGACGTATGTGCCGGATGATCTGCTGGAGGACTGGTTTGCGCCGGGAACCGGCATGAATCCGGTCAGTGCGGAGGCGCTGAAGGCGGCGGAGGCCTATGGCCGGCGCTTCGAATGCGAATTCAAGTATTATCCCGAGAGGCAGGAGGGGGTGTTCTGGAAGTGGGTTCCCGCGCTCTGATGCGGCTCAAAAGCTCTCTTCCGTTTCCTGCTCCGGAAGCCCTTGCCCGCAGTCCATCCAAGGAGGCCGGCTTTCGACGCCGTAGTGATACTGCGGCCTGACGCGTTCGGGATGATCCAGCGAGCCGCCCGTAAGGCGGATCCTGTTGTCATCGTCATAGCGGAGGAAAAGCGGGCTGCCGCAATCCGGACAGAAGCCGCGCTCGGCAATCGGGGAGGAGCGATAGACGGCTGGCGGGGAGACGGTCCATTCAAGCGCCGCCTCATCTACCCTCATCAGGAAGGCGAAAGGTCCGCCGGTTGCCCGGCGGCACATGCTACAATGGCAGTAGCCGCGTTGGAAGGTGCTTGCCGGAAGCGATAGCGGCGCTTGCAGCAGAGACATCCACCGGTCCAGTCGTTCTCGCTCATGACGGGCAAACATCCGGCATGTGCCGGATGTTCCACGGATAAGAAAATCAGGCGCCGGCGTATCGGTCGCGCAGCGCCTCGAACTTCGCCAACTGCTCGCTGATCAATTCCCGCTGCTCGCTGCGGCGGACGAAGATCTTGAACATGGCAGAGCCCTTCTCGTTCATGAACCAGACGGAGCAGGAGCGGCGTCCATGGAACTGGCGGTCGACGAAGGTGATCGCGGCGCAATTGTCCTTGCGGATATGACCGCCGATCGGGCTGTCGCCGTGGATGTTGAACCAGCCATGGCCCTCAGATCCCTGCGGCAGGCTGCCTTCCGCCTCCAGCACGATATCCTCGGTGTGCACGATCAGGAGAATCTCGCCCCAGCCGGTCATGTCGGTCCAGATGTCAGCGAATGCATCCTCGGGGACAGTGACCGCCGCGCCTTCGGGCAGGAGGCCGAGGATCTCGGAGGGGGTGACCTCGGCCTTGGCTGCAAGCGCCTCCACGACGCCATCGGGCTTTTCCGCAAGTGCTGCAAGCGCCCGTTCTCGGCGATCGCCAGGAGATTGTGCGAGTGCGCTCATGCCGCCCTCACGCAGCATCGGCTTTGCGGGCGCCACTGCGGTCTTCGTGGATGATGACCTCGAAGCCTTCGAAGTGCGGACCGGAGAGGTATTCCACCTTGCCTCGGTTCTCGCCGGCCTTGGCGTGGGCTGCACGGAACTGCTCGGACTTCGTCCAAGCCTGGAAATGCTCGAAACTCTCCCAGACGGTGTGCGATGCATAGAGCGTATGATCTTCCGCCTTCGGGCCCTTCAACATGTGGAATTCGATATAGCCCGCCATCTCGGCTAGGCGGCCTTCGCGGCCGCGCCAGATGGCCTCGAAAGCCTCTTCATAGCCTGGAACGACGCGGAAGCGGTTCATCGCGATGTACATTCTCCAAGATCCCTCTCTAAAGTTTCACTTTATGCTCAAGATATCTCTTGGCCGCTAGCTTGAAAAGCTGAAAAAACTTGCGTAGTCAACTCAAGTTATCTGGGCAAGGGCGCCACCGGCCCCACAACAGGGCGCAAAGTGGCACATGACGGGATATGTCGGAATGTTGAGGACGAATTTTCTTGCGGCTGTGGCCACGGTGTTGATGTCGGCTTTGCCGGTCCTGGCTGCGAGCGAAGGCAACCCTTCGGCGCAACGCATCGTATCCATCGGCGGGACGATCACCGAGGTGCTTTATGCGCTTGGCGCGCGGGACCGTGTCATCGCCGTGGATTCGACCAGCACCTATCCGAGCGAGGCAATGTCCAAGCCGGATATCGGCTACATGCGTGCGCTTTCTGCTGAGGGAATTCTGGCGCAGCAGCCAGATCTGGTGCTGGCCGAAGAAGGCTCGGGACCGCCACCGGTCATTGAAATCCTGAATGCCAGCAAGATCCCGATGGTGACGGTGCCTACGCCTCCGGAAGGCACGGCGATCGGCCAGAAGATCCGTGATATCGGGGCAGCGGTCGGCCTGGACAGCCAAGCGGAAGCGCTCGCTGCAAGGACCGAAAGCGAACTTGCGGCGCTTGCGGAGGATGTCGCGAAAATCGCTGAGCCGCGCAAACGGGTTCTTTTCGTGCTGTCGCTCGCAAACGGGCGGGTCATGGCCGGCGGCGCAGATACGGAGGCGGCCGCCATCATCGAAATGGCGGGCGGCATCAACGCCGCTTCCGGCATCTCCGGCTACAAGCCCTTGTCGGACGAAGCGGTGATCGCTGCCAAGCCCGACGTCGTCCTTACCATGATCCGTGGAAACCATGAACTGAAGCCGGAGGATGTGTTTACCCTTCCGGGGCTGCAGACCAGCCCCGCGGCTCAGGTAAAGGCGCTGGTGTCGCTGGATGGCCTTCTGCTTCTGGGCTTCGGTCCCCGCACGCCGGAAGCTGCGCGCACGGTGATGAAGGAGCTCTACCCCGCCGGAACGAACTGATGAGCACGATGGCATTGCCCACGAAGACTTCACGGGTGGAGGGAGACCGGACG
Organism: Pseudorhizobium halotolerans; assembly: GCF_902153235.2. NCBI lineage: Bacteria > Pseudomonadati > Pseudomonadota > Alphaproteobacteria > Hyphomicrobiales > Rhizobiaceae > Pseudorhizobium > Pseudorhizobium halotolerans. The sequence continues at coordinate 28,913 of NZ_CABFWE030000016.1, read as the reverse complement.
CTGCATGGCTATCTGACACTGGCCGCGCTGGTCGTGCTTGTGGCTGTGGCGTCACTGATCTCTCTGTCGAGTGGGCCTACCGGCGTCGGCCTGGGCGATTTCTTTGACTACCTGCTTGGCAAGGGAGAATTGTCGGACCAGGACATCGTCGTGCTGGAGGTGGTGCGTCTGCCGCGGACGGCGCTTGGCCTGCTGGTCGGGGCAGGACTCGCCGTTTCCGGCGCAATGATGCAGGGCCTGTTTCGCAATCCACTGGCCGATCCGGGCATCGTCGGGGTCACGTCGGGTGCGGCACTCGCCGCCGTCGTCTCGATCGTCCTCGCTCCGACGCTGCTTGCCCCAATCGCGATTGTGCTGGGCAATCAATTCCTGCCCTTGATGGCCTTCCTGGGCGGCCTCCTGAACACGTGGGTGCTCTACGTCATCGCGACGCGGGACGGGCGCACGTCCACGACCGCACTCATCCTGTCAGGGATCGCCATCGGCGCGTTGGCGGCAGCGGTGATGGGGCTCCTGATCTTTCTCGCCGACGACCGGCAATTGCGCGACATCACCTTCTGGAGCCTGGGGTCGCTCGGCGGCGCCACCTTCGGGCGGGTGCTTTCCATCCTGCCGTTTATCGTCTTCGTGATGGCGACGATCCCCTTCGTGGCACGCGGCCTGGATGCGCTCGTCCTCGGAGACGCGGCCGCCTTTCACATGGGCGTGCCGGTGCAGCGGCTGAAGCGGATCGTCATCGTCGCGGTGGCAGCAGCCTGCGGCTCGACCGTCGCCGTCGCGGGGTCGATCGGTTTCGTCGGCATCGTCGTACCGCATCTCCTGCGTCTCGTGACTGGCCCATCGCACCGCTTCCTGCTGCCTGCATCGGCGCTTGGCGGCGGCGCGTTGCTGCTAATCGCCGACAGCGTCGCGCGCACCGTTGCCGCACCCGCGGAACTGCCGATCGGCGTGATAACGGCTTTGTTTGGCGCTCCCGTTTTCCTCTTCCTGCTGCTCGGCAAGGGCGGCATCCGGATGGGAGAAATGCCATGATTTCCGCCCAGTCCATCAGTGTCACGAGAGGCGACCGGAAGCTTCTGGACGATGTCGCCGTAGACCTGAAGCCTGGACGCTTCACCGTCATCATCGGGCCGAACGGCGCTGGCAAGTCCACCCTGTTGAAGGTACTTTCGGGCGAGATGCGGCCGGATGTCGGCAGTGTCGCCTATCACGGTCGGGAGATCGGCGGCTACCAACCGGTCCAGCTTGCACGTCTGCGGGCCGTCCTGCCTCAATCGGTGCAGCTCTCCTTTCCCTTTACAGCCTTGGAGATTGTCCGCATGGGCGCGGTCGCCCAGGGCTCCCGCCATCCGACGGAGCAGGCGAGGCAGGCACTGTCGCGCGTCGGCCTGCGCGGCTTCGAGGCGCGGCCCTATCCCTCGCTCTCCGGGGGCGAGCAGCAGCGCGTCCAGTTTGCGAGAGCGCTGGCACAGGTGCCGGAACCTGTCATCGTTGGCGTGCCGCGCGCGCTCTTCCTCGACGAGCCGACGGCAAGCCTCGATCTCGGCCACCAGATCTCAGTGCTGGAGGTCGCTCGCAACTTCGCAGAGGCCGGCGGCATCGTGCTTGCCATCCTTCACGACCTGAACCTCGCGGCCGAATTCGCAGATCACCTGCTGGTGCTCGACAAGGGCAAGGTGGTCTCGCAGGGGGCGTGCCTCGAGACCGTCAAAGACTCCACGATTGGTGGCGTCTACGGGATTTCCGGTGCCGTCGGGCGGCTTCCGGCAGAACACATTCCCTTTGTCCTGCCACAGGCACGGCATCGACCGAGCGCCTGACAGCCTGGCCGGGCTTCATGCGGATGGTGGCTCTGGCCGCGTCACGACGTAGATGGCTGGCAGGATCATGACAGCCGCGACGATGGCCGCGGGCGTTGCCGGCGGCGAGGTGACGAACCAGAAGAACGCGTAGCTGATCGACATCATAACCACGGCGGCAATCTTCGCCCTTCGGGGTATCGCGCCTCGTTCTCGCCAATCCCGCAAGGGGCCGCCAAACCTCGGGTGGTCGAGCAGCCAGGCCTCCAGGCGTGGTGAGGAACGGGCGAAGCAGGCAACTGCCATGATCAGGAAAGGCGTCGTCGGGAGGATCGGCATGAAGGCGCCGAGAATGCCGATCGTAAGAAGAAGCCAGCCGAGGCTGAGATAGACGATGCGCATGAAGTCCCTTTCCGGACCAGCCGGTTTCCATCCATGCCATGCGGCGCCGACGCGGGGCACAGCGCCATATGATCATCCCGCCCGCCTATTTCAATCAGCCGTGACGCCGCAAGCTTGATGTGAATTGCACGATAGCGCGATTGGCAAAGGACGCGGGATTTCCGATAAAGCGGTCCGATGCATCAGAGGAGCTGTGCCGTGGCAAAGATGATCCATTCGATGATCCGCGTTCTGGACGAGGAACGATCGGTCGATTTCTACCAGCGTGCCTTCGGCCTCCGGATTGCGGAGCGCGTCCCTTTCGATGGCTTCACCCTGATCTATCTCTCGAACGCCGAAACCGGGTTCGAAGTGGAATTGACAGTCAATGCCGGACGCGAGAAACCCTACGACCTGGGTGACGGCTATGGCCATCTCGCGGTGACGGTTGAGGACGTCGAGGCCGAATACAGGCGCTTCAGTGAACTTGGCTTCACCGTGGGCAAGCTCGTCGACATGCCGCGCGACCGCAAGCCGTTCGCGCGCTTCTTCTTCGCCACCGATCCGGACGGCTACAAGATCGAGGTGCTGCAGCGCGGCGGCCGGTTCCAGTAGAGGTCGCCGTGGTGGAGGGGGTGAGACTGGAGGAGAGCTGGAGACAGGCGCTGGCGCCCGAGTTCGGCAATCCGTACATGAGCGAACTGCGCCGCTTCCTCATGAGCGAGAAGGAAGCGGGAAAGCGTATCTTCCCCAAGGGAGGGGAATATTTCCGGGCCCTCGACCTGACCCCGCTCGACCAGGTCAAGGTCGTGATCCTCGGGCAGGACCCGTATCATGGCGCTGGCCAGGCCCATGGCCTCTGCTTCTCCGTCCAGCCCGGCGTGCGGATCCCGCCGTCGCTCGTCAACATCTACAAGGAACTGCAGAGCGATCTCGGTATCTCGCCCGCCAGTCATGGCTTCCTGGAGCATTGGGCGAGGCAGGGTGTTCTCCTCCTGAACAGCGTGCTGACGGTGGAGGAGGCGCAGGCTGCGTCGCACCAGGGCAGGGGGTGGGAACGGTTCACCGATGCCGTAATCCGCGCCGTCAACGAAAGATGCGACGGCGTCGTCTTCCTGCTCTGGGGCTCCTACGCCCAGAAGAAGGCGGCCTTTGTCGACCGCGACCGGCATCTCGTCCTGCGTGCGCCGCATCCATCGCCTTTGTCGGCGCATAACGGCTTCTTCGGCAGCCGGCATTTTTCGCAGGCCAACGCCTTCCTCGTTTCCAAGGGCAGACAGCCTATCGACTGGAAACTGCCGGAATGGGTATGATTTCTTGAACGCCCTTAGCGGGGTCTTCGTATGAAATGTGAACAATGCGTTCGTTTCGGCTCTCTATGCGAAGGCGGTCGCAATGGCCAAATATAGCCCCAAGAAAGGCTCACGGAGCCAGAAAGGGTTTTCACATGCTCGACCAGATAAAGGGGCTGCATCACGTCACGTCGATGGCGGCGAGCGCCCGCACCAACAACAGGTTCTTCACCGATACGCTCGGCCTGCGCCGGGTGAAGAAGACCGTCAACTTCGACGCGCCGGACGTCTACCACCTCTATTACGGGGACGAGGTCGGTACGCCCGGTTCGGTGATGACGTACTTCCCGTTCCCGCATATCGCCCGCGGCCGTCCCGGTTCGGGGGAGGTGGGGACCACGCTGTTCTCTGTTCCGGAAGGGTCGTTCGGATACTGGAGAGAACGGCTGACGAAGGCGGGCGTCGAGGGACTGAAGACGGACAGCGCCTTTGGCGAAAACCGGCTTCACTTCGCGGGGCCTGATGGTGACGGGTTTGCCCTCGTTGAAGTCAAGGATGATCCGCGGGAAGCCTGGACCGGTAATGGCGTCGGCGACGATCACGCGATCCGCGGCTTCCACTCGGCCTCGCTGCGGCTGCGGGACGAGGGGGCGACGGCGGAACTCCTGAAGTTCATGGGTTATGATCAGGTCGATGCCAAGGACGGTGTCCTGCGCCTGCGTATTCCGGGTGGCAACGGTGCCGACGTCATCGACATCGAGACGATGCCGAACATCAATGGCGCCCGGCTCGGTGCGGGGTCCGTCCACCACATCGCCTTCGCCGTCGAAAACCGCGAGAAGCAGCTCGAGGTCCGCAAGGCGTTGATGGATACCGGCTACAACGTCACCCCGGTTATCGACCGGGACTATTTCTGGGCGATCTACTTCCGCACGCCCGGCGGCGTGCTGTTCGAGATCGCCACCAACGAACCCGGCTTCGATCGCGACGAAGACACCGCGCATCTCGGCGAAGCATTGAAACTGCCCACGCAGCACGCACATCTGCGCGCGATGCTCGAAGAACATCTCGAACCGTTGGACGCTTAGGATGTTAGGCGCGCAAGGAGGCAATCATGAGCCATGACAGTTACATGCACCGGGCGCGGCCCGGTGCAGCCGGTGCGCCGATCTTCTTCGTGTTCCACGGGACCGGCGGCGACGAGAACCAGTTTTTCGATTTCGGTGGCCACCTCTTGCCGGAGGCGACCATCATCTCGCCACGCGGCGACATTTCGGAACACGGAGCGGCACGCTTCTTCCGTCGCAAGGCGGAAGGTGTCTATGACTGCGAGGATCTGGCCCGGGCGACGAACCGCATGAGCGAATTCGTCGCCGCGAACCGGGAGTTCTACAAGGCAGGCCCGGTCATCGGGCTCGGCTTTTCCAACGGCGCCAACATCCTCGCGAGCATGCTGATCCACAAGCCGGGCCTCTTCGAGGCCGCCGTGCTCATGCATCCGCTCATCCCGTTCGAGCCAAGGGAAAGGACGGAGAAGGTGGGTGGAAGGGTCCTCATTACCGCGGGAGAGCGCGATCCGATCGCCTCCGTAGAACTGACTCAGTCGCTCGCCGATTATTTCCGGCGGTCGGGCGACGAGGTGGAGCTCGAATGGCATCCGGGCGGGCACGAGATCCGTGCGGTCGAGATCGATGCGGCCAAGCATTTTCTCGCCCGCTACGGCAGCTAGAAAGGCGAGGCATTCCGCTTGCGGACGGATCGGGTGTGCCCGATAGTGGGGCCGCCTTCCGCAGCGGAGCCGCGCCCATGAGCAATCACCAAGTTCTTCATCGACGGTCGCTGGCTGGAGCCGGCCATTCTTGTTTCCCTCAGTATGACCCGCGCCGGTTCGACGAAAACGGCTTCTCAAGCGGCGTCTCCTGCCGCTAGGATGCCGTACGGCCCTGTGCCGTCACAGAGGATGGAGCACATGAAAAAAACACTGCTAGCATCGACAGTCTTCGCCATGACCGCCGCCTTTACGTCCTTCGCCGCGGCGCAGGACGCCGAAATTCGTATTGCGACCGAGGGAGCATACCCGCCCTTCAACTTCACGGACACGGATGGGTCGCTGAAGGGCTTCGACGTCGATATCGCCAATGCACTCTGCGAGGAGATGAAGGCGAAGTGCGCCATCGTGGCGCAGGACTGGGACGGCATCATTCCCGGCCTGATGGCCAACAAGTACGACGCCATCGTCGCGTCGATGAGCATCACCGAGGAGCGCAAGCAGCAGATCGACTTCACCAACAAGTACTATACGACGCCGCTTGCCGTCATCGCGCCGAAGGATGGCGACGTGAAGGGCGTCTCGGTCGAGGACCTGAAGGACAAGGTCGTCGGTGCCCAGGCCTCCACGACCCAGGCCAACTATGCCACCGACGTCTATGAGAAGGCCGGCATCGAGGTGAAGCTCTATCCGACGCAGGAAGAAGCGGCAGCCGATCTGCAGAACGGTCGTATCGACGCGCTGATCTCCGACAAGTTCGTCGTCGTCGACTGGCTGAACGGTGACGGCAAGGATTGCTGCGCCATGGTGGGCGACGTGCCGGGCACGGAGACAGAGGCCGGTATCGGCATCCGCAAGGGTGAGGAAGAGTTGAAGGAGCGCTTCAACAAGGCGATCGACGCGATCGTTGCCAACGGCACTTACGGCAAGATCGTCGCCAAATACTTCCCCTTCGATATCTACTGATCGGGCTGAAACAGTCTCATGCGGCCGCCGGCTTGTCCGGCGGCTTTTTCGTCAGTAGCCGCAGGAGCGCAACTGGGCCTCGTATTTCTGCGCTATGCCGGCGGAGCGCTGCGCTGCCTTCCTGGCCGTCGCGGTAAAGTTGCCTCGGGAATAACCGGCATGGCCGGAATAATAGGCGAGGTAAAGGTTGTAGGTGTCGTTGCGGGGAATGCCGTTCTTGACGCTGCTGCGGTTGTGGTACCAGCCGACGAAATGGATCGCGTCGCCGAAATCGCTGCGGCGGGCAGACCAGCGTCCGGTGGATCGCTGATATTCGAGCCAGGTGCCGTCAAGCGCCTGCGCATAGCCATAGGCAGACGACTGCCGCTTCCATGGGATGAAGCCGAGCAGCTTGGTGCGGGGCGGGCGGGCATGTGCCTTGAAACCGGATTCCGTGTAGATCGTCGCCATCAGCACCGGCACCGGGACGCCGAACTCGCGCTCGACCTTCCTCGCCTCTCGCGACCAGTTGTTGAATAGCCCGTCCTTCTGCTCGAACACTGCACAGGCATTGTTGATCCGGCTCGGTGCCGATGCGCAGGCAGACAGCAGCAACAGGAGCGCGATGGAGAACGCAATACGCATCGCTTAACCTCTCGTTTCGGAAGATTAATGACGCGTAAAATTTAACGAAAGGTTTCAGGGCCGCGGTCGCGTGTCCGAAAGGCGTCCCGTCGCGACCTGTGCCAAGACAGGAAAAAATCCGATTTCCGTAAAATTGCATCTTTCGACTTAAGCGCCCCGAAAAGGCGTTCGTCTATGGTGAGGGCATAGGCGGCATGAAGCCCATAGATCCGAGATGACTTCGGAACATCAAGCGAGACGGCGGAAAACGCTGTCCATCAAAACAGGGTTTCGAACATGCCGATGAAAACTCTCCTGGCTGCGGCATTCATGGCAGCTCTCGTCTCTGGCGGCTCCGCGCAGGCTGGCGGCCCCGGCGGTTTTGCCCGCTCCTTTGCCTCGTCGCCTGCCGTCCAGTACGACCTGGCGATGAACGGTCCGATCCGGTCCAGTGTGGGAGCAGAAGTTCCGGCCCTGACCCGGTCACGCGCCCTGGAACTGGCGCGCATCAACCGCAGCGTCAACACGTCCATCAGAGCCATCGACAGCTACTTCGACGGCTTTGCTCCGGATCTCGCCAGCGCAATCGGCAGCGAGCGCTGCCACGATTGTGCGGATCTGAAGCGCGAACGTCTCGCTGCGCTCGGCTGGCCTGCTGGTGCTATGCGGATTTCCTACGCGCTGACGAGCTCCGGCAGTGTGGAGCGGGTTCTCGTCGTCTCGACCGACCGGGGGCAGGTCATCCTCGGTGAGCGCCTGACGATGATCGGCAAGCGCATCACGGCCGGTTCCCGTTCTTCGGCAAGCACCTGGGGGCAGGGCGCGATCCAGCCGGCATACGCCGACATCTGATCTTCTGCAGTGTCGGTCCTTCTCCGCACCCGCCTTCCTTCAAGAGGAGGCGGGCTTTCCCTTTTCGGCGATCGCGATTCCGCCCAGCGCCAGCACGAGCGCGGCAATGTGGAAGAACTGCAGTTCCTCCCCGATGATCGCCACGGAAAGCAGCGTGCCGAAGACGGGGATCAGATTGATGAAAAGGCTCGCGCGGTTCGGGCCGATCCCTTCGACACCCTTGATGTAGAGCACCTGCGCGAGCAGCGACGCGAATAGCGCGGTGTAGAGGGCGATTACCCAGCCGCGTGTATCTGGCCAGATTGCTGCATCACCGGCATGTTCCCACAGGACCAGCGGAACCGTCGTCAGAAGCGCGAAGAACGCCGGGATGGCCATCAGCGTGCGCCAGTCGATGACCGGCTTCCACCGCAACGATACGGTGTAGACGGCATAAGCAACGACGGCGATCAACATGAGCGCATCACCGAAATTGAGCGTGAGGTCGAGGAGGCTGGCGAGGTCGCCATGCGATGCCGTCAGGGCGACACCGACGAGCGTCAGGGAGAAGCCGAATACCTGCGCGAGCGATACCCGCGTTCTGAACAGCACGAAGTTGATGAGGAAGATCAGCATCGGAATGCCGGCCTGCTCGATCGCGACATTGATGGCCGTGGTGTATTTGAGGGCAGTGTAGAGCACTGCGTTGAAGGTCGTGTAGCCGATGACGCCGTAAAAGATCAGGATCGGCAGCCGCTTTCGCACGACAGGCCAGTCCTTCCTCAGTTGCGGCAGGGAGATCGCGAAGATGATTGCGACTGCGATCGCCCAGCGCCAGAAGGTCAGCATCATCGGGCTGATATGCCCGAGCGCAAGCTTGCCGGCCACGGCATTGCCACCCCATGACAGCGTTGCGATCACGAGACAAAGATATGCGGTTCTGTGCAAGATCATCTCCGTCGGAGAGCAGGGTGGATGCAGCGTGGGCCGATCGCAGATAGACCGCGGCCCGCGGTTTTGTCACGTAAAAACCTCTTTTGGAGGCACAAACAGATCGCAATCCTCGAAACTAGGCCTTATAGATGCGCCGGTTTGAGTTGGCGCAAGAGCTTGCGCGGAAACAGGAAAGCGAAAGATGACGAACGTCGTGGTAGTCGGCTCCCAATGGGGTGACGAGGGCAAGGGCAAGATCGTGGACTGGCTCTCGGAGCGTGCCGACATCGTCGTGCGTTTCCAGGGCGGGCACAATGCCGGTCATACCCTCGTGATCGACGGCGTCAGCTACAAGCTGTCCCTGCTGCCCTCGGGCGTCGTGCGTCCCGGCAAGATGGCGGTCATCGGCAATGGCGTCGTGGTCGACCCGCATGCGCTGATCGCCGAGATCGACAAGCTGGCGAAGCAGGGCGTGACGATCACCCCGGATAACCTTCGCATCGCCGACAATGCGACCCTCATCCTCTCGCTCCACCGGGAACTGGACGGCATGCGCGAGGACGCGGCCTCCAACAGCGGCACGAAGATCGGCACGACGCGGCGCGGCATCGGTCCGGCCTACGAGGACAAGGTTGGCCGCCGTGCGATCCGGGTGATGGATCTCGCCGATCTCGATACGCTGGGCGGCAAGGTCGACCGCATCCTGACCCATCACAATGCTATCCGCCGCGGTCTTGGTGCGCCGGAGGTGTCCCACGAGACGATTATGGAGGAACTGACTTCGGTTGCCGAGCGCGTTCTGCCGTTCCGGGAAACCGTCTGGCTGCTTCTCGACAAGGAGCGCCGCAAGGGCGCCCGCATCCTATTCGAGGGCGCGCAGGGTTCGCTGCTCGACATTGACCACGGCACCTATCCCTTCGTGACCTCGTCGAACACCGTCGCCGGCCAGGCGGCCGCCGGCTCGGGCATGGGTCCCGGTACGCTCGGCTATATCCTCGGCATCACCAAGGCCTATACGACGCGGGTCGGCGAGGGGCCGTTCCCGACCGAACTTCACGACGAGATCGGACAGTTCCTCGGCGAAAAGGGTCATGAGTTCGGAACCGTCACCGGTCGGAAGCGCCGTTGCGGCTGGTTCGATGCGGCTCTGGTGCGCCAGTCGGTGGCCACCAATGGAATAACGGGGATCGCGCTCACCAAGCTTGATGTTCTCGACGGCCTCGACGAACTGAAGATCTGCGTCGGCTATAAGCTCGACGGCCAGGAGATCGACCACCTTCCGGCAAGCCAGGCGGCGCAGGCCCGTGTCGAGCCCGTCTACATCACGCTGGAAGGCTGGAAGGAATCGACCGTCGGGGCGCGCAAGTGGGCGGACCTGCCGGCGCAGGCGATCAAGTATGTCCGCCAGGTGGAAGAGTTGATCGGCGCCCCTGTCGCCCTACTTTCCACGAGCCCGGAACGCGACGACACCATACTTGTGACCGATCCGTTTGAGGATTAAAGTTCCGGCCACGTATCGTTACCAGCCGGTTAATCGACCGGTGACCATGAGAAAGTGCTGATGGCAGATTTTGTAGCGGTTATCCGCCGCGCTGTGGACGGTCTGGCGAACAACACGCCGGACATGCGTGCAAAAGTGTACGACAAGGCGCGCGGTGCGGTTCGGCGGCAGCTCGAAAACATGAAGCCCACGCCGTCCGAGGACATGATCCTCAGGCAGATGGGCAAGCTCGAGGCGGCGATCGAAGCCGTCGAGGCGGAGCATGCCGAGGCACTGCCGGCCGACGAACCTTCCGCCGCGCCGATACCACTGGCGCCTGATGTCGTTGATGAGCAGGAGCCGGTGCCCGAGCAGCCGCCGTTTGCCGAGGCCGAACCGGAAGCTCCGGTGGCATCTGCAATGGAGTGGCGGCAGGACGACGAGCTTCCGGCGACGCGGCCCGAAGACACCGGAGAGCCTTTTGGCGAGGCGGCGGAGAGCCAGGTCGATTACGGCCAGCCTGTTCACGAGTACGACCAGCCTGTCGCGGATCCGCATGCGGCAGAGCCACTTGCGGCGCACGAACAGGACTACGTGGCGCCGTCGGAGGAACCCGATAGATTCGCCGAAGCGTCAGAGGAGCCGTGGGCGCAGGAGACCGAGGCTCGCAGCCAGCACGACCAGTATCCGGACTTTGGGGCCGGACCGGCGGAAACCGGCGAACCGCCTCACGTGGAAACGGAGGTCCAGCCTGCCGCTTGGCCGGCAGAGGAGGACGCGTATCCCGCCCAAGAAGAGCCCCGGGTTGATCACGAGCCGCAGGAGACGGTCTCCCCGGTACCCCCGGTGGAAGAGGACCGGGGATGGCATCCCGAGGAGGTTCAGCCAGCCGCACCCGCTGCCGCGGACGAGTGGATCTGGCCGCCGGAGGAGCCTCGGAAGGATGCCACGCCTGCCTGGGATCAGGGCGAGTCATTCGAGACCAGCGCTCAGCCTGCGGATGCTTCGCCGGAGCACCAGCGCCTGATCGAACCGGTCGAGGCGCATTTTGGCGAGGAGACGCATGTCTCCGCCGACTCCGTGCGGATGCCGTCGGTTGCCGATTTCCCGGCCCTTGGGCAGGCCGAGCACGCGGGCCTGGGGCGGCCGGAAGACGAGGCCGCTTATGCCTCGCCGGTTGCCACCGACCAGCCGCCCCGGAAGGACGAAAGCGATCCCTGGAGCGATCTCGAGGAACTCATCGGCTACAACAAGGACGCGCTTCCTGCGGCCGGTGCGGCTGTTCTCGGCGCCGAGGCCGACGAGGACATGGTTCCGCCGCCGCCGCGCACCTACCGCGTGGCGCCCAAGAAGCGCAGCTATACCGGGCCGATCCTGGCATTGATCGGCCTGCTGATCGTTGCCGCCGGTGGTTATGCGCTCTGGATCAACAGAGACGCGATCACCGATGTCGCGGGCCTGTCCGACACATCGACACCCGCTGTAGCCCCGACGGCAACGACGGAGGAGCCGGCTGCAGAACCACCGGAAACGGTACAGGAGGCTGCTCCCCCTGAAGGTGAAGCCGCCGAAACCGACACCGCTCCTGCGGCGCCGGAAGACGGTGTTGCCGCGGACGCGAAGTTCACGCAGCGGCTGCTGCCCGATGGCACAGAGGTAGACGAAGGTCCCGCAGCGGCAGGTGCCACCGGGGAAGGACAATCGGTTGCGCAGCTGAACGCTCCACCTGCAACGCCTGCGGAAGCGGGTGCTGCTGCCGAGGCGCCGGCCGAACCGTCCGCCACTCCGGCGGATGCCGCGGCGCTCGCTGGCGAGAAAATGTTCCTCTACGAGGAGCGTCTTGGCCAGACGGCGCCGACGGCCATCGAGGGTGCCGTGTCATGGACCCTCCAGCAGGAAGCCGGCCAGAATGGCAGACAGGAACCTGTCGTGCAGGGCCGCATCAACGTGCCTGGCCGTGGTTTGACCGCGCTCCTGACGTTCAAGCGCAATACCGATCCATCGCTCCCCGCCAGCCATCTGGTGGAGATCGTCTTCGCGGTTCCGCCCGGTTTCGAAGGCGGAGCGATCGACAGCGTCCAGCGGATCGCGATGAAGCAGACGGAGCAGGATCGTGGGGACGCGCTGATCGCCGTGCCGGCGAAGATCACCGACGATTTCCACATGATCGCGTTGAACGATTTCCCCGACGCCCGGGCGACCAATATCGAACTTCTGCGGACGCGGAACTGGATCGATATTCCGCTTGCCTACCGCAACGGACGACGGGCGCTCCTGACCATGCAGAAGGGGGAGGCGGGAACCCAGGCCTTCAACGAAGCAATCCGCGAGTGGAGCGCGCTCAGCGGAAGCACAACACCGGCCCCAGCCCCGGCACCAGCGGGGCAGTGACAGGAAAGGCCGGCGGAGCGATCCGCCGGCCTTTTCTTTGGATGTCACAAAATCGTATCGCGATCAGGCGTCGACGACGCGCAGTGCATTGGCCTGGGCCAGTGCTTCCTTCTGAACCGCTTCCTGAACCTTCTCGAAGGCACGAACTTCGATCTGGCGGACGCGCTCGCGGCTGATGTCGAATTCGGCCGAGAGCTCTTCCAGTGTGATCGGATCATCGGCCAGACGCCTGGCCTGGAAAATACGGCGCTCGCGCTCGTTCAGGACGCCCATTGCCTTGGCGAGCATTCGCCGCCGCGTATCCAGTTCGTCCTGTTCGATCAGCACTTCTTCCTGGCTGTCCTGGTCATCCACGAGCCAATCCTGCCATTGTCCGGATTCGCCTTCCGTCGCGCGGATCGGCGCATTCAGGGAGGCATCACCGGAGAGCCGGCGGTTCATGGAAACCACTTCCTCCTCGGAAACATTCAGCTTGGTGGCGATCTCGGCCACCTGCTCGGGCTTCAGGTCGCCTTCCTCGATCGCCTGAAGACGGCCCTTCAGCCTGCGCAGGTTGAAGAACAGGCGCTTCTGGTTGGCGGTAGTGCCCATCTTCACGAGCGACCACGAGCGCAGGATGTATTCCTGGATCGAGGCCTTGATCCACCACATCGCATAGGTGGCGAGACGGAAGCCGCGTTCCGGATCGAATTTCTTGACGGCCTGCATGAGGCCGACATTGCCTTCCGAGACGACCTCGCCAATGGGGAGGCCATAGCCGCGGTAGCCCATGGCGATCTTTGCCACGAGGCGTAGGTGGCTGGTCACCAGTTGATGTGCGGCGTCGCGATCCCCATGTTCGGCGTAACGCTTGGCGAGCATGTACTCCTGCTGCGGCTCAAGCATGGGAAATTTGCGGATTTCATCAAGATAGCGATTGAGACCGGCTTCGCCGGCCGTAATCGACGGCAGTGTATTGCGGGCCATAAAGCACCCCCTTCCGATAGATTTCTCCTGGCTCCCTCTTCACGAGCGACAGGCGCTGAGGCGAGCCAAACGGCACGGATCATTTCCGATCCCGCACCGACCCAAGTGACAGATAAGTACGGCAGAACATTGATGCAAGCGGCGGGCCGGCATCACATGAACGTTATTCCATTACATATCTGTAATGAAGCTGCGCCTTCGATATGGTGCCTAACATCGCAGGGCGTCGACCAGTTCCTGCATGTCTTCCGGCATCGGAGCCTCGAACTCCATGACCTCCCCGGAACGGGGGTGCTCAAAGGCAAGGAGGAACGCGTGAAGGGCCTGCCGATTGAAGCGGCCGGCGACCGTTTTGGCCGGCTCCGGCAGGAGGTTCACCTTCGTCCGAAAGCCGCCGCTGTAGTCCAAATCTCCGATAAGCGGGCAGCCAATATGGGCCATGTGGACCCGGATCTGATGCGTGCGTCCCGTTTCCAGCCGGCATTCGACGAGCGAGGCGAGGGCGGTTGCGTCGGGTTTCTCGTGAAAGCGCTCGACCACTTCGTAATGGGTAATTGCCTCACGCGCGTCGTCGCTGTCCTCGCGCTTCACCGCACGCTTCGTACGGTCGCCGCCTCCGCGGCCGAGCGGTGCATCGATTGTTCCCTTCAACTGCTTCGGCCGGCCCCATACGACCGCCTGATAGGCCCGTTCCAGTGGCCCGGTCCGTCCGTGATCGGCGAACTGCGCGGCCAGGTGCCGGTGGGCAATGTCGTTCTTGGCAGCAACCAGCACCCCGCTGGTATCCTTGTCCAGTCTGTGGACGATGCCCGGTCGCCGGACGCCACCTATTCCCGACAGGCTCTCCCCGCAGTGGTGGATCAGCGCATTGACCAGGGTCCCGGTCCAGTTGCCGGCGCCGGGATGGACGACGAGTCCGGGAGGTTTCAGGATGACGATGACGTCCTCGTCCTCGTAGAGCACGTCGAGCGGTATGTCCTCGCCCTTCGGTTCCGGATCCTCCGGTTCGGGCAGAACAATCTCCACCGCATCGCCCGGCGCAATCTTCCGCTTCGGCTCGGTGCAGACTGTCCCCTTCAGCGAGACGGCTCCCTGCTCGATCAGGCCCTTGATGCGGCTGCGCGAAAACTCTCCCTCCAGCGCCGTTGTCAGCCAGGCGTCCAGCCGGCCTTGCGCGTCTTCATTGGCAACCAGCACTTTCCTTGGCGCACCGGCTTGTTTAAAGGGGTCGTTCATTCACGGTAATCCGAAAGCAGCGAGGACGTTCAGCAATGGCCCATCCTGATCCCGAGGAACAGGAAGAACCGCTTGATCCGGCAATGGAAAGGATCCGCCGGAAGATGGTACTTCTGCAACTCGTCTCGGGCGGCATTCTGTTCGTCTGCTTTATGGCGGTCCTCGCAGCGGTTGTCTACAAGGTCTCGCAGCGGCCGGATGATGCTCCCGTTGCCTCGTCGGGCTTTGCAGTGCCGTCGGACCAGCCGCTCACCTCTTCCGTCGATCTTCCAGCAGGGTTCGAGATCCAGTCGGTCTCGATCTCCGGTTCGCAGCTTCTGTTCTACGGGCGCGTTGCGGGCGCGCAGAAGGCACTGGTCTTTGACCTTTCGCTTGGCCGGATGGTCGCCGACGTCTCGGTCGGGACTGCACCCTGAGCCGTGGCCGCTGACCTGATCCGCATCTGCGATCCGGACGATGTGCGCATCGCCGAGTTCCGGAACATCCGTGAGCGCGACCTGACCGGCCGCGAGCACCGGTTCATTGCCGAAGGCACGGTGGTGCTGAGCATGCTTGCGGCCGCGCATTCGCGGAAAGATGCTTTCGCTGCGGGGAAGATCCTGCTTCTCGAGAACAGGGTCGCCGGACTATCCGAGGAATTGTCGGCCTTCCCCGCTGATGTGCCTGTCTATGTCGCGTCGGCCGAGGTTCTCGATGCGATCGCGGGTTTCCACCTGCATCGGGGCGTGCTCGCCCTTGGCCGGCGTCTCAGTTGCTTAGAGCCTGCACAACTGCTGGAGGGGCTGCCGGAGCGCTCGCTCGTGGTGGCCGCCTGCGGGATCTCGAACCACGACAATATCGGCGCGATCTTCCGCAATGCTGCGGCCTTCGGAGCCGATGCCGTCCTATTGGACGAGACCTGCTGCGATCCGCTCTACCGGAAGGCCTTGCGGGTGTCCGTCGGGACGGTGCTCAAGGTGCCTTATGCGAGGGGTGGCACGATCGCGGACAATCTCTCGGCGCTCGTGGAGGCCGGTTTTCATGTGTGGGCGCTGTCGCCTTCCGGATCGACCGACGTCCGCGATATTCCTGCGGCTCCCCGTGTCGCACTTGCGACTGGGACGGAAGGGGCGGGCCTTCCCCAGGATATTTTGGAGAGGTTCGATACGGCGAGGATCGCCCAAGCGCCGGGCTTAGACAGCCTTAATGCGGCAACCGCAACTGCCGTGGCTCTCTACCAGATCGCCGCCGGACAAGGCCGCATCTAGGTCAGCTTGCGGCCTCCTGGGGCGCACCGATCGCCGCTGCCGCGCGCGCGGCCAGGCTTTCGCGGTCGGCCGATGAGGTGGACTGCTTGGTGGCGAGAATTGGAAAGATCGGCGAATCCGGTCCTTCCGCCTTCGCCGTCAGCGCAACCATAGTCGCGGCGATCGACGCAAGTTCATCTCGCAAGGCTTCATCATGAACATCCGATTTCGCCTTCAGCAGCCGGTCAGAAAGCGCCCTGGAGCGATTGTGGACATCGTCGGCCATGGCGGACAGTTCGGGCGAGGCCGCGATCACATCGGAAATCGAAGCGTCTGCGTTACCATTCGCTTCAGGCAGTTCGGCAGCTTCGTTTCTGGGAGTCGAGACGTCCTTCAATGACACGCCATTGGACTTGCCAGACTTTCTTGAAACGCGGGACACTTCACGCGTTTCCGATCCGGAGTTCCTGAGCTTCTCCTTCAGCCGCTCGATCTCCTGAAGGCGTCTTTCGAGTGCATTCTCCTTGTCGCTGCGAGCGGCAATCTCGCGGGCGAGCTTGTCCTCCAGGCGCATGGCGCGGTGCTCTTCCTGAGACAGCCTCGTTTCTGCGTCCTTGGCCCGCGAGGTCTGCAGCTTGATGTCGGCCCGTAGCGCGTCGCGCTCGTCCCGAAGCGAGGTGATGCGGAACTTCAGGTTCTCGATCTCGGTATCGCGCGCCGAGATGTCGATGCGCAGACCGTCCAGGTCGGTGGTCATCTTCGCGAGTTGCCGCTCGAGGGTCTCGATTTCCATGCCCTTTGCCGCATCCGCCTCTTCGGCCGCCTCGACAGCCGCTTTCAGTTGCTGGATGTAGCTGTCTTCCTGGCGCAGGCGCGAACGCAGGTCCGCTGCTTCGACGTCCATGTCGTTGATCTGCATCTGCAGGTCGTGGTTCTCGGACTGGAGTCGGCGCGCCTCTTCCGCCAGTTTTTCGTGGCGCAGCTTCAAGGCCAGCGACTTGTCTCGCTCGTCCACCAGCTCCTGCTTTGTGCGGGCGTTCTCGGCCGCATACACAGCGCGTGCAAGATCCCGCTGGGCACGCACCTCCTGCGGGCTGATCGGCATGGTCGCCTTGAGGCGGTTCTCCGTGTACCGGACAATCCTGCCGTGAATGGCAGGCGCGATCAGCATTGCGAGGAGTGCGGCGGTCAGGAAACCCAAGCCGAAAAGAAGGGCGAACTGGATCACGATGCGGTACCGCCGGCCTGGATGGTTTGAGGGATTGCCAAGCCTTTAAGCATAACCCCTGTTCGCCCGCAAGCGAGTGCATCGTCGTCGAATGGTTCGGAATGCATGAAATCCCTCCCTGTGGCCGGAAGGGATAATCGGCTGGATCAGAATGGGTTCCACGTCGGTGAACGTGTCAGCTTCAGGTAGCCGACATTGATGCCGAGCCGCGCGCCGACGCCGGTGCGGATGGGCACCAGGACGACATCATTGTTGCGCATGACGGTCATGCCGACACCGGCGACGACGAAGGCAGAGCCGGAGACGCCGCCGAAGCGGGCGTAGAGGGCCTCGATCGCCGGCAGGTCGTAGACCAGCATCATCGCGCGAGACCCCTGGCCGCCATAGTCGATGCCCAATGACGGGCCCTGCCAGAAGACCGGGTGCTGGCCTGCGTTCTTCGTGTAAAGTTCGCCCTCGCCATAGGTCAGGCCGGCGATGAAGGCGCCCGAGCCCTCCTGGCCCAGGATATAGCCGTTCGGAAGGCCATACTGCTCGAAGGCTCTCTCCACGACCTTGGCCAGGCCGCCGCTGGTATTGCCGAAGAAGCTGTGGCCGGCGTCGATCACTTCCTGCGCCGAGTACTGGCTGCTGTCCTGCGCCAGCGCTGGCCGCACGGTTGCCGCGGTGATCACGAGCAGGGCGAGCATCGTCGCAGCAAGGCGGGCGAGGGGGGAGTTGTCATAAAGGCGCATCGTTCGGTCCGTCTTGTTTGTCGGTACGGGTGCGGGTTTCCCATATTGTGTCGAGGGGTCTTAACAATCGGTTTACCAAATATGTTGTCATTATGGCCGGGGTCACGCCATGTTCGCGCAACCTTGCTGAGGCATCAGCGGTCGCGTGACCAGCATCAGGAGAGAAATATGCCCAAGAACCCGAATCTCACCCTCGAAGGGCCAGATCTTGCGGCGCTCCTGTGCAGTCGCGTCTGCCACGACGTCATCTCGCCGGTCGGCGCGATCAACAACGGCCTGGAACTTCTCGACGAGGGCGCGTCCGACAGCGATGCGCTCGACCTGATCCGCACCTCGGCGCTCAATGCCGCCGTTCGCCTCAAGTTCGCACGGCTTGCTTTCGGCGCATCCGGTTCCGTCGGTGCGTCGATCGACACTGGCGAGGCGGAGAAGGCGGCGAAGGATTTCGCTTCGGCAGAGAAGAAGACGGAGGTGACGTGGAACGGACCGCGCGCCATCGTCGCCAAGAACCGCGTCAAGCTCCTGCTCAACCTCTTCCTGGTGGCCTATGGCGGCATCCCGCGCGGCGGCTCGATTGACGTCACGCTGGAAAACCCGGAATACGATGCCCGGTTCATCATCACCATCAAGGGGCGGATGATGCGCGTGCCGGCAAAGTTTGTAGAGATCGCTGAAAGCACGCTGGAAGAGCCGGTCGACGCTCACACCATCCAGCCCTACTATACCGTGCTTCTGGCGGAGGAATGCCGCATGGATCTCCGGCACGTCGTGTCGGAGGACAAGATCGTCTTCATCGCCGAAGCCCGTCCGACCTGATCGACTTTAAGACGTCCGGTAACCATTCCTTAGCGGCATAGGCCTATGCTGGAGCTTGTCCCTGTCCAAAGGCAGGGCCATTGGTGGGAGTGGTCAATGCAGCGCCTGATGATTGCCGATGGTTCGGATGTCGTCCGCAAGGTCGGAAAGCGTATCCTGTCCGAACTCGGGTTCGTGGTCGTCGAGGCCGAGAGCGCTCGCGAGGCGATCAGTCGCTGCCAAGCCGAATTGCCAGCCTTCCTCATCGTGGATGCCGCACTGGAAGGCGCCCTGGACGTGATCCAGGCGGTCAGGGGCCTGCCGAACGGCAAGGATGTCCGCATTTTCTACTGTGTCATCGAGGCGGACCTGAAGAAGATGATGCTCGGCAAGCGCGCCGGCGCAAACGACTTCCTGCTCAAGCCCTTCGACCGTAAGATCCTCACCTCGGTCTTCGGTGGCCTGGCGGTCGCCGCCTGATATCCCCTCCGGACAAGCGTATATCGACAGCTGCACGGCTGCGACTGTTCAAGCACTGCAGGGAGCGTGACCGCAACCTGTTGCCACATACAAAAACGCCCGCGGCAAGCGCGGGCGTCGTCAAGGCGATTGGGCGGGGTGCCCGTTCAGGCGATCTCGGCGTATTCGTTGCCTTCCGGCTCGCGCAGCACATAGCCGCGGCCCCAGACCGTTTCGATGTAATTGGCGCCGCCGGCCGCATTGGCGAGCTTCTTGCGCAGCTTGCAGATGAAGACATCGATGATCTTCAGCTCCGGCTCGTCCATGCCGCCATAGAGGTGGTTCAGGAACATTTCCTTCGTCAGCGTCGTGCCCTTGCGGAGCGAGAGCAGCTCCAGCATCTGGTATTCCTTGCCGGTGAGGTGAACGCGCTGACCGCCGACTTCCACCGTCTTGGCGTCGAGGTTCACGATGAGCTCGCCGGTGATGATGATCGACTGCGCGTGGCCCTTGGAACGACGAACGATGGCGTGAATGCGGGCTACCAGTTCGTCCTTGTGGAAAGGCTTGGTCATGTAGTCGTCGGCGCCGAAGCCGAGGCCGCGTACCTTGTCCTCGATGCCGGCCATGCCGGAGAGGATAAGAATCGGTGTCTTGACCTTGGAAAGCCGCAGCGTGCGGAGAACCTCGTAACCCGACATGTCGGGCAGGTTCAGGTCGAGGAGGATGATGTCGTAGTCGTACAGCTTGCCGAGATCGACGCCCTCTTCGCCCAGGTCGGTCGTATAGACGTTGAAGCTTTCCGATTTCAGCATCAGTTCGATGCTCTGCGCTGTCGCGCTGTCATCTTCGATGAGTAGAACCCGCATGTTTTTCCCCTTTACCGCCGCTCAGGCAGTCCGTCCCACCTGAGCGATACGGATCCAGCCGCGCCTGATTTGGAAGCTGCCACCAAATGGTTAACAAATTCTGATTCACTCTGGCAAGAGATATCGAACTTATTAAGCATAAAGCTCAGCCAACTGATTTACCATGAGGATTGGTCATCGCCTGACTTGAACCATCGCGTGAAGAAAACCCGCTAAGTGATTCATGCGACTCTCCATTGTCGCGCCCAATTTCGGCCTCGGCATTTACCGACCCTTAAATGATCACCCGTATTGTTAATGATGCCCGTAAACGAAAGGTTAACGCGGACGGAGTCTGGATTAACACGAACGGATATTTTTAACCGGGAGTGTATCGATCCGGTTACAGGCGGGGTGCCGCTACCCACGGAGTATTGCGTATGAAGTCGCGTGACAGCCTAGTTCGCCTGAAGGAATTTCAGGTCAATGAGAAACGCCGCCAGTTGCAGCAGCTACAGATGATGATGTCTGAGTTCGAGCGGATGGCGAAGGAACTCGAATACCAGATCGGTCTGGAGGAGAAGAAGTCCGGAATTTCTGATCCGGCCCATTTCGCCTATCCCACCTTTGCGAAGGCGGCTCGCCAGAGGGCAGACAACCTGCAGGTCTCGATCCGCGAGTTGAAGGTCCAGCAGGAGGCTGCGGAACTGGCGCTGGAGGAGGCCCAGGCCGAATTCGCCAAGGCAGCAGCCCTGGAGGAGCGAGACGGCGCAATGCGCGCCCGCGCCTGAACGAGCGGTTCTGGCGCATCTCACTCCTGACCTTTCGAGAACGTCCGCCGGCTTTCTGCCGACGGTCGCCTAAGTGCTTATCGCGTCCTTCCAATCTGAATGCCGTAGAGCCTGCGCACGCATGAACGGGCAGAGCGGCAGGATCTTCCAGCCGCCGCGGCGCGCCTCTTCTACGGCGTGCAACGCCAGCGCCTGCCCTACGCCCCGGCCGCGCAAGGCATCCGGAACACCGGTGTGATCAACGATAACAAGCGAGGCTGACGCGCGCGAGTAGGTGAGCTCTGCCTCGTGGCCCTCGATCCGTGCCACGGAACGGCCGCCGGATTTCGCCGGCTCATGTTCGATGTCCATTGATTTCCCCTATGCGCTGGGTAACACACCGCATACCGGGCGCACATAGGGAGGCCGGCCCCGAAGGGAAGGCTGGCGCGGCTCCAAGACCCCATGGCAGGCATCGAACAAGGTCGCCAATGCGAAAAGGCGCCGCGGTGTGGTCTCCCGTTCGGCGCCTAAGTTGCAAGTCGTTCCGTACCGGACCTAGTGCCGGTACTGCTGTATCCGTGTCGTCCGTAGACCGGCAAGCCCGTGATCGTTGATGGAGGACTGCCAGGAGAGAAACTCCTCGACGGTCAAGGTATAGCGCTCGCACGCCTCTTCGAGGCTGAGCAACCCGCCCCGAACCGCGGCAACCACCTCCGCCTTGCGGCGGATGACCCAGCGGCGGGTATTGGCCGGCGGCAGGTCGGCGATCGTCAGCGGACTGCCATCGGGGCCGATGACATATTTAACTCGGGGTCGTATCAATTCGGTCATGGGACTCTCTACACAAACACAAGACCACGGAGGGGAGCCTAGACCCGCAGTTTTAACATTTACCTAAATGTGGCGAAGCAATTGTTCCAGAAGCTGCCAGCGGTTGAAATCCGTCTGACGCCTCAGGCTTTGTGCCGATCGGACTTGTTTGCATATCTCTTCCACCTGCCTGATCGGTCGGCAAATGCTGCTGTTCGCGCCACCTAAAGCATCGCCAGCGACAGGTTCGTGCTGCCATCGCCGAGCAGAACCGTGGCGGTACCGCTGTGATGAAGGGATAGAAGGTCCCCGGCTTCCAGTTCCATGATCATGCTGGCGGAAAGTGTTCCCGATGAGCCGGAGGCGCCCGTGACCTGGAGGGCGGTCGGACTTCCGTTCGCGGCGACCGCAATCACATGGCTGGAGGAAGAGGCCGTCCTGACCTGCAGGCTCGCCAGATAGATTCCGCTTGCCGGCACCAGGATTGCGCTGCCACCGCCGGAGGTCGAGCCCGATAGCTCGAAGCCGCCGCGATTGACGCCGAAATGCGTGAAGCCTGTTTGCTGCCCGTTCTCCGGTGTCATGCTGGTGCCTGTCCGATAGGCCCTCATCGCCGGCTGGTTTGGTCGCGTGTGGCGACCACCGGCGTCGATGGCGAGCGCGGTCTTCCATATGCTTCCGTCGCTGACCTTTATCGAAAAGGCGTTTTCTCCGGCGAGCCCGAGTTCGGCATAGCCCGTATACGCTGTCTGGAAGAGCAGCGACCCGGTATCGCCGGCGGCGGCCTTGTTTATCTTCATCTGGTGGCCGCTTCCCGTATGGTCGAAAAGCGAGGCGGGGGAGGCGACAACCAGCCGGTTGGTGGCGTTACTGTCGGCATTGATCCCGATGCCCTCGAACCTCGGCGAGAGAGGCAGGACAGAACGCCACTCGTCCTCCCAGAAGACCTTGAGCGCGCCGGTCGTTGCAAACCATGCGCGCCAGCCGGTAAGAGGCTGGTGGAAGGTCCACCCACCATCCTGCCATGCCGCGATCTGTCCCTCCTTGCCAGACCACTCGCTGGAAGCTGCTTCTTTGACCAGGAAGCAGGTGCCCTCCGGTGGATTGGGCGGGGGATCGGCACGATCTTCGGCAACGGTCAGTTGCACCACCGTATCCAGAACAAGCAGTGCCTCATTGTGGGTGACATGCTTCTGTGCCTGAGAGGGAAGGATGAAAGGCATTTCAAGATTGGTGGTCCTGTCGGCCATTGTCTTTGCTCCGCTGATGGAGCTTCAGAATAGGCGGGGTGGAGACAGCGGGGATGGCGCACCAAGCAACTGGTTGTTTTTCTGATGCTGCATGCGCAAATTCGCACCCGCTCAAGCGAGCCTGCCAGGTGCGCGCGCGGGACGGAAACAGCCTTGGACGCGAGGCGCAGCAATTTTGGGCGAATGACTGCCTCGGAACCGAAAACTGCGCCTTTTCAATAGGCAGGCTGTTGAGAAAGACGCGTTTTCGCCTCGTTCTCGGCTTTTTGTCTTCACATTTGACCTGAAACCGGTATTGGATGCGCGCCGGAGCCCGGGAGACTCGCCGGGGCGGGAATAGAGAAGATGCGGCCTTCGGGAACCGCATCCAGGGGAAAATTGATGGAGTACTTTATCCAGCAGCTCGCGAACGGGCTGACGCTTGGATCTATCTATGGCCTGATCGCAATCGGCTATACGATGGTTTACGGCATCATCGGCATGATCAACTTTGCCCATGGTGACATTTTCATGCTCGGCGCCTTCGCCGCACTGATCGTCTTCCTTATCCTCACCTCATTCATCGCTGGCGTGCCTGTCGCGCTGGCGCTGCTGGTGATGCTGGTGGTCGCCATGCTGATGACCAGCCTGTGGAACTGGACGATCGAGCGCGTGGCCTACAGGCCTCTTCGCGGCTCATTCCGCCTGGCGCCTCTGATCACGGCGATCGGCATGTCGATCGTGCTGTCCAACTTCATCCAGGTAACGCAGGGACCCCGCAACAAGCCGATCCCGTCGCTCGTGACCGATGTCTACCATTTCGGCGCGATCACCATCTCCTTGAAGCAGATCATCATCATCGCCGTCACCGCAGTTTTGCTGACGATCTTCTGGTATATCGTCAACAAGACGCCACTCGGGCGTGCCCAGCGCGCCACGGAGCAGGATCGGAAAATGGCGGCGCTTCTCGGCGTGGATGTGGATCGCACGATCTCGATCACCTTCGTGATGGGTGCTGCACTCGCTGCCGTCGCCGGCACGATGTACCTGATGTATTACGGCGTCGCGACGTTCAACGACGGCTTTATCCCAGGGGTCAAGGCCTTCACGGCTGCCGTTCTCGGCGGGATCGGATCCCTTCCGGGTGCTGTCCTCGGCGGCCTGCTGATCGGTCTCATTGAATCGCTCTGGTCTGCCTATTTCACGATCGCCTACAAGGACGTCGCAACATTCGCGCTGCTCGCCTTCGTGCTGATCTTCAAGCCGACCGGCATTCTCGGTCGTCCGGAAGTGGAGAAGGTTTGACATGTCGCAAGCTTCTACTTCCGAAAACACGGGCCTCATGAGCAAGGCCCTGAAGGAAGCGCTCTTCGCGGGCGCCATGGCCCTCGGCCTCTTCCTTCTCTATGTCGGCATCGAGACGTACCAGAACATCAACAACCAGTTGGTCTGGCGCACCCGGTGGGGATTGCTGGCGATCTTCGTGGTCGTTGCCGCGGTCAGCCGGTTCATCGTCGTTGCCTTCGTGAAGCCGCACCTTGACAAGCGAAAGCTTGCCAAAGCCAAGGCGGGGGTCCCCGAAGTATCCGACGAGAAGGGGTTCTTCCACACGCACTTCCTCAAGATCGCGCTCGCTGGCATGCTGATCTATCCGTTCGTGGCGGTAACGCTCGCCGGAACGCAGGGATCGCTCAAGTATGTCGACAACTTCGGCATCCAGATCCTCATCTACGTCATGCTGGCATGGGGCCTGAATATCGTGGTTGGCCTCGCAGGCCTCCTCGATCTCGGCTATGTCGCCTTCTATGCCGTCGGCGCCTATTCCTACGCCTTGCTCTCCCAGCATTTCGGCCTGTCCTTCTGGGTCCTGTTGCCGTTGTCGGGCATCCTTGCCGCCTTCTGGGGCATCATCCTCGGTTTTCCGGTGCTCCGCCTGCGGGGCGATTACCTTGCCATCGTGACGCTCGCCTTCGGCGAAATCATCCGCCTCGTGCTGATCAACTGGACGGACGTGACCAGGGGCACCTTTGGTATCTCCGGTATCCCGAAAGCATCCTTCTTCGGCATCTGGTCCTTCGACGTCGGAGCAGCGAACAATTTCACCAAGGCGTGGGGACTCTCCATGTCCTCCGCCTACTACAAGATCTTCCTTTTCTACCTGATCCTCGCGCTCTGCATGCTGACAGCCTATGTGAGTATCAAGCTGCGCCGCATGCCGATTGGCCGAGCGTGGGAAGCCTTGCGTGAGGACGAGATCGCCTGCCGTTCGCTCGGCATCAATACGGTGACCACGAAGCTCACGGCATTTGCCATCGGGGCGATGTTCGGTGGTTTCGCCGGCGCCTTCTTCGCAACCCGCCAGGGCTTCGTCTCGCCCGAAAGCTTCGTCTTCCTGGAGTCGGCCGTGATCCTCGCGATCGTCGTCCTCGGCGGCATGGGGTCGCTGACAGGCATCGCCATTGCAGCGGTCGTCATGGTTGGCGGTACGGAGCTGTTGCGCGAGATGGAGTTCCTGAAGCACGTCTTCGGCCCGGACTTCACGCCGGAACTCTACCGCATGCTGCTGTTCGGACTGGCGATGATCACCGTCATGGTCTTCAAGCCGCGTGGTCTGGTCGGTTCGCGTCAGCCGACGGCCTTCCTCAAGGAGCGCAAGGCGGTCTCAGGCAGCTTTACCAAGGAGGGCCACGGCTGATGACCCTCGGAACGAACAGCATGAACAAGGACACGATCCTCAAGGTCGACCACCTGTCGATGAAGTTCGGCGGCCTGATGGCCATCAACGACTTCTCGTTCGAGGCCCGCCGGGGCGAAATCACCGCCCTGATCGGCCCCAACGGGGCAGGAAAGACCACCGTCTTCAACTGCATCACCGGCTTCTACAAGCCGACCATGGGCATGATCACCCTGCAGCAGAAGGACGGCCAGACCTATCTTCTCGAGCGGCTAAGGGACTTCGAGATCACCAAGGTCGCGAAGGTATCCCGCACCTTCCAGAACATCCGCCTGTTCTCCGGGCTGACTGTTCTGGAGAACCTTCTCGTGGCGCAGCACAACGCGCTCATGAAGGCTTCAGGCTACACGATCCTCGGTCTTCTTGGCCTGCCCGCCTATACCAGGGCATCGGCAGCCGCGATCGACAAGGCGAAATACTGGCTGGGCAAGGCGGATCTCACCGAGCGAGCCGATGATCCTGCGGGTGATCTGCCCTATGGCGCTCAGCGTCGCCTGGAGATTGCCCGCGCCATGTGTACGGGACCAGAGCTTCTGTGCCTGGACGAGCCGGCCGCGGGTCTCAATCCGCGCGAGTCGGCGGCGTTGAACGCGTTGTTGCATTCCATCCGCGACGAGGGCGTCTCGATCCTGCTGATCGAGCACGACATGTCGGTGGTGATGGAGATCTCGGACCATGTCGTGGTGCTGGAATACGGCCAGAAGATTTCCGATGGCACGCCGGACCACGTGAAGAACGACCCGAAGGTCATCGCGGCCTATCTCGGCGTCGAGGATGATGAAGTTGAAGAAATCGAGGAAAAACTGGATGAGGGGACCATCTGATGGCTGATGAACCTCTCCTCAAAGTCCAGGGCGTACAGACATTCTACGGCAATATCCGCGCGCTTGACGGCGTCGACGTGCATGTCAACCGTGGGGAGATCGTGAGCCTGATCGGCGCCAATGGCGCCGGCAAGTCGACGTTGATGATGACGATCTGCGGCAGCCCGCAGGCCCGCCACGGCTCGATCATATTCGATGGCGAGGATATCACGCAGCAACCGACGCATCTCATTGCACGGCGTCGCATTGCGCAGTCACCCGAAGGCCGGCGCATCTTCCCGCGCATGACGGTCTACGAGAACTTGCAGATGGGTGCGGGCCTCGACAACCTCAAATACTTCAACGAGGACGTCGAGAAGATCTTCACTCTGTTCCCGCGCCTGAAGGAGCGGCAGAGCCAGCGTGGCGGCACGCTTTCCGGCGGCGAGCAGCAGATGCTGTCGATCGGGCGCGCGCTGATGGCGCGGCCGAAGCTCCTCCTGCTCGACGAGCCGTCGCTCGGGCTCGCGCCGCTGATCATCAAGGGGATCTTCGAAGCCATCAAGAAACTCAACCAGGAAGAGGGACTGACGGTCTTTCTCGTGGAGCAGAACGCCTTCGCGGCACTGAAGCTGTCGGACCGCGCCTATGTCATGGTCAACGGCAAGGTGACCATGTCCGGAACCGGCAAGGAACTGCTGACGAATCCTGAAGTGCGCGCTGCCTACCTCGAGGGTGGGCGGCATTGATCGGCGCGACTGGGAGAGATTGAAATGCAAGGTTTATTCTTCGAAACGGATACCGGCGTTCGCTATGTCCTGCGCGCACTGGTCCTGCTGATCGGCTTCTGGACCGCGTGGCGGACTGGAAAGGCTGTGGCCGAGGGGTGGGACAATTATCCCACCGTCATTGTCTACACCTTGCTGCTCGCGATCGTGATGCGGTTCCTCCACTACGCGCTGTTCCAGGGACCGTTCATCAGCCCCTTCTTCTACGTCGTTGACGTTGTGCTGCTGCTGGTGTTCTCGACGATCGGATTCCGCATTTGCCGTACGCGCCAGATGGTCAATAACTACTACTGGCTCTACGAACGCACCTCAGCTTTCTCATGGAAGAAGAAAGATTGACAGTCACGGAAAACTGGCCTCAGATTGGGGAAAGGTTCAACCGTGACAAGACCTTAGAGTGGAACAGTTTCCGGCGCGATAATGGTGGGTATCGTGCAGGCTTTCTCAACCCAACCCGCTTATAAAAACTGGGAGTAACATGATGAAGAAGTCTCTTCTTTCGGCCGTCGCACTGACAGCTGTGGTCGCCTTCGGCGGCAGCGCATGGGCTGACGTGCTGATCGGCGTCGGTGGTCCGTTCACCGGCCCGAACGCTGCCTTCGGTGCGCAGCTCCAGAAGGGTGCCGAGCAGGCGGCTGCAGAGATCAATGCTGCCGGCGGCATCAATGGTGAGCAGGTCAAGATTGTCCTCGGCGATGACGTCTCCGATCCGAAGCAGGGCATTTCGGTTGCCAACAAGTTCGTTGCTGACGGCGTGAAGTTCGTGGTTGGTCACTTCAACTCGGGCGTTTCCATTCCTGCTTCCGAGGTTTATGCCGAGAACGGCATCCTGCAGATCACGCCGGCCTCCACCAACCCGGAGTTCACCGAGCGCGGCCTGTGGAACACCTTCCGCACCTGCGGCCGTGACGACCAGCAGGGCTCGATCGCCGGCGCCTACCTTGCTGAAAAGTTCAAGGACGCGAAGATCG
Source organism: Pseudorhizobium halotolerans (assembly GCF_902153235.2). Taxonomy (NCBI): domain Bacteria; kingdom Pseudomonadati; phylum Pseudomonadota; class Alphaproteobacteria; order Hyphomicrobiales; family Rhizobiaceae; genus Pseudorhizobium; species Pseudorhizobium halotolerans. Next base: position 869 of record NZ_CABFWE030000016.1, on the reverse strand, counting down.
CGATCATCGATGACAAGACCCCCTATGGTCAGGGCCTTGCCGAGGAAACGAAGAAGGCGATGAACGCTGCCGGCGTTACGGAAGTCGTCCGCGAAGGTGTCAACACCGGCGACAAGGACTTCTCCGCCCTCATCGCCAAGATGAAGGAAGCCGGCGTTTCGATCATCTACTGGGGTGGCCTCCACACCGAAGCTGGTCTGATCATCCGCCAGGCTGCCGACCAGGGCCTCGACGCCACGCTCGTTTCCGGCGACGGCATCGTCTCCAACGAACTGGCCTCGATCGCCGGCGACGCCGTTGAAGGCACGCTGAACACCTTCGGCCCCGACCCGCGCCTGGCCCCGCAGAACAAGGAGCTTGTCGAGAAGTTCCGTGCCTCGGGCTTTGAACCGGAAGCCTATACGCTGTACTCCTATGCAGCGATGCAGGTGCTCGCCGAAGCTGCGAAGAAGGCCGGTTCCAACGATCCGGAAGCCGTTGCCGAGGCAATGAAGGCCAACACTTTCGCGACCGCTCTGGGCGACATGGGCTTCGACGAGAAGGGCGACCCGAAGCTCCCGGGTTACGTCATGTACGAGTGGAAGAAGGGCGAAGACGGCAACTACAGCTACTTCCAGAAGGAAGACTAATCGCTGTAAGCAGTTCGCGGTTTTCGGAGGCCCGGCGCAAGCCGGGCCTTTCTGTTTCATCTGGTTGGTGGCTGGAGTTGCGGCGCTGGCAGACCTGTATTCCGCCGGCGTTCGATGCTTTCTGCAATTTTAACTTCCAGTCTCTCTGGTGTCCAGGTTGTGAGCTTGCCCCCAAGTTTTATCCAGTTTTGAGTTCGCTCCGGCGGTTTTGGGTTGCTGTGTTTGCGGCGGTAGCGGCGG
>NZ_CABFWE030000015.1:0-37049 GCF_902153235.2 Pseudorhizobium halotolerans | reverse complement strand
ATCAACACCTCCCGCGAAAAAGCGGAAAGTGTTACCCATGTCTCCGGTACAAAACGTCACCTATCTCTCAGGTCGGGCATTTATTCTCATAATGAGCAGATCCCCTCCGCTATTGCAGCGGGGCGGTCAGGTATCGTTGCAGCGTCTCGCCTATGGCGGCGACCAGCGTGTCGCGGGCGATGTCGTCGTCGGACAGATTGATTACGTAGCGGGCATAGGCCAGTCCGAGGATCTGCGTGGCGACAAGGTAGGCGCGCTCGGCCAGGCGTTCGGATCCGGCGACCCGGCTGATCATCGGAGCAACCTGCCTGCCGAGGATTTCGCGGATGCGGACAGCCGCCTCGGGATTGGTGGCGGCGGTTCGGATCAGCGTGCGCAGAAGGTCGTCATGCTCCGCCCCTTCCCAGCGCCGGAAAAAATGGGCGGCCAATGCGAGGCCGATCCGGCCGCTTTCCAACCCGCTCAGGTCAGGCAGTGCCAGGTCCACCGAGACTGCCTCCGCGAAAAGCTGCTCCTTGCCCCCGAAATAACGGTTGATCAGCGCTGGATTGACTTCGGCCTGCGCGGCAATTTCACGCACCGTCGTACGCTCGTACCCCCGCTCAGAGAATATCCGGCGCGCCGCCTGCACAAGTCTCTCCCGCGTCGCCTCTGCATTCCGCATCCTGCACCTCTTGTAAACAACCGTTGACTTAACTCGGTCCGAGCATTAGTAAACAAGCGTTTACGATATTCGGGAGGATAGCTCAATGAGCACGATATCCACGCAGGTGCTGATCGTCGGTGCCGGGCCGGCGGGGCTGGCCACGGCAATCGGGCTAGCGCAGAAGGGAGTGGATTTCCGTATCATCGATGCATTGCCGGAGGCACAGAACACCTCGCGAGCGGCGGTGGTCCATGCCGCGACACTGGAAAACCTCGAAATGCTCGGCGTGGCCGGGGACCTTTTGGCTCGGGGTATCAAGGTGCCGAATTTCAGGATCAGGGACCGGGACGACGTTCTTCTTCATATCGACTTCACGGTACTGCCGGGAAAATACCGCCACGCGCTGATGATCCCCCAGGACGAGACCGAAGCCATGCTGACAGACCGGCTGCGGGTACTTGGCCACGAGGTGATGCGACCTGTCGAATTCCGTCGATTCTACAAGGTGGGTGACGGCTTCAGGATCGCACTCGACATGGCTGGCGATGAGGTCAGCCTCGACTGCCACTATCTTGTCGGAGCCGACGGGATGAGAAGCGCCGTTCGCGACGCGGGCGAGATCGGCTTTCCGGGCAAGACCTACGGCTCCTTCATGCTCGCCGACGTGCGGATGCAATGGCCGATCGCCAGTGACGAGGTGACGCTCTATTTCTCCGAAGCAGGCACGCTCGTGGTCGCGCCCATGTCGGAGCGGCGCTATCGCGTTGTGGCACAGCACCCGGATGCGCCGGCAGAACCTGATCTTGCCGATGTCCAGGCAATCCTCGACGCAAGAGGTCCCCGTTCGGGAGCACGCGTGGAGGAGGTGCTGTGGGGCTCGCGTTTTCACGTCCACCACAAGCTCTCCGAGACATTTCATGACAGGCGGCTGCTACTGGTCGGCGATGCCGCGCATGTGCACAGCCCCGCCGGTGGCCAGGGCATGAACCTTGGATTGCGGGACGCAGTTGCCCTTGCCGAAGCGCTCTCAGTCGCGATCGACACCCAAAACGACGAGCCGCTGCAACGCTATGATGGCTCCCGGCGCGGTGCGGCGCGCGAAGTCCTCGGCCGGACCGACCGGCTGACGCAGCTGGCGACCCTGAAAAGCCCGGTGCTGAGCTGGACGAGGAACCGGCTCCTCCGCATGGTTGGCGCAAGCGACGCCGCGCGCCGTCGGTTCGCCGCCATGCTGGCCGGGTTTTCCTGAGCCGCTCCGCCACCTCCACCTTGCCGCCTGTCATCGGCCCCGCTATGCGGGAACGGAATGGGTGGGCGTGAAGCTGATGGACGACCTGATCTTGCGGTTCGGTGTGGCGCTGGCGATCGGCATGCTGGTCGGGCTCGAGCGCGGCTGGCGCGAGCGGGACGAACCTGCCGGCAGCCGCACCGCCGGCATCCGCACCTATGCGATCTCCGGGCTTCTTGGCGGCATCTTCGCGGCGCTCTCGCAAAGCATGCAGACGGCGGCGGTGTTCGCCGTCGGCTTCCTCGGCTTCTCGCTGCTCTTCGCCTGGTTCCAGGCCCGCGAAGCGATCGCCGAGAAGAGCTTCAGCGTCACCAGGGTGATCGTCGGCCTCTGCGTCTTCGCGCTGGGCGGTCTCGCCGTCAGCGGCGACTATCGAGCCGCGGCCGCCGGGGGCGCTGCCCTCGCCGCCGTGCTTGCCAGCCGTGAAGTCCTGCATGCGCTGCTGAAGCGTCTGACCTGGATCGAACTGCGCTCCGCTCTTCTGCTTGCGGTGATGACGACGATCATCCTGCCGCTCCTGCCCAATCGCGCCATCGATCCCTGGGGCGGCTTCAATCCGTGGGAGATCTGGTTCTTCACCGTCCTCACCGCCAGCCTCTCCTATCTCGGCTACATCGCAGTGCGATTGCTCGGTCCGGCCCGCGGGCTGGTAGTGAGCGGGCTGGCCGGCGCGTTGATCTCCTCGACGGCGGTCACGGTCGCTTTCGCGCGGACGGCAAGTAGCGGCGGTAACGCACGGGCCTTGTCGGGGGCGGCGGCGCTTGCTGCCATGGTGTCGGTGCTGCGGGTCAGCGTCGTCATGCTGATCCTCGCCCCGCATGCGCTGGAGGTCGCCGGGCCGCCCGCTCTCGCCGCCGCCGCGGCCTTCGCTGCCATCGCCTTCCTGCTACTTTCGTCCGTTCCGAAGACGAATGCCGATCCCGAACGGCAGGCCCGGAATCCATTCGAGCTTACCGCCCTCCTTGTCTTCGCGGCGGCCTTCGCGACGGTCTCCACGGCAAGCGCCGCCCTCACCGCCCGCTTCGGCTCGGCGAGCATCCTCGCAAGTTCCGCGGTATCGGGCGCCTTCGACGTGGATGTCGCCGTGCTGAGCGCGCTTCGCCTCGCTGGCACAGAGGTTTCGCTTTCGCTGATCGGCCAAGCCGTCTTGGTCGCCCTGACGGCGAACGCCTGCGGGCGGCTGCTGCTGGCTGCCGTGGCGGGCCCCGCGCGCTACTGGCTGCCGCTTGCCGCCGCGACGGCGGTCGCCGCAAGCGCGGGCGCCCTCGTCTTCATCGGCCTCAACGGCATCTGAGGCTCAGACTGCCTGCGGTCGCCTGGCACGACCGGCCTGTCCGGCGAGATAGCTGCCCACCGCCTCTTCCGGCATCGGCCGCGAAAAGAGATAGCCCTGGTAGCCGCTGACACCCGCGGCCGCCAGGATCTGCATCTGCGTCACCGTTTCCACGCCTTCGACGATGCATTCAAGGTCGAGGCTATGGCAGAGTGAGGCCATGGTTGCGACGATATCGCGCGCGACGCGCTCGCGTTCGATGTCGAGCGTGAAGGAACGATCGAGCTTGATCCGGTCGATTGGCAGCCGACGCACATAGCTCAGGCTGGAATAGCCGGTGCCGAAGTCGTCGAGTGCGACGCAGACGCCCTTTTCGCGCGCAGCCTGCAACGCAAGGGTGGCGCGCGAAAAGTCCTGCATGATTGCGGACTCGGTGACCTCGAGGATCAGCCTCCCGTGGTCGATCCCGGCCTTGTCGATCTCCTCGAGCAGCGCTGTCATCGTCTTCGGGCTGCAGACGTCACGGGCGGAGAGGTTGAAGGAGAGCTTGACATCATCAGGCCAGGCGCGAGCCGCCTGCAGCGCCTTGCGGAACAGGGGCATCGTGATCTTTCCGATCGTCCCTGCCTGCTCCGCCGCGCGGATGAAGACATCCGGCGAGACCCGACCGAGCACCGCATCATCCCAGCGCGCCAGCGCCTCGAAGCCAATGGCACGCCCGTCGCGGTCGACGATCGGCTGGTATTCGAGGTGGAACGCGTCCTCGCTCTCCACCGCCCGCAACCGGTGCGCAACGGCCGCGGCCTGGCGGTTTTCCTCGGCGTGCAGGTCGGAGAAGATCGTGACCGCGCCCCGGTCGTTCTGCTTCAGATAGTAAAGCGCAAGGTCCGCCTTCTCGTACAGCTCGCCGGCGGTGCCGCCCGCTTCGGGGAAGCGGGAAAGCCCGCAGGTGGCAGAGACGGTGACGCTCCCCTCCTCGAACACGAAGGCCGGCACGAGCGCGTCCAGCGCCTCCCGGCAGGTCTTCTGCAACTCCTCGTCGGAGCCAGGGGCCGGAAGAATCAACGCAAACTCGTCGCCGCCGAGCCTTGCCAGCAGCGCGCTCTCCGGAAGGCTCGACGACAGCCGGGAGGCGACCTCCTGAAGCAGGCGGTCACCGACGCTGTGGCCGAAGATGTCGTTGACGGGCTTGAAGCCGTCGAGGTCGAGAATCCCGACCGCAAAGGGTTCGTTGGCGGACGCCGATGCCGTGATCTGCTGCTCGAGTCGCTCGAAGAAACAGCGCCGGTTGGCCAGTCCTGTCAGCGCATCCTCGTTCGCCATCTGGCAGATGGTCCCGTTGAGCGACTGCAACTGCCGATGCTGTGCGGCAAGTTCGATCTCCTTCTCGACCCGCTGGCGAAAATCGGAGTGTGACCGCTGCATCACCACCATCATGCCGCCCATCACCAGCAGCATGTTGAGCGCGATTGCCCGGAAGACCTCATGCTCCTGGATCCCGAGGAAGACGATCGTCGGGATCACGACGAGCATGAATATGGCAGGCGCCACCTGCTTCAACGGTCTCAGACAGGTGATAACCGCAATGATGGTGATTCCGGTAAAGAAGGTATTCTGGCTTCTCGCATAGGCATCGCCGTAGCCGAAGAGCAGCAGTGACCAGACGGAAATGGCGACGCCGAGCGTGCAAGCAAGCCAGACCACGGTACGCAACGACCGCTCGATCACCTCGTCGGTGGGGATCCGCTTGCGCGCCCGTATCATCTTGATCGCACGCAGAACGCAGATCACCACGAAGGCGGCGGGAAGCCAGACCGTCAACACTGCCGGCGCCTTGTCGACATGCGTGAGCGCGAGCATCACCATGTTGATGACGACGATGCCGTACATCAGGGGAACCTGGCGGGAAAGCTCCGCATACTGAGCTCGCCGGAATTCCAGACTGTCGGAACTCGTATCGAAGAAGGCAATGATCTTACGCACGAACTGCATCAGCTGCTCCCGAGCCTATCCGCTGGGGATCCCACGGCCCGACAAGGTTGATTGAGAGGGAGGAACACTCTCGATGCCACCCGGGCCAAGCGTCATCTGCCGCCGGCCTTCATGGCACCCTGCAGCCCTGGAGGGAGAACATCAGACAAACGTTAAAAAAGCAGTTTGCGATATGCCGCAAAAGTCGACGAATTCATTCGGAAATGGTCGCGTGGGGCTCGTTGATGCAGAAAAGCGGTCGATGGGCGCTAGTTTGCAAGCATCCTGTGCATGGTGCTGACGATCCAGGCGGGGTCATAGGGTTTGCTGAAAAAGCAGCTCTCGGCTGGAATCTCCTCGAGGGTGACCTTCCGGTATCCGGACGTGACGATGATCTTCAAGGGCGGCCAGCGGTCGCGGATATAGGCGGCCAACTTGATCCCGTCCATGCCGCCGGGCATGTCGACGTCGGTGAAAACGAGGCGGATGCCCGTGTTCTGTGTCAGGATCTCGATTGCCTCGGTGGCATTGCCGGCTTCATGGACATGGAAGCCCGCATCGTTGAGCGTATCGACGATATCGAAACGGAGAATGGGTTCATCTTCGACGACGAGCACGGGTATGCGTGAAGGCATTTTTTAGCGGTCCCCTCAGATCTGACCGAGGCCATCATTGCGCCTCCGTCCTGCCCTGAAACCGCCGGTTCAGTCTTACGTTCCTCCTCAAGCGGAAAAATCACCGCCTCTCTCGCCCGGAACCAAGCGTGGTGGGATGCGGTTGATGGGAACCGGAAGGAGACCGTGATGAACAAGGACAGACAGGCGCAGGACGCCATCGAACAGCGTGAGCCGACGACCAACGACAAGATCGACAAGAACCCGGAAGGGCCGCACGCCCGCAAGGGTCTGACCGATCCGGAAAAGACGCCCGGTACAGGCTCGCTGCCCGACGATGCCGCCAAGGAGGCCGATGTGGGACCCGACTGACTGCGACGTCCCGGCGCTTGCCTCACCCCGACCTGACGGCTAGAGGAAGGCGAACGGACAGGAACCGGGATGTCGGGCGAGACAGTTACCCTCTACGAGGCAATCGGCGGCGAACCGACCGTCAGGGCGCTGACGCGGCGCTTCTACCATTTGATGGATACGCTGCCGGAGGCGGCCCGCTGCCGCGCCGTGCATCCCCCGAGCCTCGAGGGCAGCGAAGCCAAGCTTTACGATTATCTGACAGGCTATCTAGGCGGCCCGCCTGTCTATGTGCAAAAGCACGGGCATCCGCGGCTGCGCTCCCGGCATTTCGCAGCGCCCATCGGTCCCGAGGAAACGGCGGAATGGCTCCTCTGCTTCCGCGGTGCTCTGGACGAAACAGTCGAGAACTCCAGGCTCCGCGACATCATCTGGCCGCCGATCGAGCGCCTTGCATACCATATGCAGAACAAGGAATAGCTGGTTGGAAAGACTCGACAATCTGCGGCCGTTGATTCTGTTTCTGAGCGGCATCTTCGGGGCAGCCGGCGTGGCACTGGCGGCCGCGGCGAGCCATGGGGGTGACACGCGGCTGCTTGGAACGGCGTCGATGATGTGTCTGGTTCACGCCCCTGCCCTCGTCGCGCTCTATGCGGTTGGTCGGCGGGTCAGAACTGCCACGCTCGCAGCCTTGGTGATCAGCCTCGGTACGCTCGTCTTTGCCGGTGACCTGCTCGCGCGGCATTTCCTCGGCAGCGGAGTGTTTCCCATGGCCGCACCGACCGGCGGCACAGCCATGATCCTTGGCTGGCTGATCGTCGCCGCCGGAGCCTTCCTTCGTTCTGAAGGATAGCTCGCAGCCACCTATCGGCGGAAGGCGAGAATGCGGGCGGGGGCGTCCGATGCAACCTCACGTTCGACATCGCGACGTTGGCGGTCTCGCAAGGTGACGACATTCGTCATGTCGGACGTCGGCTCATTCTGCGTCAACAGCGCATAAAGCTCGGGCACCAGACCGTCACCGGTCTGTTCGGCGAGCTTGTGGAGCCCGATGAACAGGCTTGCGTCAGGACGTTCTTCTCTCATCATTGCGTTCCTTCATGGTCTGCAGCGCGCGCTCCAGGCTCGACTTCGAGCCATTGCGCAGCGGGACGAAGGTCTTTCCGAACTTCTTGCATCCGGTCTTCACCCTCAGACACGCATCGTGGCTGATACAGTCGATGGGGCAGAAGACGCAGTCGACGGAGGGCAGCACCGTATCGATGCGCGAGACGGCTTCCCTCAAGCCCCCGTCATGATGAATGAGTTCCGCGCCGTGCTTGCTGGCGATCTGGCGAAGGTGGGCGACCTGGCAGTCGCGCCCGCCGACATAGAGAAAGCTGCGGATATCGAGAGCGGTTTGCTCCTGCGCAACCTGGACGCTGGCGCCATCGCTATTGCCGCTGTTGCCCTTGCGCTTCTGCTTCTTCGCCATGCTCACATCCCTCTCGATCCAGTGGCCTCAGCCCCCTCGACGGCGGGACCATATTTAACTTGATAATCGCAGGCAAGATTAAAGTTGATGGCATTCGTCAAGTTCTAAAACTGCTCGCTCCCCGCCGATTTATTTACCGTTTGATAAAAATTCGGCCTGTGGTAGCCTGCTTCCAATAGTTGTCCATAAAGCCATAAAAGAGGGAACTCAGATGGAACGACTGGGAAGCGGGATACAGGCTGGCCGCCTGTCGCCCGACGAATACGCATCCAATTTTTCCGACCTCCACCCGCGCCTCGACAAGCATGAGGCGCTGGTCGCAGCCGACCGCTGCTACTTCTGCTACGACGCGCCTTGCATGACGGCCTGTCCCACCGCCATCGACATCCCGCTGTTCATCCGGCAGATATCGACCGGCAACCCCCTCGGCTCCGCCAAGACCATCTTCGACCAGAACATCCTCGGTGGCATGTGTGCGCGCGTCTGTCCCACCGAAACGCTGTGCGAACAGGCCTGCGTGCGCAATACCGCAGAGGATCGGCCTGTCGAGATCGGCAAGCTGCAACGCTACTCAACCGACATCGCGATGGAGATGAACCGCCAGTTCTACCACCGCGCCGCCTCCACCGGGAGACGGGTGGCGGTTGTCGGCGCCGGCCCTGCAGGTCTTGCCTGCGCCCACCGGCTTTCCATGCATGGCCACGACGTCGTGATCTTCGACGCCCGCGAGAAGGCCGGCGGCCTCAACGAATACGGCATCGCCACCTACAAGGCGACGGAGAACTTCGCGCAGCGCGAACTGGAGTACATCACCGCGATCGGCGGCATCGAGATCCGAACCGGGCAGATGCTCGGCCGTGACTTCACGCTCGGCGAACTGACGAGCAATTTCGACGCCGTTTTCCTCGGCATGGGCCTTGCCGGCGTCGCCGGCCTCGGGATCGAGGGCGAGGATCTCGCCGGCGTGGAGGATGCGGTCGACTTCATCGCTGCACTCCGCCAGGCCACCGACAAGGCAGAGGTTCCGATCGGCCGCAGGGTGGTCGTGCTTGGCGGCGGCATGACGGCGATCGATGCCGCGATCCAGGCAAAGCTGCTCGGCGCCGAGGAAGTGACGATCTGCTACCGCCGTGGCAAGGAGAACATGAACGCATCCGGCTACGAGCAGGATCTCGCCACCGCCAACGGCGTCATCATCCGTCACTGGCTGGCACCGAAGCGCATCATCGGCAAGGATGGCCAGGTGGCCGGTATCGAGGTGGAATATACCGCGATCCGCGACGGTAAGCTCGTCGGCACCGGGGAAACCGGTCTCATCGCGGCCGATCAGGTGATGAAGGCGATCGGCCAGAGCTTCGTGGGAAGCAGCCTGGGTTCACTCAGGATCGAGCGCGGCAAGATCGCCGTAGATCTGGAAGGCCGCACCTCGATCGATGGTGTCTGGGCCGGCGGCGACTGCACCGGTCACGGAGAAGACCTCACGGTGTCCGCGACCGCGCAGGGGCGCGATGCGGCAGAGAGCATCAACAGAGCCTTCGCTGCCGCCTCCCGTCCAGCCGTGGCCGTCGCCTGAGGGGAGAACCATGGCCGATATGCGCAACAACTTGACTGGCGTCGCGTCACTCCAGCCGTTCTGGCCTGGCTGTCGCGGCATCGGGATGAGGAGCACCGCGGGACTGGCCGTGCTCCTGGCGGGGATCGAACCGGCCATTGTCTCGGCCAGCGGGTTCGAAGGCGAGTGGTGTGACGTCCGCGGCGAGGAGCGGCTGCTCATTGACGAGCATGGGCTTGGCTTCAACGAGCACACGATATGCGAGTGGACGCAAATGCGGCCGACCGCCGATACCTTCGACACGACAGCCCTGTGTGCCAACGTCTATTCCGACGGCAAGGGCGGATGGGTCCACATGGATGAGACGACGGTTCGGCTTCAGGCCGATCGTAGCGCTCCTGGAGTGATCACGGTGACGGTGGCAGGTAAACAGTCGGTCGACTTCGCACGATGCGACCGATGAGCCTGCCCTGAAGTGCTGCACTGAAACAATTTGGGCGGTGCGAGAGCATTCGCCGAAGCCAAAGGAAGATACCCATGGCAGACATCCGCAACAACTTTGTCGGCATCAAGTCGCCCAACCCCTTCTGGCTGGCGTCGGCTCCGCCGACCGACAAGGCCTACAACGTCGAGCGCGCCTTCAAGGCCGGCTGGGGCGGCGTCGTCTGGAAGACGCTGGGCGCCGAAGGCCCGCCGGTGGTCAACGTGAATGGCCCCCGCTACGGCGCGATCTGGGGCGCCGACCGGCGCCTTCTTGGTCTCAACAACATCGAACTGATCACCGACCGCGACCTCTACGTCAACCTGCGCGAGATGAAGGAGGTCAAGAAGAACTGGCCGGACCGGGCGATCGTCGCCTCCATCATGGTGCCCTGCGAGGAGGAGGCCTGGAAGGCGATCCTGCCGCTCGTCGAGGAAACAGAGGTGGACGGCATCGAGCTCAACTTCGGCTGTCCGCACGGCATGTCGGAACGCGGCATGGGCTCCGCGGTCGGCCAGGTGCCGGAATATATCGAGATGGTGGTGCGCTGGTGCAAGCAGTACACCCGCATGCCGGTGATCACCAAGCTGACGCCGAACATCACCGACATCCGCTACCCTGCCCGCGCGGCAAAGGCGGGCGGCACGGATGCCGTGTCGCTGATCAACACCATCTCCTCGATCGTGTCGGTTGACCTCGACAACTTCGCCCCGGTTCCGACCATCGACGGCCGAGGCAGCCACGGCGGCTATTGCGGCCCGGCGGTGAAGCCGATTGCGCTCAACATGGTGGCCGAGATCGCACGCGACCCGGAAACCTACGGCCTTCCGATCTCCGGTATCGGCGGGGTGACGACCTGGCGCGATGCGGCGGAGTTCCTGGCGCTTGGGGCGGGCAATGTCCAAGTCTGCACGGCAGCGATGACCTACGGCTTCAAGATCGTGCAGGAGATGATCACCGGCCTCTCCGACTGGATGGATGCCAAGGGCCACCGGACCCTCGACGACATCTGCGGCCGGGCCGTCAGCAACGTCACCGACTGGCGCTACCTCAACCTCAACTACGTGGCAAAGGCCCATATTGATCAGGAACTCTGCATCAAGTGCGGCCGCTGCCACATTGCCTGCGAGGATACGTCCCACCAGGCGATCACCTCTCAGGTGGACGGCATCCGCCATTTCGAGGTGATGGATGACGAATGCGTCGGCTGCAATCTCTGCGTCAACGTCTGCCCCGTCGAGAACTGCATCACGATGGAACCGCTGGCGGCGGGCGAACTGGACCAGCGCACGGGCAAGGTGGTCGAGCCCACCTACGCCAACTGGACGATGCATCCGAACAACCCGATGGCCGCCCCGGTGGCCGCGGAATAGAACCTCCCGCGACGGGAGAGGTTCGCGGCTTGCCGCCGCGGCCTCTCCTGCTCGTCGCGCTTCGAATGGGCAGCAGCAGACGGCCATGCCGCTCAAGGTTGTTGCAGTGCGAAACATGTCCTCCCGGTTTTAACCAAGGCTTAGCGCAAACCTGACATCCGTTGGCTGAACTCTGCGGCAGGCTCTCATCCGGCCGGCAGGCTTCGCGCGTCAACGCCTGTGCAGGATCAACGCCATGTTTTTCAAGGACCTAAGCATTTCCAAGAAGATTGGTCTTCTTGTCGTCGTCATGGGGATTTCGTCCCTGATCATCGCCACCGTATCCGGCAGCGGCCTCTACGGGCTGCAGCGGGACCTGATTGCCGTCGGCGCTAAGGAGGAAGTCGCCCGTGAGGCCATGGACCTGCGGGTCGACATCATCGCCATCAGCCGCATGACCTACCAGTTGGCAGCCGCGCCGGAGAAGGCCGCGGACTTCCGGGCTGAAACCGACAAGCGAACCGCCGAAATGCTCGCGCGGCTCCCGAAGATCGAATCGACCGCCGACGCGGCCGAAAAGGAACAGCTGAAGACGATCCGCTCGGCGCTGGACAACTACTTCAACGATATCCGCTCGATGGTCGCCACCGCAGCAGCCAACCCGGGCGACACAGCAGCGATTGGCTCGGCGCTTGCCAAGGCGTTGGCCGGACAGAAGGTGGTGACGGACACGGTCAAGGTCTACAGCACCTATTCCGGCGAAGCGCTGGCAAAGGAACGCCTCGAAGCTGTCTCCTCCTCTTCCACCGCAATGATGCTCGCTGCAGTGGCTGCCGTCCTCTCCATCGCTGTCGGCGCGGGTGTCAGCACCCTCGTGGCACGCAAGGGGATCGTCTTGCCCATCCGCTCGCTGACGCAGGCGATGAGCCGTCTTGCACAGGGCGACCTGCAGGGCACAGCGATTGATGCCGAGCGCAAGGACGAGATCGGCGAGATGGCCCGCGCGGTCGATGTCTTCCGCAACAATGCGCTTGCCATGCAGGAACTGAAGGCACAGGAAGCGGCGCTTCATGAGCGCAGCAGCGACCTGCAGTCCAGCATTGCCGCCGTCGTGGCCTCCGCCGTCGCCGGCGACTTCTCCGGCCGCATCAGCAAGGACTACCAGAACGAGGATCTCAACCGCTTCGCCGGCAGCGTCAACCAGCTCGTTGCCAGCGTCGACAGCGCCGTCACGGAGGTCCGCCGCGTGATCGCCGCACTCGCCGATGCCGACCTGACGCAAAGCATGAATGGCACCTTCCACGGCGCCTTTGCCGAATTGCAGGCCAATGTGAACGCCACCATGGTGACCTTGCGGGGGACCATGAACAACGTCCGCGGGGCTGCAACGACGATCAACGACAACTCCGCGGAGCTCAGCTCTGCTGCAACCGACCTTTCCAAGCGCACGGAGCAGCAGGCCGCGGCGCTGGAGGAAACGGCGGCGGCGCTCGACGAAATCACCGCGACCGTGCGCGCTGCCTCCTCGCGGGCAAACGAAGCCCGCGACATGGTCTACGAGACGCGCCAGAGTGCGGCCAAATCCGGCGAGATCGTTCGCAGCGCCGTCGATGCCATGGGACGCATCGAAGATTCCTCCAACAGGATCAGCCAGATCATCACCGTGATCGACGAAATCGCCTTCCAGACGAACCTCCTGGCTCTGAACGCCGGCGTGGAGGCGGCCCGTGCGGGTGAAGCCGGTCGAGGCTTTGCCGTCGTCGCCCAGGAGGTCCGCGAGCTGGCACAGCGTTCCGCCAATGCGGCCAAGGAGATCAAGACCCTCATCACCGCTTCGGCATCGGAAGTGGAAGGCGGCGTCTCGCTTGTCCGCTCCACGGGCGATGCGCTTCTGGAGATCGAGAACCTTGTCAACCGCGTGAACGGCCACGTCGAGTCGATCGCCACCGCCGCCCGCGAACAGGCGACCGCCCTTGCGGAGATCAACTCCTCCGTCAACCACATGGACCAGATGACGCAGAAGAACGCAGCCATGGTGGAAGAGACGACGGCTGCCAGCGCAACACTGGCGCAGGAGAGCGCGCAACTGCAGTCGATGCTGGCGAACTTCCGGCTCGAAGGCCAGCACCAGCCGGCCACGGCAGGCCGCCGGATGCGCAGCGCAGCCTGATTCCGCTGAAGATCAGCAAATTACGGCCCGGAGCACCGCTTCGGGCCGTTTGCGTTTGTGCCCCCGGGGTAAGAGGCTCCGAACAGACGGGAACAAACCTCCCCTCCTCCACATTGCCACGAGGTCTGCCTCAAGGAGAGCCATCGTGATCAGCGACCTCTGGTACAAGAACGCCGTCATCTACTGCCTATCGGTCGAGACCTTCATGGATTCCAACGGCGACGGCGTCGGGGATTTCGAGGGGCTTTCGCGCCGGCTCGACTACCTCGCCGGTCTTGGCGTCAATGCGATCTGGCTGATGCCGTTCCAGGTCTCTCCCGGCAAGGACGATGGCTACGACGTTGCCGATTACTACAACATCGACCCGCGCTACGGCACGCTGGGTGATTTCGTCGACTTCACCCATGGCTGCAAGCAGCGCGGGATACGGGTACTGATCGATCTCGTCGTCAACCACACCTCCGACCAGCATCCCTGGTTCCAGTCGGCCCGCAGCGATCCGGATTCGCCCTATCGCGACTGGTACCTGTGGTCGAAGAAGAAGCCGGCCAATGCCGACGAGGGGATGATTTTTCCCGGCGTCCAGGAAAGCACTTGGACGTACGATGAGAAAGCGGGCGAATACTACTTCCACCGGTTCTACAAGTTCCAGCCGGACCTCAATACCGCCAATCCCCACGTCCAGGCGGAGATCCTCAAGATCATGGGCTTCTGGATTCAGCTTGGCGTCTGCGGCTTTCGCATGGATGCCGTACCCTTCGTGATCGCCGAGAAGGGAGCCGACATCAAGAAGCCGAAGGAGCAGTTCGAGATGCTGCGTACCTTTCGCGAGTTTCTGCAGTGGCGGAAGGGGGATTCGATCATCCTGGGAGAAGCGAACATACTGCCGAAGGACAACATCAAGTACTTCGGCGACGATGGCGACCGCATCCAGATGATGTTCAATTTTCCCGTCAACCAGTCGCTGTTCTATGCGCTGGCGAGCGGCGACACGCAACCGATGGTCGCCGCACTAGAGCAGACGCGCGAGAAGCCGCACACTGCGCAGTTCGGCATGTTCCTGCGCAACCACGACGAACTCGATCTCGGGCGTCTGAGCGAGGATCAGCGGCAGGCGGTCTTTGCGGCCTTCGGGCCCGAGAAGCACATGCAGCTCTACGACCGGGGCATCCGCCGGCGGCTCGCGCCAATGCTGGGCGGTGACCAGCGCCGTCTGGAGCTTGCCTACAGCCTGATGTTCTCGCTGCCGGGAACGCCCGTCATCCGCTATGGCGACGAGATCGGCATGGGCGACGACCTAGACCTGCCGGAGCGCAATTGCGCCCGGACGCCGATGCAATGGTCGGACGAACCCCAGGGCGGCTTCACCAAGAGCGACAAGCCGGTGCTGCCGGTGATCTCCAAGGGACCGTTCGGCTTCGAGCACATCAACGTCGCGGAGCAGCGGCGCGATCCGGAATCCCTGCTCAACTGGATGGAGCGGCTGATCCGCATGCGCAAGGAGGTACCGGAGATCGGCTGGGGTGACTATACCGTGCTTGATACCGGCAAGCCGGGGGTACTCGCCATACGTTACGACTGGCGCAACAACTCTGTCCTGATCGTCCACAACCTGAAGCCGGAGCCGGCAGAAATCCATCTCGACGTCGGCTGTGGCGAGCACGGCAACTTGCTGATCGATATTGCCGATAGCGAAAGCAGCGAAGCGGACGGCAAGGGACGCCACCGCCTGCTGCTGGAGGCCCATGCCTATCGCTGGTTCCGGGTCGGGGGCCTGGACTATCTGCTGCGCCGAACGGAGCTTTAAACACTGTTCCTGTTCAAGCCTTCTTCGGGCGGAGCCCCTCGAAGAACAGTTGCTCCAGGAACCGCGCCGCGTCCTCGAAACGCCCCTCGCCCGCGCGGTTTTCGCCCAGGACGGCGCATACCTGGACGTCGAAATCGGCATAGTGCTGCGTCGTCGCCCAGATCGCGAAGATCAGGTGATAAGGATCGCACCGCGCAATCTTGCCGTTCTTGATCCAACTGCGGATCACCTCCGCCTTCTCGTCGACCAGCGCCTTGAGCGGCCCGGTGAGATCGTCTTCGATATGCGGAGCCCCCTGCAGCATCTCGTTTGCAAAGAGCCGGCTCTCGCGCGGAAAATCCCGCGACATTTCGAGCTTGCGGCGGATGTAGGACCGAATCTCCGCCTCCGGATCTCCTTCCGCGTCCAGCGCCTTCAGCGGTTCCAGCCAGGTGAAGAGCATGCTCTCCAGGAGAGTCCGATAGATCGCCTCTTTCGTGCGGAAGTAATAGAGGAGGTTCGGCTTCGACATTCCAGCCGCCTCGGCGATCTGGTCTATGGTGGCACCGCGGAAGCCATTGGAGGAGAACACCTCCAGCGCCGCATCAAGGATTCGCTCCTCCTTCTCCTCCTGGATCCGCGTCCGCCGCTGCGTCTTCGCCGCCCTCGGTACTGCCATGCCCTCGCTGCCCCCGGTCCCGCCACGATCCCCCGCCACGATCCCCACGTCCCGACGCGCACATCACCTTTTCATCCATCGGTGAGATTCGCGATTTTTCGTCTTGAGTGGCGGCGCGGAAATTGTATGTTTTTACCAACCGGTCAAATTATCAGCGACAAGTCCAACAAAGGCAATGCTGAGTTTCACTGTCGACGGGGCAGGAAATAAAGAACCGGCGGGAACAGAATAGGCCGCAAGGGCGGTCCAAAACAGGTGAGGATGTAGCTGATGGTGGCAGCACCCGGCGAGAACCTGCGCATCAATGGCGACAGGTTGTGGGATTCGCTCATGGAAATGGCGAAGATCGGCCCCGGCATTGCCGGCGGCAACAATCGCCAGACGTTGACGGACGCCGATGCCGAGGGCCGCAAGCTGTTCAAGGCGTGGTGCGACGACGCCGGATTGACCATGGGTGTCGACCAGATGGGCACCATGTTCATGACCCGCGCCGGCACCGATCCCGACGCCCTGCCGGTCTATATCGGCTCGCACCTCGATACGCAGCCGACCGGCGGCAAGTATGACGGCGTCCTCGGCGTGCTCTCCGGCCTTGAGGTCGTTCGCACGCTGAATGACCTCGGCATCAGGACCAAGCATCCGATCGTCGTCACCAACTGGACGAACGAGGAAGGCGCACGCTTCGCGCCTGCCATGCTCGCCTCCGGCGTCTTTGCCGGCATCCACGACCTCGACTATGCCTATGCGCGCAAGGATCCCGAAGGGAAGTCGTTCGGCGACGAGCTGAAGCGTATCGGCTGGGTCGGCGAGGAAGAGGTGGGCGCGCGCAAGATGCACGCCTATTTCGAATATCATATCGAGCAGGGTCCGATCCTTGAGGCCGAGAACAAGCAGATCGGCGTTGTGACCCATTGTCAGGGGCTCTGGTGGCTGGAGTTCACGCTGACTGGCAAAGAAGCCCACACCGGCTCCACGCCGATGAACATGCGCGTCAACGCGGGCCTCGCCATGAGCCGTATCCTGGAGATGGTGCAGGACGTGGCAATGGCCGAGCAGCCGGGCGCCGTGGGCGGTGTCGGGCAGATGTTCTTCTCGCCGAACTCGCGCAACGTCCTGCCCGGTAAGGTGGTCTTCACCGTCGACATCCGCACCCCGAGCCAGGAAAAGCTCGACCGGATGCGCGCGAAGATCGAGAAGCAAGCCGCCGAGATCTGCGACAAGCTCGGCGTCGGCTGTTCCGTCGAGGCCGTAGGGCACTTTGATCCGATAACCTTCGATCCGGTTCTCGTTGGCCGCGTGCGCGATGCGGCGGAGAAGCTCGGCTGCAGCCATATGAACATCATTTCCGGCGCCGGCCACGATGCCTGCTGGGCCGCCAAGGTAGCACCGGCCACAATGATCATGTGCCCCTGCGTCGGCGGCCTGTCGCACAACGAGGCGGAGGAAATCTCGAAGGAATGGGCAAGTGCCGGCGCGGACGTGCTGTTCCACGCGGTGCTGGAAACCGCGGAGATTGTCGAGTGAACGGCGCTTCTCTATATTCGCATCGTGGAAGGATGACGCGATGTCCGACAAGGTTACGAACGAGCTTATCTTTGAAACGCTCAAGCGGATCCAGGAAACGCTCGCGCTGCACACCCAATATCACCTTGAGACCAAGGAACGGCTGGGACTGGTCGAGTACCAGGTGGGGGGCCTCACCGCGCAGTACGCAAGCCTTTCGAAGCGCTTGGATCATGTGGATGAGCGCCTTACCCGAATTGAGAAGCGCCTCGACCTCGTCGCGGTCTGAGCGAGAAGACAACAACACCAGACGACGAAGACGACGATAGCATAGGGCCTCCGGCCCGATGCGGCCGGTGGTCCCCCAAGAAAAAACCAGAGGGAACGGGACCATGAGCACAGTGATCAAGGGCGGAGCCATCGTCACCGCCGACCTGACCTACAAGGCCGACGTCAAGATCGACGGGGGCAAGATCGTCGAGATTGGCCCCAGCCTGTTCGGCGACGAGGTTCTAGACGCGACCGGCTGCTATGTCATGCCGGGCGGTATCGATCCCCATGTCCACCTCGAAATGCCCTTCATGGGCACGTATTCCGCCGACGACTTCGAAAGCGGCACGCGCGCGGCCCTAGCCGGCGGCACGACCATGGTGGTCGACTTCTGCCTGCCTGACCCGGGCCAGTCCCTGCTTGATGCGCTGAAGCGCTGGGACAACAAGTCGACCCGCGCCAATTGCGACTATTCCTTCCACATGTCGGTCACCTGGTGGGGCGAACAGGTCTTCAACGAGATGAAGGCGGTGGTGCTGAACCACGGCATCAACACCTTCAAGCACTTCATGGCCTACAAGGGCGCACTGATGGTGAACGACGACGAGATGTTCGCCTCCTTCCAGCGTTGTGCCGAGCTCGGAGCCCTGCCCCTCGTCCATGCCGAGAACGGCGACGTCGTCGCCGCCATGCAGCAGAAGCTGATGGATGAGGGCAATGACGGGCCGGAGGCGCACGCCTACTCGCGCCCGGCTTCGGTCGAGGGCGAGGCAACCAACCGTGCCATCATCATTGCCGACATGGCCGGCGTGCCGCTCTATGTCGTCCATACCTCCTGCGAGCAGTCGCACGAGGCGATCCGTCGGGCCCGGCAGAACGGCATGCGCGTCTACGGCGAGCCCCTGATCCAGCACCTGACGCTCGACGAGAGCGAATATTTCGACAAGGACTGGGACCATGCGGCCCGCCGGGTCATGAGCCCACCCTTCCGCAACAAGCAGCACCAGGACAGTCTCTGGGCAGGCCTTGCTTCGGGCTCGCTGCAGGTCGTGGCGACCGATCATTGCGCCTTCACCACAGACCAGAAGCGCACCGGCGTCGGCGACTTCCGCAAGATCCCGAACGGCACCGGCGGGCTGGAAGATCGCATGCCGATGCTCTGGACCTATGGCGTGGCGACTGGCCGCATCACCATGAATGAATTCGTCGCTGTGACCTCGACCAATATCGCAAAGATCCTCAACGTTTACCCCCGCAAGGGCGCGATCCTCGTCGGCGCCGATGCGGACATCGTGGTCTGGGACCCGAAGCGCTCGAAGACGATTTCGGCGAAGTCCCAGCAGTCGGCGATCGACTACAACGTCTTCGAAGGAAAGCAGGTGACCGGCCTGCCGCGCTACACCCTGACCCGCGGCGTCGTCGCGATCGAGGAAAGCACGGTCAAGACGCAGGAAGGCCACGGAAAGTTCGTCAAGCGCGAGCCCTTCCAGGCGGTCAACAAGGCGATCTCGACCTGGAAGGAACTGACGTCGCCGCGCAAGGTGGAGCGCACCGGCATTCCGGCGAGCGGGGTGTGACGCAAAGGGCCATGCCAGAGGGAACCGCACCCATTCAAGTCTCGGTGAGGGCTCCAACTGATCAGCTTGATCTGTCGGAGCACGACGCGAAGATGTATGCCGCGTTGGGCGTCTTCACCGCGCGGTGCGCAAGCCTCGAGCACATCGTAGACAAGTTTCTATTTTGTTATGGAAAATTAAGAACTCCGCTGGTTTGCGGGACAACGAATTTTCCAGCCACGATGGAAGCGAAAGTCGACTTCATAGTCTCTGCCTACATCGAAGACAGGCGCCTTCGCTCCTGCGGCGACGCCGATGATCGATTAGATCTGAACGCGATCGGATATCTGATGGACGAAGTATGGGATGCCAGGAAGCATCTCATACATGGCAGTCTCTACTTTTCTAGGCACGATGGAACGGATTTTTCCTTCACCTCGAGCCGATACGCGCGAGTTTCGAAGAACAGATATGAAGTAGTAAGTTTTAGAATCAGCCGGGGCGCCATTCTCCGACTATTGGATAACATCGCATACCTCAAAGCTGTACTGCGTGTTGCATTAGACATCCTAGATGGGGGAGATCCGAAAACTCAGTACGACGAGATTCGGAAAGGGCGTCTCCAATTTAGGGAACTGCGGCAGGCGCTCTTGGAAGATGGACGAGAAGTTGATCCCACTGGGATCATAAGGTTCTTCGCCGGGGAGGCAACATGAGGACCTCCTGTCATTCAAATCTCCACCAACCCATCCAGTTCCGGCAGGAGCACAACGCTCTCCTGCTCGTTGGGATCTGTCCGGGCGATGATCGCCGTGCAGGGGGTGTTGGAGAGATTGGCCGGCAGATGCGGCACGCCGGCTGGGATGTAGAAGAGTTCTCCGGCATGGACGACGACGTGGTGC
Organism: Pseudorhizobium halotolerans; assembly: GCF_902153235.2. Taxonomy (NCBI): domain Bacteria; kingdom Pseudomonadati; phylum Pseudomonadota; class Alphaproteobacteria; order Hyphomicrobiales; family Rhizobiaceae; genus Pseudorhizobium; species Pseudorhizobium halotolerans. Next base: position 17,181 of record NZ_CABFWE030000015.1, on the reverse strand, counting down.
TCCAGCCGGTCGCCGTACCAGGTGTGGGCCGAGCCGGAGAGCATGTAGATTGCCGTCTCGTGGCTCTGGTGCAGATGCGCCTTGGCGCGCCCGCCCGGCGGAATGGTCAGGAGGTGCATGCAGATGCCTGTCGATCCGACTGTCTCCGCCGCAATGCCTTCGAAGTAGCTGAGCCCCTGCTTGCCGTCATAGGTGGAGCCCGGCTTCACGATCCGGCAGGTGGGCTTCGATGACGCGTCCATGGACTTCCTCCCTTGACCGGCAGCCGGCGTCGCCAGGCGCCCTCTCGCCTGCAATCATAACACGCACTCGCGTATTCGCATCCACAGAACTCATGACTGGCCGCATCCCATGAATGCTTCTCCCGCCTCCGTCGTATCCGCCAGGAAACTCGGCCTCACCTTCCAGACCAGTGACGGGCCGGTGCACGCGCTGTCCGACGTCGACCTGGAGGTGGAAAAGGGAGATTTCGTCTCCTTCATCGGCCCCTCCGGCTGTGGCAAGACCACCTTTCTACGGGTCATCGCCGACCTTGAGAAGAATACGGCGGGAGAGATCACCATCAACGGCATGACGCCGGAGGAGGCCCGTAAGTCGCGTTGCTACGGCTATGTTTTTCAGGCCCCAGCGCTCTATCCCTGGCGGACGATCGAGAAGAACGTCGCCCTGCCGCTCGAGATCATGGGTCATGGAAAGACGGAGCAGCAGGAGCGTGTCCGCCGCACGCTCGACCTCGTCAACCTCTCCGGTTTCGGGAAGAAATACCCGTGGCAACTGTCGGGTGGCATGCAGCAGCGCGCCTCCATCGCCCGCGCGCTCGCCTTCGACGCCGACCTGCTGCTGATGGACGAACCTTTCGGGGCTCTCGACGAGATCGTCCGCGACCACTTGAACGAACAGCTCCTCAAGCTCTGGGCGGCAACGGAGAAGACTATCTGCTTCGTCACCCACTCGATCCCGGAGGCGGTCTACCTCTCCACCAAGATCGTCGTCATGTCGCCGCGGCCCGGCCGGGTGACCGACGTGATACACTCAACCCTGCCGCGTGAACGGCCCCTGGAAATCCGCGAGACGCCGGAATTCCTGGAGATCGCCCATCGCGTGCGGGAAGGCTTGAGGACGGGGCACAGCTATGAGGAGTGAGACCTTCGCCTCCCGCATCGGCCCCGTCCTGACCATCGTCGCGACCATCATCGTGATCTGGTACGCAGCTGCGGTCTGGATGAACGCGCCTTTCCAGCGCGATCTGGACCGGCGGGGAGACGTCACCTCCACGACCATGGAGTTCATCGGCAAGACGCTGTCGCAGCCGAAGCCGATCGTGCCTGCACCGCACCAGGTGGCGCAGAATGTCTTCGAGAACACCTTCCTGCGCAAGGTGACCAGCAATCGCAGCCTCGTCTACCATTCCTGGGTGACGCTCTCCTCGACACTTGCCGGCTTCGCCTTCGGGACGCTGCTCGGCGTCCTGATTGCCGTCGGCATCGTGCATGTGAAGGCGCTCGACCGCAGCCTGATGCCATGGATCATCGCCTCGCAGACCGTGCCGATCCTGGCGATCGCGCCGATGGTGGTCGTCGTGCTGGCGGCCATAAACGTTACGGGCCTGATCCCGAAGGCGCTGATCTCCACCTACCTCTCCTTCTTCCCGGTGGCTGTCGGCATGGTGAAGGGCCTGCGCTCACCGGACATCATCCAGCTCGACCTGATGCGCACCTACAATGCCAGCCGGTGGCAGACCTTCTGGAAGCTTCGGGTGCCCGCCTCCATGCCCTTCCTCTTCACCTCCATGAAGGTCGCGGTCGCAGCGAGCCTCGTCGGCGCCATCGTCGCCGAACTGCCGACCGGTGCCGCCGCCGGCATCGGCTCGAAACTGCTCGCCGGTTCCTATTACAGCCAGACGATCGACATGTGGGCGGCGCTGATCGCCGGCTCCGTGCTGGCTGCGATGCTGGTCACGATCGTCGGCATCGGCGCCAGGCTGATCGACCGGCGGATGGGGGTGCGACCGGCATGACCCTCTTCCTCCGCTCCTGGCAGGGCAGCATTGCCCTTCTTCTCTGTCTTCTCGCGGTAGCGCGATTGCCCTTCCTCGCGACCGGCGCGTCGACACCATTCGCTGCCGGAGGGACGATTGCCATCCTGTTGCTGATCGCGGTCGGCGTCCTCGCGTCCTTCGCGCGGATCAGCCGTCCGGCCCGGGCTTCGGTACTGTTCGTGACGGCCCATCTCGCCGCATGGCTGCTGATCGGCGGCATTTCCGGCAACGAGGGCGATGCCCGCCTGTCCTATTTCCTGCTGATCACGGCAAGCTGGCTCCTCGGCTGGCGGTGCATTTCGGAACTGGCGGAAATCCGGCCGTCCAGCCGGCAGACCATGATGGCACTGCGGCTGCTGATCCCGGCGATCTTCGGCGCCTGGGTCCTCATCCTGTGGGAAGCCATCACCCGCGGTGCCGGCGTTCCCTTCATTCTGCTACCTCCACCGTCGGCGATCTGGGACCGGATCGTCAGCTCCGTGCCGATCCTCGCGGCGGACGTGCGACAGACCATCTTCAAGGCCGTGCTGTTCGGCTACGTGGTCGGATGCGCCGCCGGCTTCGCGGTCGCAATCCTCGCCGACCGGATCTCCTTCCTGCGGCGTGGCCTGCTGCCGATCGGCAACCTCATGTCGGCGCTTCCCATTATAGGCGTGGCACCGATCATGGTCATGTGGTTCGGCTTCGACTGGCAGTCGAAGGCCGCCGTCGTCATCGTCATGACCTTCTTCCCCATGCTGGTGAACACGGTGGCCGGGCTCGGCGCCTCCGGCTCCATGGAGCGCGACCTCATGCGTTCCTATGCCTCGGGATACTGGCAGACGCTCGTCAAGCTGCGCCTGCCCGCCGCCATGCCCTTCATCTTCAACGCGCTCAAGATCAACTCCACCCTGGCGCTGATCGGCGCGATCGTGGCGGAGTTCTTCGGCACGCCGATCGTCGGCATGGGCTTCCGCATCTCGACCGAGATCGGCCGCATGAATGTCGACATGGTCTGGGCGGAAATCGCCGTTGCGGCGGTCATCGGATCGGTCTTTTATGGTGTCGTGGCGCTCGCGGAGCGGGCAACGACATTCTGGCATCCGTCTAACCGTGGTGGCTAGACGCATCCGCCTTCCGCAACGACGGAGGGCGGCAAAACCTCAGAGGGAAAGGATAACAACAATGAGAAATATCCTTGTTGCATTGATGGCGAGTGCGATGTCGCTTGCAGCCGTTCAGGTGGCTTCGGCCGCCGACATCACCCTGCAGCTGAAGTGGGTGGCCCAGTCGCAATTCGCCGGCTACTACGTCGCCGAAGACAAGGGCTTCTATGATGAGGAAGGCCTCGACGTCGAGATCAAGGCCGGCGGCCCCGACATCGCACCGGAACAGGTGATCGCCGGCGGCGGTGCCGACGTCATCGTCGCCTGGATGGGCGGCGCGCTGGTCGCCCGCGAAAAGGGAGTGCCGCTCGTCAACATCGCCCAGCCCTACCAGAAGTCCGGCCTGCAACTGATCTGCCCGAAGGACGGACCGATCCAGACCGAGGCCGACTTCAAAGGACATACGCTGGGTGTCTGGTTCTTCGGCAACGAGTATCCGTTCTTTGCCTGGATGAACAAGCTCGGCCTCTCCACCGAAGGTGGTCCGGACGGGGTGACGGTCCTGAAGCAGAGCTTCGACGTGCAGCCGCTCGTCCAGAAGCAGGCGGACTGCATCTCCGTCATGACCTATAACGAGTACTGGCAGGCGATCGATGCCGGCTTCAAGCCGGAGGACTTGGTGGTCTTCAACTATACCGAAATGGGCAACGATCTGCTGGAGGATGGCCTATACGTTCTGGAGGACAAGCTTGCCGATCCGGAATTCAAGGAAAACATGGTGAAGTTCGTCCGCGCCTCCATGAAGGGCTGGAAATACGCCATGGAAAACCCGGACGAAGCTGCGGAGATCGTCATGGACAACGGCGGCCAGGACGAGAACCACCAGAAGCGAATGATGGGCGAGGTCGCCAAGCTGATCGGCGACGGCACCGGCAAGCTTGATCCGGCCGTCTACGAGCGTACTGCGAAGGCGCTTCTCGACCAGAAGATCATCACCAAGGAGCCTGAAGGCGCCTATACCACCGAGATCACTGACGCCGCCGTTCAATAACGGCTAAGGTATACTTTATGACAGATAAGCAACGCGCGGCCTTCGCCGCGCGTTTTTACGTAATACATAACAAAATGTAATGAGAACAATAACCGAACAGGCTTGATTTGCGGGCTCGGGGATCATAGAAACGTCAGCCGATGAAACTTCCGGGCCGCTCTTGCAAGCCTTTCTGCCCGGCACCAATTGTAAATCGATTTGGACCGTCGAGGGTCAGAAAAATTCTTCCCGCATGATGGCGGGGCCGATTGAACCCATTGCCTAACTGGATCCCGTACGCATGCTTCGCACGTCTCTTCGCCTGGCCTGTATCATACCGGCTGCCCTGTTCTCGCTTGCTGCACTCCCCAGTGCGGCACAGGAGAACGCTCAGCCGGCAGCCACACCCGAGGCTACCCTGCCGTCGATCATCGTCACCGAGGCTGTGGAGCGGGAACTGACCGACCGCGTTATTGCTACGGGAACGATCCGGGCCGTGCAGGAGGTCTACGTCCAGCCGCTCGTGGATGGCTTGTCGATCCGCACGCTGGAAGCCGATGTGGGCGACGAGGTCGAGGCCGAGCAGGTTCTCGCGACCCTGAATGAAGACACGCTGATCCTGCAGAAGAGCCAGTTGGAAGCCAACAAGGCAAAGGCCGAGGCCGGGCTTGCGCAATACCGCGCCCAAGTCGTCGAAGCCCAGGCCAACCTGGATGACGCCATACGCCAGCGTGACCGCGCAACGAGGCTGGGTAAGACCGGTACCAGTTCGGTCGCCGAAGTCGAACGCGCAACGGCGGCCGCCGAAGTGGCCGAAGCGCGCCTCCAGGCAGCACAGCAGGCCATCTCGGTGGGCGAGGCGGACATCAAGGTTGTCGAGAGCCAGATCGCCGATATCGACCTGAAGCTTGCCCGGACCGCGGTGAAGACCCCTGTTGCCGGGATTGTCTCGGCCCGCAATGCAAAGATTGGCGCGATTGCCAGCGGCGCCGGCGAACCCCTCTTTACCGTTATCCGCGACGGTGCGCTTGAGTTGGTCGCAGAACTGACCGAGACGGACATCCACAGGATCAAGCCCGGCCAGAGGGCAGTGATCACCATCGCCGGAGGCAGCAGCGAGATCGAGGGAGAGGTTCGCCTCGTGTCACCGACGGTCGATCCGGTCAGCCGGCTCGGCAACGTGCGGATAGACATCGACGAGAAGAGCGGCGCGCGCGCCGGGATGTATGGCAACGCCGAAATCATCATCGATGAGAAGACCGCCCTCGCCTTGCCTCTTTCCGCGGTGACAACAGCACGTGACGGCTCGTACGCCCGCAAGGTGGAAGACGGGGTCGTGAAGCAGGTCGAGGTTGCCATCGGCATTCAGGATGGCGGCTTCGTCGAGGTGACGAGCGGGCTGGCAGCTGGCGACATGGTCGTCGAGAAGGCCGGTGCCTTCGTGCGGGATGGTGACCGGATCAAGCCGGTGCCCGCTGCATCGACCGTGTCGAACTGATCGAGGACGAAAGATGAACTTCTCAGCCTGGTCGATCCGCAATCCGATCGCGCCGCTGCTCGGCTTTGCGCTGCTGCTCTTCATGGGGCTGCAGTCCTTCTATTCGCTGCCGATCACGCGCTTCCCGAACATCGACGTTCCAGTTGTCTCCGTCACCGTCGCACAGAGCGGCGCGTCGCCGGCCGAACTCGAGATGCAGGTGACGAAAGAAGTCGAGGACGCCGTCGCCTCCATCAGCGGAGTGGACGAGATACAGTCCACAGTGACCGACGGCCAGTCCCAGACCGTCGTGCTCTTCCGCATCGAGAAGCCGACGGACGAAGCCGTTCAGGACACGAAGGATGCGATTGACCGCATTCGCAGCGATCTTCCTGCGAGCGCCGAGGAACCGGTGGTCTCGAAGATCGACGTCGAAGGCCAGGCGATCCAGACCTTCTCCGTCACCTCCCCGAACATGACGCTCGAGGAGCTGTCCTGGTTCGTCGATGATACGATCAAGCGTGAACTGCAGGGACAGCCCGGGATCGGCCGTATCGACCGTTATGGCGGCGCCGACCGCGAAGTCCGCGTCGCGCTCAACCCCGCGAAGCTGGATTCCTACGGCATCACCGCGGTCGACGTGAACAGCCAGCTTCGCGGCACCAACGTCGATCTGGGCTCCGGCCGCGGCCAGGTGGCTGGCAACGAGCAGACGATCCGCACGCTCGGTGATGCCCGCACCGTTACGCAGCTCGCAGATACCACGATCGCGCTTTCCGGCGGCCGCTTCGTCAAGCTGTCCGAACTCGGTACCATCACCGACACCTATGAGGAGCCGAAGTCCTTCTCGCGCTTCAACGGCTCCCCGTCGGTGACGTTTGCCGTCTTCCGCGCCAAGGGTGCAAGCGAGGTCTCGGTTGCGGAGACGGTGGCGGAAAGTCTTGAAACGGTTCGCGCCGCCCATCCCGGCGTCACGATCGAGATGGTCGACGATTCCGTCTACTTCACCTACGGCAACTACGAGGCCGCGCTTCATACGCTGATGGAGGGCGCGCTTCTCGCCGTCATCGTCGTGATGCTCTTCCTCCGCAACTGGCGGGCGACGATCATTGCAGCCGTGGCCCTGCCCCTTTCCGCCATCCCGACCTTCTGGGTGATGGACCTGCTCGGCTTCTCGCTGAACCTCGTCAGCTTCCTGGCGCTGACGCTCGCGACGGGGATCCTCGTCGACGACGCGATCGTAGAGATCGAGAACATTGCCCGTCACATCAAGATGGGCAAGACGCCCTATCGCGCCGCGCTGGAGGCCGCCGACGAGATCGGTCTTGCGGTGATAGCGACGAGCTTTACCATTATTGCCGTCTTCGTGCCCGTGTCCTTCATGCCGGGCATTCCGGGCCAGTACTTCATCCAGTTCGGCCTGACGGTCGCCTTCTCCGTCTTCTTCTCGCTGATGGTGGCGCGTCTGATCACACCGCTGATGGCCGCCTACTGGATGCGCGCCGAAGACGCGATGGAGGACCACCAGGACAATGACGGTCGGTTGATGAAGGCCTATACGCGCCTCGTCACCGGCACAACGCGCAAGTGGTATATGCGTTACGCGACGCTGCTTGGCGCCATTGCCTTCCTGGTCGCCTCGATCGCATTGCTGAGCCAGGTGCCGGGCAGCTTCATGCCGCCGGAGGACTCATCGCGCATCGTGCTCTCCGTCGAACTGCCGCCGAACGCGACACTGGACGAGACCGCCGCGACCACCGAGGTCATCTACGATGCCGTCCGCGACATCGATGGCGTTGAGAGCGTCTTCATCCTCGGCGGCGCGTCGCCCAAGGGTGATCTGGAACTGCGCCGCGCCACCGTTCGCGTGATCCTGCGGAACATCGACCACTCGCTTCTGAAGACCCTGGTCAACAAGGGCCTTGGCGGAATTCCGCTGCTGGGCGACCTGGTTCCCAAGATCCCGGACAACGGCCGCACCCGGCCGCAATGGGAGGTCGAGCGGGAATTGTTCGAGAAGGTGCGGACCATTCCGGACGTCCGCATCTCCAAGCTCAACGACCGCGCGGAGCGGGAACTCAGCTTCAACTTCCTCTCGTCCAGTGAGCAGGACCTGAACGAAGCCGTGAGCCTTCTGGAATCGCGGCTGCGTGCCTCGCCGATCCTCGCCAATGTCAGCTCGGAAGGAGCCCTGCCGCGGCCGGAACTGCAGATTCGCCCGCGCAAGGATGAAACGGCCCGGCTGGGCATCACGCCGCAGCAGATCGCCGAAACGGTCCGCGTCGCAACCATCGGCGACATCGACGCGCAGCTTGCGAAGATGTCGATTGACGACCGGCAGATCCCCATCCGCGTCCAGGCATCGCTCGACCTGCGGCGCGACCTCGCATCCATCCGCGCGCTGAAGATCAAGACCGCCACCGGCGAGACGGTACCGCTCTACAGTGTGGCCGACATCGACTATGCGGAAGGCCCGAGCTCGATCAAGCGCAACGACCGAAGCCGCGTCGTGGCAATCGGCTCCGACGTTCCCTTCGGCACCGCGCTCGATACGGCAACCGAGGAGTTCAAGCGCATCGTCGATGCGACGGAGCTTCCGGCGACGGTGCGGCTGGCGGAGAGTGGCGACGCCAAGGTTCAGGCCGAGATGGTCCAGAGCTTCGGCAATGCCATGCTTCTCGGCCTGCTGATGGTACTGGTGGTGCTGATCCTGTTGTTCAAAGACGTCATCCAGCCGTTCACCATCCTCTTCTCGCTGCCGCTCGCCATCGGCGGCGTCGCGGTGGCTTTGATCATTACCCAGAACTCACTCTCCATGCCGGTTCTGATCGGCATCCTGATGCTGATGGGGATCGTCACCAAGAACGCCATCCTGCTGGTGGACTTCGCGATCGAGATGCGCCGCCACGGGATGGAGCGTGTCCATGCCATGGTGGAAGCAGGCCGCAAGCGGGCCCGGCCGATCATCATGACCTCGATCGCCATGTCGGCCGGCATGCTGCCATCGGCGCTCGGTGTGGGCGAAGGTGGATCATTCCGGGCGCCGATGGCGATTGCCGTGATCGGCGGCATCATCGTCTCGACCGTCTTGTCACTGGTCGTGGTGCCTGCCTTCTTCCTGATCATGGACGACGTATCGCGACTGCTCGGCCGCATCTTCGGCGGCATGTTCGGCAAGAAGGAGGAGGAAGCCGTGGGCCTCTCGACCGAGGAACTCAGCCGCCGTGCGCACGAGGCCGCTTCTTCGATTGCGACGCTCGAGGAACGCCTCGCTTCCATCGAGAAGCAGAAGGGCGCCAATGACGACAAAGCGTCCGGTACCTCACCCGGGTCGAACGTCATGCGAATGACGCCCTGGGCTGCGGAATAGCGCAAAAGAACGAGACCAATACAAAAGGCCGGGTGAGAACCCGGCCTTTTTCGTTCATGGGAACCGCTTTCCTGTTTGATCGATGTCAAAGGCTTTCTTGTCGCAGATGCTAGATTTGGTTCCAGGATTCCACGAGCAACCGCCTATCGCGATGGAAAAACCGACGGTCACCATGAACAAGAGCCTGAGAGTGAATAGCCGCGACAAAGCCGTCCTGGTTCGGGCGCCGTTCATGGCCGGCCTGAGTGGGGAAGCGCTGGTGAAGATGCTGAACGCGGCGTCCATTTCCAGCGCCCCGGCCCGCCATATCGTCTTCCGCGAAGGCATGACCGCCGAGCATTTCTACTGCGTGCTGTCGGGCTATGTCCGCCTCTACCGCCTGAACCGGGAGGGCCGCGAAGCGGATATCCGCATCTGCGGTCCGGGCGACACCTTCGCTGAATGCCTGATCTACGGCGACGACATCTACCGCTTCAATGCACAGACGGCCGAAAACACCACACTTGCCCGTTTCGATATCCGCACCGCCCGGCATTTGGCCGAGCAGGAGCCGGATATTGCCCGGGCTCTGATATCCTGTCTGTCGCACCATCTGCTGACGACGATGGACTGCGTTGCGAACGACCGTCTACACACCGCTCCGCAACGCGTGGCGGAATACCTGCTGAAGGCCTGTCCCGTTGACGGCGGCCCGGCATCCATCCGCCTGCCGTTCCAGAAGAGCCTTCTCGCCGGCATGCTGGGCTTGGCGCCGGAGGCCCTGTCCCGCGCCTTCTCGTCCCTGCGCCGCGCCGGCGTCACCGTCCGCGGCCGCATCATCCAGATCAGCGACGTGAAGTCGTTACGGGACGTCTGAAGGACGGGCTACGCCGCCTTCAGAGGCCACCGTTCTCCTTCAGGAACCGCACCACGTGATCGACGCCGTCGCCGCGCTTCAGGTCAGTGAAGAGATGGGGCTTCGCCTCCCGCATCCTGTGGGCGTCACGGTCCATCACGTCGAGATCGACGCCGACATGGGGTGCCAGATCCTTCTTGTTGATCACCAGCAGGTCTGAACGCGTGATCCCCGGCCCGCCCTTGCGGGGGATCTCCTCGCCCTGGCAGGTAGAGATCACGTAGATGGTAAGGTCCGCGAGATCCGGTGAGAAGGTGGCGGCAAGATTGTCTCCGCCGGACTCGATGAAGACGACATCCAGGTCGGGGAAGCGCTCGTTGAGGTCTGCGATCGCCTGCAGGTTGATCGTGGCATCCTCGCGGATGGCGGTGTGCGGGCAGCCTCCGGTCTCTACCCCGACGATGCGGTCGGAGGACAGCGCCTGCATCCGCACAAGCGCCTCGGCGTCTTCGCGCGTGTAGATGTCGTTGGTTACCACGGCGACGGAATAGTCCTCGCGCATCGCCTTGCAGAGCTTTTCGGTCAGCGCGGTCTTGCCGGAGCCGACAGGGCCGCCAATGCCGACGCGCAGTGGTCCGTTTGCAGATTTCATCGTCTTGTCCTTTCCTCGACAGGCCTTCGTCAGGACCGAAAGAGCCTGGAATGCTGGGTCTCGTGCTTGAGCGAGGCGATTTCCGCCTGGACGGCTGCGGTGCCGAGCGCATCCAGCGTGCTGGCGGAGGCGCGACGACAGAGCTCAAGTATCCGCGGCTCCCGTTCAGCCAGTATCGCCAGCCCCTGTGCCTGTCCGCAGGCACCCAGGCGGATCCCGGCCGAAACGCCTTGCGAAATCGCCGCATGCAGGAAAGCCGCCAGCGCGTCCTCAAGCGGCACGGCATGGGCAGCGGCAATCGCACCCACCGCCACCGGAAACGGCACGTCTTGCGGTAGCCGACCGAGAACCTCATGGCGCCAAGCGGTTGCAGCGGCAGCAAAGGCCTTTCCCAGCGACAGCGTTTCAAAGTGTCGCTCGCCTGAACCGGCAAGTGCCAGAGAAAGCTCCGAGAGCTCCCGCAGCGCTTCTGTGTCCGCATGCCTCCGCCAGGCCTCGGCGAACAGGATCGCGTCATTCCAGAGGCTGCCATGGCCGAGGATCGTGTCGAGCCAGGATCTCAGGTCATCGGTATCCTTCACCAGTCCGTCATGCACGGCCCGCTCGAGCCCGCCCGACCAGGCAAAGCTGCCGATCGGGAAGGCGGGCGACATCCACGCCATCAGGCGAAGCAGTGCCTGCGTCTGCAGCCCCTCACCCATCATGCTCAGTCATGCGCATGAGGATGATCATCTCCGTGCGAGTGCCCGCCATGGGCGTGATAGGCACCGCGAACAGGATGGAAGGTTTCCTCGACCTCCGTCACTGTGGCGCCGAGGCCCTCCAGCATCTTGCGGATGACATGGTCGCGCAGGATGAGGATGCGCCCCTCCTCGATCTGCGCCGATAGATGCCGGTTGCCGAGGTGCCAGGCAAGCTCCGTCAGATGCAGGCGGTCCCGCGCGGTGATCGCGAAGAGCTTCTCCGGCGCGGCGGCGATCGCGACATTGTTACCGTCCTCGAGGATCAACCGGTCGCCCTCGGCAAGCAGCACCGGCTCCTTGAGGTCGAGCATCACCATCTCGCCGTTCGAAAGGTGGAGCACCTTGCGGCGGAGATGCCGCAGGTCATGCGGCAAGGCGATGGTATCGACCGGAGGGTCGGTGATGACACCGGCATGGTGGTAGGCGGTGATGCGTTGCATGCGTTCATCCTTGAGCGAGGATCATGTCCCCAGCGGCTTGCGGAAGTAAATGACGCGTTCTGTCTCGACAAAGCCCCACTGCCGATGGGCCAGTTGGGAGGAGGTATTATGCATCTCGACGTCCGAACAAAGCTCGACGAAACCTCTGGCCCGAAGATCAGACTCGATCTGGGCCAGCAACTGGCCAGCAATGCCCATTCGCCTGCTGCGTTCTTCGACGAATATTCCTTCGAGAAACGGTACGGGCGTTGAGGTACAGCCATTGGCATAGGCACGGACCGAGACCTCCGCGAAGGCTACGAGCGCGCCGTCGGGGCTGAACGCACCGTAGCCAACAACGCCCTGCTCGCCCAGCATCTCCTCTATCTCGACCAGATGCGCGTCAGCCGGTTGATCCGGCCACAGGGCTTGCCGCAGCCTTGACCACGGCTCCGCGTCGAGGGACGTCAGCGCTCTGACAGATACTGGGTTCAAGGTCATCCTCAGAACAGGAAATAACGCTGCGCCATAGGCAGGACGGTCGCCGGTTCACAGGTCAAGAGCTCGCCATCGGCACGCACCTCGTAGGTTTCCGGATCGACCTCGATATCCGGCGTCAGCGAATTGTGGATCATCGAAGCCTTGGAGATGCCGCCACGTACGTTCTTCACCGCGACCATCTTCTTTGCCACACCGAGGCGTTGCGCGAGCCCGGCATCGAGCGAAGCCTGAGAGACGAAGGTGACGGAGGAATTGGTCCTGAGCTTTCCGTAGGCGGCAAACATCGGTCGGTAGTGCATCGGCTGCGGCGTCGGAATGGAAGCGTTCGGATCACCCATCGGGGCGGCCGCAATGGACCCGCCGAGCAGCACCATCTCCGGCTTGACGCCGAAGAAGGCCGGGCTCCACAGTACCAGATCCGCCCGCTTGCCCACCTCCACCGAGCCGATCTCATGGGAGACGCCATGGGCGATCGCCGGGTTGATCGTGTACTTGGCGATATAGCGGCGGACGCGGAAGTTATCGTTCTCGCCCGTCTCCTCCTTCAGCCGCCCGCGCTGGCGCTTCATCTTGTCGGCGGTCTGCCAGGTGCGGATCGCCACCTCGCCGACACGGCCCATGGCCTGGCTGTCTGAAGAGATGATCGAGAAGGCGCCGATATCGTGCAGGATGTCCTCGGCCGCGATCGTCTCCTTGCGGATGCGGCTTTCGGCAAAGGCAATGTCCTCGGGGATGGACGGCGACAGGTGATGGCAGACCATCAGCATGTCGAGGTGTTCGGCAAGCGTATTGACCGTGTAAGGCCGCGTCGGATTGGTCGATGACGGTATGACGTTCGGCTGGCCGCAGACCTTGATGATGTCCGGCGCATGGCCACCGCCCGCCCCTTCCGTGTGAAAGGCATGGATGGTGCGCCCCTTGATGGCGGCCACCGTATTCTCGACGAAGCCGCTCTCATTCAGCGTATCGGTGTGGATCATCACCTGCACGTCGTATTCGTCAGCGACCGTGAGGCAGTTGTCGATCGCGGCCGGTGTTGTGCCCCAATCTTCGTGCAGCTTCAGCGACGAGGCACCGGACAGGATCATCTCCTCCAACGGCGCCGGTAGCGACGCATTGCCCTTGCCGGCGAGCGCGAGGTTCATCGGGAAGGCATCGAAGCTCTCGATCATCCGCTCGATATGCCAGGCGCCGGTGCAGGTCGTCGCGAGCGTGCCATGGGCGGGACCCGTGCCGCCGCCCAGCATGCAGGTGACACCGCTCATCAGCGCTTCCTCGATCTGCTGCGGGCAGATGTAGTGGATATGCGCGTCCATGCCGCCGGCGGTCAGGATCTTGCCCTCGCCCGCAATTGCCTCGGTCGAGGGACCTACAATGATGCTCACGCCCGGCTGGGTATCAGGATTGCCGGCCTTGCCGATCGCGTGGATGCGGCCGTCCTTGAGGCCGACATCGGCCTTGTAGATGCCTGTGTGGTCGACGATCAGCGCATTGGTAATGACGGTGTCGACAGCGCCTTCGGCGCGGGTCGCCTGGCTTTGGCCCATGCCGTCGCGGATCACCTTGCCGCCGCCGAACTTCACCTCCTCGCCATAGGTGGTGAAGTCCTTTTCCACCTCGATGAAGAGTTCGGTGTCGGCGAGCCGCACCTTGTCGCCGACGGTTGGGCCGAACATGGAGGCGTAAGCGGCGCGGGAGATCTTGTGGGGCATGAAGAGACCTTTTGAGAGGACGTGTTGAACCGGCCGGATTGCGCGTCAGTTGCTGCCCATGAGATCCGTCTGTTCCTTCAATTGCTGGGTTCGCTGCCGCGTCAGCTCTGCCTGGCAGCCATAGATAAGCATGGGCTCCATCGTGCCGCCCCGCGCCTGATAGCCGTAGAGGGCACACTGCGCATCGCGGAAAGCGAGCCAGGCCCGCTGTGACGCCAGGAGAGCGTCTGCGGCACTGCCGAGGCCATCCATGGCATCCCCATCCCAGTCCTTCATGGCCTGACGAGTGACCTTGTACTGCGCGTTCAGCTGTTCGTCGGCCTCGGCGAAATCCTGCTCGGCGCAATAGGTCATCTCCATCTGCGTCACCGGGTTCCTGCAATCGACCTCCGGATCGTCCTGCGCGGTAGCCGGTACTCCCGAAAGCAGCATCGCCGATAACATCACCAGCTTCTTCATAGCGGCCCCATGACCTTCTGCTGGAAACCGAAAACCTTGCGCGATCCGGAAAGCGGGATCAGCGTCACCTGCCGGGTCTGCCCCGGTTCGAACCGGACCGCCGTGCCGGCCGGGATATCGAGCCGCATCCCGCGGGTCATCTCGCGGGGAAAGGACAACCCTTCATTGGTCTCGAAGAAATGGTAATGGCTGCCGACCTGGATCGGGCGGTCGCCGGTGTTCGAGACCTCGATCGTGATTGTTGGCGCACCCGCATTCAATTCGATTTCACCAGCAGCAGCAATGACTTCGCCCGGGATCATGAATCAGCCTCGCACCTGTTTAACGTATCGGTTCATGGACGGTGACGAGCTTCGTACCGTCAGGGAACGTCGCCTCCACCTGAACGTCATGGATCATCTCTGCGACACCTTCCATTACCTGGCTGCGGGTGATGACATGCGCCCCCGCCTCCATCAGATCCGCCACGGAGCGGCCGTCGCGTGCCCCTTCGACGACGAAATCCGTGATCAGCGCGATCGCCTCCGGATGGTTGAGCTTGACGCCGCGCTCCAGCCGCCGCCGCGCCACCATGGCGGCCATAGAGATCAGCAGCTTGTCTTTTTCCCTCGGGGTAAGATTCATCGTGGTCCTGCGCTTGCCGTCAAATGTTCCAGACCTTCGGCACCGGCGCGCCGTTTCGCAATACGGCAATTACCGGTACCAGCACTTTTCTGAGTTCGAAGCCGCTCGACGCGATCAGTCGCACGACGAGCTTCCCTTGCCAGTAGCTGGCACCGCCATTGCCGTTGCCGAGCACCTCCCGCACCCTTACCAGCATCGCCTCTGCCAGGGGCCCCGCATAGACGATCGTGGCAAAGGCAGTCTCGCCACCAAGGGTCGCATTCCCGGAGCCGAGCAAGTCGATCTCACCGTCGAGCCGCATCTCTTCCGCGTGCAGCAGGCGACCGCCCCTCCGGACGCGCCAGCGATCCCGAAAGAGACCGTGACGGAGCCGCTCGCCCATCGCCTGCCGTCCCATGAGGACGGCTTCGACGGCAAGGAGTTCGGCCGTCTCGTGAAGATCGACGTCAAGCCGCCGGCTGAGGGAGGATTGGTCGAATAGGATGGTTTCCTGCGGCAGCCAGTGAAGGCTCGCATTGGCCCCGGCGGCGAGCCGGGTGGTCACGGAGGCCGTGCCAGCAGAGGCCTTGTAGACCTTCTCATTCGCCTGTGTCGTGACTGTCAATCGGGTGGAATCAGAGGCGGCGACGGACCATTCGATCACGTCGCCGCCCGTCAGTCCCCCTGACGTGTTGATGAGAATCGCCTCCATATCGGGCGAGAATGTTTCGGGAAGGCGAATTTTTGCGCAGCCTTCCTGGTAGAACTCGGCAAGCCGCGTCCGCCCGCCGAGAGGCTTGGTTACAAGGCGTCCCGTACCCCTTGCGCGCTGCGGCGCACATTGTTCGGCTGGCTGCTGCAATTCGTCCCCTGAAGATCACCGTTTACGGCACAATCGGAAGCAACAGTCGTGCCAGTCTTAACGATGGCCGGCGCTGCCTCCGCGACGATATTGCGCTTGTCGGCCTCAAGGAAAAACTCCCACATCCGCGGAGCCGGATCAACAGACGGATCGAAGGCAGGCGCCTTGACCGCTGACGCCACCTGCACAACGCCGGACTGCGACGAGGAAGACGAGGCCGAAGCCATCATGCCTTCGGCAGGCGCAGTCTTTGGCCAGGCATGCGTACCATTGGCGTAGACATAGGCAGCAATACGCGCGCCGGCCTTGCAGGTATCGTAGAGGCGCTGCGTGACGTCGCCGACCGTATGGGTGACGGCGTCGCCCGTGCAGCCATCCATCTGGCTCCAGCGCTGCAGGGCAGTGAGGAAACCGTATTGCCAGTAGGGCTTGCCACCGCCTGCATAGGGATTGGCATCATCCTTCTCGCCCGCGAAGGCAATGATCGACATCGGCCGGGACGGTGCGCAGGTTGCCCGATCGGGCTTCCACTGCCCGTCCACGTTCACCGGCGCCCCTGCCCTCAGCGAATGGACGAAGCCGGCAGCCGCAAAATCGCTGCGGCCACTGCAGATGTATTGCGAGAGCATGCGCCCGCCGCCCGAATAGCCGGAAGCATAGATGCGGCTGCGGTCGACGCAAGCCGCCTGCTCG
Source organism: Pseudorhizobium halotolerans (assembly GCF_902153235.2). Classification (NCBI taxonomy): domain Bacteria; kingdom Pseudomonadati; phylum Pseudomonadota; class Alphaproteobacteria; order Hyphomicrobiales; family Rhizobiaceae; genus Pseudorhizobium; species Pseudorhizobium halotolerans. The sequence continues at coordinate 702 of NZ_CABFWE030000015.1, read as the reverse complement.
ACAGCCTTGACCGCGGCACCAATGAAGGCGACTTCGTCGAGTCCGCCCTCCTGCGTCGTCACCAGCGGCACGTTCCAGGCGTGGGTGCCGTCGAAGGCGCCCGCAAGGCTGCCCTGAAGGGCCACGACGATGAAGCCCTCCTTTTCCGCCACCTGGTCCCACGAACTGCGCTTCAACTGCCCGACGGGGTTGCTGTGACTGCCGTGGAAGTCGAAGACCACCGGAACCTTGTCGGTCCCGGCATAGGACGACGGTACGAAGAGGACACCGGTACGATCAGCGTCCGTCGACTGGACCTTTAACTCATGCCGGCCCGGCTGGATTGGCTGCCCGCATCCGTCAGCAAGCGCAGCGTTTGCGCCCAAGAAAAACGCTCCTGCGGCGATCAACCTGGCAAGAGCGGCGGAACCGGAAAAACCATCAATGCGTGCAAATGCCATCAAGCGCCTCGCTAGCGGGGTGCAGGGTCTTCAACTCTCTGCGGCCTGTTGGAAAACTGTGGGAGTGATAGCATTTATTAGCGACTGTTGAAACGATTAAAACGAATGGAAGCCATGCAATTATTGACCCGCTAACAGTAATAGCCCGCCATTCTTTCGCCTCAACTGACCTTGCCCCGCTAATCTAATCCAATTTGAAGTAAGCTCTGGCCCATTAAGAGGACCAGAGAATGAAGCGCAGCCGTTTCACAGACGAGCAGAT
>NZ_CABFWE030000014.1:0-17387 GCF_902153235.2 Pseudorhizobium halotolerans | reverse complement strand
GTGCTGGCCGAGTTCCTGCCGATTGAACCCACCGAGACGTACGCGACCGTGCGCAAGCGGACCATCAGGATCGGCGAACGACTCGACGACCAGATTACCCGGGAAACATGGAAGGCGAGAGCTCAAGCGGATGATCGTAGCCAGCTTGAGCTGCAGCTCCCGGGCGATCGCCGCAAGGAATTCGTCATCAGCATCGATACCGCTTATGTACGCAGCGCGGACCCAAATGCAGCGCGAAGCTTCGAGCTCGTCGTTGCCCGATGCGACCGCGGAGGACGAGGCGAACCAGGTGGTCGCTACTTCGTCACCGGTAGCACCGCCCAACACGCAATTCGCGACCGCGCCCTCCAGGCGCTTGAAGGAGTCGGATATCGCGGCTATGGCGATGTGACGGTGATTTCGGACGGCGCAGAAGTTCTCAAGCGGGTGCCCCGCGCCATGCCGAAGCCGACAACCCACATCATCGACTGGTTCCACATCGCCATGAAGATCCAGCCCATGCAGCAGATTGCCAATCACATCGCGCGATCGCGGCCCAGCCCCGTAGAAGGGCTTCCAACCATCGACAGAGATATCAGAGCAGTGAAATGGCGCTTGTGGCACGGCCGCGTGGATCATGCGATCGGGGACCTGGAGCGGCTCTTGACGAACCTGCAGGGATCAACGCAGATAAACGAGTTCTCGATAGCACGGCTGCACAGCCTCGGCTTGCAACTCCTGACCTATATCCGCTCGAACCGTGGTGCGATTGTCGACTATGGAAAGCGCCACAGAGCTGGGCTCCGTGTTGCTACGACCCTCGCTGAGTCGGCCGTAAATTCTCTCGTCGGGAAGCGGATGGTGAAAAAGCAGCAGATGCGGTGGTCGCTCCACGGTGCGAATATGCTCATGCAGGTTCGAACTGCGGAGGCAAATGGCGAACTCCGTACTCGATTGCGGGAATCTTTCCTACAGCCTGAAGTAAATGTACCACCGCTATTCAAACCACCAACGCCCCTACTGCACGCCGCCTAGCCCCAGAAAAATTACCGGTCTCGTTAATCTGAAAATCTTCTCAGGGCAGATTCTCAAGTTAACTGCCAAAACGGGTTAATGCGACTGCATTCTCACGGTTAAGTGCCATCCGACAGCAGCGCAGGCCCATGTGAAGCATCAGCCGATACAGAATGCTGATCGGATTGATTCCCTCCTGGAACGGCTGTCTCAGGCTGAAGCTCGCAGCACCGCACCGGAAGAGAAAGACCGTCAGAACGGGAATGCAGATTGAGCAGCTTGCAGGCCGCATATCGCTTCCCCATATGGAATCTTAATTGACACAGCGGGTCCTCCCAGCCGCCGCGTCGATCGTTCCCCTCTGGAGGCTTAGACCTTCACACCTCAAGGGCCGCGGCTTCCGCTGGCCCTTTTTTTTTCTTTGGCGACAGATAAATCAGCCGCAGGTGGCCCGCGTGACCAGGCCCGTCGCGGGATCAGTCTCGATCGTCACCCGATCCTCTCTGAAGTCCTGGGTCACCATGTCGCCGGGTTGGATCTGGCGAACGGTCTTCGCGCCGGTCAGCTGCATGGCTTCTCCGTCGGCCGGCTCGGGCTTGCCCACGAGAGCTTGAGCGGCTTCAGCGTTGCATGGTGCTGCTGCCGTGGAGGTGGTGCTTCCGTCTGCGCTGCAGGCGGATAAGGCCAAAGCTACGCCGGCGACGATCAATGGCGCGGAATAGGGCAGTGACTTCATTGGGGCTCTCCTTGCTATCAAGTCCTACAAGGAGTTCAGAATTGGCTTTTTCGTGTCACTGCCGTCATAGCGAGATGAATTCACCTCGCGGCCGACACGGTAAAACTCAAGCTGGCTGTCGATCTGGTTTTCAAGAAGGAAGGCTTTCGCGTCAGCACCCTGAACAGAGGCATCCAACCAGGTCTCATAGGCAGACGGATCCAGCATGATGGGCATTCGCGTATGAATGTGAGCGATGTGGTCGACGGCCGGTGCAGTGATGATCGTGCAGCTGGTGACGCCTAGCTTGTCGTTATGCGCCCATAGTCCCGCGAAGGAGAAAGGCTTTCCCTCGGGGAGCTGCAACAGCCATGGGTCTTTCTTTCCGTCGTCTTCGCTTGTGGTCCATTCGAAATAACCGTCAGCCGGAATGAGGCAGCGCTTCGACTTGAAGGGCTCTCGGAATGCTCCTGAAGTGTCCACGGTCTCGATCCTTGCATTGAACATCGCGGCCTTCGGCAATTCCTTGGCGAAGAACGGCACGAGCCACCAGCGCCCGTAGTCGATTTCGAGCTCGCCAGCTTTGTCCTTGTCGGCAAAATAGACGCTCTGTGTCGGCGCGATGTTGTATCGCGCCGGCATGTTCGACGGAGGAGGCGTGTTGTCGTGAATGTTGTAGAGGGCGTGGATCTCGGCCCATGTCATCGTGTTGGTAAACCGTCCGCACATTCAGAAATTCCTTCAATGCCATAACAAATGCGCCAACTGCGACCTCAGCAAGCCAGCTACCTTCCGATTAGGCTGCACTACGGCCAGATCCCCGGAATTTACGCTAGACGTAAATCATCCTTTTTCATAGAAGCGCCCAAAGGCTTCCGCTTCACGCAAAAAACAAGCGATGGCACGAAAGGGACATTCTTTATGAATGGCAAGGACATTGTCTCCTCCGCAGTTCATCCTGGCGAGATACTCGCAGAGGAATTGCGGTCACTCGGCGTTTCCCCGACCGAACTCTCTCGCCAGATCAAAGTCCCGCCCAATCGCGTGACCCAAATTGTAAAAGGGCAGAGAAACATCAGTGGAGATACTGCCCTTCGCTTCGGTCATTGGTTTGGCACAAGCGCACAGTTTTGGCTCAACCTCCAAAGTGCTTACGACCTCCACAGGGCTGAGAAAAGCGCGGGTATAGAAATTGCCAAACTACCCACCAGGCCAAGTTCTGCTTCCGTGGTTGGAAGTATTCAATCCAAGCAAGATCATCTCAAACTTAAACTGGCTGATGCCTGCCTTCCGGCAGATCTCGGCCACCGGCAAGCCATCGTCGCCCTGCTTCAAAATGAACGCCTTCTGGGCGTCCGAAAACTTCGATGCCTTCATGTTTCCACTCCTTTTCCCAGCCGGGAAAATACCGCGGAAAACTCCAGTTATGAACGGTCCAGTTTCTGGGGATCAGAGCACCAAAACCGCCGGAGCGAACTCAAAACTGGATAAAACGTGGGGGCAAGGTCACGATCAACGAATTGTAAGCGCATTGAAGGAGCGCTCATGAACCCGTTCTCCACGAGAAGTCAACGCGGAACCCGCTCCGTCGCTGGCCGCTTGACGATACTCGGAGTGCAACGCGAGCTTCGTGTCCAAAGTAAGTTCCCCTTGTAGCGCCACTCCATCTGCCCATCTTGGTTGAGCGCAAAGAGGGTGAGCCAGCCATTATCAAAGAGGGCGCGAACCTGGGGATGCCGGTCTAGAATATCAGTCATCGCCTCTGTCGGCGCCTCCACTGCAACCGTCAGCCTGAGCGGCTCGTGAACGAAGTTGGCGCCGTCATGAACCGACTGCCAGGGAAGCCCGGCCCGCATGTTGCCACCATTGCCCTCGACGACACCGATACCACCGACGATATTGTGTAGGAGCTTGTTCCCGGCACCAAAGAGCGACGGCGCGACGCAGGAGCCGAAATACTGCAGGCTGATCCAGCTCGCGACAACGACGGGAGCCGTCAGGATGAGTTCGAGGATCTTGAAGCCTTCGTCCTTCTTCCAGACATAGTCGTGCAGGAAGGCCTGACCTTCCAACGACCGCCCGGCAGTCCGCGAGCGCGGTGCTGCGATGAAGGCGCGGCAACCGGCAAGCCCGAGCTCCGGCCGGACTTCCGACCAGTCCCGGCTGCGCTCGATGACGCGGTCACCCGTCGCCCGCGGTAGACGCCGCGCCCGCTCGGCCCGCGTGAGACCACCCGCCTGGGCAAGCCACTGGCGGATGCGGACGATGTCTTCGGGCAGAATTTCGTTATCGACGTCGTCCTCGAACAGCGTCACCGTATCGGTGGTGGTATCATGCAGGCCACCGAGGAAGACGGTGTCGGCCGGGATGGCAATCCTGTTCACCGCCAGCTTTTCTCGCACGGCGCGATCGTTCAGCAGATCGGCCAGAAGACGCGCGTTGACGTCGCCCGCATAGCCGCCGCAGGCGCCGCAGTGAAGCGCACTGGCATAGGGGTTGTTGACCACATTCGCCCCATGGCCGGCGATCAGCACGAAGCGGCCGAACCCTTCCGTCAGCGACATCGCCTTCAGAACCGTTTCCGCAATCACCGCGCGGGTGTCGAGACCGAGGCTCGGCGCGAAGCGTGGCTTGGCAGCATCCGGTCCCTTGCCCTTGCCGAAACCCAGACCGTCGCGCATCAGCTTGCCGGCGTAAACGGGGCCCATCGCCTCGACGAAGGCGAAGGAGGAGACGGCGGCCAGCTTGAAACGGCCCCAGGCGCGGGTGGCGCGGGCGCTGAACCGCGCCTGCTGATCGGCATCCTCATCGTGATCCACGGCGCTGCAGCTGAAGACAGAGGGCTTCAGGAGAACCGGCAGGCGATGTTCGGCAACATCGGATGCAAAACCCTTGTGGCTGGCGCCGAGACCGAAGAAGCCGGCAAAACCGAGCGTGCGAACGGCCGGATCGACGCTTTCGAGCGCACGCCGGAAGACTTCGGAGCGTACATCGATGCAGAAGGCCGCCTGCAACACGGGCCGCAACTCGGCGACCTTGACCGTCGAGGGTGCCGCAAGCGTTGCAGCGAGCTTGCGTTGTGTTGCCCGCTCCGCCGCCATCTGGAGCAGCCCATTGACGATGGTCTCGAAATCAGGGCTGACCGGCTCGGCATGGCTCCGCCGGACCTGCTGCCACTCGCTTTCGATAGCCGTCTTGTGCTGGGCGTAAAGAGCCTCTTCGAAGACCAGCCGGATCGCGAGCAGCTCGAGCGCCGTCGTGTCCGTACGGCCTTCGACCTCCGCCTTGAACTGGATGTGACGCGCATACTGGGCCCAGCCGCCGACGGTGAGCAGAAGCTGATGGAAATAGGTACCGGGTTCGGCGCCGAGACCAAGCGAAACGGCTGCGCGCTCGATCGCCCCGTGCGGGGTCTCCGGCGTTTCGTCGACATGAATGCTGAAGCCCTTTAGCTCCAAGATTTCCGGTGTCAGGTCGTGGGTGGCAAAGGCGCGCCAGGCGGCATAGAGCCCGTTGCGCCGGGATGCGGCCCAGAGTGCCTGTCCCTGATCGAAGAACCCGGCCGCGAAGCTGCCGATCCGCTCGGAGACCAGCCCCGGCCAGTCCTTGCCCGTGGCCCATGCGACAAGCTCCGCAATGGTCGGGAGCGCGGCAACCGCCTGCGGCTCTTCGGCAAGGGCAGCCTTCAGCGCCGGCAGATCGATCTGGTTGAACAGCGTGCTCGACTGGAGTGCTGCCACCAGATCCTCGTCCGTGATCTCGCCCTTGGCGAACAGGTCGGCATAGTGCTTGCGCGGCAGAGCCAGCCGGACGCCACCGATCCGGGCCAGCCGGGCTGCGGTATGATCCAGTGTCTCGCTGATCTGGCCGAGGAAGGGATTGACGGCAACGGTCGCCGTCAGCGGCCAGGCCGGCGGGATCGCCCGCACTGCCTGATCTGCCGCCCGGGCAAGCGCTTCGCCATGCAAGGTGTCGATAGTGGTCATCTCGGTCATCGGTTCACTCCTTCACGGAAGCAGGCGTTGCGGAGGTGGTGCGCGGAAGCGTCCAGCCACCCAACAGGCGATCGAAGAGGGCATTCACATAGAGGCCGTTGGCGAGATGGACGCGCAGGCCCGCCGCCGCCGGATGATAAGCCCAGAGCGGGAAGAGCGACTGAGCGACGGCGACCACGCCGAAGGTAATCACGGCCAGCAGCATCAGCGTCCACTCGAGTGGCCCGGGCTGTGGCGTCGCGGGCAGAGTGCCGAGCATCAGTTTGTCGGAGATACGCTGCAGGCCGAAGTAGGCCGTGGCCGCCGAGATCGAGTAAAGCGAGGTCCGCCATGTGAGCGCCCGGGGTGCGGCGTCGGCCAGACCTTGGGCGATGAGATAGGCGACACCGAAGATCAGGATCGCACCGAGCGCAAGTGCCTGCGGCGGCTTGTCGGCAAAGCCGAACAGCACTCCGATGACGGCGTAGATGGCCAGCGCCAGCAGGAAGGCGCGTCCCACCGCCTTGGCATTCGGGATTGCAACCGGACCGGGGCGCCGGATCGAGGCGACCGTCTCGATGGCCGAACCCGAAGCGAGGAAGGCATGCGCCTTGTAAAGCGAGTGGGCGACAATGTGCAGGAGCGCGATCGGGAAGAGCGCCAGGCCACACTGCAGGATCATGAAGCCCATCTGCGCGACCGTCGACCAGGCGAGCGAGGTCTTCACCGCCGACTGGGTGAGCATCACGAGACTGCCGAACAGCGCCGTGAAGCCGCCGACCATGACCAGCACCGCAAGCACCACCGGCGCCTGCAGCATGACATCGGCAAAGCGGATCAGCAGGAAACCGCCGGCATTGACGACACCCGCATGCAGGAGAGCCGAGACAGGGGTTGGCGTTTCCATGACTTCGGTGAGCCAACCATGGGTGGGGAACTGTGCCGACTTAAGGAGCGCCGCGACTGCAAAGAGGGCGGCTGCAAGGATGTTCAGCGGCGTGCTTCCGCCTTCGCGGGCGGCTGCGAGGATGGTCGAAATGTCGCCCGTGTTAAAGGAGATGGCAATAAGGATCACCGCGGCGACGAGGGTCACGTCACCCGTGCGCGAGACAATAAATTTCTTGCGTGCGGCCCGCTGCGAGGCAATCCGCTCCGGATAAAAAAGCAGCAGTTGGTGCAAGAACAGGCTGGTCGCGATCCAGCCTACGACGAGCTGTAGCAGCGTACCAGACTGAACGAGCAGAAGAACGCCGGCGAGTGTCGCCGTCATCCAGCCGGTAAAGGGTCCTTGCCGCGCTTCGCCGTCGAGGTAGGTGCCGGCATAACGCAAGACCGCCCAGCCGATGAACGAGACAAGCAGCAGCATTACCATGCTGACCAAGTCGAGCCGCGAGGCAAGCGCGACGTAGCGGTAGCCAATCGCAGGGCTCGTGCCTGCCCCATGAAAATAGAGAACGACACCAGAGAGAATAGCAACGATGATCGAACCGAGCGCAGCGAGTTCTGCAATCTGGATCGCACGGCGCGGGCGAAGACCCGGCGCCTGGAAAGCGTAGCAGGAGGCACCGGCGAGCAGGAGCGGTGCAAGTAGCGGCAGAGCATGGATCACGGGGCATCTCCGGACTGGGGCGCTGCTGTGTGGAGGCAGCGGCGATCTGACGAAGCAAGTACCAGTGAGGCGACCTCGATAAAAATTCATTGTTTCTGTGGATTCGTTCTATAAAATAGATGGATGTCAGAATTGAATTATCATCATCTCCGTTACTTCCGCGCCGTTGCCCATGACGGCAACCTGACGCGCGCGGCTGGGCGGCTGAACCTGTCGCAATCGGCGCTCTCCATCCAGATCAAGCAGCTTGAAGAGCGTCTGGGCCACGCCCTCTTTGAGCGTCGCGGCCGGCAACTTTACTTGACCGAGGCCGGTCGGATCGCGCTTGATCACGCCGACACCATCTTCTCCACCGGCGAGGAGCTGGTCGAGACGCTAAAGGAAGCTGGTAAAGCACGCCGCGCCATTCGGATCGGCGCGCTCGCCACACTGTCACGTAACTTCCAGATGGAGTTCCTGCGTCCGATCCTCGGCCGCTCCGATGTTGACATGATCCTGCGCTCGGGCAGTACAGCCGAGCTTCTAGGCGCCCTGGAAGCGCTCAATCTCGACATCGTGCTTTTGAACCAGGCGCCGACGAACGATTCCGTTACGCCCTTCATTGCCCAACATGTCTACCAGCAGCGGGTGAGTCTTATCGGTAAGCCGTCCTATGGCAGACCGGGCGCCAAACTCTCGGACCTTCTCACCGAGTACCCTGTGATCCTGCCGACGCTCGAAAGCGGTGTGCGCTCGCAGTTCGAGGCCCTCGTCGCGCGTCTTGACATCACGCTGCAGATCGCCGCCGAAGTCGACGATATGGCGATGATGCGTTTGCTGGCGCGCGAAGGTGCAGGCCTTGCCGTTCTGCCGCCGATCGTCGTCAAGGGTGAGCTCGAAGTGGGCACGCTGGTGGAATTCGACGCGCTGCCCGGCATGATGGAGTCTTTCTACGCTATTACCGTGAAGCGCCGCTTTCCGAATGTCCTCACACGGCCGTTGCTTGAAGCTACTCTGGCTCGCTAAATTGCAATGTCGAAGCCGGTTTGCACGAAAGACGGTCTCGAAGCCGTCTGACGAAAATAGATGTGACGAACCAGAGCCTCAACTGATGCGCCAACCTGTCCGGATATTCACACAATGAAACCAAAGACCTACAAGGGCGGCTGTCTTTGCGGATCGATCCGCTTTTGCGCCATCGGCCCAGCCGCAAAGCCCCATACCTGCTCCTGCAGAATGTGTCGGCAACATACCGGCTCCTTGACGGCATGCTGGGTGGAGTTTGAAAAGGGCTCCGTAACCTGGACAGGCCCAGGTGGGCCACCAACGCTGTTTCGATCGTCCGAATATTCCAACCGGGCCTTCTGTCCGGTATGCGGAAGCTCGATTGGCGCCGTCGATGACGCCCTCGTGATCGCTGTTTTGCTGGGCGCCTTCGATAAGCCAGGCGCTGAAGAATTGGCTCCGGTTTCGCACTCCTATCGTGGCAAACGACCCAAGTGGTGGCATGTTTCAGTATCGCAGATCCAGAAGGTACACGAGCCGAGCGAATAAACTGAGAGTATAAGAATTACCGCCGGCGGCTCTGACTCTGAGATCAGGTGCTTGTGCAAAGTTCTGCCTCTTGCGAAAATGCGAAAGGGCCAAACGGTCGGTGGCCACTACGGAGCGCAATTGTGAACCCTTCACACGTGCGTTAATCATTGGTGACAGTCATCTAGGAGAGTGGATGCGTAGAGCGGTATGGGTTGGTTCAGGATTGCTGCTTACCGCCGCCCTGACCTTTTTTATTGGATCTTTGTGGCGCCAAGGGTCTACATCGACAAGTGCCGGACGATTAGTGGCGGTTGACAATCAGGCGCATCTGTCACCAGAACAAAGCCGTATCCAAGTCTTTGCAAGCGCAAGTCAAAAAGTTGTCTTCATCACGACATCGCGACGAGATCGCGATCCCTGGTCGCTCAATCCGCTTAATGTTCCTAACGGAACGGGGTCTGGGTTTGTCTGGGATGAAGAGGGGCACATCGTTACCAACTATCACGTTATCGAAGAGGCTACAGACGCGATCGTAACGTTAAGTGACGGCCAAGGCTTTAAAGCGCGACTGGTTGGAGCCGCACCGGAGCTCGACCTGGCAGTCTTAAAGGTATCCGCCGGGAGGAAATTTCCTTCGCCGATTCCGGTCGGAAGGAGCGATGACCTCAAGGTGGGGCAGGACGTACTTGCAATCGGCAATCCTTTCGGCTTGGACCGTACGCTTACGACAGGTATCGTCTCAGCGCTGAATCGCGAGCTGCCCACCAAAGATGGGCAGACCTTGAAAGGCCTCATTCAAACTGACGCTGCAATCAACCCCGGAAATTCCGGAGGGCCGCTGCTGGATTCGCAGGGAAGGCTTGTTGGCGTGAACACAGCAATCTACAGCCCGTCAGGTGCATCCGCTGGCATCGGTTTTGCCGTCCCGGTCGCTATCGTCAGCTCAGTTGTGCCAAGCATAATTGCTGGAACACCGCGAAACCTCGATTTTGGAATTCACAGCGACGACTCGGTTAGCCAAGCCATCCTTCAGCAGCTCGACCTCGAAGGCGTCTTAGTCTTGGAGGTCACCCCAGGCTCGTCAGCAGAGAGGATTGGAATACGGCCGACGCGGCGATCAGAAACGGGAAGTTTGATACTTGGCGACGTTATCGTGGCCGTTGGCAACCGTGCCGTCCGATCATATGAGGAAATGCAAACCGCGCTGGGCAATCTTGCCACGGCGGACACTACTCTTCTTGTTGTTCGGGAGGGACGAAGACAGCAAATCACTGTCTCCAAAGGCCTATCGCGGTCGCCGCCGCGGTAGGTTAATGAAGGAGAAACGAAACGATGTGATGAGCCATAATGAACATCAAACCTATTGTGGTGATACCGACGAGAAAGCCGAGAATGGCCAGAAGGCCATCGCGTTCAATCAAAGAGACGGCAAGGATCAAGATTGAAATAACCGGAAGAATGTTGCCGAGAGGGATGGGCAATACGATCAGGATCGCGAGGAAGAAAATAAGTACGCCCATGACAGAGCGCGCGACTTTCCCCGTAAGCAGTTTCAACCGCCCCTTGCAGGCAATCCCCTCAAGGCAGGTAAGCGTCCAACCAGATGTCTTTACGATAATGCGCAACAGTCCTGGAGGAGTTTCGTAGCGCTCTAAAACGGCAGGCAACCACAAGCGCGTACGGCCAAGCATCAGTTGGAGAGCAATGAGCGAAAGCACAGTCCCAAACACAATCCCAAACGGGCCGGGCACCGGAGCGATTGCGGGAAGTGCAGCCATTATCAGGACGAAGCCGGTAGATGCCGGGCCAAACGACCGGAGAAGTGCTCCGATCGTTTGTTTTGCACCTGCAGGTGGGTCAAGCATGCTGACAAGGTTTTCAGATGCACCACCGCCTGACCGAGGCCGAAAGGTTGCCGTCAATGCAGCGCCACTGTGCTTAAGCATCGCCCTCGGACGCCTTCAACACGTCGATCAAGGCGCTGCATTCGGAAGCGCTCGCATCGAGAAGATCAACCGGAGACGTTGCCCCGACGAGGACGGTGACCGTAGTCCCGACTGCCCAACCCCAGTCGTTTGATGCCCGCTCAAGCAACTTCGGGCCCTGGGACGCGATACAAGCTTGAGACTGCTGAACGATCTCAACGGGGGCGCGCGCTTGTTTGAGCTTTTCCTGCATTTCAGCCTGCATGGGATCGACGACGGTGATAGCAATCAGGTGGCTTACCAGATCGGATAGCATGGAGAGTTCCTTTTCGAGTTAACGGGGTTGTAGGTCGGCCGCGGTTAAGCGGCCTTTCCTGTCTCGCGGGTTTTGATAAGGCTCCACGCCACACCGGAGGCAATGATCGCGAAGGTGATGCCGAGCGAGAACGCCGCCGGGAATTTTTCAAGGCCAAGGAGATCGGCCACAAAAATCTTCGAGCCAATAAAGACTAGAACGAGCGCCAGCGCGGGTTTCAGGTACTTGAAGCGGTGGATCATCGCAGCAAGCGCAAAGTAGAGGGCGCGCAGACCGAGGATGGCAAAAATGTTCGAGGTGTAGACGATGAACGGATCGGTCGTGATCGCGAAAATTGCAGGTACAGAGTCCACTGCAAAGATCACGTCTGCGACTTCCACCATCACCAGCGCCATGAAAAGTGGCGTAATGAACCAGGTGAGTTTGCCCGTGGCCGGATTGACCTGCTTGACAAAAAACTTCTCGCCGTGATGACCATCGGTCACATTGAACCGGTTTCGCATGAACCGAACAAGCACGTTGTTTGAGACATCCGGTTCGGCGTCTTTGACGAACAGCATCTTGATGCCAGTAACAATGAGAAACGCGGCGAAGATGTACAGCAGCCAGGAAAATTCAGCGACGAGCGTGGCGCCCACGCCAATCATGATCGCACGCAGAACAATGACGCCGAGAATACCCCAGAACAGGACACGGTGCTGATAGAGACGTGGAACAGCGAAGAACGAGAAGATCAGGGCGATGACAAACACGTTGTCAAGAGCAAGCGTCTTTTCAACGACGAAGCCGGTTAGATAGGCAAGGCCGGACTCGGAGCCCAGATACCACCACACCCAGGCTCCAAAGCTTAAGCCCAATGCAATGTAGAGCGCGGAAAGCTTGACGCTTTCCGCGACACCAATTTCCTTGTTTTCCTTATGCAACACGCCAAGGTCGAAAGACAAAATGGCGATGACCAGGCCAAGGAAGCCGAGCCACATCCACAGTGGTGTGCCAAGCCAGTCGGCAAACAGAAATGAAGTTTCCAAAGCAATTCCTCTATCGGCACGAATGTCGGAATGAGGTCCGACATCGCAAGAGAGCCGATGCTCTTGCCAGAGGGGCCCGGACCAGCGGGTCATTGATCTGAGATATTATGCCGAACTCAATAGTTCAAATTGTTTATTACAATGCTTCTCATAGTCTGCAACTATCGGGGAACGTAGCGGGTCATCGTTGACAAAATTTGTGATGACGGGCACATGTTAGTGATGCGCAACATCAATCAGTCTTCAAGGAGCATACCATTTCACAGGATGTGCCTTCCCAGTCGAAAGCTGGACTTGCCGAACGCGCAATAGAAACCGCCATCTATGGCAGCAGGTGGCTGCTAGTTCCTTTTCATATCGGACTGTTGCTTACAGTCATTGCCCTTCTGGCAAAATCCTTGCAGATGACAGCTTCGACGGTGAGTGATGTTTTTCACCTCAGCGTAAAGCAGGTGATCGTTTCAAGTCTCTCGCTCATAGAGTTGGTCCTTATCGCCAGCCTTTTGCTCATGGTGGTGTTCAGCAGCTATGAAGGGTTCGTGTCGCGACTGGATGGTCACGCAGAGCGCAAAGAGCGCCTTCAATGGGGCAGTCGCGTCGGCTTCACTATTTTGAAGCACCGACTCATGGCTTCAGTCGCTGCGATATGCGGGGTGTACCTGCTCGAGCGAATTGTCGAAGGCGGTAACCTCCAAGGCAGCGGTATCGCCTGGACCGCTGGAGCATTTGTCCTTTTCGTGACCGCAAGCGTCGCAATGGAAAGATTTTCTCGCGCAGACCATTAGCAATAGGTCTTTTTGCGCCTGCCGGTTAGAGCAATTTGAAATAGTCTTCAGGGGGAGCCATGGACCACACTGCCGAAAAACCCATTGTGCTAATTACTGGGGCGACGGGCAATCTTGGACGATCGATCGCAGCGATGATGTCCGCTGACTACCGGGTCGTCGGTCTGGACCGCAGTCCCGGTGATTCATCTTTCCCAAGCTTCCGCGTTGATCTTGCGTCAGAGGAATCGGTTCAGCTTGCGTTGAGGAACGTCAAAGAAAAGTATGGTTCGCGGATTGCGAGTGTCATCCACTTGGTCGCCTATTTCGATTTTTCAGGCGAGGACCACCCGCTCTACACGGATGTCAATGTCGAGGGAACGCGGCACTTTCTTAAGGCTTTGCAGTCGTTTGAGGTCGAACAGTTCGTGTATGCGAGTACGATGTTGGTTCACAAACCCTGTCGCCCAGGGGAACGCATCGACGAAACTCAATCGATCGAGCCGAAATGGGCCTACCCTGCATCCAAGGCCCGGGCTGAAGAGGTCGTTCGAAGCGAGCATGGGCACATTCCCTACGTGATCCTGCGCATTGCCGGTGTTTACGACGACCGATGGCTCGTTCCCACGCTCGCGCACCAAATCGCACGCGTCTATGAGCGCGATTTTCAAAGCTACTTCTACGCGGGCAGCACGCTCGTCGGGCAATCCATGGTCCACCGGGACGATTTGCTCGACTCGATCAGAGAAACCGTAAAGCGTCGTGCCCGTTTACCGGTAGACAGTGAACTGCTCATCGGAGAAGCCGATGCGCTTGGATATGATGCTCTTCAGGATGAACTAGGCCTCATCATTCACGGCGTTGAAGACTGGCCGACTATCGAGATCCCAAAGTCGATCGCTGCGTTCGGAACATGGGCGCAGGGTAAACTCGAGCCAGCAATCCCTGACATTATTGATGAGGGAGTCGCGCCCTTTATCAGGCCGTTTATGGTCGAACTCGCAGACGACCACTTCGCTCTCGATACGCGACGCGCGCGCGAACTTCTGAATTGGGAACCTAAACACAGGCTTCGTGACGAACTTCATCAGATCGTCGCCACTTTGAAGCGCGATCCGGCAACCTGGTACAGGGACAATGGGCTACCAATACCGGCATGGGTTCGGGACGCAACGCTGGCTGGAGAGAATGCCGACGATCTACGCACTCGCCATGTGGCGCAGTTTCAGGAGGAACATAGCCGCAATCGCTGGGCACATTTCACGAACATCGGTTTGGGCAGCTGGCTCGTCACACAACCAATTCTAATCAATGTCACCGAACCATCTCTACGTCAGGCAGAATTTGTCCTTGGTGCGACATTGATGCTCTTCGCAACGCTTGCACTATCGGTGCGGATACAGTGGGCGCGGTGGGTATGCGCCGCCATTGGCACCCTTGTCATGGCCGTCCCTTTTCTCTTCTGGACAACGAACTCTGCGGCATATCTGTCGGACACACTTGTCGGCGCTCTGATCTTCGGACTTGCGGTGTGTCTTAAGCCGGAACCTGGACCATCCGCGGCTGCGGCCATGACAGGTCCAATCATTCCACCTGGATGGACTTATAACCCGTCCGCTTGGACACAGCGTTTGCCGATTATCCTCATGGCCATCACCGGGGTCTATATTTCGCGGTATCTCGCAGCCTACCAGCTCGGCCACATACCCTCGGTCTGGGAACCGTTTTTCCAGGGCTCTGCCACCGATCCCCGCAACGGCACAGAGGAAATCATCATGTCCTCGGTGGCTAAGGCATGGCCGGTTTCTGACGCAGCGGTCGGCGGTTACACTTACCTGCTCGAGATTCTTACCGGTGTGATCGGCTCTAGGACCAGGTGGCGCACGATGCCGTGGCTTGTCATCCTGTTCGGGCTGATGATCGCGCCGCTCGGCGTGACATCGATCTTCTTCATCATCATCCAACCCATTGTCATCGGGACCTGGAGTACGATCGCCCTGTTCGGGGCGATGATGATCCTAATCCAAATCCCGTATTCGCTGGACGAACTAATTGCCACGCTGCAATTCCTTCGCCGCCGGAGACAGGCAGGACAAAATTGGCTTCGCGTTCTCTTCGTGGGCGACACAGATGTTAGGACAGACAGTTCTGCCTTTCATCAGGACGAGAAAGATGAGTTCGACGCGCCAGCCGCTACGATCTTGAAAAATACCTTCGGCGGCGGGGTCAACCTTCCGTGGAACCTAGCTCTCGCTGCCATCATCGGCTTGGCGCTGATGTGCTCACGCTTATTCATAACAGAAGAAGCGATCTTCAACGCTCACCACGTCATAGGGTCGCTTGTGCTGGCGTCGGTATCAATCGCTGCGGCGGAGGTTGCCCGCAAGTTTCGGTATGTCGTCGGGCTTCTAGGCGCTGCACTTTGCACCGTGCCGTTTTACTACCCTGCAGAAACGGTATCGGTGGCGTTCAGCGTTGTCGCCGGTCTGGCTCTCATTCTGCTTTCAATCCGACGCGGCACGGTTCGTGAGACTTACGGGACCTGGGTCAGCATGACCAAGTAAAGAAAGCGGTGTCGTAAGGACACCGCTTTCAGACAACCTGATTACTTGTAACGGAAGCGCTGGGCCTTGATCCAGATCCAATCTTCCTGACCAATGGTTTCCCCCACTTCCCACACGACCATATGGTCGTTGTCCGGAAGGGTTGCGATCGCCGGGAATGCAGAGTGGGCGTGCGTCCGGTGCAGTACGGTATCGCTGCGGGTTATCCCACGGGCAGTGTCGAAGGCGATGATGCGAATAGTCTTCAGCTCACCCACGGTTTCGGCCGTCGCCAAGAGAAGGAGGTTGCCACCCGATCTGGCAAGCGACATTTGCGCGCGCACGTCGCACGCCTCTGCCACCACAATAGGCTCACCGAAGACACCATCAGCATCAACAATGGACGCCATCAAACTTCCAATGTTCTTGTGGCCGGTGGACTCGATCCAGATTGCGATAAGAGATCCGTTGGCTAGGTCCGCAAGACCCAGAGGTCCCGTAGCCGAGGCATCTGCCGAAAGCAGAATGTCCGTCTCAACAAGATGACCTTTCTCACTGTGTCTAACAAACAATCTGGTAGAGCCGCGCGGAGATCCGTGGGTATGCGCAAGTTCCTTGTAGAGGACTGCAAAGCCTTCGTCGGGTAGCGCGCAAATCTTTGCTCGCACCGGGGCCGCACGCGAGCATACCGTTATCTCATCGCCGACACGGTCGGCGTGCTCGTCAAAGGATTGAGCGCGTACAAAAAGATTGCCGCGGCTTTCACACAGCCAAGTCGCAACAAACCCGCCGTTCGAATGCGGCGCCAGCGTGACCTTGGACTGCCGTCCCTCAGTTGTGCTGTTCACAAGGAACTCTGCGCCAATCTTAATCCCATGGGGATCAAACACCTGAGCCTTGATTGCGCCAGAGCAAGGGTCGCCCCCTCGTCCACTGAAATCCTGCCAGGCAATAATCACTTTGCCATCTGTGAGAACTGCCAGCGATGGGTCGCGTTGATGATCAATCGTTTCCGTGTTAACCTTGGCGGCCTCGCCGAGGTCACTGGCATCAGAAGCAAGCTTCTTTGCACGGATGTCTGGACCACCGATTTCGCATTGCGGCAAAACATCATCTGTCCACGCGACAATGAAGGTACCGTTGTCGGCGACAACTTGTGGGTGACGCTGAACGCCGCGGCTGTAGTGATCGACATAAGAGGGTAGGCCGACTTTAACGAGCTCGAGATCAAAGCTCTCCTTTACCCGTGCATCCGACGGCATATCATCACCTGCGGAGCCGGCATAGACGACTTCATTGTTATCATGGTTTTCCGTGTACATTTAAGTCTCCTTGAGTTGGGGTGACGGGCATCCTGCGAACGCGCTAAAGCGTTCAGCTAATGTCATCGAAGACTGAGGGTTCGCTTCATAACAGCCCAAAGCATTGCAATCGCACACACACCGGCTAGCCAAACAATGAGGATCGTCGGCGCAGCCGACTGCGCGAGGAAGTTACCGGTCCAACCCACCCAACCGCCACCCGCTGAAACATTGAGCAAGCGTTCGGCCAGCGCCACCTTGGCGCCAAATATTGCGATAGCAATGAGAGACCAGGCCAAAATCAGCGCGAGACCGCCACGGCGAAGTTTCCGCTCGAGTTTGTGCCGTCTTGAACTGACGTAGTCCATGTCGTCCTCTTTGGGTTTGACCTACCGAGATCCGATCGGCGCCTCGCCGGTGGTTGGTGGCTTCACGCAATCAAGATGCCAACACGCGGGCAATAGTTCAAATTCATTGTATAAATAACACTGATAGCTTTTTACTATTACTCTCATCTGATCTCGCTCTTGACCACGCCGCGCGGCAATCACCTGCTGGCTTTTTCAAGGCAGTTGGGTGATTGGCAGACGAGTTTGGACTTCGGAATTGTGCGCGCGAGAGAGACTAGGGTTTAGACTCAATCATAGCCAGAACGCGACGAGGGTGGCCAAGGCGACTGCGGAGAGGAAGTTTCTGGCAAGCTT
>NZ_CABFWE030000013.1:164116-164267 GCF_902153235.2 Pseudorhizobium halotolerans | reverse complement strand
GATCAGCTTTACCGTCCCCAACCTTACGGAGCTCAGAGACAACGTTTGTGTCGAGCAGATATCTCAAGACAGATCAACATCGCGAGTTGCGATGACTGATCGAGACGGATCGAGATCGATGTTCGACAATCCAGGCATGGAAAGGGCATCG
>NZ_CABFWE030000013.1:152720-164106 GCF_902153235.2 Pseudorhizobium halotolerans | reverse complement strand
CGAACTCCAGATCGTCATCGTGCGAATGATCGCCGTGATCATGGGAATGGGCATCGTTTGCGACGACGACTGCCGGCGCGTGTTGGCTCAGCGAATGCGTTCCGGCCGGCATGGACGCGAATACGAGCATGGCAAAGCCTGCCAGCACGGCCATTATCCTGGTCCCGAATCGTGATCTCGTGTGAAACCGCATGTTGCTCCTGATAGACGCAAACCCCGGCGGAGACAAGAATCCGCATTGAAATATCCTCTCCAGGGGGATAGGAATTACATTATGACAGAACATCGACACGAATCCCATCCCGACATCATCAAGCGGCTGAAACGCGCCGAAGGACACCTCAAGAGCGTCATCGCCATGATTGAGGCCGGCAGGCCATGCCTCGACATCGCCCAGCAGCTTCACGCCGTCGAAAAGGCGGTCGAGAATGCCAAGCGAACGCTGATCCAGGATCATCTCGACCATTGCCTAGACGAGACCGTCGGCGCGCTCGATCGCGAGCAGCGCAAGTCCATCGACGAGTTCAAGGCGATCACCAAATACCTGTAAGGAGGGCGACATGCCCGGCTTCGCCGAACTGCTCAGCCAGGGCTCCGCCCATGCCTGGCTCTTCATCCCCAGCGCGATCCTCCTCGGCGCGCTGCACGGGCTGGAGCCCGGCCATTCCAAGACGATGATGGCAGCCTTCATCGTGGCCATCCGCGGCACGGTCTTGCAGGCCGCGCTGCTCGGCATCGCGGCGACGATCTCGCATACCGCCGTCGTCTGGGGCATTGCCTTCGCCGGCCTCTATCTGTGGCGTGGCGTCGATGCCGAGACCGTGGAACCCTATTTCCAGCTCGCTTCGGCGGCGATCATCATCGCCATCGCGCTGTGGATGCTCTGGCGCACCCGGCAGGACCAGAAGATGGCAAAGGCCGCCGCCGGGCACTCGCATGACGGACATCACGGTTCGCACGATCATGGGGTTCAAGGTCATCATCACGCGCATGGGCACGATCATGACCACGGGCACGGCCATGGGCATCGCGGCCACGGCGAGGAGGTGCGCCGGATCGATACCGGGCATGGCGTCGTTGCGCTGGAGATCTTCGAAGCGGGCGTGCCGCCCGTCTTTCGCCTGCGGACCGAGCGGGGCCATGTCTGGCAACCCGACGACGTGAAGATCACGACGGAACGGCCGGATGGATCCGTTCAGGTCTTCGCTTTCGCCGACCGGGGGGACTATCTGGAATCCCTGACCGAAATCCCTGAGCCGCACGAATTCATGGCGCGCCTCAGCCTCGGGCACGGCAATCACAGCCACGACTACGACCTCTCCTTCGTGGAGGGCGACGGTCACGACCATATGCATGAGGAGCTGCGCGGGCTGGACGTCGCGACCGATGGCTATCAGGATGCGCATGAACTGGCCCATGCCAACGATATCCGCCGCCGCTTCGCCGACCGGAAGGTGACGACCTGGCAGATCGTCCTCTTCGGCCTGACCGGCGGCCTGATCCCGTGCCCCGCCGCCATCACCGTCCTGCTGCTCTGCCTGCAGCTCAAGGAATTCACGCTGGGCTTCATCCTCGTGCTCTGCTTCTCCATCGGCCTTGCCATCACGCTGGTGACGGTCGGGGCGATCGCGGCACTCAGCGTCCGGCACGCGACGAAACGCTGGTCGTGGTTCAGCACGCTGGCACGCCGGGCGCCTTATGTCTCAAGCCTGCTGATCATCGCGGTCGGCATTTACATCGGCATCCACGGCTGGCAGGGCTTGGCCGCGCGGGCCGCCGGCGAACCGCTTGCCGTCGGGCAGGTGGACGGGTGACGGCCGATCTTGCGGCTTATTTCGGCCTCTTCGGCGCGGCATTTCTGGCAGCCACCATCCTGCCCGCCCAATCGGAGGCCGTGCTTGCCATGATGATCCTTGCCGAGCGCTATCCGCTTGCCATCCTGATCGGGATCGCGAGCCTCGGCAATGTGCTCGGTTCCATCGTCAACTGGGCACTCGGGCGCGGCATCGAGCGCTATCGCGACCGCCGCTGGTTTCCGGTTTCGCCGAAAAAGCTCGAAAGCGCCGAAGGCTGGTATCGGCGCTATGGCAAGTGGTCGCTTCTGGCAAGCTGGGTGCCAATTGTCGGCGACCCGCTCACCGTCGTCGCGGGCATCTTGAGGGTACCGCTTCCGACCTTCGCAGCATTCGTCACCATCGCTAAGGCCGGCCGCTATCTGGTGCTGGCCTGGGTAACGCTCGAGGTCGCCTGACATGCTGACCTGGATTCTCGAGTTCCAGAAGGAGACCTATCTCACCTTCGGGGAGCATATTCGCACCTTGGCGGGCGGAGGCGGCTCGGCAGCGCTTCCGGCCTTCCTTCCCATGGGACTGCTGCTGGGTGCCGTCCATGCCCTGATGCCGGGCCACAGCAAGCTGCTGCTGGCGACCTATATCGCAAGTTCGTCGGGCGGGATGTGGAGCGCACTCCTGACCGCCTTCACGCTGGCGGCGACACACATATCCATCTCGGTGCTGATTGTTCTCCTGTCGCTCCCGGTGATCGATTACATGTTCGGCGGCTCGGGACCGGGTTCCTCGCCGCTGCTCGAACACATGAGCCGCGGTGCCATCGGCCTGATCGGCCTCTGGATGATCTGGCGAGGCACACGCGCTACCGCCCACGGTCACGCGCGCCGCGACGGCGCGGGCTTCGGCTTCGTGGCAGGTCTCATTCCCTGTCCGCTCACCCTCTTCGTCATGACATATGCGGCGGCCCGTGGCGTAACAGGCGCGGGACTGCTGTTCGCTGTCCTGATGCTGGCGGGCGTCGCTCTGACACTGGGTGCCGTGGCGCTGCTGGCGGTGTCCTTCAGAAAGGTCTTCGACCGGTTGTTCATCCGAAACAAAAGGCTGCTCGACAAAGTGTCGCGAGGACTGGAGATTGCTGCTGGCCTCGGCATGGTCGCTGTCGCTGCGGCGACCATTTTTTGACCTCGTTTATTTAAGGTCTTGAGGGGAAGTGAACCTGCGATCCCGGAGCTCCCAGTTAACAACATCCGCTGGAGAGTTCGGACGTCTATCCAGTATCTGCCTGCGCACCGCTTGCAGTCCGCGTTCAGCGGAAGACGCGTCAAAGACAACTACTGAAAGTGCAGGACCACTGGGGTGCCGTTGATCGTTTCCACCTCCATCTCAAACCCGAAGATATCGAAAAGCATCGGCGGGGTAAGGATCTCACGCGCCGAAGCATTGGCGACGACGCGACCGTCTTTCATCGCCACGATCCGATCTGCATGGGAAGCCGCCTGATTGACATCATGAAGCACTATGACGACAGTCTTGCCGTGTGCTTTGGAGACAGCCTTGAGAGAGCGCATCAGCTCACGTGCGAAGTACATGTCGAGGTTGTTGAGAGGCTCGTCCAGAAGCAGGTATTCAGTATCCTGGGCGATTGTCATGGCGACGAGAGCACGCTGCCTTTGGCCCCCTGATAGTGTCTCAAGGAACCGATCCGCCAGATCCGTCAAATCGAACTGCTGCAGTGCCCGCTCCACCAACGCGTGATCCTCGTTCGTCAGCTTGCCCCGTCCGTGCGGGAAGCGACCGAAGCTGACGAGCTCCCTTACGCGCAGTCGGCTGGTTACGAGCGGCTCTTGCCGGAGGATCGCGATGACTTTCGCGAGCTCCCTGCTGGGTGTGGCGTGGACTGGCAAGCCGCCGGCTGTGATCTGTCCGGCCTGCAAGGGCTGCAGCCGGGCGATCAGAGATAGAAGGGTTGATTTGCCTGCTCCATTCGCGCCCACGAGCGCCGTTATGCCACCCTTCGGAATGTCTAGCGACACGTCCTGAAGGATCGTCTTGGAGCCGCGAGAGAAGGAAACGTTTTCAATACGGATCATCTACGGCTTCCGACAAAGAGCAGGATGAGAAACACGATGCCGCCGGCGAATTCAATGACGATCCCGAGGGTGGCGCTATTGCCCAACCCATGCTGGAAGATGGTCTGTCCGCCAACAAGGACTACCACCGCAGTCAAGGCAGCGGCCGGAAGAAGCACAGCATGCCGTCTTGTATCGACGACGATCTCCGCGAGGGCGACTACCAGCAAACCGAAGAACGCAACCGGGCCAACCAGCGCGGTGGAAACTGCAGCAAGCGCTGACACCAGCAGCAAGAGCCCCGCGACAGTGCGTATCCACGACACGCCGAGACTTATCGCTGCATCGGCGCCAAGCGCAACGATGTCAAGCACGTGTCTTGCCCGCCACACAACGAGGAAGCCGCCAACCGTGATCAATGACGCCAGGAAAAGCAGCGAAGTCTCAACGTCATTGAAGTTTGCGAAGCTGGCCCCCTGCGCCACTGCAAAGTCGTTTGGATCCACCAGTCGAGCCAGCAAAGACTGCAGGCTGCGAAAGAGGACGCCCAGAATGACCCCCGTCAGGAGCAAGAATCCCATGTCCAATCGACGCCTGAGCATGGGAAGCAGGAGAGCCGCCGACATCGCCATCAGCAACAGGACCTCGCCGCTGAACTTGATCTGAGCGTCAAGGGCCGAATAACCCAGGCCTCCGAGCAGGAAGACGAGCAACATCTGTCCGAACAGGTAGAGCGCGTCCAGGCCCATGATGGAGGGCGTCAGGATTCGGTTGGCTGTGATGGTCTGGAAAACTACGGTTGAGATCCCGATCGCTATGCTAACCTGAACCAGGGCAAGCAGCTTGGTGGCTCGTAGCGAGAGCACGAAGGGGATGTTTCCTCGTAGCCCGATCGTCATATAGGCGCTCATACAAACAAGAGCCGCAACCGCGAGATAGATGACGCGCCGGTTACTCATCTGCAGCTCGCCGCCAGACAAGCCACAAGAAGACCATGCCGCCTACGCAACCGACGACCGTACCCACCGGAATTTCGTAGGGAAACCGGATTAGTCTGCCGAGAATGTCGCAACCAAGGACAAGGACAGCGCCGCAAAGAGCAACAATGGGTAGCGTCCCGCGCAGGTTGTCGCCCATCATCCGCGACACAATGTTCGGCACGACAAGACCGACGAAGGGGATTGTCCCCACGATAACTGTGCCCAGCGCCGAGATCACCGAAACGATGACAAGGCCCAGTTGCAACATCCGAGAATAGTCGACACCGAGCGCGATGCTGGCGTCGCGTCCCAATGCCATGATCGTCAGCCGGTCTGCGATGAGCCAGGCGACGACGACCATGATGGCTCCAAGCCACAGAAGTTCATAGCGGCCGCGAAGAACGCCCGAGAAGTCGCCTTGCGTCCACACGGACAGATACTGAAGAAGGTCGGTCTGCCAAGCAATGAAGGTAACCGCTGCGCCAATCACTCCGCCATAAACGATGCCAAACAGCGGAACGAGAAACGGCTGGGTTGGTGGCAGCCGGTGGGCCGTCGCAAGGAAGACGGACGTTCCAACAAGTGCCGTACCAACGGCGATCAAGCTCTTTAAGAACAGGCTCGCCGAAGGCCATAGCAGAGTGACGAACAGCACTCCGAGCTCGGCACTTTGCGCCGTCCCCGCCGTCGAGGGCTCCACGAATCGGTTGCGGGCAAGCGTCTGCATGATGACGCCCGCAATCGCCAATCCGGATCCCATAAGCAGTGCCGCCAGTGTCCGGGGCAGACGACTGATCATAATAAGCTGCAAGGCCTCAGGGTTGGAAAGCATCTGCCCGACTGTAAGCTCGCCCACCCCTACAAGGAGACTCGCCAGACAGAGAGCGGGCAGCGTCAGTGCCATCGTCAATAGAAACGGGGAGGAGGCGCCTTGATCTTTGCCGATGCTCATTGCGCGCGTGAGAACGCCTCGGCGATGGCGGCAAGAACACGCTTCGTGGATTGGATACCGCCCGCGGCGATATAGAAATCTGCCGCAGGGAGATAGACGACCTGTCCCTTCTTCCAGGCAGACGTCTGAGCGACCAGCTCGTTGTTCAAGGTGGCCTCCGCGCCCTGGTCACCAGAGCCAATCGCTTCGGCTCGATCGAGGACGAGGAGCCAATCCGGATTTGCCTTGGCAATGAACTCGAATGAAACGGCCTCGCCGTGATTGGCAGCTTCCAGATTGGATACAGCAGGGGGCAGGTCAAGCGTCGAATGGACCCAGCCAAAGCGCGAGCTAGCCCCATAGGCCGTGATCTTGGGTCCGTTGGTCATGACGATCAGAGCGGTCCCCTTTCCGGCAGTCGCTGCCCTTGTAGCCTCGATTTGCTCATCAAGCTCCGATGCTGCCTTTGCCGCCGCCTCCTCCTTGCCGAACAGGGTAGCGTAGGCTGCAAGACGTTGCTTCGCCTGCTGCACAAGATCTTGCCCCGTCATCGTCATGTCGATGGTTGGTGCTACCTGCGAGGTGGCGTCCACCTTGGTTGAGGAACGACCACCGAGAATGATCAGATCGGGCTCCAGCGCGCTCAGCGCCTCGAGATCAGGTTCGAAGAGATTTCCGACGACCTCTGCGCCATCCAACAGGGGCTCGAGCTGCGGGAGGTAGAGCTTTTCGGGGAGACCGGCAGGTTGCACGCCCAAGGCTTGTAGCGTGTCGAGCGCCGCCATGTCGAAGACAGCAACCTTGGCCAGTGGCGTCGCGACTTCGACCGGACCGCGTGCTGTCTCGATCTCTGCGGCTTGTACGACAAGTGGTGATAAGGCAACAACGGCCGCGGTCACGACAGTCATCAGACGACGAGGGCTCATGCTTTGTCATCCTGGTCTGTAGATTGAGCGGCCGGCCTCCATTCCAACGCTTCCAAGTTCTCGCGATATGCGAAGGTCACGAGATGGCGTTCGATCACCGACTGCGTCTGCTGGAGCTGCTCGTCATCGGGCGCGCTGACGGTAATATCCAAGCGATCCTCGTGGGCATGAAGAAGAGCGGTACCGCATGCAAATCGGCACTCTCCGTCACGTTCAGTGTGGACCACCTCGATCTTATGGCCGAAGTGCTTGCACAACTGAGCCAGATATTTCTGCGCCTCCGCTGTCTGCCAGCTCGAATTTGACTGCACCACGTTTGGCTCCTTCACATCATAGGGCAGGCGCAGCGGCCATAAGGCCGCTGCGCGGCCGCGATTTAGAACGTCGCTTTTGCCGTCAACAGGAAGGATCGCCCAGGCTCGTAAAGAGGCGTGACGGTGCCAAATTCCTGTCCATAGGTCGCGCGATCCGAATAGGTCTCGTCAAAGACATTCTTCAGGTCGGCGCGGAAGCTGAAGTTTGGCAGCGTCTCTGGCTTCCATTCCGCAAAAAGATTGACCACTTCATAGGCTTCATATGCCGGTGCACCTGCAGCAACGCGATCATACTCGGGCGCGAGTTCTATATCGCCGCCGACCGTGAGATTCCAGTCCAGGAAGGTGTGGGCTGCGGTAATCGTGATCAAGTCGCCGCCTGGCGTCGCGAGATAGTTGCCGGTGTCCGAGTCTACAGGTTCACCGTCAACATTCACGTTGATGTGAGCATATTTAACCTTCACGTAGCCGGTCGTCCATTCGTAGCCGAGAGCGATCTCGAAGCCCTTGGAAACCAGATCTCGATTGACCAAAGCGCCACTTGCGGGCGGTCTGTATCGAGCTATTCGGGCATCCTGGATGCTCGTCCTGAAGAGGCTCGCATCTGCGGTGAACCCTTCATAGTTGGCCTCCAGCCCAACGAGAACGTTGTTGGCGGTAACGGGCTCTGGACCATCGGCACCATAGGTCCAGCCTGGATTTATGATGAAGTTTTCCGCGAGCGGAATGCCGGCCCAGACATGCGAAACTCCGGCCTTCGCCGTCAAGACGTCGGTCAGGTCGTACTCCGCCGAAGCGTTCGCGCTCAAGCCACCGTTGTCGAATTCGTCCCCGTTCACGCCAGTGAACCACTGATGGTCCGCACGTCCGCCGAAGGAAAGCCTTGTACGATCCCACGGCTCAAGCCTCGCCTGAGCATAAAAGCCGATATTGCTCGCTCGCTCCCTGCCATCGTCCGAAAACCCAAGCGCCGCACTGGAAGCCACCAACTCTGCCTTGTCGCGGTAGAAGTCGACGCCAGCCACGATGTTGCCGAGATCGAAGGCGAAGTTATTCTCGAACTTTCCATTGAAGCTCGAAGTCTCGCCGATGGTCGGATAGCTGGAAGGGACGCCGGACGGGCAACCGGACGGGCAAATGAAGCCGAGTGTATCCACTTCCGTGCTGCTATAGGCGAGTTTGAAGGTTGGATCCCACCATCCTTCCGGCGTCGTATCCGTATAGGTGAAGACGGTGTTCTGCCGGTCGATGCGGATATCGCGCACACGCGGTTCCCAAGGCGGCCGCCCGGAAATGAAACCGATATTCGAGCGGAAAGGTCTGATGGCGTCATCGACGGCGCGGTCATAGCTGATCTCAAACCTGTCGCCGCTTTCCGCCTCATAGGCAATCTTTCCGAGACCGCTGATCAGGTCGGTACCCGTTCCAGGTACCTCGCTGCCGGTTCCGGCCACGAAGTCATCACCCTTTCCGAATGAGAAGTATCCGAGGAAATCAAAACCCTCATGAGCCCCATAAGCCGACAAGCCGGTCGTTACAGCATCGCTATTGAAGTTGTAGGTCGAGGTGACGAACCCGCCAAACGACTGGCCCGGCTCTAACAGGTCGAGTGCGTCGAGAGTTTCGTAGTGGATCGAACCCGCCAGCGCGCCGGGTCCGGCGTCGGCAGGTGCGATACCCGCATCAACATCCACCGCCTTCAAGAGGGAGGGGTCGATGAGGTTGGTGGCATTGTGATGAAAGACCTTGTTGTTTTGCCGAGAGCCGTCGATCGTCACCGCAAGATTAGTCTCCTCCACGCCGTGGACGTAAACCTTCTGCGACATAGGCAGCGAGCTTCCGACCTGGATCCCAGGCTCCTGTCTGAACACATCTCCCAAATCGCGTGGATTGATCTGGTCTAGTTCCTCTGTGCCGATGACTGTTTCCCCGACATCACCCTGACCCGCCCTGGAGGATTGAACGACGATAGTCTCCAAAGCAGTTGCGCCGTTCGCTAGCGTCGCCTGGTCACTGGAGGCATCGCTTATAACCGCGGTACCACCCGCGATGCGGTATCGAAGACCTGTTCCGGAGAGCATTCTAGCCAAAGCCTGCTCAGCGCTCATGCTCCCCCTGACCGGGGCTGAGGTGACGCCTTGGGACGATGATGCAGCGAGCGTGACCTGCAGGCCCGACTGCCTGCCGAAAGAGTTGATGGCAGCGCTGAGAGGTTGCGCGGGAATGTCAAAATCGGTGGTCGCTGTCTGCGCGAGGGCTGGTCGTTCCAGTATTGGACTTGCGGCAAGCACGACAAAGGCAACACTGGTTTGCAAGATCATCACAAGGGCTGATCCCCCGACCCCAGAGCTTACTCGCTTCAATGGCACACTGTTTGGAAAATTCATGAACCCCGTCTCCTTAACGCATACTGTCCAGCCCCCCATTGGCCGGCGCTCAGCGTTAAGACGACTTCCGCTGCAGGTTTTTTCACCTCAGAAGGAGAAAGTTTGTGGCTTTGGCTAGAGGAAGCTGAGCACACGCAGGTAAGGCGAGACATGGTGGACCGTCCCGCCATGCGGGGTCACAAGCGCCTCAAGTGCACGGTCTGGCTGAGAAAGGTCATACAGCCCTGTCACCCGACGGCTGGCAAGATCGGAGCTAGGAATAGTGATCCAGGCCTTGTGATACCGCCGCAGCTCCTCGACTACGGAGGCGATCGTCGCGTTCTCGACGAAGAGACGATTGTTTCGCCATCCCGCCATGTCGTCGGGAGATTGGCGGGTTTGGGTTGTTTCCCCGTCCGACTGCCGCACAAGGAACGAATCCCCTGGCGTCAGCTCAAATGAGCGGTCGGACTGTTTAGCAGTCAGCTCTACACGACCGTGAACCAGGTCAACTGAGGTGGCCTCGCGTTCAACGTGCACATTGAACGCGGTGCCCACAACCTTGATCTCGACTCCCGAGGCATTGACTATGAACGGGCGGCTGGCATCTGGCTCGACGGTGAAGAAGGCTTCCCCCCGAAGAAGGGTAACGCTGCGCGATGTTCGTGAGAAATCGGTGTCGACCGCAGTAGCCGGCGCCAGCTCGACGCGAGTACCATCTTCTAGCGACACCGTAAGACGCTCTGCCGCTTGCGTCAGAAGATCGGCTTTTAAATGTCGCGTTATGTAGGGGCTGGCCAACGTCAACAGGAGACAGGCTGCGACTGCTAACCCGATACGCCCCGCCGTCTTCCTGTAAGCCGACTGGGCCTCGCCCGCAGATCGGCTGGGAAGGGCACCCGAGCGAACATCCTCCGGCGACGTCTCGCCGAGAAGCTGCCAGGTTCGACAGGCTTGTTCCCAGGCCTTGCGGTGAGCCGAGGAGGTGTTGATCCAGTTTTCGAATGCTTGCCGATCGAGGTATGCGTCAGGCGCTTCGCGCAAGCGGATAAGCCAGTCCATGGCCTCTTCAAGTAATTCACCCCCGATTGTGCCGTGTCTCGTCAATTCAAACCTGCACTTTGCTGACCACACGTTTCCGATCATTCCTGCGTAGGAACGATTGAGGCTTTAGATTTTTTCAACTCGAGAGAGGATTACCGAACTTCTTCGTCAAGCGCGACTGCGATCTTCACCATGGCATCGCGAACATACCTGTGTGCGGTTGCCACTGACACACCCAGATGTGACGCGACCTCTTGAAGTGTGTGACCGCCATGGCGGTACATCTGAACTGCAATCCTGACGTCTTCCGGGAGGCGAGCAAGTGCGGCGGCTGCGACCTCCGCCTGATCTCTGAGAATTATCGTCTGCTCTGGAGTCTCGACCGGTTGCGGGAGTATCCAGAAGGGAGGATCGTCACAATGTCCGCGTCGCTCGATCCCTCGTCGTTTCAGAGCGTCTAGCGCCAAGTTGCGAACAATCCTGTAGAGATAGCTCACCCGATGTGCAGTTCCTAGGGTCGCAGCCCTTTCAGGAGCCAGGCGTAGGTACGCCTCCTGGACGATATCTTCTGCAGCCTCCCGCGAACGAAGAATGCTGGAGGCGTAGTCTATGAGCGCTGACCGGTGAACCAGATACCAGCCGTCCTGCTGCTGTACTTGTACGCTCATGGCGTTTGCATGTTCCGTCTGTGTCGCCGTTGGTCACGGTGAGCCAGCAGCCGACAAGGACTTATGGTTCATCATAAAGATGATGGCAATAGTCTACTTTAGCGATTATCTTTCAAAGCCGCCACCGCTTGATGACGCGGATGGACGATGTCCGCTTTCGGGAAGGCACAATAATAGCGTCAATGATATAGGTGGCGGTGCGAAGCTGTCACTGGACTTGAACCACAGCTGGCTCGAGCAAATACCTTGCCAGTGTCTCGCTCTTGATAGGACCTGAACCGTCGACCTTTCGAGGCGC
>NZ_CABFWE030000013.1:152594-152710 GCF_902153235.2 Pseudorhizobium halotolerans | reverse complement strand
CCTGCCGGTAGGGCATCATGCTTCCCAGACGGGCACTCAGCTCCAACAGTTCGGGCGTCGCTCGATCGGGGCAGATTTCTGTCAGCGGCGCAAAGGCGCCGTCCATGCCCGGATGG
>NZ_CABFWE030000013.1:152235-152584 GCF_902153235.2 Pseudorhizobium halotolerans | reverse complement strand
CGCCATGGGTCCACGAGGATAACCCCGGTGCCCTGGAAATCTTGAGTGTTGCGTGTAACGACCACAAGCCCGTGCACGACCGCCGTGGCAGCGATGAGTGCATCAGCTTCGTTGCGGCGATCCGGAATATGCAAGTGGGCACATCGCGTTGCAATCGCTTCATCGATAGCAATGATGCGCTGAGCGAACTCCGGGCGTACTCGGCTATCCATCCAGGCTCGTAAGCGAGCGCCCTGCTCAATGTCACGCCGCTGGATGCTGAGTATCCCGCGCTCAAGTTCTAGAACCGTTATGGCAGAAATATACAGATCTCGGGAGTCCTGCGCGCTTATCCAAGCCGTCACGTTCG
>NZ_CABFWE030000013.1:151552-152225 GCF_902153235.2 Pseudorhizobium halotolerans | reverse complement strand
ACAAGATTGTGACGCTTACCTGTCAGACGCTCAAACTCACCGTACGTCATCAACACGTGCGAAGGTCTGCCTCGATCAGTGATAACGACAGGTCCCGCTTCAGCAGCTTTTTTTGCTCTGCCAACATCATGATTCAATTCGCGGCTGGTCAAGCTAATAGTGGCCATGTGCGCCTCCATGTAGGAACATACCTACATATAGCGCCTTTATGCTGCCTGCGCAATGCGCTCCTGGTACGACGTAGCTGTCCAGGCTTTTACGCCTTGATCGGAACCGCGGAAAGGCTCTTCAGCTTTGCTCAGCCGGAACGCCGCCGAAGGTGCGCGGAGCAAAGCATTACCAAGGATGACGAGATCCTGACGAACTTCCTGTGTTACAGGCTCGACTTCGCCCGCTTTACGCATTTTTAAGCGCCCGCCCCTAATTCCGCACGCCCTCGGCCTGAGGCCCGAGAAAAGATGCGGAATGACACATGCCCAACGAAGACCTTTCCAGACACCATTTTCAGAAGAAGATTTCGACTTACTGCGACGTCCGGCTTGCTCCCGTCGCGCCGGATTGGATCGTAGAGAACATACGGCCCTACCTTCTGGGTCTGATAACATTTCGAAAGACACCCGCGCTTGCGCGCAACCGGTATGACTGGCGGCAGATCGCACACGATTGTGGGATC
>NZ_CABFWE030000013.1:149296-151542 GCF_902153235.2 Pseudorhizobium halotolerans | reverse complement strand
GGCACAGCATCCAGCGAGGATTGCGGACCTCCACTGTGCCGAAGACGGTTCGGATCCGGCGTGATGTGTAGTCCTTAACCGGCCGGAAGGTGTGGCAATCCGGGCAGACCCGACGGAAGAGGGAGTAGGTCTCTGCCTCATGGGCTACGACTGCGCTTTGCAGCGCCGTCATGATCGTCTTGCTGTCCTCAATCGACAGGCCAATGCCGCCGTCCAATAGACGTCCCCAACTCTTGTCGATACGAACGGCCTTCCTGCAAACGTCGCCGAACTCGTTCTTCCCCTCGATTGTGATCGTCCATTCCACCGCCATCGCTGCCTCTCCGAACAAAGCGATCCTGATGGACTGCACTGACCTAACAACCCGTCTCCGACCCCAGAGAAATTACCGGTTTCATCTGAGAATCTTCCCGGCAAGATTCTCACGTTAACTGCCAATTCTGGCTCAAAGCGGCCGCATTCTCACGGTTAACTGCCAACCAACAGGCGGTCTTCGGCATCGCTGGAAATGACGGCCTCGTGATTGGTTTGGCTGCCGTCAATGACGATGCGATCTGGGCGCCCATGACGTTCCAATGCCTTGCGAAGGAGGCGTTTGGCTGCTGGCAAGTCACGGTTTGCGCTGAAGAAGAACTCGACCGTGTCGCCGAGGCTGTCGATGGCGCGGTAGAGATACATCCACTTGCCGCGGACTTTGATGTAGGTCTCGTCCATATGCCACTTGCCGGTAACGCTCCGCTTGTGCCGGTTAAAGCGCTCCAGCAACTGAGGCGAGAAGTGGACGAGCCAACGATGGATGGTGGAGTGATCGACGTTCAGGCCACGCTCGGCCATCATCTCTTCCAAGTCGCGTAGGCTCAAATTGTAGGCCAGATACCAACGAACGCACAGCAGAATCACCGATCGGTCGAAATGGCGGCCGTTGAACATCACAAGCTCCCCGAAAATCAGAGGGCTTGATGCCCGACAGAGATTGCCATTCCGTTTGCGACAGAACCGATCGTATACATCATTGAAGGGATTCGAACCGACGACGAAGACGTAATAGAGTCGGAGAAAGAACTGATTAGGGAGAATCTCCTGCCCAATCTTCGTGGCCGTGCCGGATACGGATCACGAAAACCGTACCGTCTTCGTTGATGCGATAGACGACGAGGTGAGCTTTGAAGGGATGGATCCTGACAGACGGAGAAATTTCATGGCGCTCGCGCGCCATTCGTGGGTTTTCGGCAATGAGTTCGAGTACGGCGAAGAGCTCGTCATGATATCGTTTGGCCACCAGTGATCCAAAGGCGCGGATACCTTCTTCTGCGATGGAAACGATATCCTCTTCCGCCCGGACCGAAAGGCTGAATGGCATCAAGCACGTCCGCGGCTGATCTCAGCTAGCTCGGTTG
Source organism: Pseudorhizobium halotolerans (assembly GCF_902153235.2). NCBI lineage: Bacteria > Pseudomonadati > Pseudomonadota > Alphaproteobacteria > Hyphomicrobiales > Rhizobiaceae > Pseudorhizobium > Pseudorhizobium halotolerans. The sequence goes on along the minus strand of NZ_CABFWE030000013.1, from coordinate 150,145 downwards.
CTGCAGCAAACAGCTCGTCCCTTGAACGACGCCCCAACCCACTTGCGATCCCGTCGTCGACAAACCGCTGCATCTGGGCAATCTTGTGCGTACGAGCCTGGTCTCTGCGGATTAGGTCCCTGACGTAATCGCTTACGTTTGAATATCGACCCGTCTTGGCTTGTGCTTCAACCCAGTCTTTCATGGGGTCCGGCAGGGATACATTCATCGTCGCCATCACAGTCTCCTTAGACCCCGAGAATAGCCGCTGATGGCAAAGTTTGTCAAATAGCTCGTGATTGCGCGATACGCTCTTGATAGGACCTGAACCGTCGACCTTTCGAGGCGCCTGCGAGCCTTTACTCAGGAACGCCATGGGTCCACGAGGATAACCCCGGTGCCCTGGAAATCTTGAGTGTTGCGTGTAACGACCACAAGCCCGTGCACGACTGCCGTGGCAGCGATGAGTGCATCAGCTTCGTTGCGGCGATCCGGAATATGCAAATGGGCACATCGCGTCGCAATCGCTTCGTCGATAGCGACGATGCGCTGAGCGAACTCCGGGCGTACTCGGCTATCCATCCAGGCTCGTAAGCGAGCGCCCTGCTCAATGTCACGCCGCTGGATGCTGAGTATCCCGCGCTCAAGTTCTAGAATTGTTATGGCAGAAATATACAGATCTCGGGAGTCCTGCGCGCTTATCCAAGCCGTCACGTTCTGATCAGCTTTACCGTCCCCAACCTTACGGAGCTCAGAGACAACGTTTGTGTCGAGCAGATATCTCAAGACAGATCAACTTCGCGAGTTGCGATGACTGATCGAGACGGATCGAAATCGATGTTCGACAATCCAGGCATGGAAAGGGCATCA
>NZ_CABFWE030000013.1:113787-149286 GCF_902153235.2 Pseudorhizobium halotolerans | reverse complement strand
CTCGTCCATATGCCACTTGCCGGTAACGCTCCGCTTGTGCCGGTTAAAGCGCTCCAGCAACTGAGGCGAGAAGTGGACGACCCAACGATGGATGGTGGAGTGATCGACGTTCACGCCACGCTCGGCCATCATCTCTTCCAAGTCGCGTAGGCTCAAATTGTAGGCCAGATACCAACGAACGCACAGCAGAATCACCGATCGGTCGAAATGGCGGCCGTTGAACATCACAAGCTCCCCCGAAAATCAGAGGGCTTGATGCCCGACAGAGATTGCCATTCCGTTTGCGACAGAACCTATGCAGATGCTCGATGTTCTTCCCGCAGAGACAGGCACTATCGGGCTTGCATGGGGCATTACGACAATGCGCGTCGTGTTTACGGCCAAAGAGATCGCAGGACTTCAAGACTTGAACGGAATGAAGCTGCGCATCAACACCACGCCTGCCTATAAGGATTTCTATGAACTGCTCGGTGCGGCGCCAACGCCGATCCCTACGCCGGCGGTTTTCGACGCCATGTCTAACGGCCAGGTTGACGGACTTGAGGCTGACCTGGACTTCTCTTGGAACCAGCGGTTCGACAAAGTGTCGAAGACAATGCTGAAGATGAACGCGATCTTCATGCCTTGTGTTGCGCTCGCATCAGGCCGCGTCTGGCAGCAAATGCCGGAGGCGGACCGCGAGCTCATTGCCCGTTTGACCAAATCGGCGCTCGATGAGCAGATCGACGCAACTGTTGCCAACGAGTCAAAGCTCCTGGAGGAGTTTGGCAAGGTCATCACAATCAAGGATGTCGAAGTTGCCGATGCCGGCAAGATCATTGAGGCCTATGACAAGATCTGGCTGCCGAAGGCGCCAATCCTCGCTGAGCTGCGCAAGGTTGGCGCCTCGCTCTGATACAAGCAGAACCGCCCGCTCGTCGGGCGGTTCGTTCTCTGGACTATGGTTCATCTAGCTGAACGAACGATCAGCCAGTGACGCCTGCGTCACCGCCTGCCAAAATTGCTCCCTGTCAAGGCTGTGGGTTCTCCAGCGGGTCGCACAGTTTCAGGTGAGCCAGCGGTCGACATTGGCTCGTACGAAATCGTCATCATTGAGTTCGGGATAGTCACGGGCGATGCGGTCGAGCTCCTCGACCTGGCCCGGTCCCATTGTCTCGCGCGGATTGAGGCACCAGATACCTTCGAGCAGGCCCTGGCGGCGCAAAACTTCGTGGATGGCGGCAATGCAGCCGGCGAAATCATTCGCGACGTCGAACAGCACGCCGTTAGCATCCGTGGTCTTTGCATCGAGCTCAAGCCATTCGGAAGCGGTACGGGCGTCGGGGCGCTGGTGGATCTCGGCGAGAAGTTCGACGGCCTTCTTGGTCCAGACGGCCCAATGGCCGAGCAAGCCGCCCTTGATGCGTACGCTGACAGGCTTGCCGTCACGCATGAAGGTGAAGCGGGTCATCAAATCTGCAATGATGTGGTCGTCATTGCCCGTGTAGAGCGTAATCCGATCTTCCGCTCGGGCATCGACGACGGCACGGACCACGTCTAGGGTACGATACCGGTTGAAGGGCGCCATTTTGATGGCCACCACGTTTTCGATCTCCGCGAAGCGGCGCCAGAACGAATAGGGCAGGGGCTGGCCACCCACAGCGACCTGCAGGTAAAAGCCGATTACCGGCATCACCCCGGCGACGGCGCGGCAATGGGCAATCAGCTCGTCTTCACTGGCATCCTTCATTGCCGCAAGACCAAGAAGAACGGCGTGATATCCCTTGGTGCGGGCAAGCTCGGCTTCCCGCACCGCCTGCTCCGTCTTGCCAATTGCGCCGGCTATGAGGATAGGCTGGGAGCCATGTCGTGCTGCTTCCTCGGCCGCAATCGAGAGCACCGGTTCAAGTAGCCCGTGCTCGCGAATTTCGAACTGGGTGGTGTGGACCGCGACCGCCATGCCACTCGCGCCTGCGTCAAGATAGTAGCGAGACAAGGCCCGCTGGCGGCGCTCGTCGAGCTGTCGGTCCGCATTCAGTGCCAGCGGATGGGCAGGGATAACGCCGCCCTTGCGCAGCGCTTCGAGAGGAACGGCGGGTATGTCTTGGATTTTCATGACGGTACTCTTGGAAGGTTGGCGGCGGAGGCGGAAGCGTCCGGTCGCAGATAGCCGAGGATGACCTGGATGACGTGCTGGCGCCGCATGTCGAGCACCTCGCGTGTCTTGGGTAGGGAGAAGATCGCCGATAGGGTGTGTCGGTTAGCGATGAAAAAATAGCAGATGCTGGCGATGGAAATGTAAAGCTGAACCGGGTCAACGCCGGATCGGAACGCGCCCTCGGCTTGACCTCGGTTGAGGATTTCCTCGATCAGGGCGACGAGTGGGCTGTTAAGGTCGCGCGCCCGCGTCGAGTGCGAGAGATGGACGCCACCATGCATGTTCTCGTCGTTTATGAGGGAGATGAACTCAGGGTGCTCGCTGACATAGTCAAAGGAAAATCCAATCAGCTCCTGCATCGCATCCTGAGGGGAGCGATGGGCGAGATCCAGCCTCCGTTCGGCCTCGCGAATCTTCTCGTAAGTGACCTCCAGCACTGCGCTGAACAAATCTTCCTTCGAACCGAAATAGTGATAGATCAAGGCCTTGTTGCAGCGTGCGCGTTTCGCGATAGCGTCGATGCGGGTACCTTTGAGACCCCTCTTTGCGAACTCCTTTTCGGCGGCCTTGAGGATCCGATCACGCGTGGCAGCGGCATCACGTGTCTGGCGGGGTTTTTCTTCCCCCGCCCTAGTATCGCCAGCCTGGCGCCGCGTACCGGTGACCTTAATAGTTGCCATCGCGAACCTCGAAATGGGTGGGCTTGCCGAGGGAACGCTGTCCGTCCGAGAGCCACTTGGCCGTCCAGTCGATCAGGCGTGGCAGTGGCACCGACGGGTAGCCGAATAGCTGCTGTTGAAGGCTGGTATCGATAATCCAAGCCTTGTCCTGCTCGCTGCCGGACAAAATCGGCTCTTGATCGAACTTCTCGCCAAATTTTTGGGCGAGGCGGCGAACACTGACGAGTTCCGGACCGGAGAGGTTGAGCACAAAAGGCGGATTGTCTGCGTAGGCGAGCGACTGAAGTGCGATGTCGTTGGCATCACCTTGCCATATGACGTTGCAATGTCCGCTGTTGACCTGCACCGGTTCTCCCGACTGCACTGCTCTAGCCACGTCATGCAGCACGCCATAGCGCATGTCGATGGCGTAGGACAGGCGGATGAGCGACACTTTGGTGCCATGGGTGCGTGAGAAGTGTTCAAACATGCGTTCGCGCCCAACGCAGGAATTGGCGTACTCGCCGGGCGGATTGAGATCGAGATCCTCACGGGCTCCTTGCCCGGTGATGTCGACGAAGGGGTAGACGCAGGCCGTCGAAAAGACCGTGATGCGCGATGCGGCGAACGCCTCGGCGACGATCGCCGGCACCTGAACATTCATAGCCCAGGTGAGGGACTGGTTGCCGGCTGATCCAAACTTGCGCCCTGCCATAAATACGACATTGGCGGTCTTCTCGAGCCGTTCCACTGCGGCACGGTCGAGCAGGTCGCATTCGACAGTCTCGATATCCCAGCCCTGAAGCTTCTCCTTTAGCCCTGCTTCGGAGAAGCGAGCCACGCCAATCACTCGCTTGTTGGGAGCAGCGCGCTTTGCCATGCGAGCGAGCGTCGGACCCATCTTGCCGCCGACGCCCAGTATGGAGATGTCTCCATCGAGGTTGGCAAGCGTGTCGATCAACTTCTGGCTGGGCTGCGACAGCAGGTCCTCCAGTTCCTGCTCATTTCGGATTTCAGAGGGCAGTTCAGTCATGTCGAAAATTCCTTTCACGTCAGGCGTGGTTTGTCCTGTTGAGCATCTCGAACGACCAGTTGGCCGGACTGATGCGATCCTTGAGGTTCGGTGTTACGGATGATCCAAGTCCGGGCGCCTCAAGCGAACCAACACGCAGCGTACCGTCGTGAATGGCGAGTTGCACGCGACCGTCCTTCCGCTCGTAAAGGTCCGGATGGATGGCGAGCGCGGCCTCTGCCTCGGCTACGGACAGGTGCTCGAGCCCTCGAAAATAATGATGGCCGTTGCGCTCGACATGGCCGATGCCCAAGACGGCAACCACGGCAAGGTCCGCCTGCAGCGATACGGCAGGCAGGCAGGTCAGGTCTTCCGCCGACTGGAAGTAGGCACCCGGACGTCCAGCCAGATGGCTGTGGTGGGTTGCGAGCATGGCATTGAGCAGTGAGCGGATGACGCCCTTGCAATTCTTGTGGCTGACGCCGTGATAGCCAAGATTGATGGCCTCACGATAGGCGCTGGTCCAACCGTCGGCCTCATCGATGAGTAGCGGCAGGCCGATTGCATCGAGCGCCTTCGCGTCAAGCGGGGAGGCGAGGGCGACGGAGCGCTCCAGCGGTTGTTCAACAAACAACGTTGCGGCAAAGAGCGAAGCGAGTGCGGGGCGTGAGCGGATTGCCTCCATCAGGGCTGCGAAATCATCGAGATGCTTGTACTGCTCATTGCCGTCCAGGGTGGCGGCGATGCGGTAATCTCCCCCTGCAAGGACGCCAGCGATCGCCTGGAGGCGCTCGATGTCGGTCGAAAGATCACCACCGAGCTTTATCTTGAGATAGCGAATGCCGTCCTCGCGCAGATAGTCTTCCAGCGTCTCCGGCAGTCCGTCGTTCACGGGTTCGAAGGGATCGGCCGCGGTGAGCGGATCGACCATGCCGATCGTGTGGCGCAGGTTAAGCCTTGTAAGGGGACGTGAAGGGATCGCGTCTTCAAGGCTCATTCCGTCAAGCTGGGGGAAGATGTCAACGGGACGCAGACCGAGAGCATCATTGGTCAACATTGCGCGGAAGGATAGGCCGAGTGCCTTGCCAACGCCGTCGATCATTGCACGCTCGATCATAGAGACGCCGAAGGATGCACCGAGCCGATTGAAGCCGCCGGCGAGTGCGGCGCGGTCTACCGCGACGTCGAGCTGCTTCCAGAGCTCAAAGGGAGTGTCTGCCGGCAGATCCTTCGCGATCGATGCTGCGAGATGGACCACCCAGAGGAGGTCAGCGACGTTGTCAGCGGGGGTCTTTTCCGGACGCTTGTCGAACCATTTGTAAGCGAGCAGGTCGGACGCGTATCCGACGCTGTGCTTACCGTCGACGGTCATTTCGAGCTCCAGCGTCAGCGAGGCGGCGGCGTCCATGGTAACGACGCCGAAGCGGAATGGCATGCGGGCGAAGGCATTGCCGATGCCGAGGCGTACTGCGCCAAGTTTGACTTTTGGGGCGGTCACGAGAGGGGCTCCAGTGTTTCAGCGATGCCGCGCAGATAGCCGATGGCGCGTGCGGCAGCGGTAGCGCCGTCTGGGTAGCACTCGAAGGGTTCAACGCCGATGAAGCCAGCATAGCCGGTGTCGATGAGCGCCTGCAGGATCGGGGCAAAACGACGCTCACCTTGACCGGGCGCGCGCATATTGTCGTCGTTTAGATGGATGTGGCGAATGCGGCCGGTGCCCATGTGACGGCGAATAAGTACATCAGGTGGCTCGATTTCGCCGCCCCAGGCGGCGAGTGTATCGATCATCGTGTTGAGCGCGGGTTCGCCGATCTCGTCAACGATGTCGAGAGCCTCACGAACACTGGTGACAAAGCCGGTCATGGCCGGTGACAGGGGTTCGATGCAATAGGTTACGCCGGCTGCTCCCGCACGTTCGCCCGCTTCGCGTAAAAGAGAAAGGGCGCTGTTGCGGGCTCGCTCAGGTGTCGCGGCGTCGCTTAGCGAGCGCTGTTTCGGCGAACCATGAACGATGACTTTACCGCCGAGATCAGCGCACAGATCCACCATTGCGGCCATATGGTCGCCGGTGCGGCGATGCGTGTCGGCGTCATCGCTGGTAAGCGATAGCCCGTCCGGCACGTTGAGCAGCCAGTGCAGGCCCGTGATGACAATGCCTTCCACTTCCGCGATCTTGGCGAGGTTTGCACGTTCGTTCGTCGTCAGGCTTGCCGGGTTGTCGCTCAGGGTGAAGGGCGCGATCTCGAGCCCGTCATAGCCGAGCGCCGCAGCCAGGGCGCATTGCCGCTCAAATGGCAGGGCAGCCAGCACCTCGTTGCAGAGCGTAAAGCGAAATGTGTTCATCCCGGCAACCTGACGAGGAACACTTCGACGAATATGAAGCGGATGACAAAGGCAGTGGCAATACCAAGCACGAGAGCGCTAAGCCCCAGCGGGACCAAGGCAAGCTTGCGATCGGGATTCAGGAGTTCGGCGCCAACCGTGAAGAGGAAAACAAAGGTGGCAGTTGCGATGATGAACGGCATGTTGCCAAACAGGACGAAGCCATAGAGCGCCACTGAGGCCAAAGTGAAGCCCATCCGCTGTGCACTGCCGACTGGCCAGGTCAGGATGGGCAGTTCGCTTGCGCCGCCGCGCCCCATAAGCGCCCGCAGGATCAGAACGACCCCCAGCCCAGCCAGCACGAGACTGAGTAAGCCCGGGGTGAGACCAGGGACTGTAAAGGGGTCGGCGCTACGGTTCTCAAAGCGAGGCATGCGCCAAGATTCCACGGTGCCTGCGACGCCGATGATCGTGACGATCAGACCGCCGATCAGGTCGGTTACGAGGGGACGGGCACCGGTCATAACAGGTCTCCTTGGATGCGTGACGGTCGACGCGTTTCGGCGTCAAGTTCCGCGTTGACGGCGGCGAGCGTTGCAGCCAATTCGAGCGCGCCCTGCCGGGCGTCGCACATGACAGGCGTGCCGGCGCGTAGCGCGTCACAGAAGATGGCGAAGCTTCGCGCTAAAAGTGCTTCGGGGGTAGCACCAAGGGCAAGATTGCTGGCAATGGACTGCGGCTGAACGTCGTGGCCGCCGCTCGAACGGGTGTAGCTGACCGTCGATGTGGTGAGGGTGTTTCGGTTGAAATCGATGGCGATATTGCCTGTTCGTCCAACAAGCGTCAGGCGCTTTGTGGTCACCGCGCCAGGCACGAAGGCGTCCTCGGCCTCACCGGCTATCAGCACGCCGAGCCGGAGTCGGCCGCGTACGCCACCGATAAACGAAATCTCGATTGTAATGTCGTCGGCGACAGCAGCGTCTAGCAGGCTCCACGAGCGCGCCTCGACCTCTATCGCGGGAGCGCCGGCAAAGTGGCGCATCAGATCGAGGAAATGGACGCCGTCGTTTTCAAGTAGCGAGGAATCGGCACGCATGCGCTTCCAGCCGGAGAAGTCACCGTCCATCGCCAGGAGCTCGCCAATTTCGCCCTCGGCCATAAGCCGGGCTGCCTCGGAAACCAGCGGATGGGCGCGTAGAACGAGGCCAACCTGGACAGGCAGGTCGCCTGCGGCCTCAAGAAGCGCGCGTGCATCGGCAACGGTTTCAACTGCGGGCTTCTCGATCATGACCGGCTTGCCAACGGCCAGGGCTTGCAGGGCGAGAGCCATATGGAAGGCTGGCGGCGCAACGATGTCGACGATGTCAGCACTGTTCAGCAGAGCGGTAGGGTCGGGAGCAATATCGTTCGGTGCAATTCCCAACTGCAGGGCGCGCGAGCGAGCGCGTTCTGCTGGATCAGCCACCATTAGCTTGATCGCCGGATCGAGCCGCCGCCAGGCGGTAGCATGCAGTTCGCCGAACGCGCCAAAGCCGCAGATGAGCACCTTGCTAACCATCTGCGCTCCTCCGACCCCGCGACGAAAGCCGCGCGAGTGCGGCGCGTAGTGCGTATTGCGCTGGCGGCAGCGACAACAGAATGATGGCCAGCACCATGCAGGCGATAACGATGCTGATTGGCCGCGACACGAACTGCAGCGGATCACCCTGACTGATGGACAGGCTGCGACGCAAGTTGTTGTCGAGGATCGGACCAAGCACCACGCCAAGGATCATTGGCGCCACAGGAAAACCGGTCTCGCGCATCACGAAGCCTATGAGGCCGAAGGCAATCATCACCCAAACGTCGAAGATGCGACCGGCGATGGCAAAAGAGCCGACGACGCAAAGGACAAAAATTGCCCCCATCAGCCATTCTCGGCGAATGCGCAGCACATAAAGCAGTGGCCGCGTGAGCATCAAACCCAGCACCAGCATCGCGACACTTGCCCAGAAAACCATGGCAACGACAGAGTAGAAGAAGTCCGCCTGGGTGATCATGATGAGCGGGCCGGGGCGCAGCCCGTGAATGATCATGGCCGCAAGCAGGACAGCCGCCGGTGCAGAGCCTGGGATCGCAAGTGTCAGTACCGGGATGAGCGCGCCAGGAACAGCGGCGTTGTTGCCGGTTTCGGCGGCAAGCAGACCGTCGGCCGATCCTTTGCCGAACTCTTCAGGGGTCTTGGATGCACGCTTGGCGGCCGCGTAAGATACCCATGCACCCATATCTTCGCCCACGCCAGGGACGACACCCATGAAAGTTCCTATGGCGCCCGAACGCAGCCAGGTCTTGGCGAAACGGAAAGAGGAGAAGGCGGAGCTCAGCACATTGCCAACTTTGGACGCAACGAGCTGGGTCGCCTCCTGACGCATCACGACGAAGACCTCGGCGCAACCGAAGGCGCCGACAAGCACCGGCAGCAGGCCGAGGCCTCCCTCGAGATCTGGGATGCCGTAGGAAAAGCGGGGGTAGGCATGCAGAGCCTCTTGGCCGACCATGGCGATAAGCAGACCGAAAAAGCCTGCAATCCAGCCCTTAAGTGGATCATCCATGGCCGTGAGTTGTCCGCACAAAACGATGCCAAACACTGCAAGCCAGAAGAATTCAAACGAGGTGAAGTCGAGGGCGAATTCGGCCAACCACGGAGCGATGATCGCGAGACCCAACATGCCGACCATGGAGCCGAGGAAGGAGCCGGTTGTGGCGACTGCCATCGCCTCGCCGGCGCGGCCTTGCTTCGCCAGCGGGAAGCCATCGAGCGCCGAGGCGGCGTTGGCGGGCGTGCCCGGGATATTAAGTAGGATCGCCGTGCGGCCACCGCCGTAGATGGCACCGATATAGACCGAGATGAGCACCAGGATTGCCGTGTTGGGCTCCATGGTGAAGGTGAGTGTCGTCACGAGTGCTACGCCGAGGGTGGCGGTGAGGCCCGGGATCATGCCGACAACGATGCCGAGTAAGGTCGCCCAGACGACGACGAACAAATCGGCAGAGAGCCCGATTGCCAGGACGGCGCTGAGAAATTGAGTGAATCCGTCCATGATCTGCTGGCCTGGAAGAAGTTATGAAGCAGGTGCCCCTCAGGGTGCGAAGGGCACCCTGAGGTCTTTCTCTATAACCGAGGCGTTTATTCCGGCTTCGGAATGCCGAACTGGCTCGGGTCGTTCGGTGCAGCACCGGTGTCGAACTGCTGCCAGGCGTTGATCGACAGGTATGGAGTGGCGGCCGCAACGGCTTCGTCGCCATAGAGGGCGTTGAACAGCGCGCCGCGCTCGGCAGCATGCTTCTTCAACACCTCGTTGTCCTTAATTTGCTCCGCCCAGACCTTGTCCATTGCGTCAAGCACCTCCTTCGGTGCGTCGGCCGGTACGTAGATGCCGAAATAGTTCGGAGCACTCTTAACCTCAGGCAGCCACTTGGTAACCGGCGGTACCGTGCCAAAGCCCTCAAGCTCCAGAGGCTGGTCGGCGATGACAGCGAGCGGGCGCAAGCGGCCAGCGCGGATCATGTCGACCTGCTCAGTGGCAGTTGCGGCCGTAAATTGGGTTTCACCAGAGACGGTGGATATCACGGCGGGATTGCCACCTTCATAGACGATCTGCCGATAATTGATGTCGGCAGCCTTCTCCAGCGTCTGCATCGAGATCGCGGTCGCGGAGGACAAGCCGCCGGAGGAGACAGTGATCGGGGTCTCTGACGTCTTCAACGCTTCCAGGAGTTGACCGAAGTCCTGCCACTCACTGTTGACCGGCACAGAGACGAGGCCGGGATTAGCGACGTGGATATACAGGCGCCAGTCTTCCAGCGTTGCGTCGAGCGTGCCGAAGACGGGATAGGCTCCGAGATCGGCGACCGCGCCGGCAGCCATTGTCATGCCGTCATGCGGAGCTTCCCAGACGGCTCGCGTGCCGACCGAGCCGGAAGCGCCGGGCTGGTTGAGAATAACGAAGTTCTGACCAAATGCCTTGGACAGTTCGCCGGCGACGACGCGCGTGACGGTATCGGTTGAGCCGCCGGCTGCCCAGGGCACGATCACGGTGACTGGCTGTGAGGGTTTCCACTCTTGCGCTGAGGTCGGACCAGCAAGAGCAAAGGTCGCGGCGACAGCCAGGTAGCGTAGCTTCGTCAGGTTCATTTATGTTCCCCTTTTACTAACCAAACGTTTAGATAATAAAAGTGCGGAAAGCAGGGTGTGTCAAGTGGGCCGATCAACCGAAGAGCACGACAGGTTTTCCTCCTTCGCAGGCGGGGCCCTAATTCGTTCACTTATGATAAATCCGCGGAAAAAGCCCGCAGCAACCTTCAAGGACATCAAGGAGACAAACCATGAGCATTAGTTTTTCGTCGGAGCTTTTTGAGGAGGCGCGGCAGTGGCGCCTCGATCTTCACAGACATCCTGAAATGGCGTTTCAGGAGGTTAGAACCAGCGACTTCGTCGCGAGAAAACTTACGGAGTTCGGCTACTCTGTCAGGCGTGGATACGGACGAACTGGCGTCGTCGGGACACTTGCCCGCGGATCCGCAAGCCGATCAGTTGCACTACGTGCCGACATGGATGCGCTGCCGATCACCGAGCAGACGGGTCTTGCTCACGCATCCACCAATCCCGGCGTCATGCACGCCTGCGGTCATGACGGGCATGTCTCAATGTTACTTGCGGCCGCGAAACTGGCCGCGTTGCGCGATGATCTCAATGGTGTGCTACACCTCATCTTCCAGCCGGCCGAGGAGGTAGAGGGCGGCGCGCAGTTCATGATCAACGACGGCTTGTTCCGGGATATGGACATCAATGCAGTGTATGGCCTTCACAATTGGCCGGCCTTGGCCCTCGGGCATGCGGTGGCGCTTGACGGACCGATGATGGCTGCCTTCGCAACCTTCGAAATAGAAATCGTCGGGCGTGGCGCACACGGCGCGATGCCACACGAGGGCGCCGATGCGATCCTGGCGGCGGGACAGATTGTTTCGGCACTTCAAGCTATCTGCGCACGAAACGTCTCGCCCTTGCAGGCGGCGGTTGTCTCGGTCACGCGGATCCATGGCGGTGACGCATTTAACGTCCTCCCGGAGAAGGTCCTACTTGGGGGCACGACACGCTGGTTCCTGCCGGAAGTCGGTGATATTATAGAGAAACGTATCAACGACATTGCATCCAGTGTTGCGCAAGCCTTTGCCTGCCGTTCCATACTGCGCTACGAGCGGCGTTATCCCGCAACGATCAACAATAGCGAACATGCAACTCGCCTGCGCCGTGCTGCGAAGGCAAGTGGCCTTCAGGTGACGGATGCAGAGCCGTCGATGGCGTCTGAGGACTTCGCGTTCATGCTGCAGGAAAGACCAGGGGCCTATATATGGCTCGGCGCACGACGGGAAGGAGCAAACCCGGTGCTCCATTCGCCGCTCTTCGACTTTAATGACGGCTCGCTTCCACACGGCATCGGCCTTTGGGATGCTCTAGTAGGGCAGACTATTGGTTCGAACTGATGGATCCGCTGCTGACCTTCATCGTCACGTCTGTGGCCCCCGCTGGTGAAGTTTTCAGCGCCCGCCCATCCGCGGCCAGGTGTCGGCAAGGCGATAGCCCGCTGGCCAGGGGTCATCGGGATCCAGCATCACCTGATGGGTGCCGGTGATCCATGCGCGTCCTGTGATCTCTGGTATGATTGCAGGGCGGTCTCCTACAGTTGTCTGTCCGACGATGCGACAATCGAAGCGCGAATCGATGATGGAATAACCATAGAAGGGCTGCCCCGCACTGATCTGGCCGCGGGCGTGAAGCAGGGCCATCCGCGCCGAGCATCCGGTCCCCGTGGGTGAGCGATCGAGCTTGGCGGGCTGGATGACGACGGTGTTACGGCCGTGCAACGCGCCATTGCGCTCCTCGATCGGCAGTGTGAGCTGGCAAAAGGAGATGTGGTCCCAATCCGGATTGTCCGGATGTGTGAAGCCCAATTGTTCGTTTGCCGCATTGGTGATGCGGATGCCAGTCTCAGCGAGTTCGGGGGCTTCGTCTGGAGTAATGCTGAAGCCAAGTGCGCGGGCATCGGCGAAGACGAAGCTGTCACCGCCATAGGCCGTATCGACGGTGAGAGTGCCAAGTCCTTCCACTTCGATTGTCGCGTCCAGCTTGTCGGCGAAGGAGGGCACATTGGTGACCGTGATACGCTCAGCCTTGCCGTTGCGGCAGGCCGCTACGACGTCGACCAACCCGCCCGGTGCTTCAAGTATCATCCGCGTTTCCGGCTCGACCATTGGCACGATGCCGCTGTCGAGCAGGACGGTGGAAACGCATATGGAGTTGGATCCGGACATTGGCGGCGTGTCCTCAGGCTCCATGATGATGAAGCCCATGGTCGCGCGTGGATCCTTCGGCGGAACGAGCAGGTTGATGTGGCGGAAAACGCCACCGCGGGGCTCATTCAGCACGAAGTCGCGCAGGGTCTTGTCCTCGGCGACGAACTTGCGCTGCTCCCAAAGTGTCTGGCCAGGTGGCGGTGCCACGCCGCCGACGATGACGTCCCCGACCTCACCCTCGGCGTGGCAGGATACGATATGGATGACCTTGCTGCTGCGCATGCTCTCCCCCGACAGACCCTGTCCTGCGCGCAAGGCAAAGTTGCTTGCGCACGCTTCGAAATCTACCGCCGCTGCACTTGACGCAACGGCAACGTCAATGCCCATTTTAAGCGATTGATCGGATAGCCGTAGTTTGTATTTTATGTGTCGACAAGAGGATAATCAATGGCCGATTCTGTCTCCCCTCCACCGCCCGGACGTAAACGCGGTTCTGGCGTCAAAATGGTCTACGACCTGCTGCGCGATGAAATCCTCGATCTGAAGCTCGCGCCCGGCAGCCCGATCGACGAGGTGCAGTTGGCGGAACGCTTTCAGATGTCGCGCACGCCTATCCGCGAGGCTCTGGTGCGGCTGGCAGGCGAGGGCCTGATCGAGACGCTGCCCAATCGTTCGACCATGGTGTCGAACATTGATTTCCTCAATCTCGGGCCCTTCTTCGATGCACTCGTGCTCATGTATCGGGTGACGACGCGCCTTGCCGCACAGAACCATCGGCCGGGAGATCTCGCAGCCATCCGTCTTCATCACGAGGAATATGCGGCGGCGGTCGCCGCACGCGATGCGCTGGCGATGATCGCGACCAACGCGGCATTTCATGCCGCGATCGCCGAAGCGGGACGCAATCCTTACTTCACCAGCCTGTTTCGTCGTTTGCTGGACGAGGGTCGGCGGATCCTGCGCCTCTACTACCAGTCCTATGACGAGCAGTTCCCACAACGATTCGTGGAGGAACATGCGGAACTCGTTGCGGCGATCGAAGCCCGCGACGTCGAACGCGCCGACCGTCTCGGCAAGGCTCATGCCGAGCAGATCGTTGCTCAGGTGCAGAGACTTTTCAGTCGCAATGGCGGGCTCGACATCGAACTCTGAAGATTTGTATTTTTTTTGTCGACAAACAGAATGCAGCTTGATATCCACGGTGCAAAGGAGAGGGAGGCTGCGCCTCCTTCCTGCTTATTGTCCGGTTGAAATGGCTAGAAGGAGACTGACGTGAAGGCCAAGATATTCTCAGGAGTCATTCCCGCCTTGATGACGCCCTGCAAGGACGATAGGTCCCCGGATTTCGACGCGCTTGTCCGCAAGGGCAGGGAACTGATCGGCAAGGGAATGTCCGCCGTCGTCTATTGCGGCTCGATGGGTGACTGGCCGCTCCTGACCGATGAGCAGCGCATGGAAGGCGTCGAGCGGTTGGTAAAGGCTGGTGTTCCGGTCATCGTCGGCACCGGCGCCGTCAACACGGCATCGGCTGTCGCCCACGCCGCTCATGCCCAGAAGGTGGGTGCGCAGGGCCTGATGGTCATCCCGCGCGTTCTGTCCCGGGGCTCTGTCGTGGCGGCGCAGAGGAACCACTTCAAGGCCATCCTTGCCGCCGCTCCGGATCTGCCCGCGGTCATCTACAACAGCCCTTACTACGGCTTCGCCACCCGCGCCGATCTCTTCTTCTCGCTGCGCGCAGAGCATCCGAACCTCGTTGGATTCAAGGAGTTCGGCGGAGCGGACGACATGCGCTATGCCGCCGAAAACATCACCAGCCGCGACGATGACGTTTCGCTGATGATCGGCGTCGATACCTGCGTCTTCCACGGCTTCGTCAACTGTGGCGCAACCGGCGCCATCACCGGGATCGGTTGCGTCCTGCCGAAGGAAGTGCTGCACCTGTGCAACCTCGCCCAGGCCGCCGCAAAGGGCGATCCGGATGCCCGCCAGCGCGCGCTGGAACTGGAATCGGCGCTCGCGGTCCTTTCCTCCTTCGACGAAGGGCCGGATCTTGTGCTCTTCTTCAAGCACATGATGGTTCTGAAGGGCGACAAGGAATACACGCTGCACTTCAATGAGACGGACGAACTGTCCGAAAGCCAGCGCGGTTATGTCGAGGCTCAGCTGAAGCTCTTTGATACATGGTACGCAGAGTGGAGCAAGCTTCCGGGCGCCGTCCAGAAATACAAGGCGTAGATCACGAGTCCTCTCGAGAAAAGGCCCTCCGCAAGGAGGGCCTTTTTGGTCTGACCGTCGCACGTGAGCCGTAGCGAGTGGCGATACCAGAGCCGCGCCAGGGATCACGCGATCGCGTCAAGCCCCTTTTCGAGAAGCCGGCCAAGCTGCTCCATTTCGGCAGCCGTCAGCGCAATCCCTTCCGCCTCGGACTTCGCACGGGCCGCAAAGCGGCGTTGCGACGGCAGGCGGGCGCCCTGGCCGACAATGCTCTCGAACAGGTTCTCGGCACGCGCAAAGGGGTTTCCGGGACGCCCGGCGGCAAAGGCCTCGGGCGAGAGGGCGATAATCAGTTCCCCATGCATGGGCGCAAGCGTCGTGGTCCCGAGATAGTCCAGGACTTCAGGGCTCGTCAGGTCGCCGATCATGATGCCGGCCAGAAGCTCGATCATCGTGCCGATCGCCGAGCCCTTGTGGCCACCGAAGGGAAGCATGGCGCCGGCCAGTGCCGCTTCCGGATCGGTTGTCGGATGTCCGTCGGCATCGATCGCCCAGCCTTCCGGCAGCGGCTTGCCGGCGCGTCGATGCAGTTCGAGCTCACCCCGTGCGGCCACAGAGGTGGCAAAGTCGAAGACATAGGGTGCATGATCCGGACGCGGCCAGCCGAATGCGAAGGGGTTCGTCCCGAGCAGGGGCTTGCTGCCGCCGGTGGGCGCAACGGTCGCATAGCTGGGGCACATGACGAGCGCGGCAAGGCCTTGGCCAGTCACCGCTTCCACTTCCGGCCACAGGGCGGAAAAGTGGCTGCAATCGTTGATGACCAGCGCCGCGA
Organism: Pseudorhizobium halotolerans; assembly: GCF_902153235.2. NCBI lineage: Bacteria > Pseudomonadati > Pseudomonadota > Alphaproteobacteria > Hyphomicrobiales > Rhizobiaceae > Pseudorhizobium > Pseudorhizobium halotolerans. The sequence goes on along the minus strand of NZ_CABFWE030000013.1, from coordinate 133,777 downwards.
GACCGAGCGCGCGCGCGCGTTCGGCAAATGCGGGAAGACCCAGTTCGAAGGCGGGGTTGGCAAATCCCCCCTTGGCGTCCACTCTGACGATGGCCGAACCTTGGTTCAGGTCGAGTTCCGGCACCGCATCCGGCTTGACCTTGCCTGCTTTCACGGTCCGCAGGGCCCCTTCGATACGATAGATCCCGTGCGACTTGCAGGCGTCGCGCTCGCCAGCGACGATCACCCGAGCTAGCGCTCCGGCCTGTTGCGCATTGAGGCCGGCCTTCCGGAAGATAGCATCGACCCGCTGGTGGAGATCCGCAATCGTCAAGCGGGAGGTTTGCGTCATCTTCTGTCTCTCCGAGGCAAGGCCGACCGACACACGGTTGGCGGTTGAGGTACTGCATACATATAGTATACAAAAGCCGACGGGCGCAATTCGCCGCCATCTTCTTAATCAGCGAAATCCGATAGGCAGAAAGGTACGTCAAAAATGGTTTTTACCCTTAGTGGCAGACATCTCGTCGCCGGCGAGTGGTTGGAAGGTGATGGGACCTTCGCCTCATTGCCTGCCCATGGACCGGCGCACGATTTTGCGGTCGGAAATGTTTCACTTGTGAACCGGGCGGCCGAAGCGGCAGAGGAGGCTTTTGTGAGCTACGGTTACGCATCCCGCGCGGAGCGGGCTGCGTTCTTGCGAGCCATCGCAGGCGAGATTGAGGCCCGTGCCGACGAGATCACCGAGATCGGCACCCAGGAAACCGGCTTGCCGACCGCGCGCCTTCAAGGGGAGCGAGGTCGCACCACGGGCCAATTGCGCCTGTTTGCCGACCACATCGAAAAAGGTGAGTATCTCGATCGTCGTGTTGATGCGGCGCTTCCGGATCGCCAGCCGGCTCCGCGTCCGGAGATTCGTCTGATCCAGCGGCCGATTGGTCCGGTTGCTGTTTTCGGCGCCTCGAATTTTCCGCTCGCCTTCTCGACTGCGGGCGGCGACACCGCTGCAGCACTTGCAGCCGGCTGCCCGGTGGTCGTCAAGGGACACTCCGCCCACCCGGGTACGGGGGAGGTCGTCGCTCACGCCATCGAGGCAGCGATCAAGAAAACCGGGATCCATGAGGGTGTCTTCTCGCTCATCCAGGGCGGCAGCCGTCAGGTGGGAGAAGCTCTCGTCCAGCATCCGCTGATAAAGGCGGTTGGCTTCACCGGTTCGCTCACGGGCGGCCGGGCCCTCTTCAACCTGTGCGCAGGCCGTCCAGAGCCGATCCCCTTCTTTGGTGAACTTGGTTCGGTCAACCCGATGTTCCTGCTGCCAGAGGCAATGAAGGCTCGTGCTGAAGCGCTAGGCGAGGGCTGGGCGGCGTCGCTGACCATGGGAGCTGGCCAGTTTTGTACCAATCCCGGCATTGCTATCGTGATGAATGGAAGCGAGGCCGACCGCTTCATCACCTCTATGGTGGAAGCCCTCCAGAAGGTCGGTTCACAGACCATGCTGACGGACGGGATCGCGACTGCCTATCAGGAGGGGGTGGGGCGCTTCAGCGGCCGCAATACGGCAAAGCCGCTCTACGTCACCGAATCGAGCGGCCGGAACGCCCTTCCGAACCTGTTTGAAATATCGGGGGATCGGTTTCTGGCCGATCACGCGCTCTCAGAAGAAGTCTTCGGACCGCTTGGCCTCGTCGTGCGAGTGCAGTCGGTCGAGGAGATGGAGCTGATCGGCCGTCGGCTCGATGGCCAGCTGACCGTAACGATCCATATGGATGCCGGCGATCTTGATGCCGCCAAGCGCCTGCTACCCATTCTGGAGCGCAAAGCCGGCCGCCTCCTCGTCAATGGCTTCCCCACGGGCGTTGAGGTGGTCGATTCCATGGTCCACGGAGGCCCATATCCGGCATCGACCAACTTCGGCGCGACAAGCGTCGGCACAATGTCGATCCGCCGTTTCCTGCGGCCCGTATCCTACCAGAACCTGCCGCCGGAACTCCAGCCTGAAGACCTCCGGGACTAGATCCGACGAGGGCGGGCTCGCGCCCGCCCTCGTTCAAACTTTTTTCCAATGACTATATACTTGCTGTATTTTTTTTGTATTCTGGCTCCGGATTGTTCGCTGTTCGGCGTGGGACGGGCCTTCGCGGGCGAGGATCGCTAGATTGGGAGAGAGCAATGAAAAAGGCTTCGGTACTGGCTTTTGGTCTTGTGGCTGCCACCGCACTCGGTGGCGCTGCTCACGCGGACAAGCTGGATGACATCATCGGGTCCGGTACCTTGCGTTGTGCAGTGGTCCTTGACTTCCCGCCGATGGGATCACGCGACGCGAGCAACAATCCGGTCGGCTTCGACGTAGACTATTGCAACGATCTGGCGAAGGCACTCGGAGTGACGGCCGAAATCGTCGAAACTCCCTTCCCGGAGCGTATTCCGGCGCTGATGTCCGGTCGGGTTGATGTCGGTGTAGCCTCGACCTCCGACACGCTCGAGCGGGCCAAAACGGTGGGCATGACGATACCGTACTTCGCCTTCGAGATGGCCGTCACCGCCAACGAGAAGTCTGGTGTGAAGTCCTTCGAAGACATGAAGGGCAAGGTCGTCGGCGCAACGGCCGGCACCTATGAGGCGATCGCTCTCGAGGAGCAGGTCAAGGCCTGGGGCGAAGGCGAGTTCCGTCCTTATCAGACGCAGGCTGACGTCTTCCTCGCTTTGAGCCAGGGCCAGATTGATGCGACGGTTTCCACGTCGACGGTCGCTCAGGCGAACGTCAAGTCTGGCAATTTCGCTGGGCTTTCGGTTGTCGGCAAGGCACCGTTCGACACGGACTATGTCGCCCTCTTCACCAATCGCGAGGAGTATGGCCTGATCAACTACCTCAACCTGTTCATCAATCAGCAGGTCCGCACCGGCCGCTACGCTGAGCTCTACGAAAAGTGGGTAGGCGGCGAGGCGCCGGATCTGACCGTCGGCGGCGTTTATCGCTGATTGACCCGTTTCCAAGGCGGCGCCGGCAACTAACGGCGCCGCTGCTCCCTTTAGAGAAGCGAGACGGGAATGTTCAACTATACCTTCCACTGGAACCAGGCACTCAGGGCACTGCCGCAGATGCTCGACGGTGCGCTTGTCACTCTCCAGGTTGCCGTATTGTCGATGGTCATCGGCCTGGCTTGCGCAATTGCGCTCACGGTTTTTCGTCTATCCGGCAATAGGGTCCTGTCCGGGTTTGCGGCGGTCTGGGTCGAGGTCGCTCGCAACACGCCTGCACTCTTCCAGATCTACATGGCCCATTTCGGTCTGGGCAATTTTGGCATTCACCTCAGCCCCTATGCAGCGCTGCTTGCAGGAATAGCATTCAACAATGCGGGTTATCTCGCGGAAAACTTCCGTGGCGCGCTGAAGGCAATACCGGATACTCAAACGCGCGCAGCCCGGTCTCTCGGGATGACCTGGCTGCAGGCTTTCCACTTCATCGTGCTGCCTCAGATGCTGCGCATCGCCTATCTGCCGGCGACGAACCAGATGGTCTGGGCAATCCTGATGACGTCGCTCGGCGTGACCGTCGGGATGAACACCGACCTTGCCGGTGTAACCCAGGAGCTGAATGCTCGCTCATTCCGCACGTTCGAATTCTTCGCGATCGCAGCTGTGATCTATTACGTCATCGCCAAGGCCGTGACCTTGGCCGCCAGAGCCTTGGCCTGGCGCATGTTCCGCTACTAGGAGGGCAGGATATGTTCGACACCGCCCTCACTTGGAACGACCTGGTCTTCCTCGGCCAAGGTGCCGCCATGACCCTTGCCGTGACTGTCGTGTCGGTAGCCGCAGGCACGATCATGGGATTCGTTTTCGGCGTAATCCGCTTCCAGGCCGGACCTGTCTGGTCGATGCCCCTGATGTTCTTCCTCGACATTTTCAGGTCCGTCCCGCTCCTCATCCAGCTGGTGCTTGGCAATGCCCTGCAGTCGATCGCGAAGCTTGGCTGGCCGCCATTTACGACGTCCTGCGTGGTTCTCTCACTCTATACTGCGGCCTATTGTACCGAGATTGTCAGAGGCGGCATCGCGTCGGTTCCGGTGACCACCCGCCGTGCGGCTCGCTCACTGGGCATGACCTGGGGGCAGGACATGCGCTACATCGTGGCGCCATTGGCGACGCGGGTTTCGCTCCCTGCCTGGATTGGACTGACGCTGGGCGTCATGAAGGACTCGGCCTTGGTACTATGGCTCGGCTTGATCGAACTACTGCGAGCATCGCAGATCCTGGTCACCCGCCTGCAGGAACCGCTGTTCATCCTCCTGATCTGCGGCGCCATCTACTTCATCATCAGCTTCCCCATCGCCCGGTTCGGCGGTTATCTCGAAAGACGGTGGTCTCCCCATGATTGAGATTGAAAATGTCCACAAGTCCTTTGGCAGTCTGGAGGTTCTCAAGGGTATCAACCTGAACGTCGATAACGGCGAGGTGGTCACGATCATCGGCGGGTCGGGCTCGGGGAAGTCCACGTTGCTGACCTGTATCAACGGTCTGGAGCCAATCAACGCGGGCCGCATCCGCATCGACGGCACCGAGGTCCACGCGAAGACAACCGACCTCAACAGACTGCGCCAGAAGGTCGGGATCGTCTTCCAGCAGTGGAACGCCTTCCCCCACCTGACGGTGCTGGAGAACGTGATGCTGGCGCCGCGCAAAGTCCTCGGCCTTCCCAAGGAGAAGTCCGAGGAGATTGCGGTGAAGCAACTCACCCATGTGGGTTTGCGGGACAAGCTGTCGGTCTATCCGAGCCGGATGTCGGGTGGCCAGCAGCAGCGCATGGCTATCGCTCGCGCGCTAGCCATGTCCCCGGAATATATGCTGTTCGATGAGGTTACCTCGGCTCTTGACCCTATGCTGGTCGGGGAGGTGCTGGACACACTCAAAATGCTTGCAGAGGAAGGGATGACGATGATCTGCGTCACCCATGAAATGGCCTTTGCGCGCGACGTTTCCGACCGTGTTGCTTTCTTCCACCAGGGCGTGATGGCGGAGATCGGCGTGCCGGATCAGATTTTTGGCTCCCCTCAGCGACCGGAGACGCAGGAGTTTCTCGGGAGCGTCCGCTGATGACACAGCCGGACGTTGTCGTCATCGGGGCGGGCGTGATCGGCCTCTCCGCCGCGATCGCCGCGCAGGCGAGGGGGCTTTCGGTGACGGTGTTCGATCGAGAAGGGCCGGCGGCCGGCGCATCCGCCGGAAATGCCGGGGCCTTCGCCTTCACCGACATCCTGCCGCTTGCCTCGCCCGGTATCATGCGAAAGGCGCCGAAGTGGCTACTCGATCCGCTCGGCCCCCTTTCGGTTCCGCCATCATACGCTCTCAACATCGCGCCATGGATGTATCGCTTCTGGCGCGCCTGTTCTCCGGCTCGCGTTGCATCTTCCACGGATGCGCAGACCGCGTTGATGGATCTCTCCAAGGCAGAGCTCGAGCCGTTCTTGCAGCAGACGGGCACGCTGAACATGCTGCGCAAGGATGGCAACCTGCAGGTCTACGAAAGCCAGGCTGAGATTGATGCGTCGTTACCGGGATGGGCGGCGCGCGAACGGCATGGCATTGAGTTCCGCCATCTCGATGCCGCAGGTATGGCAGAACTCCAGCCGGGGCTATCGCCCCGTTTTACCCACGGAACCTTCACCCCCGGCTGGTACTCAATCGCCGATCCGAAGCTCTATACGATAGCGCTCGCGGATCACTTCCGTGCCAAGGGCGGCAAGATCGGCCAGGCAGATGTCACGGCAGTCCGGCCGGATGAGACGGGCGTCAAGATTGTCACTGCGCAGGGTGAGCAATATCGTGCGGGGCAGGTGGTGGTGGCCGCGGGCGCCTTTTCACACCGCCTTGCGCGGACCCTTGGAGAATCGATCCCGTTGGAGACGGAGCGGGGCTACAACACGACCTTGCCGCTTACGGCCTTCGACCTCAGGACACAGGTCACTTTTGGCGGACATGGCTTCGTGGTGAGCCGTCTGTCGACCGGCATCCGCGTCGGCGGTGCAGTGGAGCTCGGGGGGCTGGACCTGCCGCCGAACTACAAGCGCTCGCAAGCAATGCTCGGCAAGGCGCAGGCGTTTCTGCCGGGCTTGAAGGCGGAGGAGGGTGTGCAGTGGATGGGCTTCCGCCCCTCATTGCCTGACAGTCTGCCGGCGATCGGACGAGCGCGCGGCCTGGCTCGTGTCATCTACGCCTTCGGCCACGGACACCTTGGTCTCACCCAATCAACCGGGACGGCTCGGCTTGTCGCTGATCTGTTGACGGATGAGCGGCTCCCAATCGAAATATCACCCTTCTCGCCGCAACGCTTCTGACAGAGTTTGAGCCATGGCTTCCTATACCTTCTCCTGCTTCGACGGACATACCTGCGGAAACCCGGTCCGCCTCGTTTCCGGCGGTAGTCCGCCGCTTGAGGGCGCGACCATGCTTGAGAAGCGGGCGCATTTCCTTCGCGAGTTCGACTGGATCCGCACCGGGCTGATGTACGAGCCGCGCGGCCATGACATGATGTCCGGGTCGATCCTGTACCCGCCCACCCGTGCTGACTGCGACGTGGCCGTCCTGTTTATCGAAACCTCCGGCTGCCTGCCGATGTGTGGCCACGGCACGATCGGTACCATCACTATGGGCATCGAGAACGGACTGATCACACCGCGCGAGCCGGGAAGGCTATCGATCGATGCGCCGGCGGGGAAGGTGGACATCACCTATCGCCAGGAAGGCCGCTTCGTGGAGGAGGTGCGCCTCACCAATGTCCCCGGCTTCCTCCATTCGGAGGGGCTGACGGCACATGTCGAGGGGCTGGGCGAGGTCGTCGTCGACGTCGCCTATGGCGGCAATTTTTACGCCATCGTCGAGCCGCAGAAGAACTTCCGGGACATGGCCGATCACACGGCCGGCGAACTGGTGGGTTGGAGCCCTAAGCTGCGCGCCGCCCTCAATGCCAAATACGAGTTCATCCATCCCGAGCATCCGGAGATCCGCGGACTGAGCCACATCCAGTGGACCGGCAAGCCGACGAACCCGGAGGCTCACGCACGCAATGCCGTCTTCTACGGCGAGAAGGCGATTGACCGCTCTCCTTGTGGAACGGGCACTTCGGCGCGGATGGCGCAGCTGGCGGCAAAGGGCAAGCTCAAGGTCGGCGACGAATTCATCCACGAGTCGATCATCGGCTCGCTCTTCCGCGGTCGTGTCGAGGCGGCGACGACCGTGGCAGGCCGCGATGCGATTATCCCGTCGATTGCCGGTTGGGCTCGCATGACCGGCATCAACACGATCTTCATCGATGATCGCGACCCCTTTGCGCATGGGTTCGTCGTCAGGTGACCGCCGGGCCGCGATCCGTCGCCATCCTGGCCGGCGAGGCGGAGGGGCCGGTAGTCTCCACCACCGAGCCGCTGAGCTTCTGGGGCGGTGTGTCGCCGGAGGATGGCCGGGTGATCGACGTCCATCATCCGCTGCATGGGGCCTGCCTCACCGGCACCATCTTGCTGATGCCGTCGAGCCGCGGCTCCTGCTCCGGGTCTGGCGTGCTGCTCGACCTCATTCTGTCCGGACGCGCGCCCGCAGCTCTGGTCTTCAGCGGTCCGGAGGATGTTCTGACGCTCGGCGCGCTGGTGGCGGCCATGATGTTCGACAAACCGATCCCAGTCGTTCGCGTCTCTGCCGATATTTTCCAGGCACTGTCCAGATGTGACAGTGCTCGCATCACCGCCAGCGCGATCGAAGCGAGCGGCGTTACGACGCCCCTCGCAACGCCTCCCACCAGTGCGCTTGATCTGACGGCAGCGGACCGTGCCATGCTTGCGGGTGACACCGGCGCCGGCGCCCAGCAGGCCATGCGGATCATCTGCGCCATGGCGGCGCAGCAGGGTGCGACGAGACTTACAGATGTGACGCAGGTGGCGTCGCCTTAACGGTTGGAACGCGTGTTGATGACCTGCGTCGCCTGTTTCAGCGGCGATCGAGCCAATGACTTCACGCCAGATCGAGATGGCGTGATTGCGAAGCTGGCGATGGTCAGTTGCGGTGAGATGTTTGCGGTGGAGAAGGAAAAGATTGGCGATCTGGCCATGAGTTGAGACAAAACGCTGACATTGTCGCGCTGACTTGAAGCGCATCATTCGCCGTTCGCGTCGTCGCACAGCAAGATGAGAATTCTCGGCTCGATTGTTCAAGCCCTTGTGCCAGCGGTGCTCGACGCCTGGCATCAACTCCGACTTTGCGGCCGAATAGGAACGCAGCTTGTCGGTCACCATCACGCACGGGGCGATACCCTGGTCCTTGAGAAGCTTGCGCATGAGACGCAGAGCGGCTGCCTTGTTTCTTCGGCTTTGCAGAAGGGCATCGAGAACGTAGCCGTTGGCATCGACAGCGCGCCACAGCCAGTATTTCTTTCCCTTGATCGTCACCACCATCTCATCGAGGTGCCATTTGTCGGAAAAATGGCCCCGTGAGCGGCGGCGGAGCTTATCGGCAATTTTCAAGCCGAATTTCGCCGCCCATTCCGAGACAGTCTGGAACGAGACCTTGATGCCTCTCTCCGCCAACAAATCTTCGACGTCGCGTAGGCTGAGCGGAAATCGGTAGTAGAGCCAAACCGCATGGGCAATGATCTCAGCGGGAAAACGGTGGCGTTTGAAGTGAGCGAGCTGGGGTTCAGTCATGCACCCCGGTGCCAACTCAATTCAAACAGGCGGTTAAGGCGACGCCACCGCTTAAACCCATTGGGATCACGACCGCGCCAGCTACTCAACCTCTTCGAGATGGGCCTGTAAGGCCCTTCAGTAAACTGCCTCATAGGCAGCACAGATCTCAGCCTGCGTCTTCCCCTCAAGATAGGCAATCTCGCCCTTCTTGTGCTTGACGTAGACTTCCGCAAAACCCTCCGGGAACCACCCACGGACGGTCGAATTGGCTTCGAAGCGTTCAAGTGCAGCATCCAGGCTTTGCGGTAGCCGGACATAGCCCCGTGCGGCCAAAGTCGCCGTGTCTAGCAGTGACAGATCTTCCTGCGTCGCCTCCGGCACCGCAAGGTTCTCTTCGATGCCTTGCACACCGGCGTGAACGATTGCGGCAAGCGCTAGATGTGGATTGGCGGTGGCATCGGCGGCGCGAAACTCGAAGTTGAATTGCGCAGCGCGCGCAATGTCGCTCATGTCTGAGACGGGGCAAATGCGCACCGAAGCCTCGCGATCCCTGAAACCGAGATTGTTGAAGGCCGCACTCCAGCGATGTGGAGTCAGCCTGAGATACGACACGACACTCGGCGCCGTAATGGCGATGATCGCGTCGAGATACTTTAAGATGCCCGCCACGAATTTTCCAGCCACGCTGGAGAGATTGTGCTTTCCCTCCGGATCGTAAGTCAGTGGGTTACCGGCATCGTCCAGCATGCTGAGGTGAACATGAACCCCATTGCCAACCCCCGCCGGATCGCGGATCGGTGTGAACGTCGGATCGTGGTCAAGTTCTCGGGCGACCAGGGCGACTAGCTCGCGGGTAACTAACGAATGATCGGCAATTGTCACCCCCTTTTGCGGACCCATCGTCACTTCAAACTGGCCGGAGCCGAACTCTTTGAGGATGGTATCGGGTGTTATCCCCGCGTCGCGCATTGCCGCAATCACTGCTTCGCAGAAGTAACGTTCTTCCTGAAAGCCACCCAAAGTGAACGCCTTGCCGACTTTGCCGACCAGATGCTTCATCTGGAACTCGTGCTCGAACGCCCCATAAAGCGTAATCCCGGTCGCCTTCTTCAGACGCTCCAACGCCGCCTCCAGTACGGAGCGCGTGCAAAATTCCCAAGGGCGGCCATCGGTATAGCGGATATTGCCGAGCACAAAGTTCTCGTTGGGTGCGCCTTCCCCGCATTCGATGCTGACGCGCGTCGCGGGATCGGGAATGAGCACGAGATCGCCGAGGGAACCAAATGGGCTCTCTGCAATTGCGTCGAAGCAGGTGATCTGGACATTTGTCGGGGTCCAGCCAACACCCCGTTTCAGTCGCTTGTCGAACTGGGACAACGGAAAAGCCTTGCCACGCACCTTGCCCGAAAGGTCACCGCAGCAGGCAACCATCATTTCCTCACGTTTCATCGCCCTCACCGTTGATCCTGCTTTGATCAATTCCTGGCATGGAAAAGCGTACGCCATCCCATTCCTTGATGCGCTTTTGCGTCGCTTGCCAATCAGCATCGGACACGCGCACGATCAGCGCCTCCACCAGTGCCATCGCTGCAGCTGCCGTGTCCCACGCTGTACCGGCGTCGATCGGCAGCGCAACAATGTGATCTGCGCTGCGTGCTGCCGGTGATATCCATTTGTCGGTGATTAGAATAATCGTGGCGCCCCGTTTCTTGGCGATGGTGTGCGCAAGCTGGGACAGAGTGAGCTGGTAGCGCCGGAAGTCGAAGAGTACGACCACGTCCTTCTTACGCATGCTGAGGACATGCTCGGGCCACGCCTCCGGATTTTCCGCCATATGGTAGATGCCGCTGCGGATCTGACGCAGATGAATGGACAAGAAGGCGGCAATGCTGTTGGTGACGCGGCCGCCAAGCAGGAAGATGTTACGCGATGGATCGGCGATGAGCTCCGCTAGAACGTCGAACTGAGATTGCGGGACAGTCTCCACCATTTCTTGCATGACAGCGCAGGCGCGAGCGACATACTCGGAGAGAAACTCCACATGGCCCACAGGAGTTTGGCTGTATTTGAGATCGACAGGGGAGCTCTGTCCGGCCTTCAATTCCGCGATTAGCTGGCGCTGCAGGTCCTGAAATCCGCCGCAGCCGATCTTGGCGACGAAGCGGGTGACGGACGGAGCGCTCACTCCAGTTTTCGCCGCCAGGTCGTGTATGCTTTGAAGGCCGGTGAACGGGTAGTCAGCGAGGATCGCATTGGCGATCTTTCGCTCGCTTGCGGTGAGTTGCGCAGAGCTCTCCCGAATCCGCGCGCGTATGGTCGTTGCCGGCTTTCTCTCGCCCATCGCTGAGACGTCCCCTTAGTTGTTACAGATACTCGCCATCTGAAAATAATTAGTCAAACGGAAAAAGCTGATTGACTATGACTGATAAATTTCTTTGACTGACGCTATCGAGAATACGCCGCCGACCCACCGGCTATAGATGGATTTGGCTTTCCATGCTCCCGTTCGCAGATGGCGACAGCTATAACCTGCTGCAGGCAGGCGACCCGGATCCGGTGGAATGGGTCAACGCCTGCCGCCAATCGCCTATCTTTCTGATCTGTGAGCATGCCGGTCAGGCCGTGCCTGCGCTCCTCGGTGATCTTGGTATCGCTGCGGAAGAAATGGAGCGTCACATTGCATATGATGTGGGAGCCGAAGGCCTCGCACGAAACCTGTCTGAGCTTTTGGGAGCGCCTCTCGTCCTGCAGCGCTATAGCCGTCTCGTCATTGATTGCAACCGCCCGTTAGAAGCCCCTGACTGCGTCGTTCGACGAAGCGATGGAACAACAATCCCTGCGAATGCGAACGTGTCGGGGATCGACCGATGGCGGCGTTACGAAGAAATACACCAGCCACTGCACACCAAAATCGCCGCCGCACTTGATGCGCGTGAAGCTGCGAACATGCCGACGGTCCTTGTCACGCTGCACAGTTTCACTCCGGTACTGCGCAGTACCGGCGCAGTGAGGGATTTCGAAGTCGGTCTGCTGTACAATCGCGACGGACGATTGGCCCAAAGCCTAGCGACAAGCTTCCGGAATGCAAACCCGGGCGTCACGTTGAAACTTAACGAGCCTTATGTCGTAGACGACCTGTCAGACTACACGATCCCCGTTCACGGAGAAAAGCGCGGCATTGCGCATGTGCTGATTGAAGTGCGCAATGACTTGATCAATGATGACCGTGGACAGCAGGAATGGGCCGAGAGACTGGCCGCACCCTTGCGTCTTGCGGTAGAAAGGCTCGAAGGATACGCATGACGGCCGCCGCCCATCTCACCACCCGCAACGTACCACTCGATCCTCAAACGTCAGCGATTCTCTTCATCGACGTGCAGAATTTCTCCGTCCGTCGTGACGGCGGCGAGTTCAAGGATATCTCCGACGAGGATATCGCGGGCAAATACGGCTACTACTTCAAGCGCATCAACGAAGTGGCAATACCGAACATGCAGCGCCTGCTAACGGGCTTTCGCAAGGCCGGCATAGAGGTCCTTCACACCACGATCGAGAGCCTGACCAAGGACGGTCGCGATCGGAGTCTCGACTACAAGATCACCGGCTTCAACGTCCCCAAAGGTTCGCATGACGGCAAGGTGATCGACGAACTGTCGCCGCTCGAGGACGAGATCGTCTTCCCCAAGAGTTCGTCCAGCGTGTTTGTGTCGACCCACATCGACTATGTGTTGCGCAATCTCGGCGTGAGGCAGATCGTCCTGTGCGGCCTGCTTACCGACCAGTGCGTGGAATCTGCCGTCCGGGACGCCTGTGACCTGAATTACCTGGTAACACTGGTGCCGGATGCCTGTGGAACCTATTCCCAAGAGCGTCACGATTTCTCGCTGAACGCCATCAAAGGCTATTGCCGGCAAATCTCGACCGACGACCTGCTGAGGGAGATCGGCCAGTAAGCCGGTATATGGGAGACGAGACGCGAACCAGGGAGAAATTCTCCAGCGGCCAGAACAAGACCACAAGGCGAGGCCGCTCTTCAGTTCACAGCCGAAAGGCATTCACTAAGGGGAACGACGATGAGAACTTCCAAACTGCTAATGACAGCCGCAAGCATGGTGTTTGTCGGCTCTGCCGCGATGGCGGCTGACGATAAGATCGTCATCGGTGGCGCATTGTCGATGACGGGTATCCAGGCCCCGCTCGACACCCCCGGCTATAACGGTGCCCTTGTTGCGGTAAAGTATCTCAACGACAACGGCGGCGTGCTTGGCAAGCAGATCGAGTTCATCAATATCGACGGCAAGTCCGACCCGGTGACGGTCGGTAACGTGGCGGTCGAACTTATCGACAAAGGCGCCGAGGTCATCGTCGCGCCGTGTGACTTCGACTTTGGTTCGCCGGCCAGCCGCGAAGCCCAGTCAGCCGATCTGGTCGGCATTTCCACCTGCGCTTCTGACCCGCTCTATTCGTCCTGGTCTCTCGGCGACAAGCAGTTCACGCTCTCCATGTGGAATACCACCATGGGCGCTACCGCTGCCGATTTCGCGGTAAAGGAGAAGGGCTGGAAGACAGCCTATGTCGTCACCGATCAATTCATCGCCTACACGAAGTCGCTGTCCAAGTACTTCGTAGAGCAGTTCAAGACGAATGGCGGCGAGATCCTCCTGGAAGACACTTACACCAATGGCGACAATAACTTCTCTGCCCAGCTTGCCCGCCTGCAGGCGCTCGGCCAAAAGCCTGACGTAATCTTTGTCTCGTCCTACGGCCAGGACATCGGCATGATCATCCGTGCCTTGCGGGAGGTCGGATATGATGCTCCCGTCCTTGGCGGTGACGCTTACGATGATCCGGCCATGCATGAATCCCTCGGCGAGAAGTTCGGTAACGACGTCTTCTTTGTCACGCATACCTGGATGGGTCCGGAAGCTCACCCCGACATGGCGAAGTTCATCGAACTCTACACCGCCATGCACGGCGCTGCTCCGGACACATCCTTCGTCTCGACCGGCTGGGATACGATCATGATGATCGCGGAAGGTATTAAGGCCGCCGGCTCCACAGATGGCGCGGCTCTCGCGAAAGCTCTTGAAGACGGACAATTCAAGTTGCTAACCGGGGAGCTCGACTACGGCACGGCCGAGGAAGGCCATGTGCCAAACAAGGCCGCCGCACTGATCGAACTCAAGGGCGGCAAGCCAAGCTTTGTCGGATGGCGAAAGCCGGAATCCCTTCCGAAGCCCTGATTGCTGTTCGGGCCGACCGAAATGTCGGCCCATTTTATTCGGAAAAATCATGTCTGAAACGCGTCTCGCGGTAAACGACGTGTCGGTAGAATTCACCGGCCTCCGCGCCCTCGACCACGTGTCGCTCTCCGTCGCGACCGGAGAGATTGTCGGCCTGATCGGCCCGAACGGTTCCGGCAAGACGACGTTGATCAACGCAATCACGGGCCAGGTGAAACTGGCGGGCGGTACGATTGCTGCCGGCGACGCGATCCTATCCGGCCTCAGCCCCCGTGAAATTGCGTTGCATGGTGTTAGCCGGTCCTTCCAGATCGTCCGTCTCTTTAACACCATGACCGTGATGGAAAACGTCGAGGCCGCAGCACTTGCCAAGGGCGTCTCCCGCACCGTCGCAGCGGACCGGGCGGATGTTTTGCTGAGCGAACTTGGCCTGTCGGCCATGGCTGATGAGCTCGGCGAAAGCCTGAGCTACGGCGACAAGCGCCGCGTCGAGATCGCTCGTGCGCTCGCGGCCGAACCGCGCTTCCTCCTGCTCGACGAGCCGGCTGCCGGTATGAACGACAATGAAACGGAAACCTTGCTCCACACGCTCGCCGACCTGCCGAGAAAACGAGGTCTCGGTCTTCTCATCATCGACCACGATATGGGCCTGATCATGCGTCTCTGCCACCGGCTGCATGTGCTCGCGTCCGGCCGCACAATCGCGGAGGGCGATGCCGCACATGTTCGAACCCATCCGGCCGTCGTCCAAGCCTATCTAGGAAAGGCGGCGGCCAATGCTTGAAGCTCGCAACCTATCCGTCAACTACGGCATGATCCGCGCCGTGCGCGAAATCAGCTTCACTCTCGCCAAGGGTGAACTCGTGAGCCTCCTCGGCGCCAACGGCGCTGGCAAGTCCACCACGCTCAAATGCATCGCTGGCGCTCTCAAGGCCGGAGGCGGCTCGATCATGCTCGACTGCAGGGACATCACCTCAGCGAGCCCCGAGCAGGTCGTGCGTGCAGGCCTTGCAACGGTTCCCGAAACGCGGGATGTCTTCCCCGACCTCACCGTTTCCGAGAACCTCATGCTCGGCGCCTACATCCATCGTCGGGACCGGGCCGGGAACCGCGAAAATCTTCAACGCGTTCATCATCTCTTCCCTCGTCTCGCGGAGCGCGAAGCCCAGGCGGCCGGCACGTTATCGGGTGGTGAACAGCAAATGCTGGTGATTGCCCGTGCGCTGATGTCTCGACCAGCCGTGCTGCTGCTCGACGAGCCTTCCCTCGGGCTTGCGCCGGCCATTGTTGATCGCATCTTCGAGATGATCGAAACGCTGAAGCGAACCGGTTTAACCATCCTGCTTGTCGAGCAGAACGTGAACCAGGCGCTCGCTGTCGCCGACCGCGCCTATGTCATGCGTCTGGGCCGGATCGTTGCATCCGGCACAGCTGATGAGATCCGGGCCACAACGGATCTCACCAAACACTATCTGGGAGGGTGACGGTGGCTTTCGCGATTCAATTTGTAATCGACGTCCTGAGTCTCGGCGGTGCCTATGCCCTCATGGCCTTAGGTCTGGTGATCATCTACGGCATCCTGCGCCTCGTGAATTTCGCCTATGGCGAGCTCATCATGGTGGCCGGTTACTCCCTGTATCTGACAAGCGGATCCGGCTTGCCGTGGATTGCGATGGCTGTTGTCGCCGTTGCCATGGCCATCGTCTTCGGCATCTTCACCGATTATGTTGCCTTCCGACCCGTTCGTGCAAAATCCGTGACGGCCGTCCTGATTACGTCGTTTGCCTTTTCAAACTTGTTGCAGAACGCCGCCTTGCTGTTCATCTCGCCTCGGCCCCGTAATGTGCCGCTGCCGGACATCTTCTCCCAGACGGTGAACATTGCAGGCGTCATCACGCCGGTACGAAATCTCATAACAATTGCCGCGTCGGTTGTGCTGTTGGCTGCCGTGGCTTTCCTGATGCGCAGGACCACACTCGGCATTGCAATGCGGGCGGCAGCGACCAACTTCACCATGGCGCGCATGCTGGGCGTTCCCGCCAATCTGATCATCTCTTCTGCCTTCGCCCTCTCCGGCTTCCTCGCCGGCGTCGTCGGCATCCTGTGGATCGGCCGCATCGGCACTGTGGTGCCGGGTATCGGTCTGGAGCCGCTGCTCGTCGCATTCATCGCCACCGTCATCGGGGGCATGCGCAGCCTTCCAGGCGCTGTCGTCGGGGGCTTCCTGCTGGCGTTTATAGACACGACGCTCAACTACACCTTGTCACAGGATCTCCTGAAGTTCCGCGATGCCTTCACCTTCGGCCTCGTGATCCTGATCCTGCTCTGGCGTCCCGAGGGCCTGATCAAAGGTCCGGCCAGTGGACAGCGGACCTGAGGAGCCAGACCAATGAAACACTCCTATCTCACCGCTATCATTCTTCTTGGCGTGATCGTCATCATCGGCGTGGGGAGCCAGTTGCTCGGCGTCCGCCTTTACGACCGCATCGCCACCAACCTGATGATCTCGCTGGTGCTGGTCATCGGCCTGCAGACCTTCATGGGCAATTCAGGACTGCTCTCCTTCGCCCATATCGGCTTTATGGGTCTCGGCGCTTATACATCGGCGGTGCTGACCATTCCCGTCCAGATGAAGGGTATGGCCCTGCCCGACCTTTACGCGTTCCTCAAGGTCGTGGAAGTCTCGCCGTTGCTCGCCATGATTGCCGGCGGCATCGTCGCTGCAGCGGTTTCAGCGCTCGTCGCATACCCGTTGATGAGGCTTTCCGATGCGGCAGCCGTCATCACTTCATTCGCCCTTCTGGTTGTTCTCTATACGGTCATGAACAACTGGAGCGCACTCACCAACGGTCCGCGCACACTATTCGGCCTGCCGAAGACGACCGACCTGCTAACGGCGGCGATCGTGGCGGCATTCGCGGTTGTGGTCGCATTGCTGTTTAAGGAGTCTCGGACCGGAAAGCTGCTACGCGCCTCGCGCGAGGACGAGGTGGCGGCGGCGGCGCTTGGCGCAAATATCCCCCATTTGCGCTGGCGCGCCTTCATCTTGGCTGCTTGCATCGCCGGAATCGGGGGCGCTCTCTGGGGGCATTTCATCACCTCCTTTGCGCCCAAAGCCTTCTACCTCAAGGAGACATTCCTAATCATCACCATGCTGGTCATTGGCGGCGCCAATACGGTCACCGGTGCGGTGGCGGGAACTGTTCTCGTGACCATAGCCTATGAGGGGCTGCGCGGTACCGAAAGTGCGCTTAACGCCACCGCCGTCGGCGCCGGCCAGGTGATCGGACTAACGGAAATCGTCCTGGCGCTTGCCATGATTGTCGTCATGATCGTGAAACCCGGCGGAATATTCCCTAACCGCGAGATCGGCCACATTCTCGTTCGTATGCGCAGCCGGAAGGAGACATAAGCGTGAGCTGGAAAACGGACTATCGGTCATTTTACTACGCGAATGCCGAGGAACCTGAGGATATAGTCCTCAACCCGGAAACGACGGCGCTGCTCGTCATCGATATCCAGAACACCTACCTCGACCGCAAGGACACTCCCGAAGAGACGGCCCGCTGGCAGCCCTTCTACGATCGCATGCGCCGGACCGTGATCCCGAACACCGCACGGCTGATCGAGGAATGCCGCAAGCGTAAGGTTGAAGTCATCTTCGCCCGCATTGCCTGCCTCAAGCCCGATGGCCGCGATCGTTCGCTCAGCCAAAAGAAGCCCGGCTTCAATTACCTGCTCCTACCCAAGGAACTCCCCGAAGGTCAGGTCGTAGACGAGCTCGCACCTCGCCCCGATGAGATCGTCATCACCAAGACCACGGACAGTGCGCTGACCGGCACCAATCTGCGTCTGGTTCTGCATAACATGGGGATCAAGGATGTCATCTGTTGCGGCATCTTCACCGATCAGTGCGTGTCTTCCACGGTCCGTAGCCTGGCGGACGAGAGCTTCGGTGTGCTGGTCGTTGACGACTGTGCTGCCGCTGCGACTGAAGAACTGCATAAACGCGAACTCGAGATCATCAATATGATTTATTGCCATGTCGTCCAGCTCGATGAGGTCCTTACATTCTTCAAGTAGAAGAGGAGACACCGCATGTCCGGCCTCTACGCCCGCGAAAGCCGGTCCGTCTCGACGATGGCCCACCTGCGGTTCTTTCCGCTGGCGGTGACCGGTGGCAGCGGCGCCTATCTCACTGGAGACGACGGCCGCCGGCTTCTCGACTTCGCCGCCTCCTGGGGTGCGGCCAGTCTCGGGCATGCGCATCCGGCCGTGCGGGCCGCGGTCGATCGCGCGCTGTCCGACCAGGCCGGGGCGAGCTATCTTTCCATGGCCAACGACATCTGCGTCCTACTGGCAGAGAGACTTCTTGCGCTGGTGCCAGGACGTGCTCGCGGACGCGTCTGGTTCGGGCATTCCGGTTCGGATGCCAACGAGACCGTGGCGCGCATGGTGGTGGCGGCAACCGGTCGCCCCCGCATCCTCGCTTTCCGTGGCGCCTATCACGGCGGGACGGTTGGATCGATGGCCGTTTCCGGGCATCCCGCCCAGCAGGGTCTTAGAGCAGCCGGACTGACCCTTGTCCCCTACCCCGACAGCTTTGCTGCAGGCAGTCCAGAGGCCGCCATGCAGCAAGCGCTGGCTGAGCTGGAGCGTCTCTTTGCGACCGAAGTGCCGCCGCACGAGGTCGCAGCCTTTTTTGTTGAGCCGATCCAGTCAGATGGCGGCATGCTGGTGCCACCGAGCGGCTATTTTGCTGCCGTCGAGGCGCTGTGCCGAAAGAACGGCATCCTGATCATCTCGGACGAAGTCAAAGTCGGGCTGGGTCGCACCGGACGTTTTAACGCCTTCGGACAGGCAGGATTCGAACCGGACATCGTAGTCTTCGGTAAGGGCTTGGGAGGCGGTCTGCCGATCTCGGCCGTGGTCGGCCCGGAGGCGCTGATGAACCACTCCTCGGCTTTTTCACTGCAAACCGTGCACGGCAACCCCGTTTGCGCGGCGGCGGCACTAGCCGTCCTTGATACCATCGAGCGTGAAAATCTCGTGGAAAATGCGGATCGGACGGGACAGGTGCTGCATGAGGCCCTGACAGGTCTGGCCTCGAAGTATGCCATCATTGGAGACGTACGGGGCCGCGGTCTGGCGCTTGGCGTTGAACTGGTCAATGACCGTAGCACCCGTAAACCTGCACGAAGGGAGGCGGCCCTTGCCGTTTTTCGCGCCTTCGAGCTTGGACTTGTGCTGTACTACGTGGGCGTGGAATCCAACGTGCTGGAACTGACGCCACCCTTGACGCTCACTGAAGAGGAGGCGCGACAGGGCGTAGCGATCCTCGATCGTGCGCTCGGCGAGGTAACCCAGGGCCTGGTGGATCATAAGGTTCTTGACGGGTTTTCGGGCTGGTAGCGTTCGAGTCATTCACCTGCACTGGCGGCTTGCGTCGTGGCAAGCACTGCCGCTATCGGCGGGGCCAGCAACAGAAAGCGCAACTTAACCTGAGCGGGAAGCGATCATGCGTCATCCTTGGAACGATGAGTTGGCAGCCCCTGAGGAATTGTGGAAACCTAGCTTCTCAGAAATCTCGCGTGAGGCACGGGTGAGACTTGCAAGATAGCCGTCCAGATTACGAAGCCCGTCCTCCCGTGGCGCTACAAGACAGAGCGTTGCGATACACACGCCGTCAGCTCGGTGGATGGGCGCGGCGAAACAATGGGTAAAGTTCTCCACGACACTGTTGAACGTGAAATAGCCATCCTGGCTTGCC
Organism: Pseudorhizobium halotolerans; assembly: GCF_902153235.2. Taxonomy (NCBI): domain Bacteria; kingdom Pseudomonadati; phylum Pseudomonadota; class Alphaproteobacteria; order Hyphomicrobiales; family Rhizobiaceae; genus Pseudorhizobium; species Pseudorhizobium halotolerans. The sequence goes on along the minus strand of NZ_CABFWE030000013.1, from coordinate 114,113 downwards.
TTTCGCACCTGAGCGGTAAACTCGCGAGGATCGAGACGCTCACCGTTTGGCAGCACGAAGTCTTCCGCAGGGATAAAGTCAAGGATCTCCTGATCCGATAGATGCGCGAGTAACAGTCGTCCCGAAGCCGTCCACGGAATTGAAACCAATTCGCCGATGCTGGCAGAAATGCGGAAAGGCCGGAGCCCCTCCCGCATCATCGCCACGGTGTATTTGTTGCCCTCCAAAAGGCACATCTGCGCAGTTTCGCGAGTTTCCTCGGCCAGCCGCACCAGCATGCAATCGCACTCACGCATCAGATCAAACTGCTCGGCATAGACGCTACC
>NZ_CABFWE030000013.1:113647-113777 GCF_902153235.2 Pseudorhizobium halotolerans | reverse complement strand
CGCGGCATTGCCGTCTCGTTTCAGACCGTCTCAGAATGGACGACTAAGTTTGGCCTGAAATTCGCCCACCAACTCAAGCGGCGGTCGATCGGCAACTTCGCAGACAAATGGCATCTCGATGAGATGGTCG
>NZ_CABFWE030000013.1:113264-113413 GCF_902153235.2 Pseudorhizobium halotolerans | reverse complement strand
TGCTGGGGATCGAACACCGTTCGCACAAAGGGCTCAACAACCTCGCAGAAAATTCTCACCTTCCCGTTCGACGACGAGAGCGACGCATGATGCGGTTCAAGTCGGCAGGTCAATGCCAACGTTTCGTCTCAACCCACGGCCAAATTGCC
>NZ_CABFWE030000013.1:104317-113254 GCF_902153235.2 Pseudorhizobium halotolerans | reverse complement strand
GATCGCGTTGCCGATCCAAGCCTGAAATTCAGGACAAAGAAATGATTGCGTCCTACGTCAGGTTAAGGCGACGCCACCGTATGCGACGCTTCAGGCATTCGCGCACGGAGAGAGACAGAGCGGCTTCATGGAGCCGCCCGCACGAAGGTACGCTCCAGAGATTCTTGAGGCATTGGCCCGCTACTACTCAGAACAACCGGCAGCGCAGGCTGCGGTTCCGGGAACCTCGCGGTCCCAGAACATCGTCGCGCCAGCAAGAGAGGTTCCATTTGCAGATCCGGGTCCGGGCAACAGCGTAGGCGTCGCCACACTGCCCTTTTCCCGGCAGGACGAGGCCGGCGTCCTGGAAGGCGAGGGGAGTCTATCCTACGCGGCCGTCCCAACGGCCGCGAGCGCCGGACCGCCGTCCCGCCGCGAGGAGCTGCTGGAGCTAGGAAGACGCATCGCCGTCGAGGGCATCGGACCAAGAAAGATTCCCGCCTGCCAAAGCTGTCATGCATCTGAGCCACAGGGCGGCAATCCGTTTTATCCGTACTTGGCAGGCCAGCCAGAATGGTATCTTTCCCGGCATCTTCAGCTTTGGCAGGAGGGCGAGCGAGGCGGAACGGCCTATGCCCACATCATGGACCAGATTGCTCGGAACATGACGGACGAACAGATTGCAGCAGTCTCTGCCTGGTACTCTCAGCGTCCGCTTGCGCGATCCATCTCCGTCCCGCAGGACACGTTACGGTGATAGTCTGATCTTTAGGACAGCAGCCACCGCCGGCCTCGGGGTCAGCATCACAAGAATGTCAGCCGTGACTGCGGCTCGGACCATGTGCCTTGTTCAGTACGACCGCCTTAAATGCAGAAAGCGAAGCGTCGCAGATCAAGGGACGCGCACTTGACCAGACAGGATAATAGCACAGGCGAGGCGAGATCAGCGGCGAAGCAATACACCGCTTTTGGTTCACGCGGATCTACCACCATTCATTGCCAATCCGGCTGACGCACTGGTTTCTTCACTTCTGGAACTTTCGACGGCCGTACAGGAACAATCGTTTTTTCGCCTTGTTGAGCTCACGGCTGCGACATCAACCTCAGGAGGCATACGGCTGATGACCAATCACACGTCCCCCCGCACAACTCCTCGTCAAGCGCCTGGCTGGTACGCGTTCCTGCTGGGACTTCTCCTGGTCCTGCTTGGCCTTGTCATCGGCATTGGCGGCATCTGGCTGATTACGCTGGGCGGTTCGTGGTATTACGCGGCCGCCGGTATCGGGCTTCTATTCTCGGGTATCTTGATGGTGACAGGTCGATACTTGGGTGTGCTCGCCTATGGGGCCACCTATGTGTTCACGCTCATCTGGGCCCTTTGGGAGGTCGGGCTTCAAGGGTGGCCGCTCGTACCCCGAGTGGTTGCACCGACGGTCATTCTGTTGCTGGTTCTCATAGCCATACCGTCCCTGCGCCGTAGCGACCCGCAACACAGCACCCGTCAACGAGGACTGGCGACCGCAATGGCCGTCCTGGCAGCCTTGGGGATCGGCGTAACATCCGCGCCCTGGCTTCGGCCCGCCTCCGTCTTTGCTCAGGCCGATACACAAGAGGGACCGGCCGACCCTGCCGCGCAGGCGCCGGTGCAACCACCGGCCGATGGCAGTAGCATTGCCCCGGCCGCGCCTACCGCACCCCTCACCGATCGGAACTCCGCTCAGGAGCCATCTGCAGGTAGCGAAAGCGACGTCGTCATCAATCCGGAGGTTCCCCACGATCCCGCGCCGGAGGGTCAATCCGCAGAAGAGGATCGGTCCGCACTTGCCATGCGCGAAACCGGTGCCGACTGGCCGGCCTGGGGCGGCAACATTCACGGAACCAAGTATTCGCCGCTGACCCAGATCACGCCGGACAACGTCGACCAGCTCGAACGGATCTGGGAGTTCAACACCGGCGACCTGCCATCGTCAGAGGCGGAGGGCAAGTATTCGCCTGAGAACACGCCGCTGAAGATCGGCGAGAAGCTCTTCACCTGCACGCCAATGGGCAAGATCATTGCCATTGATGCGGGATCGGGCAAGGAAGAATGGCGCTATGATCCCATGGTTCCTGCAGACGCAATCCCCTATGGCGCAACGTGCCGGGGCGTAGCCTATTTCGACGTCCCGGATGCACACCCCTACGATGCCTGCGCGACCCGGATCATCTGGGGGACACTGGATGCGCGCCTCATTGCAATCGATGCCGAGACCGGCCGCCTCTGCACCGAATTCGGTGACAATGGCATGGTCTATCTGGAGCGCGGGCTGGGCGAGACAGTGCCTGGCTGGTATTCCTTGACATCGCCGCCCGTCATCGTCCGCGGCGTGGTCGTTGTCGGCGCGCAGGTCAAGGACGGTAATGCCGAAGATTCCCCGTCCGGCGTTATCCGCGGCTTCGATGCCGTCAGCGGAGAATTCGAATGGGCCTGGGACATGGGTCGTCCCGGCGACACCAGCCAGGCCGGGCCTGAAGAAGTCTATACACGCGGCACCCCGAACATGTGGACGATCCCCGCCGGCGATGAAGAACTGGGTTATGTTTTCCTGCCGCTCGGCAACTCCGCCGTCGACTACTACGGCTCCAACCGGAGCGAACAGGAAAACGAGTACTCGACCTCGCTGGTGGCGCTGGACGTAACGACCGGCCAGCCCGCCTGGCACTTCCAGACGGTTCATCGGGACGTCTGGGACTATGACCTCGGCAGCCAGCCGACGCTGATCGATTTCCCGACGGACAATGGCGGGGTGCCGGCCGTCGTCCTGGCATCCAAACAGGGCGACATATTCATTCTCAACCGAGAGACCGGTGAATCCCTCTTTCCCGTCGAGGAAAGGCCCGTGCCGCAGGGTGGCGTCGAGCCGGACTACCTGTCGCCCACCCAGCCTTTCTCCACATATCATACGCTGGCCTTTCCGGCGCTGGAGGAGGAGGACATGTGGGGCATGTCGCCCATCGACCAACTCTGGTGCCGCATCCAGTTCCGCCGCTCCCACTACGAGGGCATCTACACGCCGCCCACATCCGACCAGCGCTGGATCCAATATCCCGGCTATAACGGCGGCAACGACTGGGGGTCGGTCGCTGTGGATCCCGAGCGGGGCCTGCTTATCGCCAACTACAACAACATGCCGAACCACAACCGGCTTGTGCCGCGCCAAGAGGCCGACGAAGCAGGCCTCAGGGCGATCTACGAGCCGCCGGCGGACAGCGAAGGACCGCTAGGGGAAGCAGGGCCACAGATCGGCGCCCCTTACGCGATCGACGTGAATGCCGGCTGGCGGGTGAAGTATACCGGGCTCCTGTGCAAGGAGCCCCCCTATGGCGGCATCCGTGCCATCGATCTTGCCACCGGCAATACGGTCTGGGATCGGCCATTCGGCTCGGCGCGACGCAACGGTCCTTTCGGCATCCCGTCCATGTTGCCGGTCACCATCGGTACACCGAACAATGGCGGTCCGGCTGTAACTGCGGGAGGACTGATCTTCATCGCAGCAACCACCGACAACCTGATCCGCGCGATCGACATCAAGACCGGCGAAACTCTCTGGAGTGACACCCTTCCCGGCGGCGGTCAGGCAAACCCCATGGTGGTGGAAGTCGACGGGCGACAGTTCGTGATCATCTATCCGGGCGGCCACCACTTCATGGAGACGCCGATCAGCGACACGATCATCGCCTATGGGTTGCCGGAGTAGTAACAGCGCGCGGTGGAGGCGGTAACCGGAGACGTGCTGCATCGTTCCTCCGTTACCCCCGCTTTGCGGGCTCTCCCGCAAGCTGCCGCTTCGCAGTCCCGGGCAGTCACAGATTACGAGATGGAAAGGCGAACTTTAACGATCCTTCATATGCCTTCCACCTCCTCGTAAGGTCAGCGTCTCTATCTTCCGGGCCATCGAGCCGGACGGCTCACAATGGAAGGAGATTGTTTATCAATGAGAATCAACACGAATAGCACGCGCCTCAAAACCATCCTGAAAAGTTCAGCGGCTGCAGGCCTTGCGACTGTCATGGTCTATGGCGGAGCAACTGGTTACGTTGCGCAGGCCTTTGCTGATCCGGTCAAGGTAGACGCAGCGGCCGCGGCTCCGGGATTCGCAGATGTCGTCACGGCGGTGTCGCCGGCCGTCGTTTCTGTCCGCGTCAAGGGTGAGATGAAGCAGGTATCCGATAGCATGCCGGGCTTCGGGTCGGGTCAGGGGTTTGGTGACCTTCCTGAGAACCACCCGCTGCGACGCTTCTTTGACCAGTTCGGCGGACCGGGGTTCAAGGGCATACCTGATGGAGAGAATGCTCCGCAGCACGCTCGGCCAATGTCTCAAGGATCCGGTTTCTTCATCTCTAAAGACGGCTACGTTGTGACCAACAATCACGTCGTCGACAACGGCACCGAGTTTAGCGTGCTGCTTGACGACGGAACCGAACTCGAGGCGACGCTTGTCGGCAAGGATAGTCGCACCGATCTGGCGGTTCTGAAGGTCGATGCAAAGCGCGATTTCACCTATGTCGATTTCGCCGATGATAAGAAGGCGCGCGTTGGCGACTGGGTTGTCGCTGTCGGCAACCCGTTCGGACTCGGCGGGTCGGTCACGGCCGGCATTGTCTCGGCGCTTGGCCGGGACATCGGAAGCGGCCCTTACGACGACTACATTCAGATCGACGCTGCCGTGAACCGCGGCAACTCCGGGGGCCCTGCCTTCAACCTGGATGGCGAGGTCGTGGGCATCAACACCGCAATCTTTTCGCCTTCTGGCGGCAATGTCGGTATCGCCTTTGCGATACCCGCCTATGTAGCGCAGGACGTTGTGCAGGATCTGATCGACGACGGCGAAATCGAGCGCGGATGGCTTGGCGTGCAGATCCAGCCGGTCGACGCGGAGATCGCCGAGTCGCTGGGTCTTGAAAAGCAACAGGGTGCGCTTGTCGTCGAACCGCAGGAAGGGTCTCCTGGCGCCAAGGCGGGTATCGAGGCGGGCGACGTCATCCTTTCCATGAACGGCGAACCGATCGAGGATGCGCGCGACCTCTCCGTCAAGGTCGCTTCGGCGGGTCCCTCGAAGGAGGTCGAGCTTTCAGTCTGGCGCAAGGGCGAGACGAAATCCATCGACGTGACCCTTGGCGATCTCGCCAATGCCGATGGCAAGGCGCAGGAAGGGCAGAAGGAGAAGGCTCCTACGCCTTCCAGCCAGGATGCCCTGCCAAGCCTTGGTCTGACGGTTGCACCTGCTCAGGATGGCAAGGGACTGCTGATTGCCAAGGTCGACCCTGAATCTGAGGCCGCGGCGCGAGGCATATCGGAAGGTGAACGGATCGCCTCGATCAACAACAACGAGGTAGCCGACGTCGACGATGCGAAGGATATCCTGGCGGACGTGCGCAAGTCGGACAGGAGCCATGCGCTCTTCCAGATCGAAGGGGAGCGAGGCAGCCGCTTCATTGCTCTGCCCATCCAGCAGAGCTAACGGGAGTTCTCGCCGCGAACGCAGGCTTGGCCATGCCAAAGCCTGCGTTCTGCTGTTTCCGTCCCGGGCGGTAAGTTTGAGCTGCGCTAGTGCGCTTCGTCATGCCGCAGGATTCAACGCTGCATGCGCTTTGGCATCTATACGAGCGACTCCTTCGACCAGAAACTTGCAGGAGAAGGTGAGAGCGAAAAGGAACTGGACTTCCTCGACCGGTCGATCCTCGATGGAGACGTCCATTTTGTCGAGATCCTCCAAGAACTCGGCCGGCTGCTGCCGCCACAGTTCAAGGGGCTCGGCTGTTCTCATGGATCGAGCCAGATGAAGCAGCCGATCCCGGACCGCCGCGCCAAGCTCCTCTACCAGATCCATGGCCTCCTTCGGTAGACGGGCAGCTCGCAGAGGCTCCGTAAGATGGTCGAGGAAGCGAAGCCCATACCAGAACCGCTCGATCTCGGCTTTCATTGCCGCCTTTGCCTTGACCGCTTCGCCGGTCGGCCGCAGTTGCGGTCGTGTTTGGTTAAGCAAGGCGCGAGACTGTGATAGTGCCTGTTCGATCCTGTCCTGGCAGCGCCTCTGCCCGGCATCTGCAGTGGAAACTATGCTCCGCAGGTCTGCGGCGACGAGATCGGCAGCGGCCTCCAGGGCGTCGGCCAACCGGTCGTCCACCAGCCGATGGGCAGGCCGCGGCATGACTGCAGCGGCAGTGGCGGCACCGCATAGAGAGCCAAGCGTGATCTCCACCGCCTTCACCAGCGCCCCCTCGATGACTTCCACGCCTGGTGCGAGGATTAGTATGGTCACGGTAACCAGACCATAGCTGAGGCTAGGCTTGATCGCAGCAAGGGCGGCCATCATGGCCACGCCGATCGTAAGTCCCAAGACGGTCATAGAGCCTCCAGTTCCGATCAGGAAGATCGTGACCAGACCCAAAACAAGCCCCACGGCGCCGCCCATCAGGCGGCTGAGAGCACTTCGGATTGTTCCGCCCAGGCTCGCCTGGATCACGAAGAGCGCCGAAATCACGGACCACGACGGCTCCGGCGTGCCAGCGGCATTCGCAGTCACGTAGGCGAGAGTCGCGCCACCTCCAGTCTGCACTGCCAGACGAAAAGGTCGATCATGGGAGAGTCGCGACAAGCTCCAGCTTTGAGTAGATGGGGGCTCGTTGGTGTCGCTGTGGCAACTGGTATCACTGGAGACCAGATGGCTAATCATGGTGCTGGTCCGCACCTGCCCTTGTCGGACCGGCGGCGGATCTCTGTTCCTCTATTTGGCTCACGGACATCGGATGCTGGAGGTGAGCCCGTCGATCTGGCAATCCGGCCGGCCCACGCGGTGATCACGAGACTGACGTCGCGCGCGGATTGTCGTCATCCGCCACAGCCCGCTGTCGATCCTCGCCTGCATTCCCCCGGGGTTCCCCGCGATCGAACAGGAGTGCCAGCGCCGACGCGGCAAGCGCGCCGATGGTATCCATGATGATGTCCAGAATCGTGTCATGCTTGCCCTTGATCACGTCTTCATTCGAGACGTAGTCAAATGCCCACTCCACCACCTCCCAGACGGCGCCGGCAGCAATACCGACTGAGACAATCAGCAGTATGGATCGGATACCGGCCGAAAACCGTGGCTGTATCAGAGGCAGGACATGGAGGATCGCCAACCAGTAGGTGAGCGCCAGGATGGTGAAGCCATGCAGGACACGATCGAACCACCACCATTTGTCGTAGAGATCGAGAGCGTATCCGGCAACATTTGCAATGACCGCAGATCCTGCCAGCAGCCAGGCAAGCAAATGACCGCCAGTTCGCAAAGAATTCTCTCGGCGCTGGATCATGTTCGGCATTGCTACTCGATCGAAATGGCGCCGGTATGGCTGCCAGAAACGAGTTTGTCGTAGTCGAACTCCTCGATGTCAGCGATCTGGTTCTCATTGAGTGGCAGCGTGTAGCGCCGGCTGCCTGGATCAATCTGTGGCTCCCCATCGAAAGGATAGGCATAGTGGCGGGAAGGCCCCTGCGCCGCGACTTCGACGACGATCGCGACCAGTCGTCCATCGCGAACAACCAGATCGTTCACGTACCCCCAGCGACGATCATTCGCGATATAGGCGTGATCGCCCATCAGATCTCGTGCACGAAATACCTTCTCTCCGAGATCCAGCCCCCGGTCTGCTTCAACCCTGCCGATCTTGGAAGTATCCGCTTTGGTCAGAATTCCGCTCTCGTCAAACTGAGTGTAGTCAGCAAGATTGTCTTCGTCGATGGGTGCTTTCGCGGTGAGATCGTCATCAGAGAGATCCAACTGGTTCCAGGGGATGCTGACGTGAGTCCCGCCCATTTCAAAGTAGCCGCCGATTTCTGCAATAACGGCCAGAGCCTCGCCATTGTCTGCGAAAATCAGGCTCTCAATCTTGCCGACGTCGCCGCCGGATCTGTCCAGCACCCGGCCCTCATCCAGCAACTCCTCAACGCTTATCCCCGCATCATAAAGCGGCTGTCGCTTTGCAGTTAATCGTGAGAATCGCCTGTCAACGATTTCAGAAGGTTAGCTGTACACATAGTTTGAGAATGTACAGTTAAATTGAGATTCAAGATGGGTCTTTGGCATTTAATGTGAGAACCGGGCGCAGCAGCGTAACGGCGTAGAATTTACCCACGACGGCGCATTAAATTCAAAGAATACAGGGCGTTCGTGTTGACGCGATTGCAGTTAATGTGAGAATCCGGTCGCTCGGATTCTCACCTTTAAATGCCAAACCTGGCCGAAACAGCCGCATTCTCACGTTTATCTGCCAAGCGACAATAGCTGGTGCGTCCAGCATGGCGTAGTATCGTCGTTCTGCCTCTGCTGGCGGTATATTCCCGATGGGTTCCAGAAGACGGCGGTGGTTGAACCAGTCGACCCATTCGAGCGTGGCGAACTCTACGGCTTCGAAGTTGCGCCATGGTCCTCGCAGATGAATGACCTCGGCCTTGTAAAGACCGTTGATCGTTTCGGCCAGAGCATTGTCGTAACTATCGCCGACGCTTCCGACAGACGGCTCGATGCCCGCCTCCGCCAGCCGTTCGGAAAAGCGAATGGACACGTATTGCGAGCCGCGGTCGGAATGATGAACCAGCCCGCCACGTTTGACGGGCCGCCGATCATGCAGTGCCTGGTCGAGAGCATCGAGGACGAATCCCGCGTGCGCCGTTCGACTGGCCCGCCAGCCGACGATGCGGCGGGCGAAGGCATCGATGACAAAGGCCACTTAGACGAAGCCCTGCCAGGTCGCGACATAGGTGAAATCGGATAACCACAGCATGTTCGGCGCGGGAGCCTTGAAGTGGCGGTTGACGCGGTCGAGCGGACACGGGGCAGACTTGTCCGATACAGTGGTTTTGATTGGCTTGCCACGAATGATGCCTTGAAGACCCATCATTCTCATCAGCCTTGCGACGGTGCAGCGAGCGAT
>NZ_CABFWE030000013.1:23809-104307 GCF_902153235.2 Pseudorhizobium halotolerans | reverse complement strand
GATCGCGTTGCCGATCCAAGCCTGAAATTCAGGACAAAGAAATGATTGCGTCCTACGTCAGGTTAAGGCGACGCCACCGGCTGCACGATCGCTCGGCGTTTCCGCCAATACGGCGAAGAGCCACCTGGGAAACATCTTCTCGAAGACAGGCGTCCATCGGCAGTCGGAGTTGCCGAGGCTGGCGATACAGGTTGTCTCATCAAATCCGCACATATGCAGATATGGCGACAGTCGCTGATGCGGCCAACTTGTGCGTCCAGCAGGGCGTCAACCAACCCAAGGCACTGATGTCCGCTTCCGGCGCGGAAGGACGCCCTGAGACATGACGGCAACCGGCCCATTGCGGTCATTGGCGGCCCAATCGCAAGGAGCAGCTACGCGCCTTCACTCTGGTCGTTCAGGTATTTCTGGCCCGTTTCTGAAACCAGACATTCCTGCAGCCAGGCCAAAGCGGGCATCATGGACGCTGCCCTTCGGGATATGCTCAAGCGCGAGATACATATGATCCAGTAGTCTCGCCAGGAACATCAACATGACTTACAACCTTCGGCAGTAAGACGGCTGCGGGATTGAAGCATGAGCACGGAGCAAGTGAAGAATGAAATCCGTCGATTTCTCAAGGCGGAGGATAAACTTGCGCTTTGTTTGAGCGGCAAGTGGGGCGTTGGCAAGACCCATACTTGGGACACCTTGCTAACTGCTGCATTCAAGGATGCCACGGTAAGGCCGCCGCGCTATGCCTACGTCTCGTTGTTCGGCCTTGAGACCCTAAGTGATGTTCGCAGATCAGTTTTCGAGAACACGGTCGAAGCTGCAGCTTTCAGCGAGAAGGAGAGGCTGGAAGCGACCTTCAGCAGCGTATCCGAACGTTTGGCGCAACTGTCGTCCAAGTGGCGTGCAGGGATCGGAATGATCCGTGGCATCCCCGTTGTTGCCGACTACGGAGGATTGGTTGAAGCCGGATTCCTCGACGTGCGAAACCAGATTGTATGCTTCGACGATCTTGAGCGCATGAGCGACAGCCTCGACCTGAAGGATGTGCTGGGGCTGATCACCTTCCTCAAAGAGAAGAAGAATTGTAAGGTGGTGCTGCTGTTGAACAGTGAGGCATTGGAAGAGCAGAATGCCGAGAACTTCCGCGTTCAACTGGAAAAGGTAATCGATATCAATCTGACATTCGCTCCGACGGCGAGCGAGGCGGTTGCCATAGCTGTCCCGGATCGAACGACCCTCCTCACCCAGATGGTCGCAGATTATGCGGCGAAGCTCGAAATCACTAATATCCGAACAATCTTCAAGCTCCTTAGAATATGCGGTCGGCTGGAAGAGGTTTTGGAGGGCTATGACGAGCGCATCATCAAGCAGACCTTTCATAGCGCGTGCCTGTTCGGCTTCGCGATCTACCAGCCCACCGAAGCACCACCGATCGATGCCATCCTGAAGCATCGCCCTTATGCCGACTTCTTCGGTGACGAAGGGGAGCGAACTCCAGAGGAGATCCAGCATTCCGAGCTTCTGAAGCGATATGAGTTCCTCACAGCGGACGGACTTGATCTCGTCGTCTTCGATTGCATCCGCAGCGGCTTTTACGATGAAGTTTCCCTGCGGCGGGAAGCCGACGCGCTTACCGGAAGGCTCGAACTCAAGGACCAGGATGCCGCGTTCAGCAAGGTGTGGGACATCTACCATGGATCTTTCGATGACAATGCAGATGCCTTCGCCACGGAGCTGAAGCAGTCGATCAGGGACAACGCCGCAGCAATCAGTCCTGCGAATCTTTCCGCTTCGATCGCTACCCTGAAGAAACTCGGTCATGGCGACGGCCTCGACGATCTCATTAAGGACTACGTTGACAGCCGAGATGACGGAAAGGACTTCTGGGTGGGAGATCCTGTTTCGCCGCGCTTCAATATCGAGGATCCAGATGTGATCGCGGCTTTCGCTGCCAAAGCTGGTACGTTCGCTGACGACAGAACTCTGAAGGGTGTCGCGACCGCTATCGTGAGAGACAGGGGATGGAGCGAGGACACCCTTGAATTCATCGACAAGCATAGTGCCGACGATTTCTATGCCGCCATGAAAGCAGCAAAAGACGAGGAACTGCGCCTGGTCGTCTATGGACTGACCTACTTCCGAAACATCGGAAACGCAGACGAGAGGATGAAGAGCATTTCCGCGAAGGCCGTGTCAGCCCTACAGAGGATTGGGCAAGAGAGCGCGATCAATCGACTTCGTGTCGAGAAGTTCAGTGTCGTCGTGCCTCAAGCTTAAAGTCACCATTGATTTGTTCTTCGCAGGCGGCAATCCTGTAAAGGTGGAGGTGAACCGCGCCTAGAGATTTCTCTGACAGCGAGCGAGCGCGTTGGCGCTCAATGGCTCGCGCACGATCCGCCTTCTCTGCACCCGCCTCGAGTGTCCGCATCTCGCGTTGGTGGTCCCTATCAGCGTACGGTCTGCTGACGGCCCCTGTTCGGAGAGTGGAACGCCACAAGCCAATGACCGCTTCTGGCGCGAGAGGGACCATCGGCAAGCCGCCGATGGTCACGAACCTACAGCTCAATCTGCTCCGCGATTCTCAGGGCGTCATCTACCTCGACGCCAAGGTAGCGAACCGTGCTTTCGAGCTTTGTGTGACCGAGCAGTATCTGGACAGCTCGCAGGTTACCCGTCTTCTTGTAAATCTGCGCTGCCTTGGTTCGCCTCATAGAGTGAGTGCCATAGGCGCTGGTGTCGAGCCCGATAGACTCGACCCATCGGTGGACAATCCGCGCATACTGCCTCGTCGACAGATGCTGCGACGTCTTGCGGCGGCTTGGGAATAGATAGCTACCGCCGCTCCGTCGGACGAATGGGAGCCATGCTGCAAGTGCAGCTTTCGTCTGCTCGGTCACTTCGAACTGTACGGGCCGCTTTGTCTTCTTCTGGATGATGGTGGCTCGATCCCTGACCATGCTACCAGACCACAGGTCTTCGACCCTCAGTCTTACGAGGTCGCAGGCGCGAAGCTTGCTGTCGATGGCGAGATTGAAGAGCGCCAGCTCTCTGATGGCTCCGCACATTTCCAGTCGAACGCGGATCGACCACACATTCTTTGGCTGAAGTGGGCGCTTCTGACCGACCAGGATACCCTTGTTCCAGGGGCGGCGGGGACGCAGCGAGATAATATCCATGACGAGTTCTCCGCCACTCCTCCCGCCGCGTCACCTCCATCAGGCAGCGGATGATAGCACATCTCGTCGCTACTCGGCCCAGAGCAGACACCGCAGCTGCCGGTCTTGCCAGACGGAGAGTCTTTGAGTTTCGGAGTTTCCGCTCCATCTTTGCATGATGCGGCTCACCGTCTCGAAGGGAGCTGGCGTCTTGAAGACGGTGCCGATGCTCGGAGGTTCTCCGAACGTTCACAACTCAGCCAGGAGGGCCGCGGCGGAAGCGACTGCAGCTTCCGCCTCAGTCTCAGTCATGTCCTGCCTTAAAACTCCTCCCAGCTTTCGGTGCTGACGGCGACGGCGGCGGAGCCCTTGCCGGCGAACGTCCGAGCGATCTTGTTGACCATGCCACGGGCGGGTGAAGCTGACGATGCCATGCTTGCGGTCGCTGTCGTGTTTCGCAGCATCGGCTGGTAGGTTGCCGCGCCGCCGAGCTGGAACTGGCCGATCAGGCCGCGCAGGCGGCTTGCCTCGTTGGCGAGGGTTGCTCCGGCCGCATTGGCCTCTTCCACCATGGCGGCGTTCTGCTGGGTCACCTGGTCCATCTGGTTGACGGCGGTGTTGACCTCCGACAATCCGACCGACTGTTCTCGCGCCGAAGTGGCGATCGCGTCCATATGCTGGTTGATCGTGACGATATAGCTCTCGATCGTCTTCAGCGCTTCGCCGGTGTCGCTGACCAGCTTCACGCCGTTGCCGACCTCGGCAGAGGAGTTGCGGATCAGGTCCTTGATTTCCTTGGCAGCGGTGGCCGAACGCTGGGCCAGTTCGCGCACTTCCTGGGCGACGACGGCAAAGCCCTTGCCGGCTTCACCGGCGCGTGCCGCTTCCACGCCCGCGTTGAGCGCCAGCAGGTTCGTCTGGAAGGCGATATCGTCAATCACGCCGATGATCGAGGAAATTTGGTTCGACGACTGCTCGATCTTGCCCATGGCATCGACGGCATTGGCAACCACTGCGCCGGAATGGCGGGCGTTTTCATTCGCCTGGATAGCTACCGCGCGGGCCTCTTCGGCACGCTTGGAGGAGTTGGCGACATTGGTGGTGATCTGGTCGAGCGCTGCGGCGGTCTCTTCCAGCGAGGCGGCCTGCTGTTCGGTGCGCTTCGACAGGTCTTCCGCACTCTGGCTGATCTCGCGCGAGCCGCTGTCGATCGAGCTGGTGGATTCCGCCACCGCCGTCATGGTTTCGCGAAGCTGCATGACCGAGCGGTTGAAGTCTTCGCGCAGGCCTTCGAATTCCTCGGCGAAGGACTGCGTCAGCTGGACGCCGAGATTGCCGGCGGAAAGCTGCTTCAGCCCGTCGGCCAAGCCCGTGGTTGCCTGTGCCATGGCTTCGGCGCGGATGCGCTCCTGCTCGGCCGTGCGGCGGCGCTGCTCTTCCGACTGCGAGCGCTGGGCATTGGCCTCCTGCTCAAGTCGGCGGTTTTCTGCAGCGTTTTGACGAAAGACCTCGACCGCGTCGGCCATCTTTCCGATTTCGTCTGCCCTGCCGGCGGCGGGTACTGTGAGATTCGTGTCCCCGGCGGCCAACTTTGTCATCGCGTTTGTCATCGCGATCACAGGAGTGGCGACTGATCTTGCCAGGATAACACCAAAGGCAATAGCTATGATGGCGGTGACGGTTCCGCCTGCCAGCAGCGTGGTCATGCCAGTGGTGAAAGAGGCCTCGGCAAGGAGCGCCCGTTCGGCAGCGACCTTCTCGGCGTCTTCAACGAACTTAGTTAGTATCGCCCTGGTCTGAGTTAGACGGGCTGTCTTCGCGATGTTGGCCCTTGTAGCATCGAGCAGGGCAGGGTCTGAGACGGCCGAGACGGTGTCGGAGAGTTCCTTGTTGAAGGTATCAATGGCACCTCGCAGAGGTGACAGAACATTGTTGCGGACTTCGGGAGGAAGAGCACGTTCGAGTTCCGACAGCATGGGAGGGATCGAGTTCCGGTATTCGTCGATACGCCCGACGAAGGCCTTGTCAGCACTCGCCGCGTATCCGCGCATCGCATTCTGAGTCTCCACAAGGGTCGACAGTATAATGTTTGCAATCTCTACTGTTTTCTGAGTCTGCGCGTTCTCACTCGTGGTTCTGCTAATATGGGTTAACGATATAAGCACCACCGCGGAAAACAGCAGTACGACTGTGGTGATCGTCGAGAAGGCGATCAGAAGCTTGCGCGATATGCGCAGGTTGGCAAACATTTCAGGCTCCAGGGTATTGTCATTTCAGGAACTGGAAATGTAACGACCGGACGTTAAGATCATGTCACTGTAGGCCCCCCGCTGCGAGGGAAGGTTTGCTTTCCGCCTGTCATTCGATGTGATCGGCTAGGTCCGCTTCTGGAACAATGCTGGCGATCGACGTCCCCTATCGGCCCATTGCAGACATAGAAGAGCGGAGCGGGTTAAGCTATCTCGAACCCAAGATCATCTCGAGCGCGGCATCCTGAGGCAGACCAGCCATCTGTCCGATGCTACCATCTGCCTTCCTGAAGACAATCGCAGGGGTGCCGGAAAAGCCAAGCTCGGTCATCAGGGTGGCATTGTGCTCAAGCTTTTCCGCCATTGCGGGGCTGACCGTTTCCAAAGGGGCGATGCCGCCGTCCTCGTACTTGTGTTCGTTTTCGGCCAATGCCTCCTCAGGAGACTTAGCCTCAAGAATGGCAGCCGCCTTGGCAGGCGAATCCTGTCTGATCACGCCGACCATGACATGCCGCAACTGCACCTTGCCCGCTTCGACCCATGGTCTGGCAGACTTCCAGAATTGGTGGCAGTAGGGACAGTTTGGATCGGTAAACACGTAGACGATCCTTGGCGCGTTTGGGCTTCCGTCCTTCACCCATGTGGATCGCTCAAGCTTTTGCCAGCCCTCTTCCGAGATCGGCGCTTCTACCATCTCCTTGAGTTGGGTCTCCGCCATGTCCTGTCCTGCTGCGTCGACAAGTGTGCCAACGACCACATGTTCGCCATCCGGGGTGAGGTAAAGTGCCAGAGGTTGAGCGCCAGCTTTTGCGGCGAATGCTCTCAGACCGCCTGGCACCTTCATCTCTCCAAGGATTGTCAGTCCCTGCTGCTCGATCGCCTTCAGGATCCGGGGATACTCTTGGGGCTGCGGGACATCCTCGGCTGCGGCGATCTGTGGTGCAGAACCGAACAGCAGCGCTGTGAACAGCATCAGGGTGGGTCTGAGATTGGTGACAATGAAGAGGCGCATTGGAGTTCCTTCAAAAGCTGTCGCTTGACCTGCTCACCTTAAGGCAGCCTTAAGGAGCGGCCCCTGTGCATGTGGCAGCGCCGGTCCTTGCTTCTGTCCGAGTAAGTGTCGCTTTGTTAACGGCGTCCTGAATAGACGTTCACTCGGCGCCGGCACCGCTATGAGGCGCCAGGAGGTCGCCACATTGAGATTGGCCGCCCTCAGCCAATCATCGACGTCCCCCAGTTGCGATAGAGGATGTAGGCTGCGACCACGAAGATCAGCGCGGCAAACAGGCGGTTGAGGATGTTCTTGTAGGCGCTGAGGCGTGTGGCGAGGAGCATTCCGAGCACGCCGCCGATGATGCCACCACCAATGAACTCGGCGGCAAGCCACCAATCCACCAGACCGGAGCTGGCGTAGTTCAAGGCGGTCGCCAGCCCGAACACGCCGACGGAGAGGAGCGAGGTACCGATCGCGTTGATCATCGGCATGCCGGTCGCCAGCATCAGGCCGGGAACGATCAGGAAGCCTCCGCCGATGCCGAAGAAGCCGGATGCCGCGCCCGCGGCCAATGCGACGGCCGCGGTGGCGAGGCACATCCGGAGGTCGACAGGACGGCATTCGACCGCAACTGCCTTCCTGGGCTTGAGCATCAGAGCGCCCACAACCACCATCAGGATGCCGAACAGGAAGATCAGTCGGTCTCCGTCCATCGCCTTGCCGAGGCTTGAGCCGGCAAGCGCGCCAACCACGCCAAGCGCGGAGAAGACGGCCGCGCACCGCCACCAGACATGCCCCTTGATCGCGTGGCTCACAAAGTTGGCAAAGGCGTTCACGGCAACCGCAAGCGCGCCCGTTCCAATGGCAACATGCGGCTGCGTGACGCCGACGACGTAGAGGAGGAGCGGCGTCGCCAGGATCGACCCACCGCCGCCGAGCAGGCCGAGCATGAAGCCGACGATCCCGCCGGAGCCGACTGCCGCAAGAATTGAGGTGGTCACGTCCGTCTGCTCCATACTCGGTCGTGCAAGGTCATGCCCACCAGCATGGCGATGACGAACAGTACCGTCTGGGGGATGCCGATGGGCAGCGACGCGACCGCCGGGCCGGGACAAAAGCCACCGATCCCCCAGCCGAGGCCGAACAGGGCGGATCCGATGATGAGCGGCGGGTCGATCTGCCGATTGGTCGGGACATGGAAGCTGTCGCCGAAGGCCGGGTGTCGCATCCGCTTCATCACCTGAACACCGATGAAGGCGACGACGACGGCACCGCCGAGAACAAAGGCAAGACTTGGATCCCACGTGCCGAAGATGTCGAGGAAGCCTTGGACGCGTGCCGGGTTCAGCATCCCGGAGAGGGACAGGCCGAAACCGAAGACGATGCCTGATGCGAGCGCGGCAGCGAACTGGTAGATATTCCGGTTCATGATCCAAGACCTCGCAGAAGGGTAACGGCAACCACGCCGGCTGTCAGGAAGGTGGCGACAGCCACCATCGAGCGCGGCGACAGGCGGGCCAGCCCGAGGACGCCATGCCCGCTGGTGCAGCCGGATCCCATCCGCGAGCCGAATCCTACCAGCAACCCGGCGACGATGATCAGCGGCCAGCCTGCAGTGATCTCGACCTCTGGCCAACCATCGAACATGACGAGGTAGGCCAATGGCCCGAGCAGCAGGCCGAGCACGAAGGCCAGGTTGGTGGTCAGGCCGACACCCTGGGCAAGACGGCCGACGATGCCGCTGATCCCGGCGATCCGGCCGTTGAGGAGCAGCAGCATGACCGCTGACAGGCCGATCAGCATGCCGCCGGTCAATGATGGGAGATACTGGCTCATGTGTGGTCCTTCACGCAGAAGATGTCATAGAGGGCGGCGACCAGCTGGGCCGCCTTCTCCTCGGTCAGGGAATAGAAGATCTGCTTGCCGTCCCGCCGTGTCTCGACGATGCCGGAGCCACGCAGCACCGTGAGGTGCTGCGACAAATGTGGCTGATGCAGATCGAGCTTCTCTTCAAGCTCGCCGACCGAGTATTCTCCCTCCACCAGCGTGCAGACGATCATCAGCCGCGCCGGATGGGACAGCGTCTTGAGGAGGTTTGCCACCTCTTCGGCGCGGCTCGCCATTTCGACCGGGGAAAGCCCTGCCTTCAACATTGCCTTCAGGTCGGTGCTCATTCCCATGCCGCCCCCTGCAATGCATCGAGCGGGAACTTGAGGTAGCGCTTGCCGTTGGCTTCCGGCTCCGGCAGACGCCCGCCGCGGATGTTCACCTGCAGGGCATGCAGGATGAGCTTTGGCATAGGCAGCGTCTTGTCACGCTTGGTTCTGAGAGCGACGAACTCCTCCTCGCTCACGCCGGCAAGATGCGGGTTGGATTTCTTCTGCTCGGCCACGGTGCTTTCCCACCGAGGCGCCCGATCATCCGGCTGATAGTCGTGGCCCGTGAAGATCCGCGTCTCGTCCGGGAGCGCGAGGATGTCCTGTATCGACCTCCACAGCACCCGTGCATCACCACCGGGGAAGTCGGCACGCGCCGTGCCGCTGTCGGGCATGAACAGCGTGTCGTGGACGAAGGCTGCGTCGCCGATCACATAGGTGATGGAGGCGAGCGTATGTCCGGGCGAGAACATCACCTTCGCATCGATAGACCCGACCTTGAACGTATCGCCGTGGGCGAACAGTTGGTCCCATTGCGATCCGTCGGTGGCAAGCTCGGGCCAGTTGTAGATACCCTTCCACAGCTTCTGCACGTCCACGACGCGCTCGCCGATGGCGGTGCGCGCGCCGGTCTTCTCCTTCAGGTACTGGGCGGCCGAGAAGTGGTCGGCATGCGGATGGGTGTCCAGGATCCACTCGACCGTCAGTCCTTGGGCGCGGACGTAGTCGAGGATGGCGTCGGCATTGAGCGTCGCCGTCGCACCTGCCTTCTCATCGAAGTCGAGAACCGGGTCGACAATGGCGCACTTGCCCGTCTCCGGATCGGAGACGACATACTGGACGCTCCAGGTGCGCTTGTCGAAGAAGCCCTTGACCTGCGGTCGGCGGGGGGCCTGCTTCTCCAGCCAGGCTGCAGCGCCCCTTGTGTCGAAGCCGCGTTCACGTCCGAAGTCCATGACCTGGTCGGCACGCAGGCGGCCGTCGAGGACCTCTCCGATCACATAGAGGTTCAGCGACCGGGTGCCGGTCTTGCAATGGGCGAAGACGGGGCCCTCAGATTCATCGATCGCGCGCTGGAAGGCGCGCACGTCCGCCTCGGTGATGGTGGCTCCGGTGACTGGAATGAACGCATAGGACAGGTTGCAGTGCTTTGCTTCCTGCGCTTCGGCTTCGGTTCCCGGCTGTCCGGGCTCCTCGCCATCCGGGCGATTATTGATAAGTGTCTTGAACCCGTTCGCGCGCAGCGAACGGATGTCTTCGACGCTTGGCTGAGACGAGACCGAAAGCTTCTCGGATACACTGGTGACAGGCATAACTAGCTCCGCGTAAATATCGTTATACGTTCTAATATATTATATAGTGAGTTACCTTCAAGGCCGGTCACGGAACTTTGTGCTTCCCCTGGGGTTCCCGCGCAAAGGAGATCAAAACCATGGCCACGACAGCGAACCGGGTCAGCGCCCAGACATCCGACGAGATCAACAACCGCCTTCGCTGGCAGATGGAAGAGAGGCTCGCCTACTACGAAGCCCACCCCGACCAGATCGCAGCGAGGCTCGCGGAACTTGATCGGGAGTGGGACATCGAGCGGACGCTCGAAGCAAATGCCTCCTCTTTGGCATTCACAGGGACCATTTTGGCGGCGACAGTAGACAAACGATGGCTGCATTGCCGGCAATCGTAACCGGCTTCCTGTTCCAGCACGCCATCCAAGGCTGGTGTCCGCCCCTGCCGGTATTGCGCCGCATGGGGTTTCGGACGGCGGAGGAAATCAACCAGGAGCGATATGCGTTGAAAGCGCTCAGAGGTGACTTCGACGCCAAGGGCGGCAACAGGCTCGATGCTGCGCTACGAGCCGTCGGGGTCAGACGGGGTCCATAAGCGCAACAGGACAGGGCCAGCCGCCAAGGGCTCAGATCGGAAACGACGCCCTCGCAACAAACCAGCGAGCACCTCTCTCGAAGGTCAGGCTTCCGCCTAGACGGGCGAGCGCCATCTGGACGATCGACAATCCAAGCCCGCTACCATGACCATGCGCCTTTGATCCCCGGAAGAAGCGTTCCGTGACGCGCTTTTCGTCCTCCTGCTTAATTCCCGGTCCCTGGTCCAGGATTTCAACGCAGACTTCGTTTGTCCTCGCCAGGACGCGGCACCTGACTTCGCCGGCCTTTGGGGAATGCTGGATGGCATTTTCAAGCAGATTGCGGAGGACCAGACGAACAAGGATCCTGTCGCCCCGGATGACGGTGGGTGGCTGAGCCTGGTCTGAAAGTTCCATCGCCACATGGACGTCGTTCGCTGCGAGCTGGTTCTCCAACTCCCAGGCCACTTCCCCGACAAGGACTGCGATATCGACCTCCTCATCGCTCGTGACGTCCTGCGACGCATCTACGGCGGCAAGATCGATAAGCTGCCTGACCATCCGGCTGGTTCGGTCGACGCTGGTGGAGATGCGAGACAGCGCGTCACGCTGGACGCTCGGTTCGTCGGTTCGAAGGGCCACCTGCGCCTGGGTCTTGAGACCTGCGAGCGGCGTCTTCAGTTCATGCGCTGCATAGGCGGTGAAGCTCCGTTCGCGGTCGCGCGCTTCAGCCACGCGACCGAACAGGCTGTTCAGCGCCCGGATGACCGGCCGAACCTCCCGCGGAACCGATCCCGCATCCACCGGGTGGAGTTCGGATGCAGAACGGCCGGCAAGCCCTTCGGCAATACGCGTCAGTGGAGCAAGGCCACGCCCGACGCTCAACCAGATCAACGCTGCCAGGACGGGGAGAATGACGATCCCGGGGAGAAGCAGTCCCTTGATGACGTCGCCGATCAGCCGGTCTCGGATCTCAAGACTGTCACCGACCAGCACACGGACGCCAAGCGTGGGATTGACGACGGCGTAGACCCGCCACCGTTCTCCTTCGATCTCCGTTTCTTCGAAGCCATCTGTATGGCTCGCCAGCGAGGTTGCAGGCGCGCTTTCAGAGCGGCTGACGAGGCTGCCCTGAAGCGACCAGATCTGGCAGGAAAGTTGACGGCTATAGCCGCCGCCGGCTTCCTTAAATGGCGGAGGGGGAGTATCGGCAGTTGCCGCATTGGCTGCCGCGGAGGGATCGATCTGGTGATCCGTGATCAGCGAACTCACCATGCGTGCCGCTTCCATCAGGCGCGCGTCCAGTACGCGCTCGACTTCGGCTTGCGTGCTCGCATAGATCCAGGCGGCAGCGAAGAGCCACACCGCGCCGGTCGTGGCAATCAGGATTGCAAACAGCCGGATCCGTATGGAGTTCATTGTGCCGCCCTCAATCGATAGCCTGCGCCCCGAACGGTCTCGATGAAGCTCGCGCCCAGCTTGGATCGGAGCTTGTGGACGTGAACTTCCACCGTATTGCTCTCGATCTCCTCCTGCCATCCATAAAGCTTCTCCTCGAGATTAGACCGGGACAGGATGACGCCGGGCGTCTCCATCAGCGCCTGCAGGATGACGAACTCCCGCCGCGAGAGGGAGATCGCCATGCCGTCACGCGATGCGGACATGCGCGCCGGGTCGAGGCTCACGTCCTTCCATTCGAGAAGCCCTGTGGCCCTGCCGTGTCCACGACGGACGATGGCACGGAGCCGGGCAGCGACCTCGTCGAGATCGAAAGGTTTTCCGAGATAGTCGTCGGCTCCCGAGTCCAGCCCTGCTATTCGATCGGCAACTTCGTCCTTCGCAGTCAGCAGGAGAACAGGGGTGCGGTCGCCGGACCGTCGCATCCTTGCCAGTACATCGAGGCCAGTTCCGTCCGGGAGCATCAGGTCCAGGATGACGGCATCAAATCTGTCGGCCTCGATCGCAGCGTCGGCATCGGCAACCGATGTCACGGCGTCGACCGTGAAGCCGCACATCTGCAGCCCGACCTTCAGGCCGTCCAACAGGATCTCGTCATCTTCCACGACCAGCAGGCGCATCACATCCTCATCTGACTTCGCGTCCTCCCTGCGCCGGCTACCTTAAGGCTGCCTTAAGGTTGGGAGGAGAGACCGCCGCTCCAACCCAAGCAACGGAGCGGACCTTGCGTTTCTTCCTGTCGGTTTCATCTTTCATCGTGGCCTTAGCCGTCTCGGCGGTGGCGTCAGCTATCGAACCGCCGCTTCCAATGGATCAGGCCTTTCGCATGGAGGCAGGACACGACGGTCCTGACATCGCATTAAGATGGCAGCTTGAAGACGGCTACTATCTCTACCGAGAATACCTGAGTGTGAAAGACGCCGACGGCAGACCTCTCGAAATGACAACCCCGCCGGGCGTCATCAAGGAGGATCCCGGATACGGAAGCACCGAGGTTTATTATGGGACGGCTACGGCAACGATCGCCGGACCGGTCACTGGTTTCGTCAAGGTCACCTACCAGGGCTGCCAGGATGGCGGTCTCTGCTATCCTCCGACCACGGTCGATCTCGACCCTGCTGCGTTGACGCCTGTAGCCAGCAAAAAACCGGCTGGTCTTCAGACTGCGCTTCAGTCACAGGCAGCCTTTCCTCTGGTGTCCAAAGCCGCGCCGGAACCCGCCGACACGGCTGCAATCCGTATCTCTGACCAGTCCTCCAACGGACTCGTGGGATCTCTGCTCGATCGCGGTGGAGTGCTGTTGCTGGTCGCCGGCTTCATGGGGCTCGGCGTCCTGCTGGCCTTCACGCCATGCGTGTTTCCCATGTACCCTATCCTCGCCGCGACCCTTTCGAGGGAGGGCGAGAGCCTGTCGGCTGGACGTGGATTTGTATTGTCGTCAACCTACGTCCTTTCTTTGGCGGCTGCCTTCAGTCTCTTCGGCGTGGTCGCTGCATGGTGGGGTCAGAGCTTCCAGATCGCGCTCCAGTCTTCCGCTGCCACACTCGTCGTTGCAGCCATCTTCGTGGCTCTGGCACTTTCAAGCTTCGGGATATTCGAACTCCAGCTTCCCTCCTTTCTCAGGAACCGGCTCGCCCCACGCCGCGATTCAGGAGGTTCACTGGCGTCTTCGGCAGCGCTCGGATTCTCATCCGCTCTGGTGATCGGACCTTGCGTTACGGCTCCGCTCGCCGGCGCGCTTCTCTACATTGCGCAGACCGGAGACGTCGTCCTCGGCGCGACGGCCTTGTTCGCGCTCGGCATCGGCAAGGGCATCCCCTTGATCCTGATGGGGACCTTCGGGTCGGGCCTGCTTCCGCGTGCAGGACAATGGATGGAACGGGTCCGGCAGGTCTTCGGCTTCCTGTTCCTCGCCACCGCGGTCTGGCTCGTGGACCGTCTGCTGCCTGCCGGAACTGGTCTTCTGTTGTGGTCTATCCTGGCGATCACCTTCGGGGTTTTCATCGGAGCCTTCGATCAGATGAGACCTGAGGCCGGCAGCGCTGCACGATTTGCCAAATCTGCTGGCATGTTGGCCGCTCTCTACGGCGTCATGCTAGCGATTGGCGGCCTTTCGGGCGCAACCGATCCTCTGAAGCCTCTCGCGCCCATCACTGTCGCGCGCTCCGGAGACGCAACACCAACGAAAGCGATTGACAAGGATTCCTTCCAGTTCGCTGCCTCCTCCTCCGAACTGTCCTCGCTGCTGGCAGCCGACGCGGGAGACACCCCCTCGCTTGTCTACTTCACGGCCGACTGGTGCGTCACCTGCCGGGTGATCGAGCGATCCGTTTTTCCGGACCCGACGGTGGTGAACGCGCTGGACGGCATCCGCCTGATCTCGGTGGATCTCAGTGAGATCACCGAGGCCAACCAGTCGCTGATGAAGGACCTTCAGGTCGTCGGGCCCCCGACAATGCTGTTCCTCGACGGCAACAACGATGAGATTGCCGACAGCAGGCTGGTGGGAGAGATCAGTGCAGACACCGTTACGACGTCTGCATCAGCAGCCAAGAGCGCCCTTCGATGAACGCCGTCTCCTTCGGTCCCTTCGCGTTCGACGCCGAGCGCTTCGCTGCCATCGTGGGCATGGTCGTGTTTCTCGCTGCAGCGTCCGTTCTTGCCCACCGGGTCGACGACAGGCTCGGACGCTGGTCGTCTTGGACGGCTCTGGTCGGACTGGCGGCGGCGCGCCTGGGGCATGTTCTGCAGCATGCCGGGAGCTTCGCTTCGGAGCCTTGGCGGATCCTTGCGGTGTGGCAAGGCGGGTTCTCCTGGAGCGGAGGGGCCGCAGGCGTCGCCGTGGTGCTGGTCCTGCTGTTCCTGAAGAGCCGAAAGCTTGTCGGATGGGCCGTGGCTAGCCTTGCCGCTGGCATGGTTGCGACAGCGGCGACGCTGGCGTTGACCTATTCTGACCCGCAGCTAGCGCCCGTCACCTCCAGCTTCCGGACACTTGATGGTGCCGAAAGAGGGATCGGTGCCAACGGTCGTCCTACGGTTCTGAACCTGTGGGCGACGTGGTGCCCGCCTTGCCGCCGCGAACTGCCGATGATGGCGGAACTCGCTGCCAACATGGCCGATGTCGACTTCGTCTTTGCAAACCAGGGCGAGCAGGCGGCCAAGATCGCTGACTACCTCCGGAGTGCGAACCTCGATCTGCCGCAGGCGGTGCTCGATCCGCAGCTTCTGCTCAGCCGCCACTATTCGGCGGTCGGTCTGCCCGCAACACTCTTCTTAGCAGCCGACGGCACGCTGGCCGGCTCTCACCTCGGCGAGATTTCCCGCGAGGTTCTCGCGCAGAAGATCCAGGAACTCAAATCTGAAGAAGGAATATCCGAATGATCCCTGCCCGAGCGGCCGATCTGTGGCGACCGTTGACCGCCTCGCTTTTCGTCATGGGGTTGTCGGCCTGCGCGCAGACCGCCGCGGAGCCCGCAAAGGTCGAAGCCCCGAAAGCGGACCCGTCGTTGGCCAGTATGTATGCGCCGATCAAGGATGGAGACGAAACCATCCCCGGCGTCGACGTCTCCAAGATGGATCCGAAGAATGTCCGCCAGGTTGTGGACTACAAGACCGGCTATCCGGCAGGCACTATCGTGGTCGATCCCCACTCCCGTTTTCTTTACCTCGTCATGGAGGGTGGCAAGGCGATGCGCTACGGCGTCGGCGTCGCCAAGGCCGGCATGGAATTCGAGGGCGAGGCCGATATCGCCCGTAAGGCGCAGTGGCCGGGCTGGGTGCCCACCCAGAACATGATCAAGCGCAATCCGGAGCGCTACGGCCCTTTAGCATCGGGCCTGGAGGGTGGCATCAAGAACCCTCTGGGAGCACGTGCCCTGTACCTCTACCAGGGCGGCAAGGACACGCTCTATCGAATCCACGGGACCAATGAACCCTGGAGCATCGGCAAGTCGGTCTCGTCCGGCTGCATCCGGCTGCTGAACCACGACATCATCGACCTGCATCGCCGCGTGCCGAAGGGCTCCAAGGTCGTCGTGCTCGGACCTGAAGAATCGCGAAAAGGAGAAGTATGAATGATTACCCGCAGAAACCTGCTCGCCGTCACCGCGGGCACTGCCGCAGTGGCTGCCGTCCTCCCGCGCCTGGCGTTCGGCCAGGAGATCACCGAAAAGACCGTCTTCCATGATCCGGACGCACCAGTTCTCGGCAATCCCAAAGGGGACGTCACGGTCGTCGAATTCTTCGATTACCAGTGCCCCTACTGCAAGAAGATCCATCCCATGCTCGAGAAGGTCGTTCGCGAGGACGGCAATGTCCGGCTGGTGCTGAAGGACTGGCCCGTCTTCGGCGGTGCCTCGATCTTTGCTGCCCAGGCAGTTCTCGGAGCCGCCCAGATCGGCAAGTACGAGCCTGCAATGGAGGCGCTGATGAAGACGACGGGCAAACTGACTGAAGAAGCCGTGGAGAAGGCGCTCACGAGCACCGGCCTCACGATGAAGGAAATTGCTGCCGCCGTGAACAAGCACAGCACCAAGATCTCGGGGCTGCTCGACCGCAACTACAGCCAGGCGCTCGCCTTCAACTTCGCAGGTACGCCTTCCTTCGTCATCGGCTGGACCACGTTCGCAGGTGTGCTGGATGAGAAGGGGCTGAAGAAGGCGATCGCAGAGGCCCGCGCGGCCTGAGCGGGTGGCTCCACGGCGCACTGGCCTCCGCCATTCGTCACTTAAGGTTGCCCTAAGGCGGGCAGGCTTGGAAGCAGCCCGCGAGATTAACAGAGAGTACCGACATGGCCTATGACAGTCAGACTGAAGAGAGAACGAGCAGCTCAAATGGACGGTGGGTGGGTGCAGGCTTGCCAAGGCGCTCCTTCATCCTTGGTGTAGGGGCGATCGCCGTCTCTGGCTGTGTATCGACCCAACCGCCGCCCGTCGTGACGATCGCCGAACCTCCGCCAGCGCCTGCGCCGGTGGTGCCGCCGATGTACTATGCAATGCCCAATGAGAGGTTTCCGATCCCGGAGGTCGACATCAGCCAGCTACCGCCGCAGTTCTGGCGAACCGAGGTGGACTATCCGACGAACGAGAAGCCAGGCACCCTCGTCGTCGATACGCCAGCCAAATATCTCTACCACGTTAAGGCAGGTGGCCGCGCGACCCGCTATGGAATCGGAGTAGGACGGGAGGGGTTCGCCTGGGCTGGGGAGGCCATAATGGCTTACAGGCGGGAATGGCCGCGCTGGACACCGCCTGATTCAATGGTTGCGCGGCAGCCAGGGCTGGAGCCCTACAGCATTGCAAATGGAGGCATGGATCCCGGACTCAAAAATCCACTCGGTGCTCGCGCCCTCTATATCCATGAAAACGGGAAGGACACGCTGTATCGGATACACGGCACGCCTGAGGCGTTCAGCATCGGGAAGGCCGTTTCCTCAGGTTGCATTCGGCTCATCAATCAGGATGTGATCCATCTTCACGACGAGGCAAGAGATGGCAGCCGCATCGTCGTCATTCCCGACCCGGCGATGAGCCATCTGCTTGTGGGATGAACTTCAGGTTGACCCGCGTGTCACATCACCAGCGGGTCAACCTGTGATCCTGGGGCAGGAATCGCCGCGTTCGGCTCGCTTTAGAAATTGCCGCAACGCAGCCGTATGCGCTGGACTGCAATGTCCGCTGTTGGCGCGAAGCGGAAATCATTTCCGTTGTGAGACTCCCTGTGCGCCTCCCTCATAATCATTCCACGACAACGCGTGCTCGAGCATTTATCCCCAAGCGTTCGTCTGGTATCTGCTCAGGTCATGCCCCCGCCCGGTCCCTCCCTCGCTCCTGCGCTCTCCAACGTCCATGCTCGAGGACGTGAGAAGCTGCTTGCTCATCTCGCCATGTTGTTGTTCGCCGCACTCATCGCGGGATCATTCTCGTTTGGCGGCATGGCGGCGCAACATCTGGACGCCGGGCCGCTGACATTGATGCGCTACCTCATGACGGTGGCAGTGATGGGCGTTCTGACGTTCTGGATCATGAGGGTCCCGTTCGCGCTGCCTCGAGCCGTCTGGAGATATGCAGTTCTCGGCGGTCTCATTGCAACGTACATGCTCACGATGTTCATCGCGCTGGAGTTCACCAGCCCGGTCCAGACAGGAGCAGTCTTCACCCTCATGCCGCTAATCAGCGCAGGGTTTGCGCTGACGTTCATCGGCCAACGGACACGACCGGACGTCCTGGTTGCCCTTGTCACGGCAGGTCTTGGAGCCATCTGGGTCATATTTCGCGCCGACGTCCAGGCACTGCTTTCTTTCGACATCGGGCGTGGCGAACTGATTTTTCTCGCTGGTGTGATCGGCCATGCCGCCTACGTGCCGCTGCTGCGAAAACTATCCCGGGGGGAGAACCCCGTATTGTTCGGTTTCTGGATCATCGTGTTCACGGTGCCATGGCTGGTGCCGACGGGTGCACGCGAACTGATCTCGCTGGAGTTTAGAGCTCTGCCACTGTCGGTCTGGGCCACCCTTGCCTACCTTTCCATCGTGACGACCGCCTTTACCTTCCTACTGCTTCAGTACGCGTCCATGCGTCTACCGGCTGCCAAAGTCCTTGGTTATGGATATCTGACGCCCAGCTTCGTGATCGTGCTTGAGGGACTTCTGGGGCACGGGTGGGCTGCTCCAGCGGTCATTCTCGGCGCCCTCGTGACTGCGGCAGGACTCATAGTCATGGGCCTTGTGAAGGACTGAAGCATCCCTCCCCGGAGATGTCACAGGCGACCTTGAATGGTGAAGTGGGAGGCACTTGCCTTCGAAGCTCCTAATCCGGCTTCTACGTCGTAGCTAACGGAGTGCGGTATCGGGACGATGTGTATCTGCTCAACTTGGATCAGACTCGTTCGGGTTTGATTTCTTCGCGGACAGCTTTGGAAGCATGGCGGGCACCGCCGCGAGAATAATCAAGACCACGAAGGTTGACAGGACGGCGGTTGCTTCCAATCCCAGACCCGCTATCACTCCGATCCCGGCCGTCGCCCAGATGTTCGCTGCCGTCGTCAAACCCTCGACCTCCCGCCGCGCTGCACGAACCATGATCGCGCCCGCACCGAGGAAGCCGATACCTTGCACAATGCCCTGCAGCACGCGGGACAAATCTCCGATCTCCATGCCACTTTGCAACGGACCTAGTACGAAGAGTGCTGCACCGACGGCCACCAGCATGTGCGTCCGGACGCCTGCGCTTCTTCCCTTCAGTTCCCGCTCATATCCGAGGATCCCACCGAGCACCGCCGCGAGTACCAGGCGCACCGTGATGCGTGTAATGGTAGACACGTCTGGAACATCCGAGAACTCACTGACCAGCGTTGACCAAATCTCCGCTCCCACGGCAGCATCCTCACGTTGTTTTGTAAGCTCGCAGCGACGCTGCAGTGCCATCCGTTACCGGGTTGGCAAGTTTAGGTTGCTGCACCCGCCGGGATCGACATCCCGAATGTTACTGGTGGTGAATTTCTTTAGACTAACGGCATCTTGATCAACGTTGAGCATTTGTTCGCACCTCACGCCGCCTGCGCTAATGGTTCACCACAGCTTTCAGCGCCGCCCTTAGTTGCTCCACCCCATGGGGTTTCGTCAACAAAGCCGTGCGTGACGCATCTTCCAGCACGGGGCCATGGGCTGCTCCTGTCGCGAAAACCAACCCAATCTGCGGCCAGCGTCGACGCACGTCCCGACAGAAATCTTCGCCAGACATGCCAGGAAGTCCGAGATCGGTCACGACAATATCGACCTCCTCTCGCTCCAGGATCGGAAGTGCCTCTTCCGCCGAGCCCGCTTCAAGGACGTCATACTCCAGCTCCTCTAGCATATCTGCTGTCGCCATGCGGATCAGCCCGTCGTCCTCAACGAGGAGGACAGTAACAGAACCCGCCCTTTTCATCGCCTTCGGCTCCGCTTTGACGACTTCGACGCGGGAGGCTGCGACACCCACCTGCTTCTGGTTGGCCAGGACATGGCGAACCTTGCGAGCGAGAGCGTCTCGCGTATACGGTTTCGACAGGAGCTGAACGCCCGGATCAAGCCGCCCGCCATGTACGATGGAGTTCTCGGTATATCCCGACGTGAACAGGACAGCGATGCCGGGAAGCCGCTCTTTCGCCTGGCGCGCGAGCTCTGCGCTCTTCAAGGGGCCTGGCATTACGACGTCGGTAAACAGCATGTCGATCGGTATCCCGCTTTCGATGATCGAAAGTGCCGCAGCCGCATCGGACGCCCTGAGAACCCGGTAGCCGAGGTCCTGAAGCAGGTCGACGACGGTCGCCCTGACATCATCGTCATCTTCCGCGACGAGAATGGTCTCCTGACCTCCCTGAACTGAATAGGGACTTGGATCCACCTCTATATCTTCAAGCTGTGTGGACCTCGGAAGATAGATCTTCACCGTGGTCCCATACCCCACCTCACTGTAAATCTTTACGTGGCCGCCCGTCTGCTTGACGAAGCCATAGACCATAGACAGCCCAAGACCAGTCCCCTTCCCTTCGGGCTTGGTGGAGAAAAATGGCTCGAAAACCTTCTCGATGACGTCCGGCGGCATCCCTGAACCGGTATCCGATACGGCCAGAGAGACATATTGGCCGACCTCAACGTCGTCGTGTAGCCGCGCATACGCATCATCGATGTAGGCGTTGCCGGCCTCTATTGTCAGCTTGCCGGCGCCGTTCATGGCATCGCGCGAATTGATCGCCAGGTTCAGCAGGGCGTTTTCGATCTGCATGGGGTCAACGAGGGTGTTCCATAGGCCACCTGAGACGATTGTCTCCACCTCGATTTCCTCGCCGATCGTCCGCCGCAGCATCTCATCCATGCCTCGGATCAGCCGTCCGATGTTCACGACGCGGGGATCCAGCGGCTGCCTCCTGCCGAAGGCAAGGAGCTGGGACGCCAGCTTCGATCCGCGATCGACGCCGGCCAAGGCGTTTGAAATGCGACGGCAAGCCTTCTCGTTTCCAGCCAGATCCTTTGCCAGAAGCTGAAGATTGCCCGCCACAACCTGCAGAAGATTGTTGAAATCATGGGCAACGCCACCGGTCAGGTTGCCAATTGCCTCCATCTTTTGGGCCTGTCGAAGAGCTCTCTCCGTCTCCCTCAGGGTCTCGGCGGCTTCTCGCTCTTCCGTAACATCGCGTCCGACGGCATGAATGAATTCATCATCAGGGACGGCCGTCCACGAGATCCTGCGATAGTTCCCGTCCTTGCACCGGTATCTGTTCTCGAACGAGAAGGTGGTAACGCCTTCATTGAGCTTACTAACCTCGGCAAGCGTCCCTTCCAGGTCCTGCGGATGCAGGAGGTCGAGAAAGGATCTGCCAATGAGTTCGTCCTCACTCCAGCCGAAAATCACGCTCCAGGCCGGATTGACTGCAGTTATTCTGGCTTCGAAGTCGGCCACCAACATGATGTCCGTGGAGAGACGCCACATGCGATCGCGATCGGCTGTGCGTTCCGCAACGCGCTGCTCGAGCGTGCGGTTGAGCTCCTCTAGCTTCGCGCGGACGTCTCGCTGCTCCTCGATGTCGGTATTGGTGCCGATCCACCGTTGAACCCTGCCATCGTCTCCTTTGATTGGAACTGCGCGAGCAATGTGCCAGCGGTATTGCCCGTCTGACCGTCTCAGACGGAACTCCATCTCGTAGGGTTCGCCCTCGGCCAGGGCGGCCTGCCAGCGATCAGCCGTAGTTGATAGGTCTTCCGGATGCACAATGGCTGACCATCGCTGACCATCTAGGTCTCCGGGTTCAGCACCGGAGAACTCGTATACACGGTCATTGAACCAATCGAGTTGCCCGTCAGAGCGCGCCGTCCAAACGTGATTGGGGATCGCCTGAGCTAGCGCCCGGAACCTTTGCTCGCTATCTCGAAGTTGCTTCTGCGTCCTTCGCTTTTCCGTGATGTCGTGGATTACCCCCGCTAGGCGTACTGGCTGTCCTTCGATGTTGCGTTCATATTCCGATCGGCGGGCAATAACTCGCACTTCACCGTCACCAGCACGACGTATTCTGTACTCCACTTCCAGAGGGATGGTGCCCTCTCGCCTTGCCTTGGGGTCGGAGGCAATATGCAGATCCTCCGGATGGATGAGCTTCTGGACCTCTTCGACAGCGATCTCATCGACATGGTTTAGACCGAAGATCTTGCAGAATTCGGGCGACGGACTCAGCATGTTCGATTGGAGGTCCAGGGAAAATAGACCCACCCCCCCTGCTTCCTGTGCCCGTTGGAGGCGCGCTTCAGCCTCTTCTAGAGCCTGTGCGGCGAGATGTTCTTCCGTCCTGTCGCGCAAGACCTTGACCAGACCTACGGAGTTTCCTTGCTCGTCAAGCAATCGACTGATGGAGCCGCTGGCCCAGAATACCTCCCCCGACTTCCTTAGATGCCATCGATCGTGGTGAGCCGTTCCCAACCGAAGAGCCGCCTCCATGGCTTCGGCGGATTTGCGATGCACACGGTCCTCGCAGGTAAACAGCATGTCCCAGTGCTCGCCGACGACTTCCTCTTCGGTCCATCCAAAGATCCGCTTGGCCCCCTCATTCCAGCGCAAGATGCGTCCCTCGAGGTCAAGCGCCAGTATCGCGTAGTCCGTGGCGCCATCCAGTATCTGTCGGCTCTGCCGCTCGCTTTGTGCGAGAGCCTTTTCCACGGCAACGCGATTGGTGACGTCCGTTCCTTGAGCGAAGATCCCGAGGACGCCTCCTTGAGCGTCGAAAACGGGCTGAAATACCACGTCGACGTACTTCTCCTCGACCTCTGCGCTCGACGGCGCTTGAAGTCTTATCGGCAGGGCGCTTCCCTCAAACGCCGTCCTTGATTGGAAAACCTCATCCAGTAGATCAACAAAGCCTTGGCCCTCCAGATCCGGGAAGGCTTCTCGGACCGGAATGCCTACCAGAGCTCGATCACCGACCAGTCGGCGGTAGGCAGGGTTTGTCAGTTCGAATACGTGCTCAGGTCCCCGCATCATCGCGATGAACCCTGGCGCTTGCTCGAACATGCGACGTAGTCGGTCCTGCTCTCCCTGCCGCCAGCGCTCCGCTGTTACCTTCCCGGTCGTCTCGACCACGATCGCCATTACGCCGCAGGGGTTTCCCTGTTCATCCAGCACGGGTGAGTAGTCGAGGTTCATGAAGACCTGCTCCGGCTGTCCGTTGCGGTACAGCGTAAGCTCCATATCTTCGTAGGCAAGCGTTCCGCCGGAGAGGACCACTTTCATCACGTTGTCATTGAAATCAGCAATCTCCGCCCAGCCCTCTCGAACCTTCGAGCCCAAGAGCGCTGGATGTCTCTTGCCAGCGAAGACCGAGTAGGCGTCGTTATAGATCATGATGCCCTCCTCGCCCCAGAGCGTCACAATCGGAACCCGGGATTGGAGGATCGTGGTGACGGTACCCCCGATAGCCTGCGGCCATTGGGACACAGGACCAAGAGAAGTCGACGCCCAATCGAAGTTTCGAATGATCGCGGCAAGTTCACCGTCATGAGCGGGGAAGTTCAGGTCAGAAGGGATCATTGATTTCCGGGATGCATGCGTCTGTGGTTCTTATCTAGGGGAACGTTCCTTGATGGGAAGCGGGTATCACGGCATGGGGCCTACCGGCCTTGGATGCGAGCGACAAACCGAACCCAGCTACTGTCACCACAAATTAACATTTATCAAGGAAAAGTAGCCACTTTAGTCGACACTAATAATCTATCGAGTTACGGTCCTCATGATGCTGCCTCGCGACGGAACCGCCGATGAATGAACGACAGCTCTTTGACGCCCTCACATTAGCAGTTCCAGGCCTTGTGTGGCTTTCCGATGAGCTGGGTCGGGTCGAATTCCTCAACGCGCACTGGACGGAATTCACAGGAATCCCTCAAAATCAAGGGGTAGGACACGGTTGGCTGCAGGCGATCCACCCGGCTGATGCCGCGGCATTTCGTGCACGACTTCCCTATGCTGCTGTTGGAGACGAGACAGTGCAAGGTGAGCTTCGCGTCCAACGCTACGACGGCGCATACCACCGACACCTGTTGAACCTGCGACATGTCGGCAGCGGTAAATGGGTCGGCTGTGCCATTGATGCACATGAATGGCTTGCGACGGAGTTGAGAGACGCAACGCAAGGCACAATCCTGGAGATGGCAATCTCGGGCGTCGAGCTCAACGAATTATTGGCCGAGTTATGCAGAGCAGCGGAAAGACAGATCCCGGGCTCCACGTGCAGCATACTCCTGGTCGACGGGGAGCGGGAATGTTTTCGCTCCGGGGTCGCTCCGCATCTTCCGACACAGATGATGGATGCGGTTCCGAATGTCAGAATTGGAACAGGCGTCGGCTCCTGTGGCTCGGCTGCCTATGAAGGTCGAGATGTCATCACTACCAGCATCGCGACAGACCCTCTCTGGGAAACCTGGCGTCACCTCGTCTTGCCGCTAGGTCTCAGAGCCTGCTGGTCCAAGCCGGTGTTCAATTCGAACGGGCAAGTCATTGCTTCTTTCGGTTTCTATTTCCGGGAAGAACGCGCTCCAAGTCCTGAAGAAGCTCAGGAACTGGCCCGGCTGAGAGGGCTGGCGTCTCTCGCAATCGAACGAGCTCGCATGTTCGAGGCACTGCGCGAGAGTGAAGAACACTACCGCCATACGGTGGAGCAGAACCCTCAGATCCCATGGACATCCGATCCTACAGGTCAGATTCTCAGTGTCTCCTCTCGATGGACCGAAATGACCGGCATCGCACAGGCGGATGCCTTAGGTACCGGTTGGCTCAAAGCGGTGCATCCGGACGACATCGAGCATACCAACACGGCTTGGAACGAAGCTCTGTCTAAGGGAGACCCGGTGGACGTAAACTATCGTGTCCGCTTCAAGAACGGTGAGTTCCGTTGGGCACGAGCACGTGCAACGGCCAGACGCGATGGAGAAGGCAGCATCCTCCGCTGGTATGGCACAGTGGAAGATATTCACGAACGGCACATCGCTGATGAACGGTTGAAGCGGCAGGCCTACCAGGATGACCTGACCGGGCTTCCCAATCGTCGTTCTTTCACCGAGGAATTGAAGCGGCGACTAGCTGACGCCACAAAGCCGATTGGCTTGATGGTGCTCGACATGGATGACTTCAAGCTCGTCAATGATCGTTACGGTCATTTGACTGGGGACGCCGTGCTTCGATTGTTTGCCCGCTACCTTCAACGCATCGTCAAGCCCGGTGAGTTTGTTGCGCGCCTCGGCGGGGACGAGTTCGCCATCATCTGTGGCAACATACACAGCAATCCAAGCCTGCTGGAGCGGGCGAGAGCCATCGAAGTTGTCCTCGATGCTGATCTCAAGGCGAACAGGAAGGCACGCATCTGCAGGCCTAGCGTTGGTTGTACCATCGGCAACGCGAACGAGTCCCCCGATGAGGTGTTCCGGAAGGCTGATCTCGCCCTCTATGCCGCCAAGGACGCCGGAAAAGCCAAGGTTCGGCAGTACACGCCGGAAATGCGCAGTGCAGCATCGAAGCGAAGCGACGCGTTGGAAATCGTACGAATGGCACTTCGAGAGGACTGGGTAGAGCCATTCTATCAGCCAGTCATCGGGTTTTGCGACCAAAGTGTGCGAGGCTTCGAAGCTCTATTGCGTATCCGTCACCCAGCCCGAGGCCTCATTCTGCCGGGGGATGTAAAGGACGCTCTCGATGATCCACGTCAGGCAGATGCCTTAGGTCTCTGTATGGCCAGAAAGGTGGTCAATGACATTGCCCTGGCGGAATCTAGAGGCGATCGCTTCGGCCAGGTCTCGATCAACCTGGCAACAGAAAACCTTCTGAAACCCGGCTACCTCTGCACCCTCCTCAACCTCCTCAAGGCGAAAAGGCTTCCTTTCAACGTACTGAAGCTGGAGATCACAGAGCGTGTTCTGGTGGATGAGCTGAACAGTGAAATTATAGCGAATCTGAAGCGGTTGCGCGAATGCGGCGTCGGTATATCGTTGGATGATTTCGGTACCGGCTACGCATCGCTTGTTCACCTGCAAACACTCCCGGTCAACGAGATCAAGATCGACCGGTCATTCGTCTCCGGGCTCGGGACCGAGAGTAACCGCGGCGAAATCGTAAAGGCGATGCTGGGTCTTGCAAAAAGTCTTGGGTTGACCACGGTCGCGGAGGGTATCGAGACCGAGGGTGAAGCGCTCAAGCTCGCGGGCTGGGGCTGCGACTTTGGGCAAGGTTACCTCTTCGCAAGGCCGATCCCCTTCGGGGAGGCCGTGGCGTTCAAGAGTAGAGCAGCGGCTCTGAAGGTCAGTGCAGCCCGGTGAACTCATCTCTTCTTTGCGAGAAGCCCCTACGGCTTCGTGTATTCAGGTGCCGGTGCTCAGGAGACGCAGGGAAAAAGCAACTCCACGGTGGTGCCCTTGCCAAGCTCGCTGCTGAGCCGGGCCTGTCCACCGATCTGGTGCATGAAGAATTGCACCTGTGACAACCCGAGACCGGTTCCTTTTTCTCCCTTGGTGGAGAAAAGCGGCTCGAATGCACGTTGCATGTCTTCAGGGGTCATCCCGCTTCCGGTGTCCCTGACCTGCACGCAGGCAAAGGACGTGCTACTTTGCTGCGGCTTGTCCGTTGTTGGATGGCTTCTTGTGCAGATCGTGATGGACCCACCTTGTGGCATTGCATCACGGGCGTTGATCACCAGGTTCAGCAGAGCAGCATCGAATTGAACATTATCAAGGAGACATTCAGGAACATCTTCGGCAAGCTCTAGCTCGAGGCTGACGCTGGAGCCCGCTGCTTGCTTCAGCATCGGTTCCAGTGAACGTATCTGAGCATTGAGATCGCCTGGCTGCACGACCAACTCTCTGTGCCTTGCAAAAGTTAGCAATCTGGCAGCGATGTCTGCCCCTCGATGCACGGCTTTTTCGGTCTCGTCGAGGAGAGGACCGGCTCGCGACGGGTTGTCCAGGTGCTTCCGGATCATGGTCAACCCTGCCAAGGCGACAGCAACCACATTGTTGAAGTCATGCGCAATGCCTCCCGTCATTTGCCCGAGCATCTCAAGCTTCTGGGTTGTCAGCGCACGTTCATGAGCCAGTCGCTGCTCACGCCGATTGCGGATCGTTCTGAGGGTGACAAGCAGGACCAGCGCGGTCAGAAGCAAAAAGCCCGTGGTTGTGGCGATCGCCACTGTTTTCCAATTGGCGAGGAGGTCTGAGCGACTCAGAGCCACTGTCACGACAAGCGGATAACCAGCCACCCTTCTGTAACTTACAATCCGCTCAACTCCATCCGCCTCACTCACGACTGAATAGCTGCCACTCCGCTCCTGCGGCAAAAGCTCCGTGAACAGACGTGATGTCGCGAAGTTCTGACCTACGAATTCCTGCCCCGTCGGAGATCTCGCAATCAGGGTGCCGTCTGCATGCAGAAAATTGATCGCGTCGTTCTCGGATAAGGAAAGCTCTGAAAAAAGACGATCGAAGAAGGCGGGCTCCAACGCGGCAACTGCAATCCCTCCAAAACCGCCATCAGACCTGCCTATCCGCCGGCTGACACTAACAAACCAGCGCTGGGTGGATCGACTAATCAACGGCTCGCTGATGTGAAGCGCATCAGCAGAGTACGACCTGTGGAAGCGGAAATAGTCTCGGTCTGCAAGGGTGACCCGCGGCGTCGCAGGATGATCGGTGTCATGGGTGATGAATCCGTCAGCTCCGATCACGTAGAGCGCCCGGACGTGAGGGAGGACCCGCAGCCTCTTGTCAAGTAAACGCTGAAACTCGGCATCGTGCTCCGGAATACGGAAGGTAGAAACGGCGTCCACCATGCTCTGAAGGACAAGATCGATGCTCTGGATGCTGCCGGCGGTCTGCTCCTGCAGCAAGCGGCTCAAGGTCGATGCCCGCTCCGCTCCAGCATCGAGTGTCCGCACAAAGCTCGCTCTCAAAACAAAAGCCAGGACCGCAGCAGAAAGCAGCAGGACAAGAGTGATCGTCAGAAAGGCAGGATGAAGAAGCTCCTCATAGAGACGAGGCAGTGCCGCCTGGCTTCTACGCAGCGATTGCGCGGTTGATGAGCGTGGTGCTCCGGCCTTGGGTAATTGGCCAGGCTCGCTTGATGACGGCATTCCACTCCCCCGCTTCGAAGTGATGCCAACGCAGCACACAAGGTACGCTGGTTAAGGTTCTATGACTAAACCACATGGATGTTGCAGGAACAAGACTACACGTCGCAGCCGCGAGAAATGCGGTCCGGACGTTCAGATCTACCTCAGGTGCTCAGCTCTCGCTTGCTCGGACGACGGGCGGGCGCCGAATTCTGAACTTGCGCTGAGGCAGAACGACAGAGGCTGGTGTGTCAGATAACGCTTCCCGAACAGCCGTCGTAATATCCCGTGCAGTGAAATCGGCATCGATATCGGCCGTTGCAAACCCTTCCGTCTCTGTTCTCCAGATAACAAATCCAACACGGGTCCGAGGGTGCGTTCGCTTGAAACGTCGGAGCAGGATGCGCGCGTGCCTGGCAGAGCTCTCGTTCAGGAAACAAATGACGATGGAGGCGACGTCGGAGGGCACGAGCTCATTGCGGCGGTCCTTCAGCATGTCGGAGTGCTTCTGGAGCGTAACCTCAGCGCCCTGTACCCGAAGAACCTGCCCCAGCATCGCAGCGGACGCGTCATCCAGTGGCCCTCTGCCTCCCGCGCAGAAGACTGTCATCCCAGTGCCATCCGGAAGCTCCTGGTCTGCCGGAAGCTCGACACCATCTTGCTCCGCCTCCTCCGGCTGCTCATCTTCTTCCTGCTCTTCCTCGTCAGCAATCTCCTCCAGATTAGCAACTAGCGTGGTGGCCGTTTCGGCAACCTGCAGCATCTGCTCATTCGTCAGAACACCTCGACGTCGATCCTGCTCGGCAAGCAGAAGAGCCGGTATCGCAACATCCCGATAGTAATCCTCAAGGTAATCTTCCTGGAGGAGCTCTTCAGCCTGATCCGTCGCCTCATCGGGATCGCCCGCCAGAAATCTCTGATAGAGCCGCTCCTTTGGGTCGAGGACGGGCTCACTGCCGAACAGCACTTCCAGGAACTCGAACCGGGGCACATAACGCCCCAGAACAGCCAGACATACCGTCAACGGCGTCGAAAGAACGAGCCCCACAGGTCCCCAGAGCCACCCCCAGAAGATCGCTGCCACGATGATGGCAAGAGGCGACAGCCCCGTTCGCGAACCGTATAGCCATGGTTCGATGATGTTGTTGCTCGTCAGTTCAAGGACGATGAAGATCCCTGCCACCCAGAGGACCAGACCCCACCCCGGATCAACCGCGAAGGCCAGGAACAAGGGCAATACTGTCGACAGGGCGGGACCGATATATGGCACGAATCTTAGAACGATCGCGAGCATGCCCCAGAGGATCGCGTTTGGGATACCGACCACCCATAAGGCGAGAGCCAGCGGAATTCCGTAAGCGCAGTTTATGAGCAATTGCGTCAGAAGGTATTGACCGACACGTCGTCCGGCTTCCTGGAGGGCCTCGGTGGTGCGATGAAGATCACCATAGCCGACCAGTCGGATCAGCCTGTCTCGCAATTCCTCGCGCTCCAGCAGCATGAAGATGACGACGACAACAACAAGACCCAGTGATGCAATCGGCCCGATCAGGGGACTGATCAGGCTCGTCAGTGTCTCAATCGGCCTATTGGGCGCGAAGATTTCGACAAGCAGAGGCTCCCTGGTAGGCACCAAAGCTTCCTGACCGACACCGTCCTCGTCTGCGTTGTTAAGTTCGCGTCCGACATTTTCGACCACCGACATGATCCGACGAACAAGACCATTGTCGCTGCCACTCTCCTGAAGAGCTCGGATCTTTCCGATGATATTGCTCTGGTAGGCGGCGACGTTCTGCGCCACTTCCGCGACCTGCCCGGCAACGATCAGCGCGAAGACGACCAGCACAACAAATGCCAGTACGACGGTAATGATCACCGCCAAAGTCCGTGGCAGCCCCAGCTTGCGAAGGCGGGAGGTGATTGGCGCGAGAGCAAAAGTCAGCAGCACCGCGATCGCAAGAGGGAGAAGAACATCCTTGGCGACATACAGGATGACCGTCGCACCGATCACACTGACCAATGCAGGAGCGTGTGATGGCGCAGGTTGAGAAAATGAATAGTGGCGTCCGGATCCGTGCCCTTCGTGCTTCACGATCCGCTCCCGATTAGATCGTCTCTTCTGGTGTGGAACCTAGCGCTGCAAATAGTTCCGGCAATCGTCGACCTCTTCGAAGCGAGTAGCCAGTGCCCCCTCTGATCCTGGGAAGTGAACGGCATCAACAAAGTTCGCCGGCGATGCCAAGATCCTACCTTCACATCTGCAGCTCTTCCGGCACCGACCTGGATCAGTGGGCTTCGTTTGCCGCTCCGACGATGAAGCCGAACGCCATGCACGGAAGATTGCCGATTTCTTCCAACGAACTGGGTCACGACGGAACATCACTGATGAGACGTTCCATCCTAATCAGATCTTTTCGTGCTCGCAGTCATCACTAGGCCGCGGCTCCGTATTGAATGCTCGTTGTGCCGCACCACCACCGTGAACAAGAACGATCCGCCAATGAGGTCCTATCTCGCTGGTCTGAAATTCCCGTTTGACCTTTTCGATGTGGGCATACTGATCGTGGCAATAGATAACCGCGAAAAACGTGCTGTAGCCGCTGTCATTCACGTAACCGCGGGTATCGGTGTAAAGCTCGTCCACCTTTAGCTTCAGGTCGTTTTCATTTCTTGCAAATTTGTATTCAACCAGTGATTTGATTGACTTAATTGCGAATTCTGGCTTGTACTGTTTCAGCGGGCGCGGAAGGCTATACTGCGGTATCACGTCGTGGAACGCGTAGTTCAGGACCTTGCCGACCGCGGCATAAATTTCTTTTTCGGAGTTCGGAACTGGGATACCGGCGTTCACCAGGATCTTGCGCGTATTTTCAAGGATATTCTGAAGGACGGCGACCGAAGAAATGTCTTTGCCATCGATCATCACATCGATCGAGTTAAAAACGTCCCGAATGTCCCTGAACGACGGGCACTCCAAGTATTCGTCGAAATGATTCCTCACGTGCGTGAGGGTATCTCTGTGCTCATTGAACGTCTCCGAAATCTTCCGGCAAAGCAGCGGGAGCTGCATACGCTCGGCCAATATCGCGACATCGCGGTAGAGCTTCTTGAGGTAGTCGCTCAGCTCACAGTCAAGGTCAATCAGCTCGTCCGTGGGGTCTTCCTTAGCCTCTTCCATAGATCGTGGCTGCAGCGGCAGTAGTCGCCATAAAACGTCTGAAGTTTTGCTGATCGTGGTTCGGATGCTCTCCGCGAGCATTTGTTCTTCGGTGCCCATAAAGTCGACTTCCGTTTCAGATTGTATACGAGTTTTGCGACGCCAGAAGTCAATGCTTTTCTATTTCCCCGACCCTCATGCGACCGAAACATGTGTCGTTTACACGGTGAGGAAAACAACTGGAAAGTGTTCACCAGCACTTTCATTCAAGAATCGACTCTACCATCATATAGGTATTTAGCGTCTATTCGGAGATGACGCCTAGATGACGTGGGACGATACGCGCGATGAAATGGGGAGATAGCAGGCGGGATTTTGACACCATTCTTGCGGTATGGCCGACCTACGATCCTCTCAACGGTTTTTGGGAAATGCTCGAGCTCGCCGTCAGCCAAGTTGGTGCGCCGAAATGGCGTGATCGAAGAATTCCAGCTTCAGACGGTCATGTCAAAATGGACCGGCATTTAGACGCCTATGCCGCCTTTGCGGCGAGCGCGAATTTGAATGCGCGCTATGCATCCGAACTTCAGCTCAGCCCGATAGGAGAAGATCTCCGGCGTTCGCTGCAACTAAAGATGTCAAAGGCCCTCCAGGCAAAGGACCGATTGCGGACCGAGGAAGCGCTGATGCTTGCCGAAGCCAAGAGGCGCAAAGCCGCAGTACCCGCTCCCGCTGCATCAGAACTGCAGCTCACCAAAAGGGCAGAACCGTTTCGGGAAGCTCTCGCAGTGGCATTGTCTGAATATCCCTATGTGACCGGTATTCGGGTGGGAGAGCTCCGCGAAAGGATTGCAATGGGCAAATTCTACGAAGGTGTCTGGGACGTGCTGGCAAACGGCAATCTGCACAAGCGTGGCGCCACACTTATCGAGCGATCGAAGATCGCATCTGGGTTCGATCTGAACCCGACTGAACATTGGGGAGAGGTAAAGGCGAAAATTCGCCAAGCCCTGCTTCCCCGCGCAAATCAGTTGCTTCAGCTCGCAAGCGTCCGGCGTCTGCTTGACGAAGCCCTAGCACGTGGCGAGCGGGTCCTCGTCTGTAACGGCGTCGTCTTCTGGTATGAGCAGCACGGGCAAGTTGGCTGGCAGGTCAAGACGACGAATAGCGACCAGTCTGACGACGGGACTACCCTTTGGACTGAAGGGACGATCGTTTCCGCGAACCACGGTCGCTTGGTGATCTTGCCGTTCATCAAGGAAAACGGCGAACATGTGAAAGGCCACACGCGAAACGCCCCAAATGATGGTCCTGCCAAGCCGAGACACCCGAGCCAGTACGTCGAGATACCCTTCAAGGTATTGAGCGGCGATCTCATGATCGGGCTATTCGGAGAACTGCCGTACGAATAAATTCAGGGTCTGACTCATGAGAGCTCATGACGGTCGAACGCCTCAACGGCGAGATCAAGCGATGCACAGAGGGTATCGGCAGCGCATCTTCCCAAACGATGACGCCATCGTCAGGCTGGTCGGGGCACTGCTGCTCGAACAAAACGACGAATGGGTCGTCCCACGATCCCGCTACATGACCCTTGAGACCATCGCTACAATAGTAAGCATCCGGCGAAGGCCGCAGGTCAGGCCGCTTGAGCGTTTAACGTTCTGGGTGTCCAGTTCCACGGAAGCAATTGCTCCAGCTTTGTGGTCGGCGTGTCTGCGATTGTGGCAAGGACGTGGGCAAGCCAAGCGTGGGGATCGACGTCGTTGAGCTTGGCGCTGATGATCAGCGTTGCCATGAAGGCTGCACGATCAGCACCGCGATCCGATCCGGCAAAGAGCCATGACTTCCTGCCCAGCGCGAAGCCTCTGAGCGCTCGTTCGGCGGCGTTGTTTGTGAGGCAGACACGGCCATCGTCGAGGAATGACGTAAAGCCATCCCAGCGCTTCAGCATGTAGTCGGCTGCCTCAGCGACCGGAGAGCTGCGCGACAGCTTTGCCCGCTCATTTTGGAGCCAGTCGTGCAGTTCTTCAACGAGAGGCAGGCTGTTCTTACATCGGTGCTCCAGTCGCTGTTGGGCGGCAAGACCGTTGATCTCCCGCTCGATGTCGAACAGGGCATCGATCCGCTTGACGGCCTCCAACGCCATGGGTGAGATCGGCGCGGCCTTGCTTCCACGTTTGGCGTTCGTGGCAATGTCGGCCAGCACGAAGAACTTGCGGCGTGAATGTGCCCAGCAGAGTGCTTGGCGCAGCGGTGCGGGATCGCGATCTACTTTGTAAAGCGGGTTATAGCCGCCATAGGCATCGGCCTGCAGAATACCGGTGAAGGTCTTCAGGTGGCGCTCGGGATGCTCCTGTCGCCGGTCTCGCGATGCGTAGAACAGTGCCGCAGGCGGTGACAGCCCGCCGAACGGTCGATCATCCCGAACATACGTCCAGATGCGGCCCGTATCGGTCTTTCCCTTCGCCAGGATCGGCACGGTCGTGTCGTCGCCATGCAGCCGCTCGGCGGCCAGGACATGAGCCTCGATCAGCGAATGGATCGGCTTGAG
Organism: Pseudorhizobium halotolerans; assembly: GCF_902153235.2. NCBI lineage: Bacteria > Pseudomonadati > Pseudomonadota > Alphaproteobacteria > Hyphomicrobiales > Rhizobiaceae > Pseudorhizobium > Pseudorhizobium halotolerans. Next base: position 70,619 of record NZ_CABFWE030000013.1, on the reverse strand, counting down.
GGCTGCGGCACACGCGCCGACCTGATCGGCCAGCGTCGACAGGCTGAGGTCGATGCCCTCGCGGGCATAGCGTTCGCTTTGGCGATTGAGCGGCTGATGCTGGGCGAACTTCTCGAACAGGATCATCGCCAGAAGGTTGGGGCCAGCAAAGCCGCGAGGTGTCACATGGAAGGGTGCAGGCGGCTGCGTGATCTTCTCGCACTCGCGGCAGGTGAACTTCTCCCGCACCGTCTGGATGACCTTCCACTGACGCGGAATGACCTCCAGGGTCTCCGTAACGTCCTCACCGAGCTTAGACAGCTTGGCCGAGCCGCAGCAGGGGCAACTGGCTGGGGCGGCGATAACGACACGTTCGCGCGGCAGGTGTTCAGGAAAGGGCCTGCGGGATGGCCGCTTGCGCTCGAAAGCCCTGACACTCGATGCCTTGGCAACCATCTCTGCCGCGAGCTCGTCCTCGCCAGCATCAGCTTCGAGTTCTTCGAGTTGCAGCTCCATCTGTTCGAGTAGCCGCGCCTTGCGCTCAGAGCGACTGCCGTACAGCTCCCTTCGAACCTTCTCGATCTCCAGTTTCAGCCGCGCAATCAGCGCCTCCGAATGCGACACGAGCGCCTTTGCGCTGGCAGCTTCCGCCTTGGCAGTCGCCGCTTCTACCTCGGCAGCAACACGCCGCGCACGCTCTTCAGCCAGCAGTGCGAGCGCACTGGCAAGGTCACCCGGGAGCTGTTCGGCGGGGTTGTTCATGGCGAGATGGAATCATATTCGCCCCCGCCATTCCAGCGTTTTTGCTCATCCGGCCGAAGTTGGTCGCCAGGTCTTTTGCGGCATCCGCCAGTCGATACCCTCCAGGAGATAGCCAAGCTGCCCCGGCGTGATCACCACCGTCCCATCGGCCGCCGATGGCCATATGAAGCGTCCCCGCTCCAGCTTCTTCGTAAACAGGCAGGCTCCCTGGCCATCGTGCCAGATGACCTTGATCAGGCCGCCGCCACGCCCTCGGAACACGAATAGATGGCCACACATTGGATCGCGCTTCAGTGTCTCTTGCACCATCAGCGACAGACCGGGAAAGCCCTTGCGCATGTCCGTATGGCCGGTCGCCAACCAGACCTTCACACCAGCAGGAACAGGGATCATCGCCGACCCAGCACGCAGTCGAGAATGCGACCGAGCGCCTCCGTGTCGATGTCGCTGTCCACGCGGACACGACGACCACGGCCTAGCTCAATCGTCACATCGCTGCGCTTCCGGCGGGGTTGTGACGGAACCGGCGTTTCCGGGGCAGCGGATTGGGCTGCCGGCGCGGTCTCCGACACGATCACGGGCACCAACGTGCTCGATACCTGCTTCGACGGCTCCTCGATCCGGCACAGTTCTTTGCGCCAACGAAAGAGCTGGCTGACATGGATACCGGCGGCGCGGGCTACCTCCGAGATCACAGCGCCAGGTTCAAAGCAGGCAGCAACGAGCCGCTCCTTCTCCTCCCGAGACCAGCGTCGGCGGCGCTCGACAGACGTGATCACTTCAATCGGATGCTTCGTCATATGACTACTCCTAGTGCTACCACTAGGACTTCCGATGTTCGCATCAACCTCGCAAGGCGGCCCTCACCGGGCGCTTACGGGCTGGATAGGGTCATCGACGATTTGACGCGGTGCAATCGGCAGCCAGAGGTTTTACGTCTAAGCTGTGGACACTCGTCTGTCGGGGTTTTTCCTTACAACGTAATCGCAGCGAAAAAGGTACTGAATTTCCTAACCGACGATACGCAGTTAACTCGCTAGGGCTTCTAGAGCCGGTTCTCCAATGGAGCGTGGTATCAAGATTTGATTGATGCGCGCGGACTTAAGAATGTCATGGTGCCTGTGGGGGTCAATGCAAGCGCCGGAGGATGCCCGCAATCTCCAAGATACAAGATCTTTACAGTTGTAAAGTAGTCGAGGGATCTGCCTCGCGAGTGATTGGCATCGGCGCAGATCCAAGTTGCGCAAAGGTGGAAAGCAGGTCCATACAGCCATGCGAGGCATTTCGTGTATCCCGCGCGTACCGATCAGAATGGTCTGCACCGATATAAAAGAGCCTCAGCAGTATGAGGCATCCATTAGTTGATTGGCTGTGATAGGCTATAGTAGTCGCGCCGCCCGACCGCTGCGCGTAGTCGCATTGTTATGGTAGCTTGATGCCGGCTGGAAAGAGCGGTGGCGTGACTGCTCCATCGCTTCAGGAAGAGAGATGCCGCGGTTGGCGGCTTCAGTGAAGTATCCTGATCGTAGCCCGTGGGCCGACAAATCTGTTGGCTCAAGCCCGGCCATTTCCGCTCGTTTCTTGACGGTCGCGTTCACCGCGGCAGGCTCCAGTGCCCGTTGGGACACGTTCCCCCAACGGTCGATCTTGCGGAACACACTGCCGCTAAGAAGCGTCCCGAACCACAACGCGTATTGGTCGGTTTGCTCATCAGGGAACGCCTGCAGAAAGAAGGTCCGCAGCGGCGGATCATATCCGATCACGGCGTTCTCGTCGGTGTCATCGTCGGCCTTCACGGTCACGGTGTAGCGGCTCAATGACATGTCTTCCTTGTGCTTGAGAAAACGATGAAAAGGCCTTATATTGAGGGAGTGGGACGGCGCGCTTTCGCCCGCCGCCCCTGCTCTTAAAAGATGACTTGGACCCGGAACATGAGTGACCAGCTCTTCCGGGTCTTCGTCATTTTAAGAGTGATGGTCAGTGGAATGAACCACATCACATCAACTCCTTTCGAGGGCGAGGCCCGTCGCCTCGGTCTGGGCAGCCTATTCTCCCAGATAGCGCGGGCTGGCTCCGCGCACGCTGCTTCCGCCCTCAAAACTCTATCTGCCCTTGTATAGCGGCATTATCCGCTTGTTGCGAAGCTGATCCCGGCTGGTTTCGAACGTGTAGCCGTCCCAGTCCTTCCAAGCTTCCCGGCCTGTCGCGGTGGCGCGACCATACCAGACGCGCACTCTGACTTTACCGTGTCCGTGGTCTTCGACAACCTCAACCGTATGGCTCCCTCCTAGCCCGGAGGGCGTGTCGAACACTTCTATTCTTCGACGCTCGGTCCTGCTCTTCATTTTGGATCCTCTGGATACCAGGTATTAAGCGGCGGTGTCGCCGCTGATCGATCTCAAGACGCACTTGGCCGCATAGCGTCCGGCCTCGTTCAAGTTGCGCTGCCAAGCCCCCTGCGAAGGGGACCAGCGGAACCCGTGAGATTTCAAGGTGCGCCGCGTCTGTTCGTCCGGCTTGCCGGGAAACAGCAACTGAATGCGTGCCACGTCGGTATTTTCCTTGACCGTGACGGCTCCTGCCTCCGTCTCGACGTCCTCGGCGCGGTCGCCGCGCTTCTTCATGGCCGCCAGCGAAGCGAGGCGGGATGCATCCGGCGCAGCTCGGCGCGGGTGTTGGTGGTGGAAAACCCGCGCCGGTTTTGCCAAGGGGCTAGCTGGACGCCACGCGCTGCTCTCTCCTCGTCCATGCCGGTTTCGGCCACCACACGGGCCAGAATGTCGGCTTCGCTCGCCTGATCCTTCTCCATTTGGCGAATGATGACATTCGCCCGTTTCATCCGGTCGATGGACAGTGCCAGGTCTTCGATCCGCGAGGCGATGCGCTGCATGGCTGCCGGGTCGCCGGAGCGGATCGGCTCGTCATCGGTCCCGTGGGGAAACGCCTTGCGCTTCACTGCCTTTTTCGCAGTCGCGATATGGGCTGAGATGTCAGCACGGCGGGCGTCTGAAACTCGCATCCGCTTTTCATTGCGGGCGACGGGAAAACGCGCAGGTCCGGTGATAAACCAGTTCATGCAACGGCCTTCCGCTGCCCAATACTTGCGGGTGATCTCGACATGACGGCGGGCAAACGCCTCTAGTTCAGCATCCGGCAGGGGCAGTTTTGCTTGCTCCCACAGCTCCACCATGTAGGCGGCAAAGCCGTTCAGGCGCTCTGCCAGCCCCTCCAGTTCGGAAAGGGTGCGCCGCTCCGGAAAATGAGTAAGGGCATGGAAGCTATGTTCGATGTCCTTCGCCGCGATGGTCGCGGCAAAGGTTCCGGCGAGAATGGACAGGGTGCGGTCCTCGACAACAGCGACGATCATCCGACTACCCCCGCCATGACGGTTGGGTGAGTGCGGGTGATGCGGGTCTGGAACCCGATCAAAGCGCCGCCCAGAATGACCCCATTGGGGGAATGCTCGTCTGCCTTGGCAAAGACCGGATCAAGAACCGGCTTGCAGACGTTCAGGCGGGCCGCTGCTTCCTCAATGCTGATCTGCGGCGGTAGGACATGCGAGCCGTCCAGGCTGGCAAGAACGATCTTTCCAGCCAATGGCTGCGGGTAGCCATCAAAGACAGTGAAGGCGGTCAAGCCGTCGCGCAAACCCTCCTCATCGACGATAAGAACGTGGTTCGTGTCGAATGGCACCACCTCGACAAGCTGGCATCCAATCAGCCCGTAGGTCTGAGAGAATGCGCTTGGCGCGGCGACCTCTGCGGCTTGAATGGTCCCGGCTTCCGGGTCCAGCAGGTAAACGGTTGCGGTTGTGGTCATAGTCTAGCCCTTTCTCCAATTCCGCGAAGCGGTCTTCTCGTGCCCCTCGTGGGCAGGAGCCCCGCTCCTGCTCCCGAGCTCGCGCGGAGCAGCGGGGGAGAGGGTGGCAAGGGGATAAAAACGGAGGGGGGTCGCCCGCCCGAGGCAGAGCCGAAGGGGCGGCGCGTTAGCGGCGATCCTGCACGAAAGCGCGGCCTTAAGGCTGCGCGAAGGAAGGACGGGGAGACCGTTTTTTCCCCTTGTGAGGGAGAGGGGGCGGCGCTCCTCTTTCCCTCATCAAAAGAGACAGACAGGACGCCTACGGCGTCACTGCTTCATCGTGAAGGCGACCGGACTAACGGTGACTTGTGCTGATGGCGGTGAGGAGCTTTCAAGTTGCGGAAAGGCCGCCCCGATCAGGCGGGGCGGCCTCCGTAGGCACGCGACAAGAAAGGGCTAGAGACTTGCCACGACCTGACTTGATCAGTAGCCAATATGGGTCGATCGGGAGAGGCTGTAAATGCTGGTACCGATTTTTGCCCAAGATGCATGTGATTGAAGGCGAAGCCGCAGCGCAACCGATCGTCACCCGAATGGGCGGAGACAGCGCCTGCTGGCTCCGTGCCGAAGGCATAGAGCGGGCTCGCAAAGCGATGCGCTAAAGTAGCTATTCAGGGTAGACTTTCGAGGTACCATCTTTATTTGTTCCAGAGGAATAACGATTAATTTCCAGTGTGGTTGGTGGCAATGGCAGGTTTCGGACTCGAGCAGTGGGTAAGCTATCTCGGACTTGAACGCGTTGACGACCCGAACAAAGATTATCCGGTTTATCGCAAGCGGCTCGACGGAAAGATCATCGATCTCAAGGAACTGGATCTGCTCGTTGCTCAGAGACTGCGTGACCTGCGAACCGACCGACAGATTGCGCAAGCCAAAGTCGCTACACTGCTGGGGGTGAAAGAGGCGACCTATTCCCGTTACGAGAACGCCTCTTCCTTGATGACCGTCGGACGGCTGATCCACGTTTTCGAGGTTCTGGATATCACTCCGGAAGAGTTCTTCGATCCCTTCGTCAACGAACGACCTATTCATCCCAAAGGCAAGTCACGAAAAGACGTGAGAAACAAGCTGATGGGAGAAACGGTCGACCACCTGAAGAAGCTCGACGATACGGCCTTGAAGATGGTGCATGACCTGGTGATAGCCATGGAGCCCCGGACGATCGGAAGGCAGAAAAGAAATGGCGCGGCGAAAGCCGCGCCATGACACTCAACGGGTTGGCTTTGGTTTTCGCCGTGAGCCGACCGCTCCGAGCGAACAGTTAGCGCCCATGACCCATCAATGCGAAGCTAGGAACCGATGAATGGGAAGCCCGAGACAGTTCAGTCGCGAGATTCCACGACGGGCAAATAGGCTACTAACAGAGCTTTATGACAATCTCCCGGAAAGTGAAGATCGACCATTCAAGCTGAAGGCAACGTTTCTGCTGTCCGTTGCTACCTCCATAATCTCTGTCCCATATGAGCGGTCAGCTGATGGCAAAGAGCATCTAGGCGACGAAGACCATGCCGACTGCATAAGACAGGCCACCCATTCGGCAGATCCCATCAGCAGCTCCCCGTTTTACAGTGGTACATGCCGATTTCGTTGCGCAGCGGCGAAATTGGGGGAACCGCGCATCATTGACGCGAACCCTCCCTTGTCGGTGTAATGGTTGATGTTGAGAGAGATTTTACCTCTCCGTATCTCTCCATCACTTCAGATAGGAACCTGAGACTCCTCACGGCGTTCTGGCGACGGAGGGGCAGCGATGACAGATAGACCTCACGTATTCAGGCAGCTAGCCTGTAGTGACATGTTGCGTAAGGCAGCGCAGGCCCATGTGAAGCATCAGCCGATACAGAATGATGATCGGATCAATTCCCTCCTGGAACGGTTGTCTCAGGCTGAAGCTCGCAGCACTGCACCAGAAGAGAAAGACCCTTAGAACCGGAATGCAGATTGAGCAGCTTGCAGGCCGCCTATCGCTTCCCCATATGGAATCTTGACCGACGAAGCGGGTCCTCCCAGCCGCCGCGTCGATCGTTCCCTCTGGAGGCTTAGACCTTCACACCTCAAGGGCCGCGGCTACCGCTGGCCCTTTTTCTTTGGCGACAGACAAATCAGCCGCAGGTGGCCCGCGTGACCCGCCCCGACGCCGGATCAGTCTCGATCGTCACCCGATCCTCTCTAAAGTCCTGCGTCACCATATCGCCAGGTTGGATCTGGCGAACCGTTTTGGCGCCGGTCCGCTGCATAGCCGCTTCGTCTGCCGGTTTGGGTTTGCCCACCAAACTAGGTAGGCCGCGAGCAGCATCCAGTCCGCGGTTTTGCGAATGTCCTGATCCGGTCGGCGAAAGCCAAGTAGATTTCGCGTTGGATCGCGATGAGGTTCTGGACCAAACCAACCTCACGCCAGGCTCAAGGTGGCCACGGCCAGCACAAGATAGCGCGCTGTCTTGGCAATTGTGACGAGGAGGACGAAGCTCCACAACGGCTCGCGCAGCACGCCGGCGGCGACCGTCAGCGCGTCGCCGCCGAATGGCGCCCAACTCAAAAGCAGGCTCCACCGCCCCCAGCGCCGATACCAGCCCGTGGCGCGATCGAGCATGGATGGAGTGACAGGAAACCAGCGCCGGTCCCGAAACCGCTCGATCCCGCGCCCCAATGCCCAGTTGACGATAGCGCCGAGCACGTTGCCAAGGCTGGCGACGGCGACTAGGAATAGCGGCGATTGCGTCCCCGCGACAAGCAAGCCGACGAGCGCTGCTTCCGACTGCGCCGGCAAGATGGTGGCTGCGACGAAAGCGATCGCGAACAATCCGAGAATCGCGAAATCATCCACGCCGGATACCAGAATTTGTTGAGAATTGAGCGTTCATGCGGCGATGGCGCGCGCTAAGGATACAGTCAAGGCGCGAGTCCTCTCTACCCATGGAGATGCAAGCCGTTGGCGCCGAAGCACCTTCCGCGTCACAATAGTAATCGTGCCGACCGGTTTGGTTCAGGCGCGGCTTTTTTTCACCAGACGATCTCCTGAATAGTCGAACGCCCGCTCGGAACAAAGCCCGGAGGCCTTAGTTAAATCGACTGTCTGCTCGATGCAGCCAGCCGGTAGCCGTATATCGTCAAGGATTGGAGCGCTTCCTCAACTCGTCCACCCGGTTCAGCTGATCATGCCGACGACGCATGTCTTCGGGCCAAGTTGCCTTGATGTAGGAAAGGGCTGCGATGATCTCGTCATCCTCAAGCAAATTTTCAAAGGCGGGCATGCGCGTCTTGTAGTTCTTGAGGTTGGCGGCCTTGGCAACGCCGAGTTTGGTGACGTCGAAAAGAACCCTGTCCGGATGATGCCAGGTGTGGCCGCTTGCGTCGTGCGGCGGCGCCGGTAGAAATCCTTCGTTGTCCGGGGACTTCCAATCTGGCTGTCCTTCGAGGTTTCGGCCATGGCAGGAAGCGCAATGTTCCAGGTAGACGACCTGTCCGCGACCGACGACGCTGGCATTCCCCGCCTTGAGCAAGGCGTCTGATCTGCTGTCGAGAACAAGAAAGACTCCAACCGCCGCCGCGGTGACAAGTGCGAACGTCCCAAGCGAACGCCGGCTCATTGCCATCAGCCTCATTTGCCGAATTCGACCCATGTCTTTCCGCCGTCGGTGCTGGCCAGGATCGCGCCTTTGTGGGAGGCGGCGAACATTCTGCTCTTGTCGGCCCGATCGACGGCAAGGTGCAGCAGGATTCGATCACCCCAGGAATCCGAGACGGTCTTGAAGTCCAGGTCCGCTTCGGCGGAGCGCACGAGGCCACGCCCGAGGACGAACGCGTAGAGCGAACCATCTGGCGTCACCTCGACGAGACTTACCGGAGCGCCTGCAAGGATTTCTTGCCAGCTCTGTCCGCCGTCAAGGCTTGCCAGCAGCCCGCCCTCGGTTGCGGCGTAGACAGTATCGGGACTGGCGGCCGACGCGGCCAGGTCGATCAGCTTTTGCGGCAGCGGTCCCGCGATCGACCATGTCTTTCCGGCGTCGCGTGTTACCTGCAGCGCCCCATAGGCGCCGTAGATCATTTTTGGATCGGCGGCGCTGACCGTCATCTGGTGGAAATCAACGGGGCCGTCGACGCCTGCAGCCACCTGCTGCCATGTCACGCCGTTGTCGCTGGAGGCGATGAAGCCGAGATTGCCGCCGCCTGCGGGATGGCCGCTGGCGAAGAGCCGGCTGGGATCGGTCGGATCGGGGGTGAAGCCCATGAAGTCCTGCACCGGAGACACAAGTTCCACCTGCCCGTCAGGGCCAGAGCGGAACAGGCCGTGGTGTGTTGCGATCAGAAGCTGGTCCGGGCTCCGGCGATCGACCGCCAATCCGTGAACGTGGGTGCGCTCCTGCAGTTCCAAGACTGAAACGGTCTCGGCCACCGTTGCCGGTGCAGTCGCGGTGGCCGTGCCCACAAGGCCTGTCATCAGGGCTGCGACAATCATTCGCACGAATTCTTTCACCTGTTCTCTCCTTCCCCTCAGACCGCCTTGTTCGGATCACCTGCGGAGCCGACCGACTTCGAAATTTCGGCGGCAACCGCGGAAGTCACGATCGACCCGGTGTTCGATGCAAGGTCAACTGCAACGGTCGCCTGGCTGTCGGCGCAATGTATCGCCTTCTTCGCCGCGCCCGCGCAATGTCCGCAGGTCATGTCGGGCACCTTCCGTTTCGGCATTCCAGTCGTCTTCGTTCGGTCGGCACGTTGAAGCGATCATAGGGGCTCCAGTAGATGGAAGGTCAATCCCCTTGCTCGATCACGGATGCATTATCAAAGGAACCGCCCTGTTGAAGTGGGAGGCCGATTCCGACAATGCAAAATTTGCCCTTTCGACCGTCACGACGATAAAGCCTCCACAGACGGCACTAGGGCCTTTCAAAATGAAATTGAATCACCCCATTTCATTAGTTCCGACATGTATCGCAGTGTCTCCCTGCGGCGAGCTGGCGCCGCAGGAAGATGGTGTTGCCGTTCACATCATACCCATCGGCATCAACAGTTCGTCGGCCGTCTTCTTCTGGGTCTCATCCAGCGACTCATAGAAGGGCTCGAGCGCCGAGTTCAGGCGGCGCAAACTGTCAAGGCGGGACGACAGCATGCGCTCCAGGTCGGCAAGCGTCTGCGGAAGCGGTTTCGACGAAGCTCCTGGCTGCATCATCCCGCCCATCATTGCGGGCATCATGCCCTTGGACCCGATGGAATTCGCACGCAGGACCTCGGCGACGACCTCCCAGAGCGGTTGCTGCGCGTCGGTGACCTTTAGCTCGGTCCGCAGGAAGGCGATCCTCCCTTCCACATGTTCGGGCGACATCATCTGCCGCATGGGACCGCTTGCATCCATCTCGATTCCGCCTGCCCTCATCCCGCGCATCATCTGCTCCATCATCTTCATCATGTCCCCGCCCATCATCCCCGAGGCGCCACTGTCGGACATGGTGGCCGACGCACCCGCCTGCGGGGCCATATCGCCTGTGAGAGATTCCGCGGTTCCGGAAGGCTTATGGTGGGCCTCCTCCGCTAGAGCGGGCGTTGAAAGCAGCAGTGCCGCTGCAAGAATGGTCTTCACGAGACTGGTCATGTTTTTGCTCCATCGTTTGGTGTGAAAGCGGGCGGCGGTACGCCGCCCGTCTGGTTCAACGCGCCTGATAGGTGATCCCGTTGGGGCCCTTGCCGACCCGGTAGGTGCGAACGACGGACTGGCTTTCGAACGAAATCTCTGAAACAGTGCCTTCGACGATGTTGGTGACAAAGACGAATGCACCGTCGTCGCTGACGGTAACGCCATGAGCCCCGGCGCCCGTCCGAATCGTCTTGACGACGTTTCCGCCTGCGACGTCGATGACCGAAACGGTGTCATCTGGCTCTTCTTCAGTGCCCTGGTTGGCAACATAGACGAAGCGACCGTCTGGAGTCGCGTGTACCTGGATGGGAGAGCGGCCGACATCGATGCGCGCGGCCACCTGTCGGGTGGCGGTGTCGATCATTGCCACCTTGTTCTCGTCTCGCAAGGAAACGTAGACGCGACTCCCGTCGGGTGTGAAGCCAACCTGGACCGGTGCGACGCCGACTTTGATGCGGGCGGTTTCGGAGCGAGAGGCCGTGTCAATGACCGACACGGTGCCGTCTTCGACGTTAGCGACATAGATGGACTTGCCATCCGGGCTCATCCGCAGGCCATGCGGGTAGTCGCCAGTCGCTACAGCGGCTACGGTTTTGCCCTGTTCGAGGTCGATGACCGACACCGTGTCATCCTCGGAATTGGTCACATAGGCAAGGCCGCCTTCCGCATCGGCAATCACATGTGCGGGATGGCCGCCGACGGCGATCGAGGCCTTCGGCTCAGACGTGATGTCTGTCGTGTCGAGGACGACCAGTTCGCCCGCGGTCGCAGCGCCGTGACCTCCGCCACCGTGTCCGCCATCGCTATCGCCGTGGGCGTCGTCTTTTCCGTTGGAGCTTTCTCCTCCGTCGGATACAGGCAGCCCAACTGCGAGCAACAGATTTTTGCCGGGCACGAACTGGACATTGTGGGGCGTGATCCTGACTGGAAGGATTTCCACCGTCCCCGTTCCCACGTCGATCCGGCTAATGGTGTTTCCATATTCATCTGCCGTGTAGACGAAGCCGAAGTCCGCAGGCTCCGCCCCCGCTGGCGGCGCAAATGACATCGCCATAGCCGTCGCGGCGCCAAGCATCAAAGTCACGAGATATCGTGAAAATGTCGTTCGGCTCTCTGCGGCTTCGATTGCGATAACATTCTTGGAAGTGTTCCTTGTCATAACCTTATGCTCCTTGGCTCTCAGCCGTCATACGGGGCAAGGATCATCATGCCCGTCGCCGCAAGAGAGATGATGGTGGTAATGGGATGGTCAGGTTTCCGGGGTCAGGAACTTCACCTGAACAGGTAGTTCATGATCAATGCTCTCGTATTCGCGAATCCGGCCATTTAGGCTGACTTGGAACGCACGAAACGGAGAGCATGCGCTCAAGCGGTCACGAAGAGACGCGGAGGCCGCAACTGACGTTGGGCGCCGCCAGGTTCCGATGCCGGAAAGGTCGTGACGCCAAAAGTCTCCACCGGCAGGGCGGCGGCGAAACTTTGTGAGGGTAACGGGGCACAGATGCCGCATCTAGGATGAGCAACGCAGCAGTTGCCGTCGCCGCGCTCCTCGTCATCACATGGCACCGGATGTCCGTGATCGGAACTGCCCGTAAAGTTGCCATTCTGCACACCATATTGCGCTTCGCCAACCGGGAAGGCATGCACGTGGCTTGCACCGTAGAGAAACGCGCTGGCAGCGAGGAAGGTCGATATGCACACGATGAGCCAGCAGCGGGTAGCGAACGGAACCTTTCCATTCCGCTTGCTAGAAGTCCTCGACATTCTGGCGACTGCCCTCACGGCGGTGCGTCCTCACGGTGCCTAAAAGCCCTCAACACGCTTAAATGTAATCCGAACGCAACCGTAGCAACTTGCTCCAGATCAAACACCGATCGATTCGATGTTATCAGATCCCCACGAAAAGCGCCCAAGATGAAAGCGCATTTCCGGTTGGCTGACGAGTACCGGCATCAACTGCCAACAGAAGGATATGCCGATGGCAGCGGCGGCCAAGAGACGATCGCAATCGCCCGGGTCTGTCGACTATAACGACAGTCGAGAACCCGCGCTCAGCGCCAGTGCCGACGCAGGCTATGCCGCGCGTTGAAAGAAGATGGAACTCTCCCTTAGGATACGGTGGCAAGGGGGTCCGCTATGCCGTAATCGTTGGTGGCAGGCTTTGGGCGATGAACGGGTGAACACATTCAAATCTAACCGGCAAATCCACCGTCCTCAGCCTTGGCTTCGCGCGAACGCCTGAACAGCATCCCGCTCATCACCCCGTCGCGAAACAGCACTGCATGCATTGCGGCAACCAGCACGTGCACAGCAACCAGCGTGGCAAGCACCCAAAACAGCGTGCTGTGGACGGCGATGAAGTCTCGGGCGTTCAGGCCCGCAAAGGAGGGCGCTTTGGGAATCGGCAAGCTTCCGAACAGGCGTGCCGGCGGCATCAACGGCATCGGACGATAGGCGAGCCAGCCGGTTATCACAACAGCAAGAACAAATGCATACAAGCACCACTGTACAAGGGCCGCGGCAGCTCGTGCGGGCAATGAGGGGCTTCGGTCAGGTGCACGTGTACAGACCCGAATAACAAGGCGGAACACGGTGAGAAGAAAGATCAGGACGCCTGTAGAAATGTGCGAAGGAAGCCACAGCATTGATGCCATCCCAGAGCCCTTCATCGGGCCAAAAGACAGCGCGATCTGTATTGCGAACGTCACCACGCTTAACCAGTGCAACAGCCGGATCGTGAAGGGCCACCGCAATCGAGATTTATCTGCCACGGCCGAGCCAGCCTACCAATTTGACCAATCGAACTCCTCACCGGACGCCCGACTACGGACAGTCGCCATCAAACATGACACCAAGAAATAACCGGCCCGGTGGACCATAGCAACTACGAGGCTGCGGGGGTTGGAGAAAGGTAGCCGCTACATTGTGGGTACTCGCCCCACAGACCACTTCGGCTCAGGTTTAGGGTAGTCAGCGCTTGGCGCACAATGTAGCAGCTCCGGGATCGGATCACAGTGCGCAATGATAAAATGCTCCCAGTGCAGTTCCTCCGTCCCACATTCGCAGTCAAAGATTTCCCCATTGCCGCGACGTCGCTCTGCCAAAGTCTCGGCGCAGCGACGTGGTTTCGCTAACCGGTGTGCTGCATTTCCACCCCTATCTCGAAGTGACGCACCGAATAGTCGAGCAAGGTTGGGGAAATGGAAAGATCTTGATCTAGATTAAAGAATTACACCGGGCGGTAACAGACGATAAGTTTGAGCAGGCTCTGGCTCACTAGACAGGAGCATTTAATGACCCGCAATGAAGATGATGAAACGTTAGGAAGGATTTGGGAAGGCGACGGTGCCAAGCCGCACGATGCAGCCGTCCAGCGAGCGTTGGTCGAGGTACGGCAAGAAATAATGCGTTTCCTTAAAAATCGGCTCCGCGACCGGGACGAGGCGGAGGAAGTGCTTCAACGGTTCTCCTTGCGCGCCTTGGAGCGGTCATTTCAGCTTCGCGACGTTCGTACTATGCGTGGCTGGTTAGGGAGGATTCTTGCAACGACTATCGTCGACCATCAGCGAGACAGGATAAGGCGTCGCAAGCGCGAAACAGAGGTCGATCCCGACAGTTTAGAGAACCATTCTGCCGAGTCCGACCTAGGGCTTGACGCAACCATTTGCAATTGTCTGTACCGCTTACTGCCTACGATTAAGGCGGAGTATGCGGACATCATTTGGCGCGCGGACATTCTCGGCGAGCCACGCGATCGGCTTGCCGCAAGCCTAGGAACCTCGCTGAATAACATCACCGTCCGGTTGCACCGAGGTCGTCGCGCGCTTCGCAAGCGCCTAGAGGAGATGTGCCGGACCTGTCCCATCCACGGTTTTCTCGATTGCTACTGCGAAAAGGCGGAGCAGATCGCCGCTGTACGTGCTGCCATTTCAAGTCACGAGAAGTTACCAAGAGACATATAGCGACCCACTCTTTTTGGATCGCCGAAAGTGTTGTCATACAGAAAAGAATCAGGTGACCTGTCGTCGTGGTGCATGGAGCAATCGTTTACGGCCGGCGAGGTCGCTGGGTGGACGGATGATGGTTTCTCGCTTCACACTGATTCTCCTGCTGGTCGCTTTTCTCAACGCTCTCTGCTTTCCACTCATCACGCTCGGCCTGACACACGTCTCGCATATGACTTTCGCACTTTCGCGACACTGAGGGCTGTTTTGGCAGGCTTGGCTTTGGGCGTGGTCGCAATAATGCTTCGGCGGCCCATTCCAACTGATTTCCGATCGTGGGTTGCTCTCGCGCTCATTGGCCTTGGAGCCACCACATCGGCCTATTTCGGGATGTTCCACGCTGCTGAATTTGTTTCGCCAGGGCTCGCGACTGTCATTGCCAATAGTCAGCCCCTGATCGCGGCCGCGCTAGCATTTGCATTCCTCTCGGAACGGTTGCGACCCGCACAATACGTTGGATTGGCGATCGGGTTCCTCGGGATCGTCGCCGTTGCCGTGCCTCAGTTCGACATCAAGCAAGGCTTCGATGGCATGATAGGACCGGCATTCATCGTCTTGGCAGCCGCTGGCCTCGCCGTTAGCAATGTCCTGATGAAAGGTATCAGAAACCGAATTGACCCTTTGATCGCAATGTCGGCGCAGCTTCTCCTCGGAGCAATCCCTCTGGCAGTTATGGCGTTGGCGCTGGAGCAGCCGTTTCAGATACACCTTTCGTCGGACTTCGGGTTCTCATTGATCGTTCTGGCCCTTCCCGGAACAGCCTTGGCGTACTGGCTCTGGTTTTGGGTGCACGATCGCGTTCCGCTCAGCCAAGCGAATGCATTCACCCTCCTGACGCCGGTCTTCGCCCTGCTGCTCGGTATCGGGTTTTTCGGCGAGCAGTTCGGACCCTCGCTGGCATTCGGTCTGGTCTTGACAGCGATCGGCCTCGTGATCGTGGAGCGCTATGGCGGACCCTGATTGGTCCGAAGGGGACGTTCAGGTTGATCGCCGCTCAAACCATGACATCGCGGTTTGCGGGTCAACCCCGGCTACCTCGATCAATCGATCGGGATCGAGTATTCGGAGTCGCCGATAGTGGAAATGCACGATTTTGTCTTTGCGCAACGTGCTTAGAACACGGTTCACGTGAACGAAGGTAAGGCCCGTGGCGTCCCCGATCTGCTCCTGTGTGAGCGGGATTACCATCTCCTCAATGCGGTTGCCGGGCCATTGGGCCCGATGGCGCGTGAACAGTTCAAGAAGAAGGTACGCGACGCGCTCTCGCGCGGTGCGACGCCCGATACTCGTCATATGGTCATAGGCTATACTAGTGTCACGGGCCAGTGTGCGCACCAGCCGCATGCTGACCTCGGGATCGTCCTTCAAAACGGTTGTCAGCACAGTGTTCGGGATAACCGAAACAACCACTTCCGTCAGGGCCTGCGCCCCGTAGCTGATTTTAGCCCCGTTTGAAGTCGGCACTCCCATGACCGCTCCTGGTAGCGCGAAATGGACGATCTGCCGTCTGCCATCTTCAAGCAGGGTGTAGATCGCTACCCAGCCGGACAGAAGGTTGAAGATCGACTTGCTTGTCTCGCCGATGCGGAACAGGTCCCGCCCAGCCGACATCCTGCGATCTCCCGTTCGAAAACGCGGGAGAAGCCGGTAGGCATCCGTCGACGGCGGCAATCCTATCACCGGAGCCCAAGCCTCGCTGTCGGCTCCGTCATTCGGGCGCTTTGGGCACCTGCTCAAATCATCAAGCGGACCGCCCGAAGGGCGTGCAGCTTCCTGTGCCGTAAGTCCTTGAAACATGGTCTACTCCGTCCACGTTGGAACTCATCGGTCGCGACAAGAGCGACAGTGACGTTACCTCATGTGGTAAGGACGCTCGATCCCAACTTTTATTACAGTCGCCAGGCGTGCTTCCGCTCCGGTGGCTGTGTCCGCAACCAGTTTATTGATCTGATGAAAATCCTCGCTCCGGCAACAACGCCGTTGTCGTGCTTTGCCATCCCTAACTTTCCGACGCGGAAAACCAGACGAACAAACACCCGCGCCTTGGTCAGGACAGCGAGGAACGACCTAGAGGCGATGGGATCGTGGGACCGGAGGATCTCGGCCAAGAATGATTGACCTGAGGCAATCGTCACCAAGAGCGGGGATGGCCGAAGATTCACCTAATCTCCAGGTGAACTCGGCTCGGTGCCCGGCTATGAGCACCTGGCATGGCGAACATACTACCATGCAGCATGTCCGTTGGGAGGAGCAGTCATTCGGGGGCAATGGCGCGGGGAATTCGGGACTTAGGGCCATCTGACGCTGGGAGATCGAATGAACAGGCGCGAAACTTCCCTCATGCGCCAAGGCCAGCTTCCCCTGCATGAAGAAGGAAACCGTGCAAACGACCAGCAATGCCAGTAGCTTGAGCATGTGCACTTACCCACCGCCTCCCGACTGTTTCGCGCAACTCCCATATTTGCACGGCAGGATTCCATCCTGTCGCATGTCATGCAAGGTCGCACCATCGCACATATTGCCTACGGACACTTTGACCGGGATCAAAGAGATCGCGGGGCGGCTGGGGCTGAGCAACTACCATTGCCCGCGAAGCAAATTGCAAATTGGCGGCAACGATGGTTGGAGCGCACTTGATCGAGATTAAAGTGCATCCCATCCACGCCGATCATAATTATTAGGAAGTGGGAGAAATGAGCGGTGTTCCACGAGCCAAGAATGGTATCGACAGCCTCGCCAGCGTTTGATCTAAAGCGTTGCGTAGCCCTGCTGGTCTCTCGCAGCCAAAGAAAGGCTGTGCTAAGCCCCTTCTTCGCCAAAAGCGATGGCTTGCTCGTCGTCGATCCAGCGTCACGTAAGCGACGGTTCCGTTCAAACGCAGCTAGAACGAACGAGTCAACCTGCGACTTGATCCTTGCCAGTGGGTCAATTCGGTTGATCTGCGGATATGTCGGAGCATCCGAGCGCGACAAGCTCTGCGCGGCCGGGGTCGACGTCCGGATCGGCTCCTGTGCCCGGACGATTAGCGAACTTGTTACCTCTTTTGAGACTCTACCACCGGCCTGACGGCCTGTTAGAACGCGCGGTGGGGATCAGCTACCACTTGAATGCATTCGACACTTTTAACGAAATCAGGCTCCCCGATAGTTACGGCGAGCGCCGGCTGGCGGTTGATGACGTGGAGGCTCGTTTCAATGTCTTGACAGGCTGATTGGCACTGTCGAGGTTTCACCCTCTTCGGTCACGGTCAACGCGGCGCGTCCCCAAGACGACACGAGAACAACGAAAGCCCTTTTGACGAAAACTGTATGCGAAATGGTAGCTGATGGCGCTGAGCCGAAGATTGATCTTGGTTAAAGTTTGCCGCCGCTGTGGCGACAGTCACACGGTCATCCCCCGTCTGGCCGCGGCGGTCGCCGGCCAATCGCAACTACGCCAAGTGCCCGTGAGCTGCGGCGGACAGTTTCGCTCGCCAAGGTGCAAGCCCAAACAAAACTATAACAGAGATCAAGGTTTTTGCTTTCCAGTGCACACATTGTTGTCCCCGCAATCGATGCGGGACCGCTGCTCCGGGCTTGACCCCCAACCGCTGCGTCGCCTGCGTTGGGACGCAATCGCTGTGCAGAAAGGCGGACAAAGACCATGCCACCCAAGATTAGACAGCCGAGCAACGACGACCAACCTCTGCGGCGCATCTCCGCCACGAACATCGCACTATGGGGATTTCTGGCCATCGGCACCTTTTACCTGATTGCCGAGCATCGGGCCCATCTGCTCGGGTGGCTGCCGTGGCTGATAATTCTCGCTTGTCCGCTCCTCCACTTCTTCATGCACGGACGCCACGGCGGACACGACCATCGAGGCGGACGCTCATCTTCGCCGAGTCCGAAGCGTCCTCCCCATCAACATTGAGAGTTTCAGGAACAAAATCATGCATGAGGACATTCCTGCATATGGGCTTTGGTCCCTGGTGATTCTCAACTCCGCCGTTTTCATCTTCTTCGCGTTCGAGGTGGCCGCCTATGACCAGGGAGCGCATGTCACCTACCTGGGACCCACAGGGACTCAAATTGGCAAAAAAGAGTCGATGAAGGATACAGCGCGTGTGCTCGGGCGCATGTATGATGGCATCGAGTATCGCGGCTTTGGTCAGGAACAGGCCGAAACGCTGGCAGCCTATGCCGGCGTTCCTGTCTATAATGGCCTGACCGACGAGTCCCATCCCACCCAGATTCTTGCCGATTTCCTGACAATGCGGGAGTACACGCGAAAGCACCTCTCGCAGGTCGCCTTTACCTTTTTGGGTGATGCCGGCAACAACATGGGAAATTCCCTGCTCACCGGAGCGGCTCAGATCGGCATGGACATTCGTCTGGGGGCGCCGAAGGCATGCTGGCCGGACGAGGAACTGGTGCGGCAATGCCGCCAGATCGCGGAAAAGACCGGTGCGAAGATTACCCTGACCGAAGACCCTGTCGAAGCGGTCAAGGGATGTGATTTCGTATATACGGACGTGTGGGTGTCGATGGGTGAACCGGATTCGGTTTGGGAGGAACGCATAAAGCTGCTGATGCCCTACCGTGTCACTGCTGATCTAATGGCGGCGACTGACAACCCGCACGCCAAGTTCATGCATTGTCTACCCGCCTTCCACAATCGGGACACTGAGATTGGCGAGAAGGTCTTCCGACAATATGGGATCGACAGCATGGAGGTGAGCGAGGAGGTGTTCGAGTCGGAAGCCTCAGTTGTTTTCGATCAGGCCGAGAACCGGATGCACACGATCAAGGCGATCTTGGTCGCCACCTTGGGGTCCTGATATGAAAGTTATCATAGCCCTTGGGGGAAATGCCCTGCTCAAGCGCGACGAGCCGATGACGGCGGAGGCGCAGCGGGCGAACGCGCGTACAGCGGCCATCGCACTTGCCGAGGTCGCACGCGATCATGACATCGTTGTCGCTCACGGAAGCGGACCGCAGGTGGGCCTGTTGGCGCTTCAGGCCGCCGCTTACAAGGAGGTGCCGCCTTTTCCGCTCGACATCATCAGCGCCGAGAGCATCGGTATGATCGGTTATCTGATCGAGCAGGAACTGGCCAATGCACTGCCCAAGGATGCGAGGCTCGCCACCCTACTCACTCAGATTGAAGTCGTTCGAGACGATCCCGCGTTCGCCCGGCCAGAAAAGCCGATCGGTCCGATCTATGAACTGGCCGAAGCCCAGAAGGTCGCACAACTCCATAACTGGCCACTCGTAGAGGAAAGCCCAGGCAAGTGGAGGCGCGTGGTTCCTTCCCCCTTGCCCGGCAGGATCACCCAGATCGAAACCATCCGCCTTCTTGTGGACAATGGCGTCACCGTCATCTGCGCTGGGGGCGGTGGTATTCCGGTGATCCAAAACGCTGCCGGCGACCTTGAAGGCGTTGAGGCCGTGATCGACAAGGACCGCGCAGCCGGGCTTCTGGCCGAGGAACTGTCGGCCGATGCGTTCTTGATGTTGACGGACGTCGATGCGGTCTACGAAGGATGGGGAACAGAGCGGCAGCGACGGATCGACCGCGTTCGCCCCAACGAGATCGACCCCGCTGATTTCCCGCCCGGTTCGATGGGACCGAAAGTTGAGGCAGCGGCAGCGTTCGCGTCAGTTCCCGGGCGGCTTTCCGGTATTGGCAAACTTGAAGACGCGCTTGCCATTCTTGAACGGCGTGCCGGTACGACATTTTCGCGCGAATAAGGTCACCATTCTCAACACGAAGGGTTGTTTGTTCAGGAAGTCGAAGATCCGAGGAGTAAAAACGAGACAATGAGACTGATATTGTTCGGACCGCCGGGAGCAGGGAAGGGAACGCAGGCGCAGCGATTGGCCGAACGCCACTCCATTCCTCAGCTTTCCACAGGCGATATGCTGCGCGCTGCAGTGACCAACGACACCGAAATCGGGCGCCGGGCCAAGGCGATCATGGATCGCGGCGAACTCGTACCCGACGATGTAGTCAACCAGATGGTATCCGACCGGATCGATCAAGAGGATTGCCGCAAGGGCTTCATTCTAGACGGCTTTCCCCGGACGGTCGCGCAGGCGGAAGCCCTGACGGCGATGCTGGAGCAAAAGGGCGTCAAGATTGATGCGGTGATCGAACTGAAGGTCGAGCAGGCCTCGCTCATCAAACGAATGGAAAAGCGCGTCGCCGATACGCTGGCCGCTGGCGGCACGGCTCGTAGAGACGACAATCGGGCTACCTTTGCCAGGCGTCTCGACGAATACCGGCATAAAACAGAGCCGCTGTTGAACTACTATCGCCGGAGAGGAGAACTCGTTACGATCGATGGTATGCAGGGCATGGACGTCGTTATGCGCGACATTGAGAACGTATTGACAACGTAGTTTTGGCTAAGTGGAGTACGTTTTCCTGGCGCAGTCTACAGCCCGCGTCGCAATCGGAGACTTTTACTCGCTGAAACATCGATCTATCGAGTTTTTCAGTGCGTTGACGTCTGGGGGTACCGAAGCATGCTGGCGGACGAGGCGCTGGGTGCGGTAATGCAGTCAGATCGAGGAAAGCTGAGTTCGCGTCAATTGCCGGCCGGCTTTCTGGTATCGGCAAACTTGAAGATGCGCGTGCCATTCTTGAACGGCGCGCAGGCACGACATTCTCACTCGAATGATCCAGAACGGATACTACAGCTATGTACAAGCATATCCTCATCGCTACGGATGGTTCGGAAATTGCCCAAAAAGGTGTCGATCACGGGCTCTCGCTCGCAAAGAATCTCGACGCCAAAGTCATGGTGGTCACAGTCACCGAGCCGTTTCCGATTTACGCGGGAGAAGGCTGGGCCCTTGGACCCGGCGACTTCGAGCGCTACGATGCAGACCAGATCAAGTTCGCGCAGGAACTGCTCGCTCCCATCAAGGCGAGCGCCGACAGACTAGGCGTTACGTGCGAAACGCGCCACGTTCCTAACCGCCGCCCGGCGGAAGCGATCCTTGATACGGCGGCTGAGGAAGATTGCTCCCTGATCGTTATGGCGTCCCATGGCCGCCGGGGTCTCGAACGCCTCTTTCTGGGCAGCCAAACCCAGGAGGTGGTGAGCCGCTCATCGCTTCCTGTCCTCGTCGTAAGATAGTTCGACAGCGGATGACCACCGCTTCGAACGTGACCTTCGATCCAATTTCGAACTCGGCCGTGGCCACGTCGGGCGCTAGCTCAATCTCGTGGTAGCCTGTGAAGGACGAAGATCGGATTAGTCGCGCCAGAACACATCGAGCTCTGGACGGGCATGACAAGAGCATCGGACATAGGCTTAAGGTGGCGGCGCAGACATTCCTCGCAAGAGATGCCGACCCATGCAATGCGGAGGAAAAGGCATGAACGAGCAGGAGGAAACCCACACAGCTATACCGAACGAGGCGGCATCAGATCGACTCAACCGCAGTTGCTTCTGCATCACCCTCGACCGACAGGTCCTTGGTCGGGCTTTCGAACGGGAGACGGGCGACGCTGCCTTCTCAGCAACGCTGCTAAAAACGCGCCCTCACCTGTTCTCTAACGTAGCCATCTTCGCCTCGACCCAGATGGTCAAGCAAATGCTGGCCGTAGTGCGGGCGATCGAGACCATATCTGGCCTGCCCGCCTACCGTGACGCTGTTCTCGCCTGGGCGCCTGAGGTCGCGCGCTATGACCCAGGGCCGGTCGGCGTGTTCATGGGATACGACTTCCACATCGAGGCGGACGGACCAAAGTTGATCGAGGTCAACACCAACGCCGGCGGAGCCTTTCTCATTGCGCCTCTCGCGCGAGCACAGCGGAGTTGCTGCCAGGATGCCGGCCAATCGCGCGGCCGAACCGATGCCGATCAATTCGAGTCGGCCGTGCTGCAGATGTTTCAGAGCGAGTGGTCACGGCAGGGGCGCTCCGGGAGCCCGAGACGCGTAGCAATCGTCGATGACGATCCCGAGGCTCAGTACCTTTACCCTGAATTCGTCCTGGCCCAGCGCTTTTTCGAAAGGCACGGGATCGAGGCCGTCGTGGCCGATGGACGGCATCTCCTCTACGATCAGGGCACCCTTCAGGTCGGGAGCGGCCCGATCGACCTCGTCTACAATCGTCTGGTCGACTTCGCACTTGCGCAGCCCGAGCACGCAGCGCTCAAGTCGGCTTATCTGGATGGAGCAGTTGTCGTCACTCCTAACCCGCGGGCCCACGCCCTTTTCGCCGACAAGCGCAACCTCACCCTCCTCTCCGATCCCGAACAGTTTCGGCTTTTCGGGGTCGGACCGGAAGAGGTGCAAGTCCTCGCGACGGGTGTCCCGCGAACGATTACAGTCACGCCCGGCAACGCAGATGAGTTGTGGACGAAGAGGAAGCGCCTTTTTTTCAAGCCCGCCGGCGGTCACGGCAGCAAGGCTGCATACCGAGGGAACAAGCTCACGAGATCTGTGTGGGCCCAGATCACGACGGGCAGTTATGTCGCCCAGGCCTTTGCAGCGCCGGGCGAACGAGCGGTCCTGGTTGACCAATCATCCGAATTTCTGAAGGCAGACATTCGCCTTTACACTTATGCAGGGGGTGTGCTCCTGGCCGCGGCCCGACTCTACCAGGGACAGACGACCAACCTTAGAACGCCGGGAGGAGGGTTTGCTCCCGTGTTTCAGGTTTGATCTAGGTGGCCCGTGCTGACGTACCCGTGGCGCGGTGACCGCGACGGATCCCGCCATCCCGGTCCATGTCATTCCTTCGCCGTTCCAAGCGCAACCCCTCCAGGACCGGCTCCCACAGGAATGCTGCGAACGACCCGGCGGCTCGCTGGGTCAATCACCGAAACGGTGCCGGCAACCACCTTGTGACTTAGGGTGTCAATCACGAATGCACCCGCTTTTTGGGAACAAGACAGTTATGTTATATGAGATATCTACTTTCTTGTCTGCCGCCGGGCGCTAGTTGATCGCGCCACGCGGCCGTTTCGGTTCATCGACATCGTCAGGATTTTCTAGATCGGCGAGGATGGGGCAGTCGGGTCGATTGTCGCCCGAGCAGCACGCCGCCAGATGCTCCAGTGTTGCTGCCATTTGCTCCATCTCCTCGATCTTGCGGCGTAGATCCCGGATACGGGCCAGTGCGATACGCTTGACGTCGGCGCTCTGGCGACTGCGGTCGCGCCACAATCCCAGAAGCTCGTTAATCTCGGCGACCGAAAAACCGAGATCGCGCGACCGCCGGATGAAGCGAAGCATGTGCACGTCATTGGTGGAGTAGTCGCGATAGCCCGACGCGGTTCGCTCAGCTGGCGGGATGAGGCCATTCTGCTCGTAGTAGCGTATCATCTTGGCACTTACGCCAGAGACGCGCGCTGCTTCGCCGATGTTCATGCCGCGTTCCTTTCCATTTCGTGCACATCGCTTGAGACATCCGATGTTGCCGGGCGCCCAGATTGGGGAGCCTTGCCGACCGCCGGCATGGGCGGCTTCCACCGTTTAAGGCGCAGCGCATTGCCGAGCACGAAGATGCTCGAAAGTGCCATCGCACCCGCTGCCAGCACAGGTGAGAGCAGGACGCCAGACACGGGATAGAGCACCCCGGCAGCCACCGGGATTAGCGCCGCGTTGTAGGCGAAGGCCCAGAACAAGTTCTGCTTGATGTTGCGGATCGTGCCCTTCGAAAGCGCTATTGCGTTCGGTACGCCCTTGAGGCTGCCTGACATCAGCACCACATCGGCGGCCTCGATGGCGATATCGGTACCGGTCCCGATGGCGATACCGACATCGGCCTCCGCGAGCGCGGGCGCATCGTTGATGCCGTCACCGACAAATGCGAGCTTGCCATGCTCGGTCTTGAGCGCCTTCACCGTCTCGACCTTACCCTCAGGCAAGACTTCGGCTACCACCTCGTCGATACCGAGCCTTCTGGCGATAGCCTCTGCCGTGCGCCGGTTATCGCCGGTGATCATTGCTACCTTGAGACCCAGATCGTGCAGTGCCCTGATTGCCTCGGGGGTTGTCTCCTTGATCGGATCGGCCACCGCAATGACGGCTGCGAGCTTGCCACCGATGGCGGCATAGAGAGGAGATTTCCCCTCGTCGCCAAGGCGTGCTGCGGTTTCAGCGAAGGCAGAGACGTCGAGACCGAGTTTCTCCATGTAACGGTCGGCACCGATCTCGATAGACACACCTCCCGCCTCGGCCTTGACGCCAAAGCCGGTCACCGATTCGAAACCACTGATAGCCGGCAGCGCAAGCCCTTCGGCTTCGGCCGCCTCGACAATGGCACGGGCGATCGGATGCTCTGACTTGGCTTCCACCGCCGCAACGCGTGCCAGCACGCCATTGCGTTCGAACCCGCCTGCGATCTCCAGATCGGTGAGCGCCGGTTTGCCCTCGGTGAGCGTGCCCGTCTTGTCGACTGCGACCACCTTGGCGTCCTTGAGAAGTTGGAGGGCTTCACCCTTACGGAAAAGCACGCCCATCTCGGCCCCTCGCCCCGTACCCACCATGATCGAGGTAGGGGTGGCGAGACCCATTGCGCAAGGGCAGGCGATGATAAGCACGGCGACGGCATTCACCAGAGCGAAGGTCAGCGCTGGCTGCGGCCCGAAGATGAGCCATACGAGGAAAGTCAGCAGCGCCGCCACAATCACGGCCGGCACGAACCACATGGTTACCTTGTCCACCATCGCCTGAATCGGAAGCTTGGAGCCCTGTGCCTGCTCTACCATGCGAATGATCTGGGAAAGCACCGTCTCCCCGCCGACGGCAGTAGCGCGGAAGGCGAGCGCGCCCTTCTGATTGACCGTTCCGCCGACCACCGCGCTGCCGGCCGTCTTGGCCACGGGAATCGGCTCACCGGTAATCATGGATTCGTCAATGTAGCTTTCGCCTTCGGTTACCTCGCCATCAACGGGAACGCGTTCGCCCGGTCGCACCTCGACAATATCGCCCGGCGCGACTTCGCCGAAGGCGATCTCGACCGTCTTGCCGTCGCGACGGACACGGGCGGTCTTGGCTTGCAGGCCAACCAGCCGTTTGATGGCTTCCGACGTACGGCCCTTGGCGCGGGCCTCCAGATAGCGGCCGAGCAGAATTAGAGTTACGATGACGGCGGCCGCCTCGTAGTAAACGTTGATCGTGCCAACAGGCAGCAGCGAAGGCATAAAGGTGGCGACCATGGAATAAGCGTAGGCGGCAATGGTGCCAACCGCCACGAGCGAATTCATGTCGGGCGCAAACCTCCCCAACGCGGGAAAGCCTTTTTTATAGAATCGGATGCCGGGGCCGAAAAGCACTGCCGTTGTAAGCGCAAACTGAAGGTACCAGTTCCACTGCATGCCGATCGTGCGCATGATGAGGTCGTGTATGCCGGGAATGAGATGCGAGCCCATCTCTAATACGAAGACCGGCAGCGTCAGCACCGCCGCCGTGATGACGGCGCGCCGTAACTCCGCCTGCTCCCGATCCTTACGGGCGGCGTCCTCATCCTGTTGCTGTGAACCCCGATCCACCAGCCGGGCGGTATAACCCGCCCTTTCGACCGCCTTTATAAGATCGGTGGCGGCGGCATTGCCGCGCAGGCTCGCGCGCTCCGTGGCGAGATTGACTGTCGCTTGCGTGACGCCTGGAACCGCTTTGAGCGCGCTTTCGACGCGCCCCACGCATGACGCGCAGGTCATGCCCTCAATGATGACCTCGGTGTGGGTTACGGGGACCGAATAACCTGCATCCTCGACTGCGGACACGAGGGCGCCGTGCTCGACGGGAGCAGCGAACGAAATATCGGCCATCTCTGTTGCCAAGTTAACACTGGCGTCCGCGACACCCGGCACTGCCTTCAGCGCATTCTCGATGCGACCCACACACGAGGCGCAACTCATGCCCTCAATGGGAAGTACTATTGGTTCGAACGAAACTGCATGATCTTTGAGCGGGGCGTTCATCGAGGCTCCTTGCGTACGAATTGCGGCATTCGTGACGTAAAATAGGGCTTCCCACCGTTGGAAGGTCAATAGCAAATTTATCAGCATTGGGACTTGACCTTCCAACGGTGGGAAGCTCTATCTGAAATGGCATGAGCGACGAACAGGAGATTCTCATGCAATTTGATATCCAGAACATGTCCTGCGGCGGTTGTGTCCGCAGCGTCACCAAGGCGATTCAATCCGTCGACCCCGTCGCCAAGGTCACTCCTGACCTATCGAACAGGAAGATAGTGGTCATGTCCGAGCAGTCTCGTGAGGCCTTTGAGGCCGCGCTCGCAAAAGCAGGATATCCGGCTACTCAGCACCGTTGACGATATTGGTCAGCGACGGACCCGCCGCTAGGCGGCGTCATGTCAGACATAAGCGGGGTTCGAGGGCGACCTTTCTTGTCGAACTCTTGATAGCATCGAATTTTCTTGGTGTTTCTAGCAATGATTTTCGGCACCTTGGTGGTTCGACTGCTTGAACGTCGGGTGTAACAATGTGATATGTGCGGAATGATTGGACGCTTCTTGGCACTATTTGTTGTGTTTGCGTTCGCCGTCGCCTCGACGGCGAACGCGGGGCACATGGTGCGCATGAACTCCACCCCAGATCATGCCGTCCAGACGCATCACGTCACCGCCATGGTTACCGGATACGATGTGCAGTCCTGTGAGATGGAGCAGGAATGCGCATCGGAGAGCGCCGCCATGTGTGCAGCCGTCTGCACTGGGTTGCTCAACTTTGTCATACCGGAACGCGGGGGTACCAGTGTATTTTACGCCAGGGCAGATTATGGTCTTACTATTATACCGGCAGTATTGAGCCATAATCCTGGCGTCAACCGCCGCCCTCCCAAGCTTCGTCTCCTTTGATCGCGTGGGTTTGAGCCCACGACACCCTTAGATCTGATGAACGGAACGTGATGTTCCGAGGAGACAATCATGATAAATTTCTCACGACGTGGCTTTCTTGCCGCAGGCGCAGCAACGCTGGCGTACGCGCATATTCCGCAGTTTGCATTCGCACAAGCGGCAGCTCCCATCCAGTTAACTGCCGGCCGCCGCACACTCGATATTGGCGGACGGGCTGCGTCTGTCTTGGGGCTGATCGGGCCAGGCGGACGGCCCGGTGTCATGCTCGATCCGGGCCAGCGCTTCGCGGTCGATCTGACCAACGATCTGGATGTCGAGACGATCATTCACTGGCACGGGCAGATCCCGCCCAACGTCCAGGATGGCGTACCCGACGCTCCCATGGCTGCGTTAAAGCCGGGTGAGGTCCGCAGCTATGACTTCGCACCTTCGGCCGGCACGCACTGGATGCACAGTCACATTCCCATTCAGGAAATGCAGATGCTGGCGGCACCCCTGATCGTCCGGCGGCCCGAAGATATCGCTGCTGATCGGCAGGAGGTGGTGATGTTCCTGCATGATTTCAGCTTCCGCCCGGCCGAGGAGGTGCTCGCCGAGATCGTGTCCAGCGCAGGGCACGGGGATATGGGCGAAGCCAATGCTATGTCCGGCATGGATCATGGCGGCCACGGTTCCATGCCGATGGCGCAGATGCCGGGCGCGGGTCAGGGCGGGCACGATATGGCTGGGATGCGTGGGATGGATTCCATGCAGATGGATCTGAACGACTTCGATTTCGACGCATATCTGGCCAATGACCGCACCCTGGACGATCCGGATACGATTCCGGTCGAAGCGAATGGACGGGTGTTGCTGCGGGTGATCAATGGGGCCGCTGCGACGAGCTTCTGGATCGATAGCGGCGATCTGCAGGGCCGGCTCGTCGCTGTCGACGGTCAGCCGATCGAGCCCATACCTGGCAATCGCTTCGGCCTTTCGATGGGGCAGCGTTTGGATCTGGAGCTCGAATTGCCTGACACCGGTGCCTGGCCCGTCCTGGCCCTTCGTGAAGGGGCTCGTGAACGGACGGGACTGATTCTTGCCACGCCCGGCGCGCAGGTTCGCCGTATCGATTCCCTTGCCGAAGCCGACGCCCCCGCGTTCGACATCGGGATGGAACAGGAATCTCGCCTGCGTGCAGTGACCGGTCTTGCCGATCGCGGCGCCATCCGTCCAATAGACGTTATGCTAGGCGGGCAGATGCAGCCCTATGTCTGGACGATCGACGGCAAGACCTGGGGTGAGCATCTGCCGATTTCGGCGCGCAGCGGGGACCGCGTCGAGATCCGCTTTCACAACATGTCGATGATGGGACATCCAATGCACCTGCATGGCCATCATTTCCAGGTGGTGGAGATCGGCGGACGCAGGATGGGCGGGGCTATGCGTGACACCCTCTATATTCCACCTATGACCATGGCTACGATCGCCGTGGATGCGGGTGAGGCGGCGCGCTGGATGCTGCATTGTCATCACATGCCACATCTTTCGACCGGGATGATGACCGAATTCGTGGTCGCCGCCTGATTTCGAAGGCCTCCCGCCATATGGCGGGAGGCCGCTAATCCCGCAGGATTGAACATGAACAAAACACTTGTTGCCGTGGTTGTCGTGGCGCTTGCCGGCGCTGCTATCTGGTGGACGCAGAATCGGCAGGACAGTTCTGGCACCGGCGAGCCTATCGTTCAGGTCGTCGTGCCGTCATCGCTTTCACCAATGGCCGAACAGGGCAAGACCGCGTTCGACGCCAACTGTGCCAGCTGTCATGGACCGAACGGTTCGGGTCGGGACGGGTTGGCGCCGCCATTGATCCATAAGATCTACGAGCCGAGCCACCATAGTGATATGGCCTTCGCGCTTGCTATACGCCAAGGGGTGCGTGCCCACCACTGGCGATTTGGCAATATGGCGCCGGTAGAGGGTGTCAGCGACACGTCGATCGAGGCGATCACCACCTATATTCGCGAACTGCAGCGCGCGAACGGCATCCACTGAGAAAGCGGCTACGGCCGCTACCTCATGACGGGCCGGTCCGGCGTATCGACCCGTGGTCCCGGCAGTTAAGTTGCAACCTTCTTTCCCGCGAGGGCCCGTTAAAAGCTACGCGTCCTTTGTGTCAGGCTCCCAAGCTGCGCCGAAGTCGGTTGCCGACCTTACCGAGCTTGAGCCAATTCAGGTCTCGATCTCAATGACGTCTCCGGCACCAGCGGCATAGTCGAGTGCGTAAGCCAGCTCGCCCGGTGTTTCCGCGTGGATGTGGAGAAGCGGCTGCC
This sequence comes from Pseudorhizobium halotolerans, assembly GCF_902153235.2. Taxonomy (NCBI): domain Bacteria; kingdom Pseudomonadati; phylum Pseudomonadota; class Alphaproteobacteria; order Hyphomicrobiales; family Rhizobiaceae; genus Pseudorhizobium; species Pseudorhizobium halotolerans. The sequence continues at coordinate 41,247 of NZ_CABFWE030000013.1, read as the reverse complement.
CACGGATGACCTCGTCACCTAGGCGAACCTCCATATGGATACCGGCCGCCTTGGCTTCCGGCGCGCCAGCAAGCTTGGCGAGGCGAGATAACTTTCGATTGTTGATATGAACGATTCGCCCAGCATGCGGAGCCTCGAGTGGATGGACATGGAGTGCTTTGGGCGGCGTTCGCATCCCACCTTGGGCCTTGCAGATCGCCTCGAACTTTTTCCAGGCACGCCCCTCTGCTAGCGTTTCGAGCGCGAGCGCCAGTCCTTTTCCATTCTCGGCCTTGCCGCCGATCTCCAACGCTACGCCCGCCAAAATCGCGGCGCGCCTGCGCAAATCGTCCGGCGCATCGGGCGCATTTTGCAGGACTGCTAGTACGTCGAGCGCCTCAAGCGCGGGACCGATGCCTCTACCGACCGGCTGCAACCCGTCGGTCTGAAGGCATTGGGCCGTAAGGCCGAAGCGAGACGCGACCGCTGTAATCCGCGTCGCGAGATGAGATGCGGCATCTTCGCTGCGCATCTTGGCGGTCGGGCCGACCGGGATGTCTATAACGACATGGGTGGATCCCGCAGCGATTTTCTTGGAGAGGACGGAAGCGATCAGCTGGCCTTCGGTGTCGACGTCGAGTTCGCGTTCGACGCGCACGAAGATGTCATCAGCCGGACTGAGGTGGACCGCTCCGCCCCACGCGATGCAAGCTCCTTCGGCCTCGACCACGCGTTTCAACGTTGCAATGTCGAGATCCACCGGCGCGAGAGTCTCCATCGTGTCGGCAGTACCGGCGGGGGAGGTAATGGCACGGGAGGACGTTTTCGGCATGACGAGCCCGTTGGCCGCAACGATCGCCACGACGATCGGGGTGGTGCGGTTACCAGGCAGGCCGCCGACACAGTGTTTGTCGACAACAACAGGGGCATGCCATTGTAACCGGTCGCCAACCGCGATCATCGCACCGGTAAGGTCGGCAGTCTCGTTCTCGTCGAGTGGTAAAGCCGCAGTTGCGGTCAGGAACGCCGCAAGCTGCACGTCGGTGTAACGGCCGGCGACCACGTCCTGCACAATCTCTGTGAGAGCATGCGAGTCAAGCCGGTTGCCGTGGATACGTCTGCGTACGCTTGCCAGCGACTCGACAGCGGGGGCATGGGTAACCTGCACCTTGGCGTCCTCGGCGAGATTCAGCATCTCCCAGGCGGTTTCGGAGAGCCCGACCTCGTCAACGGCCAAGTGACCGTCGTCCTCCACCTGGAAGAGCGTTGCCTGTAATTCCCGCCCACCACCCGAGACGAGAACCTGCGAGCGGGCGGAGAGCCCTTCCGAGCGACAAACATGACAATCAGTGCGCATGACGACGACCGGCTGGTGTTGCGTGTGCAATCGAAGGCGCCGAACACGAAGAGTTGGTTGTTCTGGACCGGCATGAGAGAGGAGCGTGGTCATAGGTCGAACACCTGATCCTGACGTGGCACAGTGGCATTCCAGCCAATTTCGCGATCGATCCGGGCGCGCAGGGCTTCCGATGCCTCGTCCTCACCGTGGACAATGAAGACGCGGGACGGTTCGCGCCGGAAGCCTGAGAGCCAGCGCATCAACTCATTGCCATCGGCATGCGCCGAGAGCACCGACAGATTGTCGACCTCTGCTCTGACGGGTATCCATTGCCCGTGGATCTTGATCTCTCTCGCGCCCTGAACCATGGCCCGCCCCCGCGTTCCCGCAGCCTGATAGCCGGAGAACAGGATCGTATGTTTCGGATCGGTGGCGAAAGACTTGAGGTGATGAAGCACACGACCGCCGGTCGCCATGCCGCTGGCCGAGATCACGACTTTGGGAAAGACACTCGCAGTGATCGCCTTGGAGCTTTCCACATCGCGGGTATAGGTGGCGATTTTGCAGATCGACGTGCATTCGTCATGCGTCAAGCGATGATCGTCGCTATGTGCGTGAAGGAGGTCTGTAGCGTTGATTGCCATGGGGCTGTCGAGATAGATCGGTACACCTGATAGGCGGCCTGCCGTTCGAAGCTTCCAGAGATGATAAAGGAGAGATTGCGCGCGGCCGACTGCGAAGGCGGGGATAACGACCGTGCCGCCACGTTTTACGGTGCGCTCAACAACTTCTCCCAACACCTCGGTCGTGTTTGCGGGATTGTGAGTGCGGTTTCCATAGGTTGATTCGACGACGATATAGTCGGCGTCGGCCACGGGAGCTGGATCGGGCAGCACTGGATCGTCGTAGCGCCCAAGGTCGCCGGAAAACGCAATGCGGCGGCCAGCCCATTCGATGTCCGCGCTGGCCGCGCCGAGGATATGACCTGCGCGACGGAAGGTCAGGGTCGCGCCGCCGGGAAGCTGAAAGGCGGTTTCGAACGGCACAGTGGTAAACATCTCTATCGCCCGTTCCGCATCGCGCACGCCGTAAAGCGGCAAAGCCGGCTTGTGCTTTGAGAAGCCCTTGCGATTGGCGTATTCTGCATCCTTTTCGTTGAGAAAGCCGCTATCCTTGAGGATCAACTCGGCCACGTCGCGCGTTGCCGATGAGGCGTAGATTCGACCCTTGAAGCCATCGCGCACGAGCCTGGGAAGATAGCCCGAATGATCGAGGTGGGCATGGGTGAGCACTACGGCATCAATACTGGACGGGGGCACTGGCAGTGGCGTCCAATTGAGCTCGCGCAGGTTCTTGAGTCCCTGGAACAAGCCGCAATCGATCAGGATGCGCTTGTCGCCGTTCGTGAGGAGGTGCTTCGAGCCGGTGACGGTGCTCGCACCGCCGAGAGATGTTAGCGTCAGCATAATGGCCTCAGATGTTGAATGCAGCGATGTCGCCGGGATGCCCGCGGCCCTCTACGGCAGCCCGTTCAGCGGGAGCAAGGAGGTCGTCTCTGCTCCAGCCGGTGAGAGGAACAGCAGCGTCGACCAGATGAGCCCAGGAGCAGCGATTAGCAAACAACATACCAGACACATCGAGCGTCCCGCCCCGGCTGATGTAGCCGCGCGCAGCGGTCGTCCGTGGGCCGGAATCCAGTCGCCGAAGCAGGCCGAGCATAGGTTCGGGTCTCGTGTGGGAGACGATCAGGCGCGGCATGTTCGCCGGAAACAGGGCGGCGAGGGTTTCGTCACTCGCCGTGAATCCCGCCTCGATCGGATCGCGGGGTATGCGGAAGCGGCCGGGCTCCGACACCGCCGTCACGAGCACATGGCGACCGTGCGTCCTGAGCCGATAGGCCGCCTTGAGCGCTTCCTCGAGCTGATAGGCGCCGATAGCCACAATTTGAAGCTCGGCGCCTTCCGTCTCGCCCTGCACATGGGCCCCACCATCTGTTACGAAACGGTCTGCGTCCTCCGCATCGAACCGATGCGGCATGTCACGCTTGGAGACGATCAAACATCCTACTTGGCCGCGGCCATTGTAGACGGATCGCAGCGCTGCCACGGCACTGTTTGCATCGACGGGGAAAAGCACCCGCGAGGTGTCGGACATCTCGCCCAGCAGCGCCTCGCCGATGGTCGGGTCCTGATGCGATTGCTCGTTCTTCGCGTTCTCCCAGGTATGGGACGTGACAACCAGAGGCACCGAAATCCAGCGTGGTTCCAGGCCGGCCTCGCGCTGCCGTCGGGAAAACACGATCTCCTGCCGCACGCCACCAAGCATCTTCATGGCGAATGCTTCGTAGCTGACGATCAGATTGATCCCGCCCTTGTTGGCCAGCGCCGCGCCTGCGACGGCTTCCTCATTGAGCGCGGTGATGACCGCGCCGTCGATGGCGTCGGCGACGCCGGGCTCGGAAGTGTTCACGCGATGGCGCAGCCGATCGAGCGTTGCTCCCATGTGGTTGGAGCGTAGCTCGTCAGGATTGCCCACACGCGGGCGGAGCGTGGGGTTCGCGTCCACGACGCGGACGAACCAGCGGTCTAGCGCATGCATTGCGCAATCGGGCGGATCGCCGGCGATCGTCCAGTCCGGCTCGGGCAGGCTCGGTGCGGCTGGGTTACGCAGCGCGAGCGCATGCCGGCTTTCCGGCTCTCGGCCCTGCTCGCGATGGACAGCGATTTCGCCAACGGCGCTCTCGATCTGCGCGGCGGGAACGAACAGCGCTTGCGCGGCCTCGTTGAAGGCGTTGCGAGCCGGCTCGTCCTGTGCGGGATTGCCCCCGAGGGGTAGATTGTGCGCCGCGTTGGTATCGGCTCCTGGGAAGCCAAAGCCCTTGATTGTCTCGGCGATGACATAGGGGATAGGCGCCGGATAGACGCGGGCGGGATCCGCCGCGAAACGTTCAAGGCGCTTCTCAGCCTCGATGATGGCGCAGGCGAAGGCCGCAGGATCACGGCCATCGATGATAAAGGGATCAAAACCGTTGAGCTTCAGGTGGTCGGCGAGCCAGTCCGCGCCGCCCTGCTGCGCGATCTGGACACGTTCCTCTATGCGCCGGCCGTTGAGGATCATAACTGGAATCGCGATGCCGGAATCCTCGGCTCGCCACCAGCGCGGCGTCCAGTCCGAGCCGCGCTGTTCCTCGAACGCGCCGTCACTCAGGAAGGCGACGAGGCTTTCGCCGGGCAGCGGCGCATGAACGTACTGGACCTCGGCGAAGCCGAGATAGCCGCCTTCCGAGATGGCACCGGCGGTGTTCGGACCGGCGTGGCTGCCGAGCGGGACCGCTGCATTGCCGTCGGCGTCGATGGCATAGGAATAGAAATCGGCTGCAAGCTGCGAGAGACCTTTCTCGCTGCGATCATAGCGGCCCCTCTGCGCAGGAGAAACGTCCCCGGTGAGCGCGTTGACCGCCTCGATCGCGGCGACAGAATGGCCTTGTCCCATCAGCCATGAGCGGGTTTTCGCGGTGATCGCGTTGGCGGCGAGATAGCCAATGAAAGCGGGCACCATGTTGAGCGATCCGCCGGTATGACCTTCAGGCGTCGACTTGAACGCCTCGGCAGGCAGCGGCGTGCCGGAAAGGTCGACACGGTGGGCATAGGTCATATGGACGACAGTCCACATTGCGGCAGAAGTCAAACGGTCGGCTGCGGCAAGGATGCGATAGAGGGCCTCCGGTTCGATCAGGCCAGACGCCGCCAGGGCAGCTACGCGTTCGATGGTTTCATTGTTGTGGCTGATCGGGCCGTATCCCTGTTGCCACTTCTTTGATGTTGCTGTTGTCAGTTCGTTCATGCCGTCGCCGCCTTCCGTCAATCGTTTTTGTCGTCAGTTCACGCCGCTGGTCCAGGATGGCGGGTCGCTGGCAGGAAAGGAATCGAGCCCCGCCTGTTCCACTTCGTCCAGCGTCTCCGGTGGACGCCGGTGGCGTACAAGATCACCGTCAACTGAGGCCGCCGACGCGATGACGTTGCCAATCAAGGGGGCGAGCGCAACTGCATTGCTTTCGTGGGGTACGGAGTCGGTCGAGACGATGCGGTTGCAAAGCGGCACGAGACGTTGGAATGAATCGTCGGCAAATATCGCATGCACCACGGCGACCACAGGCCGGACGAAACCCTGAAGCGGAAGCTGGCGGGCAGCCTCAATCAAGGTATTCCCGGAGGACGCTATGTCATCTGCGAGCACCGGCTGCCGGCCGCGCCACTTGGAAAGGTCCGGTAGCTTGACTTCGACGTTGCGGTCGCCGTGGCGGACCTTTCGCAGCACGGCATGCGGAGCACCGATGCGTGCCGCGATGGCAGAGACCCATTGGTCGCTTTCCTCGTCAGGACCGATGATCAAGGGCTTGTCGACCTCCGCGGCGATCCAGTCCGCAAGCAGCGGTGCAGCATGCAAGGTGTCGGTCGGGACCGTATAGAGAGGCGACAAGGCCGGATAGCGATGCAGATGTGGATCTACCGTCAGCAGCCGGTCAAAGCTCGACGAGACGAGCCTGGCGAAGCTTCTGGAGGTCACCGCCTCTCCCGGCTGGAAGCGGCGATCCTGCCGCATGTAGGAGAGGTAGGGTGCGATCAGGTTGACCTGGCAGGCTCCCAGCTCTCTTGCAGCATCGGCCGCGAAGATCAGCCGCAGGAAGCCGTCGTCTGGCCGTGCCAGCGTGCATACCAGATCGACTGACTTGTCCTTCACCTCCGAGAGGAGGCGAACGTAAGTCTCTCCGTCAGGAAAACGCCGTGTTTCCATTGCGCCAAGTTCCCAGCCTCCTTCGTCGGCAAGACGCCGCGCGAATATCTCGTTACCTGGCAGCGGAAGGATCAGTCGCCTGGCGGGAGTTCCCGGTTGTTTGTCTACCGGTGTCATTTGTGCCTCCTGTAAGAGCGCAGAAGCTGGGCGTTGATGGCGACGATGATGGTGCTGGCCGACATGAAGACGGCCGCGACCGCGGGGGTCATTATGAAGCCAGTTCCAAAAGTAATGCCCGCCGCCATCGGGATGGCGATGGTGTTGTAGCCGGTCGCCCAGACGAGGTTCTGGACCATCTTGCGGTAGGTGGCACGCGAGAGTCCAAGGATCGCGCCGACGTCGCGCGGGTCGCTGCGTACGAGAACCACGTCGGCAGATTCGACGGCCACATCGGTACCCGCGCCGATGGCGATCCCGAGATCGGCCACCACGAGCGCAGGCGCGTCATTCACCCCGTCGCCGACCATGGCGACGGAGAGCCCCCGCGCTTGCAGTTCCTCGATCTTTTGTGATTTCTGATCAGGCAGCACTTCGGCGAAGTATTCGGTGATACCGAGTTCCTCGGAGACCGCCTTTGCTACACCCTCGGCGTCGCCGGTGAGCATGATCGAGCTGATCCCGAGGGATTTGAGTTCGGCGATGGCCTCCTTCGATTCCGGGCGAACGATGTCAGCCAGCGCAAAGAGTGCCCGCGGCTCGCCGTCGCGGACGAGAACGACAACTGTCTTGCCCTGTCCTTCCAATCGCTTGAGACTGTTATGGGCGATGGTGTTGCCCTGCCGTGCGAGGTGCCCGGGGCTGACGATACGCACATCCTGTCCTTCCACTTTGGCCACGATGCCTTCGCCGGTGATGTTGCTGACGTCGGTTGCCTTGGGAATGATCAGGCTTCGTTCCTTCGCCTCGGCCACGATGCCGTGGGCGATGGGATGCTCGGACTGGCTCTCGGCCGCTGCCGCATAGGCCAGTTCCTCGTTCTCGTCGCCGTCGGCAAGCAATACGATATCGCTGACGCCGAAACGGCCCTCAGTTAACGTGCCGGTCTTATCGAACACGGCGGCGTTGAGATTGCGCGCCCGCTCGAAGGCGGCCCGGTCGCGGATCAGCAGTCCGTTGCCGGCCGACAGCGATGTGCTGACCGCGACGACCAGCGGCACAGCGAGACCAAGGGCGTGCGGACAGGCAACTACCATGACCGTCACCATGCGCTCGATGGCAAATTCCAAGGGGGCGTTAAGGAAAAGCCACCAGACGAACAGCGTACCGAAGCCGACGACGAGTGCGATGTAGGTCAGCCAAGCGGCGGCACGGTTGGCAACGTCCTGAGTGCGCGAGCGCGTTGCCTGCGCCTTCTTTACCAATTCGATGACCTGCGACAGATAGGTGGCGTCGCCTGTTGCCGTCACCTTGATGGTGACAGCGGCGGCCCCGTTGATCGCGCCGCCGATGGCGGCGGCGCCGACCCCCTTGGTTACGGGCCTCGATTCGCCAGTGAGCATGGCCTCGTTGAAACCGGACGAACCCTCAATGATCTCGCCATCCACCGGAACCTTTGCACCGGGTCGTACGATGACCTCATCACCGGGTTGAAGGGTTGAGATCGGCACCTCTTCGGACGATCCGTCGGCCCTGATCCGCGTGGCTGAATCCGGCAGGAGCCGGACCAGTTCCTCAAGCGCACGCGATGCTCCCATGACCGAACGCATCTCGATCCAGTGGCCGAGAAGCATGATGGCGATCAGCGTCACAAGTTCCCAGTAGAGTTCCTCGCCCGGAAACCCGAACGTGACGGCCGCCGAAAAGAAATAGGCCGCCGAGATCGCTAGAGCGATCAGGGTCATCATGCCGGGCTGCCCCTTCCGCAGCTCGGAGGTGAAGCCCGTCAGGAATGGCCAGCCGCCATAAACGTAGGCAATTGTCGAAAGCACGAAGAGAACGTAGCGGTCGCCTGGGAACGCCAAAGTTTCTGCGATGCCAAGCCAATGCTGGATCATCGGCGAGAGCAACAGCACCGGTGGCGTGAGCACGAGGACCAACCAGAATCGGCGCCGGTAGTCGGCGACCATCGCGCCGTGGTCATGCCCGCCGTGGCCAGAATGCTCGGAATGGCTGGAGCCGGCAGCAGCTACGACACCGCGATGAGCTTCATCGTTTCGATTCCCGGTCGCATGCGCTTGATGGTTCTGGTGGGAATGTGGTGAACTCATCAGGTTTTTTCCTTGTCGTGGCTACGCGGCATCGGGCCAGCAGAACTGCGACCCCTCGGGTGGTCGCAGTTCTCGGCAGGCGCATCATGCCGGGCTCAAAATCATCGGTTCGAGCCCTGGAATCCTTGATCCAGGTTAAAGTCCTCTACAGTAGATTTTGGTATTGGATCGGAAGTCACGCTCTTAACAGCATCCACCGTCGAAACTATCTCACGACGAGAACCGGAAGCGAAGAGCGGGGAACGGAGCCAAGCTCTTCATTTTGCCGTCTTCTGGCGAAAATCTTGATCCGATCGACCGGTCGTTGCTGCGGGCAGGAGGTGTCCATGCAAAGTGAAGTTCACGTCAATCGTCGGGATTTCCTTTATGTCGCGACGGGCACAACGGCGGCCGTCGGGGCCGGCTTTGCCTCTTGGCCTTTCATCGACCAGATGAAACCCGACGCTTCGACACTCGCGATCGCCACCATAGACATCGACCTTTCCGGAATCGAGGAAGGTATGTCGGTGACCGTCAAGTGGCGCGGGCGGCCGGTCTTTGTCAGGAACAGGACATCCCGGGAAATTGAAGCTGCTTCCGTGACGCCCCTGGAAGAGCTTAAAGACCCCATCGCGCGCAACGCTAATCTGCCGGCCGACTCGCCGGCGACCGATCTCGCGAGGTCCGCAGGACAACATCGAGAAAACTGGCTTGTCATGGTCGGCGTGTGCACCCACCTCGGCTGCATCCCTCTTGGTCAAGCAGGGGACTACGGTGGATGGTTCTGCCCCTGTCATGGTTCGCATTACGATACAGCGGGCAGGATCCGCTCGGGGCCGGCTCCCGAAAACCTCGCCGTGCCCCTGTTCCAGTTCCTCAACGAAACGTCGGTCCGTATCGGATGAAGACCTGTGAGCGTCGCGCTTGTCAGCGCAGATGGCCTTCCGCCAATGCCACCCAATAGGCAGCCCCGATGGGCAGGATGTCCTGACGAAAGCCGCCTGCCGCCCCCTTGCTGCTCTACCCGTCCACGGCATTTCTTTGATGCAAGAAGGGTGACAACGTTGGCCGAAACGGCAAGATGGCCTAATGGCGATTGAGGAGAAACGTCCGAGACAGCGTCGCGTTGGCGCCGAACTCGGCAAAGGCTTATTGTTGGACGCAGGCGTCGTCAGAGTGTTCTTGATCCTTGCATTGACGGGCCTAGGCCTGTTTCTCTGCTACCGGTTGGCCCTGCCCTTTCTGCCCTCTCTCACCTGGGCGCTGGTGCTGGGTATTCTTCTTGCGCCAGCTCATCGCTGGCTCCACTCGCGTCTTGGCAGCGGCGATCTCGCAGCATTCATCGCGGTTGCGGCCGCAGCAATTGTGATCCTTGGGATGCTCCTCCTGGTGGTACAGCAACTCGTCCGCGAGGCCGCCGGCGGCGCGATCTCTCTGGAGAACGCGGTGCGGACACTGGACTGGCGTGAGACCATCGGTAACCGCCCCAGGTTGGCCGAAGCCGCGGCCTGGCTCGAGCAGCGGTTCGATCCGGCCGGTGCGCTCGGCGGTCTTGCCCATTGGCTAACGAGCCAGAGCACCTCGCTTCTTCGCGGCTCGGTCAGTCAGGTGATCGGCCTCATCCTCACCTTCTACATTCTCTTCTACTTCCTGCGCGACCGTGAAAGGGCAATGCGCGTGGTGGCGAAGCTTTCGCCATTGCAGCCGACAGAAACGGGGCTCGTGGTACGGCGCTTAGCGGACACGGTTCACGCCACGATCATCGGGACCATAGTCGTAGCGACTGTTCAGGGAACGCTCGGAGGCCTGATATTCTGGTGGCTTGGCCTGCCGACACCGGTCTTTTGGGGCCTTGTCATGGGGCTGTTAGCGATCGTGCCGGTACTTGGCGCCTTCGTGATCTGGCTGCCGGCTGCTCTTCTTCTCGCCCTCCAAGGCGACTGGACCCGGGCGCTCATCCTGGTCATTTGGGGCGGGGTGATCATAGCGACCATCGACAATCTGCTCTACCCGGCCTTGGTGGGGAGCCGACTGAAGCTGCATACTATGGTGATGTTCATCGGCGCGGTCGGCGGAATCATCCTGTTCGGGGCTTCCGGACTGGTTCTTGGTCCCGCTACGATTGCTGTTACGCTGGCGCTGATAGAGATCCTGCAGGGTAGATTTCGAGCGGAACTCCAGGTGCCTACGGAGATGGACATGGCAAGACAGACGAAGGAAAGCCCGAGAGAAGCCGAGCGCTTGAAGCGCGAAGCCGACGAAGAACTAAATCTCGAACTGGAGCAGACCTTTCCCGCGAGCGACCCGCTGAAGATAACGCGCGGATCATATGAGCAGCAGCACACGCGACCCAAGGATCGGCGTAAGCCGGATTGAGTCCATGCCCCTGAGCTTCGCAGCCCCTGCACTCCATCCGGATCGGCGCCATGAAGAGAAGGGCAAAATGCCAAGACTGGAAGGACCGGCCAAAAGCGGTGTAGGACGGACGCGTGATAGCACTCATCAGCGAGGCTTGGGCGGTTGGGTACGTGGTGGCTGAGTGGTCAATCCGCTTGGCGATGGTTGCGGTCGTGCCGATGCGGCGCTCTCCCGAGGCGGCGCGAAGTTGGCTTATCCTCGTGTTTTTGCTGCCGATCCCGGCTCTCCTTATCTATCTCCTCATCGGAAGGCCGACTTACCCTCGCTGGCGTCGCGAGCGATTTCTCAGACTGCCGGCCGTTCTTGCAGCTGCGTCCAGGGAAATTTCTCATTCCCGTTACTGTCGCCGCCCTGAGCTGCCGGCCAGTCTTTCGGGGCCCGCTCTGTTGGTGGAAAGGCTTGGGCAGTTCCCGACCGTCGCCGGCAACGACTTCGAGCTTCTCTCCGGATATGATGAGGTCATCGACCGCATGATTGCCGATATCGGTGCGGCCCAACAGACGGTTCACCTACTTTACTATATTTTTGCCGACGACGAGACTGGTCTACGTGTAATCGACGCACTCCAGCGCGCCGCAAAACGCCAAGTGAAGTGCCGGGTGCTGATTGATGCCATCGGATCGCGGCGGTGGGCGCGCCGCGTCGCTAGATTGCTCATTCCCGCCGGTGTGGAGGTACGGCTCGCGCTGCGCGTCGGGCTCTTCCATCGAAGGTCGGCCCGCGCCGACCTTCGTAACCATCGCAAGATCGCTGTGATCGACAGTCGCGTCGGCTATTTAGGTTCCCAAAATATTATCAACGCCGAATTTGGTGGCGGTATCGCCAACCAAGAACTCGTCGCCCGCGTCGTCGGCCCGGTCACGACCGAAATCCAAACTGTATTTATCGCCGACTGGTTTATGGAAACAAACGAGAAGTTGGCCAACCCTGTCCTGTTTCCGCACAACCCGCCCGGAGGTGGCGCTGTGGCGCAGGTGCTTCCCAGCGGCCCGGATTATCCGGATGCTGGCATTGGACATCTTATCGTTTCGCTCGTGCACGGCGCGCGCGAACGTGTGATCATCACGACCCCCTATTTCGTGCCGGATGAGCCCCTTCTGCAGGCACTCAAAACAGCAGCTCTGCGCGGAGTTGAGGTTCGATTGGTCGTCTCAAATGTGACGGACCAGATGCTGGTGAACCTTGCACAAAGATCGTTTTATTCCGAACTTCTCCACGCCGGCATCCAAGTGCATCTTTATGCTCAAGCCTTCCTCCACGCCAAACACATCACGTTTGACGATGAAATCGCGATACTTGGCTCCAGCAATGTCGATATCCGCTCGTTTGTTCTCAATGCGGAGGTAAGCCTCATCGCTTTTGACAAGGGCGTTGTGGAGCAACTCAGGCGCCAGCAAAGTCGATATTTCGCCTCGAGCAACGTGCTGAGTCTCAGAGAATGGGAAAAGCGCCCGGTCGCAAGCAAGCTGGCTGAGAACCTTGCGCGCTTGGCTAGCCCTCTACTTTGAGAACATCAAACAAGGTTCGGCGGCTAGGCCACCTTCGCCTTCGCCCAGGCAGCCATGGAGGAGCCGCCACTCTGTCGCACGGCGTTATTACGATGCAATTGGTTCGAAGATGTCTGGCGCCTCCTTGCCTTCGACGTCGAGCCAGCCTGCCAGACCGCGCTCGACCCTCGACAGCGAATGGTCCACGAGAACGTATCTTCCGGGTACCTCGAGCTTAATCTCCACAATGGCGGAGCCACCGGCAGGAACAACGACCGTCTGAACATCCGTCTGTGGCGGCTTCGTCACGCTTCCATTCAGATAGACCCTGTCGAAAATTTCGCCGATCACGTGGAATGAAGATACGTGATTGGGACCGCCATTGCCGAAGAATATCCGGACTGTTTCGCCGACATTTGCTTTCATCGGGTAGTGGTCCGTCAACGCACTCACATGTCCGTTGAGCACGAAGTATTCCGGCCGCTCGTTGAGCAGTTTGTCGTAATCTTCGTTGAGCAACCCCTCTGACCCAAAAGGCTCATTGGTGTAGATCTCTCCCTGCATGACATAGAATTCACGATCAACCGGCGGGAGGCCACCTTCGGGTTCGACCAGAATCATCCCGTACATCCCGTTAGCAACGTGCATTGCTACGGGCGGAACGGCACAGTGATAGACGTAGAGCCCAGGATTTTGTGCCTTGAAGCGGAAGGCCTTTGCTTCTCCAGGCGCGCAACTTGTCAGTTCCGCTCCCCCGCCAGGTCCTGTGGCTGCATGGAAATCGACATTGTGCATCAGCCAGCTGTCTTCGCGATTCTTGAGATAAACCTCAACTGTGTCTCCGACCCGCACTCGCACGAATGGGCCGGGCACCGTGCCATTGAAAGTCCAGAAGCGGAAGCTGGCGCGTTCGTCGAGCCGCGCTTCCTTTTCAACGGTTTCCAAATCGACGCGGACGATCTCGGATTCCTGGCGCGTTATCGAAGTCGGGACCACAGACGGATCATGCGCTACATCGTCGGCAACAACGCTGGGCAATGAATATAACCGCTGGCTGAGGCTACCAACGCGGTTCACGTGGCGAGTTCCATGCTCGGCTACACGGACCGTGCCCCCAGCGTTCTGCGCCGAGGCTTCCTGCGAAACAGCGAGAGAACCTAGCGTCAGGCCTACCGATCCGGCAAGCAGCGACCGCCTCGAAATTGACAGGGAGTCATCTGTTAGTCCGCCTTCCTGGCTGACCTCCTGCGTAGTGGGAGGCTCCGCCGCATCATTGTAGGGCATTCCCCTGGAGGCATCTCGTTCGGTTCTGTTCATTGTTGTCCTCGGTCTGTGTCACCTTGGCTGCTTCGCCTTCCGCTGACGGTGGATGAGAACCCACGCGCGGCCTTTTCGAAAGCAGAAACTCGGCTTGTGTCTAATCAGCGGGCGCGGTGGCGCCGTCTCCAACCTGGGCGACCAGTTCAGCCATGCGGGGCTTGGCTTTGCCGGGCAGTTTGACAGTCTCCGCCGAATCGACGTTTTCGGTGCTATCGCCGACCTGGATGATGCCGACCATCCCGAGGGCGAAATGCGGCGAGCACTTGTAGCCGTAGATCCCTTCTACATCGAAGGCTACTACGATCTCCTCATTGATCTTCCCCTTCCATGTTTCGGCGCCTTCGGGAACCATCCCGAGGATCGTCTCCGAGTTGTGGCCTTTGTCCGTCGCCACAAACTTCACGGAATCGCCTGGAGCGATCTTGAGGTATGCCGGGTCGAATTGCATGGCGCGCCCTTCAGGGTCTTTATTGACCATTTGCACCTCATGTGTCTGGGCACCCCCCGAGGATTGTCCCGCGACACTCTCCTGGGCGCTCGCGAGACGGACGCCGATCGCCGCCGCTACCGTTAGCCCCGCGCTCCCAGCGAGCAGACTGCGACGAGATATCAACGGAGAGGACACTCCGGAGCTACCAAAACTTTTCTTGCCAGACATTTTCAATCCTTTTGTTCGAACGCCCCTTCCGCAATGACGACCTTCTGCACAGGGATCCGAGCCAAACAACGTCGCAGCTGCGACGTTGCACACACTCAAGACATAGAGCGTACCTTCCACTGTCAAGGCTGACAAGATGAGCTGCTGTCGCATCGGCAGACTAGCAGGCACATGGCGAGTGTGTGGTGCCGAGCGGCAGATTTATGCGCAGAGCGCAATTTCCGGCAGTGAACGCACAATGGTAGTCATATCGACCACCGGGTGACCCTCCAGCCGGGTGCAAGGTCCACTCAAAGTCTAGCACAGGCGGATGAGGTGGCGCCTTGCGGCTAAAGACCATGGCTTGCTAAGCCTGCAGAGAGTTCAGGCCCGCCGTAGCCCAGGCATCTCCCCTGCCTCTGCCGATAGCAGTCCTTTGGCAGGGTGCGTAACTTCTGATCGGGAACATGGTGGTAAGTTTCCGGGTCATCGATAACCGACGCACATGACGTAGTCCCGCAGAAGCGCTTCCTATTGCTCCACTTCCTGCATCAGCGCCTGCAGCGCATCGCGCGCGTTTAGAATGCCGATCGGACGGGAGGCATCATCCGTGATGGGAACGTTCTTCAGCTGTCGCTCCTTCATGATACCCCAGATATCGTGCAGCCAGTCCTCTGGCCGGCAGAAGGTCACGTCCCGGGACATCACCGCAGAAATTCCGGTGGTGCAGCTCGCTCCCAGACAATGGCTGATCTGAGCAACGATATCTGACTTCGTCACCACTCCTGACAAGTGTCCGGCGGCATCACATGCGATTACCAGATCGGACCTGCCATCACGAAGGAGTCTCGCGGCCTCGATGACCGGGGCGTCCTGATTAACGATAAGGAGCCGCTCCCGGGCCACAGCTGTGATGTTCTCGACGAGCATTGATCCGTCCTCTCTCCGGCATTGGGCTGCCTTGCCATAGATGATGCTGCGGAACGGCGGACCCGGCCTCAGCCGGCGAATGCGATGCGCAGCGTGGCAACGATGCCGGCTACCGCCAAGGCGAAGCAGCCCAGTCGCGTTGCGATGATCGCCGCGAACTTCGCGCCGGAATGCACATAGTCTTCAATGATGACCTGGAGGCCAAGAGCCGTGTGATGGAAGAGCGCAATCAACAGGAGCAGCATGCAGATGGTTGCGAAGGGCGTCTCGAGCCAGGCGACAAAAGCGGCATGGTCGCTGCCCGTGAGCGCGATCACAGACGGCGGACTGCTGGATGATGGTTCCCGTTTCTGTGACGATGAGCCGGAGGCGCCGACTATGGAAGAAGAATGTAAGCCGGGAACGTCCGGCGTCCTCACTTTCGCCAGCCTCGTGCCTGCAGGTTATCTTCCCGCCGCGGATGAGCGGCTGCCCGAGCGAGGGCTCGATGTCCAGTCCCGTGGAGATGATCGCGGCATCGATCTGGATTGCTCCGTCATCAACTTCGGTGGCCGACATGATAACTCGACGCTGCGGCCACTTGATTCCGCGGGACTTTCAGCTGCGTTCAGCTGCCGCACTATCAAGCTATTGGCCCGGCCTAATTCTGGCTCTAGACTCTGTCAGTGAGTAAGTTCCTTACGAACGCACATCTGCCGTCGGCAACCAGGAACTTTGAGCGTCACAGGGAGTGTGGTCTTGCCAGATACCACGACAAGCGAGCCGACGCGTCGCGATTTCCTCTATGTGGCGACCGGTATGGTTGGCGTTGTCGGTGTCGCTTTGCAGTTAATCGGGTTCTTCCTCACTTTGTGTGGAGCCGCGGCAGCATTCGTGCCTTCAGCAATTCAGGGCCTGCCCGACCGTACATTGCTCGCTTGAGGGTCTTGAGGCGGTTGATCTGGCCTTCGGCCTGCCCGTTGCTCCAGGGCAGCTCGATGGCGTTGTTGACGGCATCGATGTCTCTGCGAAGGACGCGAGCGAACCGCATGATAGGGATGAGCTCGGAGTCGATCGCATCGTCGATCCATGCATCCAGTGGTGGCGATCTCTTGCCGCGAAGGATGCCGTTGAAGCGCATCGCCAGGCGTCGCATCTCGACAAACGCCTCAGATCCCTGCTTCAGGGCGTCGACCTTCCTTGCCTGCCGGTCCGTCAGCAGGCCTCGCGGCTTGATACATAGCGCCGCGGCAACCACCGGAGAGATTGCATGACCGGTTTCGGGATCTCGAACCGGTTCCGACTTCAACGCGGCGGGCGGTACATCATCGGCCTGTCCCCTTTCGGCCCGCCGCCAAGCTCCGAGCAACCGCTCCAGATTGGCGAAGCTGCCGGTGTAGCCGCGCTGCTTGACGTCGTGAAACAGATGCCGTCCGCGCCGGTTCCCATCCTTCCAGCATTGCGCAAGGAAGGCTTCGAAATACCATGGTGATGTGGGGTTCAGTGCTGCTCGTCGCCTGTCTTGTGGAGCCTCGAACTTGAGCCACTTCGTTATGCTGCGACGCTCATATCCGGTCCGTCTGGCGATCTCGCTGTAGGACAGCCCTTGCTGGCGCAAGGCATGGAGCATGTCGAATATCTCCTGGCGAGATTGCCTATGCGCAAGACGGGCGCGCCGGCGATGTGTCGCAGCGTCAACAATTGCGTCCTCCGAAAGAATGGCCCTGCCGGTGGCACGCCCGGAAAGGCTCATCTGTTCTTCGATGGCCGAACGAAGGTTCTGGACCAGATGAAACCGATCGGCGACCTGCCGGGCCTGCGGTGCGCCTTCACGGGTGGCCTGCGCATACAGGCCGCAGCGGTCGCGGCTGACAATCTCGATGGAAGGATGACTCCGAAGCCACTTGGCCGCATTCTCGACGCTACGGTCATCCAGTATGTCAATAACCGAGCGGCGCTCGAGGTCGACCATGATGGTCCCATAGCTCGTCGCGCGCCGCCAACTCCAATCATCGATACCGACCACCCGTATCTTGGAATTGCGTTGGGCAACTGCAGCATCCCGTTTCAGTTGCCGCAGGATAGTGTCGTCGCTGACCGGTATGCCGAGCCGTTGCATCAACCGCTCGCCAGGACGGCCGCCAGTGCTATGGCCGAGCAAGCCAACAATCTCTCCGACCCTTCTTGTCCGACGCGCGTATGGATCAGCTACCATCGGAAGACGGTCGGTGAACGTTCGTCGTGCGCATTCCCCATGTGCACATCGCCAGCGGCTCAGCAGGAGCTTCACTGTCACGGGCTTGCCCTGGACTGGCAGATCCTGGAGGCTGCGGCAGGACCAGCCATGCCGACTTCGGCTTCGACATCCA
>NZ_CABFWE030000013.1:0-23799 GCF_902153235.2 Pseudorhizobium halotolerans | reverse complement strand
TTTCGATTTCGTTCGCATGCCCGCCCATAGCCAAAACCTCGCTAACGGCGAATGAACCACACAAAGTGAGGAAGAACCCGTTTAACTGCCAAGCGACAACGGGAAAGTCGTCGCTGGCTCTCTCATACGTTTATGCTGCTCTGGAGCGTGGCGAGCCCGCCTACGTTATGGTCTTTGATGAGACCCTTCGCGTTGTCAGGGAACGCGCTTCCGGAATGGGCATGCCCCTGGAGAAATTTTTGGGCAGCGGCCTGCTGAAGCTTGATCAGATTGATCCAGCGGAGCTGACGCCGGGTGAATTGACAAATCCTTGCCGCGCACCGGAATGACGAAGGGCTCGTCACGGCTCACGTCGTCGATGTGATAATTGAAACCCTCCTCCTGGAGGATCTTCAGCGTGTTGATCGTACCGCGCATCGCCGCGCCGTTGTAGCCGGTCGGCGCCACACCGGTGGCCCGCTTGATCGAGGCGACGTTGTCGGTGATGAATTTCCGCTCGTCCGCTTCCTGAAGCGCAACCCGCCGACCCGCCGCCGACCACAACATAGTCATACATCGTCCATTTCTCCGTCGCACCGAAATCGATCAAGCAATCAGCTGCCGCCCGATGATCATGCGCTGTATTTCGCTGGTACCTTCCCAGATGCGGTAGACGCGAGCATCCCGGTATAATCTCTCGACGGTCGATTCCGCGCTGTATCCGATAGCGCCATGGATCTGCACGGCCTCGTCAGTCACATACTGGAGCACCTCCGACGCGAACAGTTTCGCCTCGGACGCCTCTCTGATGATCGGTCTTGTCATGTCGTGCAGATACGCGGCCTTGCGCAGCATCAGCCGCGCGGCCTCGATCCGCATGGACATGTCCGCGAGTTTGAATTGCACGGCCTGGTGCTTGGCGATCGGCTGCTTGAAGGTCTGCCGAACCCTGGCGTAGTCGAGACTTTCCTCGAAGGCAGCCTGAGCTATGCCGACGGCCTGGGCGCCGATGCTGATGCGCCCGGCATTCAGCGATCCCAATGCCTTGCGGAATCCGGCTCCGGGCGGGGCGAGCATGGCGCTCTCGGGAATCTCGCAATTCTCGAAGACCAGTTCCGACGTCGCCAGTCCGCGCATTCCGAGAAGACGAGTCTTCTGGCCCACGGTGAAGCCCTCGGTCTCCCGGTCGACGAGAAAGAGCGATATTCCGTCGCGGCCAAGGGCGGGATCGGTAGTCGCGACCACCACCGCCCAGTCGCAAATCGCGCCGGCAGTTATGAAATGCTTCGTGCCGTTCAGAAGATAGTTCCCGTTGGGCTGCTGTCTCGCCACGGTCCTGACCGAAGCAACATCGGAGCCCGCTCCAGGTTCCGTTTGAGCGATCACGCAGATTTTTTCGCCCGAGACCAACGCAGGGAGGAGTTGCTGCTGCTGCTCGGGAGTCGCGTTCTGCTCGATCAGGTCGCACATCAGCTTGCAGAGCCCCTGCATATCGGCCACCGCAGCGCAACCTCTCGACATTTCTTCGAGCGCGATCGCCCATGAAACGGTGTCGGCATCCGATCCGCCGTGGTCCGACGAGACCGTCATACCAAGCAGGCCGAGTTCGGCCATACGCAGATACAGGTCCCGCGCGAAGTGGTCGTTCTCATCGATTTCGCGCGCCCGAGGCTTGAGCTCGTTTTCCGCGAAGTTGCGCGCCGTTTGCTGGATGATCAGCTGAGTTTCGTTCAAGTCCAATTGCATCGGAGGCCTTTCGTAAGGCGATTGGGTGACAGCGATTGAGATAATTGCTGTCCGTGCAGACCTACACGGCAGCGACGGTTCGGCGGAGGGTTACGATGCCTGGTTTCGGACCCACTTCAGCACATGTTGAGCGACGCTCCTCCCATTCCAGAACTTCACTCATGACAAGCGTCGATCTAGAAAACGTTTTCTAGGTCGCTTTGTAGCGTGATTTTCTGCAGGCTGCAAGGCCACATAAAAGGCAAACATAAAACCTCGATAGCGGTGTTGCACAGTCGTATTTCGACTGGTAAACGATTTCTCCTCTTCGAGGGTAAGGGGCCTAGACTGTATGACGCATCGTGAATTTGTCACCGTCGATATCGTAACCGATGGCGTGGCGGTACTCACGCTCACCAATCCCCCTCTCAATCTGACGACCCTGCACACTCTCGACCGGCTGCTCGAAGAATGCGGCCGCCTGTCGGCCGATCGAACTGTCAGGGCGCTCGTCATAACAGGGGCGGGAGACAGAGCCTTCTGCGCGGGATCGGACATCAAGGAATTCGCCTCCTGGTCTGCCCCTAAAAAGTGGTCCTCCCTGAAGTAGGCTATTGAGCTGTTGGAGAGGACGTTGGAATGCCCCAGAAGAAGCACAAACCGGAAGAGATTGTCGCGAAGCTGCGCCAGGTCGATGTTCTGTTGTCGCAGGGCCGATCTGTTGGCGAAGCGGTTCGTTCGATCGGCGTGACGCAGTTCACCTATTACCGCTGGCGCAAGGAGTTCGGTGGCCTGAAGGGTGACCAGGTAAAGCGGCTGAAGGACCTTGAGAAAGAGAACGAGCGGCTTCGCAAGGCGGTGTCGGACCTGACGCTCGAGAAACTGATCTTGAAAGAGGCTGCCTCGGGAAACTTCTGAGCCCTTCCCGCCGCCGCCGATGCATCGACCATGTCATGGCGAAGTTCTCCGTCTCGGAGCGCTTCGCCTGCAAGGTTCTGGGCCAGCACCGTTCGACCCAGCGCAAGAGGCCTGGAGGCAGGCCAGATGAAGAGGCATTGACCGCCGACATCATCCAGCTCGCTTCCCGCTATGGCCGTTATGGCTATCGCAGGATCACCGCGATGCTGCGGTCCGAGGGCTGGACGGTGAATGCCAAGCGCGTCGAGCGCATCTGGCGGCGGGAGGGGCTGAGGGTTCCCCAGAAGCAACCGAAGAGAGGCCGTCTTTGGCTGAATGACGGATCGTGCATCCGGCTTCGGCCGGAGCACCCTAACCACGTCTGGTCCTACGACTTTGTCGAGGACCGGACCCACAATGGCAGGAAGTTTCGCATGCTCAACATCATCGACGAGTTCACCCGGGAATGCCTGGCGATCCGTATAGATCGCAAGCTCAACTCGACTGGTGTCATCGACGCCCTGTCGGACCTATTCATCCTGCGCGGCGTACCGGGTCATATTCGTTCCGACAATGGGCCGGAGTTCATTGCCAAGGCCGTGCGGGACTGGATTGCCGCTGTCGGTGCAAAGACCGCGTTTATCGAACCGGGAAGCCCCTGGGAAAACGGCTACTGCGAGAGCTTCAACTCGAAACTGCGCGACGAACTGCTCAACGCTGAGATCTTCTACAGCCTTGCCGAGGCCAAGGTCATCATTGAAGCATGGCGGCGCCACTACAACACCGAGCGGCCACACTCATCGCTCGGTTACAAGCCGCCAGCACCGGAGGCCATTGTCTGGCCTGCTCCGCCACGTGGATCCGCTCCATCATCGGCACAAGAGATGGCAGCAAAGCCGATCATGCATTAAGACTGAAGCCGGACCACCTTAGCGGGGCAGGCCAATCGGGCTTGCTGGCGCCGATCCGCTCGTCGCAATTGCCGCCCAGCAGCCCTTTCGCCAGGGTGAGACTGCGGCATCCATCACTGTTACTGCTCTGCTCGGCAGGGCAGCCCCAGATTGGGTGGCACTGCCCGGCCTTGCGGTCACAGCCGACAACGTTGTCGAGGCTTTCCAGACCGTTTGGCGGGCACCCGCGCCTCACGAAGTCCTTCGAAGACTCCGGCTGGTCGGCCTTAACGGGTCAGGTCCAACCACCTTAGAGAAGTAAACTGTTGATTTCCACTGAGAGCTGACCCACCGAGACTTATTCCATGCCTAATCACAGACAAGTTAGATAAGTTCCAGCAGCCGGCAGACTATAGCCGAGGACCTCGCGCAGATCGTCCAAAATCTTGCTCTTGTCGGGGAGCATCTTGAAGAGCTCGAGAAGAGCCCTCTCCTGAAAAACGGGCCGGAACATTATGCTCGAGCGCTCGAACGCAGCGGCGAGGGATTGGTAAAGGCGGCCCCGCAGCAGCTCGAGCGTCAGGCGGCGCCGGCTGAAACCTCGCCCTGCACGTCGCAAGTGCACGGGAGCGGCGTTCACAGGACCGGTGGCGTCTCGGGTGCGGCGGGTGGGGATCCTTGTGGGCATCGCGCTCACGCTGTTCCTGCCGGCATTGTTGCCATTCTCGGCCGCGCCCCGTGTTGCAGCATTGTGATGGGAGGAACGCACTGGCAGGCCGGCATGAGCCTGATGGCCTTCGACAGTCCGGAAGCGTGGAAAGGTGGTGGCAGCCGATCAACTCATCGAGGCCAACAAGGCCGAGGTCGCGACCTGCCGTGAGGCAGCGGCGGAGGCTGGGGAGGCTCAGAGACGCACAATCACGGTTTCGGCAGGGCACGGCGGTAGGAAGAATCAGTAAAAGTCTTCGAGCCAGAATCGGCGACGAGAGCGTGGAAAGATGGGTAGGATCTGCCGTGAGTGGAGGTGTGCGCCGCAACAAGGGCGATTGATCCAAACGCGGACCAGCCGCCCCTCGTTAGGGCGGCCGGACTTCTTAGTAATCAATCTTGCCTCTGACCCTTTGCGCCAGGCCGCTTTATTGAAGAGCGGCGCGAGCCTTTTCCAATGCGGCCTCGCTCTCGGCACCGCGGGGGGTGCTATCGATCAGCTTGCGCGCCACGTTGGCAGTGGCATCCTTGAACGACTCGAGATCGGGCTCAACGATCTCAACTCCGGCCTCGCGGGCCTTCTCTAGGCCGCTGGCATAGCCCTTGAGGTAAAACTGGATGGCATGGGCACGGGCTTCGTCAGCGGCCTCGACCACGATCAACTGCTGCTCTTCGTCCAACCGATTGAAGTGCTCGGGCGACATGACGATCAGGGCCGGCATAAAGTGGATTTTGGTGAGGTTGAAATACTTGCTCACCTCAGAGTGTCTATCGCTGACGAAGACGTCGGGCGAGTTCTCGGCACCGTCGACCACGCCGTTCTGCAGGGCGATGTAGACCTCGGCATAGTTCATCGGGGTCGGCTGCGCGCCAAGTGCCTGATAGGTCTCGACGTAGGCCGGGCTCTGGATAACGCGCACCTTGACGTTCTGCATGTCGCTAGCTTGGCGGATCGGCTTGGAGGACGTGTAGACGTCGCGCTCGATCGCGGTGATGAAGCCCAAGGGCTTGTAGCCGTGATCGGGTAGATAACTCAGCATGTGGTCGCCGAACGAGCCCTGTAGCAACTTGTTAGCTTCCTCAAGATCGTTGAACAAGTAAGGCGCTGCGAACACGGCATACTCGGGGACCGAGTTCTCCATCGGCGCGCTGGCGGTGATGACGATGGACTGGGCACCCGAACGCACCGATTGCAGCATCCGAACCTCGCCACCGAGCTGCGATTGGCCGAAGATGCTGACTGTGACCTCGCCGTTGGTGCGGTCTTCCACCAGTTCCTTAAACTTCTCCGCGA
Organism: Pseudorhizobium halotolerans; assembly: GCF_902153235.2. Taxonomy (NCBI): domain Bacteria; kingdom Pseudomonadati; phylum Pseudomonadota; class Alphaproteobacteria; order Hyphomicrobiales; family Rhizobiaceae; genus Pseudorhizobium; species Pseudorhizobium halotolerans. Next base: position 18,306 of record NZ_CABFWE030000013.1, on the reverse strand, counting down.
ACGCTTGGTAGTGCGTGTCCGGCATTAGGGTATGGCCGATGGTAAGGTCCACCTGCGCCGCAGCAGGGCCAGCTTGGGCGACAAGAGCAAAGGATGCTGCCGCAACTAGATTTCTGAATAAGGTCATTTTATTTCTCCCTGTTATCGAACTAGTATTGTGGAAATGATCGGAACGTAGCTGATGATCGCGATGTTCGTGACTAGCACGACGAGGAAGATGGCCAGCGGCCGCATCAGCTGGTCGATACGCAACTTGGCTACTTCGCAGACGACGAAGAGGTTCACCCCGACCGGCGGCGTCACCATTCCGGTGGCGAGATTTACGATCATCAACATTCCGAAGTGGAGTGGATCGATGCCGAAATGGGCGGCGATCGGCGTGAGGATTGGGGCGAGAATAATGATTGCGGCCAAGGTCTCCATGAACATGCCGACGACCAACAACAGTAGGTTCACGAGCAGCAGGAACATAATCGGCGAATCCGCAAAGCTGAGCAGCCAACGGCTGACCTCTTGCGGAACCTGCATTATTGTGAGGAAGAAGCCGAACCCAGAGGCGAACGCCACGATCAGCAGCAGGCCCGACGACGTGAGGGCACTGCGGATCAGGACCTGCGCCAGCATCGACAGCGTGAGTTCCCGATAGAGTAAGATGCTGACGATCAAGCCATAGACCACCGCCACGACTGCAGCTTCGGTTGGGGTGAAGAAGCCGGAATAGATGCCGCCCAGAATCAGGATCGGCATTAGCAGTGCCGGGCCGGCATCCCGCAGCGAGGTCAGAACATTGCGGATCCAGATGCGGGGAGTGACCGGGGTAATGGAGTCAAAGCCGCGGATATTGGCCACGACGATCACGGTCAGGATTATCGTCAGCCCGATCATGACCCCCGGGATGATACCGGCGATGAACATGTCGCCCACCGAGACACCCGTCACTAACGCGTAGATGATCATCGGCAGCGATGGAGGTATGATGGCGCCCAGCTCCCCGGCCGAGGCAACCGTCGCCGCAGCGAAGTTGCGCGGATACCCCTTTTTCTCCATCGCGGGAATTGTGATGGCGCCAACCGCCGCCGCCGTCGCCGATGACGAGCCCGAGATGGTGGCGAAGAACATGCTGGTTAGCACTGCCGCTGCACCGAGGCCGCCGCGCACCCAGCCGATCAGGGCGTTGGCCAGCCCAACGAGGCGCCGGGCGATGCCTCCGGACTGCATGATGTTACCGGCCAAAATGTAGAAAGGCACCGCCATCAGCGAAAAGCTGTCCAGGCTCTCCAAGGCGGATTGCAAGACGGTGACCGGCGGGACGCCGAAATTCGACAGTCCCCACATCGCCACCGATCCAAGTATGACCGCGATGGGGACCGAGAGGGCGAGAAGGACAATGAAACTTAAAGAAATCAGAGGCATGCGTCATACTCACTCAAGTCGCATTTCGGGGTCTTCCACCTCCACCGCATTGCGGCCGAAGAAGGCGCATTCGAGCAGGAAGGCGAGCATGTTCAAGATAGCGAGGCCGCTGCCGACCGGAATCGCCGCGTGGATCCAGACCATTCGCAGTCGCATGACTGGGGAAGTCTCCATCAGGCCTTCGTGCGTGAAGCGGAGCCCGATCAGAAATACGGCGCTGAAGAAGGCCATGCTGATGAGCGTAGCGGCAATCTTGACCGCAGTGCCCGGCCGCTTCGGCAGAAGCTGCGGAAACATCTCGACCGCTATCAGTCCGCTCTGGCGCGTTAGCACGGCAACGCCAAGGAACACCGCCCAGATCGACGAATAACGCGCGACCTCTTCGGTCCAGGGGGCGGCTATGTTCACGCCTATCGCGCCCAGAATGAAGCGCACGACAATCTGTATCGCGACCGCAGTCGTCGCCAGCGCAAGTAGTCCGCCGACAATCCACTTCAGTAATGCATTGAGGCTATCCAGACCTTGGATCGCCAACGCGAACGGCCTCGGTCCTCGGGACCAGTCAATCTCGTCTGTTGTCATGGATGCGTGAGTCCCTGTAGGCATATGCGTGGCAGTACCCCTTTTGCTCCGGAGTGCTCGCTGATGAGGTGATTGCGGCCGGCCTGAAACTTACTTGCTTCAGAGCATCCCTGGCGGCCGTGTCTGAACATCGGCGCAGGTCAGGATCAGGTCCGGAACGGTGGCGAACTCGAGTGGGCCCTCCCTGACCCGATGGTTCGTTGCTATCGTCTTCTAATCTCTGGCTTCCACTATGAGGAAGGCTTCTCTCCGCCCAAACTCATTGCTTGTTCTTAGCAAACGTTTACAGCATGATTGACGGGAGGGGCTAGCGTGTCAAGGGATTTTTGATGCAGGACCTCTCGCAGCAGGCTGTTACTCGACTCACAGCATCAATCCTAGGCCTTTTGCAGCACAGTCTTGGCCAGCTCTCTACCGATCAAAGAGCATAAGAAGGGCCTAGATCTCAGGTTAGGCAGATTGGATTCGCCGGATGTGCGTCATTTCAAGGTAGTTCGATAGACGCTGTGGTGGAAGTGCTCCGTACGGCTCTCGACCGCAGCTGTCTTGCCTGCCGTGCGGCGGAACCGATCGAGCTTCGCGTTCAAGACGGATTAGCAAGGAAAACGTTTACTTTTAAACGTTGATGATTTAGCTGTTTGTTCGGCAAGGTTACCTTGTCCTCTGTGATGTTAGCGATCCGAGAAGGAATGGTTTCGATGTTTGTGGATCGCTCTGGCAACCATCATCTTTCTTTGGCGGAATTGACGGCCATGCTGCAGCCGGCGTTAGTCGAGGCTGGAGCATCGGATAACGTGGCAGGAATCTTAGCGTTGAACTGCGCGACTGCAGAACGCGACGGATCACGCAGCCACGGGCTGTATCGAGTAAGTGGCTACATCGACAACCTCCGCAGTGGTTTCGTCAATGGCAAGGCAGTTCCCGTTATTGCCCGCCCGGGTGCGGCGATGATCCGCGTGGATGCTTGCCGGGGATATGGTCGGCCAGCGCTTGAGGCGGTGATCCCTGAAGCAATCGACGTGTGCCGCATGGCTGGAACCTGTGTCATCGCCATTGGGAATTCCCATCACAACGGCCCCCTATGGCTGGACATAGAGCCCTTTGCCGACGACGGGCTGGTCGCCCTGACTATGGTGGCCAGCGTGGTGGCAGTGGTGCCCCACGGCGCGCGTCGTCCAGTTTACGGGACCAATCCGATGGCCTTCGCCGTGCCGAGACACGGTCGGGCACCGTTGATATTCGACCAGTCCAGTTCGGTCATGGCCCATGGTGAGGTAGGAATCGCCGCGCGCGAGGGAAGAATCTTGGCCGAGGGCGTAGGGATAGATGCCGCGGGCAATCCCACTCGCGATCCAAAGGCCATTATGGCAGGAGGGGCACTGCTGCCTTTTGGGGGACACAAAGGTTCGCAGATCGCAATGATGATCGAGCTGCTGGCGGGGGCGATGACCGGCAGCAACTTTTCTCACCAAGTCGATTGGTCTGATTACCCAGGTGCCTGTTCGGCTCATACCGGGCAGCTATTTATCCTGATCGATCCCGTCGGTGCGTCGGGCGGGTCAACCGGTTTTGCGCTCAGGGTCGAAGAACTTCTGGCCGAATTGGCTGCGGCGGGGCAGGAGCGCTTCCCGGGCGAGCGGCGCATTGCGGCCCGCGAGAAAGCGTTGCGCGAGGGAATCTCAATTGAACCCGCGGTTTGGGAGGATCTTCTGTCGCTGGGCGCCCACCCGCCTGAGTGAGCGGGTTCCGCATCAGTCCAGTAGCGGCCTGTTAAGATTGGGCCGCACGGTCGAGCCGCGGACGACGATTCGCGTTTCCAACCGGATCGAGCGCAGAGGCATGCCCTCCTCGAGATGCCGCAGCATGGCTATGCCTGAGCGCCGCCCGATCTCATAACCTGAGACAGATACCGAAGTGAGCGGCGGATCAAGAAAGGATGAATAGGCCAGGTCATCGAAGCCGGCGATCGACATGTCGTGCGGCAGCGTCAAGCCGAGGCGTCGACATTCGGTCATCACACTGAAGGCGTGAGCGTCGCGGTTGCAGATCACGGCGGTGATTTCCGGACGTCGCTTGATAATCCTGCGGAAGGCCGCCGCACCGTCCTGGATCCCGAACTCATGGTCTACTTCCTCGATCACGGGCTCGCACCTCAGACGTTCCATGGTGGCGATATAGGAACTGACCCGCGCCTGCTGTCGATCATTTCCGGGCTGGCGGCCAGAGATCATCGCTATTTCTACATGGCCGAGCTGGATCATCAGGTTCAGCAGCTCGGTTGTGGCCTGATAATTGTCAAAACCAATGCAGGGGACTGGTGCGTCCTCGGCAAAGGAGTAGATCGACAGCAGGGGAATGTCGCGTTGCCGGCAGTAGTCGAGCAGCACCTTGTCCTGGACTTGGCCGAATATGATTAGGCCCTCGGCACCCTTCTCGATCATGGGCAAGGCATGTTTCATCAGATCGCGGTTGTCGTATCCTGCGACTTGGATGATCCCGAGATAATCATACTCGACTAGCGCTTCCTGCACGCCGCTGGCCACCAGCGAGAACAATGGGTCAAACAGTTTGGGAATGATCGTCCCGATCAACCGGCTACGCTGGTTACGCAGGGCTTTTCCGATGGAGTTGGTATAATAGCCAAGCTCGGCGGCCGCCATATCGACGCGCTTGCGCAGGCCGGGCCGGACCGTCTCAGGCTTATTAAGACTGCGGGAGACGGTGGCGATAGAAACACCGGCAAGCCGAGCCACATCATGAACCGTTGCTTTTCGTCTCAACTTTTGTGGGGGAACCGTCTGTTCTTCTGTCATGCCAGAGCTACGTAGTCGCGCTTTTTCCGGGGCGGGAACGCCATGATATGGAGCAAAGCGATACGGTGCGCAACTAACAAAGAGCGGCTGCCCGTGCCGTAGGCTGTTTTTGCTCACCGGGCGGAGCGGCCACCGGCTTTGTCAGCCGGTTCGCCTGCGAAACGTATGACGCCCGAGCCTGGATCAGATTGTCAGCCCCTTCTCGCAAGGGGCTGACAGTAGAATCCTGCGTGGCTGCCGCATGGTCCGGCGCCGTCACCAGATCGAGGCACCGCCATCAACGGTCAACATCGTGCCCGTCGCATAGGAGGCGCGTGACGAGGCCAGCCAGATGATGGCATTGCCGATCTCAATCGGCTCACCCCAACGATTCGTCGGCGCGCGAGCGCGGAGGCCAGCCTTGAACGCCTCGGGATCGGAAACCTCGGTCAACATCTTGCCGAAGTAGCTCGACCAGATCACGCCCGGAGCAACCGAGTTCACTCGGATATTGTCATCCGCGAAGTCGAGCGCCATCGCGCGGGTCATGGAGGCGACGGCGCCCTTGGCCGCCACATAGGCGGCCCGATCCTTGATTGCCACGGCCATTGCAATGTTGGAAGCGGTGTTGACGATGGCTCCTCCACCGCCGCGACGCATGATGGGGATGGCATGTTTAGAGCAGAGGTAAACGCCATTGACGTTGACCTCCATGATGGCGTTCCAGTCCTGAAGCGTCGTGTTCTCTACGGTGCCGAGAATCCCGCGCCCGGCATTGTTCACCAGAATGTCGATGCCGCCGAAGGTCTTGTCCGCGAAAGCGGCCAACGCCTTGCAGTCGTTCTCGCTGCAGACATCCACTTGGAAGGAGACAGCCTTCGGCCCCAGTTCGGACGCGATGCGAGCAGCGGCATCGGCGTCGAAATCCGCGACGACGACCCGGGCTCCCTCCTCGATGAAGAGGCGTGCGGTGGCCGCCCCGATGCCCGATCCAGCACCGGTCACGATCACCGATTTATCTGTAAGAAACATGTCCATAGTCAAAGCTCCAGGTTTGAGAAGTGCCGCAGGATCTCCTGCTCGACGCTGAGCGCGGCGAGCCAAGAGGTCCTTGGATTGTCAGGAAGCGCGTGGTTGGCGATCCTTGTTGTAAACCGGCCGAAGGCGCCTTCCGCGTCGATTTCATGTATATTCTCGGTGATGCCGGGATCGGCGATGAGACGGACCGTCGTTCGGGCAAAGCCCACTCCGGCCAGAGACACAGCGGCCGAGACATTCGTATTCTTGGGATAGTCTCGTGCAGCCTCGGCGGCGCTGCCCTCATAGATGACGGTCGGGCCCTCCAGGGAATTCAGCGCGACAAGATGTTCTGCCAGCGATCCTTTCCAAGCGGCCGGTGGCTTGCGACCTGTGTAGACGACCCGATCCAGCCCGGCGATGCGCGCGGCGCGCAAGACATCGAGCCCTCCGATCGCGCCTGGTGCGATGCGCGCGCGGGCACCGCCGCGCTGCGCGGCCTCTTCCAGCCGCGCGGTCGTGTTCTCGTCTCCCAACGCGCCGGCCGATATGATGATCACGTCGATTCCAGCCTCGAGCACCTGGGGCAGGATATCGCGCACGGCTGCGTGGGTAGCACATTCAACAACCAGATCCGGGCAGGCCGCGACCAGCTCGTCCACCTTTTTCCAACGCAGCATGTCAGGTTCGATCTGGGAAAAGGAGTCTGGAGGCAGAAGGCAGCCCGCTATCCGCAGCCCGCTCGCGCTTCCGCGCAGCGAGCGAGCCAAGCTTCGAGCCATAGCGCCAAAGCCTATGGTGGCGATAAGGGGAGCAGTCCTGTATGGGGAGATGGTCACAACGGCAGATCCTGAAGGAAATCCACGATCAGGCGGGCATAGTCCCCAGCGCGGGTGCGGGGGAAGAAATGGCCGCCTTCCAGGGCTTCCAACCGGGCGCCGGGAATGCTGCTGGCCAAGTCGCGCGAGGCCGAGAACGGTATCAGCCCGTCATCCGGCGCCCCGATGACCAGCGTAGGCTTCGAAATTCCGTGAAGCGCTTCGTACACGTCATACCGGCACAGCATCTGCAGCCGGGCCAGATGAATCGCGCGAGGCTGGAGCCGCTCGTCAGCGGCCAAGAGCTCGGCATCGAGCGCGGTTCGGTTAGCCTCGATCCAGGAAGCCGGATAGCCCAGCGCCTGGGTCAGCTTCTGGTGGGAAATCGCCCCTCCATCGCGCAACAACGCCTCACGTGCCTCGAACATGCGGCGGAAGCGGGTATCGACACGCGCCCAGGTTCCGCTAAGGACCAGCGCGCGCACCCTGTCCGGCACGCTAGTTACCAAGGTCTGAGCTACCATCCCGCCGGTTGAATGGCCGATCACCACTGCGCTGGCGATGTCGAGCGCGTCCAGAAGGTTCCGTGCATCCTGCGCGATGCGCGGTATCGAATACTCGCCATCCGGCCGGTCGCTACCGCCGGTGCCGCGATGATCCATGAGGATCAATTCCAGACCTTCGGGCATATGGAGGGCGGCCGCGTTCCAGAATGCTCCCTCGCCCCCGAGGCCCGGGATCATCAGGCAGGGCAATCCTTCGCCCTGTCTAGCAAAGTATATCCGGCAGCCGTCGTCGGTGCTGCATAGGGGCATGAGGTCAGTCCGGCTGGTATGGAATGGCAGGAGGCAGTGCGAAAGCGGTTCGACGCTCTATCTCAAGCACGTTGTCGGGGCGGGCGAAGGGGGTTGGATCCGGCTGTCCCGGGACCACCTCTCTCCCGATCTCCTCGAAGAAGGTCTCCAGCCCGTTCGGCTGGATGAACCACAGCCAGTGCAGCTCGTCCTGCGAATTGTTGATGAACATGTGTCGCCGGTTGCGCCCTACGAATATGGTCACGCCCGGCTCGACCGGATGCTCCTCGCCATCGACCACCGCCTTGCCAGTGCCACGGATGAAATGGATCACCTCGTCATGTTCAGGATGCGAATGCTCGCGAACATAGCCGGCTGGCGGCAGCGTCTGGGTACCAAGGCTGAAGGGGCTTTGCAGGCGGACGAAACCCGGAGCGATGCGGATCGAGATCTGCCCGTTGGCCGGAACCGGCTGATAGAAATCATGCCCCTCCTCGGGACGCAGTACCAAGACCTCGCCCAGATCCTTTTTGGGATCGGCGTGCCAAGAGTCTTGCTTTTCGGGGATCATCGTTCTCTCCTCCTGTTGCCATGCTCTGGCAGAGATATTGTTTGTGGAATGATCCGTACTGGTCGATTCGGCCTTCCGCCACATGAGTAAACGTTTACTAGTGTGTGGTCAAGGGCCACCCAGTTCCTGTGCGCCCCGGGTAGATCCTGTCAAGCACCGCGGCATCGCGCAGATGCGACTGAACATTCTAAGTCGCCGCTTGTCATGCTCTCCGACCGATGGTAATCGTTTACCAATATCTTTCTAGGTTGAGGCAGCGAATTAACCGCGCAAGCACAATTTTCAGCTGCCGTTTCGAGAGGTGCTCCGTATGGCCCAGCCCGCCTATGTCAGGGTGGAACGCAAGGATGCCGGGATACTCGTCCTGACGCTGGACAACCCGCCGCTGAACCTCAACACGTTGAGGACCTTGGATTGCATCCGTGAATCCTGCGCGGCCATTGCAGCCGATCCCATGGTGCGTGTCGTTATTGTTACCGGTTCCGGAGACCGCGCCTTTTGCGCTGGTTCGGATGTCACCGAATTCGCGACTGTGCGTGATGATGTCGTCTCGCATAAGCTCTCGTGCGAGAATGCGGCTTTCACCGCGATCGAGGAGTTGCCGGTTCCCGTTATCGCGGCGTTGAACGGCGTCACGCTGGGCGGTGGCGCTGAGATTGCGCTCGCCTGCGATATCCGCATCCTGGATGAGCGGGCGCGCATAGGCTTTCCCGAATGCAAGCTGGGGGTCTTCCCCGGCAGCGGCGGCGTCTTTCGCCTGCCGCCGATTGTCGGTTCTGGGCGGGCGCTGGAACTGATCTATACCGGTGATCTGATCGATGCCGAGGAGGCCCATCGCATCGGGCTGATCAATCGCATTGCTCCTGCGGGCAAGGCGCTTGAAACTGCGCTCGAATTGGCGCGGACCATCTCCAACCGTCCGGCCTTGGCACTGAGCTTGGTGCGCAGAGCGATGCGCGACTCCCGTCTGCAAACCGTGGCCCAGGCGACAGAACGGACTCTCGCAGACAGCCATGCCGTCTTCACCGGACCCGATATAGCTGAAGGACTCGACGCGTTTTTCGGAAAGCGTCCTCCTGTCTTCTCGGCCCCGCGACCAGATGCTTCTTCAAAGGACTGAAACATGATGTTGCCACTTTCTAATATCCGGGTCGTAAGCCTGACGCACTACCTTCAAGGGCCTGCTTGCGTTCAATTTTTGGCGGATCTGGGCGCCGAAGTCGTCAAAATCGAGCGTATCGGGGGAGCCTATGAGCGGCATTGGTCGGGCGCGCAAGCCTTCCTGAACGAGGATACCAGCGTCTTCTTCCTGGCGGCTGGCCGCAACCAGCGCAGCGTTGAGTTGGATTTCACCAAGGAAGAGGGCCGCGAGGTCCTGTGGAAGCTGATCGATAAGGCCGATGTTCTGGTAGAGAACTTTCGTCCAGGCACGTTGGATAAATATGGCTTCTCCTGGGAGGCCGCACGCGAGCGCAATCCGGGCCTCGTCTATTGCTCGCTGACCGGCTACGGGACAGACGGTCCGATGCGCGCGAAGCCTGGCCAGGATCTGCTTATCCAGTCGCTCAGCGGGCTCGCCACACTTAGCGGTCGCGCAGACGGTCCTCCGATCCTCTTCGGCACCGCCATAGTTGATCAGCACGCGGCCACGCTCGGCGCGATGGGTGTTCTGGCCGCGCTGCTGCGCCGCCAGCAGACCGGCGTAGGCTCACGGGTGGACAGCAACCTGCTGAATGCCGCGCTGGACCTCCAGGTTGAGCCGCTGAACTATCATCTCAACGGGGCAAAGCTCTGGGATCGAAGCGCCAGCGGGATCTCGTCGCGGTTCCATCAAGCGCCCTATGGCGTATTCAAGACTGCGGACGGCTGGCTGACCATGTCGCTTGCCGACGGGGCAACACTGGCGCGGACCTTTGGGGACGAGACGTTCGCTAGCTGGAGCCGGAACGACCAGTTCGAGCTGCGCGAGGAGGTCAACGAGCGCGTTGCTATACATATGGCCACTCGCACCACCGCAGAATGGATCGAGACCTTCAGCGCTAACGGTATCTGGCACGCCAAGGTCCACGATTATGACGATGTGCTGGCCGATCCACAGGTCATTCACAACGGCGCTATCCTCTCCTACGAGGATGCTAATGCGGGCCCCGTGCGGCTGATCGGCCATCCGATTCGCTTTGACGGCGAGACCATGCCGCTGCGCCGCCATCCGCCGATGCCAGGGGAGCAGACAGAAGAGGTCTTGGGCGAGCTGGGCTACGATGCCATCAGAGTAGCCGAGATGCGCACCACCGCCGTGATCGGCCCCAACCGTGCAGAGGTTGGCTTCAAGCGTGCGGCCAACGCGCCGGCCTCTGCCTACAGCCGCAAATCATCTGATTGACAGCTGGCGGCCTTACCGCCGGTAGTGCTCCCGGATTCTAAGTCGCCCTAGCGAGGAGAGCATGAGCGCAGCAGCAGCTTCGGCGGCTTGTCATGGGAGGCCGGGCGAGAGGGGCTATAGTATTGGTTTTCCCGTTTCGTGGACACCAGGAGCAGGAGGCATCCACACCATCAATCGATGGTCGGCTTCCTTGTGGCCAGTGCCTCGAATAGCTTTCCAGCAGGCCCATCTCGATCCAGCGGTAGTAACGTCGCTAGGTAGTCTGATAGTTGCCATAGCGCTCGGGTGCGGACCACGCCGCCCTTGCGATCGCTTGGTTATACCGAATGGCTTGATTCCGGACCATTGCTCATAGTTCAGCGCATCGACATTCATGACTGACCTCCAAAAAGCAGTCTTGAATCCCGAAGAACTCAAAAAATGGCAGCCTTAGAATAGACCGTTCCCGCCGTCCAGAACAAGGTGGCCTGCCTGCGGCCCGACCAAGACGCCTGCAAAGGGGCCCCAGGTAGATCCTGCCCCTGAATGTTTTGCGATAGATCCGGCTTAGGCTTGGGCCGCTATGGCCGTCCGCATCTGCTCGGGCCAAGGTTCCGGCCGGTAGCTGGTCTTCGGTACGTGGACGAGAGTGATCCAAGACTCGAAGCGCAGCTGCTCCCTACAATAGGCCGTGACCTTCAACGAAACACTGGTCCGGCCCAGACGCTCGACCTCGACAACCATTTCCAGCACCTCTCCAATGCGGCTAGGCAGCCTAAAATCCAGCTTCAGCGTAGCCGCCGGAATGGCCGTCTCCATCCTGATATGAATCTGGGCAAAGTCGATACCGATCACTGCGGCAAACCAGTCCTCGATAGTGGCGTTCACCATCTCAGCATAACGTGGATAAAAGACGATTCCAGCAGGATCGCAATGCTGAAAGCGAATCAGTTCTTGTCGTCGAAAGGGAACTTGGCCCATGCTTAATTTTCGCAATTCCAGCCGAAAGGGCGGGACGGAAGATCGTCCTGCCCTTAGAAGACCTCAGCTAACGTGACGATAGACGGTTTCCGAAGTCAGGCCGGCAAGCTCCATCATCCGGCCAATCTTGGCGATCTCTTCCGGCTGCGGCTTGACTAGCGGCGGACGCACATGTGCATCGGCCATGCGGCCAAGGAGCACCAGCGCCTCTTTCATGCGGTTGTGCATATCAAGAAGCGGTGCATCATAGAAGGCGCGAACGGTGGGATAGATGCGGTCGTTAATCTGGCGTGCGCGAGTGAGATCCCCGGCCTGTACCGCGCGGAACAGCGCGACCTGCAGGTCCGCAATGACGCTGCCTGCACCCGACAAGAGGCCATCGCAGCCCATCGCCAGCGAACCCAGCAGCCACGCGCTATGGGTTGTCAGGGTGCGGACGGGGCGGTCCAGGGCGCGCAACTCGCGGAGCTGGCGTTCGTGCTGGTTGCCGTCGCCGATTTGATCCTTCACCGCGCGGATCGTTGGGAATTTGCGGCATAGTTCCAACAGGCTTTCGACCGGGTAGGACAAGTTCGAGGACAACGGATACTGGAATAGGATGATCGGTAGGTCCGACGCGTCGGCAATGTGCTTGAGATGGATCTCAGTCATCTCAGGGCGCAGATGGCCCCCAAGGGACATGAAGGACGGTGGAAAAACCAGCAGCGCTTCGGCACCTTCGGCCTGGGCATGAGCAGCGATACGGCCGGCCTCAAGACTGGATTCGGTGTAAACGCCAACAATGGTGGCCACACGATCTCCCACGACCTCTTTGGTGATAGTGACCGCACGCCGCTGCTCTTCGAGAGTCAGCGCATGGACCTCCGCAGCATGGCCATTGATGGTGATCCCGGTGATTCCGTCCACCGACAGAAGATCGGTGAGATGGCTGCGATAGGCCCTCTCGTTAACAGACATGTCGGAATTGAACGGCATTAGACAGGCAGGGATGACCCCCTGCGGCTCATAGGCGAGTTTGCTCATCTAACTAATGGTCTCCTGGGAGTTGCGAGAAGGTACTGGGATAGCCTGCTGAGCGGTTCTAGCGGACTCTCGGGCGACGGCGGCGCCGGCAAGCATGCCCGAGGCGAAGGCCCAGCCGAGATGGTGGCCGTGCCCTTCCAGCAGCACCCCGCCTTGTCCGGCAGATCCGGCTGCATAAAGGCCGGGAACGGGACTGTCTTTTCGGTCGAGGACTCGCAGCGAGGTATCTACCCGCAGGCCTCCTTCGGCATGAACGATCCAAGGCTTGGCTGGACCCAAGGCATAGAACGGTGGCTTAAGCAGCTTCGGGCGCTCACTTCTGGCGGGAAGGGCCGCGTTATAGTTCTCAATGGCTTCGGAAAGGGCCGCGCCGTCGATGCCGACCTTCCTGCCGAGCTCCTGCCAGCTGTCGGCCTTGTAGAAGATGTCGCGACGCGAGCGCTCGTAGTCGCGCAGATATGCGTAGCCGACGCCGGGCGCGGTCGAGATGAAATTCGGCCAAGCCTGCAGCTTGTCGGCGACCGCCTTGTCGAACACGATGAAGGCATGTTGCTGCGGCTGGTCGGCCACCTTGAATTCGGGAAAAGACAACTCGTCGCAGAATCGTTGGCCGTTGCGATTGATCAGCACGGCACCTTGGCGAAACACACCCGGATAGGGCGCAAGGAACGTCGTCACGAAGGACATGAGCATTGGCCGCAGTATCGGATCGGGCAGGATCTTCATGGCCGTAAGGACGGCGGAACCGACCAGCCGGATCGGCGGCAGCCGGTTGACCAGTGCAGTTTTTGGTGGCGCCAGGAACCGCAGCTGCGGCCCGGTCGCGAGATCTCCGTTCACCACCTCGCCCCCGGCCTCCTCGCCCAGAGCGTGGCCGTCGCCGGTGCTGGCAGGATTGATCGCATCAAGGACCAGCAGATCCTCGCCAAAAAAACGCTTCTGGTACGCGCGTGGGGCTCCGCTCAAATCACCGGTTGTCAGGATCACACCCCGCGTGGCCGCCAAGGTCCGCATCTGCCCGCCGGTCTCGATCTCGACTCCGGTAACGCGCCCATCCATTTGGGTGAGGCGCCGCACCGGCGTCGAAGTCAGGATTGTTCCACCGGCGCGCCGCAAGGCGCGCGTCAGATGATGTATATAGCCGCGCGAATGCGGAACGATCGCATGCAGGCGCGGTTCGCGGTGCGGCGGCTCGGGGATGGGGCCCATGAATTGGACACCGGCCTCCCGCAGCCGCCGATAGGCTTCCGGAATGTTCTCCACCAAGAGGCGACGCAGCTCGAGATTATCGCGTGAGACAAGGTCGCCCGCAAATTTCCCTAGATCCTCGAAATGAGCCTCGGTGGAATCCACGATCCCGCGGGCGCGCTGCAGGTCGGTTCCGGTGGTGCAGACCGTGCCCACGGACATCGCCGTGGTCCCGCCGATGTGTGCCTCTTTCTCCAGGAGGAGGGTGCGGCATCCCAGCCTAGCCGCCTCGAGTGCAGCCATGAGGCCGGCGCCGCCGGCACCAACGACTATGACGTCATAGATTTCGATTGTTGTGTCTGTCATGCTTATGATTCCAGATGTCGCTGCCTGCTCCGGGAACTTCAAGAAGGCATTTCGGTGGGCCGGCCGCGCACCGGCAGCGGTGAGAAGCAAACAGGCTTGAGAATGCGGGTGGACTGAATGTCGATCAGGCCTGCGACCCGACCAAGATAACCGTTCCATTCCGTATCGGCCAGCATTCGAGTGCGGCGGGCCTCGCGATCAGCCAGGCTTTCATAGGACCACCAAGCCACCACATGGTTCAGTTCGCCAATTTCGGTGATGAAATAGCCAAGGAATCCGCCGAGGTGTCGGCGCTGGATATCGAGGCCGTACTTTTCATAGGTCGAGATGAATTCGTGAAGTCTTCCCGGAACTAGGCGGTAATCGCGTTCCTCGACGATCATGCGTGCGTCTCCCCTGATGGACAGGTCGTTAACGCCCAATCCCGGACGCTTTGCACAGGTGCCGTGCCTACAAAATGCGAGATAAATGAAAACGTTTCCAAAGTCAATCACGAATGCAGAACGAAGAGGGTTCCGGTGACGGAGTCACCTGCCGCATGCCCGCGGCAGGAAGTTAGAATGTAGCAAGCCAGTCTATGACGGATTGCTTGTCCTTTGGACCAGAGCCGAAAGGCAGACCAAAGCTAATCCTGCCGCGATCAGGAGCCTTCTTTCGGTAACGACTTTACCCACTTCAGGATATGACTGGCGACTGCTATCGTCTCGCCGCGTTGGTTCGTTACGGTGATGTCTGAGACTGAGCGTCGCCTGGCCTCGTCGATCGCAGTGATCCGGTAGGTGACCGTGACCGTATCACCGAAGAAGACCGCTCCGGTAAAACGGATGCGATCATAACCGAGCGATACCGGGATCTCGCCGAGGCCATAGGGGTCGCGGGAGCGGTCCACCATCATGGTCGATGTCGTCGACATAAAGCCGACTAGCAGGGCGCCGTGGCCAATCCTTTGTCCATAGGCAGAGTTTTCCATCATGACTTGGTTGACGTGAACCGGCGCCAGATCCCCTGTGAGGCCCGCAAAAAGATAGACATCGGACTCTCCAACCGTTTTGGAGAAGACGACTTCGTCGCCGACCGAAACATAAAAGGACATGGCTGAATATTCCTCGCTACAGAAGCGTTGATGCTGCATTTGGTTAAACGTTTACAATCCATCTTCTCAGCGGAGTGGATAGCTGTCAACTCCGAAGTGACCTAATGTCCAGATACCAATAATACGCCCTTCCGGATCGGCCCGGCCCTGGCGAAATGGCCGACCTACTAGACAGCGACAAAGATCGAGCAGTAACTGGATGATACTGATATAGATGTCGTTCTCGAGATGCGCGGGTATAGGTGCCGTCTGTAATATCGGCATATCCGAGCAGCAGTCTTAAAGAGCTGCAACGCGTGCACCGTCGGGTTCAGCGCCGACCACGATATCCGGTCCAAGCCAGATGCACCTCGAAGGCGCGGACATCTTCCAGGCCGAGCCGGTCGGGGGATCGGCCGAAATGGTGGAAAAACTTCGCGATCGCGTGCACGTAGGACGTTGCGTGGCCGGCGAGATTCGCCGTTCGTCGTGTCTTCGATCATGCACCAGCGAAAGAGGGCCTAACTCAGCCATCTCAGTGCCCCTGTTCCAAGATTGCAGCCCAAAGCCACAACCCTTCAAAACAGAAGCTCAACCGCAAAGGACCCGAAAAATGCCGCGTCAGCACCTTTGTTCAATCCGTTTATGAAGACATTCTCGAAGAGGTCGCGCAAGTTCGCATCTTGTGCAATGTACTTTTGACGCCGCTGAAATCGCGGAGGCTGCACGTCCCTGGCGGAAACTTGTTTGTCGCTCCTTCCGGCACGACCGCCAGAAACGGAATGCACAAATCACGAGCGGCCTCGAACTCGGTTGTCGAGTCACCAATTGCAAGGACTTCGAGGGGTGAGCACCCCTCGCTCTTTAGAATTGATGCGAAAGCCTCTGGTTTACTCACCGGGACACCGATCAGATTCTCGAAGAAGGATGTTAGAGCGCGGCGGGCACAGATGTCGTCAAGCTCGTCTTGCGGCATGCCACTCACCACGTGCATTTTCACATTGCCGTGAAGGTATTCCAGCAGCGCTCTGGCGCCGGCCACTTCCGGTACTTCTAAAATTCGATCGGAGATGAAGGATTTAAACTGAGCACAGAGAGCGTCGATCCGCTCTTCCGAGGCTTGCCGTCCAAAGATCGAGCGTTCAAAGAACCGGAACTTTTCTCGTCGACCGATCCCGCCATGGGCCTCTTGGTAGGCAACGACGGCATTAATTAGTTCGGGCGCTTCATCTTCATAGGCGTGTGCGAAAGCTTTTGTCTTCAAATCGGCTGATTGCAACAGCACCCCATCGAAGTCGAAAATGATCTGCTTAAAGGGTACTAAAAATCGCATTGGCTATCGACCTTGCATGAAGAAATAGAGAACGAGCTGGACGGCCTGACCGGAACCTAGGCCGCGCCGGATGGGATTGCAGCTAGGATGCTATGTGACGAGAATTGCTCTTAGGTCATTGACATTGATCCCAGTTGGTCCCGACACGAAAAGATCATCGATCGCGGCGAAGGCAGTCCAAGCGTCGTTGCGCGCAAGTGAGGCTCTTGCATCGATGCCTGCCTGCAGCATCCTTGTGATGCTGCCAAAATCGGCGAATGCGCCGGCATTGTCTTGCGAGCCATCCACCCCATCAGTGTCAGCAGCAAAGGCGTGAATGCCCTTAACGCCATCAACGCCTAGCGCCAGCGCAAGCAGAAATTCAGAGTTTCGGCCGCCCTTCCCTCCTTTTTGGCGGATGGTCACTGTGGTCTCGCCCCCCGAAAGCAGGAGGACAGGCTTGGCGAACGGCCGGTTGCGGATTGCGATTTCACGCGCAATGGCGGCGTGCACCGCGCCCAGCTCGCGCGCCTCGCCCTCCATTGCATCTGACAGAATGACGGCTTCGATACCAAGCGCGTGCGCTCTTTCGGATGCGGCTTCCAGCGAGCGGACCGCAGAGGCGATGAGATGCACTTCATTACCTTTTAACCGCAGATCTCCCGGTTGCGGGGCATCGGCGTCAGGTGACTTGAGATGGTTTATGGCCGCTTCAGGCAACTCAAGCCCATAGGCTTCAACCACCGCCAGAGCATCAAAGCGGCTGACTTCGTCGACCACTGTCGGTCCCGATGCGACAAAGGCGGGGTTGTCGCCGGGAATGTCAGATACGATGAGTGAGACAACACGCGCGGGATAGGCGGCAAGCGCAAGACGACCGCCCTTGATCATCGATAGGTGCTTGCGCACAGTGTTCATTGCCGAGATTGGAGCACCGGATGCCAAGAGCGCTTCATTGACTGCGATCTCATCAGCAAGCGTCATGCCCGGCGGCGGGGAAGGTAGGAGCGCAGAACCGCCGCCTGAAATCAATGCGATTACTAGATCATCCTTGCTTAGACCCATGACTGCTTCGAAAAGTCGTCTGGTTGCGAGAAGACCGGTGGCGTCCGGAACTGGATGGGCCGCCTCGATGACCTCGATCATCTTGCAAGGAGCACCCAAGCCATACGGCGCGACGATGACGCCCTCGACCGGATGTCCCCATACTTGCTCGAGTGCAGCAGCCATTCGCGCCGCGCCCTTACCCGCCCCTATGACAACCGTCCGGCCCTTCGGGCGCGACGGCAGGAAATCTCGTATGGCATGGCGGGGATCAGCGGCCTCCACAGCTGCTTCGAACAGTGACACAAACAATGAACGTTCTTCAGTCATGGAACCTTTCCGGGAGTACCCAGCGTCGATCCTGGGGCTCAAATTTTGAAACACGGTTAAGCGGCAACTTCAAGCAGATTACACTCGGGCGGCCGGTTTCCCATCTGTTTGTAGATGCTTGTCTATCGGTTTGTCGCAAGTGTCCTTAACCTGCACCACATTCGCGGCGGCCCGCATTACGGGACGCGACGTGTCGCAAAAGCAGTCGCTCAAGTCTTACTTTTGCACCGGATGTCGTTTGGCAGTTAACCGCAAGAATCTGCCTCAACATTTTCAATTAGATAGCGCGGCACCTAATTTGATACACGGCAGTTAATCTGAGAATGTCGCATGGAATATGGCATCTAACTTGAGAAACAGCGGGCCACGACGTCGAGATGAACTTTGATGATTTCGCAATCGCTGCGGCGGAAATAGAGGTTTGGAATACCTCGTTTCTTCAACAACTTGGCAGCTCGTCCAGGCCAACTCGGGATAGCCCATACCTGCAACTGATTTGCAACGGCACTTGACGAAGTTCTCAGATTAAATGCCAAACGAGATCCAAACATCCGCATTCTTACGATTAAGGGTTCTTCCTCACTTTGTGTGGAGCCGCGGCAGCATTCGTGCCTTCAGCAATTCAGGGCCTGCCCGACCGT
>NZ_CABFWE030000012.1:0-22203 GCF_902153235.2 Pseudorhizobium halotolerans | reverse complement strand
CAATCGGGGCATACTCCGATCTTGGATCCAGCTGCGGAAACAACCCAACCGTGATCAACGGTGAGCGCGACACCCAGTACTTTGACCCCTGGACCGGGCGACCATTTCGATTTCGTTCGCATGCCCGCCCATAGCCAAAACCTCGCTAACGGCGAATGAACCACACAAAGTGAGGAAGAACCCGGTTAAGTGCCATCCGACACTTGTGAACGATCATAGCAACATCCTTCGCGAACGCCGCTACTGGTATAAGCACCGCCGAAACGGCCATGCAGACGAATTGCCTTCGCTTCATGTCGTACTTCCTCCAGGTACGGCCGCCCCGGTTCTCTCGCCGGAGGCGGCCCCGGCGTCACTTCACCTGGGTGACGGTCAGCTTGCCATTGACGCGGTCGGCGACAAACTCAACCGTCGCGCCTTCCTTCATCTTGCCCAGCATAGCCTCGTCCGGCACAACGAAGACCATCGTCATCGCCGGCATGTCGAGGCTCTTCAGCTCTTCATGGATGAGCGTCACCTTCTTGGCTTTGCTATCGACCTTCTTGACTGTACCTTTTGTGAACTCTTGGGCAAACGCACCAGCGGCGGCACCCAAGGTCAAGGCAGCGGCAATCGCTAATTTGAGAATGATTTTCATTGGGACGTTCCTTTCGTTGCTTACTTCTTGGCGACGGTGACGTCGCCGTGCATACCGGCGTCGTAGTGACCGGGAACGAGGCAGGCTACCTTGAAGACGCCGTCGTTCGTGAACTTCCAGACAATCTCACCCGACTTGCCTGGCTCGAGCCGGATCGCGTTCGGATCGTCGTGCTCCATCTCCGGGAACTTCTCCATGAGCGCCTTATGCTCCATGACGCCCTTCTCATCGTCGAGGACGAACTCATGATCGAGCTCCCCTGCGTTCTTGATTGTGAAGCGGATGGTCTGTCCCTTGCGGACCTTGAATTCGCTAGGCGTGAAGATCATCCGACCGTCTTCGGTTTCCTTCATGGTCACCCGGATTGTCTGCGTGGCCTTGGATTTCTCTCCCGGCTCTCCCACGGCCATGGCCTCGCCATGTCCCCCGGCATGGTTTCCGGCCGCGAGTGCGGGCGTTGCGAGGGTGGCCAGAAGCAGGCCAAAAAATGCGTTTCTCATGCGTTTTCCTTCGTTCATTGGCTGACCTGCGGTCAGCCGTGGTTGGTGTGCTTTGTCGGGACCTGCGTCTTCGCATCATTGGCCGTGGCCGGTTCGGGGAGAGCTCCCGTCCATTCCCAAGCCTGCGTGCCGGGCGGATTTTCGTACCAGCCCGGATCGCTGTAATCGCCCGCCGAGATTCCCTCGCGGACCTTTACCACCGAAAACATGCCACCCATTTCGATAGGGCCATGCGGTCCCCACCCGTTCATCATGGGAACCGTGTTCTCCGGGATCTCCATCGACATTTCACCCATGTCCGCCATGCCTGCGGTACCCATCGGCATGTACTCGGGCCGGAACTGCCGGATCTTCTTGGCGACCTCTTTTTTGTCGACGCCGATGAAGGTCGGGATATCGTGGCCCATGGCGTTCATGGTGTGGTGCGACTTGTGGCAGTGGATCGCCCAGTCGCCGACATACTTCGCGTCGAACTCGTAGGCCCGCATTGCGCCGACCGGGATGTCGATACTGACCTCCGGCCAGCGCGCCTCCGGCCGAACCCATCCACCATCCGTGCAGGTGACTTCGAAGTCATAGCCGTGCATGTGGATAGGATGGTTGGTCATCGTCAGGTTGCCGACGCGCACGCGGACCCTGTCGTTCTTCGAAACCACAAGCGGGTCGATGGCGGGAAAGACGCGGCTGTTCCAGGCCCAGAGGTTGAAGTCCGTCATTTCCATGATGCGCGGGACATAGGAGCCCGGCTCGATGTCAAAGGCATTCAGAAGGAAGACGAAGTCGCGGTCGACCGGCATGAACTTCGGGTCCTTGGGGTGAACCACGAAGAAGCCCATCATGCCCATCGCCATTTGAACCATTTCGTCCGAATGCGGGTGGTACATAAAGGTGCCAGACTTCACGATGTCGAACTCATAGACAAACGTTTTCCCGACCGGGATGTGCGGCTGAGATAACCCGCCAACGCCGTCCATGCCCGATGGCAGGATCATACCGTGCCAGTGGATGGTCGTGTGCTCTGGCAGCTTGTTGGTGACGAAGATCCGCACGCGGTCGCCTTCGACGGCCTCGATTGTCGGTCCTGGAGACTGTCCGTTGTAGCCCCAGAGATAGGCGGTCATGCCTTCCGCCATCTCGCGCTCGACCGGCTCTGCCACCAGATGAAATTCTTTCACCCCGTTGTTCATCCGGAACGGTAGGGTCCAGCTGTTGAGCGTCACGACCGGGTTATAGTCAGGCCCGGTGGATGGCCTGACTGGCGTTTGGGTCGCTGCCGAATCCATCAGCGCGGCTTCCGGCAGGCCCATGTTTGAGGTCTGTCCCCATGCCTGGGACGAAACCAACGCCGCTCCCGCCGCGCCGGCGCCAAGTAACTGTCTTCTGCTAAACATCATGTTTTCCTTTTCAATGCCCGCCGCCTTCGGCCGCTTCCGCCGAGGCGACCTCGGTCTCACCGGAAGGCGCACCGGCACTTCCGCCATACAGAGCGGGTGCAAGGTTTGCCTCGGCCAGCCAGAAGTCTCTCTTTGCGTTGACTGCGAGGAGGGTTGAATTGATGCTGTCACGACTATCCGAGATCAGCTCGAAAGTGCTTGTGAGCATGCCGTTGTAGGTCAGGAGTGACTGCTCGTCGATGGCGTTGCGCAATGGCAGAACGTTGTTTCTGTAGTGGCGCGCAATGTCATAGTTCGCCCGATACGCCTGATAGGCGGAGCGCGCTTCGGAGCGGACGTTAACTGCCAGCTCCGCAAGCTGGTTTGCCGCCCGCATGTATGCAAGCTCGCCCTTGCGAAGCCGTGCTTGGCCCGAATCGAAGATCGGGATCGTGAACTCCAAAGAGGCCGTTCTGGAAACCTCCGACACGATTCCATGATCTTCACGCTCGCGCTCCTTCTCCACTGTCCCAACCAGCTCGATATCCGTCACAAACCTGGTGGCATCATCTAGCTTGTAGGACTGGGCAAGGGCCTGTAGCTCGAGGCGCGCTACTTGGAGGTCCATCCGCTTGTGGATAGCTTCAGCTTCAATGTCGTTACGCTTTATCAAAGCCTTTGGTAGCGACGGCAGCCGGTTGGGTATCTGGAACTCGATATCGGTCCCGGACAGCCCCATCAGTCGGATTAGTTCTTCCTTCGCCAGCCGTGCAGAAAGTTTCGCTTTGGCGGCATCAGCCGTCAGCTCAGCATAGAACACGTGCTCTCGGGCCTGATTACCCTTGGGCATCGAACCTGCTTCCCCGAGCTTCTGGGTGAGATCCGAAGCGGCTTCTGCCGCCGCACGAGCGCGGTTTAGATAGGCCACATTTTCCCATGCTGCGACGGCGTTGACCCATGCACGACGAGTGTCTGCCGCAAGCGATATGGTGGCTAAGGCCGCGTTGAGCTGGGCCTGACGGAACCGCGTCTCTGCTAGTTTGATGTTCTTGTCGTAGGTGGCAAGGGCGAGGATGTTTGCCGCGATGGCTCCTTCCAGGACCCTGTAGGCTTCCAGTCCGGGCGTGCCGATACCGGAAAGGCCGACTGAGAACGTGGGAAACACCGAAAGCTGGGTCTGCCACGCATCAGCAGCACTGTCACCAAGATCCGAATAGGCGGCTTGCAGACCCTTGTTGTTGAGAAGTGCAACCTGAACTGCGGTCTCGACGTCAATCGTCTTTTTTGCCATCAGCGTCTTGACGCGGTCGCGAACCACTTGCGCATGCTGCTGGTTCTGGACCCACACCGTCTGCTTTCCGGTTGCTTCTCCAGCTTTCAGGGAAGCACTAAGGAACCCGGCATCTTTGGCAGAGTAGCTGGTCGATACGCAACCTGCAGCAAACAGCGGCAACGCCAATGTGGACAGTATCTTGATTTTCCGGCCGAGCATTATGCTCCTCCCTTCGGAGCTTGAGCGTCGTTGAGGCCGCGCCACGGTTTGGGGTCTACGGGTACCCTGTGGGTGTATGCCCCTATAGGGCTCTGATACCGGACCGGACGCACGTCGGTCACGGAATCAGGGTAGCCTGCCGATGCTACGACTTCGGGCAGAGTGGAAGCGCATCCGCTCGCAAAGAGCGGAAAGGCAACCACGAGAAACGTAAGCTTCATGTGAAAATCCAAGAAAAAGCAGTCGCAATGGTACCCAGCGTTAGCGCGCGTGAAGGTACGGCAATACCCGCATAGCGGGGAGCTCCATCTCAGATGTTAGGCGGGCGATGAAGGGCGGGCGATTCGCCGAATGTTCTCACGTCGTTCATGTAGTCCGTGATGGACTCGACCTGAGGATGGGCAAATTTCGGCATCGCGCAAGTGATCGCAAACACGCCACAGTAGTCCTGGCAACAGGTCTTCGATGAGCTGCCTTTGCTTGCTTCGTCACCTTGATCGGCATGAAGTCCATCTTCCAGCAGAACATGGTGCTTGTGAGCACCATGTGATGAATGGACATTCTGGATCATTGAAACAGAGGCTGAAGAAGATGAGGGGTGCATCGCAGCATTGACAGCGGAAATGCTGTAGCCAGCCAGTGATAGAACTACCACCAGTCTGACGATCAACAGCATCGCTCTCGATGTGATTCTCGACATCCCACTCATTTCCCCAGAATCGCCAGAAGAGACCCTTGTCAATGGACCGGCTTCCATAACGCCAGCTTCACGTCGTGTGTGTGGCACAAGGACAACGCCGCAGCCTTGCCCTGGTGCCGATCCGGAGGAGCGAGCTTGCGAGCCGCGCCTGAAACTAGCTACTGCGGGCGTGCAGCGCCCTGGTAGTAGTCCCCGCTGTTCAAGGTCGGTTCCGGGCTCGAAAGCGGGGCTTGGTCATGCGCGCGGGCAATGGAGCCGGTATGACCGTAATCCCGAGCTGCGCCTTCCTGGGCCCCATTCCG
Organism: Pseudorhizobium halotolerans; assembly: GCF_902153235.2. NCBI lineage: Bacteria > Pseudomonadati > Pseudomonadota > Alphaproteobacteria > Hyphomicrobiales > Rhizobiaceae > Pseudorhizobium > Pseudorhizobium halotolerans. The sequence goes on along the minus strand of NZ_CABFWE030000012.1, from coordinate 17,199 downwards.
AGACTGAGATCCGATACCTTCGTAGTAGGTGCCCTCCTGGGCAACTGCAACGGTGGCAAATGAGATCGAGGCAAATGTTGCGGCGAGGGCGAGAGAGAACTTTGTCATGTGTTTTCCTGTCTGTTTGAAAGAAGCGCCAGCCCTATGACGGGCGCAAAGTTGCCGCATGTGCGAAGATGAAGTCGCCGCATCTGCGGACAAGCAGTCATTCGCTCCCTGGGAAAGGACCAAAGACCTGCCGTAGCTAATCGCTCAGCGATCGTCGCGAGAGCGGTTTTTTCCCCACTGTGCCCGGGGATCGGAGATCGAGACGGTACCGTATTTCGCGTTCGTCCGCTCAACCGCCCCGCTGGGGAGCACCCGGAAGGTTACGTCCGGGTTGGAGACTGACGTAGCGGTGTCACCGGCCGATGCATGGCCCTGAACGATTCCATCGAGAGGGCTGAAGGTCGCGTTCATGCCGCTGTTAGCACTGGCCGCCGAAGCGGTGGCGGCAAAGGCAATGAAGGCAAACGCCATGGTGAGCTTCATGATCTATTCCTTGTTCAGGCTGCGTGGTGCAGCGAGAACAAGATAGGCGGCCACGTTCTCAACGGTTTTTCGTGAACTTTACAAATTTGTCAGATTTCTTTCCATTGGACGGACAGCAGACATTCGCCGCAACATTGCCGGAATTTCCGGGCTTCAGGGACCATGGGCCGGGTGATTGTCACCTGTCGCGCGAGGCGCAACAAACATGAAAATTCTACTCATTGAAGATGATGAGAAGACAGGAGTCTTCATCGTGAAAGGGTTGTCCAGCGCGGGCCACGTGGTGGATTGGACACGCGAGGGGCGCGAGGGCCTTTCCGCTGGTCTTGATAGTTCCTACGAAGTGATGGTGGTGGACCGGATGCTCCCGGGCTTGGACGGCCTTACCCTCGTCAAGAGCCTAAGAGCAGCTTCGGTTAAGACCCCCGTCCTGTTTTTGACCTCCATGGGAGGGGTCGATGATCGTGTAGAGGGCCTGGAGGCTGGCGGGGACGACTACCTCATCAAGCCGTTCGCTTTCTCAGAGCTCGCCGCCCGCATCAACGCGCTCGTCCGCCGGCCCCCAATTGCGGCCGAAAAGACGACGCTTCGGGTCGGGGACCTTGAACTGAACCTCGTGAAAAGGAGCGCCCAGCGAGCCGGACAAAACATTGAGCTGCTGCCTCGGGAATTCACTCTTCTGGAACTGCTGATGCGAAATGAGGGCCGGGTGCTGACCCGAACCATGCTTCTTGAGCGGGTGTGGAACTTCAACTTCGATCCTCAAAGCTCCGTCGTCGAAACCCACATCAGTCGACTAAGGGCAAAGATCGACAAGCCTTTCGATGCACCCTTGCTTCACACGGTCCGCAACACTGGCTACGTCGTTCATGCGCGACGCTAGCTTCTTTAAAAGTACAGCGACGCGGCTCGCTATAATCTACACCTGCCTCTTCGTACTCTCCTATCTGAGCGCCAATGTGGTGGCCTACCAGATGGTTTTGGGGTATCTCAACGAACGCTTGAACGACAATGTCATGGAGCGTTTCCGGGAGATCGAAACGGCCTACGAGGCTCGAGGTATCGCCGGAGCTGTAGAGATGGTGGAAAGCCATGGGCCGGCGATCCGGGGAGAGGAGACAATCTACTCCCTAAGGGATCCTGCTGGCGAAAAACTTGCGGGAAACTTCGAGATCGGCACAGTTCCCCAAGGTTTCTCAACCCTCACACCTTCCGATGAGGCTGAAAGTAGATCTCATTACATGGTTTATCGAGGGCAGCTGGGCGGACACCAGCTGGTGGTGGGCGCAAGCTCCGGGGACACTGATCAACTGGCGAGGATCGTGCTTATCAGCTTTGGCTGGACGACTGCGGTAGTGTTTGCCATAGGGCTTGGTGGTGCTGCCATATCCACCTTTCGGAGCCGAAGCAGGATCGCAGCACTCTCAAGAACGGCGCACGAGATCGGACACGGCGAACTCTCAAAACGATTGCCAGTCTCGCCTCGTATGGATGAGATCGACATCTTGTCGACGGAGGTCAACGTAGCCCTCTCTCGTTTAGAATTGAGTGTAGAAGCATTAAAACAGGTCTCTACGGACATCGCTCACGACCTGAAGACGCCCATAGGCCGGACATTTCTGACCCTCGACGATGCCCTCGGGGCCAATACTCTCGATGAGGCCAAGGGCGGGATCGAAGCTGGACTAGCCGAGCTTCGGTCTGTCGCTGACACTTTCGACGCAGTTCTCAGGATCGCGCAAATCGAGTCGCGCAGCAGGACCGCCAAGTTTCAGCCGGTTGATCTCAAGGTTTTGGTACGTGATATCTATGAAACATACGACGTCATTGCCTCTGACGAGGGTTACCGCTTGGGGCTGCAAGAACCAGCGGCTGGCTGTTGGATAAATGGCGATCCTGATCTGATCAGGCAGCTTCTGGCAAACCTTCTGGCCAATTCGATGCGTCATACCCCTTTGGGCTCCTCGATCTTGATTGACCTTGCAAGACAGGAGGATGCAGTTGTCCTTAGCGTATCTGACAACGGCCCAGGGATACCGCCGGAAGAACGGGGGCGGGTGCTCGACCGCTTCTACCGCCTGGAGAAGAGCAGGACCACAGTAGGCTCGGGGTTAGGGCTCAGTATGGTGAAGGCGATCGCTGAGCTCCACGGTGCGCAGGTTGAACTGGCTGACAACTCCCCAGGACTGCGTGTAAGCGTGGCTGTTTCTGCAAGCTCCGCCAAGAGCCTTGAAAAGAAGCCTGAGCTTTCACTTGTGTCCGAAGCTCCCAGCTAGAAGCGGTTATAAAGGGTATTGGAAACTTTTCCTGCCTTCTGATGTTTCCGCTCCACATCCTGGAGCTGCGGCATGTTCAACTGGAACATAATCAGATCGGGTCTTCGAATGACCGCCGCGTTGTTGGTGATGCTCAACCTGTTCGGGATGCATCCAGCTTTTGCCACGTCGTTCGAAGAGTGTGGCACCATTTCCGGAGCTCACGACCACGACCCTACCGATGATTCTGGAATAGCAGGTTGTTGCGGTGACGTTCATTGCTGCCCAACGCTAGCAAGCGCCGGCAGAGCCTGACGTCCCCTTGGCGATTCGTTTCCAGCCTCAATCCTTCACGCAGACAACGCTGCCTCTGCGGCTAGCTGTCTCCATCGACCCGCCTCCACGAATTTCTTTTGTCTGAGATAGTCAACCATCCAATCAAACGGAGTTCGATCATGAAAAAGATTCTCAAAGCCGCGTCCGCTACACTGGTTTTCTTCGCTACTACGACCGTCATGCCGCTAACCGCATCAGCCGAGCTAACTTTCCCGGAGAAATGCAAGTCTGACATGTCTATGCCAGCAGGTTTGGGCGGGCACGACATGAGCATGCCCGGTATGGCCGACATGCACGACCATCAAAAGGAGTCGATGGAAGGCATGAAGGCGATGAGCACGAACATGATGCACGGCATGATGAAGGAGGATGCCGATGTCGCCTACGCCTGCGCTATGATTGCTCACCACATGGGTGCGATTAGCATGGCAGAAGTCGAGCTAAAGCATGGCGACAATGACGAGACCAAAGCGAATGCCCAAAAGGTTATCGAGGAGCAGACGAAAGAGATCGAGGAGCTGACTTCCTGGGTCGAGAAGGAGGTGAAGTGATGCATCATACTTCTTCCGAGATGCAGACTTGCATCGACGCTTGCCTCGCCTGCTACAGCGAGTGCACCTCGATGGCGATGGGTCACTGCCTTGAGGCGGGCGGTCAACATACGGAGCCGAAACACTTCAAGCTCATGATGGCTTGTGCTGAAATCTGCCGGACTTCCGCGCATTTCATGCTGCTCGGGACTGAGCACCACAAGCACATATGCCGTGAGTGCGCTGAAATCTGCAGACAGTGCGCAGACGACTGCGAAGGGCTTGGCGACATGGAGAGCTGCGTCGACGCCTGCAGGAAGTGCGCAGATAGCTGTGAGAAAATGGCGGCCTGATACTGACGGGGGGGTGGGGACATCCTCCCCGTCAAGGTATCGGCGGGCGCTATCGGAACATGCTTTGGTCCCAAGCTGAAAGGGCAACATCTGGTTGGCGTTCAGCGACAACCCTAAGTCATCGGATATGAACGCTGCTAAAACGGTGGCGACGGCGGCCGCCAGTCTGATCGTCGCAGTCGCAGCGCTGGCGGCCCCTGCTTGGGAGCGCCAGCTCGACATGAAGGCAATGGCGGACGCTGCCAAGCTTATCGAAGAGATGTTCAGCGGCAAAAGACCGTACAGCCAGAAAGACTTCCAGGTGGCCGCCGAGACAATCCAGGAGCGATCCGGCGAGCGATTGTCCGAGAGTTATCGAAACGAACCTCCTACGGGTGATTCTAAAGCCAATTCCGATGCCATCGCGGCGTCGGCAGAGGAGTTCGAAAGGATGGCCCGCGAACTGGAGCTCTATGCTTCTGCTCTTGTGACAGCGGCAGAACAGAACCAGGGTGAACTGGGGCCGGAGACAAGAATGAAGGGCAGCATGCTCCTTGGCAGTCCCTTTGGGCGCAAGGCGCATGTGTTACGAGACGCGGCTAGTGTTCCTGCAGAACACGCCTTCCATATGATGTTGCAGACATGCACCTCGTGCCACCAGCGGTTCCGCCTCCCACAACGTTAGAAGATCCATCCAACGAGGTCTCATTATTCTGGACGGCGTCTACCGCTCATGGCTTTTTTGAGACTGGTAATTTTACTGGGGTTAAGTGGCATGCAGGAGGGGCGTTTTTGGTTTGAATTGCGTTGGCAGGTTCGCTTCAGGCTGTCGGAAAGGTCACGAACACCGGAGCAAACCCGCCGCCTGGCGTCCTGAAATTCGTGGTCTGGCCTTGATAGAGGCGCGCGGCTACCAGGAGCACCTGTCCGTGATAGGTATAGAGCCTGACGTCCATCTTGCGCGCCTGGAATGCGTCGTCGATCCTGATCATTCGCTCGCTGGGCTTGACCAGAGTCTGGGCGACGTAGCCACCCCGCCCGATCTCTGCCCAGACGCCTTTCGTCACCTTGTCGCCGCGATACACCGCCTTTCCACCATGACCGCCCGTCGGCTTGAAGAACAGGCCCTTACGCGATTTCCAAAGATCCTCGGCATTCTCGGGAGTGACAAGGACTGTGCGCGGGACAGATTTGAGGTGGGCCAGATGTGTCGGTTCCAATCCCCAAACTTTGAGCATAGCCGGATTGGACAGCAGCGACAGGTTCCGTTTGTCGGCGAGCAGCGCGTGGTTGTGCGGATTCGGCGTGACGACCACTGCACCGTCCCGGTAGGCGTCGCGTAGCGCCTTGTGCTCCGGCTGATTGAACGCGAAATCGGTGACCCGGTTGTAGACAAGGTCGATCGGCTTCCCCTCGTGGCTGAGCCGACCGGCTTCAAGGCGAAGTTGGCTGGCGTCCGCGATGACCGCGTCCACGCCGCGAGCGGCCAAAGCTTGCCGCGCCAGCACGAACTCAGGATAGAGATACTATTCACCCGGCCTGTCGTCGACTATGGCAATCCGACGTGCGGCACCGGTTCCGCGCTGACGCATCCATTCGTCCTGGAACATGCGAAACGCCACGTCCTCAAAGGCATGCGGGTTAAGCGGCATGTCCATCTCGGCACAGCAAGCACGCTGCGCCCTTGCAAGAAGGGCGTTGAGGAACGCCCCCCCGGCGTTGGTATTGATCTCGATCAGCCGGGGGCCGTCTTCGCCGAGATGGAAATCGTAGCCCATCAGGGCACCAATCGGGCCGTGATCCTCCCACGAGATTTTGGGGGCCCAAGAAAGTACCGCGGCCTTGTAAGCGGCAAGCCGGGCCGTCGTTTCAATCGATGCGACCACGCCCTCCATCTTGGCAACCTCGCTGGCCGAGATGAAAACCGGAACGTTCGAAAACAAATGAGCCTTTGGGCGGATGAACGTCTCGCAGAATTCTGGATCGCCAGCCTCTTGCTCCAGTGCCCCGCACAGCGATCGACGGTCGAGCGTGACGCAGAAGCAGTTGTGGTTGAGCCGGTCCGAGAGGGTTTGAGCCGGATTATAGGACGAGGAGTTCACTTTGCTCATCGCTCGCGACACCATGACCGCGTCGAGAACAGACGCGCCTTGAGCCCGAGGGAAGCATGGAATCTGTTGATCATCGGTTCCCCAATGTTTCGACCAAACCGATGCCGAGCGTTGCATTGGTCTTGGCGATCGATTCTTCCGCATGGCTGATCGTCCCGGTCAATGCTCGGATCGCGTCGATCGTCTCCGGAATGACAATCGCTTGATTATCGACCATGTAAGCGTAGAACAGCTCATCTCCTTGGACTTTCAGCATGTCCGACCACAGCGCCACTTCGTAGAGGTTGTCATGAGGGCGACCGAGATCGGCCATGAGTTCCTTGACCGTGTTGAGGCCCGACAATCCGGCATCCATGCGGATCAGAGCGATCCGAGAGGATGCGGAGAAGGCGTCGAGAACCTCCTCCCCTGAGGTAGGTCGAGTCAGTTGCACCGACCAGTAGTGTAAATGCGCCAGCGTCTCCGGAACCTTGACCGCCATAGTGATCACATCGAGGTCCGGGTCGACGCTCTGCGCGTCCGGTCCCTGATGGCTCGGAATCTCGGGCTCGGGCACGAGCGTGTTCATGATCCCGCCGAGGTGACTTTCCCAAGGGTCCGTCGCGCGGCGCAGCAGCGTCCCGCGTGCACGGCGAAGCAAGCCCGCGTGCTTCAACACTGTGAGGGTTCTGACGATAGAGGTGGTGTTACAGGAGACGACGCGCGTGCTGTCCCGGTTAAGGGCGGTCGCATAGCTGGCTTCAGCGACGAAGGAATGTCCGGTCACTTCGTGTTTCTCGCCGCCTTGGACGATGAACTTGATGCCCCCTTGTCGATAGATTTCGACGTTCAAAGCCGCGATCCGCTTCGGCGTGCAGTCAACCACCAGATCGCTCGCCGCGAGCAGATCATCGAGATTCCCCGCGATATCCAGACCTGCTTTCTGCATCGCCTCCGCATGCTGTGCAGTGGCCCCATGAAGGCGAAAGCCCTTCTGAACTGCGATGCGTGACCGCCAGTCGACGCTGATATCCGCTACCCCGGCGAGCTCCATATCGTCCTGCAGGGCCACAGCGTCGGCGACGCGCTTTCCAATCACGCCGTAGCCGTTGACGGCAACCCGGATCTTTCTTGCTGGGCTCATCTGCTTCTCCTTGCCTCGAGAGCGCTCCACAATGGTCGCTGCGGCTTATGCCGCCCGCCGTCCCCGTTTAACTGATCCATTAGTCAGGCAAAGCTGGTGCGGTTCCGTCCTAACGACAATGTTCGGCGAACATCTCGGATGGCGACTGCATCACCATGGCCTTGTCGATGATCATAGTCGAGTCGTTTACGTCGCTAGGATGAAGCAGCGCCTCGCTGCACCAGAAATATTCCAGTCAGCACCAGGAGGATACCCGTGGCTTGGATTGCCTCGAACCGCTCGCCGAAAAAAGCCGCGCCGACCCCGAGCCCGAAGATCGGCACCAGGAACGTGAACGCGTTTGCCTGACTGAGCGTGACTCGCTCCAGCGACTCGAACCAGAGCCAGGATGCAAGCGCCGATCCGAAGACCGCAAGAGCCAGGAGGACGAGAAGGAACTCCGGCGACCACGTCAGCAGCGAGACATCTTCCCTCAATATGGACAGCAGAGCCAAGGGTGCCGCACCGACGAGCGACTGGAAACCCATCGCCATGATGGGATCGACCTGGCCCGTGAGGCGCTTGATGGCGACATTGCCGATGGAAACACCGGTGGCGGCTAGCAAGACGTAGGCGATGCCTTGGGAGTAGCCTCGGGCGTTGTCTCCGGCGATGCCCGGCCACGCGACCACCGCGATGCCTGCCAAGCCGACGGCCAGCCCGATCCTTCCAGTCGCTTTGAGACGTTCTCCCAAGAAGACATACGCGAGAACCGCGGCAAGGATTGGCTGCACGTTCGCAATGACGGTCGCCAGTCCCGGCGAAACGAACTCGGCCGCATGGAACATGCCAAGGAAACCCATAGTTGTCGCCCCCAGCCCGACCACGACGATCAGGAACCAGGAGCGTGCGCCAACGGGTATCGGACGATGACAGAAGGCTCCGAGTGCAGTCAGGCATACGCCGGCCAGCGCGGCGCGCAGAGCTGCAAAGGCAAGATGCGGCGCAAGGTCAAGGCCAATGGTGATGAGGGGAAAGCAGGTGGCCCAAAGGACCATGACCGCCAAAAGGCGGACGGTAGCGCCGATGGTCATTGCTCATGCCCCAAGTTTCGCCCCTTGCATGGAACTGGCAGTTTCATTCGAGAGTAATCCGTCCTATCATTGTCAAATTGATCCAGATCAGTGTGGACGCTGCAACGCCATCATACATGGAGGGCCGCAGAAAGTCCGTTGGACACGGCAAGGAACAGCATGTCGCAGGCAAATACTTGGCAGTGCAGAAAGGGCCCGTGTCGTGCGACGCGGGGCCTGAAGCGCTGGCTGGTGCTGCTGTTGGTGCTCGCCTTCTCGACGACGAGTCATGCTTATGTTCCGATGGGCGACCATGCCGCGCCGGCAACATCGCTTTCGATCGAGATTGCGTCCATTGGTCAGGACGTGACTGCGGAACCGGATTGCGGCAGCCATGGCGATGAAGCCCAAGGTTCAACCTGTTGTACCGGCAGCGTCTGTTCCTACTTCCTCACGCCGGTCTCGGCGGGAGGAAGTAGCACGGAAACGGTCACTGAAGTCGTGGCGCGCTTTTCCGATGATGTTCATCCCGGCCGCGCACCGTCGCCCGGTTTGCACCCCCCGAGTCTCTCCGCGAACGTTTGATCCCGCACGCCTCTCCCGGCGTGCCGGACTGATCCGACCGGTCCCGCCGGTCCGGCCCTGCAACGTTTCCGAGAGTATTCTGCCATGAACCATCCGTCAAATTGCCACTTTCCAGCATCCACCAACGCCGCAGGCATGATCGGCGCGGCTTCTTCGCTGCTGTTGTCGGTGCCTCTCCGTCATGAGGCTGCAGGATCATGACCCAGCACGATCAATCATCCGCCGAGCCAAAGACAGACGAGAACCGGCGGCAGCCGTTTCTGAAGACATCAACAGGACTAGCGATCTGCGTATTTCTCGCCGTTGGTGGCATTCTTCTTGTTTTCGAGCACAGGGTTCACCTTCTGGGAGCCTGGCCGCTCTTGTTCCTGCTGGTCTGCGGCGGCATGCACTTCTTCATGCATCGAGGGCACGGCGGCCATGGTGGTCACGGTGGTGGTAGCGATGAACGGTGATGTCCCCGCCTACGGCCTGTGGTTTCTGGCGGCCCTGAACGCGGGCATCTTCATCCTGTTCGCCTTCAGCTTCTTCAAACCCGCCACGACGCGCGACTGGCGCTCGCTCGGGGCCTTTTCGGCCTTCATCGTTGCCCTGTTCGCCGAAATGTACGGGTTCCCGCTGACGCTCTATCTGCTGGCAGGCTGGCTCGGCAGCACCGTTCCGGCTTTCGACCCGCTCTCGCACGATGCAGGCCACCTTTGGCCAGCCCTGTTCGGCTGGTCGATGAATCCGCATTTCAGCCCGTTCCATCTGCTGAGCTACATCTTCATTGGCGGCGGTTTCATGCTGATCGCCGCCGCCTGGCGGGTGCTGCACGATGCGCAGAAGAAAGGAATTCTCGCGACGACCGGCCCATACGCCCGATTGCGGCATCCGCAGTATGTCGGCTTCGCGCTGATCATGATCGGATTTTTCCTGCAGTGGCCGACACTGGTGACGGGTCTGATGCTGCCAGTCCTTCTGGTGATGTACTGGCGTCTTGCCAAAAGCGAAGAGCGCGAGGTGGAGGAGGCATTCGGCGACCAATACCGCCGCTATGCCAGTGAGGTTCCGGCTTTCCTGCCGAGGATCGGCGGCCTGCTCAATTCGAGCGGGCGGTGATCTCTATTTCCCAATCAACCAAGGAGTACGAAACATGAGAACGCGAAACTTCCCGGCCGCCCTGTTTGCCGGCTTGCTTCTGCTTGGGACCGTGACGTCGGTCGCGGCTCAGACGGATCCACAGGAGCATGACACTCACCATCCCGCAGAAACGTAGCCATCGCCGCCGGCGCCCGCGACGCCAGGTGACGAGCAGCCGACGGCCGCACCTGGAGGCATGCCGGGCATGGGCATGATGACGCCAGAGATGATGCAGATGATGCAGCGCATGATGGGTCAGGGAGGAATGCCCGGCATGATGGAAGGCATGGCTGGTCAGACAATGCCTGAGGGTGATGCGGGTCCAGGCATGACAGGTCAGATACCAATGTCAGGCATGATGATGTGCCCGATGATGCGAATGATGATGAGCGGTCAGGCTGGAATGGGCATGCCCGGCATGATGGGTGGCCAGGGCATTCTCCTCGGAACGCCGCATGGCACACCGGAGGAGATGACGGAGGACCGCGTCCGCGATTTGCTGGAGCAGCAACTGACAAACCTTGGCAATCCCCGTCTGAGGCTCGGCGAGATCGGCACCGCGCCTGACGGGAGCATCACTGCGGAGATCGTGACCTTGGATGGCTCGCTTGTCCAGAAGCTCGCCGTCAACCGCTATCCGGGTCTAGTCCGGCAGATAGCCGAATAGACGCGGGGACACGTGACTACTGGTAATGGCGCCCTCCAAAGGAGAACACGATGAAAACAATCGCAATCGACGTCGGCGACTTGCTGACAGTGTTGGGACAGGACGAAGTGGGACGGCGGATCGGCGAGGTGCCGGGCGTTGAAAGCGTTTCGGTGGATCACGAGACCGAAAGAGCCACGGTCCGTTACGACGAAACCCGCATCAAGGTTGCCGAGATCAAGTCCTTGGTGCAGCGGTCCGGGCGCGTCGCCGAGCCGCCTGCTGCTTCAACCGTTGAGGGTCACGACGGCCATGCAGCGGCAGAAGCGTTGCCAGCTAAGTCGGAACCCGCACCCAGCCATTCGGGCCACCGGTCCCATAATAAGCACGAAGGCCACTCCCCTTTGATGTTTCGGGACCGCTTCTGGCTCTCGCTCGCTCTTACTGTGCCGGTCGTTATCTGGTCCGCCCACATCCAGGAACTACTCGGCTACCGGGCACCGGAGTTTCCCGGATCGGACTGGATCGGTCCCGTGCTCTCCACGGTGGTCTTCCTCTATGGGGGTCTGGTCTTCCTCCAAGGCGCGCTGCGAGAACTTCGGTCCCGCCTGCCGGGAATGATGACCCTCATCTCGCTCGCCATCACGGTCGCCTTCCTCTTCTCATGGGTCGTTCAGCTCAGGCTGATCGAGGCGGATGCGCTCTGGTGGGAGCTGGCCACGCTGGTCACGATCATGCTCCTCGGCCACTGGATTGAAATGCGGTCCATTAATCAGGCGGAGGGGGCACTGAAGGAACTGGCGAAGCTCCTTCCGGATACCGCGACGAGGATCACCGACGGGGGCGAAGAGAACGTCGCCGTCAGCGCGTTGCGCAATGGCGACCTGGTGCTCGTTCGCCCCGGCGAGAGCATCCCCGCGGACGGTTTGGTGCGAAAAGGGGAGAGCGACATCGACGAGGCGATGATCACCGGGGAGTCGAGGCCGGTGAAAAAACGGGAAGGCGACGAGGTGATCGCGGCCACGATCAATGGCGAGGGATCGCTGCGCGTCGAAGTGACCGGGACAGGCGACAAGACCAAGCTGTCCGGCATCATGCGTCTTGTGGCCGATGCGCAAACTTCCAAATCCAGAGCGCAGCACCTGGCAGATCGGGCAGCCCGGCTTCTGACCGTCGGAGCGATCGGGGCTGCCGTCGTCACCTTCGGGGCGTGGCAACTGGCAGGGGCGGCGATTGATTTTTCCGTGGTGCGGATGGTTACAGTGCTGGTGATCGCCTGCCCACACGCTCTCGGGCTGGCTGTGCCGCTGGTGGTGGCCATATCCACGACGCTCGGGGCCCGCAATGGACTTCTGGTGCGGGACCGGCGCGGGCTCGAGGAGGCGCGCGATCTTGACACTGTGGTTTTCGATAAGACGGGAACATTGACGCTGGGCGAATTCCGGGTCGTCGCCATGTCCGTCGCGGAGAGCCTGGCAGAGGACGAGGCCCTTCGCATCGCTTCCGGCATCGAAGCTGAGTCCCAGCATCCGATCGCCCGGGGGATCGTGAAGACCGCTGAAGACAAAGACATCGCGGTTCCGTCCGCCGACGCATTCCGCGCGATCACCGGTAAGGGCGTTGCGGCAACGATCGACGGCGTGGAGTATCATATGGGCGGTCCGGCGCTGCTCAGGGCCGAAGATGTTCAGGTGCCGCCGGCGCTTCTGGAGGCCGCCGGGGCGGCGGCCGACCGTGGGCAGGCGGCGATCTATCTCGTCCGTTCCGGCAAGGCCCTGGCCGTGTTCGCCGTGGCGGACGCGATCCGCGAAGAGAGTCGCGAGGCCATCGCGGCGCTGCACGAACGAGGGATCGAGGTCGCCATGTTGACCGGCGACGCGCAGGCCGTGGCCGATGCCGTCGCCAAGGAACTCGGAATTGACACCGTGTTCGCGGAAGTGTTGCCCGAGGACAAGGCGTCCAAGATTCGCGAGTTGCAGGCGCAGGGCAAGAAGGTGGCGATGATCGGAGACGGTGTGAATGACGCGCCGGCTCTTGCGACGGCCGATATCGGGATAGCGATCGGCGCCGGGGCCGACGTGGCCGTCGAGGCCGGGCATATCGTGCTGGTGCGATCCGACCCTCGTGACATCCCCCGGATTATTACGCTGAGCCGGGCGACATACCGCAAGATGACTCAGAATCTCTGGCTGGCGGCAGGCTACAACATCTTTGCCATTCCGCTCGCCGCCGGTGTGCTCGCGCCGTGGGGCATCCTGCTCACACCTGCCGTGGGGGCGGTGCTCATGTCGGCGAGCACGGTCGTCGTTGCGATCAACGCGCAATTGTTGAAGCGGGTCAAACTGTGAACTCGTCCGCCAGCTCCTCGACTCAGTCCTGCATCCTCTGCCCCCGGGACTGCGACGCCGTGCTATTCGATCTTGATGGCGTCCTGACGAGGACGGCGGCCGCTTTGGATGCTATGCACCGCGGGGCCGCCTTGGGGATCGAGGGCGGTGTAGCGCCGGAAGGACCGCCTCGCGCAAAGCAGATCGTCATCCTGAGCGGAGTTAGCCTGGCTCACAATGCCGGCCTGCGGCAGGCGGAAGACGGAGCCTGGGAAATCCATGGCGATCCCACCGAAGCTGCGTTTCTTGTGGCTGAGCGCAAGCTCGGCGTCGAGGACCGCCGCCAGGAACGCTTCGAGCGTATCGGTGCGACCCGTTTAGCTCCGACCGCAAGGTGATGTCGACCATCGAGCGCGACCACGAGCATGGCGGCGAACGTATCCCCATCACAAAGGGCGCGCCCGCCGTGCTGATGCAGCATTGCAACCGGATCCGGATTGGCATGGACGTGGTCCCGCCCGACGAGGTGCAGAGAGCACACGCGCACGCCGATGTAGAGCGCCTGTCGGACGAGGCGTCGCGCACCCTGGTGGTCGCCTATCGGCCGCTGGGAGCCGACGAAGACCCGAAAGCGAGCGAGACGCTGGAGCGCGACCTGATTTTCGTCGGCACGGTGGGCATCATCGACCGTCGCGCGAGGAAGCGGCGGTCGCGATAGCGGAGGCTCGCCGCGCCGGCATCGGGGTGACGATGATCACCCGGTGACCGTCCACGCACCGCATCGCGCATCGCCGCTCTGCTGGGCATCGTCGAGAACGGGACGAAGGCGCTGACCCGGTCGAAATGGACGATGCTGGTTCCGCGGCCGCGGTTTGCACGACATCGGTCTATGCCTGCGTGGCGCCGATGCATAAACTACGCATCGCCGATGCGCTGCAGGCCGACGGCAATGTGGTGGCAATGACTGGCGTCGGCGTCAATGATGCCCCAGCGTTGAAGGCAGCCGATATCGGCGTCGCCATGGAGATCACCGGGACCGAAGTCACCAAGGGGGCGGCCAAGATGATCCTGGCCGGCGACAATTTTGCCGCCATCGTCGATCGCGGGTCGCGAGAGGCGCGGCCTTTTCGACAACATCCGCAAGTTTCTCCGCTATCTGGTGTCGTCCACATGGGCAAGGTTCTGACCGTGTTCCTCGGTGTCGTCGGGGCCGGCGTGATCGGGCTGGTCGAGGGCTCGCAGAGCCTTGATCAGGCACGCACGGCCGGGTTGACCGTGCTGTTTATCGCCCAGCTCTTCAATTGCTACCGTGCGCGTTCCGAAACCACCAGCGCTTTCGGCCATCTCTTTGCGGACCGGTGGCTGCGGGGGGCAATTGGCATATCATTCCTGCTCCAGGTCGCGGTCGTCAATTTCGGCCCGCTCAATGTGGCGTCCGGACCAGTCCTCCTGCCGCTCGAGCAGTGGCTGGTCTGCGTCGCGATGGGCAGCAGCGTCCTTTGGTCCAGTGAGAGCAAACGGACGCTGCGGCGGCGGAGAGGTTAACTGGCGGTGTAGGAATGTACAGACTTGCGAGAGATCCTTCCTCTTGAGCCAAAAGGGCGAGAAGGATGAATTGATGCACAAGTTCAGGCGCGACGTAGACCAAAAGCCTCAGGTGCTGGTACAAAGCATCAGTCCGGGTCTGGTGACTCGAATGCCTGTTTTGCTTCGCGTTCTCAGTATTGCTGCGACTGCCGCCGTGTTATGAGTGAGCGGTAGTCTGTGCGTCCAAGTCTCGCCGACTTCGGTCTGACCGGTCGGAGCACCTATCGCCAGACTTGCGCCGGAAACCAAGCACGGCCTGCCAACCTGAAAAATTCAAAGAGGAAAATTGGATGTGTCTGTCAGCTCAGGTCAGCTTTGCCGCCAGCGTGTTTCTGGTAGGCGGCGGCACGGCGATCACAATCATCGCTGCGCGGAAAAACTGGCGCTATGTGCCGATGGCCCTGATGCCGCTGTTTGCGGGACTACAACAATTTATGGAGGGCAATGTCTGGCTAGGAATGACCGGGGGCAATCCGTTTCAGGTGCTCTGGGGGGCACTCGGGTTCATTTTTTTCACCTGGTTCATGTGGCCGATCTGGGTGCCGTTTTCAATGTACGTAATTGAGCCCAATCACAGCCCGCGCAAACCGTTGTTCTTGATCTTTTCACTGATCGGGCTGGTGTTCGGCGTTCTGCTTTATGTCCCGCACGGACTGCATTCCGAAATGGTGGTGGTCGAGATCAACAACCAGTCGCTGGCTTATGAAAAATCAATCTGGCTGGATTACCTGATGCCCCGCACACTGACCAATGTGATCTATGTCTTGCTGATCATCGTGCCCCCCGCCATGTCCCACTACCTGCATCTGCGCCACTTCGCGCTGTCACTCGTAGCTGTTGTGGTGATCGATATGACCTTGCTGACTTACGCTTATATATCGTTTTTCTGCCTGCTCGCCGGGCTAGCCACCTTGCATCTGGTCTACATCATCCTGAGGAACAAATGCGCTCGGGAATGTCCGGAGCTTTTCCCGGAAATGGCGCCGTCCAAAGCGTGGCTTTGATAGGCGCTGTCCAACGGTTGAACGTAAGACCGTATGTCCGCCTCTACCGGTGAGGTGGCTCGTCCGACACTGCGCGCGTCCGAGGGTTGCTTGGGCGGGCCGATCCGATCCTTATCACAGGAGGACGAGCCGTGGCAGATTATAGAGAAGCATTTGTCGGTATCGATGTTGCAAAGCTGAAGAACGCCCCGGCGATTGCGGACGACGGCCGGGAGGGATAGGTTTGTTTCTTTGGCGAGGGGACCAGCACCCGCCGAGCTTCAACCCGCTGACGGGCACGCCAAAGACACCGATCCTGGCCATGGAATGACCAACCGTCCGGCGAGCGACGGTTCTACCCTGAACTGCTTACCCTCAGTCCCGAAGCGAACGCAGCTCAGCCAGTTAAGGCTCCTTGGCGATTGTGGCATATTGGTAGACCCAGCCCCCGCCGTTTGCACCCAGATCGAGCTCGGAGAAATGCCGTCGTGCAGACCGGCAGCTGGGGCGTTCAGGTATTCGGGCACGCCACTGCGCGCCCAGGAGGGGGCGGTTCCGTTCACGAGATCACGCAGACAAAGGACACGCCAAAAGAGAAGCCACCCACCACCTTCGACTTCGGGACTGTCAGCATAGAGGTTGTGAGGGCTAGGTGACCTAGTCCTCAACGACCTGCGGAGCCTAACCCGGATAGTTGGTTGAAAACGATGATGTGGACGTTGGAGAGGTCGGGAATAGCATCGAGTGGAAGCCTGCGCAGCGCGTAAATGTCTCCCGCAATGGAGAGCGCCGCACCGACAAAGATGTCTCGGCTCATAGTGGACGAGCTGGTAAACCTTACAATCGACCGGTGATGGCGACGCCGGAATCCGCAAGTTCATCAAAAACCGCTCTGGCGTCGACGACCTCATCAATGTGATGCACCCCCGGCACCGCCGCTATAACGAGTAGTGGCCCAATTACAAAAGCCGCCACATCCGGATTGGCGTCATATTGGGGCTCGGTTATGCCCACGGCGAAGCGGCAATTCTCTGGATCCTGAGCAACGCAAGCAGTTCCAAGATCGCTGATCGAATGACCGACACGATCGGGAGGCTTCGGTCCCATGCTTGTCGGGCGCCTCCCTCACATCTGCTCAACAGCCGATCCATACTGACTATGGCCCGGACCTCCAGAGCAGAAATGCAGCGGCAATCAGCGCGACGACGAACATCGACGCGATGAAGATCAAATAATCCCCGCTGATGACGACGTTGCTGTAGGCAAACCGTCCGAAGGCGAGGAGGATACCCGCGGCTGTCCCGTAGCGCAGCCATTTGGTGTCCCCTGCAAAAGTCGAAAAACCTATCCCGATGATCACGATGCCGAAGCCGGTGATGAAGCCGCCCCATGTCCGAAAGACGATACCGAGTCAATCGAGGAACGGCTGAGGCAACGTCGCCTCGTCGAGGCCGGCGAACCGAATATCCTCGGGAAGCATTGCGGGACGCATGCCCAGGAAGTAGACGCCGGTTCCCAAGGTGAGCACGCCCAGGATCGTCTCGTTTGGCAGTTAACCGCAAGAATCTGCCTCAACATTTTCAATTAGATAGCGCGGCGCCTAATTTGATACACGGCAGTTAATCTGAGAATGTCGCATGGAATATGGCATCTAACTTGAGAAACAGCGGGCCACGACG
>NZ_CABFWE030000011.1:664142-778372 GCF_902153235.2 Pseudorhizobium halotolerans | reverse complement strand
GACGCGGGGTGGAGCAGCCCGGTAGCTCGTCAGGCTCATAACCTGAAGGCCGCAGGTTCAAATCCTGCCCCCGCAACCAAAGATCCCGCGACAACCGACAAGAGCCCCCTCCGCGGGGCTTTTCGCGCTTCTGGGCGCGACGAACCTGTCGTATCAGCGCGGAGTGCTGCGAAAGGACGATGTTGGCCAAGAGCCTGGGCGTTGATCACAGTCTGCGCGATTCTGCATCGTTCGCGACCGCGTCTCTCGGCCTCGGCCTGCCTGGAGAGATGCCGGTGTATGGACGGACCGCAATGGATTGCATCGGAACTGGCCGCAGCCTCGAAGTCGCCTATTGGTCTATGATAAGGATCATCACGTAACTGCCATAGCCGCATCCCCCTCCGATCGCGGCGCGTGGGCGGCATTCATCAGGCGATCCTGTTCGGGCTCGTCGAAGCCGAGAAGCCCGCCGTGGCGGTTTTGCCGGACGCGGTTGACGTGATCGCGTGGGCTGAGGCCGATGGTCCGCTTGAACATTCTGGAGAAATAATAGGGATCGGCATATCCGACCTCCGCCGCCGCCTCAGCCACGGGCAGACCCGCCTCCAGAAAGTGCATGGCGCGTTCCATCCGCTTGAACTCCTGATACTTCCTGGGCGTTCGCCCGACGCGCTTCTTGAACTCACGCAGGAAATAGTCGGGATTGAAGGGGGAAGCGCTGATCGCCTTGGCAGCGATCTCGCCATCGAGGGGATTGGCCGCGATCATGGTCGCGGCCTTGACGACGGCAAGATCCAATGCATCGGCTCCCTCCGTCTGGTATGCGGCGCGGTCACGCCAGCCCAGGAACGCGTCCTCGATGTAGGCAATCAGCAGATACATGAAGAGATGGTGCTGGCTGAGGGTGACGGAGGAGGGCGGAGCACTTTGCCGGTAAT
This sequence comes from Pseudorhizobium halotolerans, assembly GCF_902153235.2. Taxonomy (NCBI): domain Bacteria; kingdom Pseudomonadati; phylum Pseudomonadota; class Alphaproteobacteria; order Hyphomicrobiales; family Rhizobiaceae; genus Pseudorhizobium; species Pseudorhizobium halotolerans. Next base: position 777,452 of record NZ_CABFWE030000011.1, on the reverse strand, counting down.
GGCGCACGAGCGGCTCGACGAGCGGCCACCGACTGAGGCGCACCTTGGGCTGAAGATCCATCTGCGAGATCAGATCATGTCGCCCATAGATATCCAGCGTGAAATGCTGCGCGATCCCGGTATAGGTGACGGTCCCCTCGTTCCAACCCTGGAAGCGCTGCCCCCGGCTGATCAGCATCGCATCTCCCGGCTCCATGGTCATGCGATGCCCGTCGATCAGGTATTCTCCTTGTCCTTCGAGGCAGATCACCAGATCGTCGACCGGATTGATCTTGTCGATCCTCCAGGTTTTTGAATGCTCCATCCGAATGGTGGCACGGGTCATGGTCAAGGTCAAAGCCGTGGCAGGGATGCTGGCCAGGATGCCGCCTTCGATTTCGTCCATCTTTTTCCCCATCTTTGTTTATTTATTCTGGCGGAGAATTGGGGTCTAGTCACCGGTGCAATGCTCGGAGGAGCGAATTTCGATCTGGGAGGAGATCAGAAGGTGGTTGCCGGACGTGGATGTCCTGTTGCCCCTGCTGGTCCGGGAGCCATGATTTGTACGAAAACGTGAATCATTGCACCGCCGCGCGAAGCATCTCAGGATGGTCGCGATGAGGGGACAGCGGCTGCTGGGATACGGATATCTGACGCCATACGTGATCGGCCTGGTGGTGTTCACGGCGGTGCCGTTCCTGACCTCCTTCTATCTCAGCTTCACGAAATATGACCTGATGAACGCACCGAACTGGACCGGTTGGTCCAACTACGAGCGTCTGTTCACGAGAGACCGGACCTTCATCAAGTCCCTGAACGTGACGCTGATCTATGTATTCCTGACGGTGCCCCTGAAGCTTGCCTTTGCGCTCTTCATCGCCGCAATCCTGAACTACAAGCTGAAGTTCATCAACCTGTTCCGCACGGCCTTCTACGTGCCTTCCATCCTCGGCGGGTCGATCGCCATCGCGGTCCTGTGGCGCTACCTGTTTGCGAGCGAGGGACTTGTGAATATGGCGCTGGCCGGCCTCGGGCTTGCCCCGGTGGACTGGTTCGGCGATCCCACGAATGCGCTCTTCACGATCACCCTGCTGCGCTGCTGGCAGTTCGGTTCCGCGATGGTGATCTTCCTTGCGGCCCTTCAGTCCATCGATAAGTCGCTTTACGAGGCAGCGGCCATCGACGGCGCCGCAAAGGTGACGACCTTCATCTTCATCACCCTGCCCCTGCTGACGCCGGTCATCTTCTTCAACCTGGTGATGCAGATGGTCCAGGCGTTCCAGGAGTTCAACGGCCCTTACATCATCACCCAAGGCGGACCCCTGAAGTCCACATATCTTCTCCCGCTCTACATCTATGAGGAGGCGTTCAAGAAGTTCAACATGGGCTACGCCTCGGCGATTGCCTGGGTGCTCTTCGTCATCATCATGGCCCTGACCCTCGTCGCCTTCTGGTCCTCCAGGAAGTGGGTCTATTACGCTGGCGACAAGAGGAGCTGACCATGGCCGATGTCCAACTGAACAAGGCAGCCGTCGACGCCTCCGACGAAACGGCGGCAATGCGTCGTGCAAGATGGGATCTCATCTCCGCGACCATTCGCTACGCGCTCCTGTTCGCAGTCGGGTTCCTGATGCTCTATCCGCTGATCTGGCTGGTCGGCGCGAGCTTCAAGACCAATTCGGAGATCTTCTCAGGCGCCGGCTTTCTGCCGGAAAGCCCGACGCTGGATGGCTACGTGAAGGGCTGGCAGACGTCGACGCCCTATACCTTCGGCCGCTTCTTCTGGAACTCGTTCCTGATCATCCTTCCCAAGGTGATCGGCACGGCCATTTCCTGCACCATGGCCGCTTACGCCTTCGCCCGCTTCGACTTCCCGTTCAAGAAGGTCCTGTTCGGCTCGGTCATTGCGGTCCTTTTGCTGCCGAACGTGGTCACCCGCATTCCGCAATACATCCTGTTTCGCGACCTCGGCTGGCTCGATACCTTCCTGCCGTTGTGGGTGCCTTCGGCGCTCGCCGGCGATGCATTCTTCGTCTTCATGCTGGTTCAGTTTTTGCGGTCGCTCCCCCGGGACATGGAGGAGGCAGCGCGTGTCGATGGCGCCAACAGTCTGCAGACGCTCGTGTTCATCGTCGTGCCGATGCTCGCCCCGGCGTTGATTTCAGTCTGCCTCTTTCAGTTCATGTGGACGATGAACGACTTCCTCGGCCCGCTGATCTACATCTCCTCGGTCGACAAATACCCGGTGAGCCTCGCTCTCAAGCTCTCCATAGATACAACCGAAGCCTTCGAATGGAACCGCATCCTGGCGATGTCGGTCCTGACGATCACTCCTGCACTGGTCGTCTTCTTTGCCGCCCAGCGGTACTTCATCGAAGGCATTTCTGCCGGAGGTAGGAAAGGCTGACATGGCACGCGTTCAATTGCGAAACCTCGAGAAGATCTACGGCGGCACGCTGAAGGCCGTCCACGGCATCAACCTCGACATCAGGGACGGCGAGTTCATGGTCCTGGTGGGACCTTCGGGGTGCGCCAAGTCGACGACGCTTCGGATGATCGCGGGGCTGGAGGAGATCAGCGGCGGCGAGATCATCATTGGCGACCGCCGCGTCAATGATCTGCCTCCGGCCAAGCGCTCAATCGCCATGGTGTTCCAGAACTACGCGCTTTATCCGCACATGAAGGTGAGGGGAAACCTCGCCTTTGGCCTCCGGATCACCGGTCGGCCTCGCGCCGAGATCGACGTGGCGATCGAGCAGGTCGCGCGCATCCTGGAGATCGAGCCGCTGCTGGACCGGCTGCCAAAGCAGTTGTCGGGCGGGCAAGCGCAGCGCGTTGCTCTGGGGCGAGCCCTGATCAAGAAGCCCGGCGTATTCCTGTTCGACGAACCCCTTTCCAACCTTGACGCGAAGCTTCGCGCCTCCATGCGTGTCCGCATCACGGATCTGCACCGGGAGCTCAAGGCGGAGGGTCTGTCGTCTACCGTTGTTTACGTCACCCATGATCAGACGGAAGCAATGACGATGGGAGACAGGATCTGCGTCATGGAGTCGGGTCGCATCATGCAGGTGGCGACGCCGAAGGAGCTCTACAACAATCCCGCCAATCTGTTCGTTGCCGGCTTCATCGGGATGCCGGAGATGAACCTCATGGACGGCGCGATGGAGGGCGGCGATTTCGTCGTGGGCAGTCAAAGATTGCCGATGGGCGGCGAACTGGCCGGGCGTCTGTCGGTGCGGCCGCAACAGGTCGTACTGGGCATCCGGCCTCAGCACCTTTCCCTGGCGGACGGTGGACCGGCGTTGAAAGCGCGACTGACCAATGCGGAGTTCATGGGCCACGAAGTCTATCTCCATGCCGACTGTGAAGGACACCGCCTGGTCAGTGTGGTGGGAGCCTCGGAATTCGAAGACATCGGAGCGAGGGAGTTTATCCACCTCCGTCCCGATTTCGACAGCCTGCATATTTTCGACAAATCCGACGGCCGCAACGTCTCGCTGCGAGGAGGCAGCCTGGCGGCCTGAACCAAAGGAGGAAAGCATGTTCAATCGTAGAGTCTCATCAGTGCTCGCAAGCACAGCGATCATCACCCTCAGCCTCACGACCATGGCAACGGCCGCTGACTTGCGGATGTCATGGTGGGGTGGCGAGAGCCGGCACGTCGCAACCCAAAAAGCGCTGGAGGCCTGTGGCGCTAAACATGGGCATAGTGTGAAAGGCGAGTTTACCGGCTTCGATGGCTACCTTGAGAAGCTGACGACGCAGATGGCTGGCCGTACGGAGGCCGATATCGTCCAGGTGAACTGGCCGTGGCTGCCATTGTTCTCCAAGAATGGCGACGGGTTCGCCGATCTGCGAGACTTGAAGTCCCTGGATCTGTCGAACTGGACGGATGCAGAGCTCGAGTCGGGCTCCATGAACGATGTCCTGCAGGGAATTCCGGTCTCGACCACGGGACGTGTCTTCTTCTTCAATACCACGACGTTCGAGAAGGCAGGCGTAGCCATACCGACGACTTGGGATGAGCTTTTAACGGCCACGAAGGCGGTCAAGGAGAAGCTCGGCAACGACCACTACACCTTCAACGCTGTGAAGGAGACGGCCCAGCTGGTAACCACGATGGTCGTCGTGCAGAGGACGGGCAAGGACATGGTTGATGCGGAGGCGAACCGCGTCGCCTGGACGCCAGAAGAGTTGGCCGAGGGCATAGATTTCCTGGGGACCTTGGTAACCGAAGGCGTAATGCGATCACAGAAGGAGGAGGCGGCGGATGGCAACGTCAACCTCTTTGAAAAGCCTGAATGGGCTGACGGTCGGATCGCCGGTTCCTACGAGTGGGACTCCACATTCGAGAAATACTCTGCGCCCCTGAAGGAGGGGCAGGTCTTGAAGCCTTTCCCGCTGCTCAAGGTGGAAGGTGCCGTGACCGACGGGATTTATAGGAAACCCTCGATGGTTTTCTCGATCTCCAAGCACTCGAAGGATAGTGAGGCCGCAGCCCAGATCCTCAACTGCCTGCTGAACGAGCCGGAAGGTATCGGTGCTCTCGGTACCACTCGAGGCATCCCGGGTTCCAAAGCGGCATCCGCGCGGCTGGGGGACGAGGGTGATGCCGAAGTCCGCGAGGCGAACGCCATCGTCATGGCATCGTCCGGCCCGACCGTCTCGCCGTTCAACGAGAACCCCGAAATCCGCGGCATCTTCCTCGATACGCTCGAAGAATACGCCTACGGGCAGCTGGATGCGCAGCAGGCTGCAGAACAGATCATCGACGGCGTAAACGACGTTCTGGCGGAATTCGACTGAACACTAAATCGCCCGCCGCGTGAGCGGCGGGCCTCTTCAGAGACGAGAGCATGACGAACCCTGACACCGTTGCGGTTTCCGCGAGGATGGCCGCAATACGAATTCCCGTGCCCGGTGCACGCTACTATCTGCCCGACCCGGTGTCGTGGCGTCTTCGCGCGACGAGCGGCGACAACCTTGTCTCGGAGGGTCGGACCGACAAGGCGGTCACGCTCCTGGACATGTTGAGCCCCGGCACCGACTACCTGCTTGAGGTCGAAGGTCTGGGGGCATTGAAGTTCCGAACGAGGGAGTGCAGCGGGCTCGTCGAGGCGGCGGACTATGGGCTTCTTCCGGATGTTTCGGCGGAGGACACTGCTGCGGCGCTGAGAAACGCCGATGCGTTGCAGGCTGCGATTGCCGAGCTACCCGTTGGCGGCACCTTGCGAATTGGTCCCGGCCGATGGACGGCGCTGCCGGTCACCTTGCGGTCCGACATGACCCTCCACCTGGCGGAGGGTGCGGAACTGCGCTCACCCAGCAGCCGCGACAGCTGGTCTGTTTTCCCCGCTCGGGACGATGCTGGACATTTGCTCGGCAGCTGGGAGGGAGAGCCGGCTGCCTGCTTCGCCGCGCCCTTGCATGCCATCGGGGCGAGGCGACTGGTCCTGGAGGGAAAAGGCATCCTGGATGGCGCGGGCAATGCGGGCGACTGGTGGGGCTGGCCGAAGGAAACCCGTGACGGTGCCCGCCGCGCCCGCGGCCTTCATCTTATAGACTGTTCCGACGTCACATTGTTTGGCTTCACAATCCGTAACGCGCCGTCCTGGACAATTCATCCACAAGGCTGCCACCGACTGGTCGCGGCGTGCCTGTCGATAGAGGCGCCGCACGACAGCCCGAATACCGACGGCTTCAACCCCGAGGGATCGTCAGAGATTCGGGTCGAAGGGGTGCGGTTCACGGTGGGAGACGATTGCATAGCCATAAAGGCCGGCAAGCGAGGGCCATGTGGGGAAGCGGCGCATCTGCGCGAGACGCGCGACGTGCGGATTCGGCACTGCCTCATGGAACGGGGCCACGGCGGAGTGGTCATCGGATCGGAGATGTCCGGAGGGGTGCACGATGTCCTGGTCGAGGATTGTGAAATGATCGGCACGGACCGTGGGCTGCGCCTCAAGACAAGGCGCGGCCGGGGCGGCTCCGTCTCGGGCATCACGATGAGGCGGGTCCGGATGGAGGGTGTTCTGACGGCATTTTCCGCCAATGCTCATTACCACTGCGATCCGGACGGACATGACGAGTGGGTGCAATCGCGGCAGCCCGCAGCGCTCGACGAAGGAACGCCTGAGATAGATGGCATCGCCGTGGAAGATATCGATCTCCACGAAGTCGGGCATGCCGTGGGTGCCTTTCTCGGCCTGCCGGAAGCGCCGATCCGCAATGTTTCCATCTGCAACCTGCGTCTCCATTCATTCGACCCGGAAGCTGCACCCGCGCCTCCCATCATGGCAGACGGCGTGCAGGCGATGCGTCACGAAATGATTGTGTACGAACACGCGCACGTCGAGTGTGACGACCCCACCCTCCTGTCGCCGTCAAGGCTTTCGGTCTCCAACTTCCAGGCTGCATCATGATGTACAAGGACTATTTCGACCACTTCTGCCAGCGGTACGACCCCTACAAGGACGGCGCCTGGTGCTATGAGGACGGCTGCATCTATCGCGGCTTGATGCTTCTCTACCAGTCAAGCGGCGAGCCGCGCTGGCTTGACCACCTGATGAGGATGGTCCCGCGACAGGTCCAGGACGATGGTGCGTTGGTTGGGTATGATCCCCGCGAATTCAACATAGACAATATTCTGCCCGGCCGTGTTCTCCTTTTCCTCGATCGGGAGACGAAGGACGCGCGCTACATGGCCGCGGCCCGGCGGCTGATCGGCCAGTTGGATGATCATCCGCGGCTCCTCGCCGGCAACTACTGGCACAAGGCGCGTTATCCGCATCAGGTCTGGCTTGATGGCCTCTACATGGCGCTTCCTTTCCAGGTTGAATACGCACTTGCCGCCAACGAACAGCCGCGCATTACCGATGCCCTCCAGCAGCTGGCGACGGCTCTTGTCCTTACCGCGGCTCCAGGCGGGCTGCATGTCCACGGGTATGACGAGAGCCGGCAGCAGGCCTGGGCCGACAAGGAGACCGGAAAGTCTCCCGCAGTATGGGCGAGAGCCATGGGCTGGATGGTTATGACCCTGGTCGATGTCCTGGCCGTTCTGCCCAACGACGCGGCGACCAAGGTTTTGCGGAAGCGAACGCGCTCCGTGCTGCTTGCCATCCTGCAGCACCAACAGGAATCAGGGCTCTGGCTCCAGGTTCTCGATACGCCGGACCTCGTCGGCAACTATGAAGAGACCTCCGCATCGGCAATGTTTGCCTACGCATCCCTCGCGGCGTGCCGCCTCCAGCTTCTGGCACCGGAGGAGACCAGGCGTCTTGAGAACAGCGCACGCCGAGCGCTTGATGCACTTCTTGGGACGCGCCTCCTGGAAGAGGACGGTTTGATACGGCTTACCGGGATCTGCCAAGTTGCGGGTTTGGGGGCACTCTCCGGGCCTTATCGCGATGGCACGCCCGCATACTACCTTTCCGAGCCAGTTGTAGCCGATGATGCGAAGGGGGTGGGGCCGCTTATGATGGCGGTCGCCGAGCTTGAGCTTGCCGCAGCGGCTGCAGGCGGCCACACGATCGCTTCGGGGAGCAGACGGTAGGCCGGGTCATCTCAGGAGAAATCCTCGTTTACCTTTTCAACGCTTAGTTAGTTTAACCTGCGCCCGGAAGCTTCCTCGAACACATGAACAGCGTCCAAATTTGGACGCACGTGGATCAGATCGCCAACGCTGATGGTGGTGTCACGAGGAAACTCCACCGTGAGCATGCGTGCGTCGCCAGTCTCGAGATAACCGTAAGTCTGGCTATCCCATCGCTCAGCAACAGCAAGTTTCCCGCCGAACCAGGCGTCCTCGGGATTACAGACGACCAGATCCTCGGGTCTGACTCCGACGGTTGCCGCTTCGGCTCGCAAGTCCTGTGCGACTGCACCCCTCAGGGTGATGCTCCGATCCTTCAGCCGGACGGCGACCTCCTCACCATGGCTTGCGAGTTCCGCGGAGAAAGTATTCATCGTCGGGCTGCCGATGAAGCGGGCAACAAAGAGGCTGGCGGGACGGCGGTAGAGCTCCAGCGGCGGACCGATCTGTTCAATTCGCCCGGCATTCAGCACCACAATCCGATCCGCAAGCGTCATTGCCTCGACCTGGTCGTGAGTGACGTAGACTGTGGTGGCCTTCATGCGATTATGAAGCTTGGCGATCTCCAGGCGCATTTCGACCCGCAGCGCCGCATCGAGATTTGAAAGTAGCTCGTCGAAGAGGAACGCGGATGGCTCCCTCACGATGGCGCGGCCCATGGCGACGCGTTGGCGCTGGCCGCCGGAAAGCTGGGCAGGCCGCCGAAGTTCCGGCTATCAGAAGATGCCGGCTATGCTGCTCCACAGGAAGTGGCGCCGCACAGGGCCGCTCCGTCGCAGTCCGCCGCAATGCGAGTTGCAGCTCATGGGTAGACGCGTTGATCTGGGGGCCGGGCACGGCTGCCGACGGCGGGGAGGCCGTGCTGGAAGGCGGATTTCATCGGCGAGTCATTAGAGATGGTCTCTGTCTGCGCTCGCTTGGAACTCGTTCGTTGCACCGCTGAAGTCCCTTAGATTGGTCCCTCTGCTTCTCTGCCATAAGCGGATCACGTCGCCAGCTCAGGCAGAGCACAGGCCTCGTTGGAGCCTCTGCGAGGAGGGGCCTAAGTGCAGATGAAGCCACAAGACTAGATCAGCGTCTGGTCCACCGAATCGTCTCCGACCCTGCTATCTGGCGTGCTCTACCTATCGTTTGTTTGACGCTCGCCACTTGGCAAAATCCTCCGCATGCACGTCCTTCGTGCAAGGGTAAAGCCCAATGATAGCTGCGCCCTCTTTGACTCGCTCCACCACGAAGTCTTCGTAGGCAGTCATTTCAACTGCTTCGTCGGCCACTTCTGCGGCAATGTCCTGAGGAATGACGATCACGCTGTCATCGTCGCCAACGAGGATATCGCCGGGAAAAACTGGGACGTCTCCGCAGCCGATCGGGACGTTGAGGTCCAGCGCCTCGTGCAACGTCAGATTGGTCGGGCTGGAAGGCCGGGTGTGATAGGCGGGAATATCCAGCTCACCGATTGTGGCGGCATCGCGGAAGCCGCCATCGGTGACAACACCGGCCACACCGCGCATCATCAGGCGTGTGACGAGGATGTCGCCCGCCGACGCAGCGCGCGGATCCTTGCGGCTGTCCATCACCAGCACATGCCCCTTGGGACAAGTCTCGATCGCGACGCGCTGCGGATGGGTCGGCTTGCGGAACTCGCTCAACTGGTTGCGGTCTTCACGGGCGGGGATGTAGCGGAGCGTGTAGGCGGGCCCTACCATGTTGCGGCCCTTCTGCGCAACGGGACGTACATCCTGAATAACCTGATTTCTTAGACCCCGCTTATAGAGCGCGGTGGCAAGCGTGGCGACGGAGACGCCCATCAGTTTCTGCCGCAGTTCCTCGTTCATGATAGTCCCCTTCTTGATTATCTGGGAAAGCTTTGCTGTTCTCCGCGCCGCCCCGAGCTATGGAATCAGGTCAGCGCGTTGCGTGCTATGAAGTGGTCAAGCTTGGCTTGCTGCGAAGCCGTTAGCGGCCATGCCGCCGGCGGGCGGGTCGGCCCGCAGTCGCGGCCAAGCGCCATCAGCGCTGCCTTGACGCCCGTGACATTGGTGCCATTCATCTCCTCGGCCCGAACCTCTTCGAACGCCTTCATCTCCGAGATCAGGCGGTTGGCCTCGGAATAGTCGCTTGCTTCGAGTGCCGAGTGGATCTGAAGGGAGCGTTCCGGCCAGACATTGATGAGGCCGGAGGTGAAGCCCCTCGCACCCACTGCGTAGAAGGCCGGGGCCCAAACTTCCGCAAGTCCACCGACCCACACAATGGTTGGATCGCAAGCGGCCTTGGCTTCCGCGAGCTTGAGCGGGTTTGGTGTCGCCCATTTCACGCCCTTCACCCCCTCTACCGCGCATAGTTCAGCAATCGCCGCCGTCCCTATGGCGTCGTTGCGAAGATAGAGCATCATGGGAAGCCCGGCGGCGTCCGCCACGGCCTTCAGATAATCGACGATACCGCGCGGAGCCACGAAAGGATCCGGGGGCTGGTGTATCATCAGCGCTGCGGCGCCGGCGTCTGCTGACACCTTTGCGAGGCGGCATGCGTCACGCACGCTGCGCCCCACGCCGGCAAGGAGCGGAGCGCGGCCGTTGACGATGCCGGACACCTCCCTGACCATGGTGCAAGCTTCATCCGTGGTCAGCGAATAGAATTCGCCGGTATTGCCGTTGACAACCGGCATGTGCAGCCCTGCTTCCAGGGCACGATCCACGATGGGAACAAGACGCTGCGGCGCAAGCTCGCCATCGCTATCCAAAGGCGTGACCAGGATGCCTGAAATGCCGGTCAGCGCCTGTTCAAGAGAATGAGCCATGATCATGCGCCTTCAGAAGATGGAGGGTTCGGCCGTTGCGCCACCGAACTGGCGCTCCAGAAAGTCGAAGTCGCAGCCTTTGTCGGCTTGGGTGACATGGCGGGAAAATAGATACCCGTAACCGCGATCGTACCGCGGAGGGGGCGCGATCCAGGCGCTTCGGCGCCGGGCAAGTTCTTCTTCCGGCACCAGCATGTCTAGCCGCCGGTTTGGAAGGTCGAGCCGGACACGATCACCGGTATTCAAAAGCGCCAAAGGACCGCCAATATACGATTCCGGTGCGACATGCAGCACGCAGGCGCCGTAGGAGGTGCCGGACATGCGTGCGTCGGAAATGCGCAGCATGTCGCGGTGTCCCTGCTTGATCAGCGCCTTCGGGATAGGCAGCATTCCCCATTCGGGGAAACCGGGGCCACCTTGGGGGCCGGCGTTGCGCAGAACCAGCACGTGGTCCGGCGTGACGTCCAGATTCTCGTCGTCGATGGCCTTCTTCATCTCGGGATAGCTGTCGAAGACAAGGGCGGGCCCTTCGTGGAGATGAAACTTGGGATCGCATGCCGCCGGTTTGATCACGGCACCGTCAGGGCACAAATTGCCCCTGAGCACTGCGAGTGATCCCTCGTGATAAACGGGATTGGACAGAGGGCGGATGACATCCTCGTTATAGACCTGTGCGCCCTGCAGGTTTTCGCCGAGCGTGCGGCCTGAAACTGTCATACAGGAGACGTCCAGCCTGCTCTCTATCTGTTTCATCAATGCCGCAAGGCCACCGGCATAGTAGAAGTCCTCCATGAGATAATCCTTTCCGGAGGGCCTCACATTCGCAATCAGAGGTGTCGACCGGCCCAGTTCATCCAGATGGTCGAGGCTAAGATCGACGCCCGCGCGCCGCGACATGGCGATCAGATGAACGACGGCATTGGTCGAACACCCGGTCGCCATGGCAACAATGGCGGCATTGCGAATTGCTTCCTCGGTCACGATCTTGTCAGGTGTAAGGTCCTCCCACACCATCTCCACAATTCGGCGTCCGCAGGATGCGGACATACGCACATGACCTGAGTCGACTGCGGGGATGGAGGATGCACCGGCGAAGGAGAGGCCCATAGCCTCGGCAATCGCGGTCATCGTCGAGGCGGTGCCCATGGTCATGCAGACGCCGGCGGAACGGGCAATCCCGCCCTGGAGGCCCACCCATTCCGCATCCGTCACGTTTCCGGCTCGCCGCTCGTCCCAGTATTTCCAAGCATCCGACCCCGAGCCCAGGATCTTGCCGGCATAGTTGCCACGAAGCATCGGGCCGGCGGGAAGGAATATCATCGGCACTCCCGCAGACAGTGCCCCCATGATCAAGCCGGGTGTGGTCTTGTCGCAGCCGCCCATCAGCACGACGCCGTCGAGCGGGTGGGAGCGGATCATCTCCTCCACCTCCATGGCGAGCATGTTGCGGTAGAGCATGGAAGTTGGTTTGGTGAAGCTCTCGTCAACCGAGAGAGATGGCATTTCGACGGCGAAGCCGCCAGCCTGAGCGACGCCCCGTTTCACGTCCTTGACGCGTTCCGGAAAGTGTCCGTGGCAAGAGTTCAATTCGGACCAGGTGTTGAGGATGCCGATGACCGGCTTCCCCATGAAATCCTCTTCTGAATAGCCGAGTTGCATGAGGCGCGAGCGGTGGCCGAAGCTGCGCAGATCATCTGGCGCGAACCAGCGCGATGAGCGCAAGGTGTCGGGAGTTTTGCGGACTTTGTCTTTCATGTCGCTTCCTCAGTTTCCTCTGGATGTATGCGCATACATTTTGGACTGTCAAGAAGGGATGTCGGCGTGAGTGTCTTAATAAAATTAGCCGACAGCGGCTACTTGACAACGCGGAACTGAAGAGGGCAACACTATGAATGCGCATTCATTGCGCCCGCGAAGTGAACGGGAGGATCATCGTTCACCACAATGAGATAGTTCGCGTAACGCGAATAAGGAGGAGATTTTCAGATGTTTACACGCAGGACACTATTGGCGGCCGTTAGTGTCGCGACATTAGTGGCGCATCCTATTGTAGCGGCTGCGCAGGAACTGCCTCGCAATATCCGGATGGTGATTGGATCGACCTCGACCGGCGGCGACACCTATCAGAATGCGGCACTGGTTGCTGATGCGCTTTCCCAGCACCTCGGAGTCAACGTCAAGGTAGATCCAGTCGGCACCAGTGAAGGCCTCAAGGCGCTCGGTCGCGACAAGCGCGGCACGACGATCATGCTCCATCATGATCAGGTCTATCTGTCTTACCTGTACGGCGTGCCGGGCAACGAAGATCCGTTTGCAAACTACTCCATCGGGCCAACCGTTGCGATCAATCCGGGCGATGCGTTCCTGGTCCCAGCGGATTCGCCCTACAAGACCATGGAGGACGTCTTCAAAGCTGCCGAAGAAGGCAAGCAGATCCGGGTTGCCATTCAGCCGGGCGGCGTCTCCGAGATCGGATTCACTGCCATGCGCAATGCAGCCAAAACGCGTGCACCCGGCTCGGAGAAAAACTTCGTTCCGGTCAATACCGGATCTCAAGCCGACAAGAACCAAGCTATGTGGGACGGGTTGGCCGATCTGATCAACGGTTCGATCCAGGCAAACGAGCAGTTTACCCAGTTGTCAGGCGACGACGCAAAGGCCATGCGCTTCATCTGGATAACCGCACGGCCCCAGACACTCGAGCAGGCGCCCGAACAGGGCATGGGCAATACGACTCGCGACCAGTTCCTGCAATATGCGAGCCCCAAGACCAGTGTAACACTGGACGGGGAGAAGGACTTCGCCTTCGATAAGGAGTTCTTCCTGATCTACAACAAGGAGATGGATCCCGCGCAGATGGAGGCCATCGACAAGGCGCTGGCTGAAATCTACGAGAAGGGCGATCTGGAGAAGCGGCAGAAGGAAGCCTTCTTCATTCCAAACTACCTGCCGCAGGCTGAGGCTCAGGCGCATCTGAGCGAGAAGAGCAAGACGATCGGCGGCCTAATCGAGCAGCTCAAGACTGAATAACGATCTCATGCGTGCCCCGGCCGGCGGTGCCGGCCGGGAAAGTTATGCCTCACTAGAACTGGAAACGGCCATGGGCGGATTGACCAAAGTCGAGATCGACTTCGCGACCTCGCATCTGATTTTCCCTACGCTGATCGGCATCGTTCTGCTGATCCTCGGCGTGGCAATCGTCGTCACACGCCGTCGTGAGATTTTGGGCGCCGGGTCCATGTGGCGCGACACGTTTATCCGCATGGACAAGACGCGGTTCTTCGGCGCCCTGGTGCTGACGGTACTCTATTTCGTCCTGATGGTTCCGGTGGGGGACCTTTGGCCAAATACCGGCATGGGTTTCCTGCTGTGCTCCATTCCTTTCGTGGCCTTAAGCGGCATCCTGTTCACCCATGATCGTCGCCTGTCCCGACTTGTTCCGCTGCTGATTGTCGCCGTCATCGCGCCGCTGCTGACCTGGTGGCTCCTCAGCGAAATCTTCTTCCTGACGCTCCCGTAAGCAGAGGTCTCTTGGATCATGGATGTCTTTGAACTGATCACACCGCTCTTCGTGGCGCTGGTCGTAGGCGGAACTTTTGTAGGACTGATCTTTGGGGCCATCCCTGGGATGACCGCGACCATGGCGGTGGCAGTCTGCCTGCCGCTGACCTACTCACTGGGCCTGGAAAACGGTTTGGCGCTGTTGTTGGGTTTGTACGTTGGCGGAATATCGGGCGGCTTGGTACCCGCCGTACTTCTGGGAATTCCCGGCACCCCGTCATCGATCGCCACCTGTTTCGACGCCTATCCCATGGCGCAACGGGGAGAAGGGGAAAAAGCACTGCGCATCAGCATCATTGCGTCGCTCGTGGGCGGGATGCTGTCGCTGATTGCGCTCTATTTCTTTGCCCCGCTGCTTGCGGATTTCGCTATCCGGTTCTCCTATGTGGAAAAGTTCCTGATCATTCTGTTTGCCCTGACAGTCATGGGTGCTCTGTCTAGCAACCTGCTTCTCGGCATCTTTTCCGGTTTCCTCGGCATCTTTGTCAGCCTTGTCGGTGTCTATGATGTCACCGACGGCGGAAATGGGCACTTTCGACTGATCCCGCCGGGGACGGAATACTGGCTGGAAGGTGGATTCTCGCTGCTGCCCGTCCTGATTGCACTTTTCGGTGTGAGTGCCATCCTCGAGGAAGCCGAAACCGGAATGCCTCAGAGCATGTCCGTCAAAGAGATCAAAGTAGGCAAGAGCTCGCGCTTTTCCTTGTCCCTCTTCAAAGGCCAGATTCGCAATCTCCTTCAGTCCTCCGCGATTGGCACCTTTGTCGGAATCCTGCCAGGCGTCGGGGGGTCGGCCGCATCCATCCTCTCCTATACGGCGGCAAAGACCACGTCGCGTCACCCCGAGGAGTACGGCAAGGGCTCCGCTGAGGGCATCATTGCGACCGAGGCGGGAAACAACGCGCTAACCGGCGGCGCCCTCGTCCCACTCTTGTCGCTCGGAATTCCGGGCGACTCTACCACAGCACTCCTGGTGGGCGCTTTCGCACTCCAGGGCATTCAGGTCGGTCCATTGTTCATCGGCAACAATCCGGGAACCTGGAATGCAATGATGATCGCCATGATTCTCGCCAACCTCGCGATGTTCGTGATGATGTATTTTGCCATCCGCTGGTTCGCCATGGTGGTGGCGGTTCCCAAGCACATCCTCTATCCGGTCATTCTCATGATGTGCGTGATCGGCGCCTATACGATCAACTACGGCATCATGTTCGACGTGTGGACGGTACTCATCTTCGGTGTGCTCGGCTGGATCTTCGTCAAGCTGAAGATCGAGGTTGCGCCCTTCATCATCGGCTTCATTCTTGGCCCGTCGGCAGAAATTTACTTCGTCAAGAGCCTTGAGTCGTTTGGAGACATCTCAATCTTCTTCACGAAAAGCTGGATTGCGGTAATCCTGTGGCTTCTGATAGCAGCTTCGCTGGTAGCCTCGGCTGTACTCGCGAGGAAAGCGAAGCAGCTAGAGACATTGGCGCAGCCAGGGGTTTGATTGAGGCATGGGCAGCCGCGAGGGCCAAGAACGCGTAGCTGGCAGGCGAACTGCCCGGGTAAGTGGCGGCAGTGTAACCATGGCCGACGTCGGGCGCCTTGCCGGGGTCTCGCAGGTGACGGTCTCGCGTGCGCTCTCTGACCCCTCGATGGTCTCTGCGGAAACGCTGAAGCGTATCCAGGATGCCATCCGTGTCACCGGCTATGTGCCGAATGCGCTGGCCGGTGCGCTTGCCTCGAACAGGAGTAACCTGATCTCGGCACTTGTGCCCTCGGTGACCAATATCGTCTACGCCAGTATGCTCCATGCCTTCTCGAAGATCATGCGGGCGCGGGGTTACCAGTTGATGGTTGGCGAAACAGGATTCGATCCCGCCGAGGAAGAGGCCGTGGTCGCGACGCATTTGTCGCGGCGACCTGACGCGATGTTGTTGACGGGGATTCGCCACTCTCCAGCAGTCCGACGCATGCTGTTAAGCGCGGCCATACCAGTCGTGGAAGTCTGGGATATAACCGAGACTCCGATAGATTGCTGCGTAGGCTTCTCACATGTCGCCGCAGCCGCTGCCGCTGCCAATTATGCACATTCGCACGGCTACCGACGCGCCGCCGCCGTTACTGCTGGGGATGAGAGAGCGGCGCGCCGCCGTGATGCCTTTGTCGGACAATTTGAAGCGTTAAGCGGTACGCCAGTGGTGACTGTTGATTTTTCAGGGCATGCGTCGCTAGGTGGTGGGCGGCAGGCATTGGCGACCCTGATTGCCGATCATGGGTTCTCGGGCGGCGTCATATTCTGCAGCTCGGACCAGTTTGCCCAAGGGATCTTGGTTGAAGCGAAGGCTCGAGGTCTGGCGGTGCCAAGTGAGGTGGCAGTGATCGGATTTGGTGACCAGGAGTTTGCACCTCACACGGACCCACCGTTGACCAGCGTTAGAGTAGATCGGGAAAAGCTCGGAACTGCGGCTGCAGATGCGCTGCTGGCGCGTTTTGCCAAAACGACCATGACCAATCCCGTCACTGACATCGGATTCCAGATCATAGAACGCGAAACCTCTTAGGCTAGCTACGCTGCAATACCAGGCTACTAGGCTCGCTTTCGTTCAAAGCGGAGACGACCGTCGTTGGAGCGGCCGAGGCGCATACACTTTCCATTGAGTGCGTGACGCGGATAGAGCCTACTTCCGGGTAGGCTATGCTGCCTCTCACACCTGATTGAGGATCCGCGCTGCCAATGCTGCCTTGTCCTGCGGCAGGAAGCGTCCGTAGTGCTGCTGCACGACGTCGGGCTTATCCTGGATCGCGTAGCTTGCTGCTCGTAGGATCCTGTCTGCTTCAGAATATGAGCGGCCAAGACGTCTCGGACGTTATGGGGACCGTGGGGAAGGAGCCCTTTGATGGCACCGCGGCCGGTGTAAGGATTGTAGATGCCGTATCGCTGGATCGTCAGCCGCCAAGCCTCATAGAACGTCGCTGATTGTGAGCGGCGTCAACGCTGGTCGTCTTTACTGTCTTGACGAACAGCGTGCCCGGATCGGGTGCGCGACCCAGCAGCACCTTCCGATGTCGCTCTATGTAAGCGTTGAAATCGGTGTCTTTCGAAAAGTTACAAGACCCAGAAGGTAGGGCCATATGTTCTCTAGGATCCAATCCGGCGCGACGGGAGCAAGGCGGACGTCGCAGTAAGTCGAAATCTTCTTCTGAAAATGGCGTCCGGAAAGGTCTTCGTTGGGCATGTGTCATTCCGCATCTTTTCTCCGGCCTCAGGCCGAGGGCACCAGATCTCCGATCTCGCTGAGGAAGCCTCCGGGAAATGTGGTCCTACCTCGAAAGCATATCTTCATGCGCCCCCGAATTTGCCGAATAGTGGCGTGCTAGGTTATCGGGAACGTAAAATGGCAGTTGGCGCCGACGAAAAGCTGTCCATGGTCATCAATGATAAGCTTGCAAGCATAGGCGACTCTGAGCAGGCGGAGGACCAGCTTCGCATTCTCGCTGAAAGCCTCCATCAACTTTCTTCTCATCGTTCGCCAGAGGAGATTTATGCCCGCCTGAAGCTGGTTCTACGGGCAAGACGGGGGCGCTCCGTCTGAAGGGTTCTTCCGCCTAAGGGAGCGGGAAGTGTAACTTCTCAGTCTCAATGAAGGACAAGGACACCAACAAGTGGTTGGCCGAGGCAGCATATACGGAAGCTGAAGGCAGTCTAGAGATGCCACACACAAGCTACGCTCTACACAGAATGCTTGAAGAGATGTTCCTACGCCCTGCGCGAAAGAGACGCTTGATCAGAAAGCAAAACAGCTTTGTTCACCGAACAAATGAGGGCTTTGTTTTCCACCTCGATCCGCGCGAGTATGTCGATCGCGCCATCTTCGTGGAGGATATCTACGAGAGACGGTTTCTACATTTCTTGCGGGGGCGCTTCCCGAAAGGGGCCGTCGCGTTGGACGTCGGCGCGAACATTGGCAATCATTCAATCTACCTCAGCGGCGACTTTTCCCTGATTCATTGTTTTGAGCCGAACGCGGAGACGTTCCGGCGCCTAACGCGGAATATCGAAGCGAACGGTCTCGCTCATGTGAAAGCCCATCAGGTGGCTTTGGGGGAGTGTGACGAGATCTTGGCGTTCCGAGAAAACCTCGACGGCAATCTGGGCAACAGTGGTTTCATGGGTGATGAGAAGCCCGTAGAGCGGTGTCGGATCAAGCCGATCCAGGTTCACCCGGGCGATGTCGTGGTCGATGATCTGGGACTGAGCCGGCTGGACTTCATCAAGATCGACGTGGAAGGCTTTGAACCTGCGGTTTTGCGCGGCCTCCGATCCACCATATCCCGTTACCGTCCGATCCTTGCCTTTGAGTGTCACGGGCAGCATTCAGAGAACAAGGCCTTCCTTGAAATCGGGAGCTGCTTGCCCAGCTACGTCTTCTGCGAACTCGTTTTTGCTCCAGCATCCGCTTCTCCGCTGGCGAAGCTGAGGTGGCAGTTGAAGCATGGCGAGGAGCCTGTCCTAAGACAAATCAGCGAACCTGAGCCGCGCAGCTACGAGAACATCTTGGCGTTCCCCGACCATCAGCTGCTGCGGCAGTTCGAGAAGCCGGGTGGCCGAGCAGCCAGGTCCGGGACCGCCCGTATCTGGTAACGTTGGAGCCATGACAGCTTGGCGACAAATCGGTCCTCTGCGGTAGGAAGTACTACTGCTTTGGGTGATCTTTCAGGATGCGAAGCACCCGCCTAGACTTGCCCGACAATAGGTTCCATGGCCACTCCTCCTCGGTCTTCGGGGAGGCCGAGCGAGGGAGACGATTGCATGGGGTGAGGGAGGACTATCGTTTGGGCCTCGGAAAGCAGTTGCATCGGACGAGTTGGCAGTTCGCATTGTGGCGGCTTATGTTCGTGCGCACAAAGTGCCGAAAGCCCAGTTGCCATCGCTCATAATCACCGTTCGCTGCGCCTTACGAAAAATTGGCTTGTCGCAGCTAGCCGGAGCCAGCGATACCCGGATTTCGGCGGTTCCTGTTGAGAATTCGCTGACTCCGGAGCATCTAGTCTGTCTTGAAGACGGATTGCCCTTCAAGTCGCTGAAACGCCACTTGCGGGAACAGCATCAGATGAGCCCGAACGACTACCGAGCGAAATGGAACCTTGTTTCGGATTATCCAATGGTTGCCCCTTTGTATTCGGAGAAGCGTTCGCAGTTGGCAAAGAAGATGGGGTTGGGGGGCACCCCTAAGTCCGGCGACAGAAGGACATAACATCCTGTGACCTTGGACAGTTCACAGGCTTTGACCGCTCCGTATTTAACACCTGATTTTGACAGTCCATCGAACATGAGATGTGAGTACGGACTTGCGGACAGGTTGGCACGTTACGAGTTTCCATAGATCAAGATCGTACAGGCTGATTTTGGATGTTCGCCTGACCAGGCCAATCGAAGTGCGGGAGCCCAAGACCCGGTCGGTTTTACAGCGGTGACCGTCGGTGCAGGTTGTCTCCAGTCGCCCGGACTCAGTCAAGAAAGCCTTCTGCACTGATTGCGGCGAGGAAAGCATCGCGCACCTCCTCACGTGTAGCACGTCGACGCAAAAACTCGGACGCAAGGTGACGGGCCCTGAGATATTCATCGCTCCGACGCCCGGGCCAGCGGTTGGTGAGGAGTGAGAGGGCTTCGGCGGGATTTTTGATTGCAAGTCTACGGTGAGCGCCCAGCTTGACGAGGACGGGCGCCGACCATTCACTCCATGCTGGATCCGGATCCGGTTGCTCCATACGCGTACGCGGTGCTCTGGAATTTCTCGGCATCCTCGCTCTCCGATTCGCGATAAGGAATGCGCTTTACGTTACCATGCTAGCACAACCTGGTTAGGTTGATGAATTTTGGACCGGCACCGTGAGCCGGTCCGCTAGGCGTATCGGGCAGCGACCGCAGTAGTTCGTCCATCGCGTTCAAGCCGGCAGGAGGCTCTGGACCGCACCCCACTTGGGGTTCCGGTCGCCTTCAAATTCGAGAAGCCCCCAACTTCCCCATTTGCTGGGTTCAGCCATGGATGCGAAAAAGGCGAAGAGATCTCCACCGGCTTCGTGCCAGATCTTGAGGTGACGTACATAAAGGTCGTTCATGCGGCGATCGCGGTTGGCTGCTATGAACAGATCGGTAAGTTGATCGTCATTTTCCGTTCCTCCATATCCGACCAGATGCTGGCCGCCCTCATAGGCTGCCAAGCGTAATCCATAGCGGCGTGCCATGGCTCGTTGGCTCAGGATGTGCGTGCGATTCTTGTTATCCACCTCCTCATTGAGGGCTTCAAACAGCCTATCCAGCGACCAAGTCCGAACATCTTCGGCGTGATCGGGAGCTCCGAAAGAGCCGCCGAAATAGGGTGCGATCGCTAGAATATCGGCATGATCAGCCACTCCTGGCACCGAAAGGATGGTCTCGCTGGTCCAGGGATTTTCGAACTGAGCCGCATACACCCCGAGGATGCGAGAAGCTTGCGCAGCAAAGACGCGCTCCCAGATTTTGATGATTTCCGTTGTGCGGGTCGCATAGAAGCGCAACTGGGCTTCGAAAGGGTTGGACGAGAGTCCCTCAGTCAAGCCTCGCTCCTGCGCATAGGCAGCCTGGGAAAAGATTGAATTCCACACCTCGTTTGAGTACTCTAGGTAGACAGGAAGAGCAGGGTCTAGATGCTCCAGAGTCTGCGTCGCAAACCGCTCAATATAGTCGTCATCGGCCATATGTGGAACGTTGAACCACGGAGGCACGCCTGAGCGGTTCGCCAGCTCGATCATCGTCTCCAGCGCGACTCCCTGGTGAGATCGGCCAAAGCTACCCTGGCGGACACGCTCCGACCAGGCTTTAACCGGTGAATCGTTCGTCGCCATCCAGTCCATGAATCTCAAAACGGAAAAGCCTTTCAAGCGGCTCAGGAAGTCTCCCCGGAAGGTGTCCACAGTGGCGGCTTCGCTTTCGACAAGTCGGATATTGCGGATTGGATCATCGGCGGCCGTATGGATGAGCCTGATGGTGAAGGCGTCATTTTTGCGCAGGTTGCGGACGTGGTCGACGCCGGGTCGGCGCTCTACGAGCTCGGCGCCTCCGATATAGGCAATACGGCCACGGCCGTCGTAGTGCAGCGACAGGGTCGGCGAGAGGTGCTTCCGATGCGAACTGTAGATCAGGAAGCTATCGACAAAGGATCCGTCCGGTATTTTGGTCGGATAGCCGTCCTCGGTCAGGGGGGGAAGGGGCTCATCCCAGGTGAATGGAGCACCTTGCACCTGAACACGCCATGGAGCTGCATTATGTGCGAGGTTGGTGAAGGGGGTCTCGCTGGCCCAGTAGCTTGTTCCGCTCAAATTCAACCCCAAGGGGACGCTGCCTGATGCCTGTCGGCGCGCTGTCATTGCCAGCGCAGAGCGTTCCAACACCCCGGCGGTAATCAGGCCCAACGCATCTCGACGAGTAAGCAAGGTGCTCTCCCTTCAGTGCTCATTCAGGCTGCGATTTACGTGTTGAGCAAGAATACCAAAGGGAGGGGAAGCTACTCCTATTGGACATGGTGCGGAGTTGTCGCCCGCGCGTGTAGCTTCGGGGTCTGGCATTGGCGGTCACAGGGGACGATATGCCGGAGTACATCAAGGCACTCATCTACGTCATTGCCGTTGCGGTGCCAGCATTATTGCTGGCGAACCGGCTGGCGTCACCTCTGATAGCTTCCCGGGAGCTTGGGCTCTGGCAGGGCAGTTGGCTTGCTGCCACAGTTTTCGCCTTCCTCTCACGTGACTTCATGGTCTTCATCGTGCTGATGTCGCTGCTGAGCCTTTTTATTCATCTCCGTTCCAAGGAACCTGCGGCCCTCTACATCGTCTTGCTTTTCTCCGCCCCGTGCCTTGCTGTCGGAATAGGAATTCCCGGGGTCTTCAATCGAGTGCTGGATCTCAACCTGCCGAGGCTTCTCAGCCTGAGTCTTCTTTTACCAGTCGCCATAGGGTTATGGTCGGAACCGAGCAATCGCAGTCTGCGGGGCGTGGACTTGCCCGCGATCGGATTTTGGGCCTTGCTCACGGCGCTCGCTGCGCGACAGGATGATATCGCATCTGTACTGCGCCTCCCGCCGGGCTACTTTCTTGATATCCTGCTTCCCTATTTCGTTTTCAGCCGGATCGTGTGCACGAGGCAGCACCTGGATCGGGTCCTTACCGCAATCGTCGTTGCTGCCCTCCCTTTGGCTGCGATCGGCATGTTCGAGTTCTGGCGCTCCTGGCGAGTGTATTATGTGGTGGTCCTCGAGTGGGACATTGACCTGATCACGCCCTACCTGTTCAGGGACGGCTTACTGCGCGCGGCCGTCACGGCGATCGAGCCGATCGCCTTTGGCTTCCTGTGCATGGTGGCGGCCGCATCAGCCATCTCCATTACGGATCGAAGAATTTCATCCCGCTGGCGCAGCCTGACAGTATTGCTTCTTCTGGGCGGTCTGGGAGCCAGTATATCTCGCGGTCCCTGGCTTGGGTTCGCGTTGTTCGTACTCGTGGTACTTCTTAGCGACAGCCGCGCACGGCGTACCGGCATGCTTGCCATAACCGGCCTCCTCATGGCGATTTACCTGCTGCCGATGCAGGTCTTCGAGCGGCTCTTCAACCTATTGCCCTTTGTCGGGTCTGCGGATCGGGGAAGTGAAACGTATCGCGAGAGGCTGTTTGAACAGTCCCTGCTTGTCATTCAACGCCAACCACTGCTCGGGTCCAAGGACTTCATTGCTGCCCCCGAGCTGCAAGTTCTCGTGCAAGGGCAAGGAATTATCGACATCGTCAACAGCTACCTACAGGTGGTGCTGGAGTTTGGGCTGTTCGGACTCGCGCTTTTCGTCTCCGTGTTCGCAGTTCTTGGCGGTCAACTGGCCGTTCGTTGGCTTCGGCGCAAGGATGAAGCAGCCTATTACCAGGGGCTCCTGGGCCTAATCGTTGCGATCGTGTTTACGATCGCTACGACCAGCAGTGTATCCTTTATCGCCCAGATCTACTGGGTCAGTGCCGGAATGATTGCGGGCCTGCTGCGTCGCCCGGAGGTCCTCAACCCGGCGCCCGATGCCGAGCGTGTCGGTCGCGACGCACCCGCGCTTCAAGGGATACGGGTTCTTGGTCGTGGGATATGACACGCGACATGGAAGTGGAGGTCTGTTCATGCGAGGCGATGCCCATAAACACTCGCGCTACGCTTCTAAGGCAATAGTGCTGGTCTGCATTCTCGTCTGTGGCAGTGGAGCCCTTGCGGGAGAAGAAGACGTGAGTGCGAAAGTGATGTTCAGCGGCCACAGTCTGCTCGACAATCCGCTTCCGGACTGGGTGGAACGCATTGTCCGCAGCAAGGGCGGTTTCCTCGAGTGGGAGGAGCAGATCGTCATCGGCTCTCCCGTGCGCGTTCGCACCTGGGGGGACGGCGGCTGGTCGGGATATCGCAGAGGCAAGAACAGAGGAGGTGACGATCGCGACATCGCGAAGGAACTGCGTCAGCCACAGGATGGCGAGCCCTACGATGCCCTGGTCCTGGCGGAAAGCCACTCGGTGTTAGGTGCCATCATCTGGGAGGACGCGGTCGGATACCTCCGTCATTTCCACGACCGGTTCACCGAGGGAAATCCCGCGGGGCAGACCTTCTACTACCATGCCTGGCTCGATATCGATAAGACAGCACCCGCAGCTTGGCTCGAGCATGAGAAGAATTCCGAGACGGTCTGGCAATGCATTGTCGATCGGGTCAACCTGTCACTGAGCGACGAGGAACGGCCGGCAACCCTCCAGGTAATGCCTGCGGGGGAGGCGCTTACGGAGCTTGTTCGCCGAATCCTGTCCGGTGATATACCGGAGCTTCCCGGCCCCCCGAGACAGCAGCTTGATCGAGTGTTTTCCGACGATGTCCACATGACCGAGCTTGGCGCTTACTATCTGGCGGCCCTCCACTATGCCGTTCTTTTCGGGAGAACTCCCGAGGGAGCCGCAGCGCCGTCACATGTTTCGCCAAAGCTCGCGTTTGCGCTGCAAAGGCTGGCCTGGTTCGTTGCCCGACGGCATCAGGACGAAAGTCGCTCCCATAAGGCGGACATGTCAATGTGTAGAACAGAGATTACCAAGAAGGCGTGCATCAGCTATTGGACCTTGAAGGGCGAGTCCGGCGAGATCGCGAACTGTCGCTCCTTTTTCTCGAGTACCCTGGGGGAGCAAGGCGGCAATCCATTTGTGTGGCCTGTCGAGTGACAGCTCTGCGACACTCACTTGTATTCGATGAGGATTGGCCTCTCTCCCGCCATTCGGCGACCAAGGAAGTGTAACGCCCCTTGAGCTTCCGCAAATTTTCCGAGCAGACTGTACAGCGCTCGCGCCCAGCTTCTCTGGCGCCGCTTGAGCCGAATGAGCTGTAGCGGGTAGACGAATCCAATCGCTGCAATCCCAGGATGGATGAAGATTGTCGCCGTGGCTGTTGCGGGAAGCAGCATCGACCAGAAGAAGGCCCTGATGAGATTACGTCCCCAGATCGTATGCTGGCTGGTTCGGTGGATCAGGTACACCTGCATGTAAGCATGACCGGCACGGGCAGTTCGCCGCCACCACTGGTGGAGCGTCAGCAGGTTGGCGTCATGCAGCGACATCTCTTCGCTCAGTCTCCAAATGCGAAGGCCGAGTGCTCGCAACCTGACGCACATTTCCGGTTCCTCTCCGGCAATAAGGTGTTCGCGATAGCCGCCCGCCATCCTAAGGGCATCCACCCTTGCCAGAATGTCTCCGCCACATTCGCGAACCTCTCCCGCCGCGCCATCCCATTCATTATCACAGAGCGCGTTGAAGGTAGATCGCCCAGGATAGAGCTCCCTGCGCCGACCGAAGACGACAGCGATCTGCGGATCGCGTTCGAGGAAGTCGGTGCCGATCAGAATCCAGTTCGTCTGCAGGAGACAGTCCCCGTCCAGAAACTGGACGAACCTAAGTCCGCGATAACTCTCCAGAAGATAGGCGAGCCCAGCGTTTCGAGCACGGGCAGCGGTGAAGGGCAGCCCAGGATCGAGGCTTACGACGGAGAAACCATGGGCACGAGCAATGGCTGTGCTGTCATCGCTGGAGCCAGAGTCAACGTAGACAGCCCTGCTACGAAACTCTTCAACGGACCGCAGGCACTGAAGCAGGCGAGGGCCTTCGTTGCGGCCAATAACCACTACTCCGACGTCATCCAGTCCGCCCATGCCCATTACCTGACTTATCTGCCGACATTTTGCTTGCTGCGAACGTCCGTGACGAAGCCTTGCCACATTAGAGTATAGAATGGCGGCGAATCGGGCGGACGATCACATGATTCTGGCGTGTCTACTTGGCCTCGGTACCGGCCTGCTGTTCAAACCCTTGACGCTCGTTCCCATCATTGTCGCCTATTGCGCGATCTCCCTGACGCTCCCTCTGCTTGCCGCGGACCTCGAGGCACCGTTGCTCACGACGCTGCTGACCAATCTCGTCCTGCTCAACCTCGGCTATCTGGCTGGCGCGTTGCTGAGCCGCATTCTCCCGAGAAGCTAGCTAGTCGTCGCCAGTGTCGATGAGGTGTCAGCGGGAAGAAAGTTAGTCAATGGTAGTAACGGAATCCCAAGGGCTCCTCTAAGTGATAAATGCGGTGAAACCGCATGTCCTGTTATGAAGGTCATGCGTGCGGGCGGGCATAGAATGGGTGGGGTGGCACGAGATGCAGATCGGCTATTTCACAAACCAGTATCCCTCGGTGAGCCACACGTTCATCCGTCGCGAGATACAAGCGTTGGAGAGACGTGGCCATGTAGTCCAGCGTCTTGCAGTACGCCCTTCCAGAACCGCGGTCATTGATCCAGCCGACGTCGCTGAGGCGAGGCTCGCGCACTATATCCTCGAGGAGCGTACCCTAGTCCTCCTTGGCTGCGTCGCAAGGATACTCTTCCAGGCACCCCTCCGCTCGATGCGGGCATTGATGCTCATGGTCAATCTGGCGGCCCGCAACGGGAACAGCTACGCGCGCCACATGGCGTATCTGTTGGAAGGGATCGTCCTCGCCTCCTGGTGTCGTCGCTTCGCGCTGGAACACTTGCATGTCCACTTCGGCACGAATCCCGCAGTCGTGGCGCTGGTAGCCCATGCCATCACAGAAGTCCCCTTCAGTATCACCGTTCATGGCCCCGAGGAATTCGATCGTCCCGAGGCATTGAGCTTGTCCGACAAGATTGCTGCGGCGGCATTTGTTGTCGCCGTTTCTTCCTATGGCCGGAGCCAGCTGCTGCGTTGGGTGCCGATGGACTGCTGGAAGAAGATCCATGTGGTGCATTGCGGGGTAGGTGATGATTATCTCAATGCCGTCTCGACCGCTCAGGGAGACGATCGGCGTTTGGTCACTGTTGGGCGGCTAGCCGAGCAGAAGGGACATTTCATCCTGCTCGATGCCGCAGCGGAATTGCGTGCCCACGGGATTCGGTTTCACCTCACCATCGTAGGGGAGGGACCCCTTCGTGGCGATATAGAGCGGCGGATCAGCCAGCTTGGTCTCGATGACTGCATCGAACTTTTGGGAGCAGCAACGCAGGATCAGGTGAAGGAGCAACTGCTAAGGGCACGCGCGCTGGTGCTGCCGAGCCTGGCGGAAGGCCTACCGGTGGTTCTAATGGAGAGCATGGCTCTGGGACGGCCTGTTCTGGCGACCTTCATTGCCGGCATACCGGAACTGGTGACACCGGATGTCGGGTGGCTCGTCCCTGCGGGAGATGCGAAGTCTCTGGCTCGGATGCTGCGCCATATCCTTACCCTGGATCCGCATACTCTGATGGTGTGCGGCGAGGCAGCACGTCATCGCATTCGAGAGCGTCACGATGTGCGCGAAGCGGCTCACTTGCTGGAGCACTTGATCACCACCCACCAGGCTCAGCCCGCGTCGATCGGTCGGGGCAAGGATGCGCGGAACTTGGCAGGTAAAAAATGGAACGTCACGCTGTGGCGCACAAAGTCCTTGAAAAGGTGAGGCGGGTCAACTGTTTGGCCTCTTCGAGTCAGAACAATACGAAGATGCCACAGGGTCTGTCCTGCGGCCCATGCAAGATCGGAAAGTGCCATGTACCCGCGACCGTAGTGCTTCATGAAGAAGCGCTGGCGCGACCGGAACCAATAGGGAGGACGGCGGCTCGGAAGCATCTTCCTGGTGACGCCGGTGGACTGGCCGACCAGATGCACGATATGGCTGTCGGGAACATGCCAACATTCCCAGCCATTCCGCGCAGCGCGCAGGCATAGGTCGACCTCTTCGAAGTAGAGGAAATAATCAGGATCAAAGCCGCCGGTGTCCTCCAACAACTCCATTCTCGCAAGCAGAGCGGCGCCGGACACCCAATCCATCCTGGCCGGCAAGTCCGGTAGCTTGGGAGCAATCCTCCACATGGACAATAACCGGGAGAGCAGACCAATCCTGGCTTCACTTTCCAACTCCCCCAAGACTGTTGGGAAGCGGAATGCGCAGGCCTGGGGAGTTCCATCTGGATCCTCCAGATGAGCTCCAACAATCCCCGCTCTAGGATGGATGTTCAGAAAGTCGAGGAGCGCTTGCAGCGCGCCCGGCCGCACGAGCGTGTCCGGGTTGAGGAACAGTACGTAGCGTGGTGGTCCGAAGCGCCCGATGGCCGCTTCGAGTGCGCAATTGTTCGATGCCGAAAAGCCACGGTTGTCTTGAAGAGGCAACATTAACACCGCTTCTGCCCAGCTGTTTTGGGAGATCGCTTTCTCGAGCATGGGCACCGAGTCATCTCCCGAAGCCGCGTCAGCGACCACGACATAGCTTTCAGACGGCAGCGTACCGGCAAACAATGATGTCAAGCAATCAACCGCAAGTGCGCCGGTCCGATAGTTGACGATAACGATGATCAGTTGTGCGCTCATAGCCCATGCCTGCGCGCCCTGTTAAGTACAACCTGAAGCCTCTGATCCGAATGGAAAAATGTACGGCATATATCGAAATCGCTGCGCGTGGTGAAGTTGCTCGCGAGTACCAGCACCGTCGAATCGGCGCGGCTGACCAACTGCACCGCCTTGTCGCTACGCAGGAGTGGCGGCAGGTCGAGAATAATGATGTTTGGCGAAATTGCCTGTTTCAGGAGCTCGATGCTGTCAGCCAGTTCCGCATGCCCGGTAATCCCGATTTCACCGGGGCGCGGCCTCACGAGGTTGAAACGGACACCTGCAGCGTCGACGATGAGATGTTCGCCGCGATCAGAGCCGCCTTTGGCGGGGGGACTCAGATTGAGGAGGTTCGTCGTGGAGGATGTCTTATCACCGGTGTCGATCAGCGCGATGACGCCGGCGGCCAGACGGGCAAAACTAAACGCCAAGTTCAACGCTGTCACCGAGGACCCCGTCTTCGGCGTTGGTGCCGTAACCGCAAGGACGTGCGCGGCGGGCCCGAGTTGGTGGTTTACAATCTGATTGCGCAATACGTCGTAGGCGCGTGTGACACGGTGATCGGGGCAGAAGGCAATGACCCGGCGTTGCTGCAGATAGGTCGCTGACAGCGGATGGACATGGGTAGGCGACAGAGGAAAACAGAGTGCGTGTTCGCTTACATCTGCGCAAGATGCTGATTGTGTTGCGTCAGTCAGCTGAGGCCCCCCAAGACGATCTGCGATACGACCGCGTGGACGGATACTATTGTGCAGCTTCATCTTGCTTACCCCCGTTGACGTTACCTGCGGCCACCGGGCCGATTGTTCGAGGCTGGTTCTCGGCTGGATTCCTCGTTACCGGGAAAGAGCCTTGCCCGGACGGGGTGGCTTCCAGTCCGGCACCAGCACCAGCGTCTGGCCCTCTAGTGCTTCATTCAAATCGAAGGTTCCGCGAACCCGCTGATCCAATAGGTCGGAGGCAACCAAAGTCCCGGTCCCAATCGCTGCCGAAGCCAGCAAGACGCCGGCGAGCAATAGTAGCCTGCGTGGCCCAGACGGATTTTTTGGCACGGTAGGACGCTCGAGTATGTCCACCTGAAATGCGATGTTCTTCAACTCCAGTCGCTCGCCCATCAAGGCAGTCGAAAGCCGACCTTTCATCTCGTCCAGGCTACGCTGAAGTGACTGCCGGTCCGCCTCGATGATTGCAAGCTTGCCTTTAGCTTCGGTTGCTAATGCGATGGAGTTCTTCAGCTGTGCGATCCTTGTCAGGAGGTCAGCTCGTCGGGAAGTAGATGCCTCATGGCGCGGTCGCGCCTGGTTGAGGCGCTCCGCTATCAGTGCGAGGTCGGGAGGCAGCATACCTACTGCCGGTGCTGCCGCAGTGGAGGCCGTATCATAAGCCCTTTTCATCTCCGCCGCCCTCTGCTTCAGAAGGCGAAGTTGCGGATGCTCGTCGGTGTAAAGCAGGTGCGCCTCGGCAATCTCGGCATCGATCGCTGCGATCTGATCTTTCAAACGAGCCCGGGGACTTGTGGCGTCAAGCCCCGCACGGAGCTGAGCGTCGAGAAGCTTGATCTCCTCCTGACTCGCCGCCAGCGTTTGCTGTACGGTCAAAAGCTCGTCTTCCCTGCCCTGCAGTTCAATAAGCATCGTCGGAAGGCGATCAGGCTGCGCATCCTGGTTCTCCAACCCGAGACGCGACCATTCTTCCTCCTTGAGCTTTAGGCGGGCGGATAGATCTTCCACCTCTCTTTGCAGGAACTTGGTCGTCTCGGATGCCTGTGAGGTCCTGATGCGCCGATTTTCCTCGATCACCATGTGGATGAGCGCGTCGGCGACGGCAGCCGACGTGCTGGCGCTGGTGTGTTTGAAGCCGAGGAGCACGGTAGCACTTGCCAATCCGTCTGAGCCTTCGGAAAGGTTCGTCTGCAGGGTTATGTTGCTTCGAACCATCGTGGCAATCGCTGCTTCCGACACCGTTTCAGGCAGATCAGGGTACAGATTGAATCGATCTGCCAAGGAGACGAGATTGTCTCGAGACAGTACTCGTTGATCGATGAACCGAAGCCTGTCGTTCGCGACAGTCGGTGAGACCAGGGACGAGGATATCTGCTGGAAGTCGATGATAAGCAGCCCTTCGCTGTAGAAAGGGCGCTCGAAATTGAGGGCCAAGTAGGTCCCGCCGACCAAAGTCAGAAGGCCCGGCAAAAGCGCGACGAGCGGTCGGCGAAGAAAGAGCAGGAGGTAATAGATGGCGTTTCGCCAGATCAATTCGACCATCACTGCGTCTCCGGCACTGCAGAAGTGGAGGCGCTCCCGATGGCCGTACTGGCCGAGGCGGCCAAGTTCGGCGTTGCCGCGGTAGACTGCGGGTGCTCCGCATATCGCACGCGGACGAGATCACCCGCCTGAAGGACTGAAGTTTCAGCCGCTTCCAACTCGGAGGCTATACCGTCGCGCATGCGGATTATAACGTAGCCGATGGTCCGCTCGCTCCGGTCCTGTGCCGCACTGGCGCTTGCTCCATAAATGGACATGATCCTTTTGCTGTCCGACAGACGTTCAGTAGTCTCGTCATAGGCCCGCCGCGCCGCCTGCAGATCGGTCAGAAGTTGTGTCTGGCGCTCCTGCCGGGCGGCCTGATACCGCGCTGTTTCAGCATTTGCGGCTCTTTCGGTGGCCACCATTTCCGTTGTGAGTGCACTGATCCGTCCCTCGAGTTCGGCAATCTCGGCTTCGTGACGGTTGCGTTGCGAACTCTCCGCTCCCCCGCGCGCGATAAGGTTCGAGACGCTTTTCAGTCGATCTCGGGCGAGTTCGATCCGGCGTGTCACCGTTTCCACCTGCTCCTCAAGCGCCTGCATGTTTCGGTCATTCAGTTGCTTGGCCTGCCGCTGTGCATCTTCCAAGGTTGCAACCGTCAATGCCCGCGCCTCCATGAGTGCCTGCTCCTGAACCAGCAAGGGGTCCTGCGAGGCATTGCTGTCGTCGAGGATGGAGCTTCGGCCTGCAATCTCGCCCTCCAGCCGCAAGATGCGCGCAGACAATTCGCGGAGACGCTGCTTGCCGTCATCAACTTGCCTGGCGACAATGACGGACCTGTCCTGGTCGGCAGGAAGCACGGCCGCGCGATATATGCCGCCCGCGACGGCAATGGCATGCAAGACCGTCATGTTCGATCTGTAAGGGAAGGCGCCGGGTTCGGTCACTTCGCCGACGACATAGATCACCGCATCGCGCCCGGGACGCAGCATAAGCGTCAGGTCTGCCTGCCTGAATAAAGGCCTCAGCCGCTCACGCAGAGTCTGTTCGAGCTCAAGCAGAGTCTGTCCCTGGGCAAGGACGTGACCTGCAAGAGGCAGTGATATTCCTCCATCTGGCCCGACGACGACATCCCGTCGCAGATCCTGGGACTGCGCCATCCAAACCTGAACAGTGTCACCGGGTTGTAGCGTGTAGGATGCTTGCCCCACTGCCGGCGAAGGCGGGAGCATTCCGGCAAGCAAAGCTATCGCCAGGGGCGGCCATGTGACCTTTCCCAACATCGCGGATCCCTCAACCCATTACGATCAACCATACTAGGGCTCGGTTGCACACATTGAGAACCAAGCTCAAAGCGGTAATCCCACTTTGCCTATCGTATGACGCTGAGGGGAGTTGGCCCCCGGAAGTGGTACGTGCGCCGCTGATGGTCATATTGGCGGGGTCCGAAGTCCAGCCTAGCCTCGTGGCATCATCTTGAGGCATGCTGCATGAGCACGATTGGGTGGATGGTCACAACAGCGGCGGCAATCGCCATTACGGTTGCGTTGCCTGGAGCGGGAGAGCCGCTTGCAGCAGCTCCGGCGGCGGTTGCCGCGGAAGCAAAGCCGCCAGCGACGATGTTCTTGCTGATATCCGGGCACAGCCTCACCGATCATCGCCTGGCGCGCACGCTCGAGGCGCTCCTGTCGGGCCAGGGGCACCGGATCCTGTGGCAGCTCCATTCCTTGGAGGGTTCCTCGATACGGCAACGTTTGGCGCAGCACCTTGGAGATGACAAGGTCTTTTCGGGCCATGCTCGGGGCTCGAACACGTTCGACGAGAATGGCGGTGTTTCGGATGTACTGATCGTGACCGAGCAACACCGAATCCTGGATGCGCTTGCTTGGGAGGGCACCTCGTCTTCGCTTCGGCGCCTGCAGGAATGGTTCGCCACGCAGCGTCCAAACGCAAAGAGCTTCTTCCTGACGCCCTGGATAAGTCGCGCCGATCTGGACGACACTGACGCATGGGTCCGCTACGAGAGGGCGGCCCACATCATTTGGGACCACGTGATCGCCCGGGTGAACGAAAGGCTGCGCCAACAAGGCCAAAACCGAGAAATCCAAGTTATACCGGCGGCACTTGGGCTTGCCTTCACTGTGGAAGCCCTTCGGTCGGTTGAGGAGCTTGAAGGGTTCGAGGGCCATAATCGGAATGAAAGAGTGGAAGCCCTCTTTGACGATCAGGTTCACCTGTCGCCGCTCGGCGTATTCTACCTCTCGGTCCTCACTGCCATGGTTCTGACCGACACCAAATGGCATAGTGACATTTCAGAAACGGCCGCAGGTTCCGGTTTAGACGAGCGACAGGCTCGTCAGCTCGTTCGCCTGGCCGAGCAGTTCTTGGAAAGATATGGGGCGCGCCCGGCGGTCGTACATGATACGACTTTGACGACGCGCTTTTCTTTCATCCTCCAATACCTCCATTACACTGATCGTGCCTATGGCTGGTCAGGAACGAACCAGATGATGCGGCCTGTGCGGAAGCTCGTTCGGTTTGTGCGGCTGGGATGGCGTTTCCGCAATGGCTTCACTGATCCCTGATCTGCTTGCCGACGTGAGGCATCTCTCGTTGGCGTTCGGCCGGACGCGAGGAAACCGTACCGCAAACTAGGTAGGGAAATCTCCGTTTAGGGTAGCGGTTCGGTCGGCGCAGATGTGTGATGATTGTCTTCAGATCTTCCTGCGGGGGCTACGGGGACGGGGGTATCGACTTGCTTTACTGGCGGCCACTCCACCACCATGTGCACAAGGTATTCCGGCGTCCTCAGCGCAGCTTGCAAGCGTTGGCGACAGAGCGCTGGATGATCTCGCCGGCGACGATGCGATACATTGCACCTGCCTTTTTCCTTCCCGGCCAGATTGAACGCATTCGTGGCACCGAGTTCGGTCCTCCGGAAGAGATTATCCGTGGCTTGGCCGGCGGATATACGAGCGAACAATCCGCGACCTGGGGCCTTCGTCTGACTGACGTGGATCTTCTGGATGGCACCCTTTACACATCGAAGGGAGCAGCCCTCCTGAGGTCGAGAGCTTCATCCATTCCATTATATACGCGTCCATCAGCGGCGATAGGACGAGCGACAATCACAGAAAGCTGGATGGGCAACCGATGGTTCGGCATGTGGCTGCTGGACGACTGCTTGAGAGGATTGTTACCCGAGGGAGACGGGTCGGTAGTGCGCACGCGTGCCCGGCCAACGGATCATCAGCGCGACTATGAACACAGATTGGGCATTTCCGCCACTCCGGTAGACGATACACATTTCGATGAACTCTTCGCCTTCGGAGATGAAGGACATAACGACGGCAAGCGTGACCGTGCGGAGAGAATGCGACATATGCTCGTCGGGCCCTTGTCGGTATCACGTCATGCCGGTGTCTTCCTCCTTCGTGGCAAGAGCGGCGAGCGCCGATTTCTCCTCAATGAACATGAGATCGCCGAAAAACTCAGCACCGAACGTGGATTTCGGGTCATAGATCCGACCACTGCCCCGTTATCGACTTTGATTGAGGCATGTGCGGGCGCACGAGTGGTCGCGGGCGTGGAAGGAAGCCAACTAGCGCACGGAATGGTCGTTATGCCGCCCGACGCCAGCCTGCTCACCATTCAGCCGAGTGACCGCGTGGTTTCGGTCCTCAAAGTGTCGACTGACAGGCAAGGGCAGAGGTACGCCTTCGTCGTAGGTGACGGCGGCAGGGATGGGTTTAGAGTTCACTGGGGCGAGGTTGCCGCCACATTGGATCTTTTGGAGGCGTGATGGGTAAGCCGACTCTCATACCTCAACTCAAACTACCACGCCTGCAGCCTCTGGCGCGACGCAGGGAAGCCACAAGCCCGTCGCTGCTCCTGTTCATCGCTGATGTGCGGAGAGACTATCGGCGGCATGGATCGAGCATGAATGCCAGCTTCCTGGCCTTGTTCGCCTACCGGTTTGGGCGGTGGTGCGATCAGCGTAGACATCCAGCTACTCTGTGGCTGGCCCGGAAGCTTTACGGTCTGATTAATACCCCGATCGCGCTTGTCACACGGATATGGA
This sequence comes from Pseudorhizobium halotolerans, assembly GCF_902153235.2. Classification (NCBI taxonomy): domain Bacteria; kingdom Pseudomonadati; phylum Pseudomonadota; class Alphaproteobacteria; order Hyphomicrobiales; family Rhizobiaceae; genus Pseudorhizobium; species Pseudorhizobium halotolerans. Next base: position 743,262 of record NZ_CABFWE030000011.1, on the reverse strand, counting down.
TTCCACCAACTGTGGTTGTGGGCGAAGGTTTCCACATCATCCACGCGGAGGGCTCATTGTCGATCCATCCCCATACGATTATCGGCAAGCGCTGCGGCATCATGCACAACGTCACGATTGGGACGAACATGAGAGGAGGGCCTCCGATCATCGGAGACGATGTCTTCATCGGTGTAAACGCGACGGTTCTGGGAGAGATCAAGATCGGGGATCGTGTACGGATTGCGGCGAACACGGCAGTAATGACGGACGTACCCTCGGATAGTGTTGCTTACGGGTCACCTGCGCGGATCGTCCCCAGGCTCTGTGCCTTCGAGGTCCAAACGGCAACCACCGAAAGGGCCCGGCAATGAGTGCGTTGGCGACGAGCTTCTACGATCTCCTGGCGGACAATGTTGCCGATGCCATTGATCGCGTCGCAATCGTGGAGGACGGAGTCGAGTCCACCTATGGCGAGTTGTCGGAAGTCACGGATCGTCTTGCCGACCATCTTTACGAAGCAGGCGTGTCGCGTGGTGACCGCGTTATAATCCAACTCCGGAAGAGCATAGCGGAAGTCGCGGCGATGTTCGCCGTAGCGAAACTGGGAGCGGCGATCGTGAACGTCAATTCCCAATGCACTGCGGAGCAGGTGGCCTATATTGCGAATGATAGCGGCGCGTCCTGCATCATCCTAGATCCCCGGGCAGCAACCGCTCTTTCGACGCGGGGCCTACCGACCTCGGTGACTCGGGTTCTTGTTAACGGCACGCCTCCCGTTGACGCACGGTTCACGGACTGCAGATCGAATTGTGGCTCTCGATCGCCCAACGTCGCTCGGCGAATGAGCACCGATTTGGCTATGATCATCTATACCTCGGGCTCGACTGGCATGCCGAAAGGTGTCATGCTGAGCAACAACAACATTCTCGCCGGTGCTCGCTCTGTCGCCCGCTACCTGGGACTGACGCAGGACGACCGCCTACTCAGTGTGCTTCCGTACAGTTTCGACTATGGTCTCAACCAGTTGACGACGATGATGTTGCTTGGTGGGACTGTGGTTCATCAACCGGTCCCCTTGGCGGCCGAGGTCATCAACACCATGGAGCGCGAACGAGTGTCGGGCGTGGCCGCGGTGCCGCCGCTCTGGGGGCAAATCGTGCGCGCTCTCACGGCGTCGCCACGGAGCTTTTCTTGCCTTCGACGTGTGACCAACTCAGGGGGATCTATGGCCCCCAACATCCTGGCGAAGATGCCCCTGGTCTTTCCAGGAGTCGATATCTTTCTCATGTACGGCTTAACTGAAGCCTTTCGCTCGACCTATCTGCAGCCGCACAAATTCGCGCTGAAGAGGGGCAGCATCGGACAAGCCGTTCCCGATGCGGAGGTCTTTGTCATCAAGCATGGAGTTGGTCTAGCTGGCCCTAACGAGGAGGGTGAACTGGTGCATCGGGGGCCTCTGGTAAGCCTCGGTTACTGGGGCAGACCTGAGCTGAGCGCAGAAAAAATTCGTCCCTGTGCCGAGCTGGTCGACCGGATAGGGCTGGAGCCGGTGGTATACAGCGGAGACACCGTCCGGATCGACGCAGATGGCGACCTATGGTTCGTCGGCCGCGCCGATATGATGATCAAGACGAATGGATTCAGGGTCAGCCCGGAGGAGGTCGAGGATCACATATATCGGAGCGAGTTGGTGTCGGAAGCAGTCGCCTTCGGCGTCGATGACGAAGACCTGGGGCAGGCGATTCATCTCGCCGTCACGCCATCTCAAGACAGCTCCGGCGAAGACATGCTGTTGCACTACTGTCGCAAGTCGCTGCCGAGTTACATGATGCCGAGGCACTTCCATTTTTGGCCTCAGCCCATGCCACGGACCGCAAGTGGCAAGCTTGATCGTCCTGCCGTAGTAAGCGAGTGCAGGCAACGGTTCGCCGTAACAGATGCGGTCGCACCTATTCCGCGAGCACCACTCAATGAGGGAGCATTGTCATGAAGCTGAACGAAGACACCCTGCTGAGCTACCTGCATGAGACGCTGTCGGTCTCGGATGTTCGGGTCGAAAGCACCCTGTTTTCCTCGGGGCTCCTAGATTCAGTCTCCATGGTGAACCTGCTCACGTTCATTGAGCAGGCCGGCGGAATGGTGATCCGCGCTGAAGACGTGACGCTGCAAAACTTCGACACCCCCGCGCGAATCCTGCGTTTTGTCGAGGCAGCGGCCTGATGGAACAGCCGGCGACGCTTGACTGGTGGCTGGAGAGGGCGGCCGCGGAATTTGGGACCCCATGTTATGTCTACTTCATGCCTCAAATCAGGAAACGAGGCCGGCATCTACGCGAGGCTTTCGCGCAGCAGTTCACCATCAGCTTTGCTGTAAAGAGCAATCCAAACGGTGTCCTCTTGGACCGGCTCCGCGATGTCGTCGATTATCTCGATATCTCCTCCGCAGGGGAATTCCGACGGGCTCTTGCCGCGGGGTGGCTGCCGGAGCGGATGAGTTTCACGGGTCCGGGCAAGACGCAGGCGGAGCTCCTGGAAGTCATTTCCGGCGCTCTTGGTGAGCTTGTCATCGAATCGACGAGAGAAGCAATCGAAGCCAACAGGATCGCAGCACGATTGAAGCGGCGGCAGAAGGTGCTGATAAGGCTATCGCCGACGTCGATTCCAAAGGGTTTTGGCGATCAGATGGGTGGTCGACCCTCGCCTTTCGGTATCGATGTCGAAGATTGCGATGAAGCCATACTGGCCATTGGCAAGCTTGAGTGGCTCGATGTCACAGGTTTCCACATCTACGCCGGCACACAGGGCCTCAAGGCGGATGCGGCGGTGGAGAATTACGCAAGCTTCCTGGATATCTTCAAGACAGTCTGCAGGCGTCATGGCATCGTGCCGGACAAGCTTATCTTCGGTTCCGGCCTGGGCGTACCCTACCATCCTTCCGACGTGGCAATCGAACTCGAGCGCGTCGGGACACAAACGGTCGCGCTATTTGAAACCCTTAGGGGCGAGCGCCGCTTCCGTGAGACTAAGCTGATAGTCGAAACAGGCCGCTACCTAGTCGCCGAGGCCGGTTATTTCCTCACCCGCGTCGTCTCCACCAAGCTATCGCGCGGTACGTGTTTTGCCGTCTGCGACGGGGGGATGAACCATAATCTGCCAGCAAGCGGCCACTTTGGTATGGCGTTGCACCGCAACTACCGCATGCACAAGGTTGGTGGTGGAGGGCCGGTCGAGCGGGTCAACCTGGTCGGTCCGCTATGCACGTCGATCGATCGTTTGGGGTGCGATGTTGACCTTCCCCGGCTCAACGTCGGCGACATCGTCGCTCTACACAACAGTGGCGCATACGGTCCCACCGCAAGTCCCGTCAACTTTATCAGCCATGAGCCGCCGCTAGAAATCCTGGTAGATGAGACTGGGATGGTTGACGTAAGTGACGGGGCAGGGGCCGCCTAGTAAGCCGCACGATAGTCGTGAAGCTGAAAGACCGTGCGACATACGATCTTGAGATCGAGCATCATTGACCAGTTGTTGATATACCACAGATCAAGTGCGACGCGCTCCTCCATCTTCTGCAGGTTAGGCGTCTCTCCGCGACAGTTGTTCACCTGGGCCCAACCGGTCAGTCCAGGCTTGACGTGCCGGCGAAAGATGTAGGGACCGATCTGGTCGTCGAAGAAATCGTCGTGAGCCACAGCATGCGGCCGAGGCCCTACTACCGACATCTCTCCTTTCAGGACGTTCCAGAACTGCGGAAGTTCGTCAATGCTTGTGGAGCGAATGAAGCTGCCGACACGAGTAACACGAGGATCTCCCCGCCTTGCCTGTCTGACCTCGACTCCATTTTCCTGCACAGTCATGCTCCGAAATTTCACAATCTGAAACGGCCGCCCGCCGTAGCCTTTTCGTACCTGCCTGAAGAATACTGGGCCTGGGCTGTCTAGCTTCACGGCGAGCGCAACAAATGTAATCAGAGGCGCCAGCGAGATCAGAGCGATCACCGAAAAGGCGATGTCAAAGAGGCGTTTCACCATGCTTTCATATGTAGTGAACGGAGGGCGTTGCGTTTGAAAGCATGTCAAGCCTCCGATCTTGTGCTTTGGGTGGGAGACGACGGCTCCGATGATGGCCTCGAAAGCTATATTGACCGGAAGTGTCGAGCGTTGCAGAAGCCGAAGATGGGCATCAAGTACCCCTATCTCTGCATCTCTCCAGAGGATGACGATCTCATCGAGATGAGGCTGCGGTTTGGTGGCCACGCGCGTAAGCTGATCCTCACCGATCGAGCCATCGTCTCTTATCCGCACGACTTCAGCCACAGTCGTTCCTGTGCGTATGGCCTGATCCTGGAACTTCCAGACCGGGAAATCCTCACTGCAGATCAGCAGCAAGCGGCGTCGACCAAATGTTCCGTGCGAGACTGCTACTGGAAGAAACCAGCGCCAGAAGGAGCGAAGGCTGATCAAGCCTATGATCCACAGCGCCGTCGACACAATAATTGATCCACGTGACAACGAAGCTCCGAGCTTCAAGAAGAAGATCACGGTCAGCAAGAAACCGAGAGCGGCGGGTATAAGAACACATATCAGCCTGATCTGCCGGCGTTGTGAAAGGATCGCTTCCGGTCGATAGCCCTGCGCGCCGTGCATCGCCAGAACGAAGCCCATAGCCATCACGAGGCCGATGCCGATATAGCGGAAGGGGTCTGCATCAAGGTTGAAAGTGAACTCCTCGTAGAGGACGAACCCTGCGGCGGTCGTGACGAGCAGGAAAAGAAAATCGACACCCGCAACAATCCAACCAATGGCATTGTACGCCAACCCCTCGAAGGAACTTGTCTGTCCGTTCGCGCGGTAGATACGCCCGAGATGCGACTGCACGTCCCCAGCCATGATTGTTACCCCAACACCCTCCTCAAACTACACTTCCCAGGTGTGGTGGAACAGACGCTACCTTCTACGCCTTCCGGCGGATGGCCTTATTGCGAAGTGAGAAGTTCAGCCAAACCTCGCTATGAATCTCTCGGATGCCGCTGATCGAGCTGGTGGCCTGGAGCGGGAAGTTACGGAGGCTGACAGCTGTGATGCTACCGAGAAAAGCCTAGCTTCCCTTCCGATTGACCTGCGTATGGATTTCAACTGGGGTGCCGATGGAGTGGGATATCGCAATAGTGGGCGCGGGAATGGGCGGAGCCGCTTTTGGCTACGTGCTCTCATTGGCAGGCTACCGGGTGGTTTTCCTCGAAAAGGGATACGCAGACAGACAAGACGTTAATGACGATGATCCAGACGAATCCGATCCTGAAATACGATTGGCGCAAGCTCGCTGGCCCGATCGCCTCAGTGCACTCATTGACCATCGGCCGGTAAGGTTCTTCCCACCTCTTGGCTGTGGCAGTGGCGGCTCGACATTGCTCTATGCAGGCACCTTGGAACGATTCTCGCGGTCTAACTTCCTACCTGAATGTCAGCAACGGGGCGCAGGAGGATGGCCGTTCGATTACGATGTGCTTGAGCCCTATTATCGGCGAGTTGAGGAGATGTTCGGCGTCACCGGAACAGCAGATCCGTTCCACGATGGACCTGCTGCTGCGTTGCAGGCGCCCGCACGCTTAGGAGAGCCGGACCGCGACGTCTTCAACCTCTTGATGAGGAACGGGTACAGGCCATACCGTATCCATAATGCGTCCTGTGACCCTCCAAGGCAAGGCATTGTCGGGCAGTTCGGTCGAGTCTCCCCCCTTGGGGCCAAACAAGTTTTCATCGAGCCTGCACTTGCGACTGGAAACGCAAATCTGATCGACCGTTGCACCGTTGTGCGCCTCGAGGCCGGCCAGGAACGCGTTCAAAGCTTGCTCTGCCGACGAAACGATGACGTCCTGACCGTCAAGGCGAAGATATTTGCCTTGGCAGGCGGCGCTTTGTCGACGCCACATCTTCTGTTGCGTTCGGCAAACAACGTCTGGCCTGATGGTCTTGCCAACTCTTCCGGAGTGGTCGGGTGCAACCTCATGTTCCACGTCTCCGATTTCGTAGCGGTATGGCCGCGTGGGAAAGGCGGCCAAGCCCAGCGCTCGATTGCATTACGGGATTTCTATGACGGGCCGGGGGAACAGTTTGGCATCTTGCAGTCCACGGGGATTTCCGTCGGCCCGCGTCATGTTGCGCATTTTCTTAAGCAGAGGCTCGACATGCGATGGTGGCGATTGTTGCGGCCGATAAAGCCCATTTTCCACGCCCTCGCTCTTATCGGGGCTTGGTTGTTAGGCCGCGCTACGATTTTTGCGACGGTCCTCGAAGACTATCCGTCTACCGAGAACCGGGTCAAGGTACTCGCTGACGAGCCTGACACGGTTCACTTTCAATACACGATCGACACCGAACTGCGACAACGTGTCGTGAGATTCCGAGCCTTGTACCGCCGTGCGTTTCGGCATCGTCGAACAGTTCTGCTCACGCGTGATGTAAATTTGAACTTCGGTCATGCATGCGGCACCTGTCGGTTAGGATCGGATCGCTCACTCTCCGTCGTCAACAGCGAACATCGATCGCATGACCTGGAGAACCTCTACATCGTTGATGCCTCGTGCTTCGCATCGAGTGGTGGCGTCAATCCTAGCTTGACCATTGCTGCCATGAGCCTGCGAGCTGGAGAACTCTTGCGTAACCGACTGGATGAAGCGAAACCTCTGCCAGTGGAAGAGGCCAGCGGCCGCGGCTCCATTTAAGCCTGGCCGCGCCTTAAGCCGGAGTTCATCGCTCCCGTACAGGCGATGGTTCAAGAGCTGAAACGGAAGCCTCGATCAGGTTTCTTCAGTCTTCCCGGCAGTCCGGTCTGTTCGAATCCATTCATTGGTTCCATGCCGCGCCAGGAACCGGTAGGACTTTAGACGCTGACAGATCATACCGGGTGTACTGGCCATTCCCGCTGCGAACTTGACACTTTTTCGACCCTGCGTGAGCCAGGCTATGGCGATCGCCGTTGCGAAGGCGATCAGGTTGGTTCCGGCCACTGCAGGTTCCCATGTCACAAAGCCGAGCACTCCCAGAATTACCATGCCCACGGCATAAGTCATCAACGCGGTCGCCCACAGGGCAAGCGGGGGGATCAATGCGTCAAGGACGAGTAAAAACAGTCGCGGCCGGAGATAGGTTCCAAGATGCAAAAGCATCAGGCTCAACGAGGAGATGATCTGCAGGCGACCCTTTTCCCACCGTTGTCTTTGCGAGAGCTCTCCGGTCCGCGAGGCGGGAAACTCGCTGGTGATGATCGCATCGTCACAAAAGAGAGGAGGTGCATCCAACCGCGCGAGCTCGATACCCAGCTTGAGATCCTCAACCAGATGGCCATGAAACAGATCAACCTGTGAAAGGAGCGAGAACGGAAAGGCCATGCCCGAGCCTGTCAGCTGACAGGCAACACCGAGGCGGTGGAGGCCCAGGGGCCGTATGCGGTTCTTGACGAGGAATGAGAATTCCGCGAGACCTTGTTCCTCGGCCCTTTCCGGTGATGCGAGCATCAGATAGCGCCCCTGGACCGGGCGCTCGGTACGATGCGCCTCGCCTGCAAGCAGGTCCAACGCCCCCGGAGCGGCCACGCAATCCGCGTCGATAACGACAAGGATTTCCGGTGGATCCTTTGCGAGGTGTCCAACACCGGCATGCAATGCATATCCCTTGCCCTTGTGAAACTCATCATTCCGAACAAGGACCTCTGCGTTGGCATCGGCCGCAAGTGTCGCCGTTCGGTCGGTGCAATTGTCGGCCACCACGAGAATCCTGTCAGCCTTGCGTAGCTGCGGTTTCAGGCTTTCGATCACCCGGGAGATATTTTCCTCCTCATCATGGGCTGGAATAAGGATTGATATCCGAGGACGCCAGGCGGGCGGTACGGGCCGGCGGCGAGCCGGGAGGCATCCCGTCACGACCTGCGAGACAAGGTAGAGATTGGCGACGGAAATACCGATCGCGACCGCTGACGACATCAGCCCTGCGATAACACCCACCGTTCCCTCCCGCCCGGCGCCCCTTCTCACCGAGCAGCATATGCGAAGCAGCGCAACCGCACATCGTGGTGACGTACCAAGTTAGCAGCAGGCCCGATCATCATTTCGAGCACCCGATAATCCCGCCAGGGACGGAGCTACGTCCTAGTGATGTGTCCCGGTGAATTGCTGTCCTCGCGAAGAAAATTAATACTTATCATAAGGTTAGCGAATGCCGCGCGCTGTTGTCGACAGGGAGCTGCTGGGGTGTCCGATTTCGGGGGGATCTGCAATGGCCGCCATCGACACTGCCTTGTCTTTGAAGGAGCGTCTCGTTGCACGACGATGCTTCTTTCTCGGTGCCCCCTTCGACCTGATGTCGCGCTCTACCGTTTTGCGACTTCTTGAAGACAATCCGCCTGAGCGGAGCTTCCGGTATGTGGTAACGCCGAACGTCGACTACGTAGTGAGAATGAGCCGTGATGCAGAGCTTAGGCGATATGTTGCAGGCGCTTGGCTCAGCCTTTGCGACAGCCGGCCGATTCGAACCCTCGCCAGGCTCATGTCCATCAGATTGCCTTTGGTGACCGGTTCCGACCTGACCGCGGATCTCTTCCGTTCCGTTGTCTCAGCCGGAGATGCGGTCACCATCGTTGCCGCAAATGAGGAAGTGGTAGTGCGTATGCGGAGCGCGTATCCGCAGCTAACGTTCCACGCGATCGTCCCGCCATACGGGGTCCGCAGCAATCCTGAGGCGCTGCAGGCCTGTGTCGAGTTCGTTGCTCAGGCGCGATCGCGCTTTGTTTTTCTGGCGATTGGATCACCTCAATCGGACATGATCGCCCACCAACTGTCGTGCCACCCGCATGCCACGGGGCTAGGTTTGAATGTCGGCGCGGGGTTGGAATTCCTGGTCGGCACGAAACGCAGAGCGCCAATATGGATGCAACGGAGCGGTCTCGAATGGGCTCACCGCTTACTCCGAGATCCAAAACGGTTATGGAGACGCTATGTCTTCTCCGTCATTCCGCTTGCCAAACTCTTCTCTCATGAACTCTTGGGGCGGTCGGCAAGACACGGGTGAGGCGCTGGGAGCGTGATGGCGGTGATGACGTGGTCATCACTTAGCCGGATCTCTCCGGTCATCCTGTAAGTGGCAGGAAGCGGAGGGAGCGGCGTTTGAAGAGTCGCCCGGAAGCGGCCTCCCGAAAAGTCGACGTCGATCAGTACAGCATCAAATCCGAAGATGAGGCCAGTTACCGGGTGGAGGCATTTGTAGAAAGCCTCCTTCGCGCTGAATATTGTGGTAAGAGCATCGCGTGATTGCACAGAAGAGAAGCTCGAAAGCCACGCTCGCTCCTCCGGAAGGCAGACCATGTCAGCGAGATCAGGCGAGACCGCTCCGCGCGCCTCAATGTCCATACCGATCGAATTCAGTGCTTCATTGCGTTGCCCAACGGCTGCGCCGCAAAGCCTGCGACAATGACTGATCGACCCTACGATCCCGTGTGGCCAAACGGGCGCGCGGTATTCGTCCGACGGTATGGCGCCGGCAGCTCGTCCGAGCAGCGTAAGGCCGCGTCTGGCGCAGGCTCGGCCGACGGAGAATTCGCGCTGTCGGACCTTCGAAGAGCCGCTGATGTAGGCCCTCTCCACTTCGTATAAGGGAGTTGCGGGCTCTTGGTAATCGCTAAAGCAAGCGATCACCCTATGCGGCGGGAGTAAACCCTTTTCAAACCAGAACATCGGCGCGCGTGCGAGGATTACGTTGTTGAAGGGCTCGCCTCCGAAGGGCGGCGCGGTCGGCCGCTTTTGACAATTGCCGGCTGCTTGGATCATCACCAGATAGATGCGCGGCGAGGCCAGCAACAGTCGGGAATCGGAACAGGTCCGTGATTGTGATGCCCGGCGCTACCGTTGACCTTAGATCCCGATGCAGTTGCACTGCCAAGAGGGAATGACCACCAAGCGCAAAGAAGTTATCGTGGCGCGAGACCTGTTGGCGGCCGAGAGTTTGTGCAAAGGCAAGGCTGATTGCCTCCTCCAGCGCCCCGTCGGGAGGTAGATACGGCAGTCCGGCCGATGCGGCAGCTTTGCTCGGCGAAGGCAGACGGTTGCGATCAACCTTGGCATTGGGGGTGAGCGGGAAGGACTCCAGAAACATGAAGTCTGTCGGAATCATTGCATCAGGGAGTCCTGCTCGGAGATGGTCGACAAGCTGCATCTCAGTGAGGTTGGCGATGTCGCCTCTTACATAGGCGATGAGCCTGGTGTCTCCGTTCTCACTCTTTTGAGCAGTCACAACGGCCTCCGAGACGCCCGACAAGGTGGCAAGCCGGCTTTCAATCTCGCCAAGTTCAATGCGGTAGCCGCGGATCTTTACCTGATGGTCGTTGCGGCCGACAAAGTGTAGCGAGCCATTCTCGTCAAAGCGCGCTAGGTCGCCAGTGCGATACAAGCGTCCTGTCGAGTAGGGATCTTTGACAAACCTTTCGTCGTTCAGCTGCTTGCGATGGAGATAGCCGCGCGTCACGCCTTGGCCGCCTATGAACAGCTCTCCGACACTCCCCGGCGGAACCGGCTGCATGAAGCGGTCAAGAACATAGACCTGGGTATTCGCGATGGGTCGACCTATCGTGACGATGCCCGAAAAGGAGTTTGCTAGGGCTGAGGTCGACCAGATCGTCGTTTCGGTGGGCCCATACATGTTTTGTATCGATGCTGCAGTAAGCTGCTGCAATTCGCGAACCAGACTTCCGTGCAGTGCCTCACCGCCGATCAGGATGTGCCGAATGGCACCGAGAGCCGCCCTGTCTTCGCTCGACATCATGAAACTGCGCATCATGGAAGGGGTGGCCTGCAAATGGGTGACCTGATGCCGAAGGATCTCCTTCGCGAACTCGTCCTCATGAGACGGTGCGCCGGCGGACTTGCAGAGGTGAACGACATTCGCGAGCGGCTTCAGGCCGTCGAGCGCAATCATCTCTGGCAAGCCCCAATCGATGAGGCAGCCAATTTCATCCACGCCGGCTGCACGAACCTCTTCCAGTCTGGCCAATGCGTCCGGCACAGTCCCGAATAATCCGCTATCCTCAAAGTAGCGCAGGAACGCGAAGTCAAGGATGGCGTCGAGTTCGTCTTCAGAGAGAGCGCGCAGGTCGATATCGGCCGGCTGAGCGAGACCTTGTGGCTTCTTGAACGCGGGGAAGTCCCAGGCGTATTGCTTGATCAGGGCCGCCGCACTTTTCAGGTATTCCTTCAGCGGAACTCTGGCTCGTTCGCGGACGGCCTCGCGATCGGCGCCGATAAGCGTATGAAGCATGAGCGTGACCTTGTAGTCCCCCGGGTCCCTGCCGAGCTTGAGAAGCTCTTGCCGATAAAGGGAGATCTTTTCAGCAAGCTCCGCGATCGACTGTCCCAAAAGATGAGTTAGGACGTGAGCACCCATTCGGGCAGCTTCGCGATAGCTTTCGGGATTTCCGGCCGTGGTCAACCAGACCGGTAGCTCCTTGCTAATGGGGCGAGGTTGAGTTGTCACGCCGATCTCCCGCTCGCCGAGCGGAAACGTCACTTCTTCCCCGCGCCAAAGCCGCCTAACGGTGTCGATGGAAGTGATCAGGTTGGTTTTGTTGAGGGGCGGTGTATTCTCAGGGCGCAGCACGAAATCCTCCGGCATCCAGCCGGAGGCGAAGGCAAGTCCGATCCGGCCATTGCTCAGGTTGTCGACCACCGCCCATTCCTCCGCGACCCGGATTGGATGGTGGAGGGGCAGAACGCAACTGCCGGCGCGGATCGAGAGGTTTCGGGTGACAGCGGCGACGGCCGCACCCGTCACGGCCGGATTTGGAAACGGCCCTCCAAAGGCATGGAAATGACGTTCTGGTGTCCAGATAGAATCGAAGCCGTGCGTGTCGGCGAACCGGGCGCCCTCCAGAAGCAAATGATATTTCTCGGTACCAACCGATGCGTCGTTCCCCCAGTAGAACAACCCGAAGGAGAGGCCGGCCAAGGCCGGACTCTGTCGTGCTCGGGCTTTAGCAACGATGACCTCGGGCGAATGAATGACGACCTTGAAGCCACGCGACAGCGTCCAGAAGAGTTCCAGGACCGAGATATCGAACGACAAACTGGTGACGGCGAGCCAGACGTTTTGGCGGTCTTCGTAAACCGGCACCCTATCGTCCATGCCGGAGAAGAAGTTCACCACATTGCGATGCTCGACCATGACACCTTTTGGAAGGCCCGTGGAGCCGGACGTATAGATCACATAGGCTAGGTCGTCAGAATCGACGTGTGGAAGTCCTACGGCGTCCAGCGATGGAGCGTCATAGTGATCGATGTATAGGATCTCAGCTCGGGTAGTGGCCGGAATTGCCCTCTGGCCGTGCTCCGCGAGAATGAGCCGTGTCTGGCTATCATCGATCATGAAATGCACGCGATCCGGCGGGAAATCGGGGTCAAGTGGAAGATAAGCTGCGCCCGCCTTCCAGACCGCAAGCACGGCCACGACCATATTGACCGAACGCGGCAGGAAAAGGCCCACGATGTCGCCAACACGGACACCTCTTGCCAGCAGGGCCTGCGCAAGCTCTCCTGCCCGTTCGTTCAGTTCCCGGTAGGTCAGGGATGTCCGACCACAACAAACGGCGTCGGCATCGGGAGTACGCTGGACCTGATTTTCGATCAGCTGGTGGGCGCACACTGAGGTCTCCACCACCTTCTGGCTATCATTCCAGTGGTAGAGGATACGATCCTGCTCCTCCGGAGAAATCATAGGCAGATGCGCCAAAGAAGTGTCGAGCTGGAGGAACGCGGCCGAAAAGACGGCCAGACGCTCAATCAGAGCGTCAACCTGGTGTTCGTCTACCCGGGACGCGTCGAAGACGATGAAACAGGCGGGACCACAGATCTCAAATAGAACCGCGCATCCCGACGCTGTTGCCGAGGCCGCACTTTGTTCACGATCGATGATTGCACAGGTAAGGGACGTGCTGTCAGACTTCCTAAACCTTGCCGAGAGGTCGCTCAGATAGGTGGGTATTTTTGCGAGACACCGCAGCTGCGCCTCGACATCCCCGACGGCCTCTTGGGGCCTCGTCGTCGGGGACCATTCGAACCGCAGTGGCACCCACTCGGAGAAGTAGCCAGGATATTTGGTGCCAAGATCCGATATCGTTCGGCTAGAATAGGCGACATCGAAGCATGACTGCTGCGAGCGCCGGGCTAGGTACGAGCAGATGACTGCAATCTGTTGGCTGTGCTGCATTCGAGAAAGGTAAGGCAGCGGACGGCGTCTCCAATCCTGCCCCTCTTCTTGTTGAGCCCCCCGCACAAAGTCCAGTTCGACATCGGTCAGATCTTCGAGGCGGCGGCGAAACTCCGGCTCGTACTGGGCCACCTTGGCGACCGCCGCCGTCAATTCATCCGCGTTGATGTCCTCGCCAGAGATAACATCGCCTGGAAGGATGGAGGCAGTGGTCTTCCGAGGAAGGCTGGGAGCTGGGCTCAAGGTCATCTGCAGGCATTTATCTTGTGCCGCCACGGTCACCTGATCACCTTCGACCGACAGGACAAGGCCAGGCTTGGAGGCGGCGCTAGAGCCCAACACTGCGCACGTCTTCACGTAGTAGATGGTGCCTGCGTGGCGGACCTTCGGAAGCACAAGAGGGTTAGGGTAGGTCTCGCCGAAGTTAAGACCACGCACAAGTTGATCCAGCTCGGTCGCCGATCTGTTGAAGTCCAGCGTCCCCGCGGCCTTTGGCCGGTCTTGCCTCCGATAGACTGACCCGCGTAATGACCGCTGCTCCCACGGCGTGCAGCGATCAGCCTCGATCGCATCGAGCAACTCTTCGAACGAAGTAAGGCCGAGTTCGAAACACTTGCTGTTCAGGGTAAAGGCCGTTTCATCGGGTTCAATGCCGAAGCTTTCTTGCAGATAGATTGGGCCGGCATCCACTTCGCTGGTCATGGCATGCCAACTGATACCGTGATGCTCCCGGCCTTCGATGATTGCCCAGGCGGGTGCGTTGAGCCCTATCTGGTCGGGAAGGAGCGCATCATGGAAGTTCACTGCGCCGGCAAGTGGGGTTTCCAGAATGGTCGAGGACAGCTTCTGCAGGTTTGCAATGCTGAACAACCATTCAAAGCTCAGACCGGTAATCTCTCCCTCAAGCCTGTCTGGCTTACAGGTGCGGACCTCTCGTTGTTCCGCCCACGCCAGAATATGCGGGTTGCCGGTGGCAACGAGGGAAAGTTTGTGGCCCCTCGCCAGATACAGATCTGCGCACTGGGGCAGTAGCAGCCCATCGCCCACGATGACGGATCTCAGTACGGCCATAGCCTTTCCCCCGCTCAAGAACCCCAGTTCGATACAACTGTTGGCAGCGCTAAAGATCAACATGCTCGCACCCCCGCCCTAGGGAGAGGCACGCCTCAAACGAAGGGTCAAAGGCTGTAGACCGTCTCACCAATGGGATGAGCCAGGTGTCGAAAGGGTTAGTTGCTTCGCTGCTGTTGGTGGCGCGAAATGGAAAGGGGAACTTGCGGGAAGGCGACTGTGCCTTCTGTGACGGAGTTGGGGATGCTCGACGCAAAGAGTCAGATGGGTGCCGGCGACATCGCGATCGTGGGGATGGCGTTGCGTGTCCCTGGCGCGGCTAACGTCGATCGATTTTGGGCGAACTTGAGGAACGGTGTCGAAAGCATTCGGGATCTTTCCGGGGACGAACTGCTGGCAAGCGGCGAAGACCCGACGCGCATCCGTCACCCACACTACGTGCCGCGCACTGCGGACCTACCCGATATGGAAATGTTCGATGCGGACTTCTTCGGCCTCAGCCCGAAGGACGCCGCTATCATGGATCCTCAGCACCGCCAGTTTCTCGAATGCGCCTGGGAAGCCTTGGAGAGCGCTGGTAAGGCTCCCTCCGCCATGTCCGAGCCTGTCGGTGTTTTCGCAGGCTGTGGAATGGGCAGCTATTTCTACTTCAATGTGTGCAGCAATCGGCGGCTGGTAGACCAAGTGGGTATGTTCCTCCTGCGTCACACCGGCAACGACAAGGACTTCCTGTCGACCAGAGCCTCGTTCCTGTTCGATCTGAAAGGTCCAAGTGTCAATATTCAAACCGCATGCTCAACCTCGTTGGTCGCCGTTCACTACGCGGTGCAGAGCCTGTTGAGCGGAGAGTGCGACATGGCGCTTGCAGGAGGCGTCACGATAGAGATTCCGCACCGCCGAGGCTACGTCTACAACCCGGGCGAGGTCCTCTCTCCTGACGGCCACTGCAGGCCTTTCGATCATCGTGCCGCTGGCACGGTTTTCGGAAGCGGCGCCGGCGTCGTCGTTCTGCGACGACTGGACGATGCCCTGCGCGACGGGGACATCGTCCATGCCGTCATCAAGGGCACAGCGATCAATAACGATGGTGGCAGCAAGGCGGGTTACCTGGCTCCCAGTGTATCAGGTCAGGCGCAGGCGGTCGTGGAGGCGCAGGCGATTGCGGGTGTCGGGGCCGACACGATCGGCTATGTGGAATGCCATGGGACGGGAACGTATCTTGGGGATCCCATTGAGATCGAAGCCCTCAGCCAAGCCTTCCAACAGGTAACGCAGAAGACGGGTTACTGCTACGTCGGTTCGGTCAAATCCAATATCGGCCACTTGGATACGGCAGCTGGCGTCGTCGGTCTGATCAAGGCGGCCTTGTGCCTGAAGCACCGCGAGATCCCTCCCACGCTTGGCTTCGAAAGGCCTAACCCGGCCATCGACTTTGTCCGCAGCCCGTTCAAGGTTTGCGATCGGTTGGTGGCATGGCAGGCTGGTTCGGGACCGCGACGAGCCAGCGTCAACTCGCTCGGTGTCGGCGGGACCAATGCGCATGTCGTGCTTGAGGAGGCGCCTGTCCGAGGCAGCGCCCTCCCAAGTTATGAGGAGACCGCGCGAAGTTCCCCGCTTCTCCTGCTACTGTCGGCGAAAAATCGGCCAGCGTTGGAGTCGGCCGGTAACCGGCTCAAGGACTGGATAGCGGAAAACCCGGACGCACGACTCAGCGATGTCGCCCATACACTGGTACAGGGCCGTAAACCCTTCAATGAATGGATGGTCGTTGCAGCTGGGAACCTCGCAGCCGCCTTGCCTCGTCTTGCTTCCCCCAATCAGGCGATGTGGCAGTCACGACTAGATCGTCTGGAAGGCGCCGTTTTCATGTTCCCCGGCGGGGGCGCGCAGCATCCGGGGATGGCGGCAACCCTTTATCGTGAGGACAAGCTTTTTGCCAAGGTGATCGACGAAGGGCTCGGCTATCTTCCACATGACGTTTCCGCGCTCATACGAGCGATCTGGTTCGACCAGAATACGCGGGACGCCCGACAGAAGTTCCTGCGACCTTCGCTTCAACTGCCCGCGATCCTCGTTACAGAGATTGCACTAGCGCGACTGTGGCAACGCCATGCGGTTGAGCCGGTGGCACTGATCGGACACTCAATGGGTGAATATGCAGCCGCGTGTGTCGCAGGCGTGCTCTCATTCCAGGATGCGATGAACCTTGTTCACCTTCGGGGGAGGTTGTTTGAACGGGTCGAGCCTAGCGGTATGCTGAGCATTCCATTGGAAGAGGCCACGCTGGTCCCTCGGCTGCCCGAGAAACTAGATCTGGCCTGCGTCAATGCACCTTCGCATTGCGTTGTTTCGGGTCGCAATGACGATCTCGAGGCGTTCAGAGCCACGCTTGCGGGGGAGGGCGTCGAGGCGAGCCGACTGGCGATCGACATTGCTGCCCATTCAAGCCTGCTCGACCCTATCCTCGACGAATTCGAGACATTCCTGGGTTCGCTTCAGCTATCGGCACCAGATATTCCGATCATATCTAACTTGACCGGGGCACCCCTAACCGGGGACCAAGCGGTAGATCCAGTGTATTGGCGAAACCACCTTCGGCGTCCCGTAAGATTTGCCGAAGGGCTCGGCGCCTTGCATGCGCGAGAGGCGCTTGTCTTCGTGGAGGTTGGGCCAGGGCGTGTCCTCTCATCACTGGCGAAATTACAGGGAACTATCCCGGCGAATCAAGTGATCAGCTCCTTGCCTCATGGAGACGAAGAGTGGGATGATCGGGAATATCTCATTTCCGCACTCGGTCGTGCCTATGCCGCTGGTCTTGCAGTAGATCTCGAAGGGCTCGTCGGAGGACAAGATGCAAGACTGCTGTCGCTGCCCACCTATCCGTTTCAACATCGTCGCTACTTCATAGAGCCTGCGGATCGGGAGGACGTCGCAACGACACAGCCCCCACTCCTGAAGATCCAGGACATTTCTCAATGGGGGTATCGTCCCAGTTGGAAGCGCTCGCTTGCTGATCCGGATACGGAATCCGAACCGGCAGAATGGCTTATATTCCTGGATGAGGGCGGCCTCGGTGAAGAACTCGCCCGCAGGCTGCGATCGCAGGGGCATCGAACCGTCACAGTGACGCGCGGCGATGGTATGGGCGAACGGGGTACGGATAGCTACACGCTGTGCTCGGAACTGGGGCGGGCAGGGTATGTCGCCTTGCTGGAGCGTTTGCGGTCGACCGGGCGCCTGCCCCAGAAAATCCTGCACATGTGGCTGGCCGACGCGGAGCCATCAGTCCGAGCGGGGTCCAGCCTCCTCCATGAGAATGAAGAGCTTGGTTTCGGCAGCATGGTCGGGCTCGGTCAGGCTTGGGCGGACCTGGCGGAGGAGCGACAGGTCTCTATCACCATTGTGGCGCGCCAGGTGTTGCAGGCCGAGGACCACGAACTGGTCAGTCCGGAGCGGTCCCTGATTCTAGGGCCGGCGCTTGTGCTGCCAAAGGAATTGCCAAGCGTAACCGTGAAGTTGCTCGATATCGGCCCACCGACGTCCGCCTTGGTGAGGAAAAGAGCGGCCTGGTACAGCAGACCCTCCAAGAATCCGGCGTTCGTTCCGCTGGGAGAGCTGATTGAGCGGGTCTGGGAGGAGTTGCAGACGGTGCCCCAAAACGAGATGGTCGCACTTCGGGGCGAACGCCGTTTCACCCAAACACACTCGACTTGCCCGCTTCCTCCCCTGGAAGGACAACAGGTTTCGTTGCGCAAGCGTGGTGTCTATCTCATTGCAGGCGGCATGAGCGAGGTGGCCTTGGCGCTGGCGGCCGAGTTGGCGAAACAGTACGAAGCCAGGCTTGTGCTGGTTGCCCGCCAGCATCTGCCTGCCAAGACGGAATGGGGTCTTTTTCAGCAGCGTTTGGCCGATGCACCGGTGCGACGAGCAATGGCGAAAATCAAAGCTCTTGAAGACGCTGGAGCTGAGGTTCTCTACGTCGCTGCGGATGTAACCGACGGCGAGCAGATGGCTGCAGCGGTGGCTGCAGCAATGCGGCGGTTCGGGGAGATCAACGGGGTGCTTCACTGCGCCGGTGCCCTGGATGATGGCTTGGTGCAGATGAGGACGCTTGGCGAACTTCAACAGGTGCTCTCGCCGAAGGTCACGGGATTACGCGTCCTTCATTCCGTTCTTGAAGATGTGAAGTTGGACTTCCTGATACTGTTCTCATCGACGAGTACGGACATACCCAGAGCCGGACAGGTAGCCTATGTTGCAGGCAATGCTTACCTCAATGCCTACGCTCAATCGGCATCGCCAAAGGATGGGCGACGGGTGGTGTCCCTCCACTGGGGCGTATGGAGCGAGGTCGGATTGGCTGCACGAGCCGTCGGCCTTGCAACCTCACCCGTCGTTGAGAACTATCCCAATGAGGTGGGAATCTTCGATCGCTGGATTGCAGACAAGCAGGGCGACCTTTGGTTGGAGGTAGCGCTTTCCGCCCGTCGCCACTGGGTCTTGGATGAGCACCGTCTCCCCGGGGGGGAGGCCGTGCTACCCGGCACCGCCTATGTCGATTTTCTTGCTCAGGCCATCCGGGCCTATGGTCGTGAGGGCAATCCCTGCATCACGAACCTTTCGTTCATACGCCCGTTTGTGCTGGAAGGCGAACAAGAGCGGAGATTCCGTCTTCGTTTGGTTGGTCAGGGTCCTGAGTTTCAGGTGGTTATCGGGTCTGTCGAAGCCAGCACTGATCAAGTGATTATGCATGCAGAGGCATCGGTGAGGCTTGGCAGTGACCTGCGCGGTCCATTGGATCTCGATCAAATCAGGAAATGTTTCGGGACGTCATCGATCTCCGCTGAAGGCGTTGCTCTGACATCCGCGCAAGAAGGGCGGATGCGTTTTGGGGCACGCTGGGCCCTACTGAGATCGAAAATTCTCTCTCGTAGCGAAGGACTTGCGGAACTTTCGCTCGCTGACGACTTCCGGAGTGACCTTTGCACCAGTCCGCTCCACCCGGCATTGCTCGACATCGCCACGGGTTTTTCGCTGGAGTTGCTCGACGAGCAGCAACTCGGCGACAGGCTCTGGGTACCCGCTAGCTATGGACGGATTGAGGTGCAGGGAATGATCCCGGGTTCCATCGTCAGTTGGGTAAGGAAATCCCGCTGCGATGACTTCGGTGACGGTTTCGTCGCGTTCGATGTTACGATCTGCGATCCCCAGGGAAACATCATCGTGGATATCGAGCAGTTCGTTCTGCGTCGGCTGGCCGGCAACCTTTCAGCTCCTTCCAATGGTGCAGGTAGCAACTCTCCACATGCGCCGCCCGTGTCCGATGGCCCTGCACGGACGAGACTCGCGACGCAGGTTGAACTGGGGATCAAGCCGCACGAGGGCTTCGAGGCCCTGCTTCGCGCGTTGGCGCTGCCATATCGCGAAATTGCTGTGAGTTCGATGGAGTTGGAGGCACTGCGGGCGCTCGTCGAAGAACCACGGGCACCGACGCAACCCTCGGAGGAGTTCGAAAGACCGGATCTGGCTTCGGACTATGTAGCGCCCCGCGATGAAGTGGAGTGCCAACTCGTAGGGTTCTGGAAGGAATTGCTCGGACTTGAGCGGGTCGGCGTAAACGACGACTTCTTCCAGCTCGGCGGACATTCGCTCGTCGCCGTGCGTCTGTTTAGGATGATCAGGAGCGAGTATGGGGTAGATTTGCCCATATCGACGCTGTTTGAATGCCCCACGGTCGCGCTATGTGCCGCAAAGATAACCGAACTCACGGGTTCCCGGGCGCAGCTCCCCCTTGCCACTAAGCCCGTTGCCGAGGCCGGCGGGAAGCAGTTCCTGCATCTCGTTCCCATGACATCTGATCAGAAGGACCGGGGAACGCCACTGTTTATCTGCGCGGGCATGTTTGGCAATGTTCTGAATCTGCGCCATCTTGCCCTTCTGCTTGGCCAGGAGCGCCCGGTCTACGGGCTTCAAGCGCGGGGGCTCTATGGCGATCTCCAGCCCCATACAACCTTCGAGGAGATGGCTCGAGACTATCTGGCGGAAGTTCGGACGATCCAACCCGAGGGCCCTTATCTCCTCGCCGGATACTCAGGTGGTGGGCTTGTTGCGCTGGAAATGGCGCGACAACTCGTGGAAGCCGATGAGGCTGTCGAAAGGCTGGTGATGTTCGACACGCCGCTCCCGCGGCAACCTCGATTGTCCTTGACCGACAAGGCTCTCATGAAGGCCCAGGATATCAATCGGTATCGGTCGTCCTTCATAAGCAAGTGGCTTCGCGACCGGCAGAAGACCTCCAGGGACCGAGACGTGCGGGGGGCCGTACTCGCCGGGAAAGCAGTTGTAGAAGGCTTCAACAATGTTGGCATAGAAGTGGCTTTCAGAGCAGCGGCGTCGGCTTATCAGGTCAGCAGCTTCACAGGTGAGGTCACGCTGTTCCGACCAAGACCATCGCCGGTCTACTATTTGCCCGGTGGTCGACAGTTGCAGGAGGGGCGCAACATCATTCTTCCCGACAATGGGTGGTCAGAGTTTCTTCGCAATCTTGATGTCGTAGAGGTCCCTGGGGATCACGACACGATGATGCTCGAACCATTCGTTCGCGTTCTGGCGGAGAAGATCCGTTCTCGATTGCCCCGGGAGGTGCCGAAGCCCGCAACTGTGGCAGCAGGTGAACCGGCCCCGACGCATCTGGACAAGCAATTCTTTGAGGCAGCGCAGTAGCACGACTCGTTCCCTTGTTCGGACTGGTGGCAGTTGTGCTCAAAAAAGGAACGAGCCCTTGGTCGGCCGATCATCTATGTCACGCGCGCTTGCGCCTGCGGCTGCCCCAACCGAACCGGCCGAGCGTGCGGAGCCACAAACACAGGCAACCGCGCCAAAAGAAGATGTTGCTCGATCTCCCGTCAAACGGTTTCGCTTGAGCGTATTGCGCGCGGCAGGATGGTCGATCGGTGGATATGTATGCATTCAACTGCTGAGGATATCGAGCAGCCTTGTTCTTACAAGACTGCTGGTGCCGGAGATGTTTGGTCTTATGGCGGTAGCGACAATGGTTCAGGTCGCTGTCGCAATGCTATCCGACCTCGGCCTTCGTCCAGCTGCTATTCAAAGTCCGCTAGGCGACCAGCGTAACTACCTAGATAGCGCCTGGACACTGCAGTTTCTTCACGGGCTGTTGATCTGGGCAGCCTGCCTCTGCGTCGGCTACTTAATTTCGGTGGCACAGTCGCAGGACTTGATGGCCGCCGGCTCCGTTTACAATGAATCGGCTCTGCCTGCAGTGATCGCCGTCAGTTCTTTCAGCAGCGTCATTGCCGGCCTGCAATCGACGAAAGTCATCACGGCGTACCGCCGTCTTGAGCTCGGTCGCCTGACGGCGATCGAACTGGTTGCGCAGTGCGCTGGCCTAGGCGTGGCTGTCGTCCTGGCAGTACAGACGAGGTCTGTCTGGTCCTTCGTTTTTGCGACACTATGCTCTGCCGCTCTGACTACCGCGCTGAGTTTCCTGTGGCTTTCCGGTCGCGGGAACCGGTTCAGGCTCGATAGGGATTGCGTGAGAGATCTGATCCGCTTCGGAAAGTGGGTGATGCTTTCCTCCACATTCACCGTGGTAGCGAGCAACGGTGACCGGATCTTGCTAGCAGGATGGGTGGGGCCGGCGACGCTTGGCCTCTATATCCTGTCATTCAACCTCGTGTCGATGTTGGAGGGCGCGGGTAGTCGCCTGTTCCACTCTGTTGCCGTCCCGGCTTTGAGCCAGATCCGCCGGGAAAGTCCGGAGGGGCTTGCTCAGGCCTATTGGAGGCTAAGACTGCCGTTTGACGTCTTATTCGTCACGGCAGCCGGTGCCATTTTCGCTACGGGCGATGTCCTGGTAGCGGTGTTGTACGATTCTCGTTATGAAGCCGCCGGGTCGATGCTGAAAATCCTCTCGTTCAGCCTGCTTTTCAGCCGCTTCGGTATCTTTGCCAATGTCTATTTCGCTATGGGTGAGCCACGTATACTCACCGCCTTCAACTTTGTCCGTGGGCTCTCGATCTTCCTACTTCTTCCGATCGGATACCTCTTGTTTGATATGGATGGGGCTGTCTGGGCCGTGGCTCTGCATGGAGCGCCATCTTTCTTATTGCTCCTATTCTTCCAGGTGCGGCATCGACTGAACAATCTGAAGCTCGAGCTCTTGGTTCTTCTGGCATGGCCGCTCGGCTATGTTGCAGGGCTATCAGCCGAATGGATGCTCTCCCCGGTTGTATCCTGCCCCAACTGGCCGATCGGTGATTCGGTAGTAGCTTAACTACTCCGATGGGCGGAGATCCTTAGCGCATCTAGTGGATTGCTCTACCCTGTACGAGCACCGTAGGATTTCTCTGGTTGGGGGATGCGTAGCGACGCCGAATTCGCGGACGTCAAGCGATTCATCCTTTTGGTCAAGATTCTGAGAAGAGGCCGCAGTTCGCCAGCGCGGACTGCGGGGACCGGTCGGCTCGCGATGATGAACGCTGCAGAAATGACTTGCGCAATTCGAGCGCCAACAGCGGGAGCCGTGTTGGCAAGTGGTGACGGCAAAGCCATGCCTGACCGTCGTCGCCGAGTTCTTCTCATCGCCGAGGCCGCCAATCCCGATTGGCCAAGTGTGCCCCTCGTTGGATGGAACCTCTCACGGGCGATAGCGCAACGTGTCGACGCCCTGATCGTCACGCAGGTGAGGAATAGATCTGCCTTCCTCCGCGAAGGTCTTATTGAGGGCGAGGATTTCATCGCCGTCGACAATGAAACGACGGCTAGGCTCTTTCATGGGATCGGCGAGATCCTACGGGGCGGTGACAATAAAGCATGGACGCTGGTGACGGCGCTATCGTCCTTGGCCTACTACAGCTTTGAACGAGAGCTGTGGCGAAAGCTCAAGGACAGGATTCGAGCCGGCGAGTTCGCTCTGGTGCATCGCATCACGCCGCTAAGTCCGACCAGCCAGAGCTTGTTGGCCCGCAAACTCTCGAAGATCAACGTACCATTCGTGATTGGCCCCCTGAACGGCGGCATTGCATGGCCACGAGGCTTCTCCGAGGTGCGCAGCAGAGAAGGGGATTGGCTTTCGTTCGCGAGAGGGCTCCATCGGCTCTTGCCTGGCTACCGGGCAACTCGTGCAAAGGCATCGGCAGTGATCGCAGGCTCGCGTGCCGCCTTGGCCGAGTTACCGACAGCATGCTCCGACAAGAGCTTTCTGTTGGCTGAAAATGCTATAGATCCAGCGCGCTTTCCATTCACACGACGACCGCTTCGCCATGATCGCCTACGAGTTGCGTTCGTCGGGAGACTGGTTCCGTACAAAGGGGCTGATATCCTGCTGCAGGCGATTTCTTCGCTCGAGGCGCGGGCAGATGTCGACGTGACCATTGTCGGGGATGGACCCCAACGGCCCGAACTCGAGGCGCTAGTACGGGTTCTGAAGCTTGAAAGTCAGGTGCGCTTCGCCGGCTGGGTTGCCCAGGAAAAACTCGCGATGGAACTATCCGACTGCGATCTTCTGGCCTTGCCGAGTATTCGGGAGTTCGGAGGCGGAGTGGTGGTCGAGGCGATGGCACTCGGACTCGTTCCGCTCGTCGCGAATTATGGAGGACCGCCAGAGCTGATTGATGGCGCAAGCGGCCTTGCAATCGATTTTAGCGATCGCGGAAGTCTGCGTGCCGGCTTTACCGCCGCACTTGAAGGGCTCCTGGCCGACCGAGCCGCGATATCCGCGATGAGCCGTGAAGCGGGCCGGCGCGCCCGCGCCTATTTTACGTGGGATGCCAAGGCTGAGCAGATCCTAGCTATTTACGACTGGGTCTGCGGCGATCGCAGTAAGCCGCTGTTTTCCATCGACTCCGAGCAGGGGCTAATGGCGGCAAAGTTGACGAAGAGCAAATATTACGAATTCCTTAATAATCGTGGACAAAATTATCCTAAAGTAGTAAGTAGATAGTCTATTTGTGTCAGATTATGCGGGACCAGATAGAGCCGGCGACATAGGAAGAACACTGGAAGCCAGATAAGTATGGCGTAACTGTCGAAACAAAGGGGGAGACCATGGACTCGGCAGCAAGTGTACATGAAGCATCAGCCTTCGCTAGGAGGGCACCTACGCCCAAGGATGTCTCACAGCTAATCCGGGAGAGTAGCAGCGCCGTATCGACAGTCGCCGGTGATGGCTGCCTGCTTGTCCTGGACGGACGGGTCTTAGACCGCGAGTGTCTTGCAAAAGCGTTGATCAGCCGGGGCATTGAGAAGGAAGTTCTTGCTGTCGGCTCCATTGATGAATGGAAGAAGGAGAAAGACGTTCATCCTCCTATTCAAGCCATCCTTTTCAACATCGGCGGCAGGCGCGCAGACGATGAATCGATGGCTACGGAGATGGACCGGTTGATGAGCGAGATGGGGTCGGTGCCCATAGTCGTTCTTTCCGACAACGATGACCTCCCTCAGGTGCTGAAGATGTTGGAATATGGGGCCCGCGGCTTCATTCCGTCATCAGTCGGGGTTGCTGTTTGCATCGAAGCATTGTCATTGGCCATGGCGGGCGGCATCTTCGTTCCGGCCAGCACAATACAAGCAATGAGTCACCTGGTTCCGGAGCCTCCATCGGCGGACCGCCGTCCTCTGTCTGGGATGTTTACTCCGCGTCAAGAGGCGGTGGTCGAGGCTTTGAGGAGAGGCAAGGCTAACAAGATCATCGCTTATGAACTCAACCTCCGCGAAAGCACGGTTAAAGTCCATATCCGCAATATCATGAAAAAACTCAAAGCAACCAACCGGACGGAGGTTGCTTACAAGCTCAACGATATCTTTGCGGACGGGAGGCAGCGGCACTGAGACATGGCAAAACAAGTGAACCGATGTCGCCACTCGTGAATAGCGGGTGGCGCTTCTTTTTGTCCGAAGGCATCCGTTCGCCGGGCCTCGACCATAGAACCGCTTGAAAATTGGTCACAATACAGTCTCTCAGTTCTACGTCGGCGCCGCGCCCCCCCGGTCACCCATAACCGACCGCCGCCAGGCTCGAGCGATTTGAGGCTCCTGCCGTCGCGGCGGCTTCTAATTACCAGCTGCAACAAAGGTTTCGGCAAAGACCGAGGGACACCGTCTCTGGCTATTGCAGACACGCCTCGTCCCGGACCTCGGAACGAGTTGCAGCCCTTCGTCCATGTAATCGATCCGGGGAAATCTCGGGGGCACGATAGCCTTGGTCGACAGTCGTGCATGCGGAGTACGCCTTCCTATCTCTTCGGACGCGTGTTGCGAATACCAGTACATCCTAAATAGGTAGGGGGGAGCCGATTTGATACGGCCAATTTGCCCGTTAAACGAAGCTGTTACTGTAAGAAACGGGTAATATATGGATGGGTAAGGTACGTTAAAACTATTCATTTCATTGTCGAGAACTGAAGTCTGTCAGCTAATTGAAGACTCAGTTCTGGTTGGGGCGGAATGGGGGACGCATGTCTGTTTATGTTGTCACGGTAGATCTCGATCGATTAGGAACTAACTATAGTGTACTTCGAAAGAAATTGTTTGCGCTGCATGCCTTGCAGGCTCAAGGATCGGTATGGTTGGTGAGATATGATAGTGGGGCTGACGCCTTGCGGGACCACCTGCAGACTGATCTCGATCAAAATGACCGCTTGTTCGTGGCAGCACTCAACGACGAGTGGGCGACTTTCAACATGGCGCCTTCTCGCCGCTGGCTGGAGGAAGCCGGTCCCCTTTCTGCCCCGTGAGCTGTTGCTAGGCACTGCCGTCCGTGCGGCAGGAGGAGATGGGCGCAGGAATATCCCCAGCAACTTGGTTTGATGCTGCGGCATCCAGCGGTGCGGTGATTGACGTTATTGCTCTTACTCCACATCGCGCTGCCGTCAGGGCAGCGGCGACATAGGCAGCTTTCCAAAGGTGAACCGGCAAGCCGGAGCTCGTATCGCAGCCCCTCTGGATCAACACTACGACGGGCCGAGGATGGTCGGCCGACCGGTTCCCTCGCAAGACTTTTCGACCGCGAAGATAGCACAGGCCACAATGCGGCCTTTCCAAAACACGCGGTCAGAGAGGCATCAGCGGCTGAACCACATTCAACGAAGTGAGGTAAAAATCCTCGCCCTAAGCCAAACAGCCGAGGCCCATACCCTCTTCGATGCCTTGAGCCAACAGCGCATCTGATGCATCATGAAATCTCAAGGTTGGGGGAAGAACGGGCCCGGGGACGCGTAGATGAGACGTCGCCGGGCTCTTCTTATGAAGGCGCGCAAGGGCTCCAAAACGCAAAGCGTCCCTGCGAGCCGGGTAAGGGTCAATGGGCCGGCGCCGCAGAAATAGTCACTCTGTAGGTCAATCCAGCAAGCAAGCTTCCTGAGCCGCTGATATAAAGACGCTTCGCGCTTCTTCAACACTGGCTCGCCGGGACATCGCTGCGCGGCACCCGCTTTCGGCAAGGTCGTGGTAGGTGCCACCGAGGAAGGGCCAGCGGTCAGCAAGGTACCGACAGGCCTCCGCAGGTCCTTGCACCAGTTCAATCGGACCGTAGCCAATCCTTATTGCAACCGGTACCCGCCACTGGACTATGTCTTCGCGAGCTGATGACGAGATCATTTTCTGCCCCCCCGACAAGAAAATGGCTTCAATTATGCCATCGCTGCCTCCTCGAAGCGATCAGTGCAGCATACCTAATCGTGCTGATGTCAGGGTTCCTCTGCCACCCCATCAGGCTGTCGTGATCGCCGGAGGTACAATACTTCCGATTGCGGATTTCCTTCGAAGGAAGGATTTGCCCCGGCTGCCATCCGCAGGTGAAAGTTGTTCTTGCTCTGCAGGAGAGAGACTATCCGTGGCATCACATCGACTGGCATTATTCGTTACCGCTCCCGTCATCGAACTCCCTGGGAACAAAGTTGTTCTGGACAAGAAGTTCGTGCGTGGAATCGAGGCACATCTCGAATACTGGAACGGGCCCCTGCGATGTTTCTTGCGGCGGGGCGCTCGGGAAATACCTTTTGGACAGGCGTTCAAGTCCGACGCCCTCGGCTTCGACCTGTCTTTGCTGGAGCCTAACCACCGGGTGACCGATACCTGTCTGGCCAACTTCGATGTTGCATTGCTTTCGGGAGACAGTACTGCCGACCTGCTGTCGCCCACTTCCATCGCGCTGTCCCGATGCCGTCTCGCTTATGGAATCGAGTATACGCATCAAACGCGCCAGCGGATAAACCAGCTTGAGTCGATCGGTTCGATGAGAAAGGCCGTTCGTGCGCTTCGTATAGCCATGACGGAGATGCGTCGTCGGAGCGCCTTCCGGCATGCGGCGGGTCTGCAGTGCAACGGGTATCCGGCTCACGAGGTCTATGGGTCGCTGAACGCGCGCAGCATGCTGTATTTGGACAGTCGTGCCCTCCCTGAAATGATGGCGACAGAGAAGGAAATGTACGCCCGGGAGCGATGGTTGTTGTCGGGGAAGAGCTTGCGGCTTGTCCACTCTGGCCGTCTTGAGCCAACGAAAGGCGCTCATCAACTCGTTCCCATAGCTCATCGCCTCAAGAAGGCTGGTCTCAACTTTACATTCGACATTTATGGGGCGGGGAGCCTAGCAGGACTGATCTCAGACGCGATCAGGGCACATCACCTCAGCGATGCTGTACGTCTTCATCCATCGGTAGATTACGTTCGCGAGTTGGTTCCTACGATGCGCCGCAGCTATGATCTCTTCGTGAGTGCACATCTCCAATCTGATCCTTCGTGCACCTACCTTGAAAGCTTGGCCTGCGGCGTGCCTGTCGTCGGCCATTGCAACCAAATGTGGCGCTCTTTATCTGAGGCATCGGGAGGGGGATTTGCGGTGTCGCCCGCAACGCCGGCCGCCATGGCTGAAATGATCTTAGACTTAAACAGCAGACGGTGGGCCGTCGTGGAGGCAGCACGAAGAGGCCTAGCGTTCGCGAAACGCCACAACTTTGCCTCCCAGTTTCGGTTGAGGATGGAGCATCTGGCAGACCTGGCTAGATGAGTTACCGGCTCGCCTTGTAAGACCAAGGCAGTAATCCTACGAATCCTTGGATGAGGTGTAGGGGGCGAGCCCCCAGGGTTGGGGGGGCGGGGGCTCGCCTGCATGTCCGGCCCGGTCAGGTCAGACATGCATTTTTGGGCTGCAGCTATTGCTCCGAGCGCCAGAGCTAGCGTCAGTCGTAAAACTCACTGCATTTTCAGGGTAGCGCGAGATTCGTGGCGATGCATCGCCCGCCTTCGGAGGCGGCAGGGTATAAATCAGGTGACATACACACCTTCAAAAGGTTTATATTTTCTTGGGTTGCCTAATTTCCGGCGTCAGTTCACCGGGGCCAGCTGTGTTTCCACCATCAATGTTCTGCTGACTTTGTCGACAGCTGTCTGACGAGATTGATCGCTTTCCAGCTCCAGTAATCTTATCAAATAACGACCGTACGCGCTCTTGGCCTGAGCTGCTGCACACCGTTCGAATTGCCGCTCATCTATCAAGCCTCTTCTCAAGGCGATTTCCTCAGGACAGGCTATCTTGAAGCCTTGGCGGCGTTCGAGCGTGGCAACGAACTCCGCCGCCTCGAGAAGACTATCGGGCGTTCCCGTGTCTAGCCAGGCATAGCCGCGTCCCATACGTTCAACATGCAGGTTTCCCTGTTGAAGGTAGAGATTGTTGAGATCGGTGATCTCCAGCTCCCCTCGTGCGGAGGGAACGAGATCGGCGGCAAGATTGACCACCGTTTCGTCGTAGAAGTACAGGCCGGTTACGGCCCAGTTGGAACGTGGTCTCTGCGGCTTTTCCTCGATCGACAGGGCCCGCATCGACCTGTCAAATTCGACCACACCATAGCGTTCAGGATCGCTCACCTGATAGGCAAAGACAGTCGCACCGCCCGTTGAATGAGCTGCGGTAGCTAACAATTCGGGGAGCCCGTGGCCAAAGAAAATGTTGTCCCCCAGGATCAAGGCCGACCGGTTTCCAGCAACATGATCCGCTCCGATAATGAACGATTGTGCAAGCCCTTCAGGCTTGGGTTGAACAGCATATGTGAGGGTGATTCCCCACTGTGTCCCATCGGACAGTAGGCGCTGAAAACCGCCGAGGTCCTGCGCCGTGGTGATAAGAAGAATGTCTTGGATGCCAGCCAGCATCAAAGTTGTCAGCGGGTAATAGATCATCGGTTTGTCGTAGACCGGCATCAACTGCTTGGAGATGGCTTGTGTAATAGGATAGAGCCGAGTCCCTGATCCCCCGGCAAGGATAATACCTTTCATTGCGCAGTTTCCTTCGCCGGGAGTTGAACACAGATCTCCGCTATGTCCCTCGCTGAAGTCTGCCAGTGAGGCATAGTGATCCCGTATCGTTCCTTGATCTTCGTGGCGTCGAGACATGAGTTCTGCGGCCTCATAGCGGCGGTCGGGTATTCCCTCGACGACACTCGTTCAATCCGGATGCGTCGCGCGGTGGCCGCCTCGACAACCCCAAAGATGAACTCGGCGAAGTCAGCCCAACTGGCGTCGCCGGCAGGCGCAAGATGAAAGAGGCCTCGTAGTTCTGGATGATCATCCTGCAGGAGCCGATGTGCGAGTGCCAGGATGGCTGATGCAGCAGCAAGCGCGGAGGTGGGTCGGCCTCTTTGATCGGCGACGACGCGAACAGTATCTTGCTTCGCTGCGAGCGCCAGCATCGTCTTTAGGAAGTTCTGCCCGAAGGGAGAGTAGAGCCAGCCCGCTCGAATGATCACATGATTGGCTGTTGCCGCTCGAACTTCGGCTTCCCCAAGTAGCTTCGATGCACCATAGACTGACAAGGGCTCCGTATGGTCAGCCTCGGTGTAAGGCGCGGGTTTGGAGCCTGAAAAGACGTAGTCTGATGAAATATGGATTATTGGAACATTGAGCGCGGAAGCCGCCACCGCGACAGCGCCTGCACCCTTCGCGTTCGTTGCATAGGCTAAGTCCGGAAGATCTTCAGCTTTGTCGACAGCGGTGAAAGCCGCTGCGGAAACGATGAGGTCGGGTTGCTTGCCAAGCACCGCCGTCATAACCGTGTCGGGCTTGAGAAGGTCAAGTTCGGGTCGCCCGATAGAGATCAGATCCAGACCGTGAATCGGCGCAAGGTGCCGTAGGCACTGAAGCAATTGCCCGTTGTTTCCAGTGACTAGGACACGCATAAGCTTCCTCCCACGAACCTGCCGACGCCGCGCGGAAGGGGTGGTTCGAGACTATCTCTTAGGGGTTGCCACCACCAAGGGTTGTCTGTGAACCACTTGACCGTCTTGTAGAGGCCGGACTCGAAGTCTTCCTGGGCCTGCCATCCCAGCTCAAGCTCGAGCTTGAATGCATCGATGGCGTAGCGCGCATCGTGCCCGGGCCGGTCCTCAACGAACCGAATGAGGCGGCTATGCGGAGCCGCCATAGGCATGAGTTCATCCATGATGGCGCATATTTGATTGACCACTTGCAGATTGGAACGCTCGTTACGACCACCGACATTGTATCGGGCCCCCGGACGTCCGTGCGCGGCAATCAAGCCGAGCGCGCGTGCGTGATCATCGACATGAAGCCAGTCGCGCACATTCGATCCGTTACCGTAGATTGGAAGCGCACGACCCTGAACCGCATTGAGGATCATCAAAGGGATTAGCTTTTCTGGATACTGGAAAGCCCCATAGTTGTTGGAGCAGTTGGTCACGATGACTGGTAGCCCGTAGGTTCGATGCCAAGCAAAGGCCAAGTGATCGCTCGCCGCTTTCGATGCCGAGTAGGGCGAGGACGGATCATATGAACTTTCTTCGGTGAAGAGGCCTTCGTTGCTCAATGAGCCGTAGACCTCGTCTGTTGAGACATGGACGAACCTAAAGGCATCTGCAGCGTCCGCATCCAGGCTAGCGCGATACCGCCGTGCCGCTTCCAGGAGGCTGAACGTGCCCACGATGTTGGTCTGCACAAAATCAGCAGCACCGTTTATCGACCGATCGACATGGCTTTCAGCGGCGAGATGAAGAATGGCTTGAGGGCGGAACTGCACCAAGGCGTTCAGGACCCGTTCAGTCTCGCAAATATCGGCCCGGATGAAATTGAACTGCGACGTATGCGCAACGGCCGAAAGCGATGCGAGGTTGCCGGCATATGTCAGCTTGTCGATCACAAGTACGTCTGTATCGCAGACCTGAATGAGGTGCCGCACCACCGCCGAACCTATGAAGCCGGCTCCTCCTGTTACGACTATACGCATGGGGCAACTTCCTGATGGTGGACTGGCGCGTCGGCGTGGATCTCTTTCAGGCGTGGCTGCGACGCATCCTTTGGTGAGACAATCACCGGCCCTACGATGGGCCATCTGATGCCGATATCCGGATCGTCCCATGCAATCCCGCCTTCATGCGACGCGCTATAGGGTGCTGTTACTTTGTAATTGGTGATTGTATCCGGCTCGAGGCTCATGAAACCATGAGCAAATCCTTCCGAGATCCAGATCTGAAATCCGTTCTCGGCTGATAAGACCATTCCGAACCAGTCCCCGAATGTCGATGAATTGGTCCTAAGGTCAACGGCGACATCGAAAATGGCGCCTCGGGGGACGGTAACCAACTTGCCCTGTTGAACCGGTGAACGTTGGTAGTGGAGCCCCCTTACCGTCGCCGGGCGGGAGCAAAGTGATTGGTTGTCCTGTACAAATCTCACGTCCGCCACCTGGGACCTGAAGAAATCCTCGCAAAAAAGCTCGCAGAAATATCCGCGGTCATCAGAATGTCTGCTTGGGATGATCACGACGACGCCTGCAAGTATGGTGGGTTCGATCCTCATGGTGACTCCTGTTGGCGATCAGGCGCTTGACCTGATTACGGAGACGTCAATTTCGAGGATTGGCCGGATGCGGTACGTTGAGATGCACCTTCAGCTGCATGTCTGAAGCGCACTCTCATCGATCAGTCCCAACCCTAAGCGGATGGTACCTTGGATCGGATGGCCTCGCGCAGTTGACCGTTCGGACGAACAGCAGCACCTTTCGGCTTAGAAATGGGCGAGGCCGCCGACGCTGCTGGCAGGCTACTGTGGGAAGCCATAGCGCACGGTTATCTCCCAAAGCTCGCGATTTATGCTAACCAGGGACGCAATGCTGTCTTTGATCCGTCCCACTTCGGCATCATCAAGGGCTTCTACCTTGCCATACTTTATAGCGTCCTTGCTTTCAAAAATGCGCAGGGACTGCGTCAATCCGATTTCTCCTGCGGGATCGAATGAATAGATACAGTGATTATACTTGTTGCGCAGCTTAGCCTCGTCGCCTAACCGGCGGGTCACGTCAAGGACATCTGCGCGGCAGCGCGGCTCTGTCCTTTTCATCTTTGCCAGACGCTCGACAAGATCCATGCGCGCGCGGGGCGTATTGAGGGTCAGGAAAATGACAATTGCTGTCTCTTTGTCGACACCTGCCAAGCCGGCGATCATGTGGATGAGCAGGCTCTCGGTATTGGTCCACGTGTAGTTCATCTGACCGACGAGGAGGAGTACGTCCTTGAACTTGGGCATTGTTCTTTCGATCCTGAAGACCGCGTGAATCGTATATTGCCTTGGGTATGATGAGAGCGTCCGCGGTGAGCCATTTTACTGTGCCAAGCGAGCTTCGTCATCCCGTGCTGTAGTCGGACCAAGGATCGCGACAGACGCGACCCATGAGGGCAGCCCGGCAAGAGATGACAGTGGCACATGGGCCGGCGAAGGGGAGGTTTCCCTCCCGTAGCTGAAATCCATGAGGGTCAGTCCGTAAGATCGGTTTTTCAGGCGTAGTTGAGGTCGAAGGCCCCGAAACCCTCCAGCTCCCTCTTCCGACGTAGTCAACCTTCCAATGGCTTAGTTCAAGCGGGCCAGAAGGGCAGGGGGCTAGCCCCAATTGGCAACTTATCGATCTCGCCTGACGGGCACACACTTCGGCCCGTGGATTGGCCTGCGTCCGGCGAGGAGGCTGGTGTGCCAACCACTCCCCGCAACAAGCACGGGAGGACCGTCGATCAAACCAGACACAGGTTTCGCTGCGGGCCTTTTTCGCCCGCGATTTCACAACCTCATTCGCCCGACCAAGGCCCCAAGGAGATGAAGGGTGGTCACGTTGCGGCAATGGAACGACAAGGGACATCATCATGTCGAGCAAGCGTAGCAACCACGAGATGAACCTGTTTCCGATCTTCAATGATGACGATCAGGAACAACAGCAGCAACAGCAGCAGAGGCAGAAGGAGCAGCAAGAGCAGGCTCAGGACCAGTCACAATGGTCCAATCAGAACCAGCATCAGACGAGTGAGTCGACCAACCTGAACGGCAACGGCAACCTTAATCTGAATGGTAGTGCTAATCTGAATGGCAACGCCAATTTGAACGGCAATGCCAACTTCAACGCCAGCGAGAACATCAATGAGAACGTCAATGAGACCACGGTCGATGTTGGTGTAACCGTTGATGTTGCCATGGATGGCTACCTTCCGGATGACGACGACTTTGCAGACATTGACGTCAGCGGTGGCAGCTCCGTGGAAGGCGTCTTCAACATCAAGTTCGAAGACATCCTGAACGAGGCGCTCGACGGCGAAGGCAATGACGTCGGCAATGTCCTGAGCCAGGTCGCCAACATTCAGGACGACGACCATCTTGGTTCTGCGTCCGTCAACAACAACGGAAACTTTGAGCTCCATCAAGGCGCTTCCGGAGGATTCGCGATCGCCAGTGATGGCATCGACGCCGGCGGCTCCGGAGGAGACGGTGGCAACGATGCTGATGCGGATGGCGGTGATGGTGACGACGGCGGCGATTCGACCGCCGGAGGAGCAACCGGCGGCGCAGGCACCGGGGGATCTGCTGGAAGCGCAGCGCTAGGCGGCATCAGTGTCGGCGGTCTTGCAGCCGGCGGCTATGGCGACAGTGGTGAAGCCACAAGCGGTGACGCGGACGGCGCCCGTGGCGGAAGCGGCAACGGTGCCCGCGGTGGCGACGCCCTTGGCGTTGGCCTTGGGCTGGGCCTTGGCCTGGGTGCGGGTCTGGCGTTCGGTGGAGAGGGTGACTCCGGTGGAGATAGTGAAGGCGGCAATGGCGGCGACGGCGACGACGGCGGTGATGCCGACGGCGGCAACGCTGGTGCCGGCGGCGCTGGCACCGGTGGAGACGCGATCCCCGTCGTGGGCTCGCTGGGCCTGATCAACCCGATCCTGGTCGGCGGCAATGACGGCGGTGATGGCTATGGCGGTGATCCGACCGGTGGCGCCGGCGGTGGCGGTGGTACCGGTGGCGACGGTGGTTACGGCGGTGCCAGCGGCACAGCCGGGGCAGGCGGCGACGGCGGTGCAGCAACCGGAAGCGGGAGTGGCACCGGCAGTGGCAGTGGCAGTGGCGCTGCGACCGGTGGCGCCGGTGGTGCTGGGACAGGCGGGGCCGGCGGTGACGCGGACAGCGGTGACGCGACGAGCGGAGCGGCCACAGGTGGAGCCGGCTGGGCCGGCGGCGGTGACGGCGGCGCAGCCCTCAGCGGTGCCTGGGCGGACGGCTTCGGCGGTGATGCCTTCGGCGGCTGGTCCATGGGTGGTGCCGGTGGTGCCGGCGGTGCCGGTGGCACGGCAACGACAGGCTACGGCGGCGCCGGTGGCTCAGGCGGTACCTGGGGTTCGAGCAATGGCGATGACGGCTTCGTCACCGGCACGAGCTCGGCATCGGCGGATGCAGCCATCGACACCAATGCCTTCAACCAGGAGATCGTGCTGGGAGCAAACCTGCAGCAGAACGCCATCGATATGACGATCGTCGGCGGCAGCCTGACCAGCAACGTCATCGGCGAGGATGATGACGCCGCCTAAGGGTGGCGCATCGCCCCAACATTGAAATGGATCTGCGCGATGATTTCGCGCAGATCCACCCACTGGGACCTCGCCACCGACGAGATCCAGCCAAGGAGTGCTCATCATGCTTGGTATGGACAAGACCACCGAAGAGATTTCACACTTTATCGGGATATTCCACACAAGTTTGGAGGCGGCTCGGCAAAGGGATAGTTACGATGACTTCTCCTTCTCGCTTCCTCGACAAGACGTTCAATCAAACACCAGCGAAAGCCAAACGTTCGCCACGCCGTTCGAGCTTCTAGGCTATGACCCATTCCTCTTCTACCGGCCGGTTGCGCCGCTCTTTCCTAAGGCGACTTTCTGGGAAGTTCCTTCACCTGTGATGGCGGCTCAGTCGGTGGTCGAATGGCGAGAGTCGCCCCCCCCCGACACGCAGCTGATGGTGCGAATGCCGGCTCCCGTACCGGCGGCCGAAATCGAGATGCCCCCGATTGAGCCAGTTGGCTCCGTGCTCAACTACATCCAGCAGCATATCATCCTCAGTGACAATGACGTGTTCTCGGTCGGAAACCACGCCTTGGCGGTCGTCGGGACAACAATGGCCACGAAGTCGCTGCTTGATGCGGCGGACATGATCACGTCCATGTTCCCGCTCTCGGACGTCGAAGCTCCCGGATCAGCCGATGAGATGATCTCGCTTATAAAGACCGCCGCGGAGGCACTCGATGTTGCGGCCCAGGAGGGCGATTTTCTCGTTGCCCAGACCGGCGCTCTTTCGGGAAGCTACGTCAACGGTGAGCTGGTAACGGAGGTCCCTCGGCTTGAGGACTATCACTCATTTGAGGATGAAGAAGATGAAGGGTCAGACGATGCAGCCGGCGATGCCGGCGACCTGGCTCTAGCCAACAGTGGACCTCTTGCGGAAGCGTCGGTTACCATAGAGGCCGGCGAGAATGTGCTAGTCAACAATGCCGTACTGAAGACGCTCTGGACCGGTGCGAAGGTCACCGCCGTCCTCGGCGACCATGTGGAGGTGAATGCAATTGTCCAGATCAACGCGATCTGGGACGAGGACGATCTCGGGGTGGCATTCGCCGGCTGGAACAGCGGCGATCCGAACCAGCTCTTCAACATAGCGAGCTTTGAGCGGGAGGGTGGTTCTACTGATGGGCAAGACACCATATCAGAAGCATTTCCCGCCTTCTGGACGGTCACGCAAATCAGCGGTGACCTGATGA
The DNA here is from genome assembly GCF_902153235.2 of Pseudorhizobium halotolerans. Lineage (NCBI taxonomy): Bacteria > Pseudomonadati > Pseudomonadota > Alphaproteobacteria > Hyphomicrobiales > Rhizobiaceae > Pseudorhizobium > Pseudorhizobium halotolerans. The sequence goes on along the minus strand of NZ_CABFWE030000011.1, from coordinate 706,879 downwards.
TCGTCAACTGGATCGAGCAGTACACCTTCGTCAGCGACCAGGACATCGGGATCGTCTCCGCCTCTGGAGGGCATGCCCATATCGTCAGCGGCGGCAATACCGGCGTCAACCACGTGTCGATCTACGAGCTTGGGTTTGCCTATGACCTGATCATCATTGGCGGGTCGGTATATGACGCAAGCACCATCCAGCAGTTCAATATCCTGTTTGATTCCGACACAGTTGATGGCGCCGGCGGCTTCGAAACCTCCGGTGCGGGCACCGTTTCCTCGTCTGGCAACCTCCTTTGGAACCAGGCGACAATCTTCAACATCGGCGCGGCCGACCGGTTCGAGGGGCTGTCGCAAGACTACGTAAATGCGGCGATGTCGGCCGCCGGCGGTGAATTGGATCTATCTGCTGAGATCCTCGATGATCCTGCATTCGCGGGCTTGGCGGGCTTGCGCGTCCTCTACATCAGCGGTGATATGATCAACCTGCAACTGGTGCGGCAGACGAATATCGTCGGCGACAACGACCAGATCGCGCTGGCAATGGACGCGATGGTGCCGCGCACGGGCGCAAGCTACGTGGTTGAGACCGGTGGCAATACGCTCGTCAACAATGCTGCCATTCTAGACCTGGACTCCCTCGGCAAGACCTATGTCGGGGGCGAGCAGTATTCCCAAGAAACGCTCATACAGGCTGAGTTTATCTCCTCACGCCCGGACCTGGGCGGGCAAGATCCGACGCTTCTTGCAAGTGAAGCGGTACTTTTCCTTGATGACAGCATGCTTGAGCCGGATCCAGACCCGGCACCTGGGGTCCTAATCGTTGCTGATCATACCCAGAGCCAGGACGACGGCCTGCAAACGATACTGCAATAGGGGAGACAGGTCTTGAACATTCGACATGAGAGCTTTTCACAAGGGGGCTCGTCTTTGCCAAGGGTCGGTAACGTTGGGCTGACGCCGGCTGATCTGAAGCTCCGAGACTCCTTCGAGAAGATCGACCGTGCGGTCGAAGCCTGTCTGCGAGTGGCGGAAGGTCCGCCTGCTTCCGAGGTATTGCTTCGCGAGGTGCCGGATCCCCAAGAGCGGCCGGAGGCTTCTGATGATGATATCATTTCGGTCGACGCTGTGTCGCCCGAAGACTTGGGTATGCAGGGGACGGTCGCACGGGATGACGGTCCTCGAGCGAAGACAGTCGAGGGCATGACCACGATAGACGGAGACTGCGGTCCGATCGAAGCCAAGAGCAGTCGTGAGGATGTGGGAAAGACGTTCTCTTCTGGAGGCGGCAAGGGCTCCGGGAATGGCAATGGGACGTTTCACAAGCGTCTGGGTCCGATCGACTTCGATGCCAGTCTCAAGGCGGCACTGAAAGCGGTACGTCATAACCTGGCAGTCGTTATGCTGTTCACGGTGATCAGCAACATCCTCGTGCTCGCCATCCCTATCTACCTGTTCCAGATATCGGACCGGGTGCTGACCAGTCGCTCGATCGAAACTCTGGTCATGCTTACGGTGATCATCGTGGGGGCGATCCTGCTGCAGGCGATGTTCGATGCACTCCGGCGCTTCATCCTGATGCGTACTGCGGTCGAGGTCGCTGCCAATCTGGGAGCGCCCATTCTTGGCGCCGCGGCACGCGCTTCGTTGCAGGGGTCGGGAAAGGAGTATCAGACGCTCGGTGACCTGCAGCAGGTTCGCTCCTTCCTCGTCTCTCGCACTCTCCTCGCCTTCCTGGATGCACCGATAGCACCGCTATTCGTGCTTGCAGTCTTCCTCATTCACTTTGACCTCGGCCTGATCGTGGTCGCCACGGCCATCGTTCTTCTCATCCTGACGCAAATCAACCAGAAGCTCACAGCTACACCGTTCACTGAGGCCAACACAGCGCAGGTGAAGGCCAATCTACATGTCGAGTCGATGTCCCGCAATTCTCAGATCATCAATGCGCTGGCGATGATACCGGAGGCGGTGCGCATATGGGGGAGAGACACCGCAACGTCATTGAGAGCACAGGTGGTTGCGCAGGATCGCAACATCGCAATTGCCGCTCTTTCCAAGGCAGTGCGTCTGCTGACACAAGTAGCCCTTCTCGGCTGGGGCGCCTTCCTGTCGCTAGAAGGGCAATTGACCGGAGGGATGGTCATTGCCGCCTCTATCATTGCAGGGCGGGCCCTGGCACCGATCGAGGGCGCGATCGAAGGGTGGAACCAGTATAGTCAGGCACGTGCGGCTTACGGCCGGATCACCGCACTCCTGACATCCTCACCTCTTGCGTTTGAACGCTTGAGCCTGCCTAAGCCGGAAGGTCGGCTGGATGTGGAGCGGCTACTATATGTCCCACAAGGCACGAAGCGCGTCGTATTGAACGGTTTGTCCTTCTGCCTGCAACCGGGAGACTCTCTGGCCATCATCGGCAACTCCGGCGCCGGCAAAACGACGCTTGGCAAGATGCTGGTGGGGTCAATCCTGCCTACGTCCGGAAGTGTTCGCCTCGACCTGATGGACCTGCGAAACTGGGATCAGCGGCAATTCGGGGAGAATATCGGCTATCTGCCTCAGGATGTGCAACTCTTTCCAGGAACGATCAAGGCGAATATCGCCCGGATGCGCACGGATGTGGACGACGAAGCAATCTATCGCGCTGCTGTTCTTGCTGATGTACATGAAATGATTGCCAACCTGCCACACGGCTACGAAACCATGGTGGCGGGGGACGGCTCACCGCTGTCCGGTGGTCAGAAGCAGCGGGTCGCATTGGCGCGCGCCTTTTTCGGTGATCCACGCTTCGTGGTGCTGGATGAGCCGAATTCGAACCTTGATAATGCTGGGGATGCTGCACTCAAGCGTGCGCTCAAGCATGCAAAGGAAAACGGTATCACCGTTGCTACCATCACGCAGCGCCCCGAGCTGCTTCACATCGTCGACAAGATCCTCCTTTTGGTAAATGGCACCGTGGCGTTGTTTGGAACGCGGGGTGACGTCCTGCAGGCTCTGGAGGGCCGCGGCATCAGCGTAACCACCGGCTCCTTCGGCCATCAGTTGCAGTAGGAAAGTGCCATGAGTGACATCGCCAAAGTTCACGACATTCAATGGTATTCCGAAGTTCCGCGCTCCATCTGGAAGCAGACGCTGATCGGCTTGCTTCTGATGGCGCTGTTCCTCGGTGGGTTTGGCACATGGGCCCTGACCGCGCCCCTCGCTGCTGCGGTGATCGCACAAGGAAGTTTCGTCGCCACAGGCCGCAACAAGATCGTTCAGCATCTGGAGGGCGGCGTGATCCGCGAGCTTCTCGTCAAAGAAGGCGATCGTGTTGTGGAGGGGCAACCGCTCGTAATTCTGGATGAGACGGCGGCCCGTGCCAAGAGCAGGGAGCTGTTTCTGCGCCGGGTCCTTCTGGAAGCCACGGCAGCACGGCTGACGGTGCAATCGGAACAGGGGGGGCGCTATGTGCCGCCGCCCCTCGTCGCTGGCCACCGCAACGATTCCGAGGTCAATTCCATCCTTCGGAGCCAGGAACTCAATTTCAAGGCCCAGCAGGTGAAACTCTCGGGAGAGCTGTCCTTGTTGGTGCAAAATATGGAGGCTCTTCGATTCAGGGCCAAAGGTTATTCGCGTCAGAGGGATGCGTACCTGCAGCAACTGAATTTGCTCAAGGCAGAACATGAGAGCAAGAAGCTGCTGCAAAAGAAGGGTGTTATACGCGCGAACGACGTCCGAACCTTGGAGCGTGCCATGGCCGATGCGACGGGGCAGATTGGGCGGCTGGAGGCGGAGGTTGCGGAAACCGAGGCCCAGATAGTCAAGACGAAGCAGGAAATGGAGAGGGCACATCAGTTATATAGGCAGGATGCTCTCGATCGCCTGCAGGATATTCAGAGTGAGCGGGACATGGTGCGCGAGCAACTCACACAGGCGGAAAACGTCTTGGAGCGGGCCACAATTCATTCTCCGGTGACCGGCGTCGTGGTACGGACTCACTACAATACGACAGGCGGGGTCATCGAAAGCGGGAAAGGAATCCTTGAGATCCTGCCCTCTGGCGTGCCGCTTATCATCGAGGTCCAGATCCCCCGCACTTCGATCGACCGCGTGAGGGCGGGACAGACGGCAACCGTCCGTCTCATCTCACTGAACCAGCGGACAACGCCGGTTTTGAACGGGAAGGTCATCTACGTCTCGGCGGACGCGTTACAGGACGCCCGCGAGGCGAGCCAGGACGTCTATGTCGCCCGCGTCGATGTGCCTTCCCAGGAATTGGCCCGGGTTCATGGCTTCAGTCCCACGCCAGGCATGCCGGCTGAAGTGATGGTCCAGACGGAATCGCGAACGTTCTTCAATTATCTTGCCAAGCCGATTACAGACAGCATGTCGCGGGCATTCACGGAGCGATAGGTCGGGGCAGAGGAGTTCGCGCCGTGGCCGCTTATTTGCTTGGCATAGGTGCGGCGGATGCGATGACGGCGGCCATCGGAGGGCTATAAGCGTAGCCACCTCCGATAGCGATGTTCAGCGACACGAAGTCCTGAGCCATCTGCCGCACAGCCTCTGCGAGGTTCGCCTGAGCCGTGGATACTTGACGTTGGGCGTCCAGAACGTCAAGCAGGGACGAGGCGCCGTCGCGATAACTTGCGGTGGCAAGCTCCAACGCTTCCTTATAGGAGCGCACGGTATCGCGCAGGGCCGTGACGATGCGGGTATCCCTCGCCACGGCGGCGAGAGCATTCTCGACTTCCTCCACTGCACCTAGAACAGTCTGCTTCCACGCGAGATAGGCTTCGCGTGCTATGGATTCCGATGCGCTTACGTTGGCTTTCAGAGCGCCGCCGTCGAAGATCGGCAGGGAGAGGGCAGGCCCGAACGACCAAGATAAGATACCGCTCTCGCCACTGCTGATGCGCGTGTAAGACGGGCGGATCGAGCCGCCTAGGGTGATGGCGGGGTAGAGTTGTGCCTCGGCAACTCCAATCTCGGCAACGGCGGCTGCGAGTTGCCGCTCGGCTGCTCGAATGTCGGGTCGGTTGCGAATGAGGTCCGCCGGTACGCCGGCATTTGCTTTGAAGCGGGCCACCGGCTGGCGAGCTCCCTTCTGCAGTTCAGGCAGAAGTGCGGAGGCCGGAAGAGCCAGTAGCGTGGCGACCCGATGGGCGGCACTGCGGAACTGCGTTTCAAGCCTAGGGATCTCTGCGAGTGTGGTGTTGACCAGACCTTCAGCCTGAACGACATCCAGACGCGACGCTGCACCGGCTTCAAGCTGAAGGCGCGTCAGGTCAAGTGTCTCTCGACGTGAGGAAAGGCTCTGCCGGGCGAGCGCCATACGCTCCTGGTAGTAGCGGACGTCGATGTAAGCGGCGACGACCTGGGAGAGCAGGGTGAGCCGGGCCACGTCCACGCTTGCATAGGAAGCATCGAGCTGTGCAAGCGCGCTCTCCCGCGACCGCTTGTACAGCCCGAAGAGATCCAGCAACCAGGACGCGTCGAGAGCTCCGGCCACCGTCGTTTGCGGAGAGGTGGAGGTCGGGCCCAGAGAGCCGCCGATGTCTCTGGTGCCGTTCCGTTCTGCCTGTGCTCCGAAGTCAAGTGCTGGTAATCCGCCGGCGCCGGCTTGAATTACGGCAGCCTCGGCCTGATTGATCCGTTCAAGCGCCTGAAGAACGTCCAGGTTCTGAGACAGGCCCTGTTCGACATAGCCGTTAAGGCGGCTGTCATTGAAGGCGGTCCACCAGGCGTGCGCCGACACATCGCCATTGCTGCTGGCTGAACCTTCCACGAACTGCGCGGGAAGAGCAATTTCTGGCGCAGCATGCTCCGGGCCGACGACACAGCCGGAAAGGAAAAGCAAAGCGAGAGGTGCCGCTAAGTGGATGGGTTTCATGTACTGCCTGCGTTCCGCCAAACAAGATTTGTCTCCCGATGGTTATCGGGACCCGCCGGAACTCAAGGCGTCACGTTCATATTACCATCTAAGCTTAATTATTAGTTACACTGGCGTCCAGGCGGCATGCGCGGGCGGAGTCGCCCTTGATAGTCCCGGCCCTTTGTTATCCGAAGACCGGCCGCTTGCCTCCCAGTACTGTTGACACGCTGGAGAATAATCGCTCACTCGGATCGCGCTGCTTATAAAGTCGCATCGACACAACGTCGGTCGATATCTTATCGCCCATGTCCTAGACTATCCAATCCATCAGGGGCTGAGGAGAAATCTGGCTTAGCTACGCTCGGACGGGCAACGAGCGTGCACGACAAATTGCCGTTATGCTCGTGCTTTGCGTCACTGTCGTTTCGCTCTGCCTTGGTGGAAGTTACTCTTAGTTGCTGTATCTGTTCCTCGTCCAGGAACTCTTGCGTAAGTTCTTCCCCGCCCCTGGACGTCCGACCAAACACATACCACGCGATCAGGGCGAAAAGGAACCCAACCAGAACGAGCGCGAAGAACGCCATTGCCGCCTCCCAAAGCAGCTGCTTATTGTCCAATAATAGCTGCGGATATGGTGTGGTAGGAGGTGACTATTGGTAGATACTACCTTTGCGGAAGCCCAATCTGGACCTCAAGGCAGAAGTGATATCGGACGACCGACATAGCGATGTTAACTATCCAACGGAGCGCCCGGCGACCCTCTTCGCCACTATGTGCACCCTTTGCATTCACTGCGGCTCCTCTGATCTCATTCTTTAAACCGCAGGAGAATAGGTTTTCCCGCCTTTTCATGATGGCCGGCTGGTGAAGCCATCATGATTGAGCAACGAATTCGGTAACGAAATGCCCTTCAGAAGGCACGCAGTAACTTCGTTGAACATCAACCTACTGCGTGCCTTCCGAGAAGGTGAGTGCTTAGCGATTGCGAACGACACCCTCGTAGTAGTCGCCGCTGTCGATCGTCCTGCTATCCGTCATCGGACGCGGCAGGACCGGGTTGATACCCTGGGTCCTGAAGAAGTCCACGCCCGGCGTGTGTGCCGCACCAGTCGAGCCCCCCGCACCAGGATAGTACTCACCCTCGGCCGCAGACGCTGCGGTCCCCAGGGCTGCGGCGGCGATGAATGCGACTGCAAAGATTGTGTTCTTGATCTTCATTGTTCTGTCCTTTCGATTTCAAGGCAGGGGCTGTCCTGCCCTGCGGTTGGGTTTTTGGTTGAAGTCTTCGGGGTGCGATGTTGGTTACCGGATGCCTCTGAGGTCATCGTTCGGTAGACGGTTGTCTCTCGACGTCGGCATGCGCGGTATCTCCGAATGCTTCCATCGCGGGCCGTCCGTCACCACATGGTCGACGGGCATGAACCCCAGTGCGAGTTGGGTACCCCGGTAGTATTCGCCCTCGCCGGCGAATGTGATCGGCACGCCTGCCACAGTGAACAGGGCGGCCATCAATAGTGTCTTCCTCATTGGTTTCATCCTCCTACTTCATTCGCTTGCCTTCACAGGGAGTGTATTTTCATGCTTGCAAGGCGGTGGGCGCTACGGGGGAAGCGCCCCCTCATAGTAATCGCCGGCTCTATTTGATCCGAAGACCAGCCTTTCTCGCTTGGTAGCCGTATCCCAGGTCTGCTGATCGCGCTGAAGACTGATCACCGACTGGCTGGCGGGGTAGATCGCATAGCTCTCATGGCTACCGCCACTCAATGCGATCCAGGCCGCGAAGGCCGGAGCGACCCGGTGGATCGGACTAATCATTGTTCTTCTCCCTTCTTTCGGCTCGGCACGCGGTCCGTATGGCCGCGTTGCCTTTGTTGTTGGTGCGAGCATCCCCCGCAGGCGTCAGTCAGGCGTGAAGTCAGCGTCAATGCCGCGTCAAAAAAGCGCAAAAGAGAAAGAAAAACGAAGGTACGGCGAAAGTCGGCGGTATCAGTGGCGCGGATGGGAGCGCCCGCGCGACCCGCGATGAGCCGCTGCCGATCAAGATCGAGACTCGTTGCCGCTTCGGCTATGTGGCGAGGGCTGCCTGAACCGCTGCTGCTGCGTCCGGCAGTCCTGCTCCGAAGAAGTAGGCGGAGCCCTTGCCGTCCTCATGGTCTGAATTCATGCAGTCAGGGGTGAGCGGACGAAACCCTGGCGCCACGACCCGGTGAGGGTCAGAAGCTGCCACGAGGAGTGCCTTAACCGTCACTCCGTCGAGGCTGGTACTTTGCCCATGCTTGGTCTTGTGAGCCCTCTGGATCAGAGAACAGATACCGCCGATCAGCGCCGAGGCTCCGGATGTTCCTCCGAAGTTGGTGTAGTAGCCGCCTCCGATCCCGCGGTTCTCTTCGAACGGGACCGACGACCATGGATCATCCCCGCTCTCATAGCCCCAGGAGCCGGGAAGGTCCGTCGTCAACAATCCGAGGCCGGAGTAACGATACTCTTTGGAGCGGCCGGCAATATGGGCGTGGCGGGCGTGAAACGGGAACTGATGGTCGACGCGCAACTGGTGTCGGTTGATCACCTCCTGGTCATCAGAGGGAGCAACCAGGGTAAGTCGGTTGCCGTAATTGCTGTATCCGGAGCGAAAGCCTTCGGCCGTCACCGAGCCGACAGCGATTATCCCATTGTCTTCTTCGGCAAGGTTCGCCGGATAGATCAGCTGGCTCTCGCCGCTGTTTCCGGCCGCGCAAACGATCGGGATTTTCCGGCTGACGCCGAGGATGACGTGCCGGAGGATCCTCCAGAGCCTGCGGCCGCTCTCGGCGGGCTGTGGTGAGTTGGGATCAAGCTCTTCCGCTTCACCAACGAGCGACAGGCGCCTCACAAGGTCCCCTGTCAGGCGGTTCTGGTAGAGTCCTGCATCGGTGGTGAGCTCTGCTTTCGGTTCCAGGCGGAGGTGTTCGGGGTCTGGAAGCCCACGAGGGAGCACGATGACGTCGGCGTGCTGGTGATAGGCATACAGGAACGCGCATATAAACTGCGCCGGATCCGTGTCGAAGGAGGTGCGGATCGAGATCAGGCGGGAAAAGGGGTCGACGCCGAAATACGGAAGAACATTTCGGTTCTTGTTCGGCTCGGCTTCAGATCCGGTCTCCGTAAAGAGCGTTTCAGGGCTACTCACTTCGCTCGTGCCACTTGTATTGGCCGCTGGTTCGCCCGCGATCAGACCAGCACAGGCAGTCCCGTGTGCGCCGAAGAGGGCTTCCGGGTTCATCAGTCGCCGGACGCATCCCCGTGATGCAGCGAGTTCTGCGGTGAGGCTCTTGAAATACGCCGTGTCATCGTTGGAGAGGCCAAGGTCACCAAGTCCCGTCAGGTCCAGACCGCCGAAGAAGGCTTCCTGTTGCTCTGGGCTATAAGGATCCAGCTCGTCGTATTGAGCGATAGTTCGCGCGCCGAAAGGATGCGAGGCCAGGTCGATCGAGCGGTCCTGATCAAGACGCGTCTTCAGGTTCGGGTGATCTGGACAGATGCCGACGTCGATGAGAGCTACGCTGGCAGTCACCATGGTTCCGGTTCCGGCCGCAGCGATCTGATCCCAGACGGTGGACTTGACCGTGGGTCTACACGCCTCTCGTACTGCAGGAATTTCTAGATTGGGAGGAGTGGAGGGCGCCGGCCCGAAGTCTGCGTCGATAACCTTCAACGCGGCGAGGTGCCATAGATAGTAGTAGGGTTCGGGAACTTCGGTTGAATGCTCAGATGTGACTGCCATGCTGACATCCTCCTTGGTTCACCGCGGATCGCGGCGTTCTACATCCATTCTGCTCGTACCGCCTGGAAGCTCTGGCCAAACGCATCGTGAAGATAGGGTGCGAACCGGCGGGCAAGCTCGCGGCCGGCGGCCGTATCGCTTGGATAGTGCAAGCCTGCCCACTCCCGGTTCTCTGCAACGTTCTGGGCGATCCGCGCGAGTTCGTCCGTGGCCGGATGCTCTGGCAGGATCGTTGCGAAGGCAAAGGCCACCGAATAGCACTGAAACGCGTGATTGCTTGGGAAGGCCGCATGCGGCGGGACAGCAAGAAGGGGTCTCAGCAGCGGCTCAAAGTGGCTGGGCCTCAACCGGTCAAACTTGTCCTTGTAGATGAGGCCGACATACTCGCAGGCGGTCAGGATCGACTGGAACAGGCCCTCGGTGGCTGAATAGCCGCTGACGTCCTCGACGTGAAGCGGACGGGTGAACTCCGACAGTGAGATCGTCGCTTCTCTTTCGATGTCCGGCAGTCGCCGTGCCCGCTCTCGATCCCGCCTTTGCATCGATAGAAGGACCGCAGTTTCCAGCCGCGTGTAGTCGGGACCGGGAGGCGGCAGGATATCCAGCGTCTCCCAGCAGAACCGTTTGGCAGCAGTGAAGGCGTTGCGGGATGGCTGCTGATGGAGCCGCCGTAGTTCAAAGGCCGGAACGAGTTGACCGGACGCCTGAGCCGTAATGCCCCCCGCGGCTTTGTTCTTGTTCTTGTTTTTATTCTTGTTCTTGTTCTTGTTGAGTACCGCTTTGTTGGCAACGCGCATGACAGCCATAGCCATCATGACGGTGCCCGGTCCGAGGATCGGGCCCTCATCCCCTGCTTCATCCCGAGCAGCCGAGCTTGTTAGGGGAGCAGGCTCAGGCGATATCGGTACGACCGGATCGTCGCCACAGGAGAGAACCGTATCGGGCTCGACCTTGAATGGGAATGCGTTGAGAAATGCTACCGCTGGCGACTGAGCTTCCGGCATCTCGTCCCTCCTCATTTCATCGACATCTGAGGGTCTATTGTGGGCGGATGCCCGCCTTGATCAGGCCCTCGATCAACAACTGTCCCCCCTCGGTTCCCAGCAGCGGGTAGCGGCTTTCCCGCAGAGCGCTGACGGAAACGTCAGGTTCGATTGCCTGCAGCCGCGTGAGGTATTTATGCGCCTCTCGGGTATGGTTGGCATGGGCGTGGCTCGCCGCCAGGTAACGTAGAACTGAGTTGAATTGGGGCCGCTCCATCAGCGCCTCCTCTCCAGCCGCGATCGCCGCTGCGTAGTCGCCCGCAAGAGCTGCGCTGACGCATCGGGTCGTATCGAAGTAATACTTGTAGCGGCTATGGGGGACCAATTGGCTGACCCAGCGGGAGATTGCCACCGCCTTGATGGGTTGGCCCGTGAAGCAATGCAACATCGCGTAGAGGTCCCAGCCCAACGGCTGGGCAGGGTTCAGATGGATCGCTTTTTCGAAGAGCTGGCTGGCGCGGTCGTAGTCGGCAAAGAGAAAAGAGTGCACATGCCCGACCAGTGCCAAGGATACAGGATTTGTCGGGTCAAGTTCGAGCGCCTTGCGCGAAAGTTCGCGTGCCTCCTCGGTGATGCGAGCATCGGCAATACTAAATCTTTGGCCGACCTGAAACGTCCGGATGAAAGCCTGCCAGGCATAGGCGCCGCCGCTTGGTGATTGACGGATAGAGCGATCCAGCAGCCGTTCTGCGCGCTCGAGATCGCCGCGGGAGAGCCTGAAGATGGAATCGATAGCGTGGATGAGGTCGGCGCCCGCACACGCGGAATCCTCCACCCAGGGAGAGAGCAGATACTGCCCCACCTGATCGACTATCTGGGTGATGATAGGATGCAGTTCCGACATGCTGCCACACCGGACCGCGAACCGGTGGGCCAGCTGCTCGCCCGACCAGATATGCGCACCATCGGATCTCCGTCGGATGACAGCCTGCGCAAGGACTGCATCGCCCTCGAACGTGAGACGCATGCGGGCGGTGATCGGGAGAAGCTTGGCAGGGGATGGATCCGCCGCCATTCCGGAGGGCGAGAAGGTATCGAACGACAGATCGGCAACGCCGATACCCAGCGTTTCATGGAGCGATCGCGTCAGGAGATCCTGCAATTGCAGCGCCACCATCCGGCCCTTGTCACCGAGCCCGATCACCTGCGGGGGTTGCAGGCGCATCAACACCGGCCTCAAAGGTTCTGCATCGAACAGCCTCGTGTCCTCTCGGTCCTCCCGGAGAAGAAGATCGGCCCCTGAACGGTGATACTGCCCGAGAGGGGACAGATCACTGGAGAGGGCAAGATCGGAAGGTATCTTTTGATATCGGGCGTCACGGCCGTCGCGATCACGTTGCAGCCTTGTCTGCCAATTCTGCCGCTCGAGCGTGAGCCACTCCTCGAACTCCGGGTCACCGACGTCGATCCCCTCAAGGAGCTGATCATTGGCACCCTCCGGAGCCGTCGCCTCGTTGATGTCCAGCTCCACCCGGTCAAGATCCAGCCACACGGCGAGCTTGTCGGCCTGCACGAGTTTCCGTGCGGAGCCCAGCGACTTCCGGATCTCCAGCAGAGCCTGGCGTAGGCTCGCGGAACCCTGCTCTTCGGACCGGTCGCTCCAGAGCTTGTCGCGCAACCAGACTCGGGACCGCGAGCCTCGCCGAGATAGGGCGAGCATCGCTAGTAGCGCCTGCGCCTTCTGCGATTTGGGGGCGAGGGACGTACCGGCGAGATCCGTCAGGGCAAATGAGCCCAGAAGGTAAAGCCTGTATTCCGCACGTATGCCCTCAGCTCGGTGCATCGGAGCGCGCCTTGCAGTTCCACCGCCAATCTCAACCCTGCATAGCGCCCCTCTTTAGATTAGCACGGCGCAAGTCCGCTGGGTAGCGTACAATCGGCACCGCAATGTCCGCTTTCTCAGGGGATGGATCTGGAGGCGGATATTCCGCTCCCGGCCTGAAGCGGAAATAGCTCCGTTCTGTTCCGGGCCTAGGAACTGCATCTTCAAATGCGCGAAGCGGAAGGAGCTTTTCCGGCACTTTACCGGATCGCCGTTGCTGCTCGGCAGGACCAGGCTTCAGCGGGTTAGTCGTGATGAAAGACCTCTTCCATCATCGCCCACCATTCCCCCCTTCCTGACGGGTGTACAAAGGTGTTTGGCAGGGGTTGGTGGCCAACGGCTGGAACTCCAGCTTCTGGATTTTCCACCAACTTCTGCATGACGTCATCCTCCCTCTGTCGGTATTCTCCCCCGCCACAATCAATGGTCAGACTTTGTATCAGAAAGTGGCCAAGCCAATTTTGATTGGTAGGAGCGGAATTTGCCGATGGCCGCATGAGAGATCTCGGGGGAGACTTTGATAAGTCTTCATGTTTTTGTTAGGCTTGGAAGAAATAGACGCTGCGGTCAGGCTAATTAGATGCCTATCCCAAGATCGCCCTTTTGTTGTCTGTACCAGAAGCATAAGCGCCCAGGACTGCAAGTCTCGGTGCAATCAGGCCCCCGCAACCAACAAAACTGGTAACCGAAGCCAATCAGCCTCCTTCTCACCAAGGATTCCCCGGCACCGGTTCAGATACTTCACATTCTCCTGCATAGTCTTGAACTCACCGGCAGCCTACTGCCGGCGGATGAAGTCGGGGTTTGTGCAGCGGCTGCAGTTCCCGCGAAGCTTCCTGCCACGCCTCCTGGGCTGCCATGATGGCGGCGAGGTGGCCGTGGATCGCAAGGGCCGCCGACTCGCCATCGGCAGAGGGCTCGACGACGACCTTGCTGATGATCCGTCGCAGGAAATCGATCCAGACCTGGCTGCCACGGTCGCCGGTGTAGGACAATCTGGCTTGCTTCAATGCTCCGATCGCCGCCTGCAACATGCTGGAGTTGATGACGGGCGGGGTACCGCCTGACGTCACTCCAGGTGGGGTTTCTCCAGGCGCTCTTGCAGGGCAAGGCGTTGCTTCTCCAGTTCATCAGGCTGGGTATCGAGCGCCGGAATCTTTTGATGGCCCGCCATGATCCGCTCCACAATTGTCTCCCCCAATGCCCTTTGCTTGACCTCAAGACCTTGATCTCTGCCGCCAGCCTGGCGGGTTCTGCCGATGCTTCAATTCGCTTCTGTCCGAGCGAAGTGGACATCTCTCGGTTCAACCGGTCAACGTTGTCCGCTCCGAGAAGATTGTCCGGGATCGCCGCAACAACCCGCTTCTCCACTCCCCCCCGACTGATTGTCTTGCTGTTGGTGCAGACGATCCCGCCCAGGTGCTCGATTGGCAGCTTCTTCTGGCGATTGGTACAGCCATAGCGGTCTTTGGCCATGATGGCATAGGGGCCAAGGCAGTGGCCGCATTCGAGCCTTCCGCTGAGGAGATACTGGGGGCGGTGGGAGCGAGCCAGCTTGTTGGTGTGCGTTTTGGCGAACGCCTGACCCACCTCCGCCTGCCGGCGCTTGACCGCAGCCCATAGGTCGTCGGAGACAATCCGCAGCTGCGGCTGTTCGGCGACCACCCACTGAGCAGGCCGCTTTAGTCTCTTTCATTCGGATGACGTCACTCCGCACGCGGCACCGGGGCGAAAATGATTTCCGCGGAGCGCCCTCATTTGAAGAAGGTGCCTCCGATCCTCAGAGGACATTAACGCGATGGCGGTACCACGATGCGCGACGGGCGTAGAAGGCAATCGCTGCCCAGACGGCGGTGCGCAGAAGCAGCGCGCCGACGGTCCTCATTTCGTAAAGCCCGCCCGTGATGACGTGTATGGCAAACCCCACCAGGATCAGGAACGTCGCAACGAACAGGGCGAGTGACAGACCGACCGCCCAGTCCTTGCGCAGGAAGAGACCGAGTCCTGCCGCGACATAGGCGAAGCCGGCCAGGAAGTTGAACCACAGCACGAAGGGTACGACATTGCCGAGCGCGTCCGTCGCCGATGGTCCGAAGAGGGCAGTCCCACCCGAGACGACCGTCAGCACGCCAAATACAAGCCCCACTCCGGCGAGGACTTTCAGGTGCATCGGCGATTTGGGCAATTCATCCATGTCATGCACTCCCCTCTATTCCTTCCAGACGCCCGTCTCTCAAATGGTACAGCCTGTCGAAGCGATCATAGATCTTCTCGTCGTGGGTGACGGCGATGATGCAGGCATCGTGCTCGGCGGCCAGCTTGCGAAGCAGATCCATGACGATACCGGCCCTCTTGGAATCAAGTGCAGCGGTCGGTTCGTCGGCGAGGATGATGCGCGGGCTGTTGGCGAGCGCTCTGGCGATGGCGACGCGCTGCGCTTCGCCTCCAGACAGCAGCGCCGGCATGGCGTCCTTACGATGGCCCACCTCGAGATGGTCCAGAAGTTCGACGGCTCGCCGCTGCGCTTCGGCGGCCGGTTTGCCGGCCAAGTGCAGCACAAGGGCGACATTGTCGCGTGCGTTGAGGAAGGGCAGGAGATTGTGGAACTGGAAGATGAAGCCGATCTTGTCGAGCCGCAGGCGGCGGAGATCATCCCTCAGCCAGCGATCGTCGTAAACCGTTTCCCCGTCGAGCCGCACGCGGCCTTCGCTTGGATCGATGATGCAGCCGATGACGTTGAGCAGGGTCGTCTTGCCTGATCCGGAAGGGCCGAGCAGTGCCACGACCTCACCCGGAGAGACTTTCAGATCGACATCGCGCAAGGCATCAACCCGGGTCGGGCCCTCGCCATAGTGTTTGGAGAGCGAGGCCACTTCCACGACCGGTTTCCTCTCGGTATCGGTCATGGTCATCCTCCGATCGCCGTTGCCGGATCGATCTTGAGGGCCGCACGTACACCCAGGCCGCTCGCCAGCACGCAGACCACGAAAATGATGCCTGCCAGCGCAAGTGCATTAACGGGTTCGAGCATGACCCGGCGCGGGAAGAAGTCCTTGATCAGCAGGATCAGGACCAGGCCGAGGCTCCATCCGACGGTGCCGAGTGCTACGGCCTGCTGCACGATCAGCGCGATGATGGTGCGATCGGGGGCGCCGATCAGTTTGAGGGTAGCGATCTGCTTCAGCTTTTCCATGGTCATCGTATAGATGATGAGTGCGATGACCACGGCGGAGACCGTCAGCAGGATCCCGAGGAACAGCCCGATCTGGCGACGGGCCCGGTCGACGACGGATCGTACCAGCAACTCCTCCTGCTCCACCTGCGTCATGGCAGACAGGTGCTTCCATTGGCGAACCGTCTGCGCGATCGATGCGACGTCCGCATCGGGTTTGATTCGCGCGATCACGGCCGCGATCGTGTTGCTGCTGGAAGACACTTCCCCACGGGCCGATTGAAGTCTTGCCGCGGGCGGGGCGAGTTGGGACTGAAGCGCCTGTGCATCCGGCAGCGTGACATAGGCGACGGGATCGCCGCCTGAATTCACGGCATCTTCTGTCAGTCCGACCACCTTGTAGCGGTCGCGACCGAGGGTGATCCGGTCGCCGATGGTCAGCCCCGCCTTGCGGTCGACGACCAGCTCGAAATGGCTGCGCTCGATCTGCCGGCCTTCTACGATTTTTGGCGGACCGCCGAGATGGCCATGCTCGTAACCGATCACGTAGAGTCTCAGGGTACGCCCGGCGAAGGGCGCCTCGACGGTCTGGTAGGTGATGCCGCCTGCATCGTCCACGCCATGCAGACGCGCTACCGCCTCACGGGTGTTCGCGGGTATCTTCGACGCCTCCGCGAATGGGCCGAGCCGGCCCGCTTCCACCACCCACAGGTCAGCCTGCGGAGCCCGCACGATGTTCAGCGCATCCGCAACAAGGCCGTTGTAGATGCCCATCATGGCGAGGACGACCGCCATCAGCAAACCGAGCCCGAAGCAGGTTAGAACGAAGCGGAAAAGGTTGTGGCGGACGTCGCGATAGGCAAGGTTCATGGCGAAGTCTCATCGATCGCACGTGCCCTGCGCCCCTCGGACAGTCCTTTGGCCGGCGCCGTGACGATCATGGCCCCCTCGGGCAATCCGTCCGACACTTCGACACGCCCGTCTTCGGTACGATGGCCGAACGTCAGCTCGACCTCGACCAGCCGACCATCCTCGATGATGAAGACCTTGCCCCTGTTGCCGTCGAACCCCCGGATTGCCGCCTCCGGAACCAGAAGTGCCTGCTCAAGCTTCGCCACCGTCACCAGGACCTCGGCCTGTTCCCCGAGATAGGCGCGGGGAGGGCAGACCTCGCACGCAATCCAGACGCGACGTTCCTCGTTGGTGCGGTCACTCTCTATGCCGATCCGGGCCACCTTGCCGCGATAGACATCGTGCGGCATCGACCGCAGACGCACCTCGGCATCCTGGCCGACCGCCAGCGAACCGGCACGCTCCTCATCGATATAGGCGAGCACCCACACGCTTGTCGGATCCATGAGCGTGTAGATGACGTCGCCGGCACGAACAACCGTTCCCGCCTCCACATGCCGATCCACGACGATCCCGTCGAACGGTGCCGTGAGCGTGTGCTGCTTCAGGATGGCCTGCTCGTAGGCAAAGGCGGCAGCGGCATCCTCTGCCTGAGACCTGACAACGGAGACGTCGGTCCGTGCGACGGTGACATCGGCGTAAGCAACGTCGACATCCCGTTTCGCTTCCTCGGCTGCCTGGCGAGAACTTACATTGCGTCCTGCGAGCTCCTGTTGTCGTTCGTTGGCTGCGCGCCTCTGCTCAAGAACGGCTTCCGCCCTTCCAACATTCGCCTCGGCCTTGGCGAGATTGGCCGTTGCGGCATCCCCGGCCGCTTGGGCGCGAGCCACACGGGCTTCCTGGGCGTCCTGATCGAGACTTGCGAGCAGGTCTCCTCGGGTGACGGCGTCGCCTTCATCGACACGCAGTTGCGTCAACGCCGCGCCCACCTGGAACCCGATCTTGGAAACGATCCGGGCTTCCACCGTGCCAAGGCCATACACTCGGATGGCGACGTCACTTTCGCTGGAAGCAACGGGGAGGGGCAGGGGCCTTGCAACAACAAAGGCGTAGGTGCCGCCTGCGATGATCACGAGCGCTGCAATTACCAGATAGGTCAGTGATTTCGTCTTCATACTAAGCCCTCCTCTGAGGAGATGCCGCAAACAGCCGGAGTTGCACCTGGAGGAGGCGCGCGCCTTCCTGCCTGACATCGAATTCGCGGGCGCCGAGGGACCAGCGGATCGCCAGCCCCTGAACAAGCGACAGAAGCAGCGCGGCTGCGTCGGATGGCTCGAGATCACGGCGGAATGTTCCCGCGTCACGCCCCTTGGCGACTTCATCATGCAGAAGCCTGCGGAAGGCAGCCATGGCTCCGGAAAATGTCTTGCGCAGGTCACCATTCTCGACTTGCAGTTCGCGCGAGAAGAGGACTGCAGGCAGCGCGGGGTTTTCCTCGATCGTGTGCAACTGCGTGTCGATCAGCGTGGCAATGCGAACCTCAGGGGACATCTGCCCTCCAAGCGCGGCTTGCCATGATGAGGTCATCTCTCGACAGATTCTCTCCGCCAGAGCCGCCCATAGGGCCTGCTTTGTCGGGAAGTGGCGAAAAATGGCCGGCTGCGTTAGCCCGATGGTATCAGCAACTGCGCCAGTCGTCAGGCGATCCGGCCCCAACTCGTCCGCGAGCCGAAGTGCTACTGTGAGAATCTGCTCCTTGCGCTCTTCCGCTGTTTTTCTCATGACTATCGCCACAGTTAGTGACTAATAACTAACTGGCTTTCTCTAGTGTGTCAATGAATGTATCACTGGGCGAGGGACCTACTGCGGACCGCCAGCCGGTGTCTTCAAAATCGGAAGCTGTAGGCTTGCCTGGAACCCAGATTTCCGTCCAGCGCGGGGAGACTTGAGAACTAGTTTGCTGCCGATGCGCTCGGCGATTGCCGCAACGATAGCGAGGCCCAGCCCGCTTCCTTCTGTGCTCCGGCCCCCGCGCTCGAAGCGGGTCGCAAGCCGCGACAGGGTCATTTCGGGGATGATGGCTGCCTCGTTGGCAACCGTCAGGGTCCCGTCGTTCAGCAGCGACACGTCGATCGGCTCGTCGTCCGATCCATGACGCAAGGCGTTCTCGATGAGATTACGCAGGACGATACCGAAGGCGTCCGGATCAAGGTCCGACATCACGGGGCGATCGGGAAGCTCCAGCACAATGCGATCCGCGTCGATGGAGCGCGCCAGGTCATCGATCACGATCTGCGCAGCAATCCGAAGGTCTTCTGCCTGGTCCAGCCGCAACCGGCCTCCTTCAGCTCTCGCGAGTTGCATCAGACGTTCGGACAGTCGGGTGAGACGCTTGAGCGTGGTTTCGATCTCAGCAGCCCGCGCTGCCGCCGCTTGATCCTGCGTTTCCAGCCTGAGGCGCTGTGCCTGCGCAATGGCGCCAGCAAGCGGAGTGCGCAATTCATGCGCGGAATTGGCAGCGAAACTGCGCTCTGCGTCGAACGCTGCTTTAAGCCGCTCGAGCAGTCCGTTCAGCGTCGTGGCCACGGGCGCCATCTCTTCGGGGATGTTGTCAGCGGGAACGGGCGACAAGTCGCGCGCGCTGCGCCCCTCCAGCAGATCGCGAAAGCGTCGAAGCGGCGCAAGACTTGCCTTCACGGCCAGAAGGACGAACAGGAACGCAAGGGGGATCACGATCAAAAGAGGCAAGCCGAGGCCCATCTGTATCTCGCGGGCTGCGTCCCTTCGGTGATCGAGCGGCTCGGCTACGGTGATCCGGATCGTTCCCTGAAGTGCCTCGTCGCTATAGAGCCTGTGTGTTGCCGTCTGCCCGAAGCCCGGGCCCTCCCAAGGTGGAAACGAGGTCGGTTCGGCTGCATGTGATTGCAGCAGGATACGGCCCTCTTCGTCGCGGACGATATAGGTGAAGAACTCCTCGTGGTCGCGGGCAGACGCGAGGCGTTGCGCCACGCCCTCGTCTTCACGACCAACAATATCGACGACGGCTAGGGGCAGGATTCGCTGCGCGGTCTCCTGAAGGGCGGAATCAAACACCTCGTCCATTTCGCGCTGCAGGGTCACCGCGGTCACCGAGGCCGCCGCCAGCCAAAGGAGGGTCAGCAATATTCCGAGTGAAAGCCCGAGGCGGGTCTGGAGGCTTCGCAGCGGTCTCATGGCCTGCCGAGCCGATAACCGAGACCCCGTTCGGTATCGATCACCTGAGGGCCAAGTTTCTTGCGCAGCCGGCTGACGTGAACCTCAATGGTGTTGCTCTCGACGTCGGCGTCGAATGCATAGATCTTCTCTTCCAGTTGCGCCTTCGACAGAAGCTGGCCAGGCCGGGCCAGGAAGGCTTCAAAAAGAGCCCATTCCCGCGCCGTCAGGGGAACCGGTTTCCCTTCTCGATGGACACTCCGCGCCGCTAGATCGATTTCGAGGGGCCCGTGCACGACAATCGGGTTGGGATTGCCGGAGTAACGGCGGGCGACGGACCCGATCCGGGCGGAAAGCTCCGCAAGGTCGAACGGCTTTACGAGATAATCATCGGCGCCAGCGTTCAGCCCCTCGATCCGGTCGGAGACCTGGTCCAGCGCCGTCAGGACGATCACCGGCGTGACAGAGCCGTGGGACCGCAGGGTTTTCAGGAAGGTGATCCCACGCCCGTCGGGTAGCATCAGATCAAGCAGGATCAGATCGTAGACTGCGCCTTTGGTTGCATCACTTGCAGCATCCAGACGCGTGACCCAATCGACAGAGTGGCCGTCAGCCATGATCTGGTCGCGCACGGCGGCGCCCAGCACTGTGTCGTCTTCGATCAGCAGGATTCGCATTGGAACTCCTTAATGTCGGCAAGACCAATGATCCGTCTGGCTGACACGGAACTGAAGCTGTTGCTTCCAGAGCTTAAGGATGCCGTCAGCTTCGTCACGCATACAGTGCTCAAGTGGCCGCCATGGAAGTTATCCTCATGAAGAAGACACTGACAATTCTCGCTTTTGTCGCGGCCTTTCCTGCCGGCATAGCCGTTGCAGACGATGATTGCTTCGTCCCGATGGCCGAGTGGCAGCCGCGGGAAGCGGTCCAGCGCCTTGCCCTCGAAAAAGGCTGGACCGTTCGGCGCATCAAGATCGACGACGGCTGTTACGAGATCGATGGCACGGACGGACAGGGCCGACGCATCGAAGTGACGGTTCATCCCAGCACGCTTCAGGTCATGGAGCTCGAATACAAACAGGAAGGTCGCGGCCGGAACGGGCGCAGCGACAAATGAACTGAGCCGATTCCTTACTTATACCGGAGTGGCTACAACCCCAGCGGCTCCGGCGGATACTCGTTCACGACCGGTTCGAGCTTCCTATGGACGGGGCGAAGCGACGAGACGAGACGCTCCTTCACAGCGCGCAATGTCGACCGGTGCCGTCAGGTGCGAACCAAGTCTCTTTATCTCCTTCCATCGGCACTGAGCAGCGTCCCGCACATCCGACACGGTTTGCCCTCGGCGAGTTCATCTTCCTGACGCCGACCTGAAGCAAAAACCGCAAACCCGTCAGCAAAGCCTCAGGTCGCGGATCCAGAATGGTCACCAGCAGACCAAAGGAGATCCTGCCATGAAGAAGATTGCTGCAATTCTGTTCACCTCCACGGCACTGGCCGTCGCAGTCGGTGTGCCGGTCTGGAGCGTGACACGCGCCGACGACAGGCCTGACAGCGCATCGCGCCCATCCACGGCGGCCTTGGTGGACGGGTGGCGCAGCTTGCCCTTTGAGGTGGCGAGCAGCGACGATCGGTCAAGTCGAGAGCGCCACCGCGAGACCTCGCGCCGCGATCATCACGACGACGACGATGATCATGACGACGATGACGATGACGATGATGATGACGACGATCGGCGGCGGCGTGCGCCCGGGCCGGTCCCTTCCGGCACCGGCGAACCGCCCAAGAACATCCTCTTCGGGACCGGCACTCCGCCCCAGGTGCATGTGAAGTAGTCCCCAGCTGTAACAAGAAAGGAATGCAACATGAGAGCTCTCCTCGCAGCACTTGCCTTGACAACCGCCCTCACCACCCTGCCGGCCCTTGCAACGGCTCGGCCGGTTACCTTGACCACAACGCTCAGCAACTACGGTGGCGATGGAGCCTACCTGGCATTTTATGTCACCGATGCCTCCGGCGCCTATGTCGGCAGCCTGTGGATGGCCGGCGGGAAGTCCAAGTACTATGAGCATCTGAGCGACTGGTATCGGGCGACCGGTGGGGAGCCGGCGCAGATCAACGGAATCACCGGTGCCAGTGTCGGCGCGGGCCGAACGCTCGAAATCACGCTGGACTTGGCGGATGCCCTGTTCGATGCAGGTTACACCCTGCATATCGATGCTGCGGTCGAAGACATGCGCGACAGCCCCAACGAGGTTGCCGTACCTCTTACGGCAGCAGGCGCGGGCACACCGGTTTCCGGCCGCCGCTACGTGGCAAGCTTCGCCTACGGCATGTGAGGACAGGTCATGATCCGCATGCTTCATCGCTGGCCGGGGCTTCTCGCTCTTGCCCTCCTGACCTTGCTCGCGATCAGCGGGGCGGCCCTGTCCGTCTTTCCTGCGATCGAGCGCCTATCGGCGCCGCAGGCGGACGCAGGACAAACCGTAGCGGAGCTGGCGACGCTCGTAGCGGAACGACATCCGGGGGTCGAGCAGATCCGCCGCGCGCCTTCCGGAAGGATCACCGCCTACTGGTTCGATGGCGGTACGCCCGGAGCGGCCGTGATCGATCCGTCAACCGGAAATGACATCGCGCCTGCGGATCCGGACCCGTTCGAGCGGTGGCTTACAAACCTGCATCGCTCGCTGTTCCTGGATGATACCGGACGCCTCGTCACGGCAGGCGGGGCGGCGGCGATGCTGATATTGGCACTATCTGGCGTCATGCTCGTCGCGAGGCGTACCGGAGGCTGGAGACGCTGGCTCGCTCCAGTACGGGGGCCGACTGACGGGCGCCTGCACGTCGAAATCGCGCGCTTCGTGGTGCTTGGCCTGGTCCTCTCCTCTGTCACTGCACTCTGGATGACGGCGTCTACATTTGACCTTCTGCCGGATGCCCCCCTGCACCCTCCGATGCCCGAGAGAATGAGCGAGCAGACTGGCTTCCCGCCTGCCGACATGGACATCCTGCGGTCGACATCGGTCATGCAGTTGCGTGAACTCAGCTTTCCCTATGCCGGTGACGCCTCCGACGTCTTCACGCTGAAGACAGGCCAGGGGACCGGCTATGTCGACCAGGGGACAGGCCAGCTCTTGGTATGGAGCAATGTCACCGCCTGGCAACGGCTGTCGGAGATCATCTACATGCTCCACACGGGCCAGGGTGCGACGGCTCTGGGATTGATATTGGGTGCGATGGCGCTGGGCGTACCGGCGATGGGTGCCACGGGCGTTCTCGTATGGATGAGAGGCCGGCGGGGGCGGCCGAGGCTTGCCCACAATAGCCCGGCTTCACAGGCCTCCAATGTCGTCCTGGTCGGATCCGAAGGTGGCAGCACATGGAGCTTTGCCGCAACGGTTGCGAAGGAGTTGCGCGCCCACGGTCAATCCGTCCACATCGCGCCAATGAAGGGCTTTGATCCGAGGCGGTTTCCCGTAGCGAGACGGTTCTTCATTCTAGCCGCAACCTATGGCGAAGGCGATGCACCGGCGTCGGCGGAGGGGTTCATCGGTTGGCTGGACGAGACCGCTGACATCCCCGCCGCTCCGTTGGCCGTGCTGGGTTTCGGCGATCGCAGCTTTCCCGCATTCTGCGCCTTTGCCGAAGCGGTCGCGAAGGCTGCCCACGCCAAGGGTTGGAGCGAGCTATTGCCTTTCGACACCGTGGATCGGCAGTCGCCGCAGGACTTTGCGCGCTGGGGCAGGGCGCTCGGCGACGTTCTGGGCATCGAGCTGGAACTGGCGCATCAACCCGTCGTGCCGGCAACCGAAACGCTGACCCTGGTGTCGCGTCGTAATTACGGAGCGGATGTACAGGCTCCCGCCGCCATCCTGCGCTTCGCCACGCCGAGCGTCACGCTCTGGGAGCGACTGACAGGCAAAGGCTTCAGCCACTTTCAGGCGGGCGATCTTCTCGGCGTCCTGCCGGAGGGATCGGACATGCCCCGGCTATATTCGCTTGCCTCATCGCGCGGGGACGGGTTTCTGGAGATCGTCGTAAGAAGGCACGCCGGTGGCCTCTGCTCCAGCCAACTCACCGCTCTGGAGCCGGGCAGCAGCGTGCAGGCATTCCTGCGCCGGAATTCCCTCTTCCGGGCGGGCGCTGGCCGCACTCCGCTAATCCTGATCGGCGCGGGGACGGGTATAGGCCCCTTGGCGGGCATCGTACGAGCAAACCGCCAGTGTCGTCCCATCCACCTCTTTTTCGGGATGCGTCACCCCGGCAGCGATTTCTTCTACGGTGAGGAAATGCCGGGATGGCAGGCGCAAGGCCGCATTGCGCGGCTCGTCACCGCCATCTCGCGAGGAGCCCGGCCACATTATGTGCAGGATGCGCTGCGTGCGGAGGCGGTCGCCGTTACCCGCCTCATTCGTGACGGTGCACGGGTCATGGTCTGCGGCGGGCGCGACATGGCGGCAGGGGTTGCCGATGCGATGACCGAGATCCTGGCTCCCGTCGGGCTGAGCCCCGCGACGCTCAAGGCTGAGGGACGATATGTCGAAGATGTCTACTGATCTCGTACGGCATGCGTTGAATGGACCTACCATGGGCACCCGGTGGTCGGCGCTGTTCTTCGCGTCGCCGGAGTTTGATCCTGCGCCCGTGCGGCCCGCGCTTCAGACGGCGGTGGAGGCCGTGGATCGCAGCATGTCCACCTGGAAGTCGGACAGTGACCTCATGTGTCTGAACCGGGCACCGGTTGGCGAATGGGTCTCGGTTGCCGCCGACCTCCGACTGGTTATTGAGCTCGGGTTGAAGATCGGCCGTGAATCGGGCGGCTTGTTCGACATCGGCCTGGGCGACGCGGTTGGGGCCTGGGGGTTCGGTCCCGCCGCAGCCGACACGCATGCGATCAAGGCAGCGATGAGAGCAAGGCGTCGAGCCCCCGACGAGATCCTGGAATTCGGTGACGACGGTATCCGCAAGCTTGCGCCCGTCACGCTGGATCTGAATGGGATTGCCAAGGGTTATGGGGTGGACCGCCTCGCGGAAACGCTGCAGGCGTTGGGCATCT
Source organism: Pseudorhizobium halotolerans (assembly GCF_902153235.2). Lineage (NCBI taxonomy): Bacteria > Pseudomonadati > Pseudomonadota > Alphaproteobacteria > Hyphomicrobiales > Rhizobiaceae > Pseudorhizobium > Pseudorhizobium halotolerans. The sequence goes on along the minus strand of NZ_CABFWE030000011.1, from coordinate 682,135 downwards.
GCCAGGCGCTCGTCGGGATCGACGGCGAGATGAGGGCGATCGGCACGCGGTCGGATGGGGAAGGCTGGACGATAGCCGTGGAGCAGCCCGACCCGGAGCGGCGTGCGCCGCACTCAATCCTGGCGCTTCAAGACGCCGCGGTCGCGACATCGGGCGATTACCGGCACTGGGTCGAGGTGCAGGGGCGACGGCTGTCGCACACGATGACCCCGCAAACTGGAGCCCCGCTTCTCTCTTCACCCGCTTCTGTCACCGTCGTCGCCCGGACTTGCGCGGAGGCGGATGCCTGGGCCACGGCGCTGATGGTGGCGGGTCCTGAGGCCGGACTCGTGCTCGCGATGCGGAACAGGCTGCAGGCACTCTTCCTCATGCGCCAGCCGGAAGGCGATTACCGGAGCCTTGGCATCGGAGACCTGTTCACGAAAGGCCTCGAACCGATGGCTGCAGCGGCGGGTCTGTAACTGGAGGCGTGGGAGCCGTGCCTCGGCTGAAGGGCAAGGCACGGCTTTAATGGATCTTCCGCCTGATGTTCAGGCCCCTGTGGCCAACATAGTCTGGCGGCGAAGAGTGTGCCGTCGATCGGCCGGACCTCCCGCATATTGGCAGCGGCACCCGAGGTCACATAGGAGGTGCCAACCCTTTTGATGTGCTGCAGGTCATGGTCATGGCCGTTGATATAGAGTTGGACCCCGTACCGCTCGATCGGCGGGGAAGGACGGGCCTCGGCTTCATACCGTTGCCCGAGGAGCACTAAGATTTTGTGGTGGCCGCGGAGAAAGGAGCACGAACCGGTCCACGCCTTCCTTGAAGCGCTCTTGTCAAACGAAATGCTGGAAGTGCCGGAGCAAATGAGGCTTGGTCGGGCGGGCTGACGCACACAGCAGAATGTCCATAATCACGCGAATCTCGGAAACAGCTTCGTTTTTTCTAGATATATGTGCGCCACGACATCAGCCGCAAATTTTTCTATTCCCGCATAGAGCGCCCGCCACGAGTTGCAGGCTCCTTGCGGCAGCGAAAGTCCGTGGGTGATGTGCTCGATCTCTCGGATGTGGAACCCCTCCGCCTCATGTTCTTCGCGGATCCGCGCGATCGGGACACAGAGTGTCTCTCCAGCGCCAGCCTGCATGATAGGAAACAATACCTGCTCTTCCTTGCGCATGTGTTCTTCCAGGTCCTGCTGCAGCCTCCCAAGTGCCGCGGCAAGCCCGAGCGGTGCTTCCGGATGTTGGGCATGAACCCGCTCGACCTTCTGCGCAAGCGGGATTAACCATTCCAGTTCCGCTCGATGCGTTTCGTGATAACGACCCAGAATATGCGAGATCAGCAGTGAGGTGTCATCAGGAGCATCACGGTCGGCGTCATCGATGAGCGCTTGCAACTCCTCTCGCAGCGCCTCTACGCGCACGCCCACATCGTTGGCAGCCTCTTGCAAAGAAAAATGGCCGCCGCAGCAAAAGCTGATTCCATGGCGGCGGAAGACCTCTGCAGCGCCTGGGAGGCTGGCGGCGAAAGCAGCTACTGTCCGGTCGTTGTTGATATCGATCATGTCTGGACCCCGATGCTATTGACAAGCGACGGATGGAAGTCTCGCAGCCGCAGCTTGTCCGCATATGAACTCACGGGAGAGAACCGGTCTTTGTGCCAAAGCAAATACTGCCAGGGAGGGTGATTGTGGCCGTCAGCGCTGACGAGGGAGACGCAAAGGTAGGCCCTAGAATCCGGCCAAGGAAAGAAGGACGTCGATGTCCATGTCTTTGTCCTGGATCAACGCCGACCGTGGACATGCAGTCTAGCGTGAAATGATCGTTTTGGAGCTGACGGAGAGGATCATGGGTATCGCTGTACGGATCGAAAAGCGTCTGGAACGGCAGTCGAGCTTGATGGGCCTGATGATGACGCATCTTGATGTCGACCAGGAAAGCGCGGCACAGGAACGGCTTGGGCTGAGTCTGGCGCGTGCTGTACGAGCCTGCTTGTTCTGCCGTCACGGGAACGCTTGCGAAGCATGGCTGTCGTCGAACGCGCAAGCCAGAGAAGGCGTTGCTCCGGGGTTCTGCACCAATCGAGATTTCTTCCGGGCGCACAGCTAAACGCTAGCTACAACGGCGACTTGCAGCCTGCGTTCGTCACTAGCCGTTGCTGTGCATTTGCCGAGCTTGCCCTGCAAAAGCAGGTGGTTGCTGCAGGTGCGTCTCCTCCATCCGCGGGCTTGCCACTTTGACCTGCGTTGTCGCGGGAGGGCTCCTTGTTCAACCAAGCCGCATATGTTCGCCCGCTGACGTAACGAGATCGACAGATATTCCCGTCCGTTTGGCGACAAGATCGCGAATATGGTCTGGCTCCATCAGCGTCATAGCGGTTGAGTAGCCATCAGCGGTGGTCGCGTTACCGCAAATAGTCGTCACGCGCCGGCAAGGCGGCGTGACGGAGGTTGCGCGGGGGTGGAGTATGTGGCCAAACTTAGCTGCAGAATCGAAACGGAAACCATCGGGACTTGAGGTTGCGAGTGCCTTGTCAACGAGCGGTATCACCATATCGCCTGCCGTGAACCCACCTGGAGTGTCCGCAAGCCCGACCTGCCAGGGAGTGCCATCATCGCGACGTCCGATGGCACTGATTTCTCCCATATCGACGAGACTGCTGGTGATCCCGGCCTCGCGGAGGAGGGAGACGATCCGGTCGGCGATATAACCCTGCGCGATGCCGTTCAGCGTCAAGCCCATGTCCGGCTTGGCGAAAGCGACCCGGTCGCGGTTGAAGCTGACTTTTTCAAAGCCGACAAGACTGCGTGCTCGCTTGATCTGCGCCGCCGACGGCCCCGTCGCATCGGCGTCCGGTTGTGCGAAATGGCGGGCGTGAAGTGTCCACAAGGGCTGGATCGTCGGGTCGAACAAGCCATCCGTGTCCTGCCAGACCAGCCGGCTGGCCTCCAGCAATGCGACGAGTTCTTCCGAAGGCATGGCCAGTGCGCCAAGCCGGTTGAGCTGACTGAGTTCGGACTCCGGTCGATAAAGGCTGAAGATCGCTTCAAGGCGCGCGACCTCCTTGACGACCTGGCCGATCAATTGCTCCGCCTTGGCGCGATCCGGATGGTTGAGCACAAGTGTTGCAACCGCGCCCAGCGCTTGTCCCTTCCAGATGACTGGTTTGGCTTCGGCATGCGCCATCGTTCGGTCAACAAGCGGTAGTCCGCAGGCGGCGGCGCTGACGAGGATCATTCGCCGGCGGGAGATCAGCTTAGCCATGATCATGGTTCCCTTCACTTGACTCCAAGTCGATCGGTCCAGGACCAGCCTCTGACGCGGGATCGGATCCCAGGATATAGTCCTGCGGAACACCATCAAAGGCGACGATGCGTCCGCCATGTTGCTTGGTGAAGGCCTGTGCGTCTGTTTCTTTGGCGAAAGGAACGGCTTCGGCTGTGCCCATGCCGCCGACCTCTGTGCTGTCGATCACGTAAAATGCCTGACGTGCGTCCACCCAGTTCGTGGCGCCGGGTTCTTCCCAACTCGGCGCCTTGCCCATGTCCGAGACATAGATCGCGGCGATGTCACGGGGCTCTTCCGGCAGCATCGTGAACGCGAGAGTGTCGCGCGCCGACGAGAACCAGATCGCCTCGTGGGTATGCTCGAGGATTATCTGTCCTTTCGGGCCGGGATGTTCGAGTACATTCATCCCGCAATATCGCCCCATTGCATCCTCGGTCAGGGCAAAGGGTGGCGGCGGAGCTTCTGCCTCCTCCTTGCTGCAGGAGAGCAGTACCAGCGAACTCGCGAGGACAGCAGCGAAGATCGGGAGCCTCATGCTTCTCTCCTGGAAAAGATCAGGTTGGCGACGGCAAGCGGCACGATTGTCCAAGCCAGCAAGGCAATCGTCAACACGGGAGGTGAAAGGCGACTGTTCTCTGCAATTCCGGCAAGCCCGGAGAGGGCTCCGGCGCTGCCGGTTCCCAGGTTGAGCAGGCGGTAGGCGTCGGTGGGGTTGGCGACCAGCAGGAGATCCAGAAGCAGCGGCGGCACGGCGTGGCCTTGTGCTGCAACCAGACCGCCGAGCAGCGCCATGTCATAGATGAGCACGAAGAAGAGCCAGATGCCGATGGCGATACCGCCCGCCGTGCTGCGTTCGCTGGCCAGGGTGCTGGTAAGGTAGCCGATGGCGAGGAAGATCGCCCCCAGCAGCACCGAATAGCCCACCATGAAGCCGAAGGCGATCCAGCTCTGCGATCCAACCTCCGCACCGGTCCCGCTCATCGCCAGAGCCGCAGCGCCGTAGCCGCAGAATGTCGCGAAGGCAAGGATTGCGAGATGCCCCAGGAACTTCCCGAGGATCACCTCACTGCGACCGATCGGATAGCTGAGCAGCAGCAGCATCGTGCCTCGCTCCGCTTCCCCCACGACCGCATCGTGTGAAAGTAGAAGCGCGATCAGGGGAACAAGAAAGATGGTCAGGCTCGAAAGGCTGACGATGACGACGTCCAGCCGGTTGACGCCGACGTTGCCGGTCGGCGCACTGCCGAGGAAAGACAGGGTCAGGGCGAGAGCCGCGAGCAAAAGGGTCGTTGCAAGCACCCACCTGTTGCGCAGGCCCTCCTGGATCTCCTTCCGTGCGATTATGAGGATGTTTGTCATGCCTTCCCCTGCCCATTCAGGAAGTGTGCGTAGAGATCGTCGAGCGTCGGTTCCGCTACGGCGAGATCCGCAAGTTCATCGGGATGAGCGGTAATGTCGTGCAGCAGGGCGATCTTGTCCTCCGGGAGGACGTCCGCCTCCAGCGTCTGCCCGTTCCTCTTCCAGCGGCTGCCGCCGTTCGCCCATGGGGGTACCGGCCTGCCGTTTGCCAGCCGGATGCTGATCCGGGTGGGGAGCCGCGCGATGCGACGCAGTTCGTCGAGCGTACCATCGGCGATCTTGATGCCGCGGTTGACGATGATCACACGGTCGGCCCGCCCCTCAAGTTCGGTCAGCGCGTGCGAGGACAGCAGTACCGTCGCGCCTCGATCACGAAGATCGGCAACGAGATCATAGAAGCTGCGGCGAAGCGCCGGGTCAAGACCGCTGGTTGGTTCATCGAGGAGCAGGACGCGCGGCTCTCCCAGGAGTGCTTGCGCCAGCCCAAGTCGTTGCCGCATGCCTTTCGAATAGGTACGGACCGGGCGGTCTGCCGCTTCGGGTGTGAGGCCGACGCGCTCGAACAGCATATCGGCCTCCGAGACGTCGACCCGCTTCAGTCGAGCGTAGAAGGAAAGCGTTTCCCGTCCCGTCAGGGCGAGATGGAAGGAGACACTCTCGGGCAAATAGCCGAGCCTCTGCCGGACCTCGAAATCGCCCCGGGCCGGATCCTCGCCGAGCACCCGAACCTGCCCGTCGGTGGGACGGATGAGGCCGAGCATCAGCTTGATCAGCGTGGTCTTTCCTGCCCCGTTGTGGCCGACGAGGGCAATCGTCTCGCCGACATTGAGGTCGAAGGCGACGTTCTTGACGGCTTCGACCTTGCCGTAACGCTTGGACACCTCGTCGATTTTAACTGTCATCGTCATTGCACTACTTTCTTGCCCGCGGGCGGAGCCATGAGAGGGTGGCTGTCCACCACTCCGCCCGGCAAGAGGGCAGGAAACTGCGACTGCGCCCACCGGATGACCTGAACCGCGGGACTGGTGGTAAGTACCTTCGCCTGAGGCGAGGTCCACAGGACGCGGTCGATCAGATCGTTCGGACGGTAAGGATTGTCGCCGAGGCCGTCGCCGTTCAGGTCGAAGGCAGGGTTGTCGCTCCAGTAGTTGCCGCGTCCCTCACTCGACCAGTCGATATACCTCGTGCCAACATACTTGACCTGGTTGCGGTTGGCGATGAAGGCATTGCCGCTCACGGTGTTGCCCTCGGAGCCGGCGGTGAAGTGGATTCCAATCGAGCAGCCTTCGAAACGGTTGTCCGTGAAGTGGTTGCGGTTCGCGTTGTACATAAAGACACATTTTTCCGGGCCAAGGCGCTCGCCCTCGGAGGTGTCGACCTCTTCGTCGGATTGCGGCACGCCGTGCTCGCCGGACTGGACGCCGGCGGAGAGCCAGCGGTCGATCGGTTGCATCCGACCGATCACGACGTTTTCGCGAATGTCGGAATTGTTTGCCGAGTTGAGCAGGAGCCCGTGGTCGCGGTCGCCATCCGAGATGTTCCCGGTGATCTCCAACCGGTTGGAGAACATGATCGCATAACCCACGGAGTTGCCGGTCGAAACGTTGTCGCTGACGACGCTGTCATTGGTATACATGTAGTGGATGCCGAAACGCAGGTTCGAGAAGTGGTTGCCGCTGAAGACATTCTTCTTGCTGGCGGTTGTCGCAATGCCGTCACGACCGAAGCTGATGTCGTTTCCGATGACCTTGGCGCCAGGCGCGTTCCACACTGTCACGCCGCTGCCGGCCTGGCTCATCCGTCCGGATTTCAGTCCTACGACCTTGTTGTTGCGGGCGATGGAATCGACCGCGCCGTAGAGATAGATGCCGAACATGTTGCCAGTGACGGTGTTGTCTTCGATGATGGCACCCGTTGCTGTCTTGTCGGCATATATGCCGGAATCGCGAAGGGTCAGGTCCATGCCGGAGCCTGTAACCGAGAGTCCGCGGACGGTCACATCCGGTGCCGTGATGGCGATGACACTTCCCCTGCCGTTGCCGGTCACCGTTGCGCCAGCTTTGCCTGCCAGCACGAGCGGCTTGTCGATGACAACCGGACCTGAGTAGTCACCGGCCTGAAGTGTGATGACATCCCCGGGGGCTGCCTCGGCGACGATCTCCTGCAAATGTCTGTCTGTCGGGGAGACGACGCGTTCTCCTGCGACGACCACGACTGGAAGGGCGGCCATGAAGGCCGCCATCCCGGATATTATCAATGATCGACGGATCATCATGCCGCTTGCGGCTCGACGAGCATGCGGCCCTTCATCTCCATGTGCATGGCATGGCAGAACCAGGAGCAATAGTACCACCAGACACCGGGCTTGGTGGCCTTGAAGGTCACGGATGACGTCGCCTGAGGACCGATCTCCATGTTGACGCCGTAGTTGATGATGGCGAAGCCATGGGTCAGGTCTTCCACCTCATCGATGTTGGTCACGTAAACGGTAACCTCATCACCCTGCTTGACGGTGAACTCTTCCAGTCCGAAGGCGGGTGCGGCCGACGTCATGTAGACGCGAACCTTGTTACCGTCGCGGATGACCTCACTGTCCATCATCAGGTCAATACCGTCCGCTTCTGCCTGCTTTACCGCATCCGCGAAGAACGGGTCGTTACGATCCCAGACATGCACCGGATTGATCTTCGAGGCATGGACGATGGTGGCGTCATGTGGTTCCGCGAAGGACGGGCCATCATGGACGATCACCATCTCATCGCCGGAAATATCGATCAACTGGTCGTTCTCCGGCTTCAGCGGACCGACGTTGAGGTAGCGATCCTTGGAGAACTTGTTGAGCGAAATCAGCCACTTGCCGTCTGCTTCCTTGGTCTGTCCCATGGAGGTGTGGTTGTGGCCCGGCTGGTAGTGGACATCGAGCTTCTGGCGGATCGGATCGACCTTCTCGCCGGCATAGGCCTTCTTGGCGTCCTCGATGTTCCACTTGCACACCTGGCTGTCGATGAACAGGGTGGTGTAAGCATTGCCCTTGCCATCATAAGCGGTGTGTAGCGGCCCGAGGCCCAGTTCCGGCTCGGCAACGACGCAATCGCGCGGCTGGATCTTGTCCTCGAAAAGATCATCAAACTTGCGGACGTCGAAGACCGTGACGGTCGGCGACAGCTTGCCGTTGGCAACCACGTGGATGCCATCGGGAGCCGTATTGATGCCGTGCGGGCTGTTCGAGACCGGGATATAGCGGGTATAGGGCGAGCCCTTGCGACCATCGATGACCGGCACGCCACCCATTTCCGTGTAGTCACCCTTGGCGACCGCTTCCTCGATGCGCTTCAGGTTGAAGACGACGATCCAGTCCTGTTCGTTGCCCATCATCTCGGCGAGATTGACGCCTTCCTCGGAATTGTAGCACGTCGCGAAGCAGTACTTGCCCTGGTAGTCGGCATCGACGTTGTCGAGGTTGCCATCCACCATCACCTGCCAGGCAACCTTCATCGTCTCGCCGTCAATGGCGGTGAAGATCGCATGATACTGCTTGTGGTCGCCGAGGATCTTGCCGTCGTTCGGGATCGGCACGCGATCTTCGCCATTGGCAAAGACGTAGCCGGTCTTCGGATACTTCTGCACGCGCAGGCCATGAACCGTATGCTGGTTCGGCAGTTGGATGATCTTGTCGCACTTCATGACGTCGAGACGAATGCGGCAGACGCGCGTGTTCGCCTTGTCGTTGGCATAGAGGTAGCGGCCATCATAGGTGCCGTCCGTCTGGGACGGATGCGGATGGTGAAGGTCGCCGTTCAGGAAGATGCCGCCCTGATCCTTCAGGAATTCGACGTCCTCGGGCAGCAGTCCCTCGGTCAGGACCTTGCGGCTTTCGTTCGTCTGTCCCCAACCGGTCGCACTGCAGCGGTTGAAGACCGGAATGCGCATCAATTCTCGCATGGACGGCAGGCCGACCACACGCACTTCACCCGTCTGGCCACTCGAGAAGAATGTGTAGTATTCATCGAGCTCGCCGGGCTTTACCTCGTAGCTGTTGTCGCCGGCTGCTTGCGCGGCGGCCGGTGTGGCGGATCCCGCGGTGAGGCTGAGAGCGCCCCCAACAGTGGCGGATCCCGCGGCGGCGGCAAAAGCTGCCGATCCCAGCATCTGGCGCCGGCTGAGGCGCATCTTGTTTTCTTCTGTAGACATAACTTCCCTCTCCTTAGGTCGTTACTCGGGTTGAACTTCAGACGTCCGTTCGATTGGAGCGCCCCTGTGAGTCACGACGGTCTTGGCAGGCTTCTCGCCCCGAGATGCCGGCGTCGAAAGCGCCATGAATTTCTCTCGCTTGAGCCGCACCTGGATCATGTGCGGACAGCGCTGGTCGTCGTGGTAGAGTTCCTGGCAGTGCATGCAGTAGATGCACTCGTTGACGTTGATCTGGCCCTCCGGATGGATGGACTGGACGGGACATTCCTTTGCGCAGCGCTGGCAGGGGGAGCCGCATTCCGGCCACCGCTTCAGCCATTCGAACATGCGGATGCGCCCCGGAATCGCGAGAGCCGCGCCCAACGGGCACAGGTAGCGGCAGTAGAAGCGCTCGATGAACAGGCCGGCCGCCAGCATGGTGAGGGCGAAGATCACGAACGGCCATTCCCGTGCGAACTTGAGAATGATGGCCGTCTTGAACGGCTCTACTTCGGCGAAGACCTCCGCCAGCGCAATCGAATAGAGCGACAGGCCGAACAGGCCGAGGAAGATGATGTACTTGATCGGCCATAGCCGCTCGTGCAGCCCCCAAGGCAGGCGTAGTTGCGGTACCTTCAGCCATTGCGCGATGTTGTTCGTCAGTTCCTGAAGCGCGCCGAACGGGCAAAGCCAGCCACAGAACGGTCCGCGGCCCCAGAACAGCAGGCCGGCGGCCACCGCTGCCCAGAGAATGAAGATCAGCGGGGCAGACAGGAAGAATTCCCAGTTGAAGCCCGTAATCAACGAGTTCACGAAGGTAAGGACATTCACCACCGACAGCTGCGCATTGGCATACCAGCCGAGCCATACGAGGGTGAACAGCAGGTAGCTGCGGCGAATCCAGGCAAAGAGCGTCGGCCGTTTCACCAGCCAGTCCTGGAAGAAGAAGATGCCGGTCAGGACGAGTAGTGCCACGATCGTGATGGCGATCTTCACGCGGTTCATGTCCCACATCCGCATCCACAGCGGCTGGCCATCGGCGATCTGCTGGTCCGTCAGGAGGTCGCCGGCGGGGGGAGCACCGGCGGCACTTTCCGTCGGTTGCGCTGCAGGTTCTGTCGGTGGAACCGGCGACGGCGGCGTTTCAATTGTCACGTACTTGTCCGGCAGGGCGTAGCCGAGATTGTAGTTCAGCACGGACTTGTTTCTGCCTTCGGCGTTGCGCTGCACCAGCATCTGCAGTTCGAAGGGTTGGGTGACGTCAAAGGCAAATTCGGAGGGGACCACGAAAAGGGCGATCTCCCGAAGCCGCGGCGCACCATCGGCGGCGAGCGCCGGAATGCGCGTATGGTCGCGATCCCGAAAACGCAGGCCCTGGCCATTCTGCAGAAGTTCGATCCGGTCAAAAATGCCGCCGCGGACGTAGCCGGAGCCCTTGAACGAATAGGCGCCGTCCCCCGCAACGAGGATCGCCGCTTGGCCCGGCTGCAGTCTGCCGGCCAGCCGCTCATAGGCCACATCGCCGAGCAGCGAACGGCCGATGGATGGCACGCTTACCGGCGCCAGATAGAGATCGATGAAGCTGTCGTCGGGATTGCGCGTTTCCGGCTTGTCTGCGGCGATCGTCTGCCCCGCGTCGCGGAACGCCTGCGTCACCTCGCCGACCGTCATGCGCAGGCTGCGGACAGAGCCGTCGCCGAGAAGCGTCTGCCAGTCGGCGATGTCGGACTTGGACAGGTCGAGCTTGCGAATTTCGGCGGCTGCCGCGGCGCCAGGTGTGATCTCGACCCCGAGACGGTTGCTGCGGATAAGCTGGACTGCTGCGCGGGAGACACTGTCTCCCATGACAAGGACCGTCACCGTCGCTCCGCTCACGATGTCCACCTGAGGCGGCCGTTCGGCGCCGGACGCGACGCGCCCCATATCCTTATCGATAAGCGCATTCATCGAGGCAATCACCTTCGCCTCTGGTATGCCGATAAGGACGATGGGCTCCTTGTGGTCGACCAGCTTGAAGCCGCGGATCACGCCTTGCGTGTCGATGCCGACGACGATGTGGATGGGCTTGCCAGAATAGCCGATAGAACTCGTGAAGTCGGAGTTTAGATAGGCATAGCCCAGGATATCGTCGCCGCGCATGACCGGCACGATGGGCGGGTCTCCGCTCAACTCCCCGAACCGATCCGCTCCTTCGAAGAGCTCACCCGGCTCGACCTTGTCCAGGAACGTGCCAAGTTGGCCTGCGGCATGGGCCGGAGGAACGGCATGAAGACCAAGAAGCAATGCCAAGAGAAGGACTGCTACTGCGGCTGATAGTCTGCAAAGGCCGTTCAGCAAATTCGCTCGTGCCGCCACACCAACCTCATCGTCTTTTCATCGTAACCATCCCCGTGTTTATGCGCCTTGGGGAGGGGAACGTTGATCCACATCAATAAGCGGGCCAATATGCTCTTTCATGATCTAGGCTTCGAAACGATTGTTCAAGGCACTGGAGGAAAGATGAGCCGTCGCGAGCAGGAGCCCTGGAAGGTCGCATCACTGGATGAGGTGCTGGCCCTGGCGCGCGCAATGGAGCAGGAGGCGATCGAAGGCTACCGATCTCTTTGCCTTCGCATGCAAAGGGAAAATCGGCCGGATCTGGCATCGGTTTTCGAAAAACTGATCGCCGAGGAGACCAGCCACCTCGACAGCGTCGCTCGCTGGCAGGAGGCAGTTGGTTCTCCGTCCACTCCTGCTCGAACGCTGGATGAGCCCTTGTTCGATGATGAGGGAGCGGCGCTCGTGGCGCCGGAGCTGCTGGACGCGTACAAGGCCTTCTCCATGGCGGTTCGCAATGAAGAGCGGGCTTTCGTATTCTGGACCTATGTTGCAGCACATGCGCCCTCGGAAGAGATAAAGGCTGCGGCGGAGCGCATGGCCAGGGAAGAACTGGGGCATGTCGCAACCCTAAGGCGTGAACGTCGCAAGGCGTTTCACAGCCTGCGCTCATCCGCGATCAGATCCCAAGGCGCCGACATCGGTGCGCTGGAGCTTGAGCTTTCCGTAAAGCTGAGGGAGAAAGCACGGCAAGCGCCTGCTGAAGACGCGACCGAGTTGCAGGCTCTCGCGGACAGCGCGCAAGAGAGAAGCACGGCTGTCGCCACAGGGGCGATACAATCTGGCGCTGTCCCGGCCGCACCTTCCGGCATAAGCGACAGGCTCGTGCCGCTATGTGAATTCCTTCTGGACAGCTACCTTCTGCTTGCCGAGCAGGCAACCGATGGCGACAGACAGCAGTCCTTGCAGGAGGCTGCTGGAGCCGTCCTGAGGACCTTGTACGCGGTTCGGAAAATTCCGTGAGGCACCCGCTGCCGGTACGCGGCATGCCACGAACTTCTAGCTTGCTTCGTTGCCTCCACATCCATCCAGCCCCTCAGCGGCTGAGTCCAGCACGGTAAGCCTTGGTTGACACGACGTGGTGGGTGGGCACTTTCAACCGAATTTAGCAATCGCGGCACCGCTGGCCGGTTCGAGAAAGGGAGAGTCGCGGACGCTACCACTCATATTGCCTCGATCCAGGATCTCGCCGATCATGCGAAGGAGGAAAGGTGGTTCGGGCGGTTGGGATCTCCGTCGGAGACCTTCGGAGCGAATGGCTCTGCGGCGACTTGACCCAGAGTCGCAGATCAAGGGTTGTCCGTCGCATGGCTTGTTCTAGTTGAGACGAAAGGGGCGAAGGGACCGCCCGCAAGCAGGAAGGGGAGGGCCGAGGATGATCGGACAACTAACTGCCGGAGAAAGACAGCTTTCGGTTGTTATCCTGATAGCGCTGGTGATCATCGGTATCGCCATGGCAGCCGCAGGCCGCTTCGATCCGCTCGGCATACACGGCGTTGTCGTTCTCTTGTGCAGCGGCGTGCTTTTGGCGCGGCTGCTGTCGTCGCTCTTCGAGCCGGAGCCGCATCCAGAGCGTCTGTCGAAATATTACGATGATCCGATCAAGGTGGGCATTGTCTTCACGATGATCTGGGCCGTCTTCGGCATGTTCGTCGGCGTCTGGGCAGCCGCGCAACTTGCCTGGCCGTCGTTGAACTTCGATACGTCGTGGACGAGCTTTGGAAGGATCAGGCCCGCCCACACGACGGGCGTCATCTTCGGATTTGGGGGCAATGCCCTCATTGCAACCTCATTCCACGTCGTCCAGCGGACGTCGCGAGCGCGACTGGCAGACCAGTTCAGCCCCTGGTTCGTCCTCTTCGGCTACAATCTCTTCTGCCTGGTAGCGGTTACCGGCTATCTCATGGGTGTTACCCAGTCCAAGGAATATGCCGAGGCGGAATGGTATGCCGATCTCTGGCTGGTTATTGTCTGGGTCACCTACTTCGTTCTCTACATACGCACCCTCGCGCGCCGGAAGGAGCCGCACATCTATGTGGCCAACTGGTACTACATGGCCTTCATCCTGGTCGTCGCGATGCTGCACATCGTCAACAACATCGCGATCCCGATTTCGCTCAGTCATGCAAAGAGCTACACGGTCTGGCCCGGTGTTCAGGATGCGATGGTTCAATGGTGGTATGGGCACAATGCCGTGGCATTCTTTCTCACGGCAGGCTTTCTGGCCATGCTGTATTATTATCTTCCCAAGCGTGCGGATCGGCCGATCTTCTCCTACCGGCTTTCGATCCTGAGCTTCTGGGGGATCACATTCTTCTACATGTGGGTGGGCTCGCACCACTTGCACTATACGGCGCTTCCACATTGGGTTCAGAACCTTGGGATGACCTTCTCGGTCATGTTGCTCGTCCCCTCCTGGGCCTCCGCGGGCAACGCACTTCTGACCTTGAATGGTGCTTGGCACAAGGTTCGCGATGATGCCACTCTCCGGTTCATGTTCATCGCGGCTATCTTCTACGGCCTCTCCACGTTCGAAGGTTCGTTCCTTGCGATCCGGCCCGTGAACTCTCTGTCCCATTACACCGACTGGACCGTGGGTCACGTCCATGCGGGCGTTCTCGGTTGGGTCGCCATGATCACGTTCGGGGCTCTTTACACCCTCGTCCCTAGCCTGTGGCGTCGGGAGCGAATGTATTCCTCGATGCTGGTGGAGGCTCATTTCTGGCTCGCCCTTGCCGGGACGCTGATCTACATCTTCGCAATGTGGAACTCCGGTATCATCCAAGGCCTGATGTGGCGGACCTACACCGAGCAGAACACTCTCACGTATTCCTTCATCGACTCCCTGGTGGCGATGTATCCCTACTACATCGCGCGTACATTCGGCGGCCTGCTCTTCCTGATCGGGGCGATCATCGGTTCGTACAACATCTGGATGACGGCGCGGGGAGCACCCGTCTCACGCGCTGAACAGGATCTGCCTGTCGTCGATGGTCCTGTCTCGCCAGTGACCCCAGCGGAGTAATCACGATGAGAGAGCTCTTTCACCGGAAGCTGGAGCGGTCCGCACTCGGATTTGTCTTTGCCATCATCGCTGCTGCCAGCGTTGGCGGCATCGTCGAGATCGCGCCGCTGTTCACCATAGACGAGACTGTCGAGGACGTTCCCGATATGCGCCTCTACACTCCACTCGAGCTCGCAGGGAGAAACATCTACGTCCGCGAGGGCTGCTATGCCTGCCATAGCCAGATGATCCGCACGCTCAGGGACGATGTGGAGCGCTATGGCCCTTATTCTCTGGCTGTCGAGTCCAAGTACGATCGGCCAATGCTATGGGGCTCGAAACGCACTGGCCCGGACCTGGCGCGGATCGGCGGCAAGTATTCCGATTTCTGGCACGTGGCGCATCTGACCAATCCTCGCGAGGTAGTGCCTGAATCCAACATGCCTGCCTATCCCTGGCTTGCGCAGAACGAGCTCGACCTCGAGGATCTCGGGCTTCACCTGAAGGCCCAGCAGGCGCTGGGTGTGCCTTATACTGATGAGATGGTCGAAAATGCTGCTCGGGACGCCTATGGTCAGGCGTCGCCAGACACAGACTTCGCCTCAGGCGTGACCGAACGCTACGGCGAACGGACGCAGGTCAGTACCTTCGACGGGGTGACGACGCAGGTGACCGAGATGGATGCTCTGGTGGCCTACCTTCAGGTGCTTGGACGCCTTACCGACGCCGCCTACCAGGGAACGGCTGCGGAGGAATTGCCTCCGGACGCAAGCAACTGACGGAAAATGGAGGATTCCATGGACCTCGACCATGACACACTCGTTTTCTTCTCCAAGAGCTGGGGGCTTTTCTATCTCATCGCCTTTGCGGTCGGTGTCCTGATCTACACCTTCTGGCCCTCGAACAAGAAGCGATTTGACAAGGCCAAGAAGGACATTCTCGACAAGGAAGACAGGCCATGGACGTAGAGGAAGTCGATCCCGTCAGCGGTCGAAAGACGACCGGTCACGAATGGAACGGCATCAAGGAGCTGGACACACCGGTGCCGCGCGGCGTCCTGATCTTCCTGGTCGTGACGCATCTGTTCGCCCTGCTTTGGTGGATCCTGATGCCGACATGGCCGCTTGGCACGACCTATACGAAAGGCGTGCTGGGCACCGACCAGCGGCAGAGGATCGAAGAGGATCTCGCTCAGAGCCAGACCGCTCGCGCGCAATGGACGGCAGCCATCGAAACGCGCAGCTATGACGAGATCATTGCCGACGAATCCCTCATGGAGTTTGTCCGCGCCTCCGGTCGCCAATTGTTCGGCGACAACTGCGCGGCCTGTCATGGCACCGACGGCACGGGACGGTTCAACTATCCGGACCTGACCGATGACGACTGGCTCTGGGGCGGGGGCGCGGAGAACATAGCAGAGACCCTTCGCGTCGGTATCAATGCAGCCCATGATGAAACAAGAGTGGCGGAAATGCCTGCCTTCGGACGCGACCAGATGCTTGACCGCACCGAGGTCCGGCAGGTGGCCCTGTATGTTCACTCGCTCACCAATCCAGAGACCTCCACGCCGCAGAATGCGACGGAGATACAGGCGGGCAGGGAGGTTTTCCTTTCGACTTGCGCTGCCTGCCACGGAGAAGATGCCGGCGGCAGCCAAGACATGGGAGCCCCCAATCTGGCCGATGATTACTGGGTCTATGGTGGCGACATGCAGACGCTGATCACCACGATCCATGGCGGCCGCCGCGGGCATATGCCGACATGGGACGAGCGACTGACCGAAGTCGAGATAAAGACGCTTGCGCTCTATGTGAACGACCTGGCCCTGGAGAAACGCTGATGTCTGCGCGTCAATGGCCACTGTGGACGCTGGTTGGGATTGCGGTTGCCGTCTTCGTCGCCGCCAACGCCCATCTTGTCTACATTGCAGTCGCGAGTGACCCGGGCTGTGTAAGCCATCTGAAAACGGCAGGATCGGGTGAGGGCGAGTATCGTGCAGCAAAATCTGCCTGTTAGCCCTTCAGGGAGAGACGAATGAAGACGCCTGGCAAAACCTATGGGCTCCTCAGCGAGACCTCGACGATCGAGGAAACGCGCAATCCCCTCTTCAAGAGGAACCTGTCTGCGCACGCGCCTCTGCAATGGCTTTCAAGAGGCTGGTCCGATCTATGGATACAGCCGGTACTGAGCTTGGGCTACGGCCTTGGGGTTTTCCTCCTGTCGGTGGTTTTCGTGTGGCTGCTGTTTGTCGGCCAGCGGGACTACTATCTGTTTCCGGCCATGGCCGGGTTTCTGATCATCGCGCCTCTGCTGGCTGCGGGGCTCTACGCCAAGAGCCGCGCCACCGAGGCGGGTGAACGGATCAGCGCCCGGCGGATGCTGCTCATCCGTGTGGAAACCGGGGCGCACATTTTCTTCACCGGTCTGCTCCTCGTTTTGTTGTTTCTACTCTGGATGAGATCGGCGGTTCTGATCTATGCGCTGTTTTTCGGGGTAAGTCCGTTCCTCGGTTTCTCGCAGATCGTGCCGGTCTTGCTGACGACGCCGACGGGCTGGGCCATGCTTCTGGTGGGCGGCTTCGTCGGTTCGCTGTTTGCCGGCTTTGCCTTCGGCGTGAGCGTGTTCTCGATCCCGATGCTTCTCGACAGGCGGGTGGATAGCCTGACCGCCATGGGGATCAGCATGGCGCTGGTCTGGAACAATCTAAAGCCGATGCTGGCCTGGGGCGCGATCGTGCTGAGCCTGTTCCTGGCCTGCCTGGCGACTGGATTGGCGGGGTTGGTCATCGTCTTCCCCTTGCTCGGTCACGCCACCTGGCACGCCTATAGGGAGATGGCCGGAGGAGCTGCCCATGATGATGCGCCGCTCAAGTGAGGGAACCGTAGGCCCCACGGGATCATTCCCGTTTGAGGGATACCCACACGGCATCGACGACCGCAACAGAAGGTAGCCTGCAATGAGCCTTTTCCTGGTTCTCGTCCCGATCTCGATCCTCATGGGAGCGGTTGGCCTTGGCGCCTTCCTGTGGTCGATGAAGGATGGCCAGTATGAGGATCTTGATGGCGCAGCCGTTCGCGTCCTCCTGGATGACGAGGATGAGTAGGAATAAAGGCCTTGAAGGGAGCAGCATCGTCTTAGCTTATCGTGATAGATCGTCGTGGAGGATCCGATGCCAACGGTAGCCGCTCTGTTCAAGGATCTTGAAGCCGCCCAACTGGCTGCTGAAAAACTTTCCTCTTCTGGCGTCCCGGAGGAGGATATCAGTATCATTTCCAATCAGAGCGAACACCTAACAACCGACATCGACCCTATCGAAAGCACGACAGCCGGAGCCAGTATCGGTGCCGTCGGAGGTGGAGCTCTCGGTCTCGTCGCCGGGCTTGCTCTCATGCCTGTCTCGGGCCTGGGCCTTGTGGGAGTGCTGGGATGGCTTGCCACAAGCCTTGCCGGAGCCTCGGCGGGCGTCGTAGCGGGCGCAACGGCCGCAAGCGTCTATGACATCTTACGCACCAGCGGTGCTCCGGAAAAAGAGGCGCACTTCTATACGGAGGGGTTGCGCGCTGGAGGTACCCTGGTCGCCGTCAAAGCGGCTGGGAACTCCGATAGCATTGCGGAGATCCTGCGCTCCGCGGGGGGCGCCTTCGCCGTTCCTGAGGATGATAGTCCATAGTCGCAACGGCGGTCATCTCCATCGCTTCCGAAGATAATCCCTCGCTGTGGGAACGACTGTAATCATGTCCTCGGCCAGGCGTCTCGAGGAAAGTATCGGCCTGGCTTCCGCCTCAGAGGACATAGGGCGTACTTCCGGGTAG
>NZ_CABFWE030000011.1:660099-664132 GCF_902153235.2 Pseudorhizobium halotolerans | reverse complement strand
GAGGGACGGTTGAAACATGGGTCAATTCTCAATGGAAATATCAGGCTGCCCCGGGTCAGCTCTCAGTGGAAATCAACAGCGCGTCTACTCGCGGAGCACGGCCGTCTGGCCGTTGACATTCGAGACCCTATGCCGGGTGAGCCGATAGGGATTTTTCATGCGCATCGTGAGGCGAGCATCCTAGAAGCTGCAATTGCCGCCGAGTTGGCTTGTATTGATTACGCCGAAAGAAGTGACGCGCTAGGGCGCCCGGAATATTTTTGGCGCAGCTATGTCTTTTCTCATGCAACCGTATGATGCAACCGAGGAGGCGAGCCAATCTTGTGGTCGCCGGTTCAATACCTTTCATCTAGCTGTCCCGGCCACGTTTTCAAACGGCGAGGTCTTCGGCGGGCTGTTCTTTGGGCATTCTGACCCGAGCGGTTTAAAATAACATCGAGCATGAGAGCCTGCTCAGTGGGATTGCAGGGCAAGCCTCGGTTGCCTTCGACAACGTCCGCCTGTTCAAGACGGCGCTGAGGGAGATCGAGCAGCGGAGGTCTGGGGAACAGGAGTTGGGGACCAACGCCCATCTCGAGGATCGCGTCGCCGACGAAGTTGAAAAGCGTTCTTTGGCGGAACAGGCGCTACGACAGGCTCAGAAGATGGAGGCGACCGGCCGACTTACCGGCGGCGTCGCCCATGACTTCAACAACCTGCTGGAGGTCGTGGCAGCGAACCTGCAGCTTCTTTCCAAGGACGTAGCCGGTAATGAAGCGGCGACCCGACGCGTCACCAATGCCCTGGCAGGTGTCGCACGAGGGGCGAAATTCGCAAGCCAGCTTCTCTAGTTCGGGCGCAATCATCCGCTGGAACCAAAGGTCGTCAATATCGACCGCTTTGTTGCAGAAATCGAGAAGGATGCTGTGCCGAACGCTGGGGGAGGGGGTCGAAATCGCAACCATCCGCAGCGGTGGCCTCTGGAATGCATCGGTCGATCCGGTTCAGGTCGAAAATGCAACCCTCATCCTGGCTTCCAATGCCTGAGATGCAATGGACGGTCATGGAAAGCTGACGATCGATGTAGGAAACACATCCCTGGATGACCAATATGCGCGGCCAGCACGACTAGGTGTCCGCAGGCCAGCATCTCTGTCGATAGATTTGTCGGTCTCATTCACGGTCGCCTCGGCTGGCAGCCCGGTCGAGCACTCTTCATTCCATCTACCCCTGGAATTAGGTCATAAAGGAAAACTATCGGTAGCATAGAAACAATGAATTAGAGCTATTGTCATTCATCTTCCATATTTCTTTTGCCGAACAAAAGGAGATGAAGATGGAAAAGTTTTTAACGGCCCTACGCAATCGCAAGGCTCATGTGCAGACGCAGATCGACGTCGAACAAAATCGACCAGCGCCGGAAAGCCTTCGATTACGCGCCCTCAAGAAGCTTAGGCTACGTTTCCGTGAGCAGATCGAGTACATTGAGCGTCACAACAGGCAGAACATGCCAGTTTTGATCCCCGTGATCAGAAAGCGCCGAGTCATATTGAGCTGACAGAGATCTGGGTGGGTGCAAACGGCTCGCCTGGGAGGCGAGGTCATTTCCGCCAGGCGATCTCAGCGGACCGACGAAGCGGCATGTGCGGATAAGGAAATGCACATGCCTGCACTGCCACAAGATATCTAACCGCTACGCGATACCTAATTCTTCGGAGGCTCGATCCGACTCTGCCGCGAGCTTTCCGTAATGGGCCTGACGTCCACTATTTTCTCGCCAGTAAAACCCGACGTCGCGCCGTTCCGACCAGTCGGTGATCGTTAAAAGCTTGACATCATCATCCTTGCGGAATTCACCTCTGGCGTAAAGCTCGGGAAAAAGCGAACATCCCATTCCTATGGAAATCATCTGGCGGATGGAATCGAGGCTCGTACCTTCGTAATCGTCGATAACCTCTGCCCGAGCAACCTCAGCAAGATGACGAACGTTTTCGAGAAGACGATGCCCGCTTCCGAGTGCCAAGAGCTTGACGCCCTTAAGCTCCCTCGTTGTAACTGTGTCGTTCTGAGCCAAAGCGTGATCAGACGGTACGCCGAGATAAAGTTTTTCGGTACCGATGCGTCTGAACATCAGATTCGATCGCTCCGGTTGCGGACCTAACCCGCAATCAAGACTACCCTCTAGTACCGCCATCTCGATGTCTGACGGCCGGTCTTCCCTTATGTAAATTTTGAGAGTGGCGTACTTCCGGTGAACGGCCGGGAGAAAGCGAGGAAGAAAGTAAGGGCCAAAAGTTGGCGCCGTACCCAGGCGGATGAGCCCACCCAGGGTTTTCAGGTCCTTCACGACGCCTTCAACCATGTCATCGACCGTGGAAAGCGCTAGCCTTGCACCACGAGCGAATTCATCGCCAATGGGTGTCGTTGATACGCTAGTTGGTGTTCTTTCAAACAGCGTCACGCCAAGGGATTTTTCCACTAGGCTAACCTGCACCGATAGTGTGGGTTGGGACACATGGCATCGTTTAGCAGCTCGTCCAAAATGTTTAAGGTCATCGAGGGCAACGATGTATTCAAGTTGGCGAAGGGTCGGGCGATAGGGCATGTCTATTGATAATACCTATCTCATCAATTGCAACAATCAATTTGAACTATTGCATTCCATTATCATATGTCGTCTCGTCGAAGGAGAATTGTAATGGATCAGTTTCTAGTCGTCTGGCGCAAGATCAAAGCCAGAATTGCCAATCGATTGGACGAAGAGCGAAGCAGACCACGGCCTTCGCACCATCGACTTTTGAGATTGTTAAAGACAAAACAGACTGTTCAAAAACACATTCGTTTCATCGAAAAGCTCCAGTCGACAAGTGGACCAGCGGCAACCGATACGAAGCTCGCGCGACGTTAGGCAATCTCCATCGGTTCCTGGACGTGACCCCTACCCAACGAGATATACTCGCGACATCACACTAATTTGCCCAGACTTCGAATTCCTCTCGTAATAAGGTCAGAAAATCATGTCGACAACACGGCCTAGTTCAGTAGATTCGCTATTAATATCCTTTACCTATACATACCTCGGGTTTAAAGATCGTCGCTGACAGAAATATTTCGCGGCAACTCGCTAGATCTTAAAGATCGTCGCCTGAGGAAATTCCAGCATGCCAGTATCCTTATCAGATTTTTTTCAGTTTGTGTTAGTGCATTTAGATTTTCTGCCTCATCTGGGCGCGTTACTCGCCGCTTACGCTCTGGCACTGCCAATCGGCTGGGACCGTGAGCAAAATGAAAGAAGTGCGGGATTGCGCACGTTTCCTTTGGTTGCGATAGCCAGCTGTGGCTTCATTCAAGCGACCGAGCATTTTACAGCGGGCAGCGCAGAAGCAACCGCTCGAATCGTTGAAGGTCTAATCACCGGCATGGGGTTCATCGGCGGCGGCGCTATCTTGGTCGTGAAGAACAGCGTGCGTGGAACCGCGACCGCTGCCAGTCTATGGGCGACTGGCGCGGTCGGAACGGCGGTCGGACTAGGCTCATATGATACAGCTGTGGTTCTCTCGGTGATGACGTTTACCACTCTGCGGCTGATAAAGCCGAAAAAGGATGAAGCTTCTGAGGGGCAGGCTGGAGAATAACAGCTTCATTTCTCGTTAGAGCGTACCGGTTAAGTTGCAAGCCCACCGGTAGTCTGGATGCAGGTAACAATTTGCCAGCTCTATTGGAGTATGAAGACCGATGGTTGTATTCGGCGTAATTTGCATTGGCTTTTCCGGATCCGAACGGATGAATAGATGATGTACTTTTGCAGCCGGTATTCCACCATCCTGGCCGCTTCAGCTCGTGCAAGTGTCAATCGCTGTCGACTTCCGTGTTTGGGATGGTCATTCTGCGTCTCACGAGGCGTCGAACCTTACGATCTCCTAAGCTTGCGGCTGGAGCAGCTTGACCTAAGCAGTCGAACATGTGCGGGGCATATACTGGTTTGAGCAGGCGCTCAGACGCCCACCCAAGTTGTCCCTGACGACACTTCTGAAGCGCTATTCCCCATGATACG
>NZ_CABFWE030000011.1:432063-660089 GCF_902153235.2 Pseudorhizobium halotolerans | reverse complement strand
GAGGGACGGTTGAAACATGGGTCAATTCTCAATGGAAATATCAGGCTGCCCCGGGTCAGCTCTCAGTGGAAATCAACAGCCATCGTTTGATCTGCATAAAAGCAGACATCGCTTGGCCCCTCACGTCGCCACTATTTGCGACGTTCAACGGCGACGACCAAACAGGTCTGCGATTGCGTATCCGTCCGTATTCGAAAATGCCGCCTCATGTAATGGTCGAGTCCGCGAGCCACAGCGCTTTGCCGGATGGGATCATGCGCGCAAAAGAAAGCGAGCACTATCCGCGTCTGTCACGACTGCGGTTGCGAGCCGTGCGTTGAGCACAGCAAGAAGGATTGCATGCTTATGGGGGCCACCCGATGCGATGATGCGAAAAGGGATGGCGCGATAGGACTCAAGGTTGGGGGAAATCACCTGGCGGTTCAGCGGGTGATCGACCGGGCAACCCTGGGCATCGAGGTACCGTCCCAGGAGATCGCCCACGGCGCCGGCGGCCACGAGTTCCCTGATGTCAGTCTGTGCTGGAAGACCATAGCGTACCTGCAACGACCTGCCGGTCACGTCACCGACGCTCAAAAAGGAAACATCGACAGCCGTCGCCTCGCGCAGGAATTCCTGGAAAACCGGCTGGGCCATGATCTGGGTGTGTGCCTTCTCGCTGCCCGCATAGATCGGCGCAGCGAAATAGTGACACTTTGCGCTTAGCACCTTCGCGAAGCTGTGGACGATCTCGAAGGTATTGATCTCCGAGCCGCGGGTCAGGCCACCCATCAATGATCGAATGCGCATCTCCGGCTCGCTCGTTGCTGTCATATGATGCACCGTCTCGCGTAACGTGGCGCCCCAGCCGACGCCGATCGAGCTGGGCCTGCGGCTCTGGATCAGCCGATCGAGGTACCCGCCAGCGGCCCGGCCAATGACGGCATGCATGTGATCCGGATCCAAAGGCGTCGGCGCCACGACCGCATGTTCTAAATGAAAACGGCGGCATAGCCGCGCCTCCAACTCGATGTTCTCCGCGAGCGAGGAGTTGAAACTGATGCGCACGACTCCTTTCTCCATCGCCTCGCCCAGCAGCTCATTCACCCGCCGCCGCGTGAGGTTCATGCGCTCGCCAATCTGCGCCTGGGTAAGCCCCTCAACGTGATACAGCCACGCCGCCCGCACCATCAGTTCCTGACTTTCCACGCTTCGCTCCGATCAAATGTCACACTGGCGTAACATGTGTAACCTACGAACGCTGCATCAACCACCGAGGCTAATGGCACATGTCCACAAGCAGATCGGAAGAGCAATTCGATGCCGGTGCGTCTGCCTTGTCGGAAGCATCACGTCGGGTGTGAACAAACAGTGGAACGGAATGACTGTAGAGCTTCTCATATTCGATTGCGATGGCGTGCTGATCGACAGTGAGCCGGTCGCGACCGCCATCTTGTGGAAGGCGCTCAACGATGCCGGCGTCTTAATTTCTCGGCCGGAGGTGCATCGTCGCTTCACCGGCTATTCCGAGATCGACGCGCACCGAATCTGTATCGAGGAACTGGGCCTGGCAGAACCCGCATCCGTCTTTGCCGGTCTTCGAACTGCTCTGTATCCGGAGTTCGCGCGCTCGCTTTCTCCGATGACAGGCATGCCTGCCCTCGTCCGATCCTTGTCGGTTCCAAAATGCGTCGCTTCGAACAGCGGTATTGAGCGCCTGCAAAACAGCCTCGGCCTCCTCGATCTGTGGCACGACTTCGCACCGCATATCTTCAGTGCCGAAATGGTCGAGGCGCCGAAGCCCGCTCCGGATCTCTTCCTGCATTGTGCCCGTGAGTTTGGCATCGATCCGAGCCGCTGCCTCGTCATCGACGACAGCGCCCACGGCATTATCGGTGCCGTGGCGGCCGGCATGCGCGCAATCGGCTTCGTCGATCCCGCTGATCCGCGTCCGAACCGGCCAGGTGTATTGGCTGAGGCCGGGGCGGTCACAGTCGCGACAGGTGCCTTCGAACTCCAGAAAGCCCTCGAGGGGCTTCTCCCTTCCGCTGTGTCTTCGCAGTTCGGTCCGACGCTTGCGGTGCCGGCCTGACCATTGCGCGTCGCGGCCTCCGCGGCACGTCATCGAAAATTCACTAGCCCATTAACAAACCGACATTCGAGAAGCGCAGGAGAACTCGCATCTCGAATATCCAACCCAGGAGGTTATCGATGCTTTCCATTAATCGACGCGGCGCGCTCGGCCTTATCGGGGCCGCCACCGGCAGCCTTATCCTTCCGCGCATGACCTTCGCGCAGGGCAAGCGCCCCTCGGTGACCATAGCGGTGCAGAAGATCACCAACAACAATACGCTCTGCGTCTGGAACGAGCAGTCCAATGTTGGGGAGCGGGTCTTCTTCCCGAACCTCTGGGAAGGTTTGATCAACCGTGACTGGATGGGGAACCAAGGCCCCGTCGCCGGCCTTGCGACCGAATGGAAGCGCATCGATGACAAGACGCTCGAGCTGAAGCTGCGCCAGGGCGTCAAGTTCCACAATGGCGACGAGTTGACGGCCGAAGATGTCGTCTTCTCCTTCTCCAAGGAGCGTGTGTTTGGTGAGACTGAGCCGAAGGGCGGCAAGACGATTTTCGCCGATGACCACAAGCCGACGACCGCCAAGGAACTGCCCGCTTCCGTCCCTGGCATCGGTCGCCGTCTGTGGCCGGCGCTCGCCGGCGTCGAGGCTGTCGACAAATACACAGTCCGCTTCCACAACACGACGCCCGACGTCACGCTCGAAGGCCGTCTCTACGCCTATGGTAGCCAGATCGCCAACCGTCGCGCCTGGGACGAGGCTGCCTCCTACACCGAGTGGGCGCGCAAGCCGATCACCACGGGCCCCTACATGGTCGCCGAATACAAGCCGGACGTCTCGCTGACGCTCGTCGCCTTCGATGAATACTGGGGCGGCCGCCCACCGCTCGAAGAAATCCGCTTTGTCGAGGTCCCGGAAGTCGCCTCGCGCGTCAACGGCCTGTTGTCGGGCGAATATGACTTCGCCTGCGACCTGCCGCCGGACCAGATCGCGTCCGTCCAGTCCGCATCGGGCTTCGAGGTTCAGGGCTCGACAATCCTCAACCATCGCATTTCCGTGTTCAATACGCAGAACCCCGTGCTTGCCGATCCGCTGGTGCGCCGCGCTATGACCCACGCGATCGATCGTCAGGCGATCGTCGAGGCGCTGTGGGGCGGCCAGACCGTCATTCCCGCCGGCCTGCAGTTCGACATCTTCAAGACGACGGATATGTTCATCGATGGCTGGCAGGTGCCGGAATACAATCCGCAACTCGCCCAAGACCTTTTGAAGCAGGCCAACTACAAGGGCGATGCGATCCCCTTCCGCCTGCTCAATAATTACTACACCAACCAGACCGCTAACGGCCAAATCATGGTCGAAATGTGGAAGCAGGTAGGCCTCAACGTCGAGATCCAGATGAAGGAGAACTGGGCGCAGATCCACGATCCGGAAGGCGTAAAGGGCGTGCGCGATTGGTCGGCCTCGGCAAATATCAATGATCCGGTGACGCCGATGGTCACGCAGTTCGGTCCGAACGGCGAGATGCAGCAGAAGAAGGACTGGACCAACGCCGAGATGAACGAGTTGTCGGTTGTGCTGGAGACTTCCACTGACCGGGCGCTGCGCAAGAAGGCCTATGCCCGCATGCTGGAAATCTGCGAGCGCGAAGACCCGGCCTACCAGGTCCTGCACCAGAATGCCGTCTTCACCGGTATGAAGTCCTCGCTCAAGTGGAAGGCAGCACCCGCCTTCGCCATGGACTTCCGCTCCAACAACTGGACCATGTAACGGTCTCGTTTTTGTCCGGCGGGTGATAAGCTCGCCGGACTTCCCTTCCAAAAAACCGTGGCGGCCAGGCCCAGCCTGGCGTGCGATCAGGCCTTGAAGAAGGAGAACGCAATGTCCAACCATCTCGTCGAGATCTGCGACCTGAAGGTCGCCTTCGATGGCGTCCAGGTGCTGCACGGCATCGATCTGGCGGTCGGCCGTGGAGAGGCACTCGGCCTTGTCGGTGAATCCGGCTGCGGCAAATCCGTTACATGGTTGGCGGCGCTGGGACTCCTGCCCGGCAGGGCGACAGTATCCGGTTCCGTCCGCATTGAGGGACAGGAATTGTGCGGGACGCCGCGCCAGGCGCTCGAGAACGTCCGCGGCGGGCGCATCGCGATGATCTCCCAGGACCCGTCGAGCTCGCTCAATCCGGTCATCCGCATCGGCCGGCAGATCACCGAGGCACTCACGCTTCATCGCGGCCTCCGAGGAGAAACTGCGAGGGCAGAGGCACTCCGGGTCATGGACATGGTCGGCATTCCAGATGCCCGCCGCCGCTTCGATCTTTATCCCCACGAGTTTTCCGGGGGCCAGTGCCAGCGGCTGATGATTGCCATGGCGCTCGCCGGCGAGCCCGACCTGCTGATTGCCGACGAGCCTACGACCGCGCTCGACGCCACCATCCAGGCGCAGATCCTCGACCTGCTCATCCAGCTCCGCGCCGAGACCGGGATGGCCACCGTCTTCATAAGCCACGACCTCGGCGCCGTTTCGCAGGTCTGCGAGCGGGTTTGCGTCATGTATGCCGGCCGCATCGTTGAACAAGGCACGATCGCGCAGCTCTTCTCGGAGCCCCGGCACCCGTATACCCGCGGCCTCTTCGATGCGATTCCGCGCCTCGATGGTCCGCGCGACCGGTTGATCCCGATCCCGGGCACGGTGCCCAATCCGAAGCATCTGACTGCCGGCTGCGCCTTTGCGCCCCGCTGTGCCCATGCGGCGGCCACCTGCGATTTTCAACGGCCGGCTCTAGACCTGCTTGATGACGGGCGGCACCTGGCATGCTTCAATCCTGTGCCTTTTGCCAAGACTGTGCCTGTCCGCCAGAAAATGTTGGAGGGTGTTTAGGTGGCCGCTCCGCTCATTGAGGCCGAGGGACTGACACGTGTCTACGAGATGCGGCGGGGGCTCTTCGGCAAAGTCACCCCTGTGCGAGCCGTGGACGGCGTGTCGCTCAAGGTGCTGCCGGGAGAAAGCCTCGGCATCGTCGGCGAATCCGGGTCGGGCAAGTCGACACTTGGCCGTATGCTGCTCGGCATCGATCCTGCGCAGACCGGAACGGTGACCTTCGAGGGCGAGCAAATGCCAGCACTCGGGACCGCTGAATGGCGTGCGCTGCGGGCAAAGATGCAGCTTGTCTACCAGGATCCGCTGGCCGCGCTCGACCGGCGGCTCACGATTGCGGCCCAGATCCGCGAGCCGCTGGACATCCATGATGTTCTGGCCAGGGAAGAGCGGATGGCGCGCGTTGAGGCGCTGATGACCGCCGTTGGTCTTCGTTCCGACCAGGCCGACCGATATCCGCATGAATTGTCCGGCGGACAACGACAGAGAGCCGTGATCGCCCGGGCGCTTGCTACCCGTCCCAAGCTGCTCGTCTGCGACGAGCCGGTCTCCGCGCTCGACGTCTCGATCCAGGCGCAGGTGGTCAACATGCTGCGTGACCTGCAGGAGGACAACGGCATCGCCATGGTCTTCATCAGCCACGACCTGAAGGTCGTGCGCAATATCGCCGACCGCGTCGCGGTCATGTATCTGGGCCGGATTGTGGAGGAGGCGTCCTCTGACGTGATCTTCGCTTCGCCACGTCATCCTTATACTCAGGCGCTCGTCTCCAGCGTGCCGGTTCCGGGGCGGCCGTTAAAAGGTCGGATGATCCTTCAAGGCGAGCCGCCAAACCCTGCAAGCCGGCCCTCCGGCTGTGCCTTCCATCCCCGCTGTCCACTGGCGACCGCGCTTTGCCGCAACGTAGTGCCGGAGCTTCGGACCCTTGGCGACGGGCGCACTGCTGCTTGTCACCTCGTTGAAGGCGCGAATGCGCCGATTGCCGCCTGAGGAGACGTCTGTGATCCGCTTCGTCCTCATCCGCCTGCTGCGTGCCTTCGTCACCATCCTCGCCGTAGTGACCTTCGCCTTCATCGTGCTGCGCATGTCGGGCGATCCGGCGCAGGTCATGCTCGGACCCGACGTGCCGCAGGAGGCAGTCGACGCCTTCCGACGCGCCTGGGGTCTCGATCAGCCACTGTGGGTTCAGTACTTCGCCTACATCCACTCGATCTTCACCGGCGATTTCGGCGTGTCCATGCGGGACAAGGCCTCCGCCTTGCGACTGGTACTGGAACGTATTCCGGCGACACTCCAGCTGACGATCCCGGCCCTGCTGCTGAAGCTCTTTATCGGCATTCCCGCCGGGGTCTATGCCGCACTTCACCGTCAGAGCGCGATCGACAGAGGCGTTATCCTTCTCGCTATCCTCGGCTTCACCATCCCGTCCTTTGTCATGGGTCTTCTGCTGGTGCTGATCTTCTCGGTAAGCCTCGGTCTGCTTCCCTCCGGTGGACAGGACACCTGGCTCCATGGCCTGCTTCCGACGATCACCATGAGCATCGGCGGTATCGGCATCCTAGCCCGGTTCTCGCGCAGCGCGATGATCGAGGTGATGGGTCAGCCCTATATCCGCACGGCGTCGGCGAAAGGCGTTAAGTGGTCGGACGTCGTATGGAACCACGCTCTCCCCAATGCTGCAGTTCCGATCATCACCATTGTCGGCTTCATGGTCGGGTCACTGATCGCCGGCGCCGTGGTGGTGGAATCGATCTTCTCCTGGCCCGGCATTGGCCGTTTGTTGGTGGTGTCCGTCAGCAACCGGGACCTCGCCGTCGTCCAGTGCATCCTCCTGATGATCGCCGCCACTATGGTGATATCGAACCTGATCGTCGACCTCTTCTATGGCTGGCTGGATCCTCGCCTCCGTCACCAGAACGCTCATTAGGAAGACACGGTATGACCACTGCAGAGATTGGCCGCCCCCATGCTCCCGCGACCCGCCGGCCAGGCTTCGTCGCAGCGCCCCGTCGCAATGTTCCGCTGTCGATCGGGCTTGGCATCCTGTGGCTGGCAGCCATGCTGCTTGTCGCAATCTTCGCCGACTACCTTCGCCCCTATGGCATCACCGCCATGGACCTCACCAACCGGCTGTCAGCACCCGGCAATGCGAAGCATTGGCTCGGCACCGATGAGCTTGGCCGCGATGTGCTTGCCCGTCTGATCCAGTCCATCCGGGTTTCGCTGGTCATCGCCTTCAGCGCGACGATCATCTCGGCCGTCTTCGGAACGGCGCTCGGCTTCGCCGCAGCGAAGTTTCGCGGCGTCGTCGAGCATGTCGTGCTCGTCCTGGCAGATTTCCAGGCAGCGCTGCCTTTCCTCATCATGTCGCTTGCCGTGCTCGCCTTCTTCGGCTCTTCCATGGTGCTGATCGTCTGCCTGATGGGTTTCTACGGCTGGGAACGCTACGCGCGCATCGCCCGGGGACTGGCCATCTCGGCAAGCGCACAAGGCTATGCCTCGGCGGTCGTGCAACTCGGAGCTTCGCCCTTCAGGATCTATTTCCGCCATATCCTCCCGAACGTTGCCTCCACGCTGATCGTGTCGATGACGCTGACATTTCCCGAGATTATCTTGATGGAAAGTGGTCTGTCGTTTCTCGGCCTCGGCGTGCAGCCGCCGGAGACCAGCCTCGGCAACATGGTCGGCTTCGGCCGAGAATATCTGACGCGCGCACCATGGATCATGTTGGCGCCGGCGCTCGTCATCATGCTCACCACGCTGTCGATCTCGCTGGTCGGCGACTGGCTGCGGGACAAGCTCGACCCGACCGTTCGCTGACCCACCAGGAAGTCACACATCAGGACCGATCTCATGACCTTCATTACCGGCCATCGCGGCGCCCGCAATCTCTGGCCCGAGAATTCCCTCCAGGGCTTCCGCAACGTGCTGGCTCTGGGCGTCGATGCCGTCGAATTCGATGTTCATCTGACCGACGCCGGCGAACTCGTCGTCATCCACGATGCGACGCTGGAGCGCACCAGCGAAGGCGAAGGTCCGGTGCGAGCGCTCTCGCCCAGCGCCCGTCGTGCCACCCGGCTCAAGGGTAGTGACGAGACCATCCCGACGATTGGCGAGGTTCTTGATGTCTTGGATACGGGCGAAGCTCTGCCGTTGCATGTCGAGATCAAGAGCGACCAGAACGGCGTGCCGTATGCCGGCATTGTGGAGAAAGTTGTTGCCGAACTTGCGGTCCGCGGGCTCGATCAGCGCAGCTATCTCACCTCTTTCGACGTCTCTGTGCTGGAAGACTGCCGCCGCATCGCACCGAAGATCCAGCGTCTCGTGTCGGTCAACGCCGCCTGGGCCGAAAGGCAGGGCGGCTTGGGGTCGTTCATCGACGGCGTTGACGGATTGGTCGACATTGTCGCCATCCATCACGAGCTGATGGATACCGAATGGGAGTTGGTTTCCAGTCGCCTGCCGCTCGAGCGTCTTTGCGTCTGGACGCTCAACGACGAGACGCTGATAACGAAGTGGCTTCACCGCGGCATCGGTCATCTCACTTCCGACAATCCCGACCTTGCACTCAATCTGCGTCGGGCCCTCTCTTCCGCCGCCTGAACCCCTTCGTTGTCACGCAACACCTGGAGATCAATCATGAGCAATATCATCGCGACCGGCTTCAATGCCGGCTCTACCAACGGCGAACTGGAAAGCCTCGAAGCGGACCTTCGCGCCCTTGCCGAAATCGGTGTAGACACGGTCGAACTGGGACTGACCACACTCGACCTGATTGCTGGGGGGCGCATCATCAGGGATCGCGCTGACCGTGTCGTCGCTCTCACGAAGAAGTTCGACTTCCGCTACACGGTGCACGGCCTTGTCTCGTCGAATTTCATGGATCCGGTGACATGCCGTTACCAGATCGATGCTGCCAAGGCGTTGGTCGAGATCTGCGACCGGATCGATGCCCGCATCCTCGTCCAGCACGGCGGCTGCCTGCGGGCCGACCAGATCTTCGACCGCGCCGCAGCCGATATCTGCGAGCGCGAAGCCCTGCTGGAACTGGCGGACTTCGCCGAGCCCTACGGCGTGCGCATCGCGCTGGAAAACATCTTCACCACCGAGCCGGGTCAGTATCGCCAGACGCCTGCGGAGGTCGCCGAAACCGTGAAGGCAGTGAACCACCCCAACGTCGTGGCCCTCATCGATTTCAGCCACGCCTATATCGAGTCGACCTATCGCGGCCTGAATTTCCGCGAACAGATCGCTGCCATGGCCCCTGTCGCCGGCCACCTGCACCTGCATGACAGCTTCGGACGCCCACAGGGCTTTTATAAAGGTTTCCACCCGCAGGAGAACACCGCCATGGGCATCGGCGACCTGCATATGCCGCTCGGTTGGGGCGACATCGACTGGGAGAGCATCTTCGGCGAACTCCAGTTCCTGCCAGGCACGGTTGCGATGATGGAGATCGGTGCCCGGTACCGCGCGGAACAGCTTGAAAGCCTCGAGCGAGCCCGCGGGTTGATGGCGATGAACAATCGCGAAAAGGCGATCGCAGCGGAATAGGAGGCAGCGGCTCATCCAATGCGGGACAGAAGACGCGTCCCTTCCGAAGGTGCGTCTCCTCGCCAATTCTACTCAGCAGGGGCTGGCCGTGGCCTACGTCGCGCGTCAAGCAGCTTCTCACCGAGCATTGACGTTGGAGAGAGAAGGAGCGGGGGGGAGGACCGGACGGGGGCATGAACTGAGCAGATACCAACGAACGCTTGCAGATCGATGCTCAAGCACGCGTTTTCGTGGGAGGTTAATAAGGGGGGCGCATAGAGTGTCTCACAGCGGAAATGATTTCCGTTTCGCGCCCCCGCATTTCCGAGCCGAAGTCGGCTGCTCGAAATCCCACCGCGGAAGCACACAGTCCGCTGTCGGCCCCCTTCCGGACATTCCCATTGCGCCAGGTGCTTGATCTGGCGCATTTATCTGCGAGTTTGCATCCGAAGTAATGGCATGTCGAGGTTTCGATTTCGTCAAGGCTGTGACGACCATCGTTGGAGCGGCCGAGGCGTATACACCTTCCCAATTGACTGCGTGACGCGGATAGGGCCTACTTCCGGGTAAGCTATGCTGCCTCCCACACCTGATTGAGGATCCGCGCTGCCAATGCTGCCTTGTCCTGCGGCAGGAAGCGTCCGTAGTGCTGCTACACGACGTCGGGCGTATCTTGGATCGCGTAGCTTGCCTGCTCGTAGGATCCAGTCTGCTTCAGGATGTGGGTGGCGAGCACGTCCCGGACGTTGTGAGGGCCTGCGGTAGCAGTCCCCTGATGGCACCGCGGCCGGTGTACGGATTGTAGATGCCGTATCGCTGGATCGCCAGCCGCCAAGCCTCATAGAACGTCGTCTGATTGTAAGCGGCGTCAACGCTGGTCGTCTTTACTGTCTTGACGAACAGCGTGCCCGGATCGGGTGCGCGACCCAGCAGCACCTTCCGATGTCGCTCTATGTAGGCGTTGAGATAGGTGTAGAGATCAAGCAGATCCGGCAGCACCAGGCGAAACGGCTTCTGCCCGAAGAAGGATGAGCCGGAGTTCTTGAATGCGTTAGACGGGATGGAGACCTCCCAGCCGCGCTCCCGCTCACTCCAGCGCAGTTCACCGCGCTTCATCGCATCCTGATGGACCAATTGCTCGGCCAGGCCCGCCCTGACGGCTATTGGATCCAGCCCCGCTCGCACACCGCAGTGGCTGCCGCAGTCGAAAAGGGACGTGCCGATTGGGGCGTTACAATCGCTCCCGTGGCACGAGCAGGGGGCCTCGGCTTCATACCGTTGACCGAGAAGCACTATGATTTGTGGTGGTCGCGGAGAGACAGGAGCGTGAACCGGTCCACGCCTTTCTTGAAGCGCTCTCGTCACGCGACATGCAGGACGGGCCGCTGTTCGCCCGTCTCAACGCTTAAAGCTCGGCTCATTGCTCGCGTCGACCGCTCGGGAGACTATCTGCTTCAGCAGCCCGTGGTTCATCTCGTCGTTTGCGCGAGTTATATGAGGACTTGGTGGTCAGTTCAGCCCGACGGCTTCCTTGGCGTCAGCAAGTCCCCGGCTTGCGTCGCGATTGCCTGTGGCGGCTGCGGCCTCGAAGATGCGTAGTGCATCATGAGGTCTGTTGAGGTTCATGTAGCTGTAACCGCGCAGCACCATCAGATCTACAGGTTCCTGCTGTACCTGCATCCTCTGGTCGAGATAGAGCAGCGCTTCTCGAAAACGCTGGGACTGGAAGGCCTGGACGGCGCGGTCAGCGAGTATCGAGGCCTGCAGTTCGCGGGCTCGCGAAGGACCCATCGGTGCCCTTGTCGCTGCGACCGCTGCACGATCGGTTAGGCCCAGCCGCAAGTAGGCGAGGCTCTGACCGTAAGCGGCATCCTCACTGACGGAATGGTTGTTGCTACGGATCGCAACGCCGAAACTATCGGCGGCTTCCAAGGGGCGGTTGAGCTCCATCAGGCACCATCCCCTGGCCAATGCGGCGCCCGGGCTAAGACGGGACACGTCGACACGACTCGTGCAGGAGAGACGGGTAGACCTTGCGGTGAGGTTAGAGGACTCCCCGACGACATTTCGGGCTGGCGGTGCTGCAGTGCGCGCCTTGCTAGGGGGTGTTGGGCGGCTGGGAGCCTGTGGCGGGGCAGGTGCAGGCCTTTCGTCAGCTGTTCTGGAGGCCGAAGGTGTCACGGCCAGATCCTTGATCCTCGTAGATCGTTCTGCCCATGCCCTGTGAACTTCTAGAAACCCGATTTGATCATTCAGTTGCTGCCGGGTGAGCGCCAGCCCATAGGCAGAGGGTTCGTCTTCCGGTGCCCATTGAAGGGCGGTTTCGAACCATTGTGCGGCAGTTTCCGGTTGGTCGAACTCGCGGGCGTACCATCCGAACTGTTGCGCGGACGGCGCGTAGCGCTTGTCCATAACCGTCTCAGCCATGCGTGTCAGCACATCATCCGTGATGGCGGGCGGCGGGTCGAAGGCGAGGAGATTTGCTGTCGTGGCGAGATAGGTCGCCATCGTCTCCTCCGAATTCTCCCGCCAGTTGTAAAGAACGGCCTCTGCGTCGGCCGGCTTGCCGCCTTCAAGCAGCACCAGCGCAAGTCCTTGCGAGGCGTCCGCACTGTCCTCCTGCTCCCGTGCGAGGCGGAACCATCTCTCGGCCTCGCCAGCATTGTCTCGACGCAGATGGTACCAGCCGAGGAGCACAGCATCGGATGCCGCACCTCTGCCGCTCGCCAGTTCCGCCAGCCGTTCCAGGTGCTCCGGCGCAATCTCAAGTGCAGGTTTCTCGTTGGCTTCCGAGACAAAGCGACGGGCAAGGTCGTCGCGGATGCTGTCGAACTCACCACCGCCACCCTCGGTCGGCTTCTCAAGCGCCAGAAGTGGATCGACTTGGCTGTAGGGCAGGACTGTTGCGGCCTTTTGGACGGTAGCCATCCGCTCGCCGGCATCCGTGCAGTTGGACAGGATGTAGGAATATGCATCCACTGCCCGCTGGGGGCGCTCCGTATTGGCGAAAGCCTCGGCAACCCGCCAGAGTACATCCACCTCGCTGCAGTTGAGCAAGGCAGGATTTGAAGCCCCCACGTCGATCACGGTCTGGTGCTGCTTGAGGTTTGATGCGTTCACCAGTCGGCTGCGCGCTTCGGCGATCGCCAGGCGCTCCAGCAGATCACCTGGCGGGTCCCAATCGGCATCGGCCACCTGTCGCTCTACGATCAGCTTTCGGACTTCCGGATAGCGGCCCTGTGCATAAAGCTGCCACATCGCCTCAAGCTGGCTGTCAGCGTTTTGAGGCACGGCGAGAGGATCTTCAGGTGGTGTCCAGTCCGGATAAAGCTGGCGCAGCCGGGCGATCTCCGCGGCCAGTCTCTTCTCATCGCCCTGTGCGGCAAAGTAACGAAGCGCCGATTCATCGACCTGTAAGGACTGGTCGTCTTCCGTGTTCCCGTCGCTAGTCTCTTCCAACGCCAAATCTGGGTGATCAAGTTGCGAGAGCTGGAAAGGCGTAATGGGAGACGATGGGGTCAAGCGCTCGGTCGTGCGCTGGCCCTGTTGCAGAGACCTGATGTCTCGGGCAGCGTCCGCCAGATGAACACCATCATTTTGCGCAGTGGATGCGTTCTGTTCCACCCGAGATGCGCCGCCTTCCCCCTCCGCGTCAGAGGAAGCTCGCCGGATCAGAAACGTCTGGTCAGACTGCGTGACGTAGAGACCCGCGACCAGCGTAGCTGTAACCATCATCACGGGCAGCTTTACAGACACGAGGGGTGTTTCTCCACGACATAGGCCAGGCCGAGCAGATGCAGGGTCGCCGGGTAGTAAAGCTCGGACGACAGCTCTTGTTCGGCGGCAGGCACGCTCGTGCCGGCTTCCACACAGGCCAGAATATGGTTAACGAAACGATAACCCGGGTCGTCGAGAGGCTCCTTCACATCACCGCTGGAGAGATCGAATATCCCAACCTGGCCGTCCTCCAGTGTAGCATTCTTCTGCAATTGCTGCGCCAGTTGACGTCTGTCTAACGGCGCGCGCAGCAGGTAGAGGGGGATGCGAATGGCATTGTAACCATACTCGATCGGAAACCCTTCCGCCGGCTTGGGTTGGCGTGCGAGGCTTACCCATTCGGAGGGCAGATTGCGCGGGCCGAACCTCATCATCGAAAGAAGGGCTAGCCCGTCCTCCTGCAGGCGTTTCCAACGATCGGAAGGTGCCAGGATCTCCATGACCGGGAACGCCTCGTAAATCCAGTAGGAGGGATTGATCACGGGACCATCAGCGCGTTCGTCCGTGTCAAACCCTTCCGCGGCAGGCAGAAGGATGATCCGCCCGCCACGCTCGACGACGAGCTTGTCGAGGATAGACCGCGCGATCGCTGCGGCAGCGCCGAGATAGTCTTGCCGATCCCAGGCGGCTCCGGCCATTGCCAGCGCATAGGCGATCAGAAGATCCCCGTCGGAAGCATTGTTGAGATCGGTTACATGGGGTTTGGCATTAGGATCCCACTTCCAGGCTGCCAAGCCATCGGCGCGGATCAAAAGTTCCGTTCTGGTGAATGTCCATAACTGCTCGAAGTCGGCAGGACTATTCGCGAGAAACGCAAGCAGGAGCCCATAGCCTTGACCCTCGCTATGGCTGATGCCGCCATTTCCATTGTCGATGATGCGGCCAGTCTTGTCCAGAAAGCGGGTCTTGTAGCTCTCCCAGAAGCCTGCGCTTACGGATCCTTGCTCGGAGGCGGCGGGAGACGCAGAGATGATTAGGCTCATTGCGACCAAGAGCGTGACTAGTTTGGATCTTGTCACTGCTGCCTCCCCAGCCACCTCAGCAGGCTGGCGGTAGTCAAGCCCAGAAGGCAGGACAATATGACAATTGCCGCAGCATATGAAAGCAGATTGGTGGAGAGCCAATTTGCGGCGATCAGGCGATAGTTGCTGAACGTGTTGTCCACCGGTGCGAGAAAGGAGAGATTGCGGGCTTCCACCGCTCGCACCTCGTTGCGGGCTCTCGAATAACTGAAAGCCCGCCCTTCCACCTGTTGCCATATGTCCTGGCGAACGAGCTCACCGGACGCGAGAGCCAAGTCCTGTGTTTCCGGGGCAGTCAGCACGGTCCAGATCCCGGCCCCGTTCAGGGCTGGACCCTGAGCCAGGAGAAGGTCGTCCTCCATCTCCGGCGTGAAAGCAGTTTCTGACCCTGGCAGAAACCGAAGAGCTCCCTCTGTGAAGTCCAGCTTCTCTCGCAGCCAGGCTCTGGCTGCCGAAATCCGTTGCGCAACCGTCCCGCCCTCCATTCGCTCACGCCAATCATCGAGCGACACTGGGCTGTCCATGCTCGATAGATCCTGGTCGGTGGCCGGTCGCCAACTGGAGGCGAGCTCCTGGTTCAGGTTGAGTTGCGCCAGCACATTTGCCGGGATCTGGTCAGCGCGTGCGACGAAGATTGCGTGGCGCGCGCCAACGGCATTGGCGGCCGAAACCGGCTCGACAGCGATAGGCGTCCCGGCAACCTGTGCCATCTTGCCTAAAATGTTGGCAGCCGCGGAGAGCGTCTCCTCGCGGATCCGGTCGAGGAAAAGTGCAGTCGGCTGCTCCTGCCGGCTATATGGGAACCCCGTCCCCGACAACCCCGCCAGATTGGGGGTCTGGCCAAGGCGAGCGTATTTGGGCACATAGAAAGACGAGCTATCGAACAGGGCAAAACGCGGCTCCGGCGACGAGTCGCTGGTAGGCGCACAAATGGCATCCGCCTCGGCGATCAATACAGCTTCCATGTCGATACGGTTCAATCCGGGCCGGAGATGCCGCATTGTGATCCGGATGGGCGCCTGGCGAAGTATTCCGCCGCCTTCCTCCGTGATCGGCACGGTCGATGCGATGTTGCCGTTCACGTAGATATTGATCTGGCTGCCGGCGGTAACCGAACCACTATAGGCCGCATCGAGATACAGTACCGCCTCCCCATATGCGCCGGCGTAGAAATCCGAGGGCAGTGCAATATTGAAGCTGGAGCGGAAGCGTCGGCCTGAGAACTCAGTAGAGGGAATCCCAAGCTCGGATAGGGAAAGGCGCTCACCGCCGAATACAAAACGCGCATTCGGGCGATGCCACCGGTCAGTCGTAAGAGATTCCCTGCGCGCCGTGAGCGGACGAAGCACAGGCGCGCTGAACGTGTCGATCGCCCGTCCAACATCCGACCATGTCGGACCGGTAATGACGATCATAGAACCCGTACCATCTGTCGACGGCAGGACGCTGGTCACGGGGCCGGCTTCGGCGCCAGGTGGAAGCCCTGTCAGTATTTCTTCCAAATCTGCCGCTGTCCCTATGGCAACGGTCATCTGTCCTGGAGACGCGGCTTCGGCCTCGATCCGGGGCTGGAACGCAAATTCCGGGTTCGGCATGCCACTCATGACAGCAAGGGCCTGCGACACCCGCAACAGCGGGGCAACCTGTTCCAGCGCGCCCAGGGAGGGCACTATCATCTGAAACCGTGTCCGGCCTTCTGCGTCAGCGCCAAGGGCTTGAACAGCTTCCACCGCCGATGTGGTGGCTTTCAGATAGGGCCTAAATTCAAGATAGCTGCCTGCACCGTCTACTTCCGTCCAGAGATCGTAAGTTGAGCGGATGTCGCAGTCGGTGCGGTGTCTCTGACTGACCACGAGATCGAGATCATTACCTCCCGCCCGCAACACACCGTCAGGGATGGTCCAAGTGATCGACTTGGTGCCATTGCTCGCGCTTATATTCTCCTCGCCGATCCGGCGGTTATTGATGAAAAGCGTAAGGCTGGAGGTTTCGGGAGCTACTACGATGGCGTTTTGATAGCTCAAGGTCACCGAATGCCCTGCTTGTGCCTGTTCGGCCGTCAGATAGATCGCCCAGGAGCTTCGGGCAAACTCACCCGTGAGGGCTAGGGTCTCGGCTGACAAAAGGAAGCGCCGCGCCGGTTCAGGCGTCCTGGCTGCGGTCGCGGGCGGAACAGCTTTGTCCCGATCAGGCGTAGCAGGCTGGGGCTCCGCGGTCCTTTCCGTCGTCGGCTCCACAGGCCCCGCATCAGCCTCGTCTGGAGCTGGGGCAGGAACCGGACTGACTGGGGGCACGATACGTGGGCGCGGCAATTGAGGAACGGGCTCGAGTTGGGGAGGCCTTTCGGGGGACATGTCGAATGGCGCGGGTTGCGCCTCAGCTCTTTTCAACTCGAACTGGCCCATGAGGAGGGCGGCAAGGAATAGAGAAAGAACGCAGTGGATCATTGTGCTCTTCCCTTGTCGGCGGCTGCAAGGGCCCCTTTACCGCGCACGAGATAGAGCAGGCCACGGGTCGTTTGGTAGAGCGCAACCCCCAGGAACACCACGGTACCCTTGATGATCCCTGGATTTGTACGGCGAGACTGCTGAAATTGCGACCACTGGTCAGAGTTTGCAAATATTAGGTCTGCGATCCAACGATGATCGGCGGGGCTGGCGGGATCGTACTGGCAACCGATCACCGTCATGTCTCCAACCGGGTCGATCCCTCGGATGATGATGGGAAGCGTTTCCACGCCCATCCTGCCGTGTGGCTGAAACCGCAGCAGCGACTTCTTGCCCTTCGTCAGGGCCCTGATGTGCTTGGCGTTAACATTGACCTTGGCGCCACCGACGGAAACGTCCTCGATGGAGCCAGTGTACCACTGGTCCTCGATGAAGACTTCGCAGCGCCGCTGGACCTTGACCCGACGAGAGGATGCGCGTTCGCGTCGCTCTGCGACGACGCCCAAAGCACAACCTGCCAAGATCAGGTTCAAGACGTTCCAGCCGGCAACGACAAGAGTTATGTCCGCCTTGTAAGGCTCTGTGTATATGCGATAGGCGGCAAATCCCGTCGCGATCAGGAGAACGGCAAAGATCACAAAGAAGGGGCGGCTGATCTCCGACAAGCGAGCAACCGTGATCGATTCGTCTTTGGCGGTGACCTTGAAGGTCGGCTTGCGAGGGTTGAGTATGACGGAAACGACCGCCGGCAGCAGATGGACGGTCTGAACATATTCGTAGAGCTCGGAAATCCATGGCCAACGAAAATACCCATACAGATAGTTCTGCATCATCAGGTTCACGATCAGGTAGGAGAGCGTGTAGGCGAGGAAGTCGCCACCGGAGGCGATGAAGATCTGCAGGTCGAAGAACAGATAGAAGAGCGGCGCAAACAGGAAGGTTGCGCGGGTAAAGGGAAACAGCCAGAAGAGCGTAGAAGACATGTAGCAGAGACGCTGTGGAAGGGTCAGGCCGCGTTTGAAGAGCGGAAACCGAAACCGCAGGATCTGCATCATGCCCTGCGCCCAGCGGCTGCGCTGGCCGATAAAGCTGGCGAACGTCGCAGGCTGGAGGCCTGCGATCAATGGCTTGTCGACATAAATACTGTTCCAGCCCGCGCTATGAAGGGCGAGCGCTGTTTCGCAATCTTCTGTGATGCTCAGACCTGAGAAACCACTCGTCTGCTCAAGGGCCTCCCGGCTCAGGACCGCCGCGGAACCGCAGAAGAACGCTGCATTCCACTTGTCGAGCCCCCGCTGGATGATCCCGTAGAACATCTCGTTCTCGCTCGGCATGACCTGGAACGTCTGGAGATTTCGCTCGACTGGATCCGGGTTGATGAAGAAATGCGGCGTCTGAACCAGGAAGAGCTTTGGATCCTCGCGGAAATAGCCAACCGTCTCGCGCAGGAAGTCGCGGGCCGGAGCGTGATCGGCATCGAATACCGCGACAAGCTCTGCCTTGGAGTGAGCAAGCCCATTATTGAGATTACCGGCCTTGGCGTGTTCGTTTCGTTCGCGCGTGAGATAAGTCACGCCGAGAGCTGCGCAAAGCTCCTGCAATTCGTGGTGTCGCATCATGGCGTCTTCGGCGGCCGCCACGTTCGATGAAGCTCGCTTTTGGACCGTCCCACCGTCATCGAGCAGCCAGACGCGAAGCTTATCCGGCGGATAGTCCATGGCCTTGGCAGCCGCCAATGTGTTTGCGAGCAGCTTTGCATCTTCGTTGTAAGTGGGAATGAAGACGTCGACGTCCGGCAAGTCTTCGCTCGGATCATTGCGGGAGGGGCGAGGCGGCAGAGGCATCGCGACGATAAAGATGCTCAGTCCCAGCATCAGTACGTTGTACATCTCGGCGAGGTAGAGAAGCATGCCAGGAATAAAGTCTTCGATCTGCTCGATCGGCGGCAGGGTCTCCGTCGTGCGCCAATACACGTAGCGCAAGACGATTGCCGTGCCGAGGGCAAGCGAGATCAGCCTCCACACCCCGTGCGCATTGAGCAGCTTGATGATGCCCATGAGGGCAACGACCCCGAGCCCTGCGATCATTTGCGCCTGGGGGCTGACGGGAAGCGTGATCAACACGATCCCGAATATCGCTACGATTGCCCACAAGAATATGCTACGGGCCTTGTTCATCGACATCCTTCGGCATCAAAGGACCAACCGATCCCTCGGCTGGCAATACGCCTTCTGTTGGCACCCCGCTATCATTGCGGAGGCGCTGAGATACTCCTGGGCGAGGGCACCTTGACCACGAGCGCGCTCGCGTTTGACGCTTGCGGTGCGGCCGCAGCTTTATCCGCTCCTGTCGGCAGGCTCGTGGGAAGCGGCACGCGGGGCCCCTCCACCGGTCTGTCGGCGGTTGGCTTCGCCAGTGCAGGCTTCACCGGAACTGGTGCTGTTCGCCTGACCGAAATCGTTATTGGCCGAAGATCCACACCTCCCGCATAGCCGATTGAAAGGTTCTCGGGGGCCGCATTGGCGACTGGATAGATGGGTTGACCCGTTTCACCGATTCTTGGGTCCGCCGGTCTGGGCTCCCCGAACGGGTTCCACGCCTTGCCTTCGAAGGTGCCGGTGATCGTGTAGTTGTAAACGGCGCTGAGGAGCTGCTCCTCGCTGGCGTAACTGTCGCAAAGTCGCCAACGAACCTGGATCATTCCGAAATTGCGTCCGATCCCGTCGGACGCTGTCCCTGCACGGATCTGCTGCCAGGCATAGAGGCAGGTATCGCCCAGCGTGCTCCGCCCAGCAGCATAGGCGAACGGGCCGTAGCTGTTCTGCAGGTACGTGCTGCGGCGCACGAGGTTTACACCCGGGATGGCTTCCGCGGCCTCCCTGAGGATGATCCGCTCATGGATGGACCTGAACGGTGCAGACTGTCCACGCGAAACAGCAGGGCCGAAGAACTCCACCCTCAGATAGTTCTGGCCAGATACTCGCGCGGTGGTCGCCAATGATATGACCTGCTCCACGCCGTTCGCGCGGGGCCGCTCGACCACCCCGACGATACCTGGTCCGCCAGGAGGGGGCAGTGCAAGAGCCTTTTCCTCTGAAATGAGCGATGGTGCGACGGGACGTGTCACTGTGCCGGTAGAGTTGCAGCCTGCGGTCGTGGAGATCGCCAATCCTGTACAAACGTGCAACATCCAGTTTCTCGCAGCCGGCACGACATGATCCTTGTTCGTCAACCTTGGGGAATGACGCGGCAAATCAATACACAAGCCCGCTTGACGATGACTTTAGGCGCCGATCTGCTTAACGGAGGGTTAAGACGAGGCTGTCAAGTCAGCGATCCGTCCCATACGCAGCCAACACCGGGCCTCCTCTAAGGGAAGCCACTGACGCCAGCGCCACGGATGCCAAAAAAGGATAAAGGGTACGGTGCGCCTAGGCAGCCATGGCGCGGTTACGCGCTCACGCCTTGGCGTGGTATAGCGCGTGATCCACCGCGTCGATCAGGCACTGCGCGTCCGGTGGCTATCACGGGCAGCCAGTCCGATTGCCGAGGTCGCTCTGACTGACCTACTATTGCAAATCCGGAGGTCCTTCGTCTCGCATGCCGTCCAGATGCGCTCGGCGCCCCCTGTAACCTTCGGTCACATCGGTCTCCACCATGACGACGAGGAACTCCTCATCAACAACCGCAAGACGTCTTGTGTCCGAAACACATCGTGAGGTTACAGAGCCGTCCGCTTGACCGTACGCCGGTCTGCGAGTTGGCTGAAGCCCCCCACGGACTGTGCCTCGAGCCGGAAAAATACCGTGACAAGGCGCAGTCACTGCTACCAAGAGCGGGGGCATTTACAGGGCAGTAATCCGCGACGGGCACCTGCGCCTGCTCAGAGGTGCTGCTTTCGTGTAAGCCAAATATTCGCTGATATATACTAGCTGGCCTCATGCGGCCTGTTTTTTCCTTAGCCATTTTGATTGCGAGCACGCTGGGAGTGATATTGCCGAGCGATCAGTGCGGTCTGTTTCTGTTGTAGTCTTCTGTCGATGCGGTGATGGCGGCGCGGGCTTGGGTGAGCGACGAGAACAGCGTTTCGTTGAGGCACTCGTCGCGGAAGCTGCCGTTGAAGCTTTCCAAGAAGCCGTTCTGCATCGGCTTGCGGGGGCGATGTAGTGCCCTTCGACCTTGGTCTCCTGGCACCATTTGAGGATGGCCATGCTGGTCATCTCCGTGCCGTTGTCCGAGACAATCGTCCTCGGCTTCTCCCGTCTGGTGATGAGACTATCCAGTTCGCGGACGCGCCGGGCTCCCGAGAGGGGTGTATCGGCGACCAAGGGACAGGCATTCGCGGGTAAAATCCGTCGACGACCGCCAAAACCCGTAAGCGGCGGTCGTCAGTGAAGGCATCGCTGACGAAGTGCGGGCGCCAGCGCTCTTTCGGGCGTGACTGAGAGCGCGGCGTCCTGTCACTAGGCTGGCTTGCGACCGCCACGCTTTCGCACCGTCAGCTTCTGCTCCGATAGAGACGTCGAAGCTTCTTTAGATTCAGGACGATCCCCTGCCGGTCAAGCATCACGTGGATCCGCCGGTAACCGAAGTGCAGCCGCTCAGATGCCACTTTCTTCATCGCGCCACGGATCGACGCATCGTCCGGTCGCACACTGGGTTATTGCATGCTTGACACTATAAGCGCCTGAAAAGAGGTCAGGCGAGCGCATTCCTTGCGCTCGACCCGCCGCCCTGACGAAAGGTCATCATCTGTATGATAGAGAACAGATCAATGTGGGTCCGCATCAGCCGAAATCTCGCCTTCTGCAACAGCCAACAAGGTGGCTCCTCGTCCTGAAGGCGAGCCGCGAACGCGGGCCGTACACTAGATACTGCGCCTATGTAGATTGCCGAGGGCGCGTCTCGCGCTGTTAGGCAACCGGTCGAGACGCAAAGTCCTGCCGCGCGCGATGTTGGCCCTGGCTCAGCAATCACTGGTCCGCAAATCCTGGACGTGGTTTGGTCGCAGGCCACTCTCCTCGATTGCAAGCTTGCTCGATAGGCGTTCCAGGTCTTCCGAGATTGCGGATGCTGCTGATTTCAGGAGGGGTGAAAAGCGATCGATGGCCTGCTGGTCCGAGGAAAATGCAGACTTGAA
Source organism: Pseudorhizobium halotolerans (assembly GCF_902153235.2). NCBI lineage: Bacteria > Pseudomonadati > Pseudomonadota > Alphaproteobacteria > Hyphomicrobiales > Rhizobiaceae > Pseudorhizobium > Pseudorhizobium halotolerans. Next base: position 638,238 of record NZ_CABFWE030000011.1, on the reverse strand, counting down.
GTAGGTGAGACCAATCGTGGCGAGCACGTTGCCGCCCTTGGCGATGATAGGTACGGCAATCGTGTTGGAGTTGCGCGGCTCGACCAGAGAGGAGCGGGTCGCATAGCCGGCCTCCCGTATCTGCGTCATCAGCCGGTCCGCCTCGGTTGGATGGTGGCTTAGCGCATCCTCCGGATCCTGCGACTTCCTGAGAATGCCCATCGTCAGATCGAAGGCCTCGCGGTCGAGAAAGGCGATATAGGCCAGCCCCAAGGCTCGCGTCAGCATTCCTAGCCGGCGGTTGACGGTGCTGTGAAAGGGTGAAATCGGGCTGTCGGGAACTGTGCTGAAACGCACGATCATCCCGTCATAGTCGGGGAGCGCGATCGCCACGGGCCATTTGTGCTTGCGCGTGAGAGCGATCGCCCAGGCGCGGCCGGCCTCCACCACCATCGGGCCCTTGTGGAAGCCCGAACTCAAGGAGGTGACAAGGGCGGTGACCTGGTAGCCTCCCTGTCGAGTGTCGTTCTCCACGTAGCCGGCCTCTTCCAAGGTCTTGAGGATGCGAACCAAGGTGGGCTTGGGAAGCCTGGTGCGTGCGTGCAACTGAGCGATCGTGTTGATGGGCTGCAGATTGAGTTCGTGCAGCACGTTCATCGCCCGCTCGACGGATCGAATTCCCATCGCTTCCTCCTTGCGACGCCCTCCCGTCCGTTTCGGCGGGCGGAACGCCCTGGACGATAGGTTGTGGCTTCATCAAGTCAAGGCTTAAGGCTGCTGCACGCGTTCAAGGAGGATAGCAATGGCGACTGCAGAGGACACGAAACGCAATCGGGAGGAAGTCCGGGCACTGATCGCCGATGTGGATGATGGCCGCGCGGCGGCACTTTTGCGGGGGGCACTGGACCTGCACGTCCATTCCGGTCCCTCGACGATGCCGCGGCAGCTCGACCACCTGCAGGCCGCAGAAGAAGCCGTGGCAGCCGGGATGAGGGGAGTTCTGTTCAAGGATCACCACTATTCAGTCGCACCCTTCGTTCCGCTAATGGAGCGGGTCCTCGGCGACCGCAGTCTTTCCATGTTCAGCGGCCTGGTGCTGAACAATTCGACTGGCGGTCTCAATCCATACGTCGTTGATGCGCAGTTGAAGATGGGGGCGAAGCTCATCTGGATGCCGACCGCGCAGGCCGCAAACCATATCAGGAGCGCTCATCGCAAGGTGCGCCTGGCATCCAACGTGCAGTTACGCAACTCGCCGGGCCTGACGGTCGTCGACGGCTATGGCAACGTGCTTGACGAGGTGAAGCAGATCCTCGACCTCGTCGCCGAGTTCGATGCAATCCTGTCGTCCGGGCACCTGCATGTCTGGGAGATCTGGAGGCTGTTCGAGGAGGCGAGGGCAAGGGGTGTCAAGCGGCTTCTGGTCAACCATCCGATGTATGGCCTGCACTTCACCTATGACGACATCCGCGATCTGGCCGCGATGGGTGCGCTGATCGAGCAGTCCGCCGCCCTCTATGTCGACAGCCGGTTCAACGTCTTTTCGCCGCAGGAGCTGAAGGAGCACATCCTCGCTGCCGGCGTGTCGCGATCCTCGATCGGCTCGGATCTCGGCCAGGTCGACAATCCCACACCGGTCGAGGGTATGCGGCAGGCCATCAAGCTCTGCCTCGCCCTGGGCTTTACGGATGAGGAGGTGCGGACCATGGTAGCGGATAATCCTGCCCGACTGGTGGGGCTGATCGAGTGACAGCGCACAAGCCGCAGAGGGCCCCTAGAGATCAGGCGACCTTACGCTCGCCCCCTCCGGCCCCCAGTGAGTACGACGCGGTAAGCAGCGGCCATGGTGCCGCTCCCTAGTGGCCCAGAGCCATCAGTGAGCATTGCAGCTGGTCATCCGGAGCAATACGCTCCATTCCATGGAGAGACAATGCCGACCATCGATATTCCCGATCTCCCCGTCCCGGGGGTGAGTGTCGTCACCGGAGGAAGCAGCGGCATCGGCCGGGCCACCGCGGCGCGTCTGGCGTCGATCGGCTCGACCGTCGTTGTCGGTTATAATCAGAGGCCGGATGCGGCGCATGAGGTTGTCAGTGGCTTGGCGGGAAGCGGTCATCTTGCCATGCGGATCGCGATCGATGACGCAGCCTCGATCGTTTCCGCGGCTGCGATGGTGACAGAGAGGTTCGGTAAGGTCGATGCTCTCGTCAACTGCGGCGGCGCAACGACACCGGTCCCCGCCTCGGACCTGGACGGTCTCACCGACGAGATCTTTGATCGTACCGTGATGTTGAACCTGCGCGGTCCGTTTGCGATGGTGCGGGCATTCCGCCCTTTGCTGGAGAGCGGTGACAATGCGGCGATCGTCAACATTTCCTCCATTGCGGCCCGCACCGGCATCGGCAGCAGTCTTGCCTATCTGGCGGCCAAAGGGGGGCTCGATTCGCTGACCGTCGCCCTTGCAAAGGTGCTTGCGCCCAAGATCCGCGTCTTTTCGGTCTCGCCGGCGGGGGTCGACACGGATTTCGTGCCACAGCGCACGCGCCAGCAACTCGAGCAGGTGGCGCAAAGACTGCCTCTCGGACATGTGACAACGCCGGACGACGTGGCGCGGGCGGTCGTCGCCTGCGTCGTCAATCTGACAAGCTCGACCGGGATCATTGTCCCCGTGGACGAGGGCCGTCACATTTGATCGCCTTCGCAAACCGTAGCGCGCGGGCGCGGAGGGCAAGGGATTGCATCTTGTCATCACACGAAACGCCACGGACTACGCGTTACGACCGCTGGCGAACATTATACCCTTCTCCAATCCGCAACGGTAGCAAATGACGGGAAGCATGGAAAAACGAAAGTTCTACATCGACGGACGCTGGGTCGAGCCTGCCGCCCCCGCTACGATCGGCATCGTCAATCCCGCAACGGAGGAAACCTTCGCCAGCATCAGTCTCGGCTCACGCCAGGATGTCGACCGGGCGGTGCAGGCCGCGAGGCGCGCCTTTGCCGCCTATAGCGAGGTGAGCGTCGAGCAACGGCTCGAATACCTCGACCGGATCATCAGGGGCTTTCGCGCCAACCTGCCGGAACTCGCGAGGCTGATGACGCTGGAAATGGGGTCGCCGATCACCTTCTCGACGGAACGTCAGGCCACGGTTGCGCTCTTTCATTTCGAGGAAGCAGTTCGGGTGCTCGCGAGCTATGCATTTGAACAGCGGATGGGTAGCGGCATCATCCGCCGGGAACCGATCGGTGTGTGCGGCTTCATCACCCCCTGGAACTGGCCGCTCAATCAGGTGGCGTCAAAGGTTGCGCCTGCTCTGGCAGCTGGCTGCACCATTGTCCTGAAACCAAGTGAACTGGCGCCACTCAGTTCGATGCTGCTTGCCGAGATCATCGACGAGGCGGGCCTGCCACCAGGGGTCTTCAACCTGGTGAACGGAGACGGGGCGACGGTGGGCGAGGCGATCGCCAGCCATCCCGACATTGACATGATCTCCTTTACCGGCTCGACAGCAGCAGGCATCCGGGTCGCGAAGCTCGCGGCCGACAGCGTGAAGCGGGTTGCGCAGGAACTCGGCGGGAAATCGGCGAACCTCATCCTAGACGATGCCGATATTGAGGCGTCCGTCCGGGCCGGAGTTCATGCCTGTTATACGAATGCTGGCCAGAATTGCCAGTCGCCGACCCGGATGCTCGTCCCCCGATCACAGCGGAGCGTGGCCTTCGAAGCTGCCCGAAGGGCGGTTGCGGAAATCCGGATCGGCGATCCCCTCGACGAACAGACGATGATGGGACCCCTGGTGAGCCAGAGCCAGTTCGACAAGGTTCAGGAGTTGATCCAAGCCGGCATTGAAGATGGGGCCGTTCTGGTTGCCGGCGGTCCTGGACGGCCGGCGGAGGTCAATCGCGGCTACTATGTCCGACCGACCGTCTTCGGCGATGTGACGCAGGATATGCGCATCGCGCGGGAAGAGATTTTCGGCCCCGTCCTGTCGATCATGAACTACGAGACCGAAGACGAAGCCGTCGCGATCGCCAACAACACTCCGTTTGGGCTTGCCGGATTTGTGCAGTCGGCTGATCCGGACCGCGCGCGAAGGGTCGCGAACCGCATTCGCGCCGGCCGCGTCTATCTCAATGGCGCGCTCTTTGACCGAAGCCTGCCATTCGGAGGTTATAAACAATCCGGCAATGGGCGGGAGTTCGGTCTGTTCGGATTTGAGGAATATCTCGAGGTCAAGGCGATCCTTGGTTATCCGTCATAGCCTCGTCAGCAAAAGCCGTCTCGACAGGAGGAGGTTGAGACGGTGCACATTTTCGGACCGCAGTCGATCCTGCCGCTGAGGCGCCGGCTCCTGGTTCGCTTTCACCGGGAGGTTTGCATGAAAATCGTCCAGGACGCTCTGCTTGGGTCCTTCTTCACCCTGACCGGCTTCGCCGCCTTTTCAATGGCGCTGCAGTATCCCTTCGGCACGTCCGGCCGCATGGGACCGGGCTATTTTCCGGTGATCGTGTCCGGCCTGCTGGTGGTGACGGGGATCTGCATCATCATCCGCTCGATGGCGGGGGACAGCGACAGCATTGCTCACGTCCGCTGGAAGCCGCTCTTGCTGGTTCCGGGCGCCGTCCTCGCATTCGGCCTGGCTGTCGAGCCGCTCGGCCTTTTCGCCGCCGTCCTGCTGATGCTCGTCATCAGCGCGGTAAGCAGCAGCAAGTTTCGCTGGAGCTGGAAGCCGCTGGCCGGAGCTCTGGTCTTTGCCGGCCTGTGCTGTCTACTCTTCGTGCAACTGATTGGCCTGCCGATGCCGCTGGTCGGCTACTGGCTGCAGTAGCAGCGCGCGACGGGGATCCCGCACATGGATATTTTCGACGGACTGCTGCTTGGCTTTTCGACGGCCACCACCTTCTCAAACCTGCTTTACTGTTTCGCTGGCGTCCTGCTCGGGACTGCGGTTGGAGTCCTGCCGGGGCTCGGGCCGATCGCGACGATCTCCATGCTCTTGCCGTTCACCTTCGGATTGCCGGTCGACACGGCTTTGATCATGTTGGCTGGAATCTTCTACGGCTCCCAGTATGGCGGTTCGACGACGGCGATCCTGATGAATCTTCCGGGCGAAGCGTCCTCGGTGGTGACCACCCTGGACGGCCACCAGATGGCAAGACAAGGCAAGGCGGGCCGAGCTCTGGCAGCGGCAGCGATTGGCAGTTTTTTCGCAGGAACGGTCGGCACCCTTTTCATCGCAGTTTCCGCGCCGCTTCTAGCCAGTCTGGCGCTGACCTTCGGGCCTGCCGAATACTTTTCGCTGATCGTGCTGGGGCTGATCACATCCATGGTTCTGGCCAGCGGTTCCTTGCTGACGGCCTTCGGCATGGCGCTGTTCGGGATGATGCTCGGGATGATCGGCACCGATGTCAATTCGGGTGCGGCACGCTTTACCTTCGGTTTGCCGGATCTGCTCGATGGCCTGGACTTCGTGGTCGTTGCGACAGGGGTGTTCGGCCTAGGCGACATTCTTGCCAATCTGGAGAACGAGCGCAATCGCGAGGCCAGCGCTGCACCCATCAGCAGTCTCTTTCCGACCCGAGAAGATCGCAGGCGGATGGTGGCGCCGATCCTGCGCGGAACCGGGCTCGGTGTCCTGCTCGGCGTGTTGCCAGGGGCCGGGGTGCTGCTTGCCTCCTTCTCGGCCTACGCGCTGGAAAAGAAGGTTTCGCGGCATCCCGAGGAGTTCGGCCGTGGCGCCATCGAAGGCGTAGCGGGGCCCGAGGCGGCCAACAATGCGGCCGCTCAGACCTGCTTCATTCCGATGCTGACGCTCGGCCTTCCCGGAACGGCGACCATGGCCCTGATGATCGGCGCTCTGGTGATCCAGGGCGTCCAACCGGGACCCGAGATCCTGTCGCAGCAACCGACGCTGTTCTGGGGGCTCGTCGTCTCGATGTGGCTCGGCAATCTGATGCTGCTGTTTCTGAACCTTCCGCTGGTCGGCCTTTGGGCGAAGCTGATTTCTGTCCCCTATCACTTCCTCTTTCCGGTGATCTGCGTGTTTGTCGCGATCGGGGTCTACAGCATCAACAACAGCGTCTTCGACGTCTACATGATGGCGCTGTTCGGGGTGCTCGGCTATTTCTTCCGAAAAGTTGGCGCCGAGGCCGCACCTCTCATCCTCGCCATGATCCTTGGCCCGATGGCCGAGGAATATCTGCGGCGGGCGCTCCTGATCTCGCACGGGGACGCCAGCATCTTCTTCACCTCGCCGCTGAGCTTGGGAACCCTGCTGGTGGCAATGCTGCTCCTGCTGTCGATCGTCTCGCCGCGGTTCCGTCGTGTGCGGGAGGAAGGATTGCAGGAGGCCGACTAGAACGGCCTCCCGCGCCACCATCAACAGGCAACACGCGTGAGGCGTCATGGAACCGAACCAAATTTTGAGACTTCAGTCCTTTCTCGATCGCGAGGAGCTTTTCGATCTCGTCCGCCGGGAGCGCTTCGCCCGCGATCAGCGTCGTTTCGACGTGATGCGCGCATGTTTTCACCGCGACGCATACGTCCGTACAAGCTGGTACGAGGGACGAGGTGGCAATGCCTATGTCGAGGCAACGCGTGAATGGATGGTCAAGACCGGTAACAGCAAGCATTGGGTGTTTCCCGCCTTTGCGCGCGTGAGCGGGGATCGGGCGACGGTGGAAAGCTCTGCCATGATCTTCAATCGTGCCAGACTTGAGGGCGTGGAAGTGGACTTCCATGTGTTTTGCCGGTTCTTCTCGCGGGCGGTCCGGGAGGATGGAAACTGGAAGCTTCTTACCTTCCACGTCCTGTTCGAGCGGGATGTCCTGAAGCCGGTCGATCCCGCCGCGCAGCTTTCCGTGGATGGGGTCCTCCTGGATACACTGCGGCCGTCTTACAAGTTTCTCGCCTACATCCAGCGACAGCGCGGCGTGTTCGTTGATCCGGATCTGCTGGGTGACGACCGGCCGGAAATGCTGGACGGTTTTCATGCCGAGGAGGAGCGGTGGCTCACTGATGGACGCTGACGCGGAACCAGGTCCTGCCCATTTCATCCCGCGAAACATCACAAGCCAAACTTTCGTAAGCTGATCCTGTCTCGCTAGTCTGGCTGAGGAAGCCCGATAACCGGGTGTTGGGAGGAGCAGAGATGAACAGACGTGAATTCATGGTGTTCGGCGCGGCCGCCGTGATGGTACCCTCGCACCGCATTGCCTTCGCGGATCAGTGGCCAAGCAAACCGGCGGTAGTTTTGTCGGCCTATCCGCCCGGTGGGACCAGCGACATCATCACGCGCCTTGTCGCCGACGTTCTGACGGCGAAGTTCGGCCAGCAGTTCGTGGTCGAGAATTACGCCGGTGCCGCGGGCGGCCTGGCGGGAGGCCGCCTCGCCCGCGCGGCGCCGGATGGTTACACCATCATGGTAAGTGGCAGTGCGCCGATAGCGGCCAACAAGGTGGTCCAGAAGAACCTCGCCTATGACCCACAGGTGGACTTCACCCCGATTTCGATCATTGCACAGAGCCCGGCCTTGCTGAGCGCCAGTGCATCCGCTCCGGCCCAGTCTCTGGAGGATCTGGTCGCCTATGCCAAGGCCAATCCCGGACAGGTCAATATCGGTAACCCCGGTGCCGGCACAAAGGGACATATCGCGGCAGCCATAATCGGTCAGATGGCCGGTGTGGAGATCAACCACGTTCCCTACAAGGGCTCTCCGCCGCTGTTGGCAGATCTACTCGGCGGTCATATTCACTTTGCCCTGGACGCGCCTTCCAACTATCTGCCGCACCTTCGCGAGCAGAAGATCCGTGCACTGGCCGTGACCTCGGCCACGCGTGCACCGGAACTGCCTGACGTGCCAACTGTCCAGGAACAAGGTTTCAAGGATTATGAGCAGACGCTCTGGTTTGGCGCCGTAGGACCGAAAGACATGCCGGCAGAGATCGTGGCCGCAATAAATGGCGCGATACGTGAATGGGTCGCGACGCCGGCAGCAACGGAAAAGTTGGCGTCGCTCGGATTGACGCCGGTGGCCAACTCTCCGGACGAGATGCGCGCGGCAATCCAGCGCGAGATCGATGCCATACGTCCTCTGGTCGATGCAGGTCTCGTGCAGCCCACTTGATCAAGCTGACTGAGAAGTCCTTGGGAGCGCCATGCACCTTGAGGGGGCCCGTGAGATCGTCGCGGGCCCCGCTCTCTATTACTTCGGCGGCATTGGATAGTCGGCCTCGTTCAGCACCCAGCCCGGTTTAAGGGAGAAGTCCATGCGAGGCGGCGCGAAGATGTCCACTAGTTGATTGACGCCGGCGGATTCGGCGGTCGTCGTGTGGATGGCCGGGGGCGGGATTACGCAGATCGAGGGTGAACGACAATAAAGGTGCTCGTCGTCGCGCCACATGTTCATGTTCGTCGTCCATGGCCAGCGCAGATGATGGGTGAAGGCGCCGCTCAGCGCCAGAGAGCACTGCTCGAAGTCGTCATGGTGATGCGGCGAAACCTTGTCGCGCTCCCGCGGGCCGACGCGCGGCGTCAGATAATTGATCATGAACGTCGTGCAGCGATAGATCCGTCCGAAGCGCGCGGGATCTTCCGGGACATCCAACGTGTACCACCGGACTTTGAGCCCGTCCGGCGGATCCGGCCAGGGCTCGAACGGCGGCACGTTGGGATGCGGCTCCGCAAACGCTTCGCGGTTGGCTGATGCGTCGGCCATGTCGCGGGATCTGGGCGTAAAGAGGCGGACGATGGTTCCCGCCGTCACCAGGCGGATTTGGCTATCGCCCGGAGGAATGAAGACGACGGAATAGCCAGGCACGGTCGTCGTTCCAACGTCTGTGGTCACTTCGATCGTCGTCTCCTTGTCTGGAATGATCACCGCGTATTCATCAGCCTGCTCCTTGCGCACAAAGACGGCGTGCTGCCGAGCGGTGCTATAGGCGACGACGAAGTTCTGGCCGCGGCTGATCCAGGTCTCTCCGTTCTCGTCGGAGATCTGGGGCGGCGTTTCGTAAAACAGGCCGAGCTGTGAGCCGAAATAGCGGCTGTGAAGCCGTGCTTCGGCCGGTTGGGCGGCATTGGCAAGGCTGGATCTAGGGTCGCTTGAAACGTACATCTGGTCCTCCGCTGGGTTTTCCTCTGGGGCATCGTCAGTCGCAATTCGTCAGGCCGCCTTGGGCAACTGTCTCCTGAGGCCGAGGATTTCGCGAGTTTGCCCCGGTGTCGCCACGGCTCCTCCCAATTCCCTGATGATCCGCGCCGCCTTGGCGACGAGCTCGGCATTGCCCTTCGCCAGGACCCCCTTCTCCAGATAGATGTTGTCCTCGAGGCCAACACGAACATGACCGCCCAACAACCAGGCCTGTGCCAGCATCGGGAACTCCAGACGCCCGATTCCGAAGGCTGCCCAATGGGAACCAGTGGGCAGGAGTGACTTCAAGTAGGCCATCGTTTCCGGGGTCGCGATTGCGCCGTAACGAACTCCAAGCACGATCTGGAATAGCGCAGGCGCATCCAGTCGACCGTCTCGGATGAACTCATTCGCTAACTGAATGTCGCCGCTGTCGAACACCTCCAGTTCGGGTCGGACGCCAGCATCGCGGATGATATCCGTCATGATGCCAAGGTTGCGGGGGGTGTTGATGACCACCGAATTGCCCGAATACATCGTATTGAAGTCCAGGCTGCAGATCTCCGGGCGAAGAGCCGCAATGTGCTCGACACGGCGCTCAGGCACCGTCAGGGTAGTGCCTGGGCCGGCGACACTAGGATCAGCTTCGCTCGGAACAAACCTCTGTCCCGGCCCCGTGGTCAGGTTGATGATGACGTCTTCCTCGGCAGATCGCAGGCGCTCCACCACCTCACGGTAATGCTGCAGTTCCATGCTTGGCCGGCCATCCGCGTGCCGGACATGGATATGCACGATCGCAGCCCCTGCTCGGACCGACTCGAGACACGACTGGGCAATCTGCTCCGGTGTCACGGGCAGGTAGGGCGTGGAATCAACGGTCGTCATGTTGCCGGTGACGGCGCAAGTTATGATGGTTGGATGTGTCAAATTTCACTCCTGATCACGGAACATGAGTCCTGTGCAGCGCGTGCGACCCGTCCTGGCATTCCACCGAACCGGCCACAAAATGTTTCGGAAACCGTTTCGCGTGCAGAAACTGCTGGCTGATCTGGCCACGCACTAACTGTGGATCGGCCGCTCTTGCTTGAGCTTGGGGTGGCCACCAGTGCGGGGAGATGACGGGGAAATCTGGACACATTCAGCCGCCCGGCCGCAACTGGTCTCCTTTGAAAACCGCGTAGTCACGAAGGACGTTTGCGGCAGATGATCTTAGAAAGTTATGGTCACTTCCGACCAGGAACACTGTCGCTCCGAGAGCATGGAAGGCTGCCGCGTCCGCCGGAGTTGACGCGAGGATTGCCAACGCCTTTCCTGCAGCGTTGGTTGCCTTGGCAATGCGGACTGCCGCCTCCGCGGCGAACTGCGCGGCGTCCGGATGATCTCCGAAGGCGGCGGTCAGGTCGCCACGGCCGATGAAAACCGCATCCACACCCTCGATGGAGGCGATTTCGATCCCATGCTCCACTGCCTCCAGGTCCTCGATCATCACTATGCATGCGAGCTCGGTATCTTGCGCTCGCATGTGTTCAATCCTGTCTCTCGATCCCCACAGACCGGCCCGGGTCATCGACGCAAACCCGCGCGTACCTCCGACGTAGCGGCAGGCAGAAACGATCGACCGTGCCTTCTCCACGCTTGTGACGTGGGGGACCAGGATGCCGGAGGCGCCGCAATCCAGTGCGGAAAGCACACCAGACTCGCTGGCGTCGGCAAGCCTGACCAGCGGGGCAATATTGCTCGCCCGGCCCGCCAGAACCATCAGATCGACCTGCGCGCGGTCGAGCGGCGCATGCTCCTGGTCGATGACGACGAAGTCCATGCCCGTCGCCCCGAAAATCTCGATCGCCTGGGTCGTGGGCAGTTTGACGAAGGTCCCGAGCATCTCCTCCCGCTGGACGAGCCGTTGACGGAAGAGCGTGAAAGACGGATTCATGAAGCCTCCTCAGATCGTGTTGGCCGATCTTAGGCGGGCTTTCTGATGCCGTCCGAGGCAAAGTCCGACCGTTTCTCAGGTCGGAACGCGTTCGGGATGCGTCGTGACCGACGGTTGGAGCGCGTTACCCTGTAGACGCTTGAGATCAAGGAGGATCTCCGACGCAGCCGACTTCAGAACCGGCACATAGCGCTCGCACGCCTCCTTCTCGGAGCGGAAAGCCGTGGTGAAATAGGTGAGCCCGAGGCTGGCCACTGCACGGCCTTCCTCGTTGAAGACGGGCACGGCGATTGTGTTGGAGTTTTTGGGTTCGACGAAGGAGGAGCGCGTCGCATAGCCAGCCTTGCGGACCTGTTCCAGCCGCTTCTTGAGCCGGTCCGGAAAATGGGCAAGCCCGTTCTCGGGATCGTCGCACTTGCGCAGCATGTCAACGATCAGATTGAGCTCTTCGGGATCAGTGAACGCAAGATAGGCCAACCCGAGACCGCGTGTCAGCAGCGGCAGGCGCATGTTTACGGTCTTGTGAAAGGGCGAGATGGAGCTTTCGGCCACTGTGCTGAATCGCACGACCACCGCGTCATGGTCGAGAAGAGCGATCGAGGTCGGCCACTTGTATTTGCGGGTGATTGCGATCGCCCAGGGGCGGCCGGCTTCCACTACCATCGGCTCCTTGTGATAGCCTGAGCTCAGCGACGTAACCAGACCGCTCACCTGATAGCCGCCCTGACGGTGATCGTTCTCCACATAGCCGGCCTCCTCCATCGTTTGGAGAATACGCACCAGCGTTGGCTTGGGAAGTCCTGTGCGTGCGTGCAGATGAGCAATCGTGCTGATAGGCTGCAGGTTCATTTCCTGAAGGACGCGGAGGGCGCGTTCAATGGCCCGGATTGCCATGCTCTTCTCCTCCCAAGGACGCGAGCCTCCTATTCCGTCTGGCGGAACGTAGTGGACCTTACGTTTTGAGTATTGGGTGTCAATCTCTATGGTGGGACGCCGGTGTACCATGGCCGGAGGATGCCGGTAGGGGTGCTTCTGGCGCAGGGCTTCTGCGGGAGGGCGTGCTGGAGGCTGAAGGAGGATGGATGGTGGCGGTTGACGTAATGCGCTTTGTCGAGGTCGAAAGACCGGGCGGACCGGAGATGTTGCGCATCGTGGAGGGGCCGAAGCCGTCCGTAGGGGACGGTGAGGTACGGATTCGGGTAGTGGCCGCGGGGGTCAACCGGCCGGATATCCAGCAGCGGCGCGGCCTTTATCCGCCGCCGCCGGATGCGAGCGGGGTCCTCGGATTGGACGTCGCCGGCATCATTGAGCGAGTGGGTGCTGGTGTCCGCGACCTTGCCGAGGGAGATGCCGTCTGTGCCCTCACCAATGGTGGCGGTTATGCGCAATACTGCACCGTTCCGGCCGTCCAGTGCCTGCCGGTGCCGAAAGGCCTTAGCTTCGCCGAGGCGGCCTCGCTTCCGGAGGTGTTCTTCACGGCCTGGAACAATCTCATCTGGCTTGCCCGCCTTGAGGAGGGGGAAAGCTTGCTCATCCAGGGCGGGACGAGCGGCGTCGGCCTCGCCGGCATCCAGATTGCACGGATACTGCGCAAGGCCACCGTCTATGTGACGGCAGGAACTGAGGAAAAGCGGAAGGTGTGCATCGATTTGGGTGCCGCTGCGGCCGTCGACTATCACGGCCCATGGGATCAGCAGATCCGCGAGCTTGCCGGCGGCAAGGGGATGGATGTGATACTCGATGCCCAGGCCGGCTCTTATACCCAGCGACAGCTGGATCTCCTGAACTTCGACGGCCGCCTGGTCTTTATCGCCAGCCATCTTGGGGAGACGGCGACGGTCAATGTTCGTTCGCTCGTGCGCCGTCGATTGACGATGACAGGCTCGACGCTGCGCCCGCGTCCGCCGGCCTACAAGGGCCGGCTGGCACGGGAGTTGATCGCTCATGTCTGGCCGCTCATCGAGGCGGGCCAGATCGTTACTCGCGTTTATTCGGTAATGCCGCTGGAAGAGGTGGCGGCCGCCCATGAAATTCTCGACGCCAACCGGCAGATCGGCAAGGTTGTGCTCGCCGTCTACGAACGCCTTGCGCATGCAGTTCCCTCCGCCCGATGAGACATGCCACAACGAGCGATCCCACGCCGCCCAATTCTCCACATTCGGCACCTGCGTCACCCTCGAGGTTCTGTTGCGGACAAGTGCACGCTTGCCGGGCCCCCTGCACTTGTGCCGATTTCGCTGCTCGGAACGACCGCGGCGAGCTTTTGCATTTGCCTGGAGTGGCTGCCACTGTGTGTTTAAGCGGACACCATGATGTGAGGAGGAATCGATGGTCGTTTGGGCAAAGAGAGTGAAATCGGGGCTGGCTGCGGCAGCGTTCGTGCTGACCGGCGCAGTCGGCAGCTTCGCGCAGGAGCAATACCCGATCGAGACGGTGCGCATGATCGTGCCTTACGCCCCGGGAGGAGGCGGTGACATCACCGGGCGCATGATCGCCGAGGAGATCAGCAAGCGTCTCAACACGACGGTCGTCGTCGAAAACATCGGCGGGGCAAGTGGCACGATCGGGACGGAAAAGGCGGCGCGTGCCAAGCCGGATGGGGCGACCCTGCTTCTCGCCGGCAGCGCCATCTTCACCACAGCGCCGCATCTCACCCAGATCGGCTTTGATCCGCTCAAGGATTTCGTCGCGATTGCCAATGTGAGCGAGTCCGTGCGTATGCTGAGCGTACCGCCGTCCCTCGGGGTGAAGAGCTACGAGGAACTTGTCGCCTATGGCAAGGCAAATCCCGGCATGCTGAATTATGCATCCGTCGGCCTGGGTTCGACCGGACATATCATCGGGGTCGAGTTTCTGCGTGGTGCAGGTGTCGAGGCGCGGCATATTCCCTATAGCGGCGCATCACAGGCCGTGCAGGCTCTGTTGTCGGGCGACGTGCAGTTCGTCATCGATGCCATGGTCATTCCACCCACGCGGGAAGGCAAGCTGGTACCGATCGCAGTGCCCAGCGAGAACCGGCTTGCAGATTTCCCCGATGTGCCGACATTCCGGGAGGTAGGATTAAAGGACGTCCGGACGGGGGGCTGGCAGGCGGTGATGGCACCGGCAGGAACACCCCCAGAACTGGTGCAGATGATTGAGGGGGCCCTAAAGGCTGCGGCTGAAAGCCCCGAGTTCCAGACGGCGCTGACACGCGCCGGTTTTTCGCCGCGCTTCCGCACCGGCGCCCAACTGCAGCAGGAGCTTGAGGCGGAATATGCCTATTTCGGCGAACTTCTGAAGAGCATGGAAGTCAGCAGAAAATAGTCTCGCCAAACCAGGGGTGGCCAGACAAAACGAGATGCGCGTCACCGTTTGGCGCGCATCGCCTTCGTCTCGGCTGCAGAAGGAATCTGACACCAATGCTCGACGGACGTCCAATGGCCACGACCCTCAATGCCGCCGCTGCGGAATGGGTCGCAGGTTTCTCTCCGACGACCGTTCCTGAAGCGGTTCTGGAGCATACGAGGCTTCAGATCCTCGACATGGTCGGTGTGATGATCGCCTCGAGCGGTCTCGGTGTGGTCGGCGCCGCGCGCCGGGCGGTCGCCGAGTCGGATGGTGCCATGGGTCCAGCCTTCTCGCTCACCGATGTCGCGCCGACCACACCTGCCAATGCGGCCTTCCTCAACGGCGTCATGTCCGCAGTTCTCGAATTTGACGACACCCATATCGAGTCCAACATCCACCCGACTGGCGTGGTCTTATCGGCGCTTCTGCCCGAGTGCGAACGGCTCGGCCTTTCGGGCAAGGATCTTCTCGAGGCTGTGCTGGTGGGCAGCGAGCTACTCTGCCGCCTCGGTCTCATCTCGCCAATCCGGATGCATGAAGTCGGCTTCCACCCAAGTTCCGCTTACGGAATCTTCGGTGCCGTCTGGGGACTGGCGCATCTGCGACGCCTGCCGGTCGAACAGACGATGCATGCGATTGGCACAGCCGCCAGCCTGTCGGCCGGCTCGATTGCTTCCTTCGAAGACGGAACGTCGACGAAGACGCTGCATGTGGGCATGGCGGCTTCGGCGGCAATCCGCGCCGTTGCCTTGGCAGGCCAAGACATCTCCGGTCCACATCCGGTCTTCGAGGGTAAGTTCGGATGGTTCAAGAGCCATTTTCAGTCGGCTCCCGAATTCCGTTTCTCCGCATTGACCGATGATCTTGGCGAACGCTGGGAGGTCGTGAACATCGCATCGAAGGCCCATCCCTGCGCGTACACCCTTATCCCATTCATCGCCGCCGCAATCGCATTGTGCGAGGCCCATGAGTTCAGCCCTGCGGAGATCGAGGTCGTGTATTGTGATATCATGCCGCGGTCGTTCGCGACCGTCTGTGAACCGGTTGAGGAGAAGAGGCGGCCCCGGACAAGCTGGCATGGACGCATCAGTCTGCAGCACACGGTGGCCGAGGCGCTCGTGCTCGGTCGCATGGACAAGAACGCCTATGCGCCGGAAAGCCTAGTCGATCCGCAGATCAATGCCGTCGCAGACAAGGTCGTCCACCGTCTGGATCCCGTGGCGGCCGCCGATATCAGCAGGTCGCGCGCCTGCGTCTCGATCCGCTTGCGTGACGGTCGCGAACTGACCCATACGATCGAAGACATGCCGGGAACGAGCCGCAACCCGATCGGTCGTGAAGATTATCTGCGAAAGTTCAGAAGCAATGTCGACGGCGTGCTTTCCTCATCCCGCGCGGACGAGCTGGCAAGCGCTCTAATCAGGCTCGACGAGGTCGATGACATCGGTCGGCTCCTGCGCCCTCTGAGGCGTTGGATCGCCTCTGCGTGAGGAGGGACGGGCGGGCCGATCCTTGATGGGCGATCGGATCCCACCAACGGGTGAGAGAACAGAAGCCGGTACTTCCCTCAGTCCGTTGCTTCCTGCGCCCCGCGCTTGACCAGCGGTGTGGTGGCGGCGAGCAGGATGGCGATGCCCAGCACGACGAAGGTCAGACTGATCGGACGATTGAGGAAGGTCATCGGATCACCCCGTGACAGCGACAGGGCGCGGCGGAAATTTTCCTCGAACATCGGCCCGAGCACGAAGCCGAGGATAAACATGGCAAGGCTGCAGTCGGCCCGCTTCAGGACATAGCCGATGGCGCCGAAGATCACGAGCGTCAGGATCTGCAGAGACGAGAAGCCGATCGAATAGACCCCGACAGAGGCGAAGGCGAGAACGAACAGATAGAGCCACTGGTAGGGCACCGTCAGGAGCTTTACCCAAAGGCCGATCAGCGGCAGGTTCAGGATGACAAGCATCAGATTGCCGATCCACATGGATCCGACGAGGCCCCAGAATAGGTCCGGATTGTTGGTGATCATGCTCGGCCCGGGATTGATCCCCTGGATCATCAGGGCGCCCAGGAAGAGAGCCATGACCGGGCTTCCGGGCACACCCAGCATCAGCGTCGGTATGAAGGCGGTCTGCGAGGCCGCATTGTTGGCTGCCTCTGGTGCGGCCACGCCCTCGACGGCACCAGAGCCGAAACGGTCCGGTTGTCGGGAAATGCTCTTTTCGACCATGTAGGCTGAGAAGGAGCTCATCGCGAGACCAGCGCCCGGCAGGACGCCGAGGAAGGAACCCAGTGCCGTCCCACGCAGCACGGCCGGCCATGCGAGGCGAAACTCCTGGGCATTCGGCCAAAGCCGCCCGACCTTCGTCGTCACGACCTCCGGCTTTCCGGAACTGCCGATCGTCGTAATGATTTCTGACACCGCAAAGAGCCCCACCGCCAGCACGGCGAAATCGATTCCGTCGCGCAATTCCGGGATGCCGAAGGTGAAGCGGAAGACGCCGGAGGCGACATCGGCGCCGGCGAGACCCATAAGCACGCCGAGAACGCCCGACCCGATGCCCTTGATGAAGCCACCCTTGGCGATCGAAGCCGTGGCGACCAGGGCGCAGAAGACGAGCGCGGCATATTCGGCAGAACCGAACCGTGCCGCGACCGAGGCCATGGCCGGCGCGGCGGCGGCAATGAGCACCGTGCCGATCGTGCCGGCAAAGAAGGAGCCGAGAGCCGCAATGGCCAATGCCGATCCCGCACGGCCGCGCCTTGCCATCTGGTGGCCGTCGAGACAGGTGACCGCCGATGAAGCCTCGCCCGGCAGATTGAGCAGGATAGAGGTCGTCGATCCACCGTAGGCCGCGCCGTAATAGATCCCTGCCAACAGGATAAGCGAGCCGGTGGGGGGCAGGCCAAATGTCAGCGGCAGAAGCAGCGAGATGGTGATGATCGGCCCAACCCCGGGCAGTACCCCGATTGCCGTTCCGAGCATCACGCCGAGCAGGCAGTAAAAGAGATTGTCGACGCTTGCCGCGACCTGCAGCCCCAGGAGGATCGAAGAGATGAAATCAGGCACGGGCGATGCTCCAGTCAAGCAGATGGAAGGGAATGCCCAGTCCGAAATAGAAGATTGCGACGACGATCGCGGCAATGGCAAGGAGGAGGAGCGGTAGTTCCTTCAGCCGTCCCCGGCTGTCGGCTAGCCAACCAACGGCGACGAGTGCCACGAGGCTTGGAAGAAGCCCAACTCGGTCGATAAGCAGCCCGAATGCAAGGAGCGCGGCAAGAATGGCAAGGAAAGGACGCCTTTCCTCGCGTGGCATGAGCTCGGTCGCCGTACGCTCCTCGTGGACGAAACCGGCCTGGAGCAGGAGTGCCACTCCAAGGAGCGACAATGTGGCGCCAAGCAATACCGGCAAGGCACCTGGGCCCATGTCCGCAAGGCTGCCGAAGCCATATCCGATGCCGAGATAAGCGGCGATGCCGCCTACCGCGATGAAAAGAATGCCGACTGCATGATCAGCGTGAAAACTCATACCTCCTCCTTACTATCCGGCAGGCTGATCCGCGCTCCTGGAACCTGAAGTCTTCCTGCCCTTCAGTATACGCTAGGAGGGCGCGTACCAGTGCCTTCCCCTGCCTTCGTAACGCAAACCTTACATCTGCGCCAAAACCGAAAGACGTTCGTTTCGATGTTCGGAATGGAAGAGGGAGGATAAGGTGCATTTTCCGTCGGAATGCCGCGTCTAGTGCTTCCCACCAAACGGTCACTTGGGAACAACTTCATGGCCTCAGGGGGAGGGCTAAGCGCACCGCGAACCAAGAACGCGGAGGGTTTTTGGTTGCGCGACGGGTTCGACACCATCGCGGGGCTGCGGAAGGAGGCTACTTCTGAAGGGGCCGCAGGTCACTGACGTTCGAGAACCGGCGAACCGATACGCCGATACCGAAATTCCTCGCGATCCGCTGCCATGGCCTCATCGATCAGCGTTGCCATCCGTGCGTGGAGCGGAGACTTCGCACAGGCGGGGTCTGTTTCCGCAGCGCTGCCGGCGATCGCCATCGCCTGGCAGCGGCATCCGCCCCAGTCGATCTCCTTCCTCTCGCAACTGCGGCAGGGTTCGCTCATCCAGTCGGTCCCGCGAAAGGCGTTGAAGGCCTTCGATTGATGCCAGATCTCCGCGAGGCTCTTGTCTCCGAAGCGGTCGAAGACGAGATCCGGAATGGTGCTGGCGGCATGGCATGGAAGGACGCTTCCGTCCGGTGCGACCACGAATGCATCGCGTGCCCATCCGCCCATGCAAGGCTTCGGATACATGGCAAAATAATCAGGGGTGACGAAATCGATGGCCAGGATGCCGAGGAGGTCTTCCTGGGCCTTGCGCACCGTCTCAACCTGGCGCTCGACCGACGCGCGCTCCGGCATCAGCGCATTCCGGTTGAGGAGCGCCCACCCAGCATATTGCACATTGGCGATCTCCAGGCGCTCGGCGTCGAGGGCCAGGGCGAGATCGATGAAGGCCGGCACTTCCTCGATATTGTGCCGGTGGATCGGCGCGTTGATCGTCAGCGGCAGGCCGGCGGCGCGCACCTGCCTTGCCGTTTCCATCTTCTTCTGGTGGGCGCCTCGATGATTGCCGATCTTTTCGGTCGTTGGAGCAAATGCGCCCTGGAAACTGACCTGGACATGGTCCAGTCCCGCCTGTGCCAGCGCTTCCATCCGTCCCTCGGCGAGGCCGACGCCGGCCGTGATCAGGTTCGTGTAGACGCCGCGGCGCGCCAGGTGCTCTACTAGCACTTCCAGGTCCGGTCGAAGAGTGGGCTCGCCTCCCGACAGGTGGATTTGCAGCACGCCGAGATCGGCTGCCTGGTCAAACAGCGCAAGCCAGGCTTCCGTTGCCATTTCCCGGTTTGCCTTCAGGAGCTCGAGCGGGTTGGAGCAATAAGCGCATTGCAGCGGGCATCGATGCGTCAGCTCTGCCAGCATTCCGATCGGCGGAAGTATCGCTTGGGTCATAGGGTCACCAAAGATCTGTCAGACCATTCCTGGAGAAAGCCTTCAACGTCCTCTGCAATCTCTTCGGGCGGAGCTTCGTAAACAGACGCCAGGTGATCTAGGATCTGCCTGACCGAGTGCTTCCCATCGCACAGCCTCAGAATGTCCAGGCTGATCTCGTCGGGCCAGAACACCTTTTCCGGAGACAGGAGGGCCCAGGCCTGCCGGACCGGATCATATTGCAGGCGTACATGGCGCTTCAGCACCGGGATGGAACTTGCAGTCACGATCCTGCGCCCCCGCCGCGGCATCATTGTGGCCGGCTCGGATCGAAGGCGCCGGGCGGCACATGGCCATGATCCCCATAGGCCTGCTCAAGGGCATCCAGCATGGCCCAGAGTACGTCGCACTTGAAGACGAGGGCGTCGATCACCGCCTGCTGCTTTTCCGGTGTGTCGGCATTTGCGAGCACATAGGCCAGGGCGAAGTCGGAATCCCGCGAGGCCTGCGCCGGCCTTGGCCGGAAATATTCAAGGATCTCTTCCGTCACGTAGTCGTATTTCGCCAGCATGGCCGGAACGCGCTCGCCGATGATCACAGGGGAGAAGAGCTCGGTCAGTGACGAGGCCACCGCCTCCAGCAGCGTACGATCCGTGCAGAAGGACAGGTAAGCGCCGACGGCGAAGCGTGTGGCCGGCAGTGCTGACTTCTGGCTCTTCACGAGGTCGGCATCGAGGCCGAGGCCGGTCGCCAGCTTCAGCCAGCGCGCAATGCCGCCGTTCCAGCCGTCGGTGCCATCGTGATCCTCGACGCGCTTGCGCCACTCGGCACGGAAAGCAGGGTCTTCGGCGCGGGCGATGATCATGGCATCCTTTCGAGGAATGACTGATTGATAGCAGTAGCGGTTCAGCGCCCAGGCCTGCAATTGTGCCTTCGACAGCGAGCCCGCCGTCATCTTGTGATGCAGCGGGTGGCGGTTATGGTAGCGGCTGGCTCCTACCTCGCGCAGAACCTTCTCCAGCGCTTCGGGCGAAAGACCGTCTCTTGCTGCATTCGCAAACTCGGTCACAGCACCACCTCCATCCCGTCATGGGCAACCTCCCAGCCGCTTCCACGTACCGTCTCCGCTTCGGCGGAATTCTCGTCGAGGATCGGGTTGGTGTTGTTGATGTGGAGGTAGATGCGGCGGCCGATCTCCACATCGGCCAAGGCTTCCGCCGAGCCGTCCGGGCCGGAAATATGCATGTGACCCATGCGCTGCCCCGTCTTGGAGCCGACGCCAGAAGTGAGCATCTCGTCATCGGTATAGGCGGTGCCATCGAAGAGGAGACAGCGCGCTCCATGTAGACGTGTCTTCAGGTCGCTATCGACGGCGGCGCATCCCGGAATGTAGAAGGCCGCGACGTTCTCAGCATCCGCTGCAATCCGGACGCCGATCGTGTCCCCCGCCTGCGTCCCGAACCCGGTGTCGGCCTTGCTTTCGTCTTCCATGAACAGCGCCACTTTGCCCGGAACGGGGAAGGGCTCCACCGTAAGGCCCGTCGGTCTGTTCTGCCAATCGAGGACCTGGGTGGTGATGTTTAGAGGTAGCTCGCGTCGTTGAACGACCCTCGGATCAAGGACGTTGAAAATCGAGTTTTGATCCAGCACATCGAGCACGCGCCGCGTCGCATAGATGACGAACGCTTGTCGTTCTCGCAAGCTGAGAAGCCCGGCGATATGATCGACATCGGCATTCGTCAGCACGACCGCCGCGATCGGCGTCGAGCGGAGCGGCGCATCCCCGGCAGGCTGCAGTTCCGGCGTGGCGGCGATCTGCTGGCGGATGTCGGGGGAGGCATTGAAGATCACCCAATCGGCGCCATTGGCAGAAGCGGCCAGACTGGATTGCGTTCTCGCCTTCACACCTTCGGCGCCCATCCGAGCCGCCCGGCTCAGTCGGAAATTGCAGTTCCACTGGGGGAAACCGCCACCGGCGGCGGATCCCAGGATCTTCAGCCGCATCGAATGCCTCTCCCCACGGCGAACGCCAAGGCTGTCACGAGCATGCGAGGCCCGTCTCACCCGCTGGGCGGGTGAGACGGTGATCGTCAGTTATTTCTTCGCAGGCAGTTGGGCAGGAAAATAACGCGACATTTCCATCCCCACAGCGACGGTGCACATCGCTGGCTTCTTCCATGTCTTCTTCATGTTTCCTCCTTCCAGGTGGCCCCAGTGTTTGAGCCACAGTCATCATACGCTGTTTGGCGCAGCATCCAAGCCCCGCATGGCTCACGAAATCTTGGGAGCCCGCCTCTGGATTCAGGGGTTGATTAAATCCTGTCGCGGGATAGTCTGCCCTTCGGCACCGAAAAGACGTTAGTTCCGAGCCACTTCGGGACTGGTTTATCCGTGGAGGGATCCGGTGCCTGCTGTCTTCCTGCCGTTCATTGCTATCTTTCTCGTTCTGTTTGGTGTCTTCCCGACTGCGGCGCAGCAATCGGCCGCGCCGCAGGTACAGGTCAAGCTGGGCTACCTTCGCGCCTATGAGCCACAGCTCGCGCTCTCCGTACTCGATGTCGCGCCACGCGACGAAGGGGTGGCCGGCGCTGATGTGGCAATCGCCGACAACAACACGACCGGTAAGTTCCTGGGGCAGACCTACACGCTCGACGTGACCGAGGTAAAACTTGATGCGGATGTGAAGGCGGCGACAGACGAACTCATCTCTAAGGGGGTGAACTACATCCTGGCGGACTTATCCGCTGAGCAGCTTCTATCGATCACCGACCTCGCGCGGGATCGGGACGTGCTGATCTTTAACATCGGTGCCACGGATGACCGGCTGCGCGAGGAGGCTTGCCATTCGAACGTCTTCCACACGGCTCCCACGCGCAGCATGCTGGCCGACGGGCTGGCGCAATATCTTGTCTGGAAGCAATGGCGTCGCTGGGTGTTGATCCATGGCTCCCATGAGAGGGACAAGCTTTTTGCCGATGCGCTTCGTCGTGCAGCAGAGCGCTTCGGCGGTGAGATCCTGTTGGAGAAGGAGTTCATGGACACCGGGACCGCCCGCAGGACGGATTCAGGCGTTGTCCAGATCCAGCGCCAAATGCCGGTCTTCACGCAGGACTTCCCAGAGCACGATGTCGTTCTGGTAGCCGATGAGAGCGAGGTCTTCGGCACCTATGTCCCGTATCGGACCTGGACCCCGCGTCCCGTGGCCGGTACGGCCGGACTTATTCCCTCCGCCTGGCATCCCGCCAGCGAGCAATGGGGAGGCACGCAGATCCAGAACCGGTTCGCCAAGGCCAATGGCAG
The DNA here is from genome assembly GCF_902153235.2 of Pseudorhizobium halotolerans. NCBI lineage: Bacteria > Pseudomonadati > Pseudomonadota > Alphaproteobacteria > Hyphomicrobiales > Rhizobiaceae > Pseudorhizobium > Pseudorhizobium halotolerans. Next base: position 615,578 of record NZ_CABFWE030000011.1, on the reverse strand, counting down.
GCGGATGCTGTGGAAGGACATGGCCGCCTGGACGGCGGTGCGGATCGTGGGCGAAGCTGTGACGCGTACCCAGAGCGCCGAGGCCGCGAAAACTGCAGACTACCTGCGAAGCCCTGATTTCTCGATTGCAGCCTTCAAGGGGCAGAAGCTGACCTTCCGGACTTGGAACGGGCAGTTGCGCCAGCCGATATTCCTTGGCGATGGGCGCTCGGTGGTATCGACCTCGCCGCAGGAGGGGTTTCTACATCAGGTGTCGGAGTTGGACACGCTCGGGGTCGATCAACCGGAAACGACATGCGTTCTGGACTGAAAACGTGTGAGGAGGGATCTGGAATGCTTGGAAGACTGAGTTGTTTGTCAGGCGCGCTTATACTTGCGGTTGGCCTTACCACGCCCGCGTCAGCCTACATGGTCTATGTCTCGAACGAGAAGGACAACACCGTAACTGTCGTGGACTCCACCACCATGGAGGTGGTCCAAACGATCGATGTCGGCCAGCGGCCTCGCGGCATCACCATCTCGCATGACGGCAAGTTCATCTACCTGTGTGCCAGCGACGACGACACGATCGAGATCATCGATACGGCGACCAATCAGATCGTCGGCTCACTGCCTTCGGGCCCGGATCCGGAACTCTTCGTGCTCTCGCCCGATGGCAAGACTCTCTACGTCGCCAACGAGGACGATAACCTGGTCACGGTCATCGATCTCGACAGCAAGAGCGTGGTGGCCGAAATCCCTGTCGGCGTAGAGCCTGAAGGGATGGGGATCAGCCCGGACGGAAAGACGATGGTCAACACGTCCGAGACAACCAACATGGCGCATTTCATCGACACCGCCACGAACGAGATCACGCATAACGTACTGGTCGATTCCCGTCCGCGCTTTGCCGAATTCAAGCCGGACAATTCGGAGGTCTGGGTCAGCGCCGAGATTGGCGGCACCGTCTCGGTCATCGACAACGAGAGCCGCGAGATAAAGCAGAAGATCAGCTTCGAGATCCCGGGCCTTCGCTCCGAAGCCATTCAACCTGTCGGGGTCAGGATCACTGCGGATGGCAAGAAGGCCTATGTCGCGCTCGGTCCCGCCAATCGCGTCGCTGTCGTCAATACGGAGACCTATGAGGTCGAGAAGTATGTACTGGTTGGCCAGCGTGTCTGGCAGCTCGCTTTCACGCCCGACCAGAAGACGATCATCAGCACCAACGGCGTCTCCAACGATATCACCTTCATCGATGTCGAAACGGACGAGCCAGTCCAATCGGTGACGGTCGGGGCGCTTCCATGGGGCGTGGTTGTGTCGCCGCAATAGTTTCAGCGTTTTCAGGAGGAGGATTTGAAATGGACTACTATCGCAGACTGTCTCTCGCGGCCTTCATGGGCCTTGCCATCTCCGTGACACCGGCATTCTCGCAGGGTGCCGATGATGATGACGACGACGATGCGCCGGCACCGGCGGCCGCGGGGACGGAGAAGGTGACGCGGGCCAGCAAGGACGTCCCGGAACTGGTCCTTGGATCGGCGGAAGACAGTTTCACCGTCAACCAGAAGGACTTTGAACTGATCGCCGGGCAGGGGTATCGCTGGAAGATTACCTCTGCTGCCGGACTGGAGTATAAATTCCACACGGACCTGTTCCGCAACGTCTGGATGAACCAGATCGTCATCAACGATCTGGAGGTTCACATGAACGGTGCCCCTGCCTGGTTGGAATTCGATGCCGAGGGGACGATGCAGGTGCAGTTCACGACGATCCGCCCTGGAACCTACACCTGGTCAGTGCCGGACTTGGCCGACAAGGGAATGCAGGGCACGATCACCATCAAGTAGCGTGGAGAGAGCTCAGAAAGGCGGGATCATGCAGCATGTGAAGGCGGATGAAGCCTTAGTCCCGCCCGCCGCTCTGGAGGTGTCCGGCGTAAGCCACGCCTATGGCCGCAAACAGGTGCTTTCAGATGTGTCCTTCGCGATCCCGCAAGGCCGCTTCACGGTCTTGCTCGGCCTCAATGGTGCCGGAAAGACAACGCTGTTTTCCCTGATCTGCCATCTCTACGATACCCGGCATGGCGCGATCCGCATCTTCGGGCATGACATCGCAAGGCAGCCGGGCCAGGCGCTTCGTCGTCTCGGAATTGTGTTCCAGGCCCGTACGCTGGACCTCGACCTCAGTATCTATCAGAATCTTGCCTATCACGCGTCCCTGCACGGGATCGACCGGGCTGCGGCGATGGAGCGGATAGGGACGCTTTTGCAGCAGGTCGGAATGAGTGATCGCCTGCACGATAAGGTCCGGGCGCTGTCGGGCGGCCAGATGCGTCGCATCGAAATCGTCCGTTCCCTACTGCACCGACCGCCGCTGCTCCTGCTGGACGAAGCTACAGTCGGTCTCGATATTAAGTCGCGGGCCGACATCTTGGTCACGATACGAAACCTGGTGGCGGAGGAGGGGATCAGCGTCCTGTGGGCGACGCATCTGATCGACGAGGTGGATGTCAGCGATCGCGTTGTCCTGCTCCACAGGGGCAGGGTGTTGGCGGATGGCCGTGTTTCGGATGTCGTTTCGGCGACCGGCGCCGAGAATATCGGTGAAACCTTCGGAATACTCACTCAGTCCGAGGTGCAGGCGGAGGAGGTGCTGCGATGACGTCGCAAGTTCAGGCCGAGATGCTCGCCGCCGCCGCCGGCCGCGGGTCAGGGTTCCGTCTGCGCCACTACCTCATCTGCTTTCGCGGCATCGTGTTCAGGGAGGCGTTGCGCTTCCTGAACCAGCGGGAGCGCTTCATCTCCTCGCTCGTGCGCCCGCTGTTGTGGCTGTTCATCTTCGCGGCTGGCTTCCGGCAGGTCCTGGGCGTCTCGATCATTCCGCCCTACAAGACCTATGTCCTCTATGAAGTCTATATCACGCCCGGCCTGTGCGGGATGATCTTGCTGTTTAGCGGCATGCAGTCCTCGCTTTCCATGGTCTACGACCGGGAGATGGGCAATATGAGAACCCTGCTGGTCAGCCCTTTCCCGCGCTGGTTCCTGCTGGTGTCGAAGCTGCTGGCGGGCGTGACGGTTTCGATCCTGCAAGTCTATGTCTTCCTGGCAATCGCCTGGTTCTGGGGCGTGAAGCCACCGCTCATCGGTTACCTGTTCATCCTGCCGGCACTTTTCCTCGCGGGAGTGATGCTGTGCGCGCTTGGCATGCTGCTTTCATCGATGATCAAGCAGCTGGAGAATTTTGCGGGCATCATGAACTTCGTGATCTTCCCGATGTATTTCGCTTCTTCGGCGCTCTACCCTCTGTGGCGTATCCAGGAGGCTAGTCCGCTTCTTCACAAGATCTGCCTCGCCAACCCCTTTACCTACGCGGTCGAACTGGTTCGCTTCGCGCTCTACGGGCAGATCAACTGGCATTCCCTATTGGTGGTGATCGGATGCATCCTGATCTTCCTGGGCGGCGCGATCCTGGCCTATGACCCGTCGAAAGGCTTGCTCAGCCGCAGGCAGGATGAAGGAGGAAACACATGAGGTTCTCGGCGCACGTGATGACATACCTCGGGGCATTCCTGTTGCACGGCGCTCTCGTCGGGCCGGCCCTTGCGGCTCAGGGAGATGATCCCGATTGGCCCTGCATCCAGCGCAAGGTGCCAGAACTCTCACTTGCCCAGATCTGGACCGGACCGGAACTGCCGCCATCGGCAGGCGAATGGGCAGATGATGCCGACGTTTCGGATCTTGTCGCAGAGGTCGCGGCGAGGCGCGTGCCCCTGGCGGAAGCCGAACAGATGATCCGCGACTTTGCCTCCAGGCTGACGCCGGACGAGCGGCGGGTACGGCTGACCAAGCTGGTGAGGGGGCTTTTCGATCACATGAACCGCGAACGCTCGCAAGTCATCAGCGGCATCGGCCGGTATGCCCACAAACAGAGGGATCTGGCCGATGCACTGCGCAAGGAAGGTTCGGCGGTCGATGCGTTACGGGCGAAGGCCGACGCCGATCCCAATGAGGTTGCTGTTCGCAACGACCGGCTCGTCTTCCAGACGAGGATCTTCCAGGAGCGGGTACAGTCTCTCACTTTCGTCTGCGAGGTGCCGACCTTGATCGAGCAGCGCTTGTATGCGCTCGCCAAGACGATCTCGCAGACGCTGGAGAGCCGTTAGGTTTAGGGGAACTGCTTGAGGTAGGCGATCACGTTTGCGAGGTCCTCGTCCTTCTTCAGCCCGACGAACGCCATCTTGTTGCCCTTGATGTAAGCTTTCGGGTCGTGAAGATACTCCGCAAGCGTTTCGTCGTTCCAGACGAGACCCTTTTCTCCGGCCTCGGCCATGGCTTTGGAGTATTTGAACCCTTCATGAGTGCCAGCGGTGCGACCGACGACGCCCTTGAGAGAGGGACCAATCTTGTTTGTGTCGCCTTCGACGACGTGACATGCCTTGCATTTGGCGAACACTTTCTCGCCGGCTGCAGCGTCTTGGGCAAGACACTGACCGGCCATCGCGATCACGAGGCCAGCCGCCCCAACCATTACCGTAAGCTGCATTCCACATCCTCCCGGAGGTCCAGTTTGTCGTGTAGCGATGCGCTCCGATCGGATGCGCTCTACACGCGGAGAAAGGTAGACCTTCGTTTGAGCGAGTCAACATAGTCGCGTGGTCCACGCAGTGCACTCAGTTGACGCATGTCTGCGCAGGGCATATTCTACTGGAAGCTTTTCATCGGGCACCTTGAGGAGCTTCTGTCGGGTGCGTGCGCTCGGCCTTCTGTATTGCGCGTCACGCAAGAAAGGTGCTTCCTTGAACCTCGTCGATCTTGTCCTGACAGTGTGTCTGTTCGCCAGCCCTACCAGTTGCCGCGACGAGCATCTCTATTTCGAAAGCGAAGGCTCTCTCATGCAATGCATGGTCTCGGCGCCGAGCCGCATCGCGCGATGGTCGGAAGGACGACCGGCGTTGAAGATCGTACGCTGGAAATGCGCATTTCCCGATGGGAGCCGTGATATCTGACGGGCAAACCTACTTCAGGGGGAGTGGCATGGGAATTTCGAGACGCGAATTCGGGAGCTTGGGGCTTGGTTTGGTGGCGACCAGCATAGGCCTTCCGGCGTTCGGAGCACCCGATCTGCCGAAGATCAAGGTCGGGGTCCTCAAGTTCGGCACCGTCAGCTGGGAACTCAATACGATCAAGCATCATGGCCTGGACCAGAAGAACGGCGTGGATGTCGAAGTTCTCGACTTCGCCGGGGAGGACGCAACCAACGTCGCCATGCTGGCCGGCGATCTGGATGTCATCGTCTCCGACTGGCTCTGGGTATCGCGACAACGGTCGGAAGGGGAGGCGCTGACACTGGCGCCCTACTCCACGGCAGTTGGGGCGCTCATGGTCAAGAATGACTCCAGCCTGCGTCAACTTCCTGACCTTGCCGGCAAGAAGATCGGCGTCGCCGGCGGACCGCTGGACAAGAGCTGGTTGCTGATCCAGGGCCTTGCCCAGCAGGATCACACGCTCGACCTCGCCAAGGAAGCAGAGATCGTCTACGGCGCCCCGCCACTCCTCGCCGAGAAGGCGCTCTCGGGCGAACTGGATGCGGTCCTGAACTTCTGGCATTTCTGTGCTCGCCTTGAAGCGGAGGGCTTCCGACGGCTGGTCGGCGCCGACGATGCGGCGCGGGGCCTCGGAGCATCTGGCCCGGTATCGGCTCTCGGATATGTGTTCCGGGAGGAATGGGCCGACCAGAACCAGGATGTGGCGCTGAACTTCATTCGAGCAAGTTCGGAGGCAAAGGCGCTGCTGGCCGGTTCCGATCCGGAATGGCAGCGGCTTGCGCCGTTGGTCAGGGCAGAAGGGCGAGCGCTTGAGGTGCTGCGCGATCGGTATCGCGAAGGTATTCCGCAGCGTCCTGTTGCCGAAGAGGAGCAGGATGCCGCCAAACTCTACGAAGTCCTCGCCACCCTGGGCGGCGAGAAGCTCGTCGGGAAGGCACGGCGAATGGCGCCCGGCACTTATTGGGCTGCATTGAAGGCATGAACGTTGACGAGGATGCGAGGGCTGGCTTGGTGTCCGGACGACCCGAGCGTGGCGGACCTAGGGCCGCCGCTCTGCTGCCGCTGGCGAGCACCGCGGCATCCCTGATCGGCCTCCTGCTGGTGTGGAGCCTGGTCGCAGGGCTCTGGCCGAGCCGGGCGCTGCCACCCCCAATGGCGGTATGGCGCGTCATTGTTGCCGAATTGGTGAGCGGCGATCTCGCGTATCATCTGATGATGACCTTGTGGCGCGTCGCTGCCGCCTATCTCATTGCCATGGTGATCGGGACGGTGATCGGGATCCTGCTGGGCCGGCGGCGACGGCTCGAGTCATTCTTTGATCCCTGGCTCGTTCTCTTCCTGAACATACCCGCCCTGGTGATCATCGTCCTCGCCTATATCTGGTTCGGGTTGACGGAAGCAGCCGCGATTGGCGCCGTCGCGGTCAACAAGATCCCGAATGTCGTCGTCACGATGAGAGAGGGCGCGCGTGCCCTTGACGATCGCTTCATGGAGATGGCGCAGGTCTACCGTCTGACTCGACTTGACCGGGTCCGGCACATCCTGGTGCCGCAACTCCAGCCGTACTTTGCCGCGGCATCGCGTTCAGGGATCGCGCTGATCTGGAAGATCGTTCTCGTCGTGGAACTGCTAGGCCGCTCGAATGGCGTCGGCTTCCAGATCTACCTCTATTTCCAGATCTTCGATGTCGCCGGTATCCTGGCCTACACCCTGGCCTTCGTTGCCATCATGTTGATGATCGAACTCGTTGTGGTGCAGCCCGTTGAACAGCATGCAAGCCGTTGGCGTCGCCGCGCCGCTTAAGGTTGACATCCGTGAAAAAACTTTCCGCTCGACGGAGGGCGTAGGCGTCGTCGCTCTACGAGACCTCTCCTTCGAAGTCGGGTCGGGCGAGTTTGCATGCCTCCTCGGTCCGTCAGGATGCGGCAAGACCACGACATTGCGCATCCTGCTCGGTCTTGATCGAGCCTATTCAGGCAGCATCCGGATGCCGGCCGGAGACAGTCACCGCATCGCGGCTGTCTTTCAGGAGCCGGTGCTCCTTCCATGGCGGACGGTGGAGCAGAACATCCGGTTGACGCTGCCTCCGTCCCTGAGGAAGGTCGTGCTCGACGAACTGTTCGAGGCTCTTGGCCTGTCTGGGCTGGAGACCCTTTATCCTTCCGAACTGTCGCTTGGACTTGCAAGACGCGTCGCTCTTGCCCGCGCCTTTGCGACTGAGCCTTCCATCCTCTTCCTGGACGAGCCGTTCGTATCGCTTGACGAGGCAACCGCCGAAAGACTGCGAAGTCTTCTCGTAACGATCTGGTCGACGCGACCGACCACGGCGTTGATGGTGACGCACAACTTGCGCGAGGCCCTCTTGCTTGCCGACAGGATCATCGTTCTATCGCCCAGGCCAGCAAAAGTCGTCGGCATTTTCAACGTCGGTTTGCCCCGGCCGGAAAGGGATGCGGACCATCTGGACCGACTGGTTCGCGCCTTCAAGCAGCAGTTTGCCGGCGTGGATGGCTTCGCCTGATCATTCATATAGTGCGTAAGGGAAGGTGCGTCCGTATCAGAAGCAGCGGACGTCTGCCTCTGCCTGCGCTCGTCGCAGATCTGCCGTCGCGGACCGTGCAGGCGCACTTTGGCGAAACAGGACGCCTCGTTCACCTGTGATCAAACCAAGGCTTCGAAAGGTCTCCGCCTCCTCATAACGGGTATAGGCTATGATGGAGGAAATGACATCTATGGAGCAGGAACAGCTTTCCAGAGCCTGCCGGGAATTTCCGTTGGCCTTCATGCATCCATAGACGTAGTCGGCGACAGCGATCGTTGGATAATCCTGCGCGGCAGAGGCTCCGGCCGCATACATGATAGCCGCGAAAAACAACACCGAGCGGCGTTTCTGGGCGAGCGTCATAGGTGATCTCCGAGGGGCTCGGGAAGCGATGGGTAAGGTTCATGCTTCAAATACCTAAGTATTATCATAGCAATTGATGGGGCTGGATTAAAGAAAAATCGGCCGTGAGCAGTATGCGCTGATACTGCGCCGCAGCAATTCTTTCGCAACGCACCATTCAGATGTATTTATTCTTGCCTATACGGCTATTGTATCCTATCGTCATCTTTGTCATCCGGCTTCAAGGTTTTGTCTTATGGGAGGGACGAGGCTTCGCAGGTGAAAATCGGTACGGCAGCAACGGTGCCCGCTGCTCAAGCCGACAGACATCGTGACACGCTGACGGAAGACGATCCCAGACAGCATGAACGTCCATGACCGGCAAACCAGGTCTTTGGGACCAGTTGTGCCGCGATGACGTGCCTCGGGTGAATAACTGCATCGGGAGGACTACGCATGCGCCTGACCAAAACCTCTGCCTGTCTGTCTCTGACTGCTGCTGGATTTCTGGCAGCTGCCCTTGCCAGCACGGCACTTGCCAATGACGAACTGACTGCCCTCGCGGCAGATTCGAAGAACTGGGCAATGCCCACCGGCGACTACGCCAATCACCGGTATTCGAAGCTCAACCAGATTACCAAGGACAACGTGAAGGATCTGCAGGTCAAGTGGACCTTTTCGACCGGCGTCCTGCGCGGGCACGAGGGTGGCCCGCTGGTCATCGGCGATGTTATGTACGTCCATACGCCGTTTCCGAACATCGTCTATGCCCTCGACCTGAAGAATGACGGGAAGATTCTCTGGAAGTACGAGCCGCGGCAGGATCCCAATGTCATCGGGATCATGTGCTGCGATACGGTGAACCGCGGCGTGGCCTACGGCGACGGCAAGATCATCCTGAACCAGGCCGACACCACGGTGGTCGCTCTGGACGCCAAGACGGGTGAAGTCGTGTGGTCCGTGAAGAACGGTGACCAGATCGACGGCGGCAAGGGTGAGTCCGGTACGGCTGCACCCATGGTCGTCAAGGACAAGGTCATCATTGGGGTGTCGGGTGCCGAATTCGGCGTACGGGGCTGGACGGCCGCCTATAACCTCAAGGATGGCTCGCTGGCCTGGAAGGCCTATTCGATGGGACCCGATTCAGAGACGCTGATCGATCCCGAAAAGACCACCCACCTGGGCAAGCCCGTCGGACCGGATTCAGGGACGAATACCTGGGAAGGGGAACAGTGGAAGACAGGCGGCGGAACGACATGGGGATGGTTCGCCTATGACCCCAAAAGCAACCTGGTGTTCTACGGTACCGGAAACCCGTCGACATGGAACCCGGTGCAGCGCCCCGGCGACAACCGCTGGTCCATGACCCTGATGGCCCGTGATGCCGATACTGGTGTCGCCAAGTGGCTCTACCAGATGACGCCTCATGACGAATGGGACTATGACGGGGTGAACGAAAACATCCTCGTGGATGCGATGGACATCAATGGCGAGAAGCGGGACGTGCTCGTGCACTTCGACCGTAACGGCTTTGCCTATACGCTCGATCGCAACACCGGCGAACTCCTGGTTGCCAAAAAGTACGATCCGAAGGTCAACTGGGCGACGGAAGTCGTGATGGATCCGAACAGCGACCAGTACGGCCGACCGCAGGTCGTGGCTCAGTATTCCACCGACCAGAACGGTGAGGATACCAATACCACCGGGGTTTGCCCGGCGGCTCTCGGAACGAAGGACCAGCAGCCTGCCTCCTATTCGCCCAAGACCGGCTTGTTCTATGTGCCGACGAACCACGTCTGCATGGACTATGAGCCCTACAGGGTGAGCTATACGGCGGGACAACCCTATGTGGGTGCCACCGTGTCAATGTATCCGGCACCGGACAGCCATGGCGGCATGGGCAACTTCATCGCCTGGGATGCCGCCAAGGGCGAGATCGTCTGGTCGAAGCCCGAGCAGTTCTCGGTCTGGTCGGGTGCGCTCGCAACGGACGGCGACGTCGTCTTCTACGGCACGCTGGAAGGTTACATCAAGGCGGTCGATCTCGACGGAAACGAACTCTACAAGTTCAAGACTCCGTCGGGGATCATCGGCAATATCAACACGTATGAGCATGAGGGTAAGCAGTACGTCGCCGTTCTGTCCGGCGTCGGTGGCTGGGCCGGCATCGGATTGGCAGGCGGTCTGCTTTCTCCGGAAAACGCTGCGGCGTGGCATGGTGCCGTTGGCCAGGGCCGTGACGCGGGTGAAGAAGCTCAGGTGGTCGGAACGGCCGGCCTGGGTGCCGTGGGCGGCTATGCGGCATTGGCCGACTACACCACCCTCGGCGGACAGTTGACCGTCTTCGGTCTTCCTGACTGACAGGCTCAATCAGCAATCAGGCTGCCTCGCGTGGGCGGCCTGATTGCAGCCAGTCGGCAGTCGCGTTTCTGATTGCCAAATGTGGATCCAGAGGATCACCGCCTTCTTGTGAGCATGAGGTTGCTTGATGAATTCCCGCCTTCTTGCCTTAGCCGTTGCCGTGACGCTCGCTGTTCTCAACCCAAGCCTTGTCCTATCAGCCGACACGAAGGAGAAAGCTGCCGCAGTCAGCGAGGAAGACGGCAAATTTTTCGACGCGGAAGGCACGCCGACCTTCAAGATCGAGAACGGAACCGTCGACTGGTATACGTTCAGCGGTTACCGGCGTTATCATTCGGACTGTCATGTCTGTCATGGCCCTGACGGGGTCGGTTCCAGCTACGCGCCTGCTCTGGCGGAGAGCATGAAGAACATGGACTATCCGACCTTCCTCTCGATCGTTGCCGAGGGAAGGCAGAACGTCGGAGGCGGCAAGGAAAACGTAATGCCGGCATTCGGCGACAACAAGAACGTCTACTGCTATCTCGACGACATCTACATCTATCTGCGGGCACGTGCCGTGGACGCGGCACCGCGGGGACGTCCACCCAACAAGGCGGACAAGCCTCAGGGGGCGAAGGATTATGAAGCGTCTTGCATGGGTGGGTGAGATGGCCAGTACGTCCTCCCCCAGCCTCCTGAAGCCAGTCCTCCTTGCCTGTGCCCTGCTTTTACCATTGCAGGCGCAGGCCCAGACCGCGGGACTGGGTGCCGCCGGCGAACTGGTCGACCCCGACGTCCTGCGCGTCTGTGCCGACCCGTCCAACATGCCCTTCACAGACCAGAGCGGCGAAGGCTTCGAGGACAAGCTTGCAAAAATGGTCGCGACCGCGACGGGACGAAGCTCGGTGGCCTATACCTGGTTTCCATCGATCACGGGCTTCGTGCGCAATACTCTGGGGGCCAATCGCTGCGACATCATCATGGGTTATGCGCAGGGGGATGAACTGGTCCAGAACACCAATGCCTATTACCGCTCCTCCTATGTACTGGTCTACAGGAAGGACGGAGACCTAGCGGGGGTCGAGACGCTGACAGACACTCGTCTCGCCGACAAGCGCATCGGGGTTGTGGAGGGGACGCCTCCCTCGGCGAACATGGCCGCTGCCAAGCTGATGCGCAAAGCCAAGGTCTATCCGCTGATGGTCGACACACGGATCGCCCCGTCCATGGCCGAAGTGATGATCGGCGACATGCTCAAGGGTGTGATCGACGCCGCAGTGATCTGGGGGCCGATGGCCGGCTACTATGTCGAGAAATCCGGTGCCGATCTGGCCGTGATCCCTCTCATCAAGGAGAGGGGCGGCCAGCGGATGACCTACCGGATCACCATGGGTGTGCGGCCATCGGATCAGGAGTGGAAGCGAACGCTGAATGCATTCATCCGCGAGCACCAGGCGGACATCAACAAGCTGTTGTGGGAATACGGCGTGCCGCTGCTCGATGAGAAGGATCATTCCATAACGCAATAACAGGACGGCGCCTCTGCAGAGGCTAGTCCGGTGCTGCTTGCATGGCGAGGCTTGAGGGTCGGTCAGATGGACCGGTACGAGCCACCCGATCGAAACATCAGGAGGGGATGAGATATGGACGTTCGCGCCGCCGTTGCCGTTCAAGCCGGCAAGCCGCTGGAGATCATGACGGTTCAGCTCGAGGGGCCTCGGGCGGGCGAGGTGCTGGTGGAGGTGAAGGCGACCGGCATCTGCCATACGGACGACTTCACCCTGTCGGGCGCCGATCCGGAAGGCCTGTTCCCGGCGATCCTCGGGCACGAGGGTGCAGGCGTGGTCGTCGACGTCGGCCCCGGCGTCACCTCGGTGAAAAAGGGCGACCACGTCATCCCGCTCTACACCCCCGAATGCCGCGAATGCCCCTCCTGCCTCTCGCGCAAGACCAACCTGTGCACCGCCATCCGCTCCACCCAGGGCCAGGGCGTCATGCCGGACGGCACCTCGCGCTTTTCCATCAACGGCGAGAAGCTGCACCACTACATGGGCTGCTCGACCTTCGCCAACTATACGGTCCTGCCGGAGATCGCCGTCGCCAAGGTCAATCCCGACGCCCCCTTCGACAAGATCTGCTATATCGGCTGCGGCGTGACGACCGGCATCGGCGCCGTCATCAACACCGCCAAGGTGGAGATCGGATCGACCGCGATCGTCTTCGGGCTTGGCGGCATCGGCCTCAACGTCATCCAGGGCCTGCGCCTTGCCGGCGCCGACATGATCATCGGCGTGGACCTCAACAACGACAAGAAGGAATGGGGCGAGCGCTTCGGCATGACCCATTTCGTCAACCCGAAGGAGGTGGGCGACGACATCGTCCCCTATCTCGTCAACATGACGAAGCGCGGTGCCGACCAGATCGGCGGGGCCGACTACACCTTCGACTGCACCGGCAATACGAAGGTCATGCGCCAGGCGCTGGAGGCCTCGCATCGTGGCTGGGGCAAGTCGGTCATCATCGGGGTGGCCGGTGCCGGCCAGGAGATCTCCACGCGACCCTTCCAGCTCGTCACCGGCCGTACCTGGATGGGCACGGCCTTCGGCGGCGCGCGCGGGCGAACCGACGTGCCGAAGATCGTCGACTGGTACATGGAGGGCAAGATCGAGATCGACCCGATGATCACCCACACCATGGGCCTGGAAGACATCAACAAGGGCTTCGAGCTCATGCATGGCGGACAGAGCATCAGGAGCGTCGTCGTCTATTGAGGAAGACGGCCGGCGCGCGACTTCAACGTCGAAGCAATCCTAGAAGGGGCTTGCTTCGGCTCAACAGGGGAGGTGGCATGCCATGGAAAGTGCAATCCGCATACATCCGGCCGTGGATAATGGTATCAAGCCGGCCGATCCCGGCTTTTCGGGCGGGACGCTCGTCTGCGCCTGCGCGGACCGGCCGGTCAAGGTGAAGATCGAGGGGCAGGTCGCACATAACCATGTGTGTGGCTGCACGAAATGCTGGAAGCCGAAAGGGGTCGTCTTCTCGGTCGTCGCTGTCGTACCGCACGACAAGGTGACCGTGCTCGAAAACGGCGACAAGCTGCAGGTCGTCGACAGCTCCGCGCTGATCCAGCGCCATGCCTGTCGGGAATGCGGCGTGCACATGTACGGGCCGGTCGAGAGGGAGCACGCCTTCCAGGGACTTGATTTCGTGCATCCGGAGCGTTTCCAGGAGTCGGGCTGGGCTCCACCGGAGTTCGCGGCTTTCGTGTCCTCGATCATCGAGGCTGGTGTCGATCCCAGCCAAATGGATGCGATCCGGGCGCGCCTGCGGGAGTTGGGGCTGGAGCCCTATGACTGCCTCTCGCCGGCGCTGATGGACTACGTCGCGAGCTGGGTGGCGAAGAAGTCCGGAGCGCTCGCAGCCTGAGAGCGTTCTCCGGCTGTCGAAACTATGTCGTATCGACAGCCGGGGCATTCGGTGTTCGCATCATCGAGTCGGTTGAGGTGGGAGCGGACGTGCCAAGGCTGCAGCGGCTTCGCGTGTTACTGAGGGGCGCCGGCGCCACCTTCGGGTCGAACGGGTCGGCGAATTTGTCTGATGTGCGACACTGCAACGGGTCCGACATCTCGGCGCAAGCTCGGCAGCGGGAAACGGTGCTACCCTGCTGCGGGCAGATGTGATATTTTAGTACATGCTGATCGAAGGGTTTGATCCTGTCGACTGTGCCGGACAGTCAGCCACCGCCGGGCGCTTCACACGCCGTGAAGCCCTGGCCCTGGGTCTCTGTCTGTGCTGTTTCCCCCGAATTGGGTTCGGCACTCAATTTGGGAGATTGAAGGAACTCGGTAACGGTGTCTTCATCCGTGAGGCGCCACATGAGGAAGCTTCGCCGATCAACAAGGGAGGCATTGCCAATATCGGGTTCATCATCGGACGCGACAGCGTGCTCGTAACCGATCCCGGCGGCAGCCTGGCGGATGGGGAGTGGCTCAAGGCGCGGATCAGGGAGCGAACCACCAAGCCGATCCGGCATGTGGTCCTGACACATGTCCATCCCGACCACTGCTTCGGCGCTGCTGCCTTTGTCGAGGAGCAGCCTCAGTTTGTCGGCCATCACACCCTGAAGACTGCCCTGGATGCGCGCGGAAGCTACTACCGGCAGCGCCTTGCAGAGGTCCTCGGAGCGGAGAATGTCGGCGACATCATCTATCCGACGCTGGAGGTCGACGACGTCGCGGAGATCGACCTCGGCGACCGCCGCCTGCAGATCAGGGCGCATCGGACGGCACATACCAATTGCGACCTGTCGATGCTCGACCTGTCGTCCGGTCTGCTCTTTCCGGCAGACCTGCTTTTCGTTGATCGTGTGCCTTCACTCGACGGCAGCCTGTCGGGATGGTTGGCGGAAGCGGAACGGTTGAAGGGGCTCGGCGCGGTTCGAGCCGTACCGGGCCACGGTCCGGCGATCGTGGAATTCGAGGCGGCCATGGACAGGCAGATTGGCTATCTGACAGCTCTCCATGAGGAGACCCGAAAGGCGATCGAGGAGGGGCTATCGATAGACGAGGCCAGCCGAAGCGTCGCTGCCGGGGAAGGAGCCGGTTGGGCGCTGTTCAGCGACTATCATGGCCGCAACGTGATCCAGGCCTACAAGGAACTTGAATGGGAATAGTCTCACCTAACGCAGGGAGGAGAATATGATGCCGATGATGCGACGAACCTTTGCGACGGGTCTGCTGACGATGTTCTGTGTCGGTTCTGCGCCCGGCGTACATGCGTCCGAAGCGGACGCCGAGCGCGAAGAACGCTGGCAGCAGATCGCCGACTACATTTTTGAGGACCGCGAGGTGGTCCCGACGGACTCGCTGATCAAGATCGATGCGCCGAAGCGTGCGCAGGATGCTGCACTCGTGCCGATCACCCTCACGATGCCGGAGAAGGACAAGATCAAGTCGGTCTATCTCGTGATTGACGAGAACCCGATTCCCTTGGCCGCCCATGTCACCTTTGGCCCGGGCGCCGATGCCGGCGCGCTACATCTGCGCGTGCGCGTCGACACCTATACCAACGTTCACGCCGTTGCCGAGACGACCGATGGAAAGCTGTTCTCCAACGCCGTCTTCGTGAAAGCGTCCGGTGGGTGCTCAGCCCCGTCAGGGCCGAGTGACGCCGAAGCGATGAAGGGCATGGGCGAGATGCGGATGAAGTTCGCGGAGAATGTCCAGCAGGGAAAGCCCACGGAAGCGACCCTGATGATCCGCCACCCGAACTTCAGCGGCATGCAGATGAACCAGCTCACCCGCCTCTACACGCCGCCGCGCTATGTGGAGAAGGTAACTGTCTCTCAGGGCGATCGAACCGTGATGGAAGTGACCGGGGACATTTCCCTCTCCACGAATCCAGCCATAGGTTTCAGCTTCGTGCCGGCAGACCAGGCGCCGATCCGGGTGGTTGCGTCCGACAACAAGGGTGGACAGTGGGAGGAGAGCTTCGACGTCCCGCTGGCAACCAACTAGGATCCGAAGACATGCGGGGAAGCTCACGGTTTTTCCTCTTACTTGCCGTCGCCGTGGCTCTGGCTGCCTCCGGTGGAGGCCGCATGTTCGCAGAGGTGATGGAGCCGGAAGGTTTGTGGTCGGGGCCGATGCGGAGCGAGACCCCCAGCACCCTGCAGGGCGCCGTGGTGATTGATCTGGCCGGTCTCGAGGCCCTGCTGCCAAGGGATCCGCTCCTGGTGGATGTTGGCCCTGCCGACAAGAAACCTGAGGGGTTCTCGGAGGATCGGCTCTGGTTGCCCACTCATCGTTCCATTCCGAAGGCCGTCTGGCTTCCCGGCGCGGGAGCGGCAACCCTGGAGGCGGCACAGGAAGAGGCTTTCTTCCGGCGCGTGGAAGAACTGACCCAAGGCGACCACACCAGGCCGATCGTGGTCTTCTGCCAGCCGCGATGCTGGGGGAGCTGGAATACCGGAAAGCGTTTGGTCACGAACGGCTATACCGGCGTCCACTGGTTCCCCGGCGGCGTCGACAGCTGGCAGGAAAAGCACGAGACGGTCGTGGTCGATGCCGATGAGGAGTGGCCGGTGGCCTCGGCGAAATGATTGGGGGGCTCTGACAAAAGGTGTTGTGGGTGGCCTGCGCCGCGCGTCGTTCCTGCTCGGACGGGCCGGCTCCATCGGCATGCACTTCTTGATGAAGATCAGAGTGAGGGAATCTCTGCAGATTTAGCAGCAACAATCTCCGTACATACTGTACTCGGTCGAAGCGCCATTGTACGTCCCAATCGTCGCGCGCTCTTAAAGCCGCGTGGAATAACGGGACTGCGTGTCACGCGACTGCAAGTTCCGGTGCGGTCAGATTCCGCAACCGATGACAGGCGGAACGAATCTCCTGCCCTCAGCGTCTTCCTTTCCAAATCAGCGCATTCACTCTATTTCATAGGCCGCGATGGAGGATGTATGACAGACAGTTCAAGCGCGAAAGCAAAGACCGGGGTGGAGGGACTGGACGACATTCTGTCCGGTGGGCTCTCCCGCGGTCACGTCTTTCTTCTCGAAGGGGCGCCAGGCTCGGGGAAGACGACGATCGCATTGCAGTTCCTTCTGGAAGGCGGAAGCATCGGCGAGCGCTGTATCTACATCACGCTTTCGGAGACCGAGGAAGAACTGCGTGACAGTGCGCTCTCGCATGGGAAGGATATTGGCGATCAGGTGGAGATCTTCGAGCTTGTTCCGCCGGAAAGCCTGCTCGATGCCGACCAGCAGCAGAGCCTCCTGTATTCTTCCGACCTGGAACTAGGCGAAACCACAAAACTCATCTTTGAAGCCTTCGAGCGCGTGAGGCCCCATCGGGTGGTGATTGACAGCCTCTCCGAAATCCGGCTGCTGGCGCAGAGCTCACTACGCTATCGCCGCCAGATCCTTGCAATGAAGCACTTCTTCTCCCGCTCCGATGCGACGGTGCTGCTGTTGGACGACATGACCTCCGAAGCGATGGACAAGACAGTCCACAGCGTCGTGCATGGTGTCATTCACCTGGAGCAGCTTGCCCCGGACTACGGCTCCGAGCGTCGACGGCTCCGGGTTCTCAAGTACCGCGGCCAGTCCTTTCGCGGTGGTTACCATGACTTCATCATCAAGACCGGCGGCGTCGCCGTTTTCCCGCGGCTGCGCGCTGTCGAGCACAGGTCGGGGTTCGAGCGCTCCTCGCTGGCGAGTGGCATCAGCGCATTCGACGCGCTTCTCGGCGGAGGCATCGCCCGCGGCTCCAGTACGCTGCTGATCGGCCCTGCCGGTACCGGCAAAAGCCTTTTCGCATTACAGTTCGTCGAAGCCGCCATCCGGCGTGGGGAGCGGGCCGCGATCTTCATTTTCGACGAGGAATTAGGCCTGCTGTTTTCCCGCACGAAGGAGATGGGGCTTGACCTTGAGGACTTGCTCGACAAGGGGCTGATCCACATCGAACAGGTTGACGCGGCCGAGTTGTCGCCCGGCGAATTTGCCCAGCGGGTAAGGGACAGGGTAGCGAGCTTCGACGCCAAGACCGTGGTGATCGACAGCATCAACGGCTATCAGGCTGCGATGCCCGAGGAAAACGCACTGATCCTGCACATGCACGAGCTGCTGCAATATTTGAACAGGCAGGGTGCCAACACCTTCATCACCGTGGCGCAGCACGGGCTCGTCGGCGACATGAAATCGCCGGTGGACGTGACATATCTTGCAGACACGGTCATCCTGCTGCGCTACTTCGAGGCCGAAGGTCGCGTCCGCCGAGCGATCTCGGTGATCAAGAAGCGGACCGGGCAGCACGAAGATACGATCCGCGAGTACACGATCGGCAGTAACGGACTAACGCTGGGCGAGCCGCTTTCAGGATTCCAGGGCATCCTGCGTGGTGTCCCTATCTTCGTGGGGGACCGACAGCCCCTTTTGCAGACACTCGATGAGGATGGCGCCAATTCCTGAGCGTGATGTCATTGGCCTGATCCATGCTCCGCTGGGCCGCGATGCGCAGATCGCCGCGGCGTTGCTACAGGAAGCGGAGCTGCCCGCACGGATTGCCTCGACACTGGACGCGCTGGTTGCGGGGCTGAACGAGAACGTCGCCTTCGCTGTGATGACCGAAGAGGCGTTGCGGTCGGTCGATCTTCGTCCATTTGTCTCGTGGATCGAGACCCAGCCGAGCTGGTCCGATCTTCCGTTTATCATTCTGACGGCCCGCGGCGGTGGTCCTGAACGCAACCCCGCCGCTGCCCGTCTGTCGGAAGTCCTAGGCAATGTCAGTTTTGTCGAGCGGCCCTTCCACCCGACGACATTCATCAGTGTCGTCCGTTCCGCAATGCGGGCGCGACGGCGCCAATACGAGGCCAGTGCCCGCATGGAGGCGCTGGACGAAGGGGAGCGTCGTCTGCAGACGGCCTTGGAGGCCGGCCGCCTCGGCGCCTGGGAGCTCGATCTCGCCACCAACGTCTTGACCACGTCGGCGACCTGCAGGGGGATCTTTGGCCGCGGCCCCGAAGACGGCTTCACCTACGAGGATTTGCTGCAATCGATCCATCCCGAAGATGTGACGCGTATGCAGGAGGCGGTGCGCAAGACGATCGAAACGGGTGCAGACTATGCCATCGCCTACCGTACGGTGTGGCCTGATGGTTCGGTCCATGGCGCTGAAATCCGTGCCCAGCTCCACCGGGACCGCACCGGCAAGCCGATCAAGCTGGTGGGGGTTTCGGCCGATATCACCGAGCGGCTGCAGGCGGAAGAACAGCAGCGTCATCTCAACGAGATGCTCGAGGAACGCGTGGCGGAGCGGACGCGTGAGCTGCAGGAGGCGCACAGGCTCGTGCTGGCCGAGGTCAGCCAGCGGGAACGGGCGGAGGAGCAGCTTCGCCAGGCCCAGAAGATGGAAGCGATCGGCCAGCTTACCGGCGGAGTGGCCCACGACTTCAACAATCTCCTGATGGCGGTGCTCGGCAACCTCGAGCTCCTGCGCAAGCATGTTGCCGGCGATGCGAAGGCAACGCGGCTGATCGACGGAGCCCTGCAGGGCGCCCAGCGCGGCGCGTCGCTCACCCAGCGGCTGCTGGCATTCGCCCGCAGGCAGGACCTGCAGGTGGGTCCGGTCAATCTTGCCGGGCTGGTGACGGAAATGGAGGATCTCCTGCAGCGGTCGGTCGGCTCCAGGATTGCCATAGAGGTGGCCGTTCCGGAACGCCTCCCGCCCGTCTCTGCCGATGCCAACCAGGTCGAGCTCGCCCTCCTCAACCTCGCCGTCAATGCCCGCGATGCAATGCCGGATGGCGGAACGATCCAGATCGCACTGAACGAGGCGGAGCAGCCGGCGGGCTCAGATACGCTTGCACCCGGCCGCTATGTCGTCCTCTCAGTGATCGACCAGGGGCTGGGCATGGACGCCGAAACGCTGCAGAAGGCGGTCGAGCCGTTCTTTTCCACCAAGGAACTCGGCAAGGGCACCGGCCTCGGCCTTTCCATGGTGCATGGGCTGGCACTTCAACTGGATGGCCGTTTGCAGCTGAAAAGCGCGCCGGGTCAAGGAACCACGGCGGAACTGTGGATCCCTGTGTCGACCACGGACGTCGAGGACCAGGCGCAGGATGTCGCGCCGGCGGGACCTCGCGATGATGCCGGGCCGAAGCGGATCCTTCTCGTCGACGATGATGTCCTGATAGCCATGAGTTCGGCTGACATGCTGAGCGATCTCGGCCACCAGGTCGTCGAAGCTCATTCCGGAAAGGAGGCGCTCGCCTTGATCGACGGGGGCGCCACCTTCGACCTGTTGATCACCGATTATTCCATGCCCGGCATGACGGGTGCGGAGCTGGCGAAGGCTGTCCGCGACCGCGTGCCGGGACTGCCGATCCTGCTGGCATCAGGCTACGCCGACCTGCCTTCGGGCGTGGAGATGGACGTCGCCAGGCTGGCAAAGCCCTATTCCCAGGACCAGTTGGCTTCGGTGCTCGACAAGATCTTATAGCTTCTGACGGGGCGAGACCGCCAAGAGCTAGTCTAAGAAGCCGAAACGAACGGTGTGCGCAACTTTTCTGCGTATCCGCATGGAGACGATTGGTCGGCATGCCCTATCAGAGCTGTGCCAATGTCCGCAGATCCTCGATGGCCCCGGGACCGGCGGCCAACACCGGCGCGCCCTTGGTCAGGCGCTCGCCTTCGACCGGAAAGGGCAAGAACCACCCTCCGGCCTCGCGCACCAGGCAATATCCGGCGAGGCAATCCCAGGCATGCATGTAGGGCTCGTAATAACCGACGAGACGTCCGGCGGCTACGTATGCGAGCATGAGTGCGCCGGATCCGTTGCGGATGAAGGTGCCGCCTTGCGTCAACAACGCCTCCACGAAATCGGCGACGGTGCGTGGAGGAACGTGATGGTTTGCGCCGACCCCGGTGACGGCATTGCGTATCGTCCGGGAGCCATCGATGCGGAGGGGCTTGCCGTTCAGTCGAGCGCCCAGTCCGTGGGCGGCCGAATACAATTCGTCCTGACAGGGAGCGGCAATCACGCCGACGACCGGCTCGCCTTCATGCAGCAGCGCAATCGATACGCACCAGGTCGGCATTCCGTTGACGAAGGGGCTCGTGCCATCGATGGGATCGATGACCCAGGTGAAGCCGGAACTGCTCTCCGCCATTCCATACTCTTCTCCAAGCACGCCGTCCTTGGGATAGGCCTCGGCGATCTGCTCTCGGATGAGCGTCTCCACGGCCCGGTCGGCGATCGAGACGACGTCCTGCGGGTCCTTCTTGGTTTCGATGACAAGCGTTTCTCTGCGCAAGAAGTAGTCGAGCGCCAGTGCGCCCGCCTTGCGGGCGACGTTCTCGGCAAATTTCTGCCGGACTTCATAGCCGGTCGTGGCATGGGAGGTCATGAGTTCCTCGTTCGGGTTGTGCCGCTGTCGGTCAGCGGGTGATGATGGCGATGCCACGGGACCTGAAGGCAACGGAGACGGGCGTAGACGCCGGCAGCATCCGATCCACGGCCGGATCCACGACGAACAGGCTACCGCCTTCCGTTTCCACCTCGTACTCGACATGGCCTCCTAGGTATGCCGCGTGGGTGATGACGCCCCCGAAGGGGGCATCATCGGCGGGTTCCAGAATGATGGCGTTGGGTCTCACCGCGAGCTTCGCCTCCCCCGGCTGGGCGACGTCGCGTCTCGGCACCCGCTGCGTCAACGCTCCCAGGCGGATCAGCGCGTCATCGCCTTCAATGCCAATGACATCGCATGACATGACGTTAGCCTCGCCCATGAAGTCGGCAATGAAGGAGGAAGCAGGTGCCTCATACAGGGCGCGGGGGGCACCTTCCTGTTCGACGCGACCGTCCTTCATGACGATGATGCGGTCGGAGACTGCAAGGGCCTCATCCTGATCGTGCGTGACATAGACGGCGGTGAAGCCGAGCCTCTGCTGCAGATCGCGAATTTCGGTCCTCACGCGACGGCGCAGCCGCGCATCCAGATTGGAGAGAGGCTCGTCGAGGAGCAGAACCTGTGGCTCGAGGACGAGCGCGCGGGCGACGGCAACCCGTTGCTGCTGGCCACCAGAGAGCTCGGCCGGTATCCGATCGCCCATTCCGGCGAGACCGACGAGCGCCAGCCCCTCTTCGGCCCGCTCTCGCGCTTCGTTTGGCTTAACGCCTGATGATCCGAGGCCGTAGGCGACATTCTGGAGAGCCGTCATATGCGGGAATAGCGCGTAGGACTGAAACACCATGGAGACGTCGCGCTCGTTCGCCGGCAGCATCGTCACGTCTTTCCCGCCAATCAAGATGCGGCCGGCGCTGGGATGCTCCAGGCCCGCCAGCATGCGAAGCGTCGTGGTCTTGCCGCAGCCCGAGGGGCCAAGCAGTGTCACCAGAGTGCCCGGCTCGATCGTGATCGACAGGTCGTGGATCGCGGTAAACGAACCGAAGCTCTTTTTGACGTTCTGGAATACCACCGAGCCTGGAGTCTTCATGCTGTTTTCTCCTTCGCGACCGAAAGGGGCATCGAGCCGGCGATGCGATTGGCACGGCGGAGGCGACGCTCGCCGACCAGGAGTTGGAAAACGGCGATGACGGCAATCATCACCACGATCAGGGCGGAGGAATAGGCGATGGCGACGCCGTATTCACCATTCTCCACCAGGCCGACGATGTAGGACGTCGCCATGTTGTGCTCGGCACTCACGAGGAAGATGACGGCACTGATCGACGTGATTGCGCGAACGAAGGAATAGACGAGCGCTGCCGTGATTGCCGGCCGCAGCAGCGGCAGGATCACCTTGCGCAGTGTGCGGAAGCTGTTGGCTCGCAAGGTCAGGGAGGCTTCGTCGAGGCTCTGGTCGAGCTGCTTCATGGCGGCCACTCCGCCGCGCACTCCGACCGGCATGTTGCGGAAGACGAAGCAGGCAATCAGGATTGCGGCCGTACCGGTCATCTCGAGCGGCGGCAGGTTGAATGCCATGATGTAGCTGATGCCGATTACGGTCCCCGGGATCGCAAAGCTCATCATAAGGGCGAACTCGAACAGCTCCCGGCCTGCGAACCGCTGGCGGACGATGAGATAGGCCGTCATCAAGCCGACTGCTGTCGTCAGGGGCGCGGAGATCAGGGCGATCCTCATGGTCGTCCAGAAGGAGTTCCACGCCACGCCGGTCCAGGCGATGCCATCCCCCGTGAAGCTGATGGAGAAGGCGCGGACATAGTGGTCGAGCGTGAAGCTGTTGTCCAAGCCCCAGGTCTTCATGAAGCCGCCGGCGATGATCATGCCGTAGACCACGATCGTGAACATCGCCCAGGGAATCACGATCGCGTGGACGCCGATCGCAACGGAACGGGGCAGGGCGGCGTGAACACCGTTGTCGCCCTTGCCCGTTACGGTGGCGAAGTTTCTCTTCCCGAGCCACAGGCGTTGGGCCAGGAAGGCCGACAGCGTGAAGCAGAGCAGGATGATCGCAAGCACCGCAGCGCGCGAGGGATCGTTCTGCGAGCCGACCACGGCGAAGAATATCTCGGTGGACAGCACCCCATGACTCCCGCCGAGCACCAGAGGGTTGCCGAAGTCAGCCATGCTCTCGATGAAGCCGATGAGGAAGGCGTTCGCGAGACCCGGCTTCATCAGCGGGAGCGAGACGTGCCAGAAGGTCCGCCAGCGGTCGGCGCGCAGCGTCTGTGACGCTTCCTCCATCGAGGGGGACACGCCTTCTACTACGCCGATCAGGACGAGGAAGGAGATCGGAGTGAAGGACAGGACCTGCGCGATCCAGATACCGGTCAGGCCGTAAAGCCAGCGACTGGGCTCGATCCCGAACAAGTCGGAGAGCCCGACGGTGACGAGCCCTGCGCGGCCGAACAGCAGCGTCAGCGCAAGGCCGACGACGAAGGGCGGCGTGATGATCGGCAGGATGGTGAGGAGCCGCAAGCCCTTCTTGAATCGGAACCCCGTCCGGGTTGCCACGAGAGCGAAGGCAAGACCGAGAAGCGTCGAGCCGGTCGCGGTCATGATCGCAAGGAAGAAGGTTCGCCACGCGACACCGCAGCGTCCTTCGCCGATCACGCAGTTCAGGCTCCAGATGGAGGGATCGACGATGTTTCCGAGAAAACCGTCCGGGTTAAAGGATCCGTCGAAATCCTGGAAGGCTCCGACAAACATACTGGCGATCGGATAGAAGACGAATACAGCGACCAGGAAGACCAGCAGCGCAATGGCGCCGACGACGAAGGCGTCGCCCTTCATCACCCCGCATTCCGCGCGGCCGAAGGAGAAGATCAGAATGAAGATGATCGAAAGGATGATCGCGCCGGTGCCCATGGAAGGCTGACCGGTCGAAAGCGTTCCGAAAATTGTCTCGGTCATTGTCCAGGACCAACCGGAAAAGCTGATCGCCAGACCCTGCAGGGCGAGGAAAAGGATGCCAAGCGCGCCGATCCATGTCAGCATCCGGCCGCGCTGTTCAGATTGGCGATAAAGGCTCCGCACCAGAATGGCAGCTACGAGCAGAAGAAGCGCGATGGCCAACCACCAGCGGCCGTGAAGAACGGCCTGAAGAAGGCCAGGGGCGACATCGGTGCCACCGGGGAAGTCGGACAGCCATGACAACCCAAAAAAGCCGCCTTCGATCCGGTACCAGGGAAGGAGGAGAAGGGCGACGGTACCAAGCCCCAGGGCCCAGTCCAGTCGACGATCACTAGTTGTCATGAGACTTCCTGCCGCGCCGATTTATGCGAGATTGCGTGCAGGTGGCCGGTTTCTCAACCGGCAACCTGCGGTTCACGCCGATGAGGCGGTAGAGGTCAGTTCGCCTTGGCGCCGATCTCCCTGTCCCAGCGCTCAAGTAGCGCCTTGCGCCGTTCGGGCTCGCCATAGGTCTTGAAGTCGTAGTCGATCAGCTTGATGTCCTCGAAGCGCGGTGCCTCCTTGGGGATGTCCGCGCTCTTGTTGGAGGGTAGCTGGAAGGATTTGGCGTCCTTCATTCGGGACTGCACCGGCGCAGAAAGTGCCCAGTCATACCACTTCTTGGCGTTCTCGACGTTCTTTGCGCCCTTCACCATCGACATGGAGCCGATCTCGTAGCCGGTACCTTCGCACGGAGCGACGGACTTGACGGGGAAGCCTTCTGCTGTCTGGGACACTGCGTCGTGCATGAAGACGATGCCGAGCCCGGTTTCGCCGCGCGCTGCCGCTTTCACCGGGGCGGATCCAGACTTGGTGTACTGGGAGATATTGGCGTTCAGCTTCTCCATGTAGCCGTAGGCCTCGTCCTCTCCCATGATCTGCACGAGCGAGGCGAGAGCCGTGTAGGCCGTTCCCGACGAATTGGGGTTCGCCATCTGGATCTCACCCTTCAGCGCGGGATCCAGCAGATCGGCCCAGCATTTCGGCTCCTTCCACCCCTTGGACGCGAAGATCTCCGTGTTGTATCCCCAGCCCAGCGCACCGGCATAGATGCCCACCGTCTTGTAGCCTGCGCTTTCTGCCTGCTTGACAGCCCAGGCCTGCAGTTCCCCAAGCATCGGCGACTTGTATTCCTCGGTCAGATTCTCGGCCGCAGCCTGGAGATGAGGGTCTCCCGTACCGCCCCACCAGATATCCGTCTTCGGATTGCGGGCTTCTGCCCGGATCTTGGCGTAGGTCTCTCCGGACGAGAGCCGGACCATGTTAACCGAGATCCCGGTTTCCTTCTGGAAGTCCCCCTGCATCTGTTCGCAGATCACGACGTCTGCCGAGCAGATCAGATTGAGACTGCCATCCGCCTTGGCGTTGAAGGCAATAAGCGATGCGCTCGCGGCAAGCCCTGCCGCGATCAACTTGATCGAGTTCATGTGGTCTCCTCCGGTGTACGGACGCCTCCACGTCCGCCGCTATGCAAGCGTGTGCAAATGCTGCATGATAATTTTCCTGCTGTCAAACCGTAACGCTCCGCGATTAAGGTTTGGCATGCTACGAGACCCGTGCACTCCCGTGCAAGAAGCAGATCGGAACGACGTTGAGCCGAAAAGTTTTCGTAAGTGCCCAGGAGGTGGCGGCCAAGGCTGGCGTTTCACGGTCGGCGGTGTCGCGTACCTTTACGCCGGGGGCCAGCGTTTCGAAGGAAACGCGGCTACGGGTCCTGCAGGCGGCAGAGGAACTCGGATATCACGTAAATCACCTCGCCCGGGGACTCACGCGCCGGGAAAGCGGCATCGTTTGCCTGATCGTTTCGGACCTCGCCACGCCCTATCGATCGAGCCTGCTACGCACATTGACCGACCGGCTTCAGAACTCCCGCCGGGTTGCCATGGTGATCAACACCGATCGCTCCGACGGAAGCGTCGACCGTGCGCTCCAGCAGGCGATACGCTACCGAGCCGAAGCATCGATCATCCTGTCCGGCATGCCGGACAGGTCCATCATCGACCTTTGCCTCAGGAATGGCCAGCGCCTCGTACTCATCAATCGGGACGAAGAGCAGGAAGGCATCCTGCGCATCAATCTCGACGACGCCGTGGCGGCGCAGACCGCCGTCCAGGCATTCTGGAGGGCGGGGTGCAGGCACCTCGCATTCGCCAACTCCGCCGCAGGCACACCCAGCCTGCTGGCGAGGGAAGCAGGGTTCGTGGCGGCAGCCGCGGCACGGGGGCTTCCGGTTCTGGTGGAACGGCAGGGCGCTACCGGATACGAATGCGGGCGTGCGATCGCGCGAAGAATGATGACCGGACGCCAACGCCCCGACGCAGTCTTTTGCGCCACGGATCTGATAGCCTGCGGGTTCATGGATGGCGTACGACACGAGTTCGGCCTCTCCATACCCGCTGATGTCTGTATTGTCGGCTTCGATGATATCGAGCAGGCCTCCTGGGGCTCCTATGATTTGACCACCTTCGCCCAGCCGGTTGATGAGATTGCTCTCGAAACCGTCAGTTGGCTCGGCGCCCACGACAATCTGGCCTCCGGTGAGCGGTCCCTGCTGACACTGCACGCCGAAATGATCTGGCGCAAAACGGTTCGCGCCGGCTGAAGGGCTTTACAGTCTCGACTCCGTTCCAGGCGCGGCCGCTCACGACGGATACGAATGCTGCTACCCCGGCAGGGGAGTACGGCAACGCCTAACGCAATTCAGGCGTCCCGTTTCGCGATCCAGTCATGGTTCGGATGGTTCTGGAAGCGCCATTTGCGGAGAGGGCCCGCCATGACATTGAGATAGTACATGTCGTAGCCGTAAGGAGCAGCGCAGGGGTGGTGGCCTTTCGGGACCAGCACGACATCGTGGTTGGAGACGCTCATCGTCTCGTCCAGCGTCCCGTCCTCGGTGAATACACGTTGATGGCCGTAGCCCTGTTCGGGGTTCAGGCGGTGGTAATAGGTCTCTTCAAGGTAGGTCATCTCCGGAAACCGGTCCTCGTCATGGCGATGCGGTGGGTAGGATGACCAGTTGCCGGCGGGCGTGAACACTTCCGTCACGAGCAGGCTGTCGGCGACATCCGATTCCTCCATGGCGATCGGAAAGATGTAGCGCGTATTGGCGCCCTTGCCGCGTGTCACAAGGTCGGGCACGTCGAGCACCCGAGCCTTGTAGCTTCCCCGTCCAGGTGCTGTGCAGACTGCGAAGGTGCAGTCGGTCACGGCAGTCGCGGTCCAGCTGCTGCCATTCGGTATGTAGGCGCAGGCAGGCTTCTTGCGCTCGAACACGTTCATCCGCTCGCCAAGGACCCCCAGGCTCGCGTCCGCTGCCGCGATCTCTGCCTTGCCTTCGACGAGCACGAGGATCACCTCCCTGTCACCCGTCGCTTCCTCGGCACGTTCCCCCGCCTTCAGTCGGTAGAGCCCGAAGCCGACATAGGACCAGTCCGGCGACTTTGCGCTTCTGGCCTTCTCCACCGTGATGTCGTGCAGCTTTCCGGCTGTGCCGCGTGGCTTGATCAAGAGTTCCGACATTCGTTCTTCCTTCCATCTGGCGATGTGAGCGGCGCTTCAGCGCGGTCGTGGAAGTCTGCTCAATCGCGATCGG
Organism: Pseudorhizobium halotolerans; assembly: GCF_902153235.2. Lineage (NCBI taxonomy): Bacteria > Pseudomonadati > Pseudomonadota > Alphaproteobacteria > Hyphomicrobiales > Rhizobiaceae > Pseudorhizobium > Pseudorhizobium halotolerans. The sequence continues at coordinate 587,819 of NZ_CABFWE030000011.1, read as the reverse complement.
CAACCGTGAGCCCGGCCTTGGTGCAAACCGCAAGGATGTGCTCGTAGCCCATTTTCGAATAGTCATAAGGGGGCGCCTTGGCCGGGTCCTGCTCGGCCTCCACGACGATCCAGCCGTGATAGTCCATGCCCTTCAGCCGCTGTGCGACGTCGAGGAAGTCGATCGCTCCATCCCCCGGCACGGTAAAGGCGCCGGCTACAACGGCGTCGAGGAAGCTCCGGTTGTTCTCCCTGACGTACCGGACGACGTCCGGGCGGATATCCTTGAAGTGAACATGATGGATGCGGTCGCCCCAGCGGTCTATGGTCTTGGCAATGTCGCCGCCGCCAAAGACGAGATGGCCGGTATCGAAGCAGAGGGTCACTTCAGGCCCGGAGGATTCCATCAGCCAGTCGATGTCCTCCTGGTCCTCGATGAAGGCGCCCATGTGGTGGTGATAGGAAAGGGTGACGCCCTGGCCGGCCGTCCATTTGGCAAGTTCCGTCAGCTTTCGACCATAGGCATGCACCTCATCGCGGGAGAGCTTGGGCCGGTCGTTGACGGGCACCCCGATCTGCCCCTGCACCGTGTTGGAGCATTCGGCATAGACGATGCAGGGCGCCTGCAACGCCGCGAACTGCTCGACCTGCGGGAAGATCCCCGCCTGTTCCGCGGCGACATCGGAGACCAGGAGATTGCCGGAACACCAGCCGCCGCAAAGGGCGATGTCGAACCGTTGGAGGAACAGCCTCAAACCTTCCGTGTCCTGCGGCATGCGGCGGCCACGCTCGACACCGGTATAGCCGATCTCGCGCGCCTCCTCGAGCGCCTGTTCCATTGTGTAGGCGGCGGTGAGATCCGGCAGGTCATCGTTCTGCCAGGCGATGGGGGAGATGCCGATCTTGACACTCATCTGCTTATCCTTTGCCGCGCGGGGTGGCGATGTTGTTGTGCTTCATGTTCACGGGAGATCGAGCCTCAGTTGACCCGCTGTCGCTTGAGGTTTTCCAGGTAGCGCTCCCGCGCCTTTCGTACGGGCTCGCGGGCCGAGACCTCCGGGACCGCGACGTCCCACCAACTGCCGCCTGCTTCCGTCGATGGATAGGGATCGGTGTCGATGACGACCACGAAGGGTCCGGGCGCCTCACGTGCTTCGACGAGCGCGGCCTCGAGTTCCGCGATCGTGGCGACCTTCCGTGTCTCGGCCCCCATGGAGGCGGCGTGGGCGGCAAAGTCGATGCGCGAGGGATTCACGTGCTGGGCGTGGTCGAGAAGATTGTTGAACTCCGCTCCGCCGGTGCTCATCTGCAGCCGGTTGATGCATCCGAAGCCGCGATTGTCCGTTAGCACCACCGTGATCTTGACGCCCATCATAACCGCGGTCGCCAGTTCGGAATTCGCCATCATGTAGGACCCGTCGCCGATCATGCACACGACATCCTGATCCGGCTCCGCCATCTTGATGCCGATCGCCCCAGCGATCTCGTAGCCCATGCAGGAGTAGCCATATTCCATGTGATAGGACATCGGCCGGCCGGCTTTCCAGAGCTTGTGCAGTTCTCCCGGCATGGTGCCGGCGGCGCACATCACCACGGTCTTCGGACCTGCCGAACGCTGTACGGCGCCGATCACCTGCATGTCGGTCGGCAGCGCGTTCTCTTCGGGGTCCGGCGCGTCTGTGACCCTGTCCGCTGCCGCGAACCAGTCCGCCTTCAGCGCAGGATCGGCTGCGGCGAAACGAGCGTCACCGAGAGCCTGCGCAAGGGCAGAGAGCCCGGCCGCCGCGTCGGCGCACAGCGGCTCGGCACCGTGCTTTGACGCATCATAGGCCTGGACGTTGAGGCTGATCAGCTTGCGGCCGGGATTGTTGAAGAGGGCCCAGGAGCCGGTGGTGAAATCCTGGAAGCGCGTTCCGACGCCCAGAACGACGTCAGCGTCAGCGCAGACGGCGTTGGCGCTGGATGCGCCGGTCACGCCGACGGGGCCGAAATTGAGCCGGTGATCCCAGGGAAGCGAAGACTTGCCCGCCTGCGTCTCCACGACCGGAATGTCGAAGCGTTCGGCAAATGCCTGCAGGTTGGCATGTGCCTGCCCATAGTGCACGCCGCCGCCTGCAATGATGACCGGGTTCCGGGCCGTCCTGAGGATGGCGGCAACCTGCCGGACTTCGACGAGATCCGGCTGAGGGCGGCGGATGCGCCATGTCTTCTGCGCGAAGAAGTCCTCCGACCAGTCGTATGCCTCGGCCTGCACGTCCTGACAGAAGGCGAGGGTAACCGGTCCGCAGTCGGCAGGATCCGTCATCGTACGGAAGGCCCGGGGCAGGGCCGTCAGCAATTGCTCCGGCCGCATGATCCGGTCGAAGTAGCGGCTCACAGGGCGGAAGCAGTCATTGGCTGAGACGGTGCCGTCATCGAAATCCTCGACCTGCTGCAGAACGGGATCCGGTCCGCGCCCGGCAAAGACATCGCCTGGCATGAGAAGAACGGGAAGCCGATTGACATGCGCCAGTGCCGCCGCGGTCACCATGTTCGTGGCACCGGGGCCGATGGAGGACGTAACCATCATCGCCCGACGTCGTCCAAGCTGCTTGGCGTAGGCGATTGCAGTATGCGCCATGGTCTGCTCATTGTGGCCGCGCCAGGTCTGGAGGCGTTCGCGCTCACTGTGCAGCGCCTCGCCGATGCCGGCCACGTTGCCGTGCCCGAAGATGGCCCAGCAGCCGGCGATGAAGGGCTCGCCGTCCTCGTTCAATTGGTTGGCGATATAGCGGATGGCGGCCTGTGCCGCAGTCAGTCGGATCGTCTTCATGCTGTCTCTCCGGCGTATGTGGAGCCTGTTTCCGTTGCTGCGGCCCGGGCCTCGTCCCAGATCCGGCAGAGGCGGCCGTAGCGCTCCTGCATCATGGCGATTGCTTCGGCGTCGCTGATCTCCCCCTTCAGCCAGCGTCGCGCAGCATCGGCGAAGATCGTGCGCCCGACGGCAAAGCCCTTGACGAGGTCGAACTGTGCAGCTGCCCGGAAGCTTTGCTGCAGGTCCGCCTCCGGTGCATCAAGGCCCAGGATCACGATGCCGCGGATATGCGGGTCGTTTTCCTCGATAGCCTGGCAGGCGGCTTGCCATGCGGCAGGCGAGTGCATCGGCTCCAGCTTCCACCAGTCGGGGTAAATCCCGATCTCATAGAAGCGGCGAATGAGATCGGCGGTTGTCCGATCATCTACCGGACCGGCCTTGGAGGGGATGATCTCCAGCAGGAACTCCAGGTCGTTGCGTCGGGCGGCGGCGAAGAGGCGAAGCAGTGTCTCCTCCTGCTGCTGGCGCAGTTCCGTGCTGTCGCCGGGATGGCAGAAGCACAGGACCTTCACCACGTGGTCCTTCGGCCAGTTTTCCAGTCCGCCGCAGTCCGGCCCGAGATACGGCTCCAGCGTCAGCGGTCGGGAGCCCGGCCATTCGGTCGGCCGGCCAATCCAGAGGCCGGTGCCAGTAGCTGCATGCAGCGCCTTGCGGCCCAGCCGGTCATCGCAAAGTATGCCGTAGCCATGGTGGCCACCTGCAACCTTCAAGGCAGATTGCAGGCAGAGGGTCTTGAACTGACCGATCCGGCTCATCTCCGCTCCCGCCTCCTTGGCGAGGGTTTCAAGTTGCATGCGGTGGTCGAAGGCGAAGATTCGCATCTGGGGCCAGTCGCCCTTGCGGTTGGTGGACCAATGGACCTGCTCCAGTGCCGCATCGTTGCGCAGGTCCGGGCGCTTGACACCTCGTTTCAGGAAGAACTGCAACTCCTCCCATGAGGGATAGGCGGGCGTGCAGCCATGGCGGGAAACGGCAAAGGCGCCGCAGGCATTGGCGTAAGTCAGCGCCGTCTCCCAGCTTTCGTTTCTCAACCAGCCGCGCAGCAGGCCGGACATGAAGCCATCCCCGGCGCCCAGCACGTTGAAGACCTCGATCGGGAAGCCGGGGCCCGATCGCCCATCGTCCAGCCGACCGCCGATCTCGGACTCGAACGCGACGGCACCCATGGGACCGCGCTTGCAGACGAGGGTGGCAGACGAGACCTTGCGCACGTTGCGCAGGGCCTCGATCGTATCGGTCGAGCCTCCGGCGATGTGGAACTCCTCTTCCGTTCCGACGATAAGGTCGAAGAGGTGGAGCGTGGATTGCAATTTTGCGGTCACCGCCCCGGATTCGATGAAACGGCTTTCGCCCGCCCCATGGCCGGCGAGGCCCCACAGGTTGGGGCGGTAGTCGATGTCGAGCGCCGTTCGGGCGCCATGCTTGCGGGCGAGGTCGAGGGCCTTCAGGACCGCGGCTTCCGTGCGCGGATGGGAGAGGTGCGTTCCGGTGGCGCAGACACAAGCCGCAGAGCCTATGAAGTCCTCGTCAATGTCATCCTCGCAGAGCGCCATGTCGGCGCAGTTCTCACGGTAGAAGATCAGCGGGAAACTGTGCTCGTCCCGGATACCCAGAAGCACCAGTGCCGTCAGCCGCTCGGGATCGGTCTTCACCCCCGTCACGTCGACGCCCTCCGCGACCAGCTGTTCGCGGATGAAACGCCCCATGTGCTCGTCGCCGACCCGGGTGATCACCGCCGACTTCAGGCCCAGCCGCGCCGAGCCCGCAGCGATGTTGGTGGGGCTGCCCCCGATATACTTGGAGAAGGAGCGCATGTCCTCAAGCCGCCCTCCGACCTGATCGCCGTAGAGATCGACCGATGAGCGACCTATGGTGATGAGGTCGAGCGGCTTCGTGCTTTGCTTCCGCATGACGTCGGTGTCTCCCTAGGTTCTCATTGCATGTGTCGGCGCCGCTCGGCGATCGCCACCGGCAAGGCGGAAACGATCGCCATGGATGCGGCGATCGAGCGGAAGCCCGCATAGTCGTTCTCTGCGATCTCGAGCCAGACCTTGGACAATGGAGCGAGAGGCGAGAGCGGAGAGTCCGTCAGCGATACGATCGGCACACCACGGTCGTGCAGGCGCGCTGCCAGGTCCACGGTGTCCGAGGCATAGGGCGCGAAGGAGCAGATGAAGGCCGTATCGTCGGCCTGCGCCATGTCGGCTATCTCCTCATCTATCCCGTTCGTGGAGCCGACCATGATGGCGCGGATGCCAAGCTTGCCGAACGCATAGGCAAGATGTGCGGCGAGCGGATAGGAGCGCCGACGGGCGATGAGATAGATGGTGCGAGCGCGTGCCAGCACCGTCACGACCTTGGCGAATTCCGCATCCGTCACCTGCGCGGAGAGCTTGTCCACGGAGTTTCGCGCCGCATCGATGAAGCCATGCATGACCGTGCCGTCGAACGTCCCGGGGGAGGCCTTTGCTTCAAGCCGGCTGAGGCGCTCTTCGTAGCTGGATGCGCGCTCCATCAGCCGCTCGCGGAAGACCTGCTGCAGGTCGGAGAAGCCTTCGTACCCGAGATGGTGTGCAAGCCGGACCAGCGTCGATGGTTGTACCTGCGCCGCCTTGGCAATGGAGGCTGTCGTGCCCAGCGCAATCTCGTCGGGATTGGCCAGGACATAGCCTGCCGCTTCCGCCAGGCGTTTGGGCAAGGTGTCCTGCGCACCGACGATGCGGCTGCGCAGGATCTCAAAACTGTTCTTGGCCTTGACCATAACATCCTCAGAGCACGACCACGACGCCCTGCTTTGCCGAACGCAGAGCCGCATCCGCGAGTTTGAGGGCGCGCAGGCCATCTTCGCCGCTCGGGGAGGGGGACGCCCCGTCCTTGAGTACGGAAACGAAGGCGGCAATCTCCGCCGCGTAGGCCTCCACATAGCGGGTCATGAAGAAGTCGTGCAGGGGAGGTCGGGTGAAGCCGTCGCCGGCCGCGAGTTCGATCGTCACGGGGCGCTGGTTCTCAACAGAGACGGCGCCCTTCGAGCCGTGCACCTCCACCCGCTGGTCATAGCCGTAGGTGGCGCGTCGCGAGTTCGAAATCGTGCAGTGCTTGCCCGACGCCGTGGTCAGAGTGACGGAGGCGCTGTCGTAATCGACGCCTTCGATCGTCTTGTCGGTCAGGACCGAGCCGGTGGCGTAGACGGTCGCGGGTTCCTCGCCCAGGAGGAAGCGGGCCATGTCGAAGTCGTGGATGGTCATGTCGCGAAAGATGCCGCCGGAGGTCTTGATGTAGTCCATCGGCGGGGCGCCCGGGTCACGCGAGACGATCTGGATCATCTCGACTTCACCAATGCGTCCATCGGAGATGGCCTTCTTGACCGCCGCGAAGTGCGGATCGTAGCGGCGCTGGAAGCCGAGCATGAGCTTTGCGCCGGTGTCGCGAACGACCTTGAGGCAAGATTCGGCACGGGCGACATCGAGGTCTACCGGCTTTTCGCAGAAGATCGCCTTTCCGGCGCGTGCGAACATCTCGATCAGGTCTGCATGGGTGTTCGTCGGCGTGCAGATGATCACCGCATCCACCGTCGGATCGGCGGCGATCTCGTCGATCGTCGAAACTCGGCAGCTATATTGCTCGGCTATCGCCCTGGCTGCGTCCGCGACGGGATCGGCAACGAAGGCGAGTTCTGCATCTGGATTGCCGGCAATGGCCCGCGCATGCACCTTGCCGATGCGACCAGCGCCGAGTAGGGCGAATGTTAGTGTCATGTTGTCCTCTTGTCTGGGAGATGAGCGGTTTACGCCGCCGTATCCTTAAATTCGGCGCCTGTCTTGGCGCCCGTGATGTATGCCACGACATCCTGACCGTCGGTCTCGTCCTTCTTCAGGTCGGCAACGATGCGCCCCCGCCGAAAGACGACAATACGATCGACAAGATCGAAGACCTGCCGCATGTTGTGGCTGATGAGGATCAGCGGTTCTCCCTGTTGCTTCAGGGTCCGGATGATGTTCTCCACCTGGGCGGTTTCCTGAACGCCCAGTGCTGCCGTCGGCTCGTCCATGATCGTCAACTTGGAATGAAAGGTGGCCGTGCGTGCGATGGCCACGCATTGCCGTTGGCCGCCCGACATGTTTCGGATCGTGTTCCTCAGATTGGGAATTTTCACCGCCGTCTTCTCCAGCGCCTCCAAGGTGCGCTGCCGCATGGCCTTGTAGTCAAGGATGGAGAAAGGCCCGAAACGGAAGCGGACCAGTTCGCGGCCAAGAAAGAGGTTGTCGGGAACGTCCAGTTCGTCCGCAAGCGCAAGCGACTGGAACACGGTTTCAATGCCCGCCTCGCGCGCCTCCATCGGATTCTCGAACGCCACAGGTTCGCCGTTGAAGATGATCTGGCCCCGGGTCGGCCGCTCGACACCGGTGATCTGCCTGACGAAGGTAGATTTGCCGGCACCATTGTCGCCCATGATGGCGACATGTTCGCCCGCGTGGATCCTGAAGTTGGCGCCCTCTAGCGCATGGACGCCGCCATAATGCTTCGTCAGGCCGACCGTTTCGAGGATGGTGTTGCTGCTAGTCATGACGTCCTCCCTCATGGACCCCAGGCGGCCCGGCGCTGGCGCCACTGGTCCAGCACCACTGCGGCGACGATGATCCCGCCCTTCACCATCTCCTGATAATAGGCATCGAGCCTCAGGAAGGTGAAGCCGGAGATGATAACGCCGAAGATGAGTGCACCGAGCACGGTGCCGACGATCGAGCCGCGGCCGCCTGACAACGAGACGCCGCCGATAACGGCCATGGCGATGGCGTCCAGCTCGTACATCACCCCCATTCCCGCCTGGGCAGTCAGGTTCTTCGAGGACAGGACGATCGCTGCCACGCCGGCGAGCATTCCGGCGATGGTGTAGACGAGAACCTTGTGTCGGCCCACCTTGATCCCCGACATGCGGGCGGCGTCTTCATTCGAGCCGATGGCGTAGGTGTGCTTCCCGTAAACGGTGTGGCGCAAGACCAGATGGAAGAGGATCGCGAGAGCCACGAATATGATGACAGGCATGAGCCCATCGCCGACGGCACGGTAACCTTCGGTCGGGAACGAGATCGGCCTGCCAGCGGTCCACCACTTGGCGATGCCGCGAGCCGTTACCATCATTCCCAATGTCGCGATGAAGGGCGGTATTCCGGTGTAGGCGATCAGCGCGCCGTTGATGATCCCTGCGAGGAGGCCGAACAGGAGTGCAACTGCAATCGGTACAAGGACAGGAAGGTCCGTGGCCCATGGGCCCAGTGCCAGCGTCGGGTTAGCATTGCCGTTTACTTCCGCGACCTGGGCAAAGCTCATTGCGATCATGGCGGCGGCACCCACCACCGAACCGGACGACAGGTCGATACCGCCAGAGATGATGACCTGCGTCACGCCGATGGCAATGATGCCGACGATCGACACTTGAAGGATGATGATGCGCAGCCGCTGCTCATTGAAGATCGAGCTGCTCCGGCCCGAGCTGTCGAACAGAAAGCTCTGTCCCATCATCAGGTGGCCGAGCAATTCGAAGATGCCGATGATGAGGATGAGCGCGATCAGCACGTTCATCTCGTTTGGCCATCGGCGCTTCGAGCCGTCGAAGGTAAGGCCGCCGACGCCGTGCAGGTTGGAAGTCGCCATCGCTCAGACTCCGAAGTTCAGCAGCAACAGATGGGGGGCTGGTCGTTGTGGCGAGGGCAGCCGAGACGACCCTCGCCAGTTTGGCGCGACACTCAGTTCTTTGACTTGTAGTCGGCGATGTTGTCGGGTGTGACCAACTGGAACGGGATGTAGACTTTCTGATCGACGCTTTCGCCCTTGGCGAGTTTCAGGGCGGCGTCGACTGCTCCCTTGCCTTGGCCGGCCGCATCCTGGAAGACGGTGACATCGAGGTCACCAGCTTCCATCGCAGCCAGTGCATCCTGGGTGGCGTCGACCCCGCCGACGATGACATCTTCCATCGACACGTTTGCGGCCTTCATTGCCTGGATTGCGCCGAGCGCCATCTCGTCGTTGTTGGAGATCACCGCGTCGAATTTCTCGCCCGTGGAGAGCCAGTTGGTCATCAGGTCCTGCGCCTCGTCGCGGGACCAGTTGGCGGTCTGCTCATCGATGATCTGCAGTTCAACCTGGCATTCGCCCGACTTCATCACGTCCTTTATATCCTGCGTCCGCATAACCGCGGCCTGGTTGGAAAGCTCGCCCATCATGACGTAGATGCGCGCGGGGTTCTTTCCCTTCCCGCTAAGCAGTCGGCAGACCTCCTTTGTCTCGAGCGTACCCGACTCCTGTTCGTTGGAAGCGACAAAGGCCTGGTTGTCCGGCAATGAGTCCACGTTGATCGGCTCGCGGTTGACATAAACCAGCGGCACACCGGCGGCTTCGGCCGCCTTGGTCATGGCTTCGGTCGCCGAGGTATCAACCGGATTGACAATGATGGCGTCGACGCCAGAGGCGACGAAGTTGTTGATCTGGTCGAGCTGCTTTGCGACGTCATTCTGAGCGTCCTCGATTTGCAGCTCTACCCCGTCCAGTGTCTTGACGTAGTCACTCATGCCGTTGCGCAGGACGGTCAGGAAATTGTCGTCGAACAGGGCCATCGATACGCCGATGTTCTCGGCATGGGCAGCAGTCGACATAAGGGCCGCCATTATAGCGCCCAGAACGAGCTTCTTCATGATCTTTCCTCCTCTGCGGGTGCCGGTTCACCCGTGATAGCCCGGATCGGCGGTCCTTGGTGGCCGCGCCTAATCTTCCCACCTCCCCGTGGAAAGTTTAGTCCTTCAATGCTTCACAATGAAATGATTATTCCATTTTTGCGCGGAGTCAACCCGTCTCTTCCAGCGTGAAAAGCATGCATTTCCCGGTTGAATTCTGATCAGGCAGTGACGGCGCGTCGCAGCCCCTGCCTGCGGCCTCTCAATTTTGCTTGACCCCCAGCCACTCATTCAGCTCGGCTTCGGCGCGTTCCAGCGCGCTGTAGTTGATCAGCTTGCGCAGCAAGGCGACGGCGACGGCCCGGCCGCGAAGGTTATAGCGACCCTCTTCCACGTCTTCGCCGACGCGTTGATAGACATTGAGCTTCTCGTAGAGCTGTTGCAGCCGATTCTGCACGCTTCTGAGGGACAGATTGTGACGGCGGGCAATCATGCGGTCCGTCAAGCCGAGTGCTATGTCGATCAGGATCTCGTATTCGACATCGGTAAAGCCGTTGACGTGGCCAAGGCTCTTCTGCTGCATGCCGCGGACTTCCCGGTCGATGACGCATTGCGCCTCCATGAAGATGCTGCGGAGCGCGAGCTTGAGCCGGTCATCGGAGGCCGACTTCAAGACATAGCCGTAGGCCGCACCTTCGGGCACGATGCGCGACACGCCTCGTACATAGGCTTCATCGGCATAGTTGGACCAGAAGAGTATGCGCGTATCCGGTCGCTCCTTCCAAATGGTCCGGGCAGCCTCGATGCCATTGCGCTCCGACATCTGCAGGTCCATGACGATGTGCGCCGAGCGGTGCTGCCGTGCCAGACCTTCCCCGACCCTGCCGTTTTCGGCTTCCAGCACCAGATCACATTCGGGCAAGGCAGCGCGAACCGCGTCGTGCAGATACGAACGGTGAAGCGGATCGTCTTCGACGATGAGAACTTCCATCATGTCCTTCCTGTCGGTTGCTGCCTCGGGTGTCCCAGTGGAAGCCAGAGCTTCACCTGTGTACCGGGGCCATCCGGCCTGCAGCCGATCTCGAAACGGGCGCCGATAAGGCGGGCCCTGGTGCGCATGTTGTCGATGCCGTGACCGACCTGTTCCTGCGGATGTCCGATGCCGACGCCGTCGTCGTTCACGATCACCCAAAGGCCGCTACCAACCTTCTGCAGGTTCACAACGATCTCCGAGGGCTGGCCGTGGCGCACCGCGTTGTTGATCGCCTCCTGCACGATGCGGAACAGCGCCGTCGCGACGGTTTCGTCGAGGGTCGCGAGGCTTGTGCAGCTGTCGTCGACAACCTGGCAGCGGATTTGCCCTCCCGTCTCCCGCACCGAGCGCTCGAGATGATTTTCTATGGCCTCGGTCACTCCGAAGAGTTGCAGCACCGACGGCTTGGCCTCTTCGATGATCTGGCGCAGGTCGTGCATACAGTGCTGCAGGCTTCGAAAAACCGGTTCCAGCGTCTCACCCGGCACGTCTGGCAGATGCGTTAGACGCTCCAGGCGTCTTGCGAGCCTTGTCAGGTCGGCAAGGGTCTGATCGTGAAGATCCATGCCGATCCTCTGGCGTTCGGCTTCGAGTGCTTCGGTGAGCTTAAGGGCTCCTAGACGAAGGCCCTCCTCCCGTGCACGCGCTTCCGTCTCGACGACAGCGGATCGCTTCGCCTGATCCGCTGCACGTAGGGCGAAGAAGTAGGGCGCCAGAAGATCCGCTATCGAACGGGCATTCTCCACATCTTCCAGGGTGTAGTGATCGAACCGGTGGCTGGAGCAACTGAGAGCTCCAATAATGTCTCCCTGGACCCGCAAGGGAACATGCAGCCGGCTGTGCAATGAAAGGGCGATGATCGGGCTGGAGAAGGCGCCATCGAAATGAAAGCGCGGGTCGGTGCAGGCGTCGCCGGAGAGAAGATAGTCGACTTCGCCCGAGAGCAGGCTGCGGATCGGGCTTCCGCTCAGCAGGGCCGGGGGATGCTGGCTCCAGGCTGTCTCAAGGCCGCTCTCGTAGGCAATATGGTACTTTCCGTCGATCATCTTGATACAGACGTCGAGATGGTCATGCGGAATGATGTGACCGATCTCGACCGCGACCGCCTGGATGATCGAGTTGAAGTCGAGCTGTCCCGCCAGTAGCCGCGAGATACCAAGGTAATGGTCGAAGAGCGCGTTTCTCGTCGGGTTCAGCATTGGCGACGTCCTCCCCGTCGGCATCGGCGCGCGCAAGGCGCCAGGTTCATTAAGCGCCGTCCGGCGACGCTTGTCTTGCGGGATCCCGCATATTTAACGCGATCCTCCGCATCAAGCTTGCTCGGATACGCCTTTGCAACGCCGATCTTCTCCTTCATTCTTTCCAAACTGACGCCTGGGCGCCAGTAGAAACATCAGCCGACGGGGCCGTTGAGGAGCGGGCCTGATAAATGAGCCCGCGGGGCACAGGGAGGAAATCATGACGATCAGGAAGATGCTTCTGGCATCGATCGCGCTTGCGGTCGTAGCCGTACCGGTCTCCGCTTCGGCCGAGACCGCTGACAAGAAGATTGCGCTGTCCAACAACTACGCCGGCAATTCCTGGCGCCAGGCAATGTTGACGAGCTGGGACAAGATCACCAAGGAGGCCGTCAGCCAAGGCACTGTCGCCGCGGCGGACGCCTTCACCACTGCAGAAAACCAGGCAACGGAGCAGGCGGCGCAGATCCAGAACCTCATCCTTCAGGGGTATGACGCTATCGTTCTGAATGCCGCATCTCCGACGGCCCTCAATGGCGCCGTCAAGGAAGCCTGTGATGCAGGGATCATCGTCGTCTCGTTCGATGGCATCGTCACCGAGCCGTGTGCATGGCGCATTGCGGTGGACTTCAAGGCGATGGGCGAGAGCCAGATCGAGTACCTCGCCGAAAAAATGCCCGACGGCGGAAACCTGCTGGAGATCCGCGGTCTCGCCGGGGTCTCGGTTGATGACGAGATTCACGCAGGCATCCAGGCGGGCGTCGAGAAGAACCCGCAGTTCAAGATTGCGGGCTCCGTCAATGGCGACTGGGCGCAGGACGTGGCCCAGCGTGCAGTCGCCGGCATCCTGCCGAGCCTGCCGGAGATTGCCGCAGTCGTGACCCAGGGTGGTGACGGCTACGGCGCCGCACAGGCCTTTGCCGCGGCCAACCGCCCGATGCCGACCATCATCATGGGCAACCGCGAGGACGAGCTGCGCTGGTGGAAGGAACAGAAGGACGCGAACGGCTACGAGACGATGTCCGTTTCGATCGCGCCGGGCGTATCCACGCTGGCGTTCTGGGTCGCGCAGCAGATCCTCGATGGCAAGGACGTGAAGAAGGATCTCGTCGTGCCATTCCTGCGGATCGACCAGGATAATCTCGAGAAGAACCTCGAGAACACCGAGAAGGGCGGCGTCGCAAACGTCGAGTACTCGCTGGAAGATGCGCAGAAGGTAATCAGCGCAGAGATGTAGGAGCGGAGCTCCTCCTCCCGGACCGGATGCGGCTGATCATCAGCCGCATCCGGTACTTGTGTCGCGAACGGCTGGCAAGACAGCATCTCCATGGATAACGCAGTGCTCAATCAAGAGGTCGTAGCGGCTCGCGGAGTCAAGGTGGCCTTCGGTGCGGTGAAGGCGCTGGACGGCGCCGACCTGGTCATCCGAAGCGGAGAGTGCGTCGGGTTGGTGGGGCATAACGGCGCTGGCAAGTCCACGATCGTCAACGTGATCAATGGAGCGCTTTCGCCCCAGGAGGGGACCCTGGCCTATGGCGGAGACACAGGATCTGCGGGCATTGCCGGTGCACGGGCGAATGGCGTGCGGTGCGTATTCCAGGAGCTGTCGTTGTGCCCCAACCTGACGATCGCTGAGAATGCGCGGATCATGCACGGTGACCTGGGAGGCGGTCGCTGGCGAAGACGCGGCATCGATCTCGTCAGCAAGCAATTGTCCGATATCTTCCCCGACCACCGCATTGACTGTGCCAGCGTTGTCGAGGACCTCAGCATCGCCGAGAGGCAGATGGTGGAGATCGCGATCAATTTCGCTGCCGTCTCTGCAGCGCCGAAGCTCGTTATCCTGGATGAGCCGACGTCGTCGCTAGATGCTGCTCTTGCGGGGCAGCTCATGGCCTACGTGCGGAGGTTCGTCGGCTCCGGGGGCTCCGTGCTGCTGATCTCACACATCCTGGGCGAAATTCTCTCAACCTCCGACCGGATCGTCGTGATGAAGGACGGCAAAGTGGTCGCCGACAGGGCTGCCCGGGAGTTCGATACGCGGCGTCTCGTTGAAACCATGGGGAGCGTCGTGCGGGAGCGCGCCGAAAGACGCGTCTTCGGTCGCGAACGGCGAACACCGATCCTGTCCGTTCCTGCGGCGTCTGCCTCCGACATCCGCCTCGAGGCGTTCGAGGGCGAGATCATCGGTCTGGCTGGCCTGGGCGGGCACGGACAGACGGAGGCACTCCTCGATCTCTATCTGTCGGCAAACAGCAACTGGCTGCCAGTGCGCGAGCCGAAGATGGCTTTCGTGGCAGGAGACCGTGGCCTGAACGGCACGTTCCCGCTCTGGAGCATATTGAAGAACCTCAGCATTTCCTCCCTCAAGACGCTCTCGTGGCGCTATCTGATCGACGCCGAACAGGAGGGTCGGGTCAGCGAAGGCTGGAAAAAGCGGATCGAGATACGTACCCCAACCATGCACAATCCAATCCTGTCTCTATCAGGCGGGAACCAGCAGAAGGTCCTCTTTGCCCGCGCCCTTGCCACCTCCGCCAAGGTGGTTCTCATGGACGATCCGATGCGCGGCGTCGACATCGGAACGAAGCAGGAGGTCTACGACATTCTGCGCGCGGAGGCCGAGAGCGGCCGGACCTTTATCTGGTACTCCACCGAAATGGACGAGATCTGCCTCTGTGATCGCGTCTATGTTTTCCGTGACGGCGCGATTGCGGCCCATCTCACCGGTGACGACGTCAGCGAGGAGAACGTGCTGGCAGCCTCCTTCGCAGGAGGTGAAGCAGCATGAAGCTCTCTTCGGGTGCCGTAAGGACGATACTGCCGGCGGCCTCGCTGGCTGTGCTCCTTGCGGCGGTCTTCTACATGCAGCCGCGGGCCATGAGCTATACGGGCCTGAACCTCCTGTTCAACCTGGCAGTACCCATCGCGCTCGCGACCGTGGCTCAGATGCTCGTCATGGCGGTCAACGACCTTGACCTTTCCATGGGGGCATTCGTCAGCTTCTGTGCCTGCGTTGCCGCCACCTTCCTGCAAGCCTCGCCCGCCGTCGGGATACTGATCCTGGCCGGTGCCATTGCCGTCTACGCCGCGCTTGGCGTGATCATCCACCTGCGGCAGCTACCGTCCATCGTGGTGACGCTGGGGATGAGCTTCGTCTGGGCAGGTCTCGCCGTCCTCATGCTGCCATCGCCGGGCGGCGCAGCGCCGGACTGGGCCCGCGCGTTGATGACCTCGAAGCCGCCTTACGTTCCGATGGCGATCATTGCCAGTCTGGTGATTGCCGCCCTGACGCATATCCTCGTCATGCGCTCCACATTCGGCGTGTTGATCCGGGGCGTTGGCGGCAACATGCGCTCGGTGGAAAGGGCGGGGTGGTCGGTCATCGGCATCCGCGCGGGAGCCTATGCGCTTGCGGGCTTCTTCGCCGTGCTGGCGGGGATTGCGCTCGTGGGGCTCACCACGTCCGCCGACGCGAACATTGCGCTTCGCTATACGCTGCTGTCCATCGCCGGGGTGATCCTCGGCGGCGGCGAATTCGTTGGCGGGCGCGTATCCCCGGTAGGCGCGGTGATTGGGGCTCTGACGCTGACGCTTGCCGGATCCTTCCTGTCCTTCATGCGCATATCTCCGGACTGGCAGATCGGTGCCCAAGGAGCGATCCTCATCATCGTGCTTGCGATGCGGCTTGCATTGAACCGGATGGAAAAGCGGGAGAAGGGGCGGTGATCATGTTGAACAGCCTCTCCGGCAGGCCGTGGATCTGGTCTTTTGCTGCGACAGTCATCGTTTGGGTCGTTACGGTCCTGTTCACGGGCGGCTCAAGTTCGCTGGGGCTGACGCAGGCCGCGCTGACCTTTGCCGCGTTTTCGATCGTGGTCGGGATCGGCCAGATGTTCGTGATCACGCTCGGGCCTGGCAATATCGACCTTTCCGTTCCCGCGACCATGACCCTGTCCGGAACCGTCGCTCTCAAGGTCATGGACGTCCAGGACAGCATGATCCTGCTTGGCCTGATCCTGGCGGTAGCCATCGGCGTTACGATCGGCGTCGCCAATTTTGCCCTCATCAAGCTGCTGCGGATCCCGCCGATCATTGCCACGCTGTCGATGAGTTTCATCGTGCAGTCTTCTGCAATCTGGACCAATCGCGGTTTGCGCATCAAGCCTCCGGAGGCGCTGGCGGATTTCAGCACCTCGTACACGCTCGGTGTTCCAAACGTGGCGATCGTTGCAGCAGCGCTGTCGGTCATTGCCTGGGTTCTGCTGGAGAAGACGATTTACGGCCGCTGGATTTCGGCGATCGGGCAGAGCCCGTTCGCAGCGAGGATGGCCGGCATTCCCGTCGATGGGACGCGCTTCGTCACCTATGTCCTCTGCGCCGTTCTCGCCTCGCTGTGCGGATACCTGCTGGCCAGTTTTTCGGGAGGGGCCGCCCTCAACATGGGTGCTGAGTATCTATTGATGTCCATTGCCGTCGTGGTCATCGGTGGCACGGCAGTCGCTGGAGGCAATTCGAACGTGCCGGGGATCTGGGGAGCCTCTCTCTTCATGTTTCTGGTGGTGTCGATGCTCAACACATACGGCTTCGGGGCCGGCGTTCGCCTCATCCTCACAGGACTCATCATCATCGGCGTGATACTCGCCGCAGGCGGCAAGCCGGCGGCGCGGTAACTGCTTCATCAAACCAACGGACGATACGCATGGGAAAGCCAGGGTCGATCTACGAAATCCATGACGAGCGCTTCCGCCAGCTGATAGTTGGAAGCTCTGATCTGGATCAGCTTTACTCCGGTTGCAGGTGGGCGGAAGGACCCGTGTGGTTTGCGGACCTGCAGTGCCTTATCTTCAGCGATATTCCCAATCAGAGGATGCTGCGGTGGGTGGAGGGAGGCGTTTCCGTCTTCAGATCGCCCTCCAATTTCGTCAACGGCAACACCCGTGACCGGCAGGGCCGGCTGGTTTCCTGCGAGCATGGTGGGCGTCGGGTAAGCCGCACGGAGATTGACGGATCCTTGACCGTCCTTGCCGACCGGTACGGTGGTCGCCGGCTGAACTCGCCCAACGACGTTGTCGTGCGTTCGGATGATACGATCTGGTTCACCGATCCCACCTACGGCATTCTCTCCGATTATGAAGGCTTCCAGGCGGAGCCAGAGCAGGCCACCCGCAATGTCTACCGGCTGGACCCGAAGAGCGGCGAACTGGCTGCGGTCGTGACAGATTTTGGCCAGCCGAACGGGCTCGCATTTTCTCCGGACGAGAGGATACTCTACGTGGCCGATTCCGCCTCAAGCCACGACCCGAACGCACCTCGACATATCAGGGCTTTCGATGTCGACGATAAGGGGGAACTCTCTCGCGGTCGGATCTTTTGCGAGATCGACAAGGGTCTACCGGACGGGTTCCGGGTCGATGTCCTGGGCAATGTCTGGACCAGTGCGGGCGACGGAGTTCACTGCTTCTCTCCCGAAGGTGACTTGCTCGGGAAGATTCTCGTGCCGGAGACGGTGGCGAATGTCGCCTTCGGCGGGCCGCGCCGGAACCGCCTCTTCATCACCGCCACCAAAAGCCTATATGCCGTCTATCTCGCTGTGCGCGGCATCTAGGCCTGGGTCATCTTCTTAGCGGCAGACTAGCTTCAGTCGGCGAAGAACGTGGTCTTCCGCTCGGCGAGCATTGGCAGGGACTTCAGGATCTCTCGAAGATGAGCATGCATGGCTTCTTCGGCGGCGGCCGGGGACCCATCTGCTATCGCATCGACGATCGCGACATGCTGATCAATGATGACCTCAAGCGGCGTCGCCTCGGGTAGCGACAGATACCGGACCCGATCCATCTGGGCCTTCAGACTGTCGAGAACACGCCAGGCGTCTTCGCAATCAACGCTTGCCGCGATTGCCTGATGGAATTGCTCGTCAAGCCGCAGGAAGCCAGAATGATCTTCTCTTGTCGCAGCAATGCGTTGCTGCTCGATGAGATCACGCAGGTGTTCCGGAGCCAGCGGTTGTGAAGCGGCCTTCCGGACGATCGCAACTTCAATAGCCTCCCTAAGGAACTGCGCATTTTCGACCTCCCGCTTCGAGATCAGCCGGACGAAGGTTCCCCGCTGCGGGCGAATCTCGACCAGACCTGCTTCGCTCAGCTTGATGAAGGCCTCCCGAACCGGCTGCCGCGAGACGCCCAACTGCCCGGCGATCTCGGCTTCCGACAGGCTGTGCCCCGGCCTCAATCGCAGTTGTACGATCGCCGAGCGAAGCGCGTCATAGACGCGACCGCCCACGCTCGTCTGGCGTGCAGATGAAGGGTCGTTCGGCAGGGCTTTCAGCTTGAAATCGCTCATGTTGACTTTCTGTATACTACCATACTAGTCTTGCACAGAGGGGGCTGGAGGGCCACCCGCTTCATCTAAGGGAGGGAATATCGTGAAACTCATTTCCATCACCACGCTTCTGACGACGGCGGCCCTGGCTATCGCGTCACCCGCATTGTCTGCCGACTATACGCTCAGCATCAACACCGCACTTACCACGGATGACCCGCTCTACAAGGGCCTCGAGAGCTTCCGCGATTCCGTCTCGGAACGAACGAATGGGGCGATCGAGGTCAAGCTTTTCCCAAATTCGCAGCTCGGTCCCGATGAGGATGTTCTCGAGCAGGCTCGCGCCGGTGCCCCGGTCGCCGTTGTCGTCGACGGGGGGCGCCTAGCCGTCTTCCAGAAGGAGTTCGGCGTGCTTGGTGCGCCCTATCTCGCCTCAGGCTATGACGGGATGCGCAAGATCGTGACCTCGCCCCTGTTCGAGGAGTGGGTGACGAGCCTCAAGTCGGCTTCGGGCCATCAGGTTCTGTCCTTCAACTGGTGGCAGGGAGAGCGCCAGCTGTGGACCAATACTAAGGTCACGAAGCCAGCGGATTTGGCCGGAAATCGCATGCGAACGCCCGGCGCTCCGGTCTGGGTCGAAACGATCAAGGCCATGGGCGCTACACCCACTCCCATGCCGTTCGCCGAGGTCTATTCGGCCCTGCAGCAGAACGTGATCGATTCGGTCGAAGCGCAGTTGCCGGCCGGGCAGGGGGCGAAGCTGTTCGAGGTCACCAAGGAACTGACGAAGACCGGTCACATCAATCTCATCACGGGACTGGTCACGAGCGCCGCCTGGTTCGACGGCCTTCCCGCCGAACTGCAGACCGCCCTGCGGGAGGAGGCCCTGAAGGCCGGTGATGTTGCGTCCTATGGCACGCGCGATGCGCTTGCGAAGATCGAGGAAGATCTCAAGGCCGCAGGCGTCAACATCGCTGAAATCGACGTCACGCCGTTCCAGGAGGCAACGGCAGGCGTCTATGAAACCCTGGGCTACGCCGATCTGCGCGAGAAGCTCCAGAAGATCGCAGCCGAGTAAGGCTGCCCAACGGGGGCGCCTCGGGTGCCCCCACCCATCTTACAAATTTAGGTCGGTCCCATGCTCAAACGCCTGGCGCAATTGGAGTTTGCCATTGCGGCGCTCCTTCTCGGCATCATCGTCGTGCTTGTTTTCCTCGCCGCCATCATGCGCTTCTTCGGCTATCCGCTGATCTGGTCCGTGGACATGGCGCAGCTCCTGTTCATCTGGCTCTGCTTCTTCGGAGCGGCCCGCGCGATGCGCGAAAAGGGGCATCTAGGAATCGACCTCCTCATCCGTTGGCTGAAACCTCGCCAGAGGTTGTGGCTTGAATACGTCATGTCGCTGATCATCCTGGTATTTCTGGGCTTCCTTGCGATCGAAGGTTACCGGCTGACGGTTCTCAACAGCCAGCGCCTATTCGGTGACAGCGGCCTCTCCTACGCTTGGGTCACCTCGGCGGTGCCGGTGGGCTGCCTGATGATCGGCGTGGCCCTGCTCACCAACATGGTCAGGACGTGGCGCCGCCGCGACGACGGCAGGACCCTCGTCTATTCGCGCACCGAGACCGATTTCAGCACTCCGACGGAACTTTGACATGGGCCTGATCACGCTTCTCTTCTTCGCCTTCATGATCGTCGGCATGCCCGTGGCCTTCGCCATCGGCATCTCCGGTTTCGTATTCTTCCTCAATGATCCGGTCATGCCGATCTCGATCGCCGTCCAGAAGATCGCGACGATGAGCCAGAGCTTCCCGTTGCTGGCGGTTCCGTTCTTCGTCTTTGCGGGTCACCTGATGAACGAGAGCGGCATCACTGACCGTCTCTTCAAGTTCTCCTATGTCGCGGTCGGCTGGATGGCAGGCGGACTTGCGCAGGTCGCCATCGTTCTCTCGACCGTCATGGGCGGTGTGTCCGGTTCGGCGGTCGCCGACGCAGCAATGGAAGCGCGCATCCTCGGCCCGACGATGATCGCGAAGGGATATGGCAAGGGCTTCTCTGCCGCGGCAATCGCCGTGGGATCGCTAATCACCGCCACCATACCGCCGAGCATCGGTCTCATCCTCTACGGCTATGTAGGCAATGTCTCGATTGGACGCCTCTTCATCGCCGGCATCATACCGGGATTGCTGATGATGATCGGGTTGATGACGACGACCTATCTCGTCGCGAAGCGTCGTGGTTACGTCGTCGCCAACACGGAACGACCGACCTTGAAGGCCTTGGCATCGGCCGTCTGGGGCGCGAAGTGGGCGCTGTTCTTCCCCGTTGCCCTCGTCCTGACGATCCGGGGCGGCGTGTTCACGCCATCCGAGGTTGGCGCCTTCGCCGTGGTCTACGCGTTTCTTGTCGGGTTCCTTGCGCACAAGGAGCTCGACTTCGAGAAGACGAAGCGCGCTTTCGCGCATGCCATCTCCGATATCGGCCTGATCATGATCATCATCCTGATGTCAGGCATGGTGGGCTTCGCGATCATCTATCTCCAGGTTCCGCAAGGCATCTCCTCATGGATGCTGGCCGGCATCGAAAGCCCGGCGATGATCGTCCTCGTCATCCTCGTGTTCCTGCTGATCGCCGGTTGCTTCATCGAGAGCACCGTTCTGGTGCTGCTCCTGACGCCGATCTTCGTGCCGATCATCACGCAGGTGGGCATCGACCCGGTACATTTCGGCATCCTGATGATGAGCATTGTCACGCTGGGCGGAATGACGCCGCCCGTAGGCGTGGCCATGTATGCGGTCTGCTCGCTCATGAACGTGAAGATCGAGGAATACACGGTCGAGGCGTTGCCGTTCGTCGCGACGATCATCGCACTGATCGTGGCCCTGCTCTTCATGCCGGGCCTTGTCCTCTGGCTGCCGAACCTCGCGTTCGGCTGATCATACAGGCTTTAGGGGAAAGACCATGAGACAGACATGGAGATGGTTCGGGCCAGTTGACAAGGTCACCATCAGGGATGCCCGTCAGGCAGGAGTAGAGGGTATCGTGTCCGCGCTCCATCATGTGCCGTACGGAGAGGTGTGGACAGACGCAGAGATAGCTAGGCGCCAGCGGGAGGTCGCGTACGACAGCTTTGGCGATCCGACCCTGCTCGCCTGGGAGGTCATCGAGAGCCTGCCGATCTCGGAAGAGATCAAGACCCAGACAGGGCCATGGCGGGAACACATTGCGAACTACATCCAGTCCCTGGAGAACCTTGCGAAGGCGGGGCTTCAGGTGATCTGCTACAACTTCATGCCCGTGCTGGACTGGACCCGCACCGATCTCGCATGGCGCGTGCCACACGGTGGAACCACCATGCGCTTCGAACTGGTGGATTTCATCGCCTACGATCTCTTCATCCTGCGTCGCGGAGGTGCGGCAGAGGAATACCCCGATGAACTGCGTGCTGAAGCACAAAGTCGTTTTGCCAACATGCCGGCAGAGCGACGTCTCCAGCTTTCGCGCAATGTCAATGCAGGACTGCCAGGCGCAGCCGGACAGCCCTCGCTGGACGACCTCAAGGTACAGCTTGCCCGCTACGGGGCCATCGACGAGGAGCGCCTGCGCGGCCATCTGATAGACTTCCTGACGGAGGTGGTGCCGCATGCAGAGCGACTCGGCCTGCGCCTCTGCTGCCATCCGGATGACCCACCGTTCCCGCTGCTGGGGTTGCCGCGGATAATGTCGACCGAAGCGCACTACGTGGCCGTGCTTGGGGCCGTCGAAAGCCCTGCAAGCGGGATCACCTTCTGTACTGGCTCATTGGGTGCCAGGGAGGATAACGATCTTCCGGGCATGGTGGAGCGCCTTGGCTCGCGTATCCACTTTGCCCATCTTCGCAACGTGAAGCGGGAAACGCGGGGCATCCCCTGCTCCTTCCACGAGGACGAGCATCTTTCAGGCGACACGAACATGGTGGCAATCGTGGCCGCTCTGCTGCGGGAGGAAGAACGGCGTCGCGCGGTGGGGCGCAGCGACAGTATCATTCCCTATCGGCCAGATCACGGACAGGACATCCTGAACGATCTGGAGCGTGGTGCGCAGCCCGGCTATCCGGCAATTGGCCGCCTCAAGGGCCTGGCCGAATTGCGGGGCGTCGCGGCGGCACTGGCTGACCGGGTGTAAATCCGACACTCCTGGACAGCCCGCAGCCATTGGCGAGTCTGGGACTCCAATGACGTTGCGCCGAACTAGTTATTCGGCTGCGACTGCGACCGGAGTGGCGGCCGACTCGACCTTCTGCTTCTTAGCGGCGGACATCGCGCGAGCCGGTGGGGCGTCGCTGGCGCTGGTCTCCTTCAGGAGCCTGACCAGCCAATCGACGAAGACGCGGACGCGGTTACCGAGGTGCCGGGTGCGAGGATAGACGATGTAGAGCGGCATCGGATCTCGCTGCCATTCCGTCATGACTTCCACCAGGTCGCCCCGCTCCACGGCTTCCCGAACCATGAATTGCGGCGCCTGTACCACGCCCATGCCGGACAGAGCGGCGGCAACGTAGCTGCGGCTGTCGTTGACCGAGACGGCATAGCGTGGCGTGATCTCCAAGGTTTCTTCCCCCCGCCGGAACTCCATCGGCAACACCTTTCCGGCCTGTGCGTTGAGATAGCCGACGGAGAAGAAGCGCGCTTCGAGATCCCTTGGATGTTCCGGCATGCCGAACATCTCGATGAAGCCGGGAGATGCATAGGTCTTGAGGCTCATCTCGCCGACCTTGCGGGCGATCAGCGACTGGTCGGTCGGCGTGCCTGCCCTCAATGCGCAGTCGACATTTTCGGCGATGTAGTCCACGAGCCGGTCGCCAACCCCTATGTCGAGCGAGATCTGCGGATACCTGCAGTAGAAGTCGCACAGCGATGGAATGACGATCAGGTCGGCAAAGGCCCCGGCCATCTCCACCCGCAGTCGGCCGGATGGCTGTGCCTGGGAGGAGGAAATGCTGCCGTCCAGTTCATCGAGGTCGGCCAAAAACTGGGCCGCGCGCTCATAGTAGAGGGCCCCTTCGGTCGTGACGGCGACCTGACGAGTGGTGCGGTTCAGGAGCTTTGCCTTGAGGTGTCCCTCCAGGTTCTGCACCATGTTGGTCACGGTTGTCTTGGACATGTCGAGCGAGCGGGCGGCGCGGGTGAAGTTCCCGGTTTCGACGACACGAACGAAGGCACGCATAGCAGAAAGTTGATCCATGGCACGATCTCGTTGCGAGGCAACATTGTCCCGATATAGTGGATAGTGAATTACGAACGGGAAACTTGTGCGGTTTCCACTGAACAATAATATCAGGTGGCATCAGGGAAACAAGAAGCTGCCTTGAGTAAAGAGCAGGCAGAGGTTTCGATGGAGATGCGATGGGAACAGGTCGAGTTGGGTTTGCCGGTCGCAACAACAATGCCGGTACGTTTCTATGAGCCGCCGGTAAAGGAAAAGGCTCCCCCGCTCGTCCTCTACCTGCGCGGCGGTGCTTTCCAGCAGGAAGGAACTGCCGAACGTGATACGCCCATCGCGCGGGCGCTTGCCAATGGCGGGGCGATTGTCGTCGAGGCGGACTACGGGAGCATCTCTCAGAACATGTTTCCGGGCGCCGTTGAATGCGGTCTTGCAGCCCTGCGCTGCCTTGCCGCGAGGCGACGCAAACTGGGCAGTGCCCGGTCTCTGATCCTCATTGCAGGCGAAGAGGCTGGTGGAAATGTGGCGGCTGGCATCGCTCTCAAGGCCCGGGACCAGATGCCGGGAGTCCTTGCAGGGCAGGTGCTCCTGTCGCCGCTGATCGACCCGACGATGAGTTCGGTGTCGATCCGCAAGGCGGACGCGATCGGCATGCGGGAACGCTGGTCCGATGGCTGGATGCATTATCTCCGCGGATTTTGCGGGTTCACGCATCCCTATGCAGCGCCTTGTATGTGTTCGCGCTTGGCCGCCGTTGCGCCTGCACTGGTGGTGACGGCGGAGGACGATCCGCTGAGGGATGAGACGCTCGGATACGCCGACCGTCTGTCCGAAGCAGGTGTGAAAGTACGCCGGCATGTCTTTCCTGCGGGAAGCGGCTGGTCGGGAATTTATAACGAGGAAGACGGGGCGTGGCTGTCGGAAATAAGCGCCCACTTTCGTCTTTTCGTTCAGGAGTTGCGTCGGTAACGGCTTGATTTGAGAAGGTGGCGGCCCGCCTCAGGGGCCGCAAGGAGATTGATATGACGAAGAAGCTAAGCTGGGCCCTCGCGGGCGCCGGAGCGATACTGGCCGTCTCGTTGTCAGGAGCTGCGGTCCATTTCGACTTTGACGGTTTCGATTTTGCGCGTGATGCCGAGGCGACCCAGGCGGAGGCTGCACCTGCGCCTGCTATTCCCGTGACGGTGACGGCCGTGGAGCCGCGCAGCATCACCACCTGGCAGGAATTTTCCGGCCGGCTCGAAGCTGTGGACCGCGTCCAGCTGCGGCCACGGGTGGCAGGAACCATTCAAGCGGTTCATTTTCGGGAGGGTGGGTTGGTCTCCGTCGGGGATCGGCTGATCACCATCGATCCGGCTCCTTATGCCGCGGCTGTGGCGCAGGCGGAAGGGCAGGTTGCCTCCGCGAAGGCCCGTCTTGACCTGGCAGCTACGGAACTGCGGCGGGGCAAGACCCTGCTGGAGAAGAAAACGATCTCGCAGAGTGAACTCGCCCAACGGCAAGGTGCCGAGCGGGAAGCCGCGGCGAGCCTGCGTTCGGCGGAAGCGGCTCTCGAACTCGCACAGATCAACCTCGGGTATACGGAGATCAAGGCGCCAATTTCGGGTCGCGTCGGCAGGCTAGAGATAACCGAAGGCAACCTCGTCGGTGCCGGAGATGCTGCCCAGGTTCTGACGACGCTCGTCTCCGTCGATCCGATCTATGCAAGTTTCGACGCCGGCGAGGATATCGTTGCCCGGATCCTGGCCGAATTGCCGTCGCAAGGCGGCGTTCGTGCGCTCGAACAGGTCCCGGTGGAGATCCAGACGCTTGGCGGCGAGGAAGCAGTCCGCGGCAGGCTGCAGCTGATCGACAACGAGGTGAGCGCCACGAGCGGCACGATCCGCCTGCGGGCGATCTTCGACAATCCGGACGGCCGGTTGATACCGGGCCAGTTCGTGCGGGTCCGACTGGGCGAGCCGAAGGAGAAGGAGCACCTGCTCGTCAGCGAGACGGCGGTAGGGTCTGACCAGGACAAGAAGTTCGTCTTCGTCGTGGATCAGGCTAATACGGTCGCCTATCGCCAGATCAAGCTCGGTGCTGCAGTCGAGGGCGAGCGGATCGTGGAAAGCGGTTTGCAGCCGGGCGACCGCGTGGTCGTCAATGGCCTGCAGCGCATTCGTCCGGGCGCGGTCGTCGAACCGCAGACTGCAGCGGAAGTCGCCAAAAAATAAAGCCGGCGAGAAATAAAGCCGGCGACCGCCGCGCTCTGAACCTGAAACGCACCTGATGCTCGCGACACTTCCTGTCGCGGGCACGGCTTTCCCATGCCTTGTTATCAGCCCTGGAGAGAGGGTACCGACATGAATATTTCCAGATTTTTTGTGGATCGCCCGGTCTTCGCGGCGGTCCTGTCAATCCTGATCGTGGTGGCGGGTCTGATCGGCCTGCGCGCCCTGCCGATTTCGGAATACCCGGAGGTCGTGCCGCCATCCATCGTCGTGCGGGCCACTTATCCCGGCGCCAACCCTACGGTCATTGCCGAGACGGTTGCGACACCCCTCGAAGAGCAGATCAACGGCGTCGAAGACATGCTCTACATGTCCAGCCAGGCGACGTCGGATGGTGTCCTTACCGTGACCGTGACCTTCAAGCTCGGCACGGATCCCGACAAGGCGCAGCAGCTTGTCCAGAACCGGGTGGCGCAGGCCGAACCGCGTCTGCCGGCCGAGGTACGGGCACTGGGCCTCACCACGGTGAAGAGTTCGCCGGACTTCATCATGGTCGTCAACCTGGTCTCGGAGGATGACGGCTACGACATCACCTATCTGCGCAACTATGCGACCCTCAACATCAAGGATCGCCTTGCCCGTATCGAGGGCGTCGGCCAGGTCCAGGTTTTCGGGGCTGGCGACTATTCGATGCGCGTCTGGATCGACCCGCAGAAGGCGGCGGAGCATGGGCTAGCCGCCAGCGATATCAGCAATGCCATCCGGGCGCAGAACGTCCAGGCGGCGGCAGGCATCATCGGCGCGTCGCCTAGCGTTCCCGAAACCGGCCTCCAACTGAACGTCAATGCGCAGGGACGTCTCGAAACGCCGGAGGAGTTCGGCGCCGTCATCGTCAAGAGCGGCGAGAATGGCGAGATCACCCGCCTGCGCGACGTCGCGCGCATCGAGTTGGGAGCTGCCGATTACACGCTGCGCTCGCTGCTGGACGGCCAGCCCGCGGTCGCCGTCGCCGTCCTGCAGGCACCGGGTTCGAACGCCATCGAGATCGCCGACAACGTCACGGCGACAATGGACCAGTTGCAGCTCGCAATGCCTGAAGGCGTGAAATACGAGATCGTCTATGACACCACCAAGTTCGTGCGCGCGTCGATCGAAAAGGTGGTGGAGACGCTTCTCGAGGCGGTGGCGCTGGTTGTCCTGGTGGTCATCCTCTTCTTGCAGACCTGGCGCGCCTCGATCATCCCGCTGATCGCTGTCCCGGTCTCCATCATCGGCACCTTCGCCGTTATGTATGCCTTCGGCTTCTCCATCAACGCGCTGACACTCTTCGGCCTTGTGCTCGCGATCGGTATCGTTGTGGATGATGCGATTGTGGTGGTCGAGAATGTCGAGCGAAACATCGAGAACGGCCTCTCGCCCCGCGATGCCACCTATCGGGCGATGCGGGAAGTGTCAGGACCGATCATCGCGATTGCCCTGGTGCTCGTCGCGGTTTTCGTTCCGCTCGCCTTCATCACCGGCCTGTCAGGCCAGTTCTACCGGCAGTTCGCGCTGACGATCGCGATCTCGACCGTGATCTCGGCTATCAACTCGCTGACGCTATCGCCGGCGCTGGCAGCCCTGCTTCTGAAGGGCCATCATGCGCCGAAGGACTGGCTGACGCGGTTGATGGACCGGCTGTTCGGGTGGTTCTTCCGCGGCTTCAACCGCGTCTTCGGCGCTGCGTCCAGCGGCTATGGGCGAACCGTGGGCGGACTGCTGTCCCACAAGAGCCTGGTCATGATCGTCTACCTGGCGCTGGTCGGAGCCACTTACAGCGTGTTCACGACCGTCCCCGGCGGTTTCGTGCCGGCACAGGACAAGCAGTACCTCATCGGCTTCGCCCAGCTCCCGGATGGCGCCACGCTCGACCGGACGGAAGAGGTCATTCGCAAGATGAGCGACATCGCGCTGGAGCAGCCGGGCGTGACGCATGCCATCGCCTTCCCCGGATTGTCCATCAACGGTTTCACCATCGGTTCGAATGCGGGCATCGTCTTCGCGGCGCTCGATGATTTCGAAAACCGCAAGACACCCGAGCTTTCGGGCGGCGCCATCGCCATGGCGCTGAACCAGAAATATGCCGGAATTCAGGAAGCCTTCATCGCCATGTTCCCGCCGCCGCCGGTCAACGGGCTTGGCCAGACGGGCGGCTTCAAGTTGCAGATCGAAGACCGCGCCGGCTATGGCAATCAGGTCCTGGACGAAGCCACCAAGGCCGTGCTTGCCAAGGCCTATCAGACACCGGAACTGGCCGGCATATTCTCAAGCTTCCAGATCAACGTGCCGCAACTCTTCGCGGACGTGGACCGGGCCAAGGCCGAACAGCTGGGTGTAGCGGTGACAGATGTCTTCGAAACGCTGCAGATCTACCTCGGCTCCCTCTATGTCAACGACTTCAACGCCTTCGGCCGTACCTACAGCGTACGCGTCCAGGCGGACGCGAAGTTCCGCGCGGAGGCGGAAGACATAGGCGAACTGAAGGTGCGCTCGCGCTCGGGAGAGATGATTCCGCTTTCGGCGCTCCTGAAGGTGGAGGAGACGACAGGTCCGGAGCGGACGACCCGCTACAACGGCTTCCTATCGGCGGACATCAACGGCGGCCCGGCGCCGGGCTACTCCTCGGGGCAGGCGCAGGCAGCGATCGAGAAGATCGTCCGGGAGACGGTGCCGCAAGGGATCGACTTCGAATGGACCGATCTCACCTATCAGGAAATCCTTGCCGGCAATTCCTCGATCGTCGTCTTCCCGCTGGCGCTTCTCCTCGTCTACCTCGTGCTCGCGGCGCAGTACGAGAGCCTGACGCTGCCGCTGTCGATCATCATGATCGTGCCCATGGGCGTCCTGGCGGCACTGACAGGCGTGTGGCTAACAGGCGGCGACAACAACATCTTCACCCAGATCGGTCTGGTGGTGCTGGTGGGATTGTCGGCGAAGAACGCGATCCTGATCGTGGAGTTCGCCCGCGAACTGGAGCTTGAAGGACGCACCCCGTTCGATGCTGCAGTCGAAGCAAGCCGCCTGCGCCTGCGTCCGATCCTGATGACGTCGATGGCCTTCATCATGGGGGTCGTGCCACTCGTGATCTCCACCGGAGCAGGAGCGGAAATGCGCTCGGCAATGGGCGTGGCGGTCTTCTCCGGCATGATCGGCGTGACCTTCTTCGGCATCTTCATGACGCCGGTCTTCTACCTGCTGGTGCGCATCCTAACGGGCCGCCGTCCCCTGCGGCGGTCCGGTATGCAGGAGGTCCCCGCTCTCTCTCCAGCGGAGTAGCGCCTCCTGTGCCGCGCGGGCCCGACCATCGGGCCTGCGCGGCTTCCGATCAGACGACGTCACGGATGCGTCGACAATCGATGGGTCATGCTCCCGCCGCGGCACGGCGAAAGAACAGCAGGCTTCCGACGAGATAGAGGGATCCGAAGACGAAAACGGCGAGTAGCTTCGGCCAAACGATGGAGAGGTCGGCGCCGCGGAAGGCAATTGCGGTCGCCATCTCCATGTAGTGTCGCGACGGCAGCATGTAGGTGATCGGCTGCAGCCAGATCGGTTGGCTTTCAATGGGACTCATGCCACCGGACAGGATCATCATCGGCATGATCACGAGCATGATCAGCAGCGCGAACTGTGCCATGGTGCGGGCAATCACACCGAGCAGGATGCCGATTGCGGCCGCTGCGAAGAGATAGATCAGCGTTCCGAACAAGAGCAGTCCGTCTGAGCCGGCGAAGGGGACGTCGAGCGCTGCCTTCACGACGACGTAGAGCCCGAAGACAAAGGCCAAGAAGACGACGGCGCTGTTCGCAAGCACTTTGGCTATTGCGATCTCGAAGGCGTTAAGGGGAAGAACCATGAGGTGCTCGAGCGTGCCGTGCTCGCGTTCGCGTATCAGGGCGGCGCCGGTCAGGACGATCGTCAGCATGGTCAGGTGGTCGAGCAGTCCGGAAATTGCGGAAAGCCAGACGTTGTCGCCGGTCGGATTGAACGCGCGGCGCAGCACCAGATCGATGCTCATGAGCCTCGCAGCGTCAGATCTGGCCAGGAAGCGGGTCACCTCGTCCGAGATGATCCTGGTCAGGTAGCCGGTACCCACCGTCGCCTGCATCGTCTTCGTTGCATCGATCAGGATCTGCACCTCGGTATGGCGTCCTGCCCTTAGATCAGCCTCGAAACCTGCCGGTATGGTGACGACGAAGGTGGTCTCGCCCCAGTCCAGCATGCGCTCCGCCGTATCCGGATCCGCCACGTCCGGCTCCAGGAAGTAGGGCGGGAAAAGCGCGGTCCTCAGTCCGCGGCTCAGCGCGCTTCCGTCGTCATCGACGAATGTGACATGGGCATTGCTGAGAAAGTCGCCACCGCCGGAGCTCTCGATGTAAAGCCCCGGGCCGAACGAATAGAGGACAAGCAGGAGCAGCAGAAGCTCGCGCCATAGAGAGATCAGTTCCTTCCAGCTCAGATAGAGGATATTGCCGATATGCCGCATGTCAGGCCTCCTGTTTGCGCAACAACAGTGTGGCAAAGATCAGAAAGGCCGGAGCAAAGGCCAGCAGTATCACGATATTCGGTGCAAGCTGGACGAAATCCATCGATTTGTTGAATGCGCCGAGGCTCATCTGCATGAAGTAGTTAGTTGGCCAAAGCTGGCCGATCATGCGCGCCGGACCCTCAAGCGTCGAAACCGGTTGCGTCAAGCCGGAGAACATGACCGTCGGCATCATCGCCAGGATCGTGGTGGCGAAGACCGCGGCCACCTGGGTCCTGGCGAAGCTTGCGACCACCAGTCCGAACCCGGTCGAGGCAAAGACGTAAGTCACGGCGCCGAGGGCGAGTGCGCCCTGGCTGCCCTTGAGGGGTACGTCGAACAGGAACACGGCCATCGCTGTCAGGATCAACCAGTTGGCAAAGCCGATGATCACATAGGCAAGCTGCTTTCCGAGGAGATATTCGACCCGTGTCGTGGGCGTGACATAGAAATTGGTGATGGTGCCGAGCTCCCGTTCGCGGGCAAGACTCACCGCCATCAGGATCGCGGGAAACAGCATGAGGAGGATGGCCGGCACGGCCGGAGCCATCGATGTCAGGCTGCGAAGGCTGGGATTGTAGCGATATCGCGGCTCGATCGAGAGTTGCGACACCAGAAGGTCGGCCATTCCCTCACGGATCGCCCGGTCGCTCAGGAAGGCGGCGTGGGCCCCCTCGACATAACCCTCGACAATCGAGGCGGTGATGGTGTTGGCACCATCCATCCAAGCCCCGACTTCCGTCGGTTCGCCTGCCGTGCCCGCCCGGCCGAAGCCTCGAGGGATTTCGATGGCAAGCGCAATGTCGCCGCTGCGCATTCGGGCGTGTAAATCATCGGCGCTATGCACCTCGGGGCGCTCGATGAAGATGTTCGACCCTTCGAAGCTTGCGAGATAAGCCCGGCTTTCGGGTGTCCGATCCTGATCGAATGCGGCGAAGGTCAGTCCCTCGGTGTCGATAGAGATGCCATAGGCAAAGAGAAGCATCAGGATCATGCTGCCGCAGAAGGCGAAGGCGAGGCGCACGGGATCGCGGATGACCTCCTGCAGTTCACGCCGGTTGATGGCAAGCATCCGGTAAGGCAGCCACCGCGTCAGCCAATGGCCTCGCTTTCGCCCGACGGGGTCCAACGCTGTCTCGGGGGCGGGCGCAGGTGGTTCAGCAAGGCTGCGGTCCGCTTCCGATATGTAGCGGATGAACGTCTCCTCCAGAGAATCTGATGCCGCCTCGTGCGCAAGCGTTTCCGGCGTGTCGCAGACCAGGACCCGCCCCGCATGCATCAGCGAAATGCGGTCGCAGCGCATGGCCTCGTTCATGAAATGCGTGGAAATGAATATCGTCACGCCGTCGTTCTGGGCCAGGCGGGTGAGCAGCTTCCAGAACTCGTCTCGCGCGACCGGGTCCACGCCCGATGTCGGCTCGTCGAGGATCAGCATCGGCGGTTCGTGCAGCACCGCGCAGGCCAGCGACACACGCTGCTTCAGCCCGAGAGGCAGTTTGCCGGTCCGCTCGTCGGCGTGTTCCGACAGGCCGAAATCCAGCAGCAACTCCCGCATCCGAGCGCGCGCATAGTCGGGTTCCAGATGGTAGAGGCGGGCATGCAGGCGCAGGTTCTCAACCACCGTCAGTTCGCCGTAGAGGGTGAAGCTCTGCGACATGAAGCCAACATCCTCGCGGCCCACCGTCCCACCGTGGCGGATCGGCCGACCGAAGACCTCGGCATCGCCTTCGGTAGGCGGCAAAAGTCCCGTCAGCATCTTCATCGTGGTGGTCTTGCCGCAGCCATTGGAGCCCAGGAAGCCGAAGATCTCGCCGCGACGGATCTCGAAGCTGACGTCGCGGACCGCGGTGAAGTCGCCAAAGCGTTTCGTGAGACCCTGTGCGACGATGACCGGAGCGCCACCGTCGAGCTCCCGCTTGGGAGTTGGTCCACCGTTGGACGCTGCGCCGCGCTTTTCCGGCGGCAGGAAGGAGACGTAGGCGGCTTCAAGGTTAT
This sequence comes from Pseudorhizobium halotolerans, assembly GCF_902153235.2. Lineage (NCBI taxonomy): Bacteria > Pseudomonadati > Pseudomonadota > Alphaproteobacteria > Hyphomicrobiales > Rhizobiaceae > Pseudorhizobium > Pseudorhizobium halotolerans. Next base: position 555,759 of record NZ_CABFWE030000011.1, on the reverse strand, counting down.
CGGTCCCGCTTCGTTCCAGCAGTTCAGAGGGGCTGCCGGTCGCAAGGATGCGGCCGTCATCCATTGCCGCGAGCCAGTCGAAGCGGGCGGCCTCTTCCATGTAGGCGGTCGACACCAGCACACTCATCTCGCCGCTTTCCCGGCGCAGCTCATCGATCAGGTCCCAGAACTGGCGGCGGGACAGGGGATCGACACCGGTCGTGGGCTCGTCGAGAATAAGAAATTCGGGTTCGTGGATCAGCGAGCAGCAGAGGCCCAGCTTCTGCTTCATGCCTCCCGAGAGCTTTCCTGCCGGGCGGTCCTGGAATGGGTCTAGACCCGTGGCACGAAGCAACCGGGCGATCCGCAGCGCCCCATGTCGGTTGTCGCGGCCATGCAGCCGGGCGAAGAAGTCGATATTCTCGCGGACGGAGAGTTCCTTGTAGAGCGCCTTGCCTAGGCCCTGCGGCATGTAGGCGATGCGGGGCTGAACCATCCGCCGGTTGGCCGGCTGTCTGAACTCCCTGCCCAGTACTTCGAGGTAGCCGGTTTGCTGTCGCCTTACCCCGGCGAGCAGTCCCAGGAGTGTCGACTTTCCTACCGCGTCAGGACCGATCACGCCGAGCATCTTCCCGCGTGGCAGGTCGAGAATTACGTCGTTAAGCGCGATGGTCCGGCCGTAGCGGTGGGTGAGCCCCTGGAGGCGGGCAAGCGGGGCGGGACTTCCCTGCATGGCCTACTCCGCCTTGGGCAAGGCATCTTCCGGGATTGGCTTGCCGACGAACTCGGCAGGCCAGGGCTCGGTGTCATTGCCGGAGAGACGAATGGTGGCGACACCGCGAAGGCCGGTGCGAACGTGGTCGACATAGGTGCGCACCAGTTCTTCCGGCACGCGGACGCGGATCCGGAACATGAGATCGGCCCGCTCCTCGTATGTCTCCACGGTCCGGGGCGTAAACTGTGCCTCGGGAGAGACAAAACTGACCCGGGCAGGGATGGCGTAGTCGATATTGTCCAGCCGGATGCGGGCCTCCGCGCCGATCGGCGTACGCATAGTGTCGGCGGCCGGAAGGAAGATTTCCATATAGACCTGGGTGAGGTTGATGATCGTCACGACGCGGCCGCCAGCCGCGATCACCTCGCCCGGCTGGGCCAAGCGATACAGGATCCGCCCAAACACCGGTGCGGTCAGCGTTGAATCGGCGATCTGCGTCTCATAACGAGTGGCGAGTGCCCGCGCGGCTTCGACTGCGCGTTCGGCCGTGGACAATTGCGCCTGCGCTGCCTCGACCGCTGCTTCTGCGACGGCCAGCGTCGCCTTGGCGCGGTCGGCAAGCGCCTGCGACTGAACTCCACGCTCGGCCAGTTGCCCGGTTCGCTGGAACTCGATGCGCGCCAGGGCCAGGTCCGCCTCTCTCTGCTGGATGAGCGCACGCACCTCGTTGATTTGACTTTCCGCCCGCGCAGCGTCGGCCCGAGCGCTGCTTAGCAGTGCCTGGAGTTCCGATGTATCCATGACTGCGACGACATCGCCGGCATGCACGAGATCCCCTTCTGATACGCGGATTTCGGCGACGCGACCACCAAGTCGGGTCGCGAGATCGATCTGGTCGGCCTCCAACCTGCCATTTCCGGCAGCAAATCCTTCAGGCAGGCCGCGGTTATTCTGCTCGTTCACATACCATGCCGCCGCGCCGAGAAACGCGACCACCAGAAGGCCAATGATCGTCCATCGGACAATACCCTTGTCTCGCCAGGTCGTATCCATGGTATCTCGTCCCTGATGTCTCTCGCCTCCATCTCTAAACGATATGATGCGATGCGATAAGAGGTTCAGCGTGTCGCAGCCCTGGACAGACTACATCGAGTAAAGAACCTGCGCGGCCTTTACGGCAGCCGACGCGCGGTTCTCGACGCCGAGCTTTACGTAGATCTGCTCTAGGTGCTTGTTCACCGTCCGCGCGGAAAGGCCAAGGATCTCCCCGATGTCACGGTTTGACTTGCCCTTGGCGATCCATTCCAGCACCTCCGACTCCCGTGTAGTCAGGCCGAAATGCTGGCGCAGCATGCTCGAACCTGAGCGGCCGCCGGAGCCGCTGAGGCGGAACAGGAATTCGTCGGCGCCGATCGATCCAAGAAAGGTGAAGTTCAGGCTGGTTTCGCTCTCAGGCGCCAACAAGAAGGAAGCGTCTCGCGAGCCACCTCCATCGGCTCGTTCGGAGAGCCAGCCAGCGAGGTGAACTGCCACGGCCTCCAGTCCGGTGTCGCTGCCCGTCGCGGCGTCGACCAGGCGCATGGCTTGTGGCGTCGACCAATGGATGCTGCCGTTGCGGTGGATCGCGAGCAGGTGGCGGCCGGCCGCGTCGAGTGCCACGCGCGCGCTCTGAGCCGAGCGGGCGTTTGCGAGATGGACACGTATGCGTGCCCGCAATTCATCGATGTCGATAGGCTTGCTCAGGTAGTCGACACCGCCGGAATCGAGCGCATGCACGATGTGCTCCGTCTCCGTCAGCCCGGTCATGAAGATCACCGGGACCTGCGAGACAGAGGGATTGGCCTTCAGCTTCCGGCAGGTGGCGAAGCCATCCATGGCCGGCATCACGGCGTCGAGCAGGATCAGGTCGGGCGTGATGCGATCGACGATGTTGAGCGCCCCCTGGCCGGACGTGGCGATCAGCACGGAAAAGCCAGACTGCTCCAGAGCATTAGTGAGAAAACCGAGGGCCTCGGGACTGTCGTCCACCAGGAGAACGATGTCGCGGGGATGGGCGGCGTCAGCCATCTGTCGTGGTCTCTCCGATGAAGCGGTTCAGGAAGGTCATGTAGCCGTCGAAGTCAAAGGCCTGGACATAGGTGCCCAGTTCGGCCGCGAATGGCCGGTACTCCTCCGTATGCGCCAGATCGGCAAGCTTTGTCTCGATCCCCCGCACGTAGCCGATCTCGCCGAGCCGCAACAGGTCATGGAGGTGATTTTCCCCAGGGCTCACCAGTTTCGCCGGCGAGGGTGTGGCGGTGGCGGCAGCTTGATCGCTTTCGTAGATCCAGGTCAAGCCAAGATGAACGGCCAGCCGGTCGCTCAACTGGCGCATGTCGACTGGCTTGCCGATAGCATCATTGTGGCCTTCGGCAGTGGCGACCGAGCCATCGCCGATATTTGCAGACAGCATGATGATCGGTGCCGTCTGTCCACTGACGCGCAGCTTCGTCACCAGATGCCAGCCACTCATGCCAGGCATTGAAATATCCACAAGGAAGAGGTCGGGTCGCACCCCCTCGATCAGCGTCAGGCAGTCTGGCCCGCTTGCCGCGGTGAGGACCACAAAGTCCATCGGCACCAGCAGTTCCCGCATCAGGTCACGATGATCCTCGTTGTCGTCGACCACGACGATTGTGCGTCGCGGACCGCTGTAGGAAACGATGCGGCGCTCCGGGGCGGGCGCGGTGCTGGGGCGGTCTACGGCCGCGAGCATCAGCCGCACCCTGAAGGTCGAGCCCTCGCCCTGTGTGCTCGTGACGGAAATGTCGCCGCCCAGGGTGTTTGTGAGAAGGCGCGTGATGGTCAGGCCGAGACCAAGTCCCGGCATCGGTTTCACCGTGTCGGCCTCACCGCGCTGAAAGGGCTCGTAGATGCGAGTCTGGTCCTTCTCGGGAATACCGCGTCCGGTATCGCTGACGGTGAAGTTCGCCACCTGGCTCCTGTAGGCGACGTCGAAGCGAACGGTCCCGGCATCCGTGAACTTGATCGCGTTGGAGAGCAGGTTGACGAGGATCTGGCGCAGCCGCTTCTCGTCGGTGCGTACGTAGAGCGGCAGGCTGCGGGCGCGCTCGTGCTCGAACTGCAGTCCCTTCGCCTGCGCCTGAAGAGAGAACATCTCCACGATCTGGTCGAGGAAGTCCTGGATGTTGATCTCGTTCGAATAAACCTGTAACCGGCCTGCCTCGATCTTGGAGATGTCGAGCAGACCATCAATGAGGCCGGACAGGTGGTCGGCGGAGCGCTTGATGACCTTGATCGCCGACTGCCGAGGCGCGGGGATGGTTTCGTCGCGCTCGAGGATCTGTGCATAGCCCAGGACGGCGTTGAGCGGCGTGCGCAATTCGTGGGAGAGGCCGACGACGTAGCGGCTCTTCGCCCTGTTGGCCGCCTCCGCCGTCTCCTTTGCCTGCTGCAGGGCGGCATCCGTTTTCTTGTGGGCGGCGATCTCGCGCAGGAGCAGGGTGTTCTGGCGAGAAGATTCCTCTTCGGCCACGACCCGGCTGTCATGGGCGAGCACGTAGAACCAGGAGACGACCCCGGCGATGATGGCGAAGACGAAGAAGACGATGATGATCGTGCTGTAGATGACCTCGGCATTGGCCGGTGCCGCGAGCCCCACCTGATATGCGATCATGGCGAGGATGGCGCCGATCATCGAGATGGAGAGTGCCGCGGCCACGGCGTAGCGGCCGAGACGCGTGGTTAGCTTCGCGACGACCGTCTGCGGCAGCACCGCTTTCGCCACCGCGCCCACCTGCGCATGGAGCCGCGCCTTCGGCTTGCACATGTCGTGGCAGCGGCTGTCGAGCGAGCAGCAGAGCGAGCAGATCGGCGCCGCATAGGCCGGGCACCAAGCCATGTCCTCGGGCTCGAAGGGGTGCTCGCAAATGGAGCACGTAATGGAGCCGAGGCGCTTCCAGCTGTGACGGGGCTTGCGGGCGAGGTAGAACTTGCCGTTGGTCGCATAGGCGATGGCCGGCGACAACAGGAAGGCGATGAGCGTCAGATAAGTAGAGAGCGATGCCATCACCGAGCCGAACAAGCCAAGATGCGCCGCAAGCGCGATGGCAGCGGACCCTCCCATGGCGCCAAGGCCGACGGGGTTGATGTCGTAGAGATGCGCGCGCTTGAATTCGATGCCGGGCGGGGAGAGGCCAAGCGGCTTGTTGATGAAGAGGTCGGCGGAGATAGTGCAGAGCCAGGACATGGCGATGATGGAGAAGATGCCAAGCGTTGCTTCGAGCAACCTGTAGATTCCGAGTTCCATCAGGAGCAGGGCGATCGCCACGTTGAAGATAAGCCAGACCACACGGCCGGGGTGACTGTGTGTCAGGCGCGAGAAGAAGTTCGACCAGGCAAGCGAACCCGCATAGGCGTTCATCACGTTGATCTTCAGCTGTGATACGACGACGAATGCCGCCATCAGCAGGAGCGCGGCGGTGTTGTTCGGGATCATGTAGCCGAAGGCTGCGAGATACATATGCGCTGGGTCCGCGGCTTCTCCCACCGGAACACCGGTTGAAAGGGTAAGAACCGCAAGGAAAGATCCGGCCAGAAGCTTCGGAACGCCAACCACCACCCAGCCGGGACCAGCCAGGAAGACTGCCAGCCGGTGCCGCCATTTCCGCTGGCCCTCGGCCGGCAGGAAGCGCAGGAAGTCCACCTGCTCGCCGATCTGCGGCATCAGTGCCAGGATAACGGCGGACGCGGCCCCGAATTCCAGGAGGTTGAACGGCGCTGCACCTGCGACCTCGCCGTTGGAGTGATCGATGCCGGCAAAGGACCGCCACAGCTCGAACTTCTCCCAGTCAAGGAAGGCGATGAAGACGAAAGGCAGGATGTTGAGCACGATCCAGAAGGGTTGGGTCACCAATTGAAATCGCGAGATCAGCCGCACGCCGTAGATGACCAGAGGGATCACCACCACGGCGCTGATGATGTAACCGATCCAGGGCGGGATGCCAAAGGCGAGTTCCAGTGCGCCGGTCATGATCGATGCTTCGATCGCGAACAGCATGAAGGTGAAGCTCGCATAGATGAGGGAGGTTACCGTCGAACCGATATATCCGAAGCTCGCGCCGCGGGTCAGCAGGTCGATGTCAACGCCGTGGCGGATCGCATACCGGCTGATCGGCAGCCCAACCACCAGCATGGCGGTGGCGGCGGCGATGATGGCGAAGAAGGCATTGGTGGTGCCGTAGGAAAGGGTAATCGTGCCGCCGATTGCCTCCAGCGCCAGAAACGAGATGGCGCCGATTGCGGTATGGGAGATACGGGTGGACGAGAAGCGGCGGGCGCTCTTCGCCGTAAAGCGGAGCGCGTAATCTTCGAGCGTCTGGTCCGCCACCCAGCGGTTGTACTCCCGGCGAACCGGAATGATGCGTTGGCGTGCGGCCATGCCTAATATCTAGCGCCTAAGCTAATGTGATTGCAGATTAGGCACTCTTATGCGCGGTGAAGGGTTTGGCAAGCCCTCGGGAAGCAGGATCACAAGTGTCTGACGGCGAGCCTGCCGCCCCATTTGCCGTTGAGGTAATCGACGACCAGGCTCCGGTGGCACTGGTGCGGCTTGTCCTCCGAGCAGAGCAGGCAGCTACCGTCGAAGGCTTCCGCCTTGAACTGGCTCTCGATCTTCCGATCCGCCATCAGCCCCAGGAAGCTTTCCCTGAAGACGTTCCAGTCGCCCTTCTGCTTCTTGAACGCGGTCATGATCTCCTCCGTCGGCGCCAGAAGCGGCTCATGTACATAATCCGCGCCGCGAAGTTCTCTCAGGAAGAACCGAAGGTCGTCGGCCTTGGCGAAGCCCGCCAGTTGTGAGGTGTTGTGCAGCCGAACGTCGATCACCCTCTTCACGCCAGCTGTTTTCAACCGTCCGAAGAAGTTCTTGGCGTGGGTCTTCGTGAAGCCTATCGTCGTGACATCCATGGTGGTCCCTCCTTACGCCGAAATATCGCGACGGCACTTCGATGCTGTCAACATTATCGGGTTGCCGACGTGCTTCCCACTTCTCCCCCGTCTGTACGTCATTCTACGTATACGGGTTTGCGGTGCAGCATCGGATAGTCCCTCCAGCAACGGCGAAAGCGTCCTGCTTCCGGTTGCGAACGAACAAGAAGAGGGGTTCGATCATGAAGATTTCCGCAAAGCTTGGCGGAGCGCTGCTAGCCGCTGCGCTCTCCACCACGGCATTCCATGGCGCGTTGGCGCAGGAAGATACGATCAAGATCGGCGTGCTGCACTCCCTTTCGGGCACGATGGCCATTTCCGAGACCACGCTCAAGGACGCCATGCTGATGCTCGTCGAAGAGCAGAACAAGAAGGGCGGCGTTCTCGGCAAGAAGCTCGAAGCCGTTGTCGTCGATCCGGCCTCCGACTGGCCGCTGTTTGCCGAGAAGGCTCGCCAACTGATCAGCCAGGACAAGGTGGCGGCTGTGTTCGGCTGCTGGACATCCTCGTCACGCAAGTCTGTGTTGCCGGTCTTCGAAGAGCTCAACTCGATCCTGTTCTATCCGGTCCAGTACGAAGGTGAGGAATCCTCGCGCAATATCTTCTACACGGGTGCTGCTCCAAACCAGCAGGCCATCCCCGCCGTCGATTACCTTGCCGAAACTGAAGGCGTCGAGCGCTGGGTGCTCGCCGGCACCGACTACGTCTATCCGCAGACGACCAACAAGATCCTCAAGGCCTACCTGATGTCGAAGGGCGTGGCCGAGGACGACATCATGATCAACTATACGCCATTCGGTCACTCCGACTGGCAGACGATCGTGACGGACATCAAGAACTTCGGATCTGCCGGGAAAAAAACCGCCGTGGTCTCGACCATCAACGGCGACGCCAACGTGCCCTTCTATAAGGAACTCGCCAACCAGGGCATCAAGGCGGAAGACATCCCGGTTGTCGCCTTCTCCGTCGGCGAGGAAGAGCTGGCGGGTCTCGACACGGGTCCGTTGGTCGGCCATCTGGCTGCGTGGAACTACTTCCAGTCCGTTGAGAGCGAGGCCAATGCCGAGTTCATCGAGACCTGGCATGCCTTCACCAAGAACGACAAACGCGTGACCAACGACCCGATGGAAGCCGCCTATATCGGCTTCAATGCCTGGGTGAAGGCCGTCGAAGCGGCCGGCACAACCGATACCGACGCTGTTCTCGACTCGATCATCGGCGTGGCGGTGCCGAACCTGTCGGGAGGTTATTCTACGGTCATGCCGAACCACCACATCACCAAGCCGGTTCTGATCGGCGAAATCCAGGCTGGCGGCCAGTTCGAGGTCGTCCAGGAAACACCGGCCGTCGTGGGCGATGAATGGTCGGACTACCTGCCGGACTCGAAGGACCTGATTGCAGATTGGCGCAAGCCGATGGAGTGCGGCAATTTCAACGTCGCCACCGGCAAGTGCGGCGGCAAGGGCAGCTGATCAGACCACCCTCCAGCCCCGGCCCTCTTCCCGCCCTGGGGAGAGGGTCAGCGCCTCAACCGCCTTCTCGCCCATGCGGGAATGGCGCAGATGCTTCTTCTCCCGAGTGAGGGGGAAGGCGCCGGCAGGCGGATGAAGGGCGGATCGCGCCCGTCGCGCGCAGGCAACCGGGGAACAAGAGCATGGCAATCCGTTTCGTCAGTCTGATTTTTCTGATCCTTTCCTTCGCCACGCCGTCCCTGGCGCAGAGCGATCCCAAGCCTCTCATCGATCAATTGGCAGATGCCAATTTCCAGCAGGCGGAAGAGCTGATTGCGCAGATCGCCGCAACGGGTGATGCGCGCGTCGTACCGGCACTGGAAGCCTTCGCCGAGGGTGATCTCTACGCCCGCAAGTCCGATGACGCCGTGTTCACGACCAAGCCTGCCGGATCGAAGCTGGAACTGCTCGATCCACTGACCGGCGAAAGCGCTGGCGAGGTGGCGAAATCCGCCGTCAGCAAGGTCAAGGTCAACAACAACCTGCGTCGCGCCATCCGGGCCGCAATCGGCGGCCTGACGCTGATGAGTCCGAACGCCAAAGCCCGGCTGCAAGCGGCCAACACCATGCTTGCCGCACCGAGTGAAGACAATCTCGAGCTTATCGAAACCGCTCTTGCCAAGGAAACCGACGGCGAAGTGAGGGCCAGAATGGAGGAGGCACGCGCCGTATCGCTGCTCACCTCCGGCCGCTCCATAGACGCTAAGCGCGAGGCTATTGAGACGATCCGCAACTACGGCGGACGCGACGCGATCGGCGTGCTGCGCGGCGCCTATGGCTCCCTGGACGCCAGCCTTCAGCCGGACATCGACAGGGCGATCGGCGCGATCGAGAGCGACATCGCGCTTTGGGACATGGCGCAGAATGTCTGGTATGGCCTGTCGCTAGGCTCGGTGCTGCTGCTCGCGGCAATCGGGCTTGCCATCACCTTTGGGGTGATGGGCATCATCAACATGGCGCATGGCGAGATGGTGATGCTCGGCGCCTATTCCACGTTCGTCGTCCAAGACATCATCCGTTCCAGCGCGCCGCAGCTCTTCGACTGGTCGCTTGCCATCGCGCTGCCTGTCGCCTTCCTGGTGACGGCGGCGGTCGGACTGGCGATCGAGCGTGGCGTGATCCGCTTCCTTTACGGCCGCCCATTGGAAACCCTGCTCGCCACCTGGGGGATTTCGCTCATCCTGCAGCAGGCGATCCGGTCGATCTTCGGGCCGACGAACCAGGAGGTCGGCAACCCTTCCTGGATGTCCGGCTCGTTTCCGCTTGGCGGCATGACGGTCACCTGGAACCGCATGTGGATCATCATCTTCTCGCTTTCGATCTTCGTTGCGCTGCTGGTGCTGATGAAGAAATCGTCCTTTGGACTGCAGATGCGGGCGGTGACGCAGAACCGGCGCATGGCTTCTTCCATGGGCATCCGCACGCCTTGGGTTGACGCCTTTACCTTTGCGCTCGGCTCCGGGATTGCCGGTATCGCCGGCGTGGCGCTTTCGCAGATCGACAACGTCTCACCGAACCTCGGCCATAGTTACATCATCGACAGCTTCATGGTCGTCGTGTTCGGCGGCGTCGGAAACCTCTGGGGCACCTTGGTCGGCGCGCTGTCGCTCGGAGTCCTCAACAAGTTCCTCGAGCCATGGGCCGGCGCCGTGCTCGGCAAGATCCTCGTGCTGGTACTGATCATCCTCTTCATTCAGAAGCGACCGCGCGGCCTCTTCGCGCTCAAGGGAAGGGCGGTGGAAGCATGATCACCGGTTTCGTTCTTCGCGCGCTGGACGGCAAGATCGTCGTCGCCATCGGCATCCTGCTTGCGACTGCTCTGCTTGTGCCGGCATTGAACCTCCTGGTGCCGCCCGAAAGTGCCTTCCACGTTCCGACCTACGCGGTGTCGCTGTTCGGCAAGTATCTCTGCTACGCACTGCTGGCGCTCGCGCTCGATCTCGTCTGGGGCTATTGCGGCATCCTCTCGCTCGGCCACGGCGCCTTTTTCGCGCTCGGCGGCTATGCCATGGGTATGTATCTCATGCGCCAGATCGGTTCGCGCGGCGTCTACGGCAATCCGGTCCTGCCGGATTTCATGGTCTTCCTCAACTGGCAGGAACTGCCGTGGTTCTGGTACGGCTTCGACATGTTCCCCTTCGCCATGCTGATGGTGCTGGTGGTGCCGGGGCTGCTTGCTTTCCTGTTCGGCTGGTTTGCCTTCCGCAGCCGCGTCAACGGCGTCTATCTTTCGATCATCACGCAGGCGATGACCTATGCGCTGATGCTTGCCTTCTTCCGCAACGACATGGGCTTCGGCGGCAATAACGGACTGACGGACTACAAGGAGATCCTTGGCTTCTCCGTCCAGGCCGCCGGCACACGCAACGTGCTGTTTGCGATGTCGGCCATCATGCTGGCGCTCTGCCTGCTGATTGCATCGGCTATCGTGCGCTCGAAGTTCGGTAAGGTTCTGGTCGGGGTGCGCGATGCGGAAAGCCGTGTGCGCTTCCTCGGATTCCGGGTTGAGAACATCAAGCTCTTCACCTTTGTCGTCTCGGCCATGATGGCGGGCATTGCGGGTGCGCTTTTCGTGCCGCAGGTCGGCATCATCAATCCGGGCGAGTTCGCGCCGGCCAATTCTATCGAGGTGGTTGTCTGGACGGCCGTCGGCGGGCGCGGGACGCTTGTTGGACCAATCATTGGCGCAGTTCTCGTCAACGCCGGCAAGAGCTTCTTCACCGGCGCCTTTCCCGAGTTCTGGCTCTATGCGCTGGGCGGCCTGTTCATCGCGGTCACCCTGTTCCTTCCCAAGGGTATCGTCGGAACGATCCAGCATGGCTGGAACGCCCGCAAGCAACTGAGGGCGGCGGCGGAACGAGAAAAGGGCAGGGATGCCGATCTCCTGCCGCAAGCGGCGGAGTAGGATCATGACAACGGTTGCAGAAACACGTGCGAAGAGCCTGCTTTATCTCGACAACGTGTCAGTCTCCTTCGACGGCTTCAAGGCGTTGAACGCGCTTTCCTTCGTGGTCGAGCCGGGTGAGCTTCGGGCCATTATCGGTCCCAACGGCGCCGGCAAGACGACGATGATGGACATCATCACCGGCAAGACCCGGCCGGACAGCGGCACGGTCCTGTTCGAGGACACGATCGATCTCACCAAACGGGATGAAGCGGACATCGCCCAGCTCGGCATTGGCCGCAAGTTCCAGAAGCCGACGGTGTTCGAAAGCCATAGCGTCTGGGATAATCTGGAGCTCGCACTCAACCGTTCCCGCGGCGTCTTCGCCACGCTGTTCTATACGCTGACGGCCGAGGATCGCGCCCGCATCGAGGAGATCCTAGAGACGATCCGCCTCACGTACCGCAAGGACGAGCTCGCCGCCAATCTCTCGCATGGCCAGAAGCAGTGGCTCGAGATCGGCATGCTTCTGGCGCAGGAGCCGAAGCTTCTGCTTGTCGACGAGCCGGTGGCCGGCATGACCGACGCCGAGACCGCCGAGACGGCGATCCTCTTGCGGGAGATCGCCAAGACGCGTTCGGTCGTCGTCGTCGAGCACGACATGGGCTTCATCCGGGATCTCGGCGTGAAGGTGACGTGCCTCGCGGAGGGCTCAGTGCTGGCCGAAGGATCGATCGACTTCGTCTCGAGCGATCCGAAGGTCATCGAGAATTATCTGGGACGCTAATCATGCTGACGGTAGACAACATCAACCTGCATTACGGCGCGGCCCAGGCTCTTCGGGGCGTTTCGCTCAAGGCGGAGATGGGAAAGATAACTTGCGTGCTGGGCCGCAACGGCGTCGGCAAGAGCTCGCTTCTGCGCGCCATCACCGGACAGCACCCGGTGAGCGCCGGAACGATCCGCTTCAACGAGGCGCCGCTAAACGGGCTGGCACCTTATGCACGGGCGAAGCGCGGCGTCGGCTACGTGCCGCAGGGGCGGGAAATCTTTCCGCTGCTGACCGTTCAGGAGAACCTGGAAAGCGGCTTCGCACCGCTGCCGCGCAAGGAACGCTTCATTCCCGACGAGATCTTCAGCCTGTTTCCCGTTCTCGGCAGCATGCTGTCACGGCGTGGCGGGGACCTCTCCGGCGGGCAGCAGCAACAGCTGGCGATCGGCCGCGCCATGGTCATGCGGCCGAAGATCCTCGTCCTCGACGAGCCGACGGAAGGTATTCAACCGTCGATCATCAAGGATATCGGTCGCGCCATCCGCTACCTGAGGGATTCGACCGGCCTAGCGATCCTGCTGGTCGAACAATACCTGGATTTCTGCCGCGAGCTCGCGGACCAGGTCTACATCATGGACCGCGGCGAGATCGTCCACGAGGGTGAAGCCGAGTCCCTGGATACGGAAGAAGCTCGCCGGCATCTCACCGTATGAATCCCAACCCGAGTGAACTATTTTTCATCAACTCCATTCGGCGCATATTTTTTAGACAATGATGCTTGCCAGAATTGCTGCGCTGCGGCATCGTTAGCAGATGTCGCAGGCCGAACTCACTATCCTCGTGATCGATGAAAATGCCATTCGCGCCTCCATCATCGAGGAGGGACTGCGCGAGGCCGGGCATGATCGCGTCAACGTGATCCATGAGGTGAACGGGGTCGCGCGGACGATCGAAACGCTGCAGCCCGACGTCATCATCATCGACATCGAGAATCCGAACCGGGACATGATGGAGCACCTGTTCCAACTTACCCGAACCGTCGGGCGTCCGATTGCGATGTTCGTCGATCGGTCGGATACGGCGTCCATAGAAGCGGCCGTCGATGCCGGGGTCTCCGCCTATATCGTCGACGGGCTCAAGAAGGAGCGGGTGAAGTCGATACTGGACATGGCCGTCAGTCGCTTCAACGCCTTCAGCCGCCTGCAGCGTGAGTTGGCGGAGGCGCGCTCGGCGCTGGAAGAGCGGAAGGTGGTTGAGCGTGCGAAGGGAATTCTCATGAAGATGCGGGGTCTGTCGGAGGAGGAGGCATTCGCCCTCCTGCGCCAGTCCGCGATGAACGAAAAGAAGAAGATGGCGGACATCGCCCAGAGCATCGTAACGGCGGCACGGCTGCTCCTTTGAATGCGATCCAGGCGAGAAGGCCTTGAGGAAACTGGAATGAACATGGTGACCAGACGCAACCGCACTGGACCTAGTCTGCCTGCCCCCGCGACAGTGCCTTCGGAAGGCGCGCGTGTCCTCCGTGCGGGCTTCATACCGCTGGTCGATGCGTCTGTGCTGATTGCCGCATCCGATTTTGGCTTCGCGGAGCGGGAAGGCCTCAGGCTCGAACTTGTCCGGGATGTTTCCTGGGCCAATGTACGCGACCGTCTGGCTTTCCGTCAGTTCGACATCGCCCACATGCTGTCGCCCATGCCGGTGGCATCCATGCTTGGTCTCGGCTCAAACCCCTCGCCGACGATCACGCCATTCTCGCTCGGACGGGGCGGCAACGCGATCACGCTCTCGACGAGGCTATTTGCCCGCATGCAAGACACTGCCGACATTGGCGATGATGCCAGCGCGCTCGACCATGCACGTGCCCTTGCCTTGGTGGCCCGGACCATGAAAGCGGCGGGCGAGCAGCCGCCGACGCTGGGCATGACCTACCCTTTTTCTTCCCACAACTACGAGTTCCGCTATTGGCTGGCAGCGGGGGGGATTGATCCGGATGTGGACGTCAGGCTGGTTGTCGTGCCACCGCCGATGACCTCCGATGCGCTTGCGGCGGGCGCGATCGACGGCTTCTGCGTCGGCGCACCGTGGAACATGGTTGCCTCCCAGCGGGGCGTCGGCCGCATCGTGGCTGCCAAGCAGGATATTTGGCCCTCCGCGCCGGAAAAGGTGCTCGGCATGCGGCCGGACTGGGCCGAAAGCAACGCCGATACCGTCATGCGCCTGCTCGTAGCGCTCAATGCCGCAGCACAGTGGTGCGATCAGCCGGAAAACCATGATGCCCTGGCGGAAGCGCTGGCGGACCCGCGCCATGTTGGCGCTTCGGTCGAGATCATACGGCATGTGCTGTCGGGGGAATTCAGTCTGGACGCGCAGGGCACCCGCCGCGTCATCCCGAACTATTTCTCGTTCCACGCCCAACATGCCAGCTATCCCCGCCCGAGCCAGGCTCTGTGGATCTACAGCCAGATGATCCGCTGGGGTCAGGCCACCTATTCCGAAAAGAGAATGGCGGCTGCCGTGGCCTCTTTCCGGCCCGACATCTTCCGTTCGGCGCTAGGCGATGCTGCGGCCCCTGACGAGGACGACCTGCGGATGGAAGGTGAGCAGCCGGGAGACAGGTTTATGGATGGGTACGTCTTCGATCCACAAAGGCTCCAGGACTATGTCGGGCATTTTCCGATCGCGCGTCGCGGGCCCGGTGCCCGTACCGACGAGCACGAGATGTAGAACCTGCGTGCGATGCGCGGTCCGACGTTTTTAAGTCTGCGTCGTCGCTGCTCAATTGACCGGCATCAGAAATCGGCTGTTTCGCCCAAATGTTCGGCAACATCGCTGGGTGCTGCTCCCGGCAGCCGCGGCGGATTGAGGAAAATGTTTCTGGCTCGTCAATGAGTTAGACGCTTCCATCCAATCTGGCACAGGCCTTGCTTGGTATAGAGCGGGCCGATCAATGGAGATCGGACTTTAGGACGCAACAGCCGCGCCCGCCAAAGACATCGACGTCGCAAGGATTTTGCAGCACGGGCCCGTCCCGCAAGCGCGATCTCCGAGCGGCGTTTTTTCGTTTTTGACCCTCCACCAAGGAGAGCCCATGACTACCACGACCGAGAAGCTCGTCATCATCGGCAACGGAATGGCCCCCGGACGGATGCTGGAGCATCTCTTCGAGCAGGCGCCCGGCCGATTCGATGTGACCATCTTCAACGCGGAACCCCGTGTGAACTACGATCGCATCATGCTCTCGCCGGTGCTGTCTGGAGAGAAGAGCTACGAGCAGATCGTCATTCATGGCGATGGCTGGTACATCGACAACGGCATCACCCTCTACAAGGGGCATCGGATCGTCGCGATTGATCGGGGCGCCAAAACCGTCACTTCCGATCACGGCGTTACCGAGCCCTATGACAAGCTGGTGGTAGCAACCGGTTCCGTTCCATTCATCATTCCGGTGCCCGGAAACGATCTGCCGGGCGTCATCACCTACCGCGACCTGGACGATGTCAACGCCATGCTGCTTGCCGCACAAGCGCGCGAGAAGGCGGTGGTGATCGGTGGCGGGCTGCTCGGACTGGAAGCCGCAGCGGGTCTTGCTCAGCGCGGCATGGATGTCACCGTTCTCCATGTCATGCCGACCCTGATGGAGCGGCAGCTCGATCCGGCTGCGGGCTATCTCCTGCAGAAGGCGGTCGAGGAGCGGGGCATCAAGGTTATCTGCAATGCAAACACCAAGGCGATTGTCGGCGACGGTAGGGTTGAAGGCGTCGCGCTTGACGACGGCCGCGTCATCGACGCCTCGCTGGTCGTCATGGCGGTTGGCATCCGGCCGAACGTGGTGCTCGCCCGGGAGGCAGGCCTTGCCGTCAACCGAGGCATTGTCGTCGATGCCGGTATGCAGACGTCCGACGGCGACATTTTCGCCGTAGGTGAGTGTGCGGAAGTGGAGGGACAGGTTTACGGCCTCGTGGCCCCTCTCTACGAGATGGCGAGGATCGCCGCCTCGCACCTCGCCGGCGACCCCAGTCCGGCCTTCGTCCATTCCGACACCCCGACCAAGCTGAAGGTCACCGGGATCGATCTCTACTCCCTCGGCGATTTCGCCGAGGGAGACGGCCGCGAGGAAATCGTCCTACGAGATGCCACCGCAGGCGTCTACAAGCGGATCGTGCTGAAGGACAACCGCATCATCGGCACGGTCCTCTACGGCGACACGGCCGACGGCGCATGGTTCAACGACCTGAAGAAGAAGGGCACCGACATCTCCGTGATGCGGGACACACTGGTCTTCGGGCAGGCATACCAGGGCGGCTCGCCGCTCGATCCTCTGGCTGCTGTTGCCGCTCTTCCGGACGACGCGGAAATCTGCGGCTGCAATGGCGTGTGCAAGGGGAAGATAACCGGCGCTATCACCGCGCGGGGCTTGAGTTCGCTTGAGGAGGTTCGCGCCCACACGAAGGCATCCGCCTCCTGCGGCACCTGCACGGGCTTGGTCGAGCAGTTGATGACGCTGACGCTTGGCGATCGCTACAATCCCGCCCCCGTCACGCCGATGTGCCCATGCACCGATCTTGGTCACGACGACGTTCGCAGGCTGATCAAGGCGAAGGGCCTGAAGACCATCCCGGCCGTCATGCAGGAACTGGAGTGGAAGACCTCCTGCGGTTGCGCCAAGTGTCGGCCGGCGCTGAACTACTACCTCGTCTGCGACTGGCCGGACGAGTACGCCGACGACTACCAGTCGCGCTTCATCAACGAGCGCGTCCACGCCAACATCCAGAAGGACGGCACCTATTCCGTCGTCCCACGCATGTGGGGCGGAATGACGTCATCGAAGGAGTTGCGGGCGATCGCCGATGTCGTCGACAAGTTCGAGATTCCGGCGGTGAAGGTGACCGGCGGCCAGCGCATTGACCTGCTCGGGATCGAGAAGGAGGACCTGCCGGCTGTATGGGCAGATCTCGGCAAGGCCGGCTTCGTCTCCGGCCAGGCCTATGCCAAGGGCCTGAGGACCGTAAAGACTTGCGTCGGGTCTGACTGGTGCCGTTTCGGCACCCAGGATTCCACCGGCCTCGGCATCCGCATCGAGAAGTTCATGTGGGGATCCTGGACGCCCGCCAAGCTGAAGATGGCCGTCTCCGGCTGCCCCCGCAACTGCGCGGAGGCGACATGCAAGGATATCGGCGTCATCTGCGTCGATTCCGGCTTTGAGATCCATTTCGCGGGCGCTGCCGGGCTCGACATCAAGGGCACGGAAGTCCTCGGCCTCGTCAGGACGGAAGACGAGGCGCTCCAGCACATTGTGGCGCTGACGCAGATGTACCGGGAGCAGGGACGGTATCTCGAGCGCATCTACAAGTGGGCCAAGCGCATCGGCATCAACGAGATTCGCCGGCAGATCATGGAGGATGGCGACAAGCGCCAAGCCTACTACGACCGCTTCGTGCTCAGCCAGAAATACGCTCAGGTCGACCCGTGGTCGGAGCGCGTCTCCGGCAAGGACAAGCACGAATTCAACCCCATGGCCGTCATCCAGAAGGAAGCAGCGGAATGAACGCGCATATCACTTTTGCCGATGCTGCCTGGGCGCTTGTCGGAACGATCGACGACATCCCGCGCCAGGGATCCCGGCGCATCAAGGATGGTGCAAGACGGATCGCGGTCTTTAGGACTGCGGATGACCGCGTCTTCGCACTGGAAGACAAGTGCCCGCACAAGAACGGGCCGCTCAGCGAGGGGATCGTGCATGACGGCTGCGTCACATGCCCGCTCCACAACTGGGTGATTTCGCTTGAAACCGGGGAGGCCCAAGGCGCCGACGAGGGAAGGACATCAACCTTCCCCGTACGGATCGAAGGTCGCAACGTCTACCTCAACCTCACTGCAACCACCGCGGCTTGCTGAGCCGTCTCCTGCATCGCGAAAGGAAACTCGATGTCCTATGTAGCACCCCAGGAATTCGCCACGAAAATGATCGATGCGGGCGAGTCCAAAGTCTTCATGTCCACCAAGGACACTCTGATCAGGGCCTATATGGCCGGCGCCATACTGGCGCTCTCGGCAGCATTCGCAGTTACCGTCACCGTCAACACCGGAAACCCGCTCCTCGGCGCGCTCTTGTTCCCCGTGGGGTTCTGCATGCTCTACCTTATGGGATTTGACCTTCTCACCGGCGTTTTCACGCTTGCCCCGCTTGCCCTGATCGCCCGTCGACCAGGCGTAACCGTTGGCGGTATCCTGCGTAACTGGGGGCTGGTCTTCATCGGCAATTTTGCCGGTGCCATGACGACCGCAGTTTTCATGGCCATCATCTTCACCATGGGCTTTTCGGAGGCACCGAACGCGGTCGGCGAAAAACTGGGTGCGATCGGTGAATCGCGGACACTGGGCTACGCCGCTGCCGGCGCCTCGGGAATGCTGACGCTCTTCATCCGTGCGGTCATGTGCAACTGGATGGTGTCGACCGGGGTCATCGCTGCGATGATGTCGACCTCGGTGTCGGGCAAGGTGATTGCCATGTGGATGCCGATCCTCGTCTTCTTCTACCTTGGCTTCGAGCATTCCATCGTCAACATGTTCCTCTTCCCCTCGGGCATCATGCTGGGCGGCCAGTTCACCTGGGGGGACTACCTCATCTGGAACGAGATCCCGACTGTGGTCGGCAATCTCGTCGGGGGACTGACGTTCGTCGGCGGGATGATCTACGCCACCCATTACCGCACATCGCCGAGCCGCAAGGTGACCGAAAAGCCTGCGGCGCGCCTGGTCGCAGCAGAATAACAGAAAAAAACGAGGATCGGTCCCGCCGTGGGCGGGACCGATCCTATCTGGCTCCCGTGATGCTCAACATTCGCGACACCGCTGCGCTACGCGTCAGCATCGGGCAATACTCGTCGGCCGGGCGCAAGCCGTTGAACCAGGATTTTCATGGTGCCATCGTGCCGTCCGGCGTGGCGCTGACCATGAAGGGGGTAGCGCTCGCGATCGCCGACGGGATCTCTACCAGCCCCGTGGGGCATGTCGCGGCCGAGACGGCGGTGAAAAGCTTTCTGACCGACTATTACTGCACGTCCGATGCGTGGACCGTGAAGACGTCGGCGAGCCGCGTCATCGACGCCACCAACTCCTGGCTGCATGCGCAAAGCCGGCATGTGGAAGATCGCGACCGCGCCCATGTCACGACCTTTTCCGCGCTGGTGCTCAAAGGGGAGCGCGCCCACATCTTTCATGTCGGCGATAGTCGTATTGCGCGGGTTTCGGGCAGCGAGGTCGAGCCGCTGACGCGCGAACATCGCCTTGTCCTATCCGGGTCGGATACCCAAATCGCCAAAGCCCTTGGCCTGCTTCCGTCCCTTGAGATTGATTATCGGCACATCCCCTTGCAAGTAGGCGACGTCTTCGTCCTCACCACCGACGGTGTTCACGATCACCTGAGACCGAGGCAGATCGCAGCGGAGATTGCGGCGAACCCGGATCTGGATCGGGCGGCTGGCGAAATTGCCGCACGGGCTCTGGAAAACGGCAGTGACGACAACCTCACGATCCAGATCGTCCGCATCGATCAACTGCCGGAGCCGGGCTTCGAGCCTCTTCTCGACAGGATGGAGACACTGCCGCCCGCCTCGCTGCCGTCGGTTCCCGGCGAGTTCGAGGGCTACCGCGTCCACCGGCAGATCCATGCCAGCAGCCGTAGCCATGTCTTTCTTGCAAGCGATCCGCGAAACGGCGAGGCCGTGGTGCTGAAGTTTCCGTCGGCGGACCTGCAGCAGGATGAGGCCTATCTGCGGCGGTTCGCAATGGAGGAATGGGTCGCCCGCCGGGTTTCCAGCGTCCATGTCGTAAAATCCAGCGATACGATCATTCCGCGCCGGTCTCTGTATCTCGTCATGGATTATGTTGCTGGTGAAACGCTCTCGCAATGGATGAAGGATCATCCTCAAGCTGACCTGGCTTCGATGCGAGCGATCATCTCGCAGATCGCCGAAGGGCTCCGGGCCCTGCACCGCAAGGAGGTCATCCATCAGGACCTCAGGCCGGACAATGTGCTGATCGACAGCAATGGCACCGCCAAGATCATCGACCTCGGATCGGCCCGCGTCGAGGGGCTGGTCGAGGCGAAACATACGCCGGATGCGGAGGATATTCTTGGCACCTTTCAGTACACCGCGCCCGAATATTTCCTAGGAGAACGTGGAAACGAGCAGTCGGATCTGTTCTCGCTTGGGGTGATCGCCTACCAGATCCTGACGGGACGCCTCCCCTATGGAGCCGCTGTTGCAAGAACCGGCAATGCACGACAGCAAGCCCGACTGCGATACGCCTCCATCCGTGAGTGCCGGCCAGACGTACCGCAATGGATCGATGACGCTGTTCGCAAAGCCGTCCATCCGGACCCAGGGCGGCGCTATGAAGCCATTTCTGAATTCCTTTATGACCTGTCCCATCCGAAGCAGCACATCCTAAGAACGGCAAGAACGCCGCTGACGCAATGCAATCCGCTGCTGTTCTGGCAGGTGCTGTCGCTGATACTGGCGCTGCTGCTGGTGCTTCTGCTGCTGTGGCAGCAGCTGTATGCCTAAGTTTTGGGCGGCAATCACGAAAGATTAGATCTTGTGCAGCCAGATCAGGTCTGGCACTATGACATCAACGGCGCAGGCCGTTTCACACCCGATCGACTGCAATGGCGCAGTCCGGGTGGCCACAAATCAGGCACCAGCATCGACGCTGTGGACATCATCGCTGCCACTTGAGGGCAGGGTGGGGACGCAGCGTTTTTTGTGCCTGGCGAAGCGTTGGCCACGAACACAGGAGCATGATCGCATGTTGACCAAGCAGGACGTCACGGATCTGATCTATGAGCGCAAGCGCGCGAGCGGGCTTTCCTGGGCCAAAATCGCCGAAGACATCGGTATGAGCGAGGTCTTCGTGACGTCTGCCTGCCTCGGCATGAACACGCTGCCGCGGGAAAAGGCCGAGGCGCTGGTGCTTAACCTCGGTCTGCCGCAGGAGGCGGCTGTCGTCCTTTCGGAGTATCCGACGAAGGTCTTTCCTCAGGCAGTTCCGACCGATCCCTGCATCTACCGCTTCTACGAGATTATCGGCGTCTACGGTCAGACCCTGAAGGAGTTGATCCAGGAGAAGGGCGGCGACGGGATCATGAGTGCGATCGACTTCGACATGAGCGTGGAGAAGGTCCCCTATCCGAAGGGTGACCGCATCGAGATCAGGATGAGCGGCAAGTTCCTTTCATACAACGCCTGGTGAACGTCCATCCCCGACGCATTCTCGCCCGTCAATGGAGATTTGCATGTTTGAACTGGAACACCCCGATATCCAAGGCCGGACCGAGGCGCCCCGTCGGATCGAGCCGCTTGCCAAGCTTCCGATATTCTGGAGCCTCGCCGGCAAGCGAGTGGTGGTGGCAGGCGGTTCGGATGCCGCTGCCTGGAAGGCGGAGCTTCTGTGCGCTTGCGGTGGGGAAGTCTCCGTGTTCGCGCCGGTCAGCGAACTTTCCTCGACGTTCGAGGCACTGATCCGACGGGGTCCCCAGGATGGTGGCGGATGTTGCATCCACCACGACCGACCTTGGGCGGCCGATGTCTTCGAAGGTGCTGCAATGGCCATTGCCGATTGCGAGGACGACACCGATGCCGCCGCGTTCTTCGAAGCGGCGAAGGCGGCGGGGGTTCCGGTCAATGTCATCGACAAGCCGGAGTTTTGCCAGTTCCAGTTCGGCTCGATCGTTAACCGCTCACCTGTGATCGTATCCATCTCCACCGACGGCGCCGCGCCCATTCTGGCGCAGGCCATCCGCCGCCGCATCGAGACCCTGCTGCCCGCTGCTCTCAAGGGCTGGGCGATCCTCGCCCATAGGCTTCGTGACGTGGTGAGTGAGCGCCTGCAGCAGGGTGCGCCGCGCCGCGCCTTCTGGGAACGCTTCGTCGACCGTGCCTTTGCGGAGCAAGATGGGCCGGATGCCCAGGCAGAACTGGAACTGCTCTCACTCACGGCGGAAAATACAGCGGGACCGAAAATCGGTCGCGTGACTTTGGTGGGAGCCGGTCCGGGCGATCCGGAGTATCTGACCCTCAAGGCGGTTCGCGCGCTTCAATGCGCCGACGTGATCCTGTTCGACGATCTCGTTTCGGCTGAGGTTCTCGAACTGGCGCGTCGCGAGGCGAAGCGCATGCTGGTCGGCAAGCGCGGTGGAAGGGAGAGTTGCCGCCAGGATGACATCAACCGCATGATGATCGACTTTGCCAAAAGCGGCAGGCATGTCGTTCGGCTTAAGTCCGGTGACCCGATGATCTTTGGTCGCGCGGGCGAAGAGATCACGGTTCTGGACCGCGAGGGGATTGCGTTTGATGTGGTGCCGGGCATCACGGCGGCCAGCGCCATGGCCGCGCGTCTCGGCATCTCGCTGACCCATCGCGACCATGCTCAGTCAGTTCGTTTCGTGACCGGGCATGCCCGCGACGGCCGCTTGCCCGCAAACCTCGATTGGCGGAGCCTCGCCGAGCTTGGAACAACCAGTGTCTTCTATATGGGCGGCAGAACGGCCACCCAGATCCGAGATCACCTTCTGGGGGAGGGGATGCCGGGTGCGACCGCCGCGGTGATCGTCAGTTCCGTGGCGCGTCCGCAGGAGCGCCGGTGGATCGGAAAACTCATCGAGCTCGGGGCGGGTATTTCCGAAATCGGCTACGATGAGCCTGTTCTCATTGGTATCGGCGACGTTTTCTCGGGCGCATTGTCTGCAGAAGATCGCGGAGCGGGGAAAGGCGAGCAATATCTGAAGGTCGGCTGACTTCCGTGCAGCATGAGTAGGCGGCTGTCCGCATCCTGACTGGGCAAAATATTCCCAAGCCGCCCGCTGAGCGAGGGTGTTTGAGAATGGAATATCGCGGATTGCGCGTTGTTCGTTCCGTTTTTTCATGGACATCGCAATTCCGTTTCTTTAGACAGGATAGTGTCTCCTGATGGGATGACGTTTTGTCCGCTGGCGCTCAGCGCATCGCATCTCGATTGGGATCTGACGTTCTTCCGTCAAATCCCAATCGAGATGCGGTTAGAAATAGTATGAAACGACCTTGCGTAACTTGAGAAAATCTGCGCCTGGTCGTTCGTTTGCTGAGCGTATATTTTATACTGATGGAGGTTTGCCTCGTGTGGTGCGAGGCCGGTGCAAGATGAATGATTTTACTTCTTCCGTGGTGTCCGCTGGCGATGTCGCCGGCCCTGATGCCCCGCGAAAGATCACGCTGAGAAACGTGTTCAAGGTTTTCGGCGAGCGGCCGGAAAAAGCCATGGAGATGGTCCGGGCCGGCAAGTCGAAGCCGGAAATCCATGCAGCGACCGGCTGCGCCATTGGTGTCAACGATGCCAGCTTCGATATCCGAGAAGGCGAGATCTTCGTTATCATGGGCCTTTCCGGTTCCGGAAAATCCACGCTGTTGCGACTTCTCAATCGTCTGATCGAGCCGACCGCAGGGTCGATCGAGATTGACGGGCGGGACATCACCAAGATGTCGCGTCGCGAGCTCATCGATATCCGCCGCCGCGATATCAGCATGGTGTTCCAGTCTTTTGCGCTTCTGCCGAACCGGACCGTGCTGAACAATGCGGCGTTCGGGCTGGAGGTTGCCGGGATCGGCGAGCGGGAACGGAAAGAAAAGGCCATGGTCGCTCTGAAGGCCGTCGGCCTCGAGGGTTATGCCGACAGTCGGCCGAACCAGCTTTCCGGCGGCATGAAGCAGCGCGTGGGGCTCGCCCGGGCGCTTGCCAGCGAACCCACGATCTTGCTGATGGATGAAGCCTTTTCGGCGCTCGACCCGTTGATCCGCACGGAAATGCAGGACGAACTTGTCCGCCTTCAGGCGGAGCATAGCCGGACCATCGTCTTCGTCAGCCACGATCTCGACGAGGCGATGCGGATCGGTGACCGGATCTGCATCATGCAGAACGGCAGCGTGATCCAGGTCGGTACGCCGGACCAGATCGTCACCCGGCCCGCCAACGACTACGTCCGGTCCTTCTTCCGCAACGTGGACGTCACCCAAGTCTTCAAGGCCGGGGACATTGCCCGCAAGACGCAGGTGACGATTATCGATCGTCAGGGCGTATCAGCGGCCGCTGCGCTTGAGCGGATGCAGAACTTCGACCGGGAGTACGCGATCGTCGTCGGTCGCGACAAGAAGTACCAAGGCATCGTCAGCCAGACCTCGCTGGTGGAAAAGGTCAGGTCAAAGGCTGCCGATCCCTACCGAAGCGCATTTCTGACCGACATCGAGCCGATCGCGGCAACCGAGCCCCTGTCGGATCTTCTCGGCAGGGTGGCCGGCAGTCCCTGGCCGCTCCCCGTGGTCGATGACGAGGGCCGCTATCTCGGCTCTATCAGCAAATCAATGCTTCTCGAGACGCTTGATCGCGCCAGCTGAGCAGATCACGGATAGGATGCAATCATGAACTTCGACATTGGTGACGGCGTCGATACGATCGTCAACTATATCCTCGACAACTTCTCTCCTGCCCTCGACGCGATTGCTGTAGCGATCGGGCTAGTCACGGGGGGCATACAGGACACGCTGACGGCCCTTCCGATGATCGTTGGCCTTGCCATCTTCGTTGCACTCTCGCTGTGGCGGGTCGGCCTGGGTTTCGCCATCTTCACTGCCGTCGCACTCTGGCTCGTGGACCAGATGGGTCTTTGGCCGGCGATGATGGAGACATTGTCGCTCGTCATAGCCTCCACGATCATCGCCATGCTCTTTGGCCTGCCGCTCGGGATTGCCATGGCCGCCAAGGACTCGGCGGCATCCGCCGTGCGCCCGGTGCTGGACCTGATGCAGACGATGCCCGCCTTCGTCTACCTTATTCCCGCCGCCATGTTCTTCGGGCTCGGCGCCGTGCCTGGCACGATCGCCACGGTCATTTTCTCGATGCCGCCGGTCGTACGCCTGACGAATCTTGGGATACGTCAGGTCGACGTGGAGTTCGTCGAGGCGGGCCACGCCTTCGGTTGCACGGCATCGCAGCTGCTCTTCAAGGTACAGCTGCCGAATGCGCTACCCTCCATCATGGCTGGCATCAACCAGACCATCATGCTGGCGCTGTCGATGGTGGTGATTGCCTCCATGATTGGCGCTGGCGGCATTGGCAATACCGTGCTGACCGGGATCCAGCGTCTGGACGTTGGCACGGGTTTCGAGGGCGGCCTGGCCGTCGTCATCCTCGCCGTGGTGCTCGACCGCATCACGCAGAGCTTCGGGAAGGAGCGGCCGGCCTTCTGGCGCACCCTCTTCCCCGTCGTGGCGCGACAAGAGACCAAGCAGGCGAACGCCTGAACGTCGCGCAGACCACACTTGGGCATTCCGCCTTATGCGAACCTTCAAAAAAGGAGCAGACATGATCAAGAAACTCGTATCGCTGAGCCTCGCGGCCGTTATCGCCGGCAGCGTTTCCACAATCGCCCTGGCCCAGGATGCAAAACCGGTGAAGATCGGTTGGGCCGCATGGTCTGATGCGGAGTTCGTCACCAAGCTTGCCGCGAAACTGATCAAGGACGAACTCGGCCAGGAGGTCGAACTGGTGCAGACGGATGTCGCACCGCTCTACCAGGGCGTCAGCCGCGGCGATCTCGACGCAATGATGATGGCATGGCTTCCGCAGACGCATGCCGACTACTATGCGAAGATCAAGGACGACGTGGAAACGCTCGGCACCGTCTACGAGAACGCCAAACTGGGCTGGGTCGTGCCGAACTATATCCCGGAAGACGCCATCAGTTCGATGGAAGACCTTGCCAAGGACGAGGTCAAGGAGAAGCTTGGCAACACTGTCCAAGGTATCGACCCGGGCGCCGGACTGACGCGCCTGTCTCAGCAGGCGCTGAAGGATTATGGCCTCGACGACTACAAGCTGCAGATCTCCAGCGAGGCGGGCATGTTGACCACCGTCGACCGCGCCGTTCGCTCCGAGGACTGGTTCGTAGCAACGTCCTGGAGCCCACACTGGATGTTCGGCAAGTACGACATCCGCTATATCGAGGATCCGAAGACCTCCCTGGGCGAAGCTGAACATGTGGACGTTCTCGCTCGCAAGGGCTTCAAGGAAGACAATCCGGAAGTTGCCGGGTTCCTCTCGAGGATGCAACTGCCGATCGACGACCTGCAGGCGGGCATGTTCAACGCGCAGGAGACGTCCTACGAGGAGGCCGTGGCGAAGTATATCGAAGACCATCCGGACCAGGTAAACGCCTGGCTCGGCGAAGAGTGATATGCCCAGTGCCGGCCGGATTGTTCCGGCCGGCACTTTCCAGCCGGGGTCGGGAGCCCTTGAGGGACCTCAATCGAGCGACTTAGGGTAGCCCAGTCCAACGCGGCCTTTGCCGCGGACGGCACACAAGACTTTTGCGCCTAGCGCCTTTCGCGTGTTCCTGTGGAAAACTCGTCTTTCGAAGCCCAAAGTAATGGGCTTTCGACAACTACGACTATCGGAGAATGTACGCACCCTAACCGATTAGGTACTTCTTGACACTTGTCCATTCGTGTTGGGATTCGGTGAGCGTTTGGACAGGAGGTTGCGTCCTCAGGGGGACGCGAATTTTGGAGGAGGTACACGTGACGGACAAATCATCGTCCAATGCCTATTGGGCAGCAAATATTCGCATCATCACCATCTGCTTGGTGATCTGGGCGATCGTATCCTACGGCTTCGGCATCCTTTTGCGTCCCATGCTTTCGGGGATCCCGGTCGGGGGGACCGATCTGGGCTTCTGGTTCGCACAGCAGGGCTCGATCATCGTCTTCATCGCGCTGATTTTCTATTACTCAATCTACATGAACCGGCTCGATCGTGAGCACGGCGTAGAAGAGCAGTAAGGGACGGGGGAACAATGGACCAGTATACACTCAACCTGCTGATCGTGGGCGCGTCCTTCGCGCTCTATATCGGCATCGCGATCTGGGCCCGGGCGGGCTCTACCGCTGAATTCTACGCCGCCAACCGCGGTGTCAATCCGGTCATGAACGGGATGGCCACGGCTGCGGACTGGATGTCGGCCGCCTCCTTCATCTCCATGGCAGGTCTCATTGCCGGCGTCGGCTATGCCAACTCCACCTATCTCATGGGCTGGACCGGCGGCTACGTCCTGCTGGCTCTCCTGCTCGCTCCGTATCTGCGCAAATTCGGCAAGTACACCGTACCGCAGTTCATCGGCGACCGCTTCTACAGCCAGTCGGCTCGCCTTGTGGCTGTGATCTGCCTCATCATCATCTCGGTGACTTATGTTATCGGCCAGATGACCGGTGCCGGCGTCGCCTTCTCGCGCTTCCTCGAAGTCAACGTCTCGACCGGTCTGTGGATCGCGTCCGCCGTCGTCTTCGTGTATGCCGTTCTCGGCGGGATGAAGGGCATCACCTACACGCAGGTGGCCCAGTATATCGTCCTGATCATTGCCTACTCGATCCCGGCGATCTTCATTTCGCTGCAGCTGACGGGCAACCCGCTTCCCTGGCTAGGCCTGTTCTCGACCCATACGGAATCGGGACTGCCGCTTCTGCAGAAGCTCGATCAGGTGGTCACCGACCTCGGCTTCAACGCCTATACCGCCCAGGGCAGCATGCTGAACATGTTCCTGTTCACCCTGTCGCTGATGATCGGTACTGCCGGTCTTCCGCACGTCATCATCCGCTTCTTCACCGTTCCGAAGGTGGCTGATGCCCGCTGGTCGGCAGGCTGGGCGCTGGTGTTCATTGCGCTTCTCTACCTCACGGCTCCGGCTGTCGGTGCCATGGCGCGCCTCAACATCATCGACACCATCTTCCCGAACGGTCCGCAGGAACAGGCTGTCGAATACGAGCAGCGGCCTGACTGGATGCGCAACTGGGAGACCACCGGCCTTCTCAAGTTCGAGGACAAGAACGGCGATGGTCGCATCCAGTACTATAACGACGCGGCTGCCGGCTTTACCGAAACCGCAACGCAGCGTGGCTGGACCGGCAACGAACTGACCATCAACAACGACATCCTGGTTCTCGCAAATCCGGAAATCGCGCAGCTTCCGGGCTGGGTGATCGGCCTCATCGCAGCCGGCGGTCTCGCTGCCGCTCTGTCGACGGCGGCTGGCCTGTTGCTCGCCATCTCGTCGGCTATCAGCCACGACCTGGTGAAGGACTGGCTCGTTCCGAACATTTCGGAAAAGGGCGAGCTGCTGGTCGCGCGTATCTCGATGGCCGGTGCAATCCTGGTGGCAACTCTGCTGGGTCTAAACCCGCCGGGCTTTGCGGCCCAGACCGTTGCACTTGCCTTCGGTCTCGCCGCAGCGAGCATCTTCCCGGTCCTGATGATGGGCATCTTCTCGAAGCGCATCAACTCGGTCGGCGCCACCCTCGGCATGCTCGTCGGTCTGATCGTGACCTGCCTCTATCTGTTCGCCTACCTGGGTTGGTTCTTCATCCCCGGCACGAACATGGTAGAAAACGTACCGGCCAACTACCTGTTCGGCATCCCGCCGACGGCGTTCGGCCCGATCGGTGCGCTGCTCAACTTCGGCACCGCCTATGTCGTCTCGATGATGACGCAGGCACCGCCGCAGCACGTGCAGGATCTCGTCGAGTCGATCCGCGTACCTCGCGGTGCCGGTGCGGCGACCCACCACTAACAGCCAAGCTCTCGGAAGGCGGCAGTAATCCTGCCGCCTTCCTTCTTTCAGTCGAGGGTTGCCGATACGGCCATATGAGGGCTTCATGGGTGTGGAAACCCACGACATAGCGGGATTTCTGCATACAGTTCATCCTTATGATAGCCTGCCCCGGGACGAACTCGACAGACTGATACCACGCTTCGAATGCCGCCATGTATCTGGCGGAGGTCAAATTTATTCCCGCGGCGAACCGCTGCCCGGTCTCTTTCTCATCATGGAAGGTAGCGTCGAGGTTCGCGACGCGTCCGGTACGGTAATCTCGCAGCTTTTCCCTAGAAACTCCCTCGGCGAACGAGGTCTGATGGCCGACGGTCGCGCCGCGACGACCGCCAATGCGCTGTCAGATGCCATCCTGCTTGTTCTGCCCACGGCCGAGTTCAAGAGGCTGATGCTGGAGCAGCCGGTCTATGGCCGCTTCTTCACCCGCGGACGCACCACCGACCTTCGACGCGCTGACGTGACGATGCGAAAGGTCAGCGAACTGATGTCGGCGCCACCGCTCACCTGTTCGCCCGAAGACAGCGTACGCCACGCCGCCGAGATCATGCGGGACAGAAGGGTATCGAGCCTGGGCGTCGTTGATGGCGACCGCCTTGTCGGTCTGGTGACGACCCGCGACCTGACCTCTCGCGTCCTTGCCCAGGGGCTTGATCCGATCAGCACGAAGGTTGGCGCGATCATGACCGCGGAGCCGCTAACCCTCTCGGAAAACCACCTGGGGTCTGATGTTCTCAATCTGATGCTGGAGAAGAAGATCGGCCACCTTCCGATCGTCAGCGGTGAGCGCCTGAGGGGAATGATCACGCAGACGGACCTGACCCGTTTCCAGGCGCTCTCCTCCGCAATCCTTATCCGGGAGATTGCCAATGCGGAGGGCGTGGCCGAGCTTCGCGCGGTGACGGCGAAGATACCGCAGCTGCTGGTTCAGTTGGTTGGGGGCAACAATGCACATCACGTCGTCACGCGACTGATCACGGACATCACGGATGCGGTGACGCGCCGACTTGTAGCGCTCGCGGAAGCGGATCTCGGCCCACCCCCAGTCCCCTATCTGTGGCTTGCCTGTGGCAGCCAGGGCCGCCAGGAACAGACGGGCGTCAGCGACCAGGACAACTGCATCTTCATTGACGACCGTTTCCAGGAAAGCCAGCGACCGTGGTTCGAAAAGCTTGCCCGCTTCGTCAGCCATAACCTGGATGCCTGCGGCTATTTCTTCTGCCCCGGCGACATGATGGCCACCAATCGCCGGTGGTGCCAGCCGGTCAGCGTGTGGAGGGGATATTTCGGGAGTTGGATTCGGGAGCCGGAGCCGATGGCGCAGATGCTGGCGAGCGTCATGTTCGACCTGCGACCGATCGTTGGGGAAGCGAAGCTCTACCAGGAGCTGCAGGCCGAGACCCTGGCGCAGGCGAGCCGGAACTCGCTATTCGTCGCTCACATGATCAGTAACTCGCTGAAGCATGCGCCGCCGCTCGGCTTGTTGCGAGGATTTGCGACCGTCCGGGTGGGTGAGAATCGCAACCAGATCGACATGAAGCACAGTGGCGTCGTTCCAGTGATTGACCTTGCCCGTGTCTATGCGCTGACGGGACGGCTGACACCCGTCAACACCCGCGCGCGCCTGCTGGCGGCCGAGGAGGTGGGGATTATCTCCAGCGCCGGAGGGCGGGATCTGATTGCCGCCTATGATCTGATCGCCGACTTCAGGCTGCGCAACCAAGCAAACCAGATCAAGGCTGGCGAAAGGCCAAACAATTATCTCGGACCCTATGAGTTCGGAGATTTCGAGAGGTCGCACTTGCGAGACGCCTTCGTGGTGGTGCGGACCATGCAGTCTGCGCTCGCCAATTCTGGAAGCGCTCCGGTGTAAAGGAAGAAGTCGGAAATGTTGTTCGAGTTGATTGCCGCCGTGGTGGCTGGTGTGGCACTGGCCGGTATCGCCATGAGCGTGAGATGGATCAGCCGGGGACGGCTGCCGAAATGGATCGTCCCCGCCGCGGCTGGCCTCGGGATGATCTCCTACGCCATCTGGAGCGAGTATAGCTGGTTCGACCGGATGCGGAATTCTTTCCCGCAGTCCGTGGTGGTGACGTGGTCGAATACGGAGCGCGCCATCTGGAGGCCGTGGTCCTATATCCGCCCGCTGACAACGCGGTTCACCGCGGTCGAAACCTCCACCGCCAAGCGGCATCCCCAACAGCCCGGCCAGGTCATGGTGTCGATGATCCTGGCCGCACGCTGGCAGCAGACGACCGTGATCAAGGCTGTTTTCGACTGCGATAATAACCGCCGCGCCGACCTCGTCGGCAATGACGTATCGATCGCCGATGACGGCTCGGTTACGGGTGCGCAGTGGATCGACCTGCCGGCGGACGATGCAAATCTTGAGGCGGCTTGCCGTCAGCCGTAGGTGCACACTTCGCCTGAAGTGCCGGGCTGTGGTGAGACCGTTGCATCGTACCTAGGGAGCGAGCGCCTTGTGCGATCACTCCGCTGAAGTCATGCCCGCTACTGCAAGAGAAGCGGCAAGCTGAGAATGATGCCGGGAAAGGCTATCACCACCGCTACCACCAGGATGTCTGCCAACAGGAAGGGAACTATACCGCGGAAGATCTGGATCACGGTAACGTAGCTGGACGCGACGTTCCTGATGACAAAGACGTTCAGCCCCACGGGTGGCGTGATCATGCCGATCTCCAGCATCTTGACGACGAAGACGCCGAACCAGACAAGGCTGATCCCTTCCGCCTTCAGTAACGGCAGCAGAACCGGCAGCGTCACGAGCATGGCCCCGAACGGTTCCATGAACATGCCCAGAACGAGGTAGATCAGCACGATGATGCTCATCAGCTCGACGTAGCCGAGTTCAGATCCGGCAACCATGGAGCCGATGAAGCCGGACAGCCCCGTGATCCCGAGGAAACGGGTGAACATGGACGCGCCGATGCCGATGATGAAGAGCGAAGCGCAGGTCGTCAGCGTCTCGAGCAGTGATGTTCGCAGAACGTGCGTGGTGAGCTTGCCCGTCACCAGCGATAGAAGGATCGCGCCGCCGGCACCGACCGCGCCCGCCTCCGTCGCTGTGAAATAGCCGGAAAACAATCCGCCGAACACGAGAACCACGAGGATCGCGAGCGGCCAGATCCTCAAGATTGCCGGCAGCCCGCCGGCCTCGCGGAAGGTGCCGGCGCTGTTGCGTGGTACCACGTCAGGTCGCAGCCACCAGAAACCCAGCACCACCAGGCAATAGAACAAAGCGGTCAACAACCCGACGCCAATGCCGCCGATGAAGACCTGAGTTATCGAGGTCTCTGCAAAGACGCCGTAGATGATCATCAGGATGGACGGGGGGATCAGCGCGCCGATCGTTCCGCCCGCTGCAATCGAACCCGCCGCGAAGCTTGGCCTGTAGCCGGCCGCGACCATTTCCGGAATGGCGATCCGCCCCATGGCGGCCGCACAGGCGATCGAAGAGCCAGAGACGGTCGCAAACCCGGTGCAGGCGAAGATGGAGGAGATGGCCAGACCTCCCGGTACCCGCCAAAGGATCGCCTTGGCGGCGCCGAACAGGCTGGCGGTCAGCCCGGCGTGAAAGGCGACGAAGCCCATGAGCAGGAACATCGGGACGGCGCTCATCGTCCAACTGGCGACAAAGCTGTAAGGTGTCGAGGTGACGATGCCGAGCGCCGGCCTGATACCGAGGAGGCTGGCAATGCCGCCAAAGGAAACAGCGATCATGGCGAGCGCCACGGGTACGCGCAACAGCAGGAGCAGCAGCACGATGCCGACGCCGTAGAAACCAACCTCGACATTCATTCGGCGGCACCCCAGTCGGCATCTGTCTTGCCGTGAACGATCTTCAACAGCTGTACGATCATGATCAGCGCGGCGAGCGCGAATCCGATCGGTGGCAGGAAATAACCTGGCCAGGTGACGATCTTCGTCTGCAGTGCGATGACGAAGGTGCCGGTCTGGTAGTTCTTCACCGCAGTCAGCCAGCTGGCATAGGCAATGACTGCGTAGACGGTGATGGAGAAGAGGACGACGGCGAGGTCCGACACACGCCGCATGCGTGGCGTCAGCAGGAAGTCTAGAAGCTCTACAGAGATCATCCCCTCCTTCCGCTCCACCCAGGCCAGCGGAAGGAAGGCGACGAGCACCATGTAGTAATAGGACACGACCTCTACAGTTGCGGGCAGCGAGGCGCCGGTCATCGCGCGCGAGGCGACGTCGGCGCAGACATGCACCATCATCGCGAGCACGCCCGCTGCGCCAACGAAGGCGAGTATGCGCGCGAGCCTGTCAGTGAGCCTTGTGACGAGCAGCATCGCCGATCCATTTGAGAGTGGTCAGACGGGGGTGGGTCGCGGGGACGAGCCCCGCGACGGCGCGTTACATGCCGTAGGTCTCGAAGTCGACCTTGCTCCAGACTTCCTCGTCCAGGCGCTTGGCGATCTCCTGCGGATCGCTGTTGGCCTCCTTGACGATGCCTGTCCACTTCTCGACGAGGTCCGAGAAGCGAGCGACCCGCTCTGCGGCATCGGCGAAGCCGAAGCGTTCCTGAGACACTTTTGCGGCCGTCTCCTTGTCCGCTTCGGCGAAGGCCTCTACTGCCTCGACGAATGTCGGATCGGGCTCGACGAACTCAATGCCGGCCTTCTCGGCGGCGGCCTTTGCCTCGGCGGCCATCTCGTATCCCCACCTCTGGGTGAAGATGACGTTGGCCTCATTGGCGGCAGTCGCCAGTTGCTTGCGCTCCTCGGCGCTCAGGCTTTCCCAGGTCGTGTTGGCGACGGTGAAGTCAGAGGTGGCGTGGTAGGTGCCCAAAGGCACGAAGGTGATGTTCTTCACCAGTTCGACGAGCCGGAAAGACAGAAGGTCCCCGATCGACGCCATTGATCCGTCGATGACACCCTGTGACATGGATTCGAAGGTGTCGCCGACGCCGATGTTGGCGGGAACAGCACCGAAGTGCTCGGCCCACCGCGAGAACGGCGCTCCGCCGCTGCGCAGCCTCAGTCCCTTGACATCTTCTGCCGTCCGCACCGGCTTGTTGGTGAGCAGGGCATAGACATCCGACGATCCCGAGCCGAGATAGGTGACGCCGAATTTCTTCAGCTCTTCCTGGCATGTGTCGCAGGTGACCATGTATTCAGTCATCGCCGCTGCCATGGCATGCGGTTCGCGACCGGAGAGAGCCAGCTCGCCGGCAAGCGACATGTTCGGAAGATCGGCGGGGAAGTACAACGGCAACAGGTTGCCGATCTCGACGAGTTGGCTCTGGAGTCCATCCTTCATCTGGCCGAGGCCGACAACTTCGGGCCCCAGAACCTGAGCCGTAAGATTGCCGCCGGAAACCTCCGGAAGGAGTTCCGCCAGTTTCGAATAAAGGTGGCTGTGCGATGGATGCGCCGGCGGTGCGCCGGGTGCAATGCGAAGTTCACGGGCATCGGCGGTGGTTGCGGCAAGTGCCGCTATTCCCGCCAGTATTCCAAGCATGCGTCTCATGTTCGTTCCCTCCCAGTTGGAACATGTTGCAGATGGCAGTTCTAAAGCTTCAGCAGTTTGCGAGCATTCTCCTTGAGGATCAGCGGGCGAACTTCGTCGCGGATCTCAATCCCTTCGAAATCGGCGAGCCATCGGTCCGGTGTAATTGCCGGCCAGTCCGAGCCGAACAGCATCTTGTGCTTCAGCATGGTGTTGGCGTAGCGGACCAGGATCGGCGGAAAATACTTGGGGGACCAGCCTGACATGTCGATGTAAACGTTCGGCTTGTGTGTCGCGACGGACAGGGCCTCCTCCTGCCAGGGAAAGGATGGATGCGCCAGGATGATCGGCATGTCGGGAAAATCCGCCGCGACATCATCGAGATAGATCGGGTTCGAGTACTTCAGGCGCATGTTCATGCCGCCGCGCATGCCGGCACCAACGCCGGTCTGGCCGGTATGGAAGAGGGTAATCGCGCCTTCCTCGGCAATTGCCTCGTAAAGCGGATAGGCACTACGATCATTCGGATAGAAGGCCTGCATCGTCGGGTGAAACTTGAAACCCCGGACCCCGAATTCGCGCACGAGCCGCCGCGCCTCGCGGGCGCCAAGCCTTCCCTTTGCGGGGTCGATCGACGCGAATGGAATCATGATGTCAGCGTTCCGCGCGGCGATCTCGGCCACTTCCTCGTTCTCATAGCGTCGGAAGCCGGTCTCGCGTTCGGAATCGACCGGAAAGATGACGCAGCCGATCCTGCGCTCGCGGTAGTACGCAGCCGTCTCCTCGACCGTCGGCAGCATGCCCTTGGCGCCGGCAGGGTTCTTGAAGTATCGGGCCATCCCGGCCTGGAACTCGTCGTAACCGTCATCCCGCGGCCCACAACAGGGCTCCTCGGCATGGGTGTGGATGTCGATCGCGATCAGGTCATCGACGTTCATCGTGCCTCTCCCTCCCGCAGTCCAACATACTTCTGCAGAAGCGATATCAATTGCGTGCGCTCCCCGTTACTCAAAGGCTCGCCCGTCGTTTCCTCGTAGGAGAAGAACTCGGTGCTCGACGTCTCCACTGCCTGCCGGCCCTTGGCGGTGAGCGTAAGCTCCACGGCCCGGCGATCGGCCTCGGGTGTCCGGCGCGACACCAGTCCGAGATCCTCCAGGACGCGGATCAACTTCGTCATATGCGCCCGCTTGATCATCAGGCGCTGGCCGAGAAGGCTCTGCCGGATGCCGGGATTGCGCGCGATTACCCACAGGACCGAGAACTCCCCAGGCTTCAATCCGCGCGGGCCACGATCGGAGAAGAATTCCTCGAAGGCCCGCAACTGCGCAAGGCGCAGGAGGAAGCCGAGCGAGCCGGAAAGCTCATCAAGCTTCACCCTTTCGATGCGTCGCGAGGAGACATCCATGTCAGCCGCCTCCCGCCGCTCCGGGCGCCTTCACCCGCGCGGCCCGTTTATCGAGAAAGGCTCTAAGCCGTTCCTCCGCTTCCGGGCTGGTGGCGGTAAAGGAGGCGATGAAGGATTCGACGAACAGCCCGTCCTCCTTCGCCATGTCCTGAATGCGCGGAAGGGCGTTGATGACGGCATAGTTGGAGATCGTCGCATTGCTAGCTGCCGCCAAGGCAAGTTCCTGCGCTTTCCGGCGCGCTTCTCCCGTATCGACGACATACTGGACGAGGTTCCAGCGTTCGGCTTCCTCGGCAGTGGCGACGCGGCCCGTCAGCATCATGTCCGTCATCCGGGCGGCGCCCGCGAGGCGCGCCACGCGGACCGAGCCCCCACCACCAACGAAGATGCCTCGCTGTCCTTCCGGAAGCGCAAAGAAGGCAGACCGCTCGGCGACACGGATATGGGTCGAGGCAGCCAGTTCTAGGCCGCCGCCGACCACGGCTCCATGCAACGCCGAAATCCACGGGATGGTGCCATGCTCGATGGTGCCGAAGACGGCGTGCCAACGGCGAGAGCCGCGTATGCCTTCGATGGGCGTTTTCTTCACATGTTCGGCGAGGTCGAGGCCGGCGCAGAAGTGATCGCCGTGACCATAGAGCACTGCCGCCTTCGCCTCACTTTCGGCGCGTGCGACCGCATCTGCGATCATTTCCACGAAGCTGTCGCTGATCGCATTGCGCTTTTCGGGCCGGTTGAGGCCGATGTGCGCAATCTCGCCCTGAAGTTCGTAGCTGACGAAATTGCGTGCCGGCTGGTCGGCCATTCTGTCGCTTCTCCCTCGTCTCGGGCTCACCCGTTCCTCGTATAATTGTTTACGAGGAGATTGTTTCCTTGTAAACAAAAATTCGACAGCAATCTCTGGGAGGAGGTGTCATGGCCGGCAAAGCGGTGCGGGAGGCGCAGCTGTGGTCGCCCGTTCTTCGTTGGGAGAACCGTCCGAATGGCGAGATCCTGATCTGGCGGGAGGATCAGCTCGGTCCCTATCCGGCGAAGATGAACGAGCGGCTGGTCCACTGGGCCAGGACGGCGCCCGATCGCGTCTGGATGGCGGATCGCGAAGGAACGGACGAATGGCAGACCGTGAGCTATCGAGATGCGCTCAAGTGCGTTCGCAGCATCGGCCAATTCCTCCTGGATCTCGGCCTTTCCGTTGATCGACCACTGCTGATCCTCTCGGAGAACTCCATAGCGCATGCGCTGATGGCGCTCGGCGCCCAGCATGTCGGCGTGCCGTCGGCGGCGATCGCGCCGGCCTACGCAACCAGCGCAACAGGTCTGGCCAAGCTGGAGGATGTCGTCCGGCAGATCACGCCGGGGCTCGTGTTCGCCGAAAGCAATGATGCCTTCCGCAATGCCGTCGATACGGTTTTCGGTTCCGAGTTTCCCGTCGCAGGTGTCAGAGATCTTCCGGTCGAACGGGCGAACACCTACTCGTTCGAGGAAATACTCCGCACCCAGCCTGGGCCCGAGGTCGACCGTGCATTCGATGCCGTGGGGCCGGATACGGTGGCAAAATTCCTCTTCACCTCCGGGACGACCGGTTCACCCAAGGCCGTGATCCAGACCCAGAGAATGCTGTGCTCGAACCAGGAGATGGTCGCGGACTGCTATCAGTATTTCCGCGAGGAGCCGCCGGTCCTGGTCGACTGGGCGCCCTGGAACCACACCGCGGCAGGTAACAAGTGCTTCAATATCGCGATCTACAATGGGGGGACCTATTACATCGATCGCGGCAAGCCCGCTCCCGCGTTGATCGGCCAGACGATCGCCAACCTGCGTAACGTGTCGCCGACATGGTACTTCAACGTTCCGGCGGGCTTCGAGATGCTGGTTGAAGCCATGCGGCACGATGAACTGCTACGGAACAGCTTTTTCAAGGATCTCAAGATGCTGATGTATGCCGGCGCGGGAATGGCGCAGCATACCTGGGACGCACTCCTCGAGCTCTCCGAAAGCGCGATCCAGCAGCATGTACCCTTGTGCACTGGAATCGGATCGACAGAGACCGCACCCTTCGCGCTCTTCTGCACCGAGCCGCAGGATCGGCCGGGCAATATCGGGATACCGGCACAGGGCGTGACGATGAAGCTCGTTCCCTTCGACGACAAATATGAACTTCGGCTGAAGGGGCCGAACGTCACGCCCGGCTACTGGCGCAACGAAAAGCTTACCGCGGAGGCGTTCGATGAGGAAGGCTTCTATCGCATCGGCGACGCAGTCCGCTTCGCCTGCGCGGGTGATCCGCGCAAGGGCTTCTACTTTGACGGCCGGACGGCCGAGAATTTCAAGCTGCAGACCGGCATCTGGGTCGCGGTCGGCGTGTTGAGAGCCCAACTCGTCAACCAGTTCGGCGGCCTGGTCCGCGATGCGGTGATCGCAGGCGAAAACCGCCTGGAGCTGGGAGCGCTTCTCGTCCCGTTCATGCCGGCACTACGGGCCTTGGTCGAGGATGGGGCGAGCATGAGGGACGAGGAGATACTCGACCACCCCGCGGTGCGGAAGGCGATCGCCGGCAAGCTTGCCGAGCATCAGCGCGCCGCCAGCGGTTCGGCAACCCGTGTGATGCGCGTCATGCTGATGCGTGAGCCGCTGCGCTTCGACAAGGGCGAGGTGACAGACAAGGGGTCGATCAACCAGCGGGCGGTTCTTGCGCATCGTGGAGAGCTCGTCGAGGCTCTTTACGGCGATGGTCGAGACGTCATTCGGGTAGAAAAGGAGCTTGCGGCATGAAGATTGAAGGATCGAGCGCGATCGTCACCGGTGGCGGATCCGGGCTGGGCGAGGCGACCACCCGACTGCTCGCCTCTCAAGGAGCTATCGTTCATGTCTTCGACAGAAACGAAAAGGCGGCCCGGCAGGTTGCTGAGGATATCGGAGGCGTGCCGCTGGTTGGCGATGTCGCCAACGAAGACGATGGCAAGCGGGCTGTGGACACGGCTGCAAAGGCAGGGGACGGCCTGCGTATCCTCGTCAATTGTGCCGGTATTGCCGCTGCCGGACGGATATTGGGACGCGAGGGGACACTGCCCCTCGCGGATTTCGATAGGGTGATCCGCATCAACCTCGTCGGTACGTTCAACATGATGCGACTGGCGGCCGAGCGGATGGCGGCTGCCGACGAACGAGAGGACGGTGCGCGCGGCGTGATCGTCAATACGGCCTCGGTTGCCGCGTTCGAGGGGCAGGTCGGCCAGGTGGCCTATTCCGCTTCCAAGGGAGGCATAGTCTCGATGGCGCTGCCCGCCGCCCGTGAACTCGGGCGCTTCGGGATCCGGGTCAACACAGTTGCTCCCGGGATCTTCCTGACGCCCCTGCTACTGGCACTGCCGAAGGAAACGCAGGACAGCCTCGGTGCAGCCATCCCCTATCCCTCCCGACTCGGGAATCCCGCCGAATTCGCCGAGGCCGTTCGGTTTCTGATAGAGAATCAATACGTCAACGGCGAAGTCATCCGTCTCGACGGTGCCCTTCGGATGCAGCCGAAGTAGGCGCGGATGTCGTTTCGGGATCAGGTCGACAGGACGCTTGCCGCGCTCGCGGTGACGCCTGGCTGGCGGCAATTGCAGCAGCGCCGGCCAGACTGCGACGACGAGACCGTCGCCGAAATCCTCCGTCAGGCGGGGGGCTTCGCAGAGCGCGTGCTTGCGCCCCTCAACGCTCCCGGGGATCGCCAGGGAGCACAACTGCTTGAGGGCCGGGTGCAGACGCCCGCAGGATTCCGTGAGGCCTTCCGCAGCTATGGCAAGGCTGGTTGGCTTGCCATCGATCTTGCCGAGGCCGGTGGCGGGCAAGGACTGCCGCTGACGGTCCAGGCCGCATGCGGGCCTCTGTTCGAACGCGCCTGTGTCGCGCTCATGATGGTGGCAGGGTCGACCCGTGCCGCAGCCCACCTGATCTGGGAGGCCGGGGACGAACAGCTTATCCGGGAGTGGGTGCCGAAGCTTGCCACGGGAGAGCGCACCGCAACGATCTGCATCTCGGAAGCCGATGCCGGTTCAGATGTGGGACGGCTCCGGACAAAGGCGGAGAGGGTAGGGGACGACTGGCGGATCTCCGGCCGGAAAACCTGGATCTCCTTTGGCGACCACGACCTGACCGAGCGCATCGGTCACTGCCTACTGGCGCGGACGGGGAGCGAGCCCGGCACAAAGGGGCTAAGTCTCTTCCTGGTTCCGAACTTGATCGAAGGGCAACCGAACGGCATCACTGTAGAGCGGCTGGAGGACAAGATGGGGCTCCACGCCTCGCCGACCTGCACGCTGAACTTTGACCAAGCGCGCGGAACGTTGATCGGTAGTGAGGGACGAGGGCTCGTGCAACTCTTCCGCATGATCGAAGTGATGCGACTGCAGACGGCCTGCCAGGGGCTTGGACTGGCATCGGCCTCCGTAGATGTTGCAGAGCAATATGCGAAGGAAAGGCGTCAGGGAGGTTCGTCAAGCAGTCCTCCGGTTCCGATCGCAGAGCATCCGGATGTTCAGCGCCAGCTGGAGGAGATGCGTCGACGAACGGAGGTTCTACGGCTGGCAGTCCTTGAACTGGCGGCCACAATGGATCTTGTGGCCTACGCACCCAATGACGAGAGGCGCCGAGAGCTTGAAAGTTTCTGCGCCTGGATGCTGCCGCTGATCAAGAATTTCGGCGCGGATGCCGGCTTTAGCGTCGCCAATGCTGCAATCCAGGTGCTCGGCGGCGCGGGTTATACACGCGACTGGCCGCTCGAGCAGTATCTCCGCGATGCGCGTGTCATGACCATCTACGAAGGCACGACGGGCATGCAAGCGCTGGACTTCCTCACCCGCCGGCTCTGGCGGGACGATGGGAACGGTCTGCGACAGCTCAAGGTAAGATTGCAGGCCGATCTGTCGTCAGCTGTTGATCTTCATCCCCAGGAGGCGAAGGTCTCCCAGGAGAGACTCGATGCCTTCGACGACTTCAGCCAGCGGATGATGTCGTTGCAGGCCAAGCCCGAGAAGGCGCTCTATCATGCGCATGACTACTTCTTTTCCGGGTGGGAAGCCGTCTCGGCCTGGATGGATCTACGACTCTGCCGCATCGAGGACCGTCTTCGACGGTAATGGTGGACGCTCTCAAAAGCCTGGAGTTCTGTTGAGGGGCGGTCAGCCGCCATTGCAAGCGGCGCGATATCTTCCTATCAGCATCATCGGAAGCTATGGGAGACCACATGGGCGCCGCATTGGGGGACAGCAGACCGAGGATAGCCGCGGGTTTCGAACGCCTGTTCTCTCCCCCTGTCGTGCCTTACCCGAAAAGACGAGCGCCGCTGGAACGACCCATCCTGATCCTTGGCATTTTTCTGCTGCTTTCAGTTTCGCTGATGCTTTCGGCAGATCTCACTCTTGGCCGCTGGATGAAGGATTTTCCTGCGGAACTTCGCCCCTTCGCCCAGTGGATCACGGACCTGGGTGAAGGCGTTGAGATTCTGGTGACGAGCGGTATCGTGCTTATCCTCAGCGTTCTCGTCCCCTCCAGCCGATTGCGTCGACGGGTGGTGGTCGGCGCAAATTCCATCACTGCGGCAGCAGCCTTCATCTTTCTGTCAGTCGCCGGAGGCGGGCTGACGGCTGCGCTGGTCAAGAACGTGATCGGGCGTGCACGGCCCAAGCTTCTTGAAACCTACGGGCATCTACACTTCGAACCCTTCACGTTCGACTCCGACTTTGCTGCGTTTCCATCGGGACACTCGGCGACGGCCGGTGCGATGGCGATGTCGCTGGCGCTGGTCTTTCCCCGACTGCGCTCGCTTTTCATCCCCGTCGGCGTGTTGATCACGCTGTCACGACAGCTGGTCGGCGCCCATTGGCCCAGCGATACGCTAATGGGCTGGGCTGTCGGAGTGGCTTTCGCACTCTGGATGGCGCATGTGTTCGCCCGCCGCCGCATGATGTTCTTCTACGACAGGGACGGGTGCCTGCGGCGCAAAGAGGGTCGTCGGGTCATGCAGGCGCTCTGGAAGGCTGCGACCGGAGGCGCCGGAGTGGCGAAGCCAAGTTAAACCGAGCACGTGGTTTGGGACCGCGATCCGGTTACGGCGCCGGGAAAACCCTGCCATCGAACAGCTTGCGCGCCGTGCGGAGCGTCCCTACTCCGGTGATCTTCCCGTCCGGATCGCGATGAACGAGAACCTCGGCCGCACCGCTCGGATGCTCGACGAGAAATCGTTCGTCATCAGGCAGTTCGGCAATGCCGGCGGCGACCGAGCCGGGCAGCGTGCATGCAGTCGCGACGCTGACGGCTGCGAAGACTCCGATCGAAGCGTGGCAGCGATGCGGGATGAAGCTGCGGGTGCTGATCGTCCCACCCTGTTGGGGAGCCGAAACCAGTGTCATCTTGGGGACCGACTTTTCTGCAACGTCGCCTAGGTTCATCAGCGGTCCTACCGCAAGCCGTATCGTTTCCAACCTGCGCTTCAGGTCGGCATTGCCATCCAGATCCTCCCGGCTTTCGC
The DNA here is from genome assembly GCF_902153235.2 of Pseudorhizobium halotolerans. Lineage (NCBI taxonomy): Bacteria > Pseudomonadati > Pseudomonadota > Alphaproteobacteria > Hyphomicrobiales > Rhizobiaceae > Pseudorhizobium > Pseudorhizobium halotolerans. Next base: position 513,814 of record NZ_CABFWE030000011.1, on the reverse strand, counting down.
TGCCTGTGAGGCCGAAGTCCGAAGCGCGGAGGATGACGATCGGCATGCCATTGTCGATCAGCGTGCACTCGACGCCTTCAATGATATCGCTGACGTTTCCGGAGGGCAGGAGCGCTCCGCACATGGAGCCTTCCGTGTTCTGAAACAGGAGGGGGATTGCCGCATGATGGCCGGGAACGCCGTCGATGCGCGCGTCGCCCTCGTAGCTCACCCTGCGACCGGGAGTGGAGACTCTTGCAAGCGACACTTCCCCGGTGTTGAGCATGTGCACGCGGACCGGTGTCACGCCATCTTCGGCAGATACAAGGCCCCGCTCGATGGCTGCGGGGGCTGTGGCTGCCAGGATATTGCCGCAACCCTGGGCATCCGTGACCACGGCCTGATCCACGAAGACCTGCAGGAAGAGGTAGTCGATGTCCGCGTCGGGTCGCGAAGAGGGGGAGAGTATGGCCACCTTCGACGTGAGCGGATCGGCTCCCCCTATGCCATCGATCTGCCGTGCGTCAGGAGATCCCATGATCTTCAGGAGCAGGTTGTCTCGTTCTTTCGAGTCGGAGGGTAGATCCGAGGCAAGGAAAACGGCTCCCTTCGACGTTCCACCCCGCATCCAGAGACACGGGATGCCGTCCGCGTAAGGATCAGACATATTTCAGTCCTTTCTCCGCAAGCCTTTCGCGCATGGAGTAGATGTCGAGACCAAGCTCGCCAGACGCCAGGCGCTGACGCTTGGCCTCTTCGGCAGCCAAGCGCTTCTCGGCGGCAATCGCTACAGTTTCGGCCTCGGCCCGCTTGACGACCACCACGCCATCGTCGTCCGCAACGATGATGTCACCGGCTTCGATGGCAGCGCCGGCGCAGACGATTGGAACGTTCACTGAGCCAAGTGTCTCCTTGATCGTACCCTCGGCCGAGATTGCCTTGGACCAGACAGGGAAGCCCATCGCGGTCAGGTCGCGAATGTCGCGCACGCCGGCGTCGATCACCAGGCCGCGGCAGCCACGGGCCTTGGCTGAGGTCGCCAGAAGATCACCGAAGTAGCCATTGTCGCAAGGCGAGGTCGGCGCGAGCACGAGGATATCCCCTTCGCGGAGCTGCTCGATTGCAACATGAACCATCCAGTTGTCGCCGGGAGGGGCAGAGATCGTCACCGCTGAACCGGCGACCTGTGCACCGGCGTAAATAGGACGCATGTAGGAGGCGAGGCAGCCGCGTCGGCCCTGCGCCTCATGAACCGTCGCCACGCCAGCTGTGGCAAGCCGGTCGATCACCGACGGGTCGGCGCGCTCGATGTTTTGAACCACGACAGCCACCTTAGTGCTCCTTCTTTACCGGCGGCGTCCCGTGCGTATGGAACGTCTCGATCGTCTTGAGACCCCAGGCCTGCCCCTTCTTGCGGTCAGCCTCCGTCCAGACGACGGGCTTCCAGTCCGGTGCGAGGATCAGCCGGGCCCCGGCATTTGCCAACTCTACCCGGTTTCCTGCGGGCTCCCAGACATAGAGGAAGAACGTGCCCTGGATGGCGTGCTTGTGCGGACCTGTCTCGATATGGACCCCGTTCTGCAGGAAGATGTCGGCTGCCCGAAGAATATCCTCGCGCTGGTCGGTTGCATAGGTGACGTGGTGCAGGCGTCCGCTGCCCCCCCCGTGTTCCTCAGTGCAGGCGAGGTCATAGGTCTTGTTGTTCACCGTGAACCAGCAGCCGCCGATACGGCCATTGTCGAGCTGGATCATCTCCGTCACGCGGGAGCCGAGGCAGGTCTCCATAAAGCGCCTGAATTCGGTCACGTCGCTGGACAGCAAGTTCAGGTGGTCGAGCCGACGCGGTGCGGCGCCGGTGAAGGCCGACGCCGTGTTCTTCAGGGCAGCCCGCTCCGCCACGATCTGCGGCTGGTACCAGTTGGTATCCCAGTAGATCTCGAAGATGTGGCCAAAGGGATCCTCGAAGCGGAACGCCCTGCCGTGACCGAGATCGCCGTCCGTCCAGCCATGGACTTTGTAGCCGGAGGCTTCGATCACCTCTACTCGCCGCTCAAGCGCTTCGGGTGAGGTCGCCCGGTAGGCAACGTGGCCTATGCCGGTTTGATGATGGCGCGTCAGCTTCAGCGAGTGGAACTCGTAGTCATCCCATGCCCGAAGATAGGCAGACGTCTCGTCCTCACCCGAAAGCTTCAAGCCATAGACGCGGGTGAAGAAGTCGAGGCTTTCTTCGTATCTGTCGGTGTACATTTCCACATGCGCGAGATGCGCGATGTCGTGGCAGGGCTCCATGCTCGCGCTCCTTACAGCTCATCCACTGTTCGCGGGAAGATCGACTGGAAGCCCTCTGCATACTTGCAGTCGCGGCCACCAGACTGGCCACCGGAGTTCCGCTTGAAGTGATTGGCGCGGTTGATGGCAACGCGCGTGTAATACTCCCAGAGGTGCTCCTGGCCCTCCATGCACTCGATTGCTGCCCGCTTCTTGGCCCAGACAGGGGTGATGTCGAGGAAGGTGTCCGGCTTCCAGCCCATCTGCTCAGTCTGGTGCGGCTCGAACAGATAGAGTTGCGGTGCGCCAAGAACCTTCTGGCCGGGATTGTGGCCCCAAGCCTGGGCAATCATCCGGCACTCAAGCGCGACCTGCGTCGCATACATGTGATCTGTGTTGTAGGGATCGTACTGCGAGTGGCTGAGCATAAAGCGCGGCTGGACCTGTCGAATGACATCAACCAGCGCGTTTTTGTTCTCGCGCGTCAGTTCCAGGGGATAGTCGCCAAGATCCATACATACCAGGTCGTGTACGCCAAGAGCCTCGGCAGCGCGCTCGGACTCTGCGCGCCGGGCATCCTTGACGCGATCGAGCGTCATGCCCTCCTGCTTCCAGAGCTTGGCGCTTTCACCGCGCTCTCCGAACGACAGGCAGACGACGGTGACGTTGTAGCCAAGTTCCGCATGAAGCGCGATCGCGCCACCGCACCGCCAGACAAAGTCGGCGGCATGGGCACTGATGACGAGGGCAGTCTTGTTCTCGCTGGGCATAAAGGCCTCCCTGATATTTCCTTTAGCCTAGGGTTGCTTCGTGTGCTCCTCCAGATCAAATGGAAAGGGGTCCGAAACGGATAAGTTTAAGCTATAGTCTCTGGATTTGCAGACTGTGCCTTGCCACACTCGCGCTCTGATCGAAGGAGATGGCTGATGACTGATACCGCAAGGAATTTCCCGAGAGTCACCTTCGTGGGCTTCGGCGAAGCAGCGCACGCCGTCGCCTCCGGCTGGCAACTCGCGCCCGAACGTAGTGTTCGCGCTTATGATCTGAAATTGCAGGATCCGGAAGCTGCCGAGCAGGTGACGATGCGCTGTGTAGCGGCAGGCGTGGAGCCAGTGGCAAGTCTTGAAGAGGCTTTGGACGGGACGGGCCTAATCTTCAGCCTCGTGACGGCGGACCAGGCGCTGGAAGCTGCCCGTGCAGCCGTGCGCTATCTAGCGCCGGGGGCTTACTGGCTGGATTGCAACTCGTGCGCGCCGCAGACGAAGCAGAAGGCGGCTGCGCTTATCGAGGAAGCCGGCGGCCGCTATGTAGATGTTGCCGTCATGGCGCCGGTCTATCCGAAAAGGCACCAGGCGCCGCTTCTGCTGGCAGGACCTCATGCAGGTGAAGTGGCTGGCCTGCTCGAACAATTGGACATGCGCCCGCGCCTCACGGGGGAAAAGGTGGGCGATGCGTCGAGCGTGAAGATGCTGCGCTCCGTGATCATCAAGGGCCTGGAGGCGCTGACCACCGAATGTCTGCTTGCGGCGCGAAGGGCTGGCGTCGAGGATGCGGTGCTTGCCTCGCTGCAAGCCTCCGATCCGGGCATAGACTGGCACGCCCGGGGATCCTATAACCTCGAACGGATGATCGTTCATGGCGCCCGGAGGGCCGCCGAGGTCGAGGAAGTCTGTGTGACTCTGCGTGAATTCGGGTTGCCCGATTGGATGAGCAGCGGCACGGTCAGGTGGCAGCGGACCATCTCCGATCTGCGTCTCGATCCGGGCGACGACGATTTGGCACAGCGCTGCGACGGCGTGCTCCGCACCCTATGATTCCCCGCAATCTCAGACATCTGAGGTTCTTCGCCGCCGTTGCGGAATTGAAGTCGCTGACGGCGACGTCGGAGAAATGGCATCTTTCCCAGCCGGCGGTCACCCAGGCGATCAACAAGCTGGAGCGGGAGGCGGGCGGGCCGCTGTTCGATCGAACCGGTCACGGGTTCTTTCCCACACCGCGCGGAGAGATCCTTCTCAAGCGCGTCGAGAGCGCATTCGCACTTCTCGACCCGATCCTTGGCGAAATCTCGCCGCGGCTGCGGATCTCCCTGACCTATGCTCAACTGCAGGCTCTGATCGCTGTCAGCGAAAGCGAGAACTTCACCCTTGCGGCGCGGCGCCTCGGTCTGGCCCAGCCAACCGTCCATCGCGCGGTGACGCAGATCGAACAGGAGGCCGCGCGAACCCTGTTCGAGCGGACATCCTTTGGAAGCCTGCCGACGCGCCTGTGCCAGGCGCTGGCGCAGGCAGCGCGTCTTGCCATCTACGAGTTCGATCAGGCCGATGCGGAACTCGCACAGTTCGATGGAAGCGAGGCTGGTGCGGTCGTGATCGGCGCAATGCCGCTAGCCAGATCGATCCTGCTGCCGCGCGCGCTTGCGCGGTTCCGCCAACAGTACCCCGCAATCGCTGTCCGCATTATCGACGGAACCTATGATGCCCTTCTGGGAGACCTGCGGCGAGGCTCGATCGACTTTCTCGTGGGCGCCCTGCGCGAGCCTGCTCCCATAGAGGATGTCGTTCAGGAAAGGCTGTTCAACGACCGACTTGCGCTTCTCGCCCGGCCGGACCATCCGCTCGCAAAACAGACCTCGGTGAGCATAGATGATCTTCTTGCCTATCCCTGGGTGGTGCCTCGGCTCGGGACGCCGACACGAACGCAGTTCGAGACGCTGTTCACATCAGAGGGCAAGGCGACGCCGCAGCAGCTGATTGAATCCGGATCGCTTCTCTTGATGCGGGGCCTTCTCAGTGAAAGCGATCATCTCGGCTGCATCTCCCGCCACCAGTCGATGCCGGAATGTGATCACGGGCTGCTGGCGCAAATCAATTTCTCCACCGATCACCTCATTCGTCCGATCGGGCTCACCTATCGCGGGAACTGGCAGCCGACCCGGATACAGCAGCAGATGATGGAGATCATCTCGGAGCTTTCGCCAGACGGCTGAAGTTCGTCAGGCTGCCGTCTTGCCGAGGTGAGCGAACTCCGAGACGACGCGCTCATAAACGTTGCGCTTGAACGGGATGATCAGGCCGGGAAGTTCGTCCATGGGCTTCCACTCCCAAGCATCGAATTCGGGGGCGTGGTCGCCCGGCGGCGGGTTGATCCGAATTTCGCGCTCGTCGCCTTCAAAGCGGAAGGCGAACCAGCGCTGTGTCTGGCCGCGGTACTTTCCTTTAAGTCCGATGCCGATCAGGTGGGGCGGGAGGTCGTAGTTGATCCAGTCCCGGCTCTGCCCGAGCAGAGAGACAGTCTCGATGCCGGTCTCCTCATAGAGTTCCCGATAGGCAGCCTCCAGCGGATCCTCATCCTTGTCGATGCCTCCCTGCGGCATCTGCCAGAGCTGCGGCGAGCCATCATACTCGGAATTGCCCTCGGCAATGCGACGTCCTGCCCAGACCAGCCCGTCGTGATTGAGGACCATCACGCCGACGCAGCGTCGGTAGGGGAGGTCGTCGGCGGTTTTGGAGAATTGACTCATTGGTTCACCTCTGCGCGGTAGCCGGTCGGGTCGTCGGCCAAAGCCGAGACGCCCACGATCTCGATCCCGCGGCGGCTCGCCTCCTGAACCCATTGGCGGATTGCCTGCACGGACTCGTCGAAGGCCGAAGCGACACCGATAGCACTTCCCTTTCGCAGCGCAAGACGTTCCAGGTCGTCAAGCTTGCGCAGGATCGCCGCGGTTTCCACCTGACCGTCCAGCGTCATGTCGGCAAAGGCATGGGGCAAGTCGATTGCCTTGGCGAGTGTGCCGCTTGTGGATCGTGCGGATGAGCCATCGTCAAGGAACAGCAGGCCGCGGGCGCTCACGTCGCGCAGAAGGGGTTCCAGGGCATCGACGTTGGAGAGCAACCGTCCCCCGAGATGGTTCATGATGCCCGTATAGCCTGTGATGCTTGCCATCGCTTCATGCAGCCGCTCCAGGTTCTTCGCCTGCGGTGCGTCGACGAGCAAGGTGTTGGGATCGCTTTCCGGATCCGAGGAGCCGAAAGGCTCCATGGGGACCTGAAGCAAGATTTCGTGGCCTTGTCTGCGAGATGCCTGCATCCACCGCTGGAGGCTGTTTCCGCTTGCGGCGAAGGCGAGGGTAATCTCCGACGGCAGTTCTTCAATTGCGCGCTGCGTCCCCGTCTGGCTCAACCCGAGTCCGCCGACGATAATGGCGATGCGAGTTCCGCGCGCACCCGACCACGGGCGCGCATAGTGATCCATGGGCCGCAGTCCATCAGGGCCGACCACGGGCAAGGGACCGTAGGGAGAATCCTCCAGAAGATCCTCATTGGGCGTCCCGGCCAGCCTTGGGTCCTGTCCGACACGTGGCGCCTGGAGGATGAGCGGCTCACTGCCGCTGCGCAAGCCGGGCGAATATTTGGTCACCACCGCTCCGTCGTCGGTGGTCAGCCGTTCGACGCCTGGCCCCGTTTCGGATCCGCTCCGACGAGCGTCCCCGGCTTGTGACGGGGCGGATCGCGCGATCTCGGATTGAGGTGTCTGCTGCTGTTCCGACGGGGTGCCGGGCGAGGATGCTCGAAAGCGGCTTCCCTCCGACATCGTGTAGAAGGAGAGGGCCAGAACCGCCGTCGTAAAGGCTGCGCCCCCGGCAAGCGAGGGTGTGAGGCGAATCCACCGTCTTCTTCCGGCCGGTCTGTTCTGTCCGAGCGGGGCGTGAAGGTCAGGGTCCAAGGGAAGGTCCGGGATGGATGCCGAAGGTGAAGAAGCCGGAGGTTTGCTCCGGCTTCAAAGATCTTACTGCTTTACTGCTGCAGCCTTGTCGGGGCTTGGCGGGAAGCTCGGGTCGGTCTTGTTGCCGCGCAACAGATCGAGGGCGTAGTTCAACTGCACGTCGTCCTTTGCCTCCGGCGGGACGTAGGCGACTGAGCCGGAGCCTTCATCCGTCTCGTTCTGACCCGGGATATGGCCGCGCAGGCTCGATTCACCCTCGGCACGCACCTTGCCCTGAAGCTCTTCGGGCAGTGGCTGCTCGACCTTGATGTCTGGGTTGATACCAGTGCCCTGGATCGAGGTTCCCGCAGGCGTGTAGTAAAGTGCTGTCGTCAGCCGGAGGGCGCCGCTTTCGCCCAGCGGAATGATCGTCTGGACCGAACCCTTGCCAAAGGAACGGGTGCCGAGCACTGTTGCCCGCTTCAGGTCCTGCAGGGCGCCGGCGACGATTTCCGATGCCGAGGCAGAGCCACCATTGATCAGCACCACGACCGGCTTGCCATCCGTAAGGTCGCCGGGGCCGGCATTGAACCGGCGGGTCTCGTCCGCATTGCGGCCGCGCGTGGAGACCACCTCGCCGCGCTCAAGAAAGGCGTCGGAGACGTTGATCGCCTGATCCAGGAGACCGCCCGGGTTAAGGCGCAGGTCGAGGACGTAGCCTTTCAGCTTGTCGGCCGGGACCTCCGCCTTAATCTTCTCGATCGCCTTCTCAAGGTCGTCATAGGTCTTCTCGGTGAACGAGATCACGCGGACATAGCCTACGTCTGCCTCGACGCGCGACTTGACGGCGCGAACCGCGATGATCTCGCGCGTGATGGTGATCTCCAGAGGCTTGTCGGCGCCCTCGCGAAGGATGGTCAGCTTAATCGGCGTGTTGACCGCGCCGCGCATCTTCTCGACCGCTTCCTCGAGCTTCAGGCCGCGAACGGCCTCACCGTCGATTTCCGCTATCAGGTCGCCGGCGAGGATGCCGGCACGGGATGCAGGCGTATCGTCGATGGGCGCAATGACCTTCACCAGTTCGTTTTCCATGGTGACTTCGATGCCGAGACCGCCGAACTCCCCGCGCGTCTGGGTCCGCATGTCCGCGGCGTCCTTCGCATTCAGGAAGCTCGAATGCGGGTCGAGGGAGGTGAGCATGCCGTTGATGGCGTTCTCGACGAGTTTGCTCTCGTCGGGTGGCGTCACGTACTGTGCCCGCACCCGCTCGAAGACGTCACCGAAAATGGACAATTCTTTATAGGTCGAAGGACCGGCAGCCTGCGCCGGCACTCCCGCCGAGTAGATGACGCTCATGGCCGTGGCACCCATCAGAGCGCCGACGATCACCAGAGAAGCCTTACGAATCATTTCGTGCCCTTCCAAGTTCCTTGGCGGTCCACCATGGCCTAGAATCGACCGGCGACCCACCCTTCCTGAATTCAATGTAAAGTGTCGGGCGATCCGTTTCCAGCGTCAATGCCGTAGCGCTCGCCACTCTTTTGTTACCCATGACGGCGATCGGTTCGCCGGCAACAACAAACCTGCCCTGTCGCGTACGAACCTCATCCATTCCCGCCAGAACAAGATGATAGCCCTCGCCTGCATTCAGGATGACCATCTGACCATAGCTTCGAAAAGCGCCGGCAAACACCACCCATCCATCAGACGGAGCTGTCACAACTGCACCAGGGTTTGAAGCCACGGTCATGCCCACCGCAGAATGTCCCGTCCCGTCTGGTTCACCAAAGCTCCGCAAGATGTCACCCGTCACCGGAAGATCGAGCTTCTGCCTCAGGCTGGAAAAGGCATATGCGGGCGCAATGCGGTTTTTGTCAGGCAGAATGCTCTCGGCCCGTTGCTTCGCCCGCTCCCGTTCCTCCTCGGAAAGGCGACGCTGGCGCTCTTCTTCGAGCCGTGCCTGCTCCATCGCCTCGCGTACAGAGGATATCTCGCCTTCGAGGGATTGGATCAGGCCTTCCAGTGAGGTCGCCCGTCCCGCCAGTTCCTCCGACCGGCGGTGTTCGGCTGCCAGTTCCTCGGCATTCTGCCGGCTGAGTTTTTCCTTCTCCGCCAGCAGCATGTCCATGCGCTTTTCCTCCTCGAGTCCTTCCGCGATGGTCTGGGACACCGAGGCCTTTTCAGCGGTCGCTTCTCCCTGCAGCTTCGCAAGCGCTTCCAGGTCCGCCACCAGTCGATCCGCCTCGGCCCGCATGCCCGGCACGACCGCTCCAAGCAGTATGGCGCTCCGCACCGAGGCGAGCGCGTCCTCCGGGGTAACGAGGAGGGCGGGTGGTGGATTGCGGCCCATGCGCTGCAAGGCCGCCAGGACTTCTGCCAGAAGAGCGCGCCTTTCCACAAGGGAACGGCGGATCTCTTCCTCCCGCAGGCGAAGCCGCGCCAGTCTTTCCTCGCTATCCTGGATATTCTGCTCCAGCGCCTTGCGGCGGCTCGCCGAGTCGACGAGCGCCTGGCGCAGGTTGGCCGTGGTTTTCTCCAATTCAGCTATTGTCTGCTCGATCGCGTCCGTCTTCTCGACCGAAAGGCTGATCGTGTTGCCGAGGACGTCCAGTTCCTGGCGCGCCTCGTCCCGCTTACGCTGGAGTTCCAGCGTCGGATCCTGAGGCGTCATCGGTTGCTCGAGAACCTGGGCACGTGGCGCAGATAAATGAAGCGCCGGCACCGTGAGAAGTGCCGTGGCGATCCCGGTTATTAGGACACGGCCCCCGCGCCGAATTGTCTGTCGTGACGTGAAGTTCATCTCTCTACCGTTCGCCGCGCAGTCAAGGTAAGCTGATTTGCGCGACATGACCACATGGCGGCCTAGGCCCTGTGATACGGGTGACCGGCGATAATCGTGACCGCCCGATAGAGTTGCTCGGCGATCAGGATGCGGACGAGCTGGTGCGGCCAGGTCATGATCCCAAGATTTACCACGGCGTCGGCCCTGGATTGGAGTTCCGGATCCAGTCCGTCCGCGCCGCCGATCGCGATCAACATGTCCCGTTTGCCGCTGTCGTTGAAGCGGCCGATCATCTGGGCGAAACTCTCGCTGTCCATTGATTTCCCGCGCTCGTCGAGCAGAACGAGGAGACCCCCTTCCGGCAAGGATTTCTGGAGGATGGCGGCTTCTTCCTTCTTGCGGGTGTCGGCATTTGATGCGCGGCTTTCCGGCACCTCGATCAACCGCGAAAATTCAAGTCCAACCGCAGGGCCGGCCTTGGAGAAACGATCGAGGTAGCGAGACGCAAGGTCTTTCTCGGGGCCGGATTTCAGCCGTCCCACGGCAAAGAGGCTGATGCGCATGTCCTGTCCTGCAATAAGGCCGGCCTAATGCTGGCGGCTAGCGGGTGAGCGCAGCCGCGTCACTACGGTCGGCTTTACCGGGTCAGGGCAGCCCTAACAACCGGTCAGTGAAGTGTTTCTTCCTCGAGATCGGGAGCGGCCCACATCTTTTCGATGTTGTAGAACTCCCGGACTTCCGGTCGGAACACATGGATGATGACGTCGCCCGTATCGATCAGAACCCAGTCGCCGCTCTCCAGGCCCTCCACCCGAGGGGTGCCGAGGCCTTCCGCCTTCAAATCGCGGATAAGGTGATCGGAGATCGCGCTGACGTGCCGGTTCGACCGCCCGGTGACTACGACCATGTAGTCTCCTAGCGCTGATTTTCCGGCGATGTCGATGGTGACGATGTCTTCTGCTTTGGAGTCCTCAAGGCTTGCGAGGACCAGTTCGAGAGCACGGGCCGCGGCATCGGCGCCACGTTCCAGTCTCTGCGGGAGGATGCCGGGCATCTTTCCCTTGGTGTGCACTGTTGTCAGGGTTCTTCCTTTCGTCCAAGTAACAGCTACAGCACTGTCAGCGAATCCGGACTCTCCGGCCGCTGTCTAAAGGTGGCATCGAAGGGGCTATCTTTCAAGCGACACGTGGGAAACATGATGAAGGGCTGGTGCGCGAGGTTAGGTTCCCGCCAGCCTCAAGCTCGTCGAACTGAGGGCGGAGCGGGGGCCATGGATGAAAGTCCATGCAGGAGCGGGTCTCCGCCACAGAACGCCAGCATCGTCTTCGTCAACACGCGCGTAGTCGAAGGTTCGCGTCAATCGTGACGAGAGGAAGGAAAGCGTGGAGCCGGGACGATCGATGATGGCGATCGGAAAGGTCTGGACGATCGAGCGCCACTTCTGCCACCGGTGGAACGTCCGAAGGCTGTCCGCGCCCATGATCCAGATGAAACAAATGCCCGGCCTGCGCCTTCTGACATGGGCGAGCGTGTGGGCAGTGTAAGGGCTCCCGAGGGCCTGCTCGAAGGCAGTAACCTTGATCCGCGGATCCTGCGCCAGCTTTTCGGAAAGGGCGATACGATCGGCAAGCGGCGCCAGTTCGGTTCGGCTCTTCAGCGGGTTCCCCGGCGTCACCATCCACCAGAGCTGGTCAAGGCCGAGGCGGCGAAGTGCAATCTCCGCCACCAGCAGATGGCCCTCATGAGGAGGGTTGAAGGAGCCGCCGAAGAGGCCAACGGCCATGCCGCGCTCCACATGCGGCATTGACAGATAGCGAGGGGCGATGGAGGCGCTCTCCACAGGCGGCTAGGGCCGGATCTGGCCGGTGCCGTGCACCAGGTATTTGAACGAGGTCAGCTGTTCGACGCCAACTGGTCCGCGCGCGTGCATCTTTCCGGTTGCGATCCCGATCTCGCCGCCCATTCCGAACTCGCCGCCATCCGCAAACTGGGTCGAGGCATTGTGCAGCAGGATCGCTGAGTCGATCTCGTTGAAAAACCGCTCTACGACCTTCGGATCCTCGGCAATCACTGCTTCCGTATGGTTGGAGGAATAGGTGTTTATATGGGCGATGGCGCCCGAAATGCCGTCAACGATGGCGACGGCGATGACTGCGTCCAGATATTCAGTCCGCCAGTCGTCCTGGGTTGCCGGCTTCAATCCGGGAAATACCTTCAGGACCGCAGCCGAAGCGCGGATCTCACAACCGGCAGCAGTCAGCGCCTCCAACAGAGGCATAAGATGGGTGCCGATTGCGGCACTATCGATCAGCAGTGTTTCGGCGGCCCCGCAGATGCCCGTGCGACGCATCTTGGCATTGACCACGATGCGCTTTGCCATCTCGAGGTCGGCTGAGGCGTCGACATAGACGTGGCAGAGGCCTTCGAGATGCGCAAACACCGGCACCCGGGCCTCGTTCTGCACGCGTGCCACGAGGCTCTTGCCGCCGCGTGGGACGATAACGTCGATTGCACCGTTGAGACCGGTCAGCATGGCGCCGACTGCGGCGCGGTCACCGGTCGGTACGATCTGGATTGCATCCTCTGGCAGCCCGGCTGAACGCAGGCCCTCGACGAGGCAGAGGTGAATGGCGCGCGAGGAATTCAGGGAGTCTGAGCCGCCGCGAAGGATGACTGCGTTGCCAGCCTTCAGGCATAACGCCCCGGCATCCGCCGTCACGTTCGGGCGGCTTTCATAGATCACACCAATCACGCCGAGCGGCGTCCGTACCCTTTCAATTCGCAGACCGTTCGGGCGCTCCCAGGCGGCGATCGTCTCGCCGACGGGATCACGCAGCTCTGCAATCTCCCGCAATCCCTGCGCCATGGCGGCAATGGATTTGTCGGAAAGCTTCAAGCGATCGATGAAGGATGCCTGGAGCCCCTTGCCTTCGACTGCGCGCAGGTCCTCTGCATTGGCGGCCAGGATCGCGTCCTGCGAAGCGAGCAGCGCATCCGCCATCGCATTCAGCGCCCGGTTCTTGGTCTCACCGGATGCCAGCGCAAGCTGCCTGGCAGCCGCCTTTGCATGGCGGCCGATTTCATCCATGAGGGCTGTCACGCCGTCGGTCTTCGCAGTGACGAGGTCAAGCATGGGCAGGGTCCTTAACATCACTTTGCTGATCCCCCAGGCTGCTGCCGGACAGGGTCATCACGAGGTCGTCGCGGTGAACCATGGCAGCGCGTCCCGGATAACCGAGGATGGCTTCGATCTCGCCAGACTTGCGACCGGCAATCTGTCGGGCTTCGTCGGCATCGTAGCTGGCGAGCCCGCGGGCAATCTCGCGCCCATCGGTTCCTATCACCGCCACCGTGTCTCCGCGGTGAAAATTCCCCGCGACCGAGACCACACCGGCAGGAAGCAGGCTTTTGCCCATCCCAAGAGCGGCCTGCGCACCGGCATCGACCACGAGTTTTCCCGCCGGCTGCAACTGGCCGGCGATCCACGTCTTGCGCGCGGCCACCGGGCTGCCCGAGGGCGCAAACCAAGAGGAGCGAGCGCCCTCGTCTATGGCGCCAAGGGGATGTTTGTCCTTTCCGGACGCAATGATCATTGCGCAACCGGCGCTCGTGGCGATCTTGCCGGCATCGATCTTGGTGCGCATGCCGCCCCGGGACAGTTCCGAAGCCGCGCCCCCCGCCATTGCCTCTATCTCCGGCGTGATTGCGAGGATTGAATCCAGGAAGCGCGCTTCGGGATCGAGATGTGGCGGTGCTGTGTACAAGCCGTCTATATCCGAAAGAAGCACAAGCAGATCGGCGCTGGTCATCGTCGCAACGCGGGCGGCGAGACGGTCGTTGTCGCCGTAGCGGATTTCGGACGTCGCGACAGTGTCGTTCTCGTTGATGATCGGAACGGCGCCGATCTTGAGCAACTGGTTGATTGTTGCGCGAGCATTGAGGTAGCGGCGTCGCTCTTCCGTATCCCCCAGGGTCAGGAGGATCTGCCCGGCTATCAGATTGTCGCGGGAAAGGCTTTCGGACCAGGCGCGTGCGAGCGCGATCTGCCCGACGGCCGCTGCTGCCTGGCTTTCCTCCAGCTTGAGCGCCCCGCCCGGCAGCCCAAGCACTGTGCGTCCGAGGGCAATTGCGCCTGAGGACACGACGAGGGTATCAATGCCGCGGGCCTTGAGTGCAGCGATATCCTTGCAAATGGAATCCAGCCATTCCGACTTGAGCCCCGTGTTCCTGTCGACGAGAAGCGCCGAGCCGATCTTGACGACAATGCGCCGGTGGCTCGTCAGCGGCTTGCGGGAAGTGCTCATTGCGTCTCCCCGTCCGCGTCACCGGCCGCCCAACGGGAACTCCGGTCAGGCAGTGCCGTGTTCTCGCCCGCCTCTTCGACGATGACATCGCGAAGCGCTCGCAGGACCTCGGTCATACCCTTGCCCGCGACAGCAGAGATTAGGAACGGCTGCGACCCGCAAGCCTTCGCCAGTTCCTTTGCCTTCTTCTTCAGTTCCTTGTCGTCCAGGACGTCGATTTGTGACAGCGCCACGATTTCTGGCTTGTCTTCAAGCCCACCATCATAGGCTTCCAGTTCATGCTTGACCGTCCGGTAGGCCTTGCCAACGTCTTCTTCCTGAGCCGAGATCAGGTGGAGCAGAACGCGGGTACGCTCGACATGGCCTAGGAAGCGATCGCCTATGCCGACGCCCTCGTGTGCACCTTCGATCAGGCCGGGGATGTCTGCCAACACGAACTCGCGACCGTCGATCGTGGCGACCCCAAGGTTAGGGTGGAGCGTCGTGAAGGGATAGTTTGCGATCTTGGGGCGGGCGCGGGTCACAGTGGCCAGGAAGGTCGATTTGCCCGCATTCGGCAGGCCGACAAGACCGGCGTCGGCAATCAGCTTCAGCCGCAGCCAGATCGTCTTTTCCTCCCCCTCGAGGCCGGGATTGGCCCAATTAGGTGCCTGGTTGGTGGAGGATTTGAAATGGGCGTTCCCAAAACCGCCATTGCCGCCCTTGGCGAGCCTGAAACGTTGCCCCTCCTGGGTCAGATCGATGATCAGCGTCTCGCCGTCCTCTTCCAGAACCTGGGTCCCCACCGGGACCTTGAGCGTCACGTCATCGCCGTTGGCACCGGTTCGGTTCCGACCCATGCCGTGCATGCCGACCTTCGCCTTGAAGTGCTGCTGATAGCGGAAGTCGATCAGCGTGTTCAGACCGTTGACGGCTTCCACCCAGACATCTCCGCCGCGACCGCCGTCGCCTCCGTCCGGACCTCCGAATTCAATGAATTTTTCCCGCCGGAACGATACTGCTCCCGCCCCGCCGTCGCCGGAGCGTATATAGACCTTCGTCTCGTCGAGAAATTTCATCGTGCTGCCATTCGTCTCGTGTTGGCGACGGTTCCACCGGGTGTGGAACATCGTGGGTTCGATATAGGCCGTTCAGGCGGAGGTCAAAACATATCACGCAGCCCGTCAATAACATACCGTCCGGAATGGACTGAACCGGTGGCGGGACAGGGACTCCGTAGCAAGGCGTAGCTGTTGCCGTGGCAGTCGATCTTATTGGTCAGCTGCTACGGCAGGAATTCATGGCCGGCGGAGATCTTCAGGTTGGAGAAGCGTATCTATGTGCGCGACGATGGCATTCCGTGAAAGGCTGTACATCTCGCTGCAACCTGTAATCCGAAAGCCGAGCTTCTGCTGGATCTTGAGGGATGCGGCGTTGTCGGCGAAGGCGCCGGATTCGATCGCAACGTCCGGCATGCGCCGGAAGAAGCGGTCCAGGAGGGCGCCGGTCGCCTCAGTCATGATCCCGCGTCCCCAGTAGTAGCGGTTGAGCCAATAGCCAAGGCGCCAGGCGCCTGCCCGCAGCTCGAGTGAAACGGTGCCGATATGGACATCGTCCCCCATCGTGATTGCAGCTGACCAATCGGCCACGGAGGGTGAGACCTGGATCTGCAACCAGTCGAGCGCATCCTGCCGATCGTAAGGCTGCGGGACCCGTGCCAACATTCGGGCCACCGAGAAATCGCTGAGCGATTCCGTGATGCTGTCGGCATCCGAAAGCCGGTGCGGGCGCAGGACGAGACGCGACGTGGCGACGACGGGGCGGGGCCCCGGCGTCCTTGCTTCCACGCGGTGGCGCTCGAGAAGGGCAGAGCTCATCTGAGTTCTCCCCAGCTTCTGAGGGACATCCACGTCTTTCGGTCAAGCCGGAACCACTCGACCGGAACCATGCCGCCCAGCGCCAGCGATCCGATCATACCGGAGCTCTGGAACTGGAAGCCGCACTTCTGGATCACCCTTCGTGACGCGACATTGGTCACCCGGCAGCGCGCGTCGATATGGTCGATGTCGCGGGTGCGGAACGCCATGTCGATCAGGACGTGGGCGGCCTCGGTCGCATAACCCTTGTTCCAGTGCGGCTCACCGAGCCAGTAGCCGATCTCGACCGTCCTCTCGTCTTCCTGCGGCTCCAAGCCGCAACAACCGAGGAACGCCCCATTATCGCCGCGCGTAATGGCATAGACGCACTTGCCGATCTCGCCGCTGTTCGTGCGTCGCACGAAGTCGGCTGCGTCTCTTGCCGTGTAGGGATGCGGCATGCGGGACACCATGGTGGCGATGTTCGCATTGTTGGCGAGATGGGCAAGGGCGTCGATGTCTTCCTCGTGAGGAGCGCGCAGAACCAGTCTCTGCGACAGTAAGACAGGGCAATCGCTTCTTGACCGCTCGGGTCTCAGCCGTTCCTCGGGTGGCCGTGATTGGCTCACCCTTATTAATTCGCCTTGCATGGTTCAGTCCTCCTTGTGGATCAAAAGAAAAAGGGAAGGTGGGTGGCGCCCCATCTTCCCTTTCTTCTGGACTGAAACCTGGTGGTGCCAGCCGGGTCGATGAGACGCCGGCTGTTTTAGAGCGCTACCGGCTTATTCCGCTGCTTCCGCTTTCGGCATTACAGACACGTACACGCGGCCATTGGCCTTCGTACGGTAGTTCACGTTGCCGGCGGTCAGCGCAAAAATGGTGTGGTCCTTGCCGAGGCCGACATTGGCGCCCGGATGCCACTGCGTACCGCGCTGGCGCACGATGATGTTGCCCGCGATGACGGCTTCGCCGCCGAACTTCTTCACGCCTAGGCGCTTGGACTGGGAGTCGCGACCGTTACGCGACGAGCCGCCGGCTTTCTTATGTGCCATTGGTGTTCTCCTTAAACCTTAGAAACCCTGATCGACTTAAGCCAAGATGTCCGTGATGCGGACAACCGTGTGGTGCTGGCGATGGCCGCGAATCCGCTTGGAATTCTGGCGGCGGCGCTTCTTGAAGGACAGGACCTTCTTGCCGCGGTTGTGCTCGACCACTTCGGCCTTGACCGTCGCACCCTTTACGAAGGGAGCGCCGAACTTGGCATCGGCGCCTTCGCCGACAACCAGGACTTCGTTGAATTCGATCGTCGAACCGGTTTCGGCGTCGAGCTTCTCGATGGTGACGACATCGTTTGCCGCGACGCGGTACTGCTTACCGCCGGTCTTGATGACTGCGAACATTTTTTATCCTTTCATGTTCGTTCCGGCTCTGCCCGAAGGCGGCCGTCTTTTTGTCAGTCGTTGAGCGGTCGGTCCTTGCCTTCCGCCGGTGGAAATCGGGCGCCTGCACATCAGCTTGCGCACAAAAGAAAGAGGCATGGAATCCATTCCACGCCCAGTCGCTAGCGGGCATAGGCGAGGGTATCGAAACTGTCAAGGAAAAAGCATGGCGAGAGGTGGATTTGCTGCTTGCCAGCCTCAGCTTTCATCGCTATGAGACAGCCCGCGCTTCAAGAGCGCCGACCAGCGAAGCGGAGAGGTGGCTGAGTGGTCGAAAGCACCGCACTCGAAATGCGGCATACGGGCAACCGTATCGTGGGTTCGAATCCCACCCTCTCCGCCATGCGCACCCGTGTCCGACCCGGACACATAGGTAACGGTTTGTACCTAAGACATGGGTGACAACCTCGTGCCGAACGGGTTGTCGATGGTTTGCAAAGTCCTCTGATCCAGGTCGATATATTCCAGATCATAGTGCATGAAGCTGACGAGCCAAATGCCGTGGTCGACCTCTTTTATCCCAAGCTTCTGTCCGGCTAGCACAGTGGAGATGTTGATCTTCTTGCGGCACATGCAGACGCGTCCGCAATGGGTGACGAGCACGTCGCGGTCGTGGAAAGGATAGTTGATCTCTGGCAGGCCCTCGTAGGGTCGTGAGGATGCGACGTAGAGATCCGCGGGCACTTTCATGTTCAACGCCTCGTGCGGCCGTTCTTCATTGAATTCGCTGACGAATGCACATGGCGTCCGTTCTGTTGCGGATGGCCAGGCCGGATGCGTTCAAGGCTGATCCCAATTGCAGCCACCACACCGACAGCTTAGACAGATTATAGAGGCCATTGGGACTGGCGAAAGGCAGGCCATTGTTTGAACGAATGGCGGCAGGCAAACCGAATTCAGAAAAGATCCTTCGCAAGGCGTCGAAGACACCTTGCTCGCGTGTCGACTCAAAGGCTTCGCAGCCAAGAAGATATCGTGACCTGATCTGTGACCGTCAGGGGGTAACAGTAGCGGCCATTGCTGAGCTTGAACTCGCCTTGAAGTCTACGCACCACAGGTCATTGGGTATAAGCGCTTGCGACAGCTGCGTGCCCTCGGCCTTGTTCGCCCGGCTCCTCTTGCGGGCCTGGCTCACAAGGCCGTGGCGATCGAGCACAGTATGCACCGTGCTCTTTGCTGGGATGCGAACATCGCCGGCAAGACGCTTGATGAGCAGCTCTCGGATCTTCCTGGCACCCCAGTGTGGCTTCTCTCGTTTGAGGCGAACAATCATGGCCTCAACCGGCTCCGGCAACTGATTGGCATAGCGCACTGGCCGTCGAGATCGATCGGTCAGCGCTTCCGGACCGTCGTCCTTGTAGCGGTTGAAGATCTTGTAGCCAGTCTTGCGGGAGATGCCAAACGCTCGGCACACCTCGCTCATGCCTTCGCCTTCAAGCAAGCGGGCGACAAAACGCAAGCGTTCCTCCACAACCGAAGTCTCTTTCCACGGCATCAACACCTCCCGCAAAAACGGAAAGCGTTACCCATGTCACCGGTACGTTTCGTTACCTATCTCTCAGGTCGGGCACCGTTGGGATGCAAAGGGTCTTCGTCGATCTAGTAATCTACTTCCATTTGATGTGTGGGTCCCGACGATGCGCATTATCGCTCCGCCGGCAGCTCCCCATGGCGCATCTTTCGCCTTCCTCTCGCGTTCGCGGGAGTGCAGTTTATCCCTCGAGCAAGATTTTCCTAAGGGGTACATGGGTTAAATCGCCCCAGGATCCGACAGGCCATTCAGGCAAGATCGGCGATGCCGTTGTCCTACACCTGAACCTGTGGGAATACCTGACGCGCTACACCGCAGACGGAAGAATGCCGATCGACAACAAACTCCTCAAACGCGATATCAGGATTTTTGCCACTGAAGAAAACCCTAGCTGCTCAGCGACATAGTGGACGCAGCAAGGGCCAATGCCGTCGTCTACGGCATCATGCTGACCTGTCGCGCCTGCGGCATCGAATCCTTGACCTACTTGCGCGGTTTCGTCATCTAACTGCCGCAAAGCACAACAGATGCCGACATCAGCGATCTGCTGCCATTCAACTTCGCCAAAGCCGCCGCTGCCTGACCCGATACCAATGGCTGAAAACCGCCCAGGTCTAACGGGACCCGTCAATGCGTATGGAAATGATCGCTCACATCGAGCCCGCAGTGTCTGCGGTTCGGCAGCCACAGCTACATGGTCTCGGGCGGGTGAAATGTAAGTTCGCGACCTGAGCTCGGCTTAGGATTCTAGGGTCGCGAAACGACGGGGATGGTATGCCCAGTTCGAGACTCAGGGCGACCCTGATCTGAGGTTTTATAAGAACGGATCGACAAATGGTGGAACGAGGTGGCGGAGCTGATACGTGACCAAGGGTCAAGCGTACAGCTTCGGGATGCGGTCAATGGTCCTGATTGCCTCATCGAAATCAATGTTGATCAACTGCGTGTACTCACGGATCGATTTCCATCGCGGTTGGTTGTCGCGTTCCACCAGTGCCAGCGCCTTCTCGCGGGTGATCTGGCCTTCGCGAATCTGATTTGATCGAAACGTATCGTGTTCGGAGAAGCCTGCAACCGACGTATAGATGTAATTGTAGAAGGCTGCGGTGCCGTCCCCGATGCGCCAGGTGCATGGAGTATCGTCCGCCAGTTCCCAGTCATACCCGTTGATGAGGGTGTCGTCGATTACCTCTTCTTTCCAGTCGACATAGTCGAACAGGTAGAGATGGTCTTGGTTGATCCCGTAGTAGGAGAGGAATGCCCACGCGGTGTCGGGGATGGATCGGTTCAGATACCGCGGATTCGACAGGTAGCGCTTACCGTACTCCGTCAACATCTTCGCCTTGCGCCCCATGCCGAAGGAGGAGGGTTGGTTGAACCCTTCCACCTGCGGCGGAACGTTTAGGAAGCCGAGCTTGAAATCTGTCTTTTCCAGTCTATTAGTGCAGAACACCATCAGCGGGATGCCCGTCTGCTTGATGAGCGAATTGGCATACCAGAAGAACTGCTTGTCGCCGGCCATGAAGAGCGGGATGATCCCCAAATCCGGCTTCTTCAGCCACGCCAGTACGTTTGCTCGGATGTTGGCGCGCTTCTGTTTAATATCCGCCGAAATCCAGATGTGCTCAATGCCGAGCTTTCCGCACATGCGCGCTTGGTTTCGTCGCCCCAGATCCGTCACCATGCCCCAGTCATAGGAGAAGGTGATCGGCTGCATGCCAAACTGCTCCTTCAGCAGGTGCAGACCATAGGAGGAGTCGCGACCTCCCGAGAATGCTACCACGCAGTCAGGGGCCTTGCCGTTCCCCCTGAACTTGGAAAGGTATTCCTCGATCTCGCGTTCCGGCTTCTTCTCCCAAGGCTCATAGGTATGACAATAGTTGCAAATGCCGTCCGCGTCGTATGCAATATACGGCATCGTCTCAGGTAGAAGACACTTCGTGCACCTGCGCATGTTTGCCTGGGCCTGGCGAAGGCGGTAGGATTTCTCCTCGATCTTTCGCTGGGTACCCAACAAGGGACTGACTTGAGGAGTAGCGAGAGCGGGATCGAACGAGAACGTTTTGGCCTCAAGGGTGGAGAGATCAAGAGTCATTCCCTGACCTGCGGCAAGCTGTTGGATCGCTGCTCCCTCGAACCCCGGAATGGCTTTCTGGCCCAGGGTAAGCTTCTGGCAAATCCATTTCTCCGAGGCAAAGAAGAACGCATCGCGGGCGTTGGAAACGCAGTAGTGTATTGAACCTGTGTTGGTCCCCAGAAGAAGTTCGTTTGAGCCACGTGTGAAGAAGGCGATAGATGTTTCACCGTATATTTCGTTGAAGGCACGGCTCATCGCGTGCGGAATGGAATCGCCTTCAGCTGAATACTTGTGGATGAGCGCCGCGATAACTTCAGTATCGACGTCAGCGCGCGGTGAAATGTCCGGATTTGCTGCCCACAGTTCAGCCCAGTTGGTAACGATGCCATTGTGTACGATGACGATGTCGTCGCGCCAGACGGGCTGATTGTTGGCATCGATTCCCTGCAGACCGTTGGTCACAAGCCTCGCGTGCCCAATGACAGCTAGCGGCCCCGCGCTCTCGCCGGCAAAGAAGCTTCTCGCCCCGCGCTCCACTGCAGCCTCATAGTCTGCAGTTTTCAACATGGCCTCGGCCGAAACCGAATCCTTGTGGACAACGATCTCCGTCGGATTGGCGATGGCGAGGCCAGCCGCTTCCTTGCCTCGGGACTGAGAAAGCAGGAAGAGATCCTTGACAGCCCGCTGCCATCTCTCGCGATCAAACGAGTGATTGGAGGACGTAACAAGGCCGAATATACCGCACATGGGGCTCTTTCCCGCAAATGAAAAACCAGGATTCACTCTGCCGTCGATGTCACGGCCGTATCACCCGCACTTACCTGCTCAAGGCGCGACAGTAAACGCTCTAAATGCTCAGGTCACGGTTGTGAGACCAGGGCACGGTATGCCCAGGCGGCGCTTTGTAACTCCCAGGGGGAGCTGACCCTGGCATAATGCCGCGCTACCCTCGGCGACAGGATAGGTTGTTCGCCCTGCCTTTGAAGCTCATAGTTGGCGAACGGATAGACGTGGCCGTTGTAAATCTGATGCCTGACAGAGCGCAGGAGATGGTGTCTGGTTGGTGCATCGAAGGTGTCGAGGTGCGCCAGGACAGCCATCAGATCCATGGTCCGAAATGAAATCCAGGCCTTGATCTTGTCTCCACCATATGACGGCATGTTGAGGGAGACCCCGTCGGTCGAATTCCAACCATCGTAGGCGGTGCCCCACCAATAATTCCAACTCCCGTCGTTCGGGAAGATGCCCATTGGCGCGATATGGCGCATAAAATGCGCGATGATCTCGGCACCTGCGTCCTTCGCTCCTGCACATTCGGGAACTGCTTCTGTTCGACGAACGGCATAGGCCCACTCATTCTGGTGATTGTAGGGCACAGCCAGACCGTCGAAATAGAAGCTGCTCCCCTTGGGCCAGCGTAAGCTGGCATTGCCGGGCTGCATCCACCAGACGGGTTCGCCGCCGCGTTGAAGCATGTCGATGTGACCTGTCAAACAATGCATGGCCTGTCGCGCAGACTGATAGCCTGGCAGCGGCAGGGGGTGAGCTAGTTCGGACAAATACCGATCCATCAACAGGACGAGCCTACTGCTCTGCACGGCAAAGAGTGCGGGACTGCGGTCGACCGTGAAGCCGCGCGTCTTGTAGCGTCCTTCTCGCCAGTGCCAGTCGATCAGGAGCATTTCCATATCGAGGCGTACGCGCATATCTTCGAGCAGATCAGCAAAGGCACGTCCGATCCCGGGCTCGTTTTGCGCGATCAGCAGAAAGTCCAGCATTCCGCTGAGATAGTAGATTTGAGACCAAGGGATACGGCCTTCATCATTATTGGTGCCGAACTCCATCCATCCGTTCTGTTGTATGCGCTGAAGGTCGAAACGTAACATGCGCGCATATCCGTCCGGGTCCGCCGCGAAGTCTACTTTCACTCCACCGCTCTTGAACCTGACGTCAAAAGGCACTGAATCCTCTCCGAGTTGGGGGAGGGGCTGGCCCTCGGGACCTACGAGAAAGAACTCCTTTCGTCCATCGACAGAAGTGCGCGCCTGGCAGAGTATGACTGGCCCCCTGGGTGCCGCCACTGCCTCAACCGCCCGAAGACAGTTATCAACTCGTTTTTCATGAAATCCTTCTTCAGAAGAGTAGCGCCCGTTCAACGTACCGCCCACCAGCGCGATTTCGCTGGTCCCGACAGGAAAGAGGAATACCCCCGGGATCATTTCGTAAGTTCCACCCGCCGGATCCTGCAGCAGGGGGAGCTTCAAGCTCTGTCCGACCTGGGTGACGTTTTGTGTCTGTACAGCATAGCGTGCGAGGTAGTTATTGAGCGAGATGTTGTCATAGTAGACGAGATAAACCTCGCCGTTTTGTACGGTCGACGCGCGAAAGATGGGTTGACTGTCCGACGAGTGCTGGATGGGGAAGCGTGTTGCCAGATTTCCTGCCTCGTCAGCGACGGCGAGGCTGAGTTCGTTGCCAGGCATGCTGCGCACGAATATCGCCCGCCTGGTTCCCAGATCGTGACTTGCGATTGGGATTTCACCCTTCCCGAACACGATTTCGGGACGATTGGGCTCACGGAGGGTCATGTTGAGCGGCAAGTCGCCCCGTGCGTTTACGGTGGAAGGTTTGCCTTCTGCAGGGGAGACGAATGGAACGGTTATACCGCCGTCGGCTCCTGCAGCCAGCATATGGCTAACGGAGGAATTGGGAGTTTCTGCCGATTGGGGACGAGTAGTAGACACCTCTTTCGGTACCCGCCGTTCCTCATAAAGGGTGCAATCGACAATACCCCGGTAGAGATAGGCCTCGTATTCGTTCACGACCAGCTCATCGGCGAAGTTCGTGCCTTTTGGATATTTAAGGAATCCATCAGCGTCCCGATATTTCGGAAGCTCGGCGGCAAGAACCGGTGAGAGGTCGGCCATACCAGGGGCGGCACATGTCAACGACATTGCGATGCCCAAGTCGTAGGTCCGGGCAGGTCGGTCAATGTTCTTTTGTAGCTTTGGCCAGGCTCGTACGTATCCTGCTTCCGTATCGGAAAACTCTCTTAGGTGCGAGAGAGCTGCCTCCATATCGATCCTGTTGCCCAGACGCCCGCCGTAATGCCGATACTTCATGAGTCCGTCGATAATGTAGTTCGCATGGGGGAGGTCGTTTGCAACGTCCTCTTGGATGGAATAGTGCCAATACCAAGAGCCGGTCGCTTCATTCACCCGGTGTTGGTCAAGCAGTACCTGCACTGTATTGTCCGCTACTGACCGAAGGGCTTCCCGCAATTCGACATCGTCTGTTAGAAGACTGAAGCGCTGCAACTGGCCGGCCATGTAGGCAGCCGGATTGAAGGTGTCGTAGACGAGGTCGCTGTCCTGGAAGGAGTAAGGCATTAGCCCGGAAGGCGAACGTAGCCGCGGATTGGTGAACGGGCGCAGCGCTGCCGTGACTGTTTCGAAGATCTCAGCCTTGGGAGAGGTAGGGTCCCGCTCCATCCACGTCATCAGGGCATCTACTGCAATGGCGGTTGATATGGTGTAGACCGTATTGGCTGGATTCTCAGACCCATCTCCGTAGGCGTCCCACGCGATCGGCACACCCCAGCCGACTATTCCGTCCCCGTCGATATCGTCATGGTCCAGGAGCCAACGCCCCGAGACGGCGGCTAGGCTGGGGAATTCCGGCAACAAGCCGTGTCTGTTGCGCTCGACCTCCGCAAGAAGAACCTGAGCGTAGGCCTTCGGGATGTCAACTGCATCGAAACCAGGATAGTCGGCTGTTCCGAAGCCAGGCTTCTCCGGGTCGAACCGGTTGTAAAGGTCAGAGAGAAGAGGGTATCTAGAATCTTTGAATTGCACCTCTTCATCTCGGAAGCAGCCACTGACGCCCAGAAGGAATAGAATTAAAAAAAAGACGCCACCGCCTTTTGCACGGTCGGCTCTCGACCAATGACCCATTGCCCTCTCCTTCGTATGCGGCGTCAGGCCTTTACTATTTTTTTACGTAGTTCAACTGGCACGTCTCTCATCGCATTCCGCGTGTCGACGATGAGTTGGCCCTCTTGAGCCAGTTCCTGCCAGTTTACACTATCATGATCGGTCGCGATCAAGATCGCGTCGAATTCTCCGATCTTTGCGCGGTCGTATCCGAAGCTTTTGCGACCAGTCAGCGACTTGTGCTCACGAGTGGGCGGAATGACCGGGATATACGGATCAAAATAAGTTACTTCGCCGCCACGGGCCTCGAGCATCTCAAGGAGTTCAAGCGAAGGGCTTTCGCGCATGTCGTCGACGTTTTTCTTGTAGGCAATTCCGACAAGCAGGATACGTGAACCGTTGATGGTCTTACGCACGCCATTGAGTGCTTCAGCCACACGGTCCACCACATATTGCGGCATGTTCTTGTTTATTTCACCGGCCAGCTCGATAAATCGGGTATGCATACCGAATTCGCGCGCCTTCCATGTAAGATAGAAAGGATCGATCGGAATACAGTGTCCGCCGAGCCCTGGCCCAGGGTAGAACGGCATAAAACCGAACGGCTTGGTGGCTGCCGCGTCGATCACCTCCCACACGTCGATGCCCATCTTGTCGTAGATCACCTTCAACTCGTTCACGAGCGCGATGTTGACAGCCCGGAAGATGTTTTCGGTCAGCTTCACAGCCTCTGCCACCTCGGGGGACGATACCCGGACCACCTTCGTGATTACGGTCTCGTAGAGAGCGGAGACAATTTCCAGTCCCTCCGGCGTGGCAGAGCCCACGACCTTCGGGATGGTCGCGGTAGAATAGCTTTCATTGGCTGGGTCTTCACGCTCCGGCGAATAAGCCACGAAAAAGTCGACATCCACTTTCAGACCGCTTTCCTGTTCAAGAATGTCAGCTAAAAGCTCCTTCGTTGTACCAGGGTAGGTTGTGGATTCAAGAACGATCAACTGTCCTTTGCGGATATATGGCCCTATAGCACGCGCGGTTGCTTCGACGTAGCTGAGATCCGGTTCCCGATATTTGTTAAGCGGCGTCGGGACGCATATAAGCAGAGCGTCGGCTTCCGAGGCGCGGGCGAAGTCGTGCGTAGCATGAAAGCGTCCGCCATCGACCATCTCCTTGATCCGGTCGTGGGCAATGTAGTGTATCCGGCTCTTGCCGGACATCAGATCCTCATTCAAGCCTTCATTGATATCAAGGCCGAGGATCGGAAAGCCACCATTGTGGAACGACAGCGCCAACGGCAGTCCAACGTATCCCAGACCAACGATGCCAACGAGCGCTTCCTTCCTATCCACCTTGGAATGGAACATATCGCGCATGCCAGCGCGTCTCCTGGTGATTTCGGCAGTATCGTGCATGAGGTTCTCTTTGTTCAAAGGTGGGCGCGACCGATTGGTGTCAGGCTGATTTCTTCAAGGCGTCGAAGACGCCCTCGATGATGTAATCCTGCGTTTTCTCGTCGAGATAAGGGTGCATCGGAATGCTTAACACCTGGTCAGACAGCCGCTCGGTCAGCAAAAGTCCGCCAGGCTGGACGGGGTTGTCCTTGTATGCTGTCTGCATGTGCAGTGGTTTGCCGTAGTAGACCGCTGTCGGAATACCTTTCTCTGCAAGGATTTTCATCAGCCTCGCCCGGTCCTCCACAACCAGGGTGTACTGCGCCCAAGAGGAGATTGCTCCCGCGGGAACATGCGGCACTCGAATTCCGGCATGGTTGGCGAATGCCTCGCTGTAGCGGGCAGCTACCCTGTTGCGGTCTATCACTTCCTGCGGAAAGACCTCCAGCTTCGGGATCAGGATCGCCGCCTGCAACGTGTCTAGACGGGAGTTCAGTCCTACACGAACATTATCGTACTTGTCATAGCCCTTGCCATGAACCCGCAGCGACTCAAGGACGGAAGCCAGTTCGTCGTCCTGGGTGAAGATCGCCCCGCCATCTCCGTAGCAGCCGAGCGGCTTTGCCGGAAAGAAACTCGTTGTAGCAGCGTGGCCGAAGGCACCGGCCTTCACGCCGTTGCGCTCGCCGCCGAGCCCTTGTGCCCCGTCCTCAATCACCCGGAGTCCGTATTCCTCACATACTGGGAGAATGGCTTGGTAATTCGCCGGAAGACCAAACAGATCCACGGGGATCACGACCTTCGGCTGGAGTTCTCCTTGCTGAATGACGGATTTGATTGCACTCTCAAGGCAGGCTGCATCCATGTTGAACGTGAACTCATCGATTTCGACGAAGACCGGCGTTGCTCCCACCAAAGCGACCACCTCAGCCGTCGAGGCGAAGGTGAAGCTTGGCACGAATACCGCGTCACCCGGACCGATGCCCCACGCCATCAGCACGAGCTGCAGAGCATCAGTTCCGTTAGCACAGCCAAGGGCATGATTGACGCCTACGTAGTTACGCAACCCGTCTTCAAGTTCCTTCACCTCGGGTCCCATGATGTACTTGCCGTGGGACAGCACCTCATGAATGCGGCTTTTTATCTTGTCGCCGATCCTTTCTTGCTGAGCCGCAAGGTCGATAAACTGGATAGACTGAGTCATTATGAATCCTGCTTCTTTCGGAGGCCACCGGTTGCCTCGTCCAACTCATATTTTTCACCCGTTCTCGGACATGTGAGGTCTTCGCCCATTACTTCGCCTGTCTCCGAGACCCACCCGATGCGCCGTGCAGGAACCCCTGCTACCAAGGCGTAAGGCGGCACATCCTTGGTAACCACGGCACCTGCCGCGACCATGCACCATGCGCCAAGTTCGTTTCCGCACACCACCGTCGCATTGGCCCCGATCGTGGCGCCGCGGCGTACGAGGGTCGCGCCAAACTCGTCCTTCCGCTCGATTTCAGCCCGGGGGGTCAGGACATTGGTGAAGACGCACGAGGGGCCGCAGAAGACCCCCTGTTCCAGCGTCACCCCTTTATAAATGCTCACGTTGTTCTGGATCTTGCAGTTGTCGCCGACGGTGACGTTCGGGCCGATGACGACGTTCTGCCCGATGGTGACATTGCGGCCAACGACAGTGTTGCCCAGGATATGGCTGAAGTGCCAGATCTTCGAGCCGTCACCTATCTCACATGGCTCGTCCACATAGGCGGACTCATGCACAAAGTATCGCAGCTTCTCATTCATTGTTGTTCGAGCCCCTCATGAGAACCTCCAGCACAGCGATTGCCTCACGCCCGTCCGTCAGCGGACGACTACCGTCCGCGATGCAGTCGATGAAGTGACGGCACTCCTCCTTCAACGGTTCGCCCTCCTTTAGTTCTATCGGCTCCGCGTCGGCCTTATGCACATGCGGTATGCCGTCTTCTATGCGTGCTTGGTGTCGATACAACGTTACCTTGGCTTCCCAGTCCTTGGTATCGTCGAAAACCAGCATCCCCGTTTCTCCGACCACGACCAGCTTGTGCTCCTTGAATGGGTGGAG
Organism: Pseudorhizobium halotolerans; assembly: GCF_902153235.2. Taxonomy (NCBI): domain Bacteria; kingdom Pseudomonadati; phylum Pseudomonadota; class Alphaproteobacteria; order Hyphomicrobiales; family Rhizobiaceae; genus Pseudorhizobium; species Pseudorhizobium halotolerans. The sequence continues at coordinate 485,489 of NZ_CABFWE030000011.1, read as the reverse complement.
CCAGGATGCAGTCGCCCGCGCGATCGCGCCGGAGGGGAAGGAGAGGTAGAGATCCGAGAAATCCCATAGCGGTTGTAGGAAGGCGCCGCCGCGCCCTTTCACCCTGTCGGGCATCTCCCCGGCAAGAGCGAGAATCATGGAGATATCATGAGGCGAAAAGCTCCAGAGGACGTCTTCCTCAGTCCGAAGCTTGCCAAGGCTCATCCGGTGGGACGTGATGTAGCGGAGCTTCCCGATCTCGCCGCCTCTCACGATAGCCTTCACCTTCTGGAACGCCGGATGGTACTGCAGAAGGTGACCGACCATCAGAACTAGGCCGGCATTGTTCGCAGCATCGATCACGGCCTGTGCATCCGAGAGGTTGAGTGCGAGCGGCTTCTCAACATATACATGCTTGCCGGCAGCCAGCGCCTCGAGCGCCATTGCCGCGTGAAGGTGTGCCGGCGAGGCCAACATTACGCCTTTCACCGATGGTTCGGCCAAGACTTCGGGCCAACTCAGTGCCTTGACGGCGTATTCGGCGCCAAACTTCTCCGCAAGAATGCCATTGGTGTCTGAAACGGCGGCGAGTGCACCAAGCTCGGCGACATTGCGAACGATGTTCTTGCCCCAGTGGCCGCAGCCTACCACGGCCACCGAGGCAGTCATGCCATTATGTCTTGAATTGTCCATTGCGTAGCTATCTCGGTAGTCGTGCAGGTTTCTGATTCGACGTGGGCGCTTTTGGTCGCTTCTGCGTTCATGGTGGTGCAGTGTCTGTCCCGTTTGAAGATCCTCGCACTACGCCGGTCATAAGGTTCCATCCCACGAGCCGCCTACTCATTACTAGCAAGACCCAAGTTCCGCAAACGTAGCTTGCGGCCGTACCCGCGGACGCTCCTACAATGCCCCAGACGGGAATCAAAGCGGCATTGACAAGGACATTCGCCAACACAGCAACGAACTGTTGCAGGGTCTGGTAACCGGGATACCCCGAGACGAGCAAGAGATTGTCGAACGGGACCAGTCCTGAAACAACGACCAGCCCCGCAAGAAGCACAAACAGTGCCGGCAGACCTTCTAGCAGACCCTTCTCAGGGAAGACGTAGTTGCTGGCTGCCCAGTACAGGATGAGCAGGCCGACGGAAAGTGCGCCGATCAAAAGGGGCGCGAAAAGTTTGGATAGGCGCAGGATCTTGTTTGCGTCGCTCCACCTGCCGTCTCGGGTCGCTGCGACCAGCAGTGGGTTGAAGTTTACTCTCACCATAGCAAGAAGGTGATAGAGACCGTCGAGAAGCATAGCGGCAAAGCTGTATATCCCGACCGCGGTGTCGGAAAGGAACATCCCCAGCATGAGCACGTCAACTCGCGTATTGACCTCTCCGAACATTCCGGCCGCCAGGCTTTTCGAGCCGAAGCGTATGTGTTTCCGGAGCCAATCGCTGCTCAATTTCAGATGCCTGACAATGCCCAGCGCTCCTACGCGAGCGACGGCTCCGACCAGCGTGATCGTTTCAGCAATTACGAATGCGAGTGGAGCGTAGTCGAAGTCCCAGTCGCTCGCTGCGAACAGTGTCACCACCACAGTGACCACGATATAGCGGCCGGCCTGCAGCAGCGAGAATGCCTTCATGTCGCGCTGACTGTTCAGAAAGGAGATCAGTACCTTCGTCAATGGGAAGAGTGCAATGCCGAGCGCAGCGATCGATATGCTTCGGGCCGCTCGTTCGGAATCGAACATCCACTCGAAGCCCGGACCTAGCAGGAAGATCATCCCTGCCCAGAAGACCCCCATTGCGAGAGCTGGAAGACAGGCGGAGCCCAAGATCGTACCGAGCAAGTCACGGTCGTTCGAGTGATAAGCCGCGTGACGCAATACCGAATAGTGGATCCCCAGAACCGCGATCTGAGATGTCACGATGTAGATCGAATAGGCGAGGTTGAACACGCCGAGGTCAGCGGCTGTCCGGAAGTACACGACAAGGATATTGATGAGGACGCCGGAGACAGCCAGGACGACGAAGCTGCCCATCGTCCAGGCGATGTCGGTGGAGAGCTTGCTCGCGAGAATCTTAGCGATGTGCCCGCGCACCGGGTTCAAGCCTGCGGGGGAGGCAGCCGTACAACATCGCGTGCTGACAACGGCGGGTTGAGGTGCTTGTTCTCTTCGTAGTCAAACCACATCGCGAAGGCAATCGAGTTGAACCCCACCGAGAAGGTGAAAAGCCAGCTCAACAAGGTTATCTCAGGCACGCTTCCCTGCGCGACCCACAGGACGATGAGGCGAAGAAACAGGACAATGCTCATCAGGCCCGCGAGGAATCCAAAGGCGTAGAAGAACACCAAAGGGTGGAAGTTTCGAATGATGTACTTCTCCTTCAGCCTCCAGAAGAACAAGCGGACGAGGAGCGACCCAATCGTGAATATGACCTTGCGAACCTTGATCCCCGACACCTCCCCGACGTTGTAGACCGGTTCCACCGGTACGTCCTGAACCCGAAGACCCTCGACATTCAGCTTCACCAAGATGTCATTGGGCTGCCCGTAACGCTTGTACATCCGGTCCCAATCGACCGCCGCCAGGGCGCGCGCGTTGATTGCAGTATAGCCGGTCTGGGAATCGGCAACGTGCCAATACCCGGACGCGATCTTCGTGAAGAGGGAGAGAAAGGCATTTCCAAAGTAGCGTATCTTTGGGATCTTGCGGAAGGCTTCCCCCGTGACCAGCCTGTTTCCCTTCGTGTAGTCAGCCTGATCATCCACCACCGGATCGAGAAGGGAGGGCATGTCGTCGGGGTTCATCTGGGCATCACCTGCCATAACCACGGCAATGTCCACACCATTGTCGCGACTCCACTTGTAGCCCGTCGCGATAGCGCCCCCGACGCCCTGGTTGATTTCGTGGTTGATCAACACCACCCTTCGTCCGTCGTACTGCGGATGCTGCCTTACGACCGCCTCGGTGCGGTCTTTGCTGCAGTCATTGATGATGATGATGTGATCGACGAAGGCAGGGGCGGTCTCGATCACTCGACTGATCTGCGTTTCTTCGTTGTACGCAGGGACGACAACACTGATCGTCTTGTTTCTGTACATGGATTACCACCGATCAGTCCCTGCGACCTCGGGGCAGTGCGGGACAATAGAAAGAACTGGCGGACACGCTTGTTGGCGCCCAGCGGATCGTCATTCCGATGAAGCATTTCTCTACGGGTTTCAAGCGCGAATTCTCACCGCGTGGCTTTTTCCAGAACAGACTTAATGGCTGAGGTCATTCGCTCAACCTCTTCGTCGGTCAGGGTCGGGTGAGCCAGGAAGGCCAGACTTGTATCACCGAGTTCGCGTGCCACCTCCAGCCGTTCGACTGGGCGGGAGGGGGAGTCCACAAAGGCCTTCTCCAAGTATATCTCGGAGCACGTGCCATGAAGGCATACCGCGCCAGCTTCATTGATTTCGGCTGCAATCCGGTCGCGGGTCCATCCGGTTGCTAGGTTCTCCGGTCTGACAAAGGCATAAACGCGGTAATAGGCGTGGACAAAGTCGAACGTGGGCTTCGGCATCCTTATGCTGGAGAAGGCTGCAAGCGCCTCCTCTAAGGCTGAGGCTACCGAGGTCCGTCGTGCCGTCCATTCCGCCATTCGCCTGAGCTGTATCCTGCCGATCACAGCCTGCATTTCCAGCATGCGGTAGTTGGAGCCAATTGACTCATGCAGCCATCGAAAGCCGGGCGCGTGCTGCCGTTCGTATACAGCTTCCCAAGATTTTCCATGATCCTTAAAGGACCACATCCGGCTCCAAAGATCGCGACGATCAGTGGTCACCATTCCACCTTCACCGCCCGTCGTCATGATCTTGTCCTGGCAGAAGGACCACGCGCCAATGTCGCCGATGGTCCCGAGGTGCCGGCCCTTGTACATGCCGCCGTGACACTGGGCGCAATCCTCGATCACAAACAGCCCCCGCGAACGAGCAAGCTCCATGATCGGATCCATGTCACAGGCCATGCCCGCGAGGTGGACGACAATGATACCCTTGGTGCGTGGCGTGATTGCCCGCTCGATGGTCTCCGCGCTCAGCCCTTGGGTTTCCCGGTCGACATCGGCAAAAATAGGTCTTGCTCCCGCCGTGACAACTGCACTCGCTGTGGCGATAAAGGTTCGGGGCGGCACGATGACCTCGTCCTCGGGCGACGGCTGGAAAGCACGGACAGCAACCTCCAGGGCGAGGGTGCCATTTCCCAACGCAATGCCGTATTCCGCCCCAACCCATGAGGCGAACTCCTTCTCGAACGAGCGTGTCTCTTCTCCCGTCCAGTAGTTGACCCGGTTGGACAGGAGAACTCGCGAAACCGCGTCGGCCTCTTCTGGCGTAAAGCTGGGCCAGGGAGAGTATCTAGTTTTAGGCATGATCTAATCCTTGTTGAGCGGACGTGCTGGATTGCCGACTACCGTGACGCCGCTGTCCACCGAGCGGATCACCACGCTACCCGCCCCCACCATGCAGTCGGTGCCGATTTCAACGAGTTCCTTCACGGCGGCGCCGACACCTACCCAGGAGCACTCGCCGACGGTGACGCCCCCTGACATGGCGACGCCGGGGGCGATGTGAGCGCCGGGACCGATCGTGCAGTCATGATCGACGGTCGCGCCGGTATTCACGATCGCGCCGCGACGTATCACAGTTCCCACGCACACGACAGCGCCGGGCGCGATGAAGGTGCCGGGTTCGAGCACGGCGTAGGGACTGACGACAGCCTGAGGGTGAACCACGCTGACAAGAGCAGCTCCACGTGCTGCAAGTTCATCATGCAAAGCGAGCCGGCGACGATTGTGGCCGATGGCCACGATGACGCCCGCATACTCGTCCAGCCTCTCGTCAAGGCACCGAAATGTCCCTCTTACCTGCCACGGACCATGGGCGGTGCTGGTGACGGCGTCATCAAAGAAATCCACATTGTTCCAGCCGCACGCCTCGGCTGCGTCAGCAACAACCCGTCCGTGACCTCCGGCCCCAAATACTGCCAGCCGATCTTTTTTCGCCATCACTCCCTGCTACTGCCTTCGAAGCGCTTCATGCTCACCGTCTCTCCGTCCGTGACACCTTCTCGGCGCAGGACACGCGCCACTGTCATGGCAAGGATCTTGATGTCCAGCCACAGCGTCCAATTATCAACGTACCAGACGTCGTAGCCAAACCTTTCGTCCCAGCCTAGGGCGTTGCGCCCGTTAACCTGCGCCCATCCAGTTATTCCCGGACGCACTTCATGCCGCCGAGCCTGTTCTGCCGAGTAAAGTGGAAGATACTGAACGAGTAACGGACGGGGGCCCACTAGGCTCATTTCGCCGCGGACGACGTTGATGAGTTCGGGAAGCTCATCGAGGCTTGTGGCACGTAGCCAGGCGCCGAATGGCTTAAGCCGATCGGCGTCCGGCAGGAGAGCGCCGTCTTCATCCTTCTCATCGGTCATAGTTCGGAATTTTAGCATCGTGAAAACCTGTCCCCCGAGACCGGCGCGCTGCTGTCTGAACAAGATGGGGCTGCCTAGCCGTATGCGCACTAGGAGGCCTATCCCTAGAGCGGGAAGGGCGAGCATGATCATGAGCGGGACCGCGACGGCTAGGTCGAAAACGCGCTTAATCGCAACTCGATCTACCGTAGAGGCCCAGATCGCCATCAGAAACAGTGCCGCCGCACCCCCATGAGTGGTCATCACGGTTACGTAATCCGAAAGGATGAAGTTGAATCCCATTACCACCGTGAGTCCTGATGCAATCGGATAGACAGATGCCGCCATCCGTCTCGTCGTGGCGGTGAGAAAAGCATCGGTTGCCATGACTGCAAGCAGAGCAATCAGAAGCCCACTGAGGCCGAGATAGGCTGGATAGGCTAGCAGAAAACCTGTGGGAGCCGTGCTCGTGCTGGTGCGGTCACCGCCGGAAAAGACACTGCCGTACTTTTGGTAGACGAGTTCAGGCATGTTCACGCCTTCGCTCGAGAAGCGCCGGATCAACGGCATTGCCGAGACGCCAGGGGAGCCCTCCTCCTCAACATACAGGAAGTGCCATGCTGCCACCTGGATCGGGATTACTAAAGCGCGATACAGAATACCATCAACGTAAGAGTACGTCGCTTGCGGCAGGGTAGGAGAGGAGGCTGCTGGTTTAGATTCAGACTTCAGGCCGGTTCCCCCGCTAGTCCCTAGCCCCAGTTGTTCCAAGCCTGCTCCCGGGCAGCTCAGGGATAGATCCGCCGTCAAGTCGTCCAGTTTCGCTTTCGTCAAGCCAAGAGATCTATCACGCTCGTAGAGCGAGCGCACAAGTTCAGCACTCTGTGTGCAGGCATTCAGTTTCGCTGTGCATTGTCCAAAACCGTATCGACCCTCCTCATCATGTGGCCTGTCCCTCACGGATTCGAAGGTCAAAACCGCAGTGAACATAAGAGCGAAAGATGCCACCGATGCAACTGCAACACTGACAAACGATTTGTTCCAAAGGAGGCAGCACGCAGAAACGACAATGAACGACGGCAGGAGTAGACCCTTAGCGCCGCTCAATAGGCAAATAAAGACAGTGACTGCGACGATGACAATGTAAACGAGAGAGGAGATCAACCTCAGCTTGATCACCCTCGTGTAGAGCATTGCAATCGCAATGGCGATTATCGCAGGGGCAAAAGCATTGGCGAATGCGCCGAACGAGGCTGTAGCGATGTAGGAGCTGACGAATTTTATGCTGACTTCTCTTGCTAATAATGCCGAGCTTGGATCTACCACCATGGCGTAGAGGGCGGTGCATTCGGCGGGAACTTTCTGGAGATAGAGAAATATCGCCAGAACCCCGAGTGCTCCGGGAAGCAGGAGGTCGCGGTTTCTGAGGCGGGCCTTGTCGATCGGTGCACGGTCCTTCGGAGACGCGGTAAGCGCCCCAAAGGCTGTGAGAGAAAAGACGGTGATCTGGATCGTGGTGAAGAACCAATACGGATCTTCCAGCGACGCTTCCAGTTGGTCGGAGATGAGAAATAGGGGCCACTGAAAGAACAAGTGAACCAGAGCTGCTGTGATGAGAGACAGCCGGAATAGATTACTGGTCCTGAAAACAAGAACCAGCACGAACCCGAGGGAGGCAAGCAGCGCGAGTGTGAAGCTCAGGGATGTGAAGAGATCGAAATCAGGAATCGAGAGACTAAAACGATGGACGATCTGTTGCACTAGTGAACTTCCTTTAGCGGCGTGTAGCTAAGGGAGTCCACCCTGATGGAACTTTGGCCCACCGTTTCTACTGCGACGGCAATTTGGTCTGTGGACGGCCCTGTTAGGAAGCGATAGCCATATTCCCGCTCCGGCTGACGCGGACTCAGTTCGAACGTGGTTGCCTGCAGACTGTCAGGGCGGCTTGCGGGCCGGATGTCGCCATTAGTCGCAAATTGTAGGACGACAAGTTTCACGAATCCTGTTCCCGAGATTTTCAGATCCAGTGCATATTGTTGGGACGGCTCGACGGGAAGCCCGTTTGCTTCATGTGGTAGTCCGTCGCTGCCAACTCCAGTAACCGCGGTTGTCAGCCAATGGCGACGAAAAAGATCATAAGGCAGGCCTCCCGAATATGTCGAACCCTGCAACGCCTGTGTTCCTCGCGAACTCCTCGCAAAACCCTTCCGTCCCATCAGCGTGATTGATTCGCTTATCGTCCACGGCCGCGCGTCCGGCGAGATCACGACTGGAGAGCCGGGATTTAGTTGTTCGGGACCCAAACCGTATATCTGGCCTGCAACTGTCTGCGCAACGAGACGTGTCAGTGCAGGATCACGAACAATCGAGTGCAACTGACTATTGTAGAATGGCGGTAGACCGTAATCTGGCAGGTGGATGTGTGTCACCCCCAGTGCCACAAGACGCTGATAGGCGCCGGACGCGTCCGTCTCCGCGTAGAACGGCAGCAGACGCGGATCAAGGTAGCTTATCACCCTGCCCCTCCCGTAATACATGTCCGAAGGCTTCATTGACAGGACGACAGACTGATCCGTGAGGCCTGCCAAGGGTTGTCGAAGAAGGGCGTATTCGGGCGCTCGAAATAGTTTGCCTTCCAACGGAGATAAGAGGTTGCCTACCGTGATCTCATGCTTGGCTGCCTGATATGCCAGCAGGACGCTGAACTGCAGCGAAAGCAGAACGGGCAGCGCAGCCGTGAAGAGCAATCTCATGGGGAGGAGCTGTGAGAGCGAACTCGTCCTGAGCTTCTCATAGCCATGCGCGCAAAGTATCGACACGACCGGAAGGGTGACCAGGAGGTAGCGTTCGTTCTTTATCATGTGGTCGATGCCAAGAAGCAGCGACAGGAGAACCCCCGCAAGATAAGCTGACAACAGTGTCACAAGCAGCCAAAGAAGTGCTTCTGCCCGTTCGCCCCCCCGCGCGCCCTGCATGACATACTGTGCAGCGGACATGCGTCGTCTGTCCCGCAGGAATATGATCAAACCGACTGCCAAACCCCAAAAAATCAACCCGTAGGCCTCCGGCGAGAACCAGCCCTTGAGAACGCCATACTGTACTTGCGCCACGATGCTGCCGAGGCCGCGATTGATGGAGAAATATTCCTCCCAGTGGAGGTTTGGCAGGGCGAATACTGCAGGATTGTCACTTATGGGCGTTCCGAACACCTCAACGTTTCGCCAGTATGGCCAGCCACCGACAATCAAGGCCACCACGAGGAGTGCTGCAGCGGCGACGACGATGGCGCGGAAATCCCGCAGCCCCCGCTCTACCGCCACAGCTGCCATTGCGAGTGGGACAAAAAGAATTGCCTGTGAGTGAGTCCAAAGAGAAATCCCTAGGAACATTCCGACGATCGCGCCGAAAAAAAGAGACTTCGTAGATATTCCGCATACCGCAGCGACAATGAGTGTGAGACCGAGTACTGGCAAAGGGTCCAGCAGCGATTGACCCGCCCCCAGGAAGAAGAGTGGTGGCGACATGAAGATGAGAGAGGCAGCTAGACCTGTCGCCCTACTGAGTTGTGCGCCCAGCGCATAGGTGACATAAGCGCCGGATAACAAGAACCAGGGCGAGAGCAGGCGGATGAGGCCGGGTGCTTCGGCATGCCCCTGCACGATCTCGGCAATATACATCAATGCCACATAGAAGGGCGGATGGGTCCAAGGCGCATAGATGCCTGTCACATTCGTCTCTGGATTGAGGACGGGATAAGTCAGCAGATCGCGCGTCGCGTAAAGCTCCCGCGCTACCATCGCATACTCCAGTGCATCGTTCTGGGTCAGCGGCACGAAGATGGACAGGACAACAAGAACGACAGCGGCAAGAGAGATGGCGGCCGCATAACCCCACTCGACAGGTAGGAGTGGCCTCTTCTCCCAGAGTAGCTTTTGGCTAGTTCGACCATTCGTCCGGCGAATTATCACCCCGCCCACGCCAACGAAAGCAAGGAAAGAAATTGTTATCGCAAGATGTGCGCTGTGACTTGCTCCACGGAAGAAGCCCATCGCCATTACGGCACCGAGACCGAGGAGAAAGGGCCCGAGGGCGAGTCCGGTGGCTCGGGCAAGCAACGAAGTATCTGCCTGTTCGCCCCATGGAAGTGCCCTGGAAACTAACATCCCCGATAGGCTGGACAAAGCAATAAGAGCGCCAAACAGCACCAATCTGTCTAGGGGTACTTCAATCAAGATCCGACCACCATTTACATATCATGCATGACGCATTGAGCGGACAATTGCGCGACTTCACTTTGCCTCCGAAGCTCAGGGCCATTCGAGACCCGCGCTGCGGATATCTCACCCGCGATCACAGTCGGACGCGATTAGTGCGAAGAGCAGTGCCTTGGCAGTATCCTCGTCCTCCCGCTGCAACGCTCCCTCCAGTTCTCGAAGCGACGCCTCAATGTCATGGCGGCGGGCAGCGGAGTTGGAATCTGCCCGCATGATCTTCGGGTGCCGCGTGGGACGGGCGTTGCCGCGGTCATAGAAAAGCTCCTCGAACAGCTTTTCCCCAGGCCGCTTTCCGATCACCTTGACCGCAATACCACTGTCGGGATTATCGATGCCGCGCACATCGAAGCCGGCAAGCCGGATCATGTTTTCCGCCAGATCACCGATGCGGACAGGCTCCCCCATGTCCAGGAGGAAGACGTCGCCTCCCTGCGAGAGCGCACCCGCCTGCACGATCAGTTCCGCGGCTTCGGGGATCGACATGAAGTAGCGGGTCATTTCGGGGTCGGTTATCGTGACCGGCCCACCTTTCGCGATCTGCTCCTTGAAGAGCGGGACGACCGAGCCGTTAGACCCGATGACGTTCCCGAATCTGACGGCGCAGAAGGTCTGATTTGACCGCTTTGCCTGGGAGTCTTTGGCGAACTGCCGTACGACGAGTTCCGCCCATCGTTTGGTGGCGCCCATGACATTAGTGGGCCGAACAGCCTTGTCTGAAGATATCAACACGAAGCTCTTTACGTTCTCCTCCGCGGCCGCCTTGGCGACCGTGAGGGTCCCAAACACGTTGTTGCGTATGCCTTCGAGGATGTTCGCTTCAACAAGTGGGACATGCTTGTGTGCAGCGGCATGGTAAAGAACATCGACGTGATGCTTTCTAATCGTTCTCCGAACGAGGCGGTCGTCGGTTACAGAACCGAGCACCGGAATGATCAAAGGCGCGCCGGCTAACGAGAGTTCCTGTTCGATTCGGTAGAGCGCAAATTCGCTCGCTTCGAACAGAATAAGCGTCTTGGGGTTCCAGCGGGCGATAAGGCGACAGAGTTCCGAACCGATCGAACCGCCCGCACCGGTCACCATGATCGTCTTCTCACTCAGCGCCTCAGCAAGCAATCTCTTATCCGGTGGCACGAACGAACGCCCAAGCAGTTCGTCGATCTCAATTTCGCGAATCTGGTTCACGATGTAGCGTCCATCGACAAGATCTGAGATGTCAGGGAGACTGCGTACTTTCACGTGGAGCGCTGCTACTCGACCGATTACCTGCTGGCGGGCTTCAGCCGGAATGGACGACATGCTTAACACGATCTCCTTGGCGCCGTACCGCTGGATCAACGATTGCAGATCCCTAGACGGGAATACCCGATAACCGGCTATGTCTCGGCCATGAGTCGATGGGTCGTCATCAATAAGTCCGACCACGTGGCGGTTGCCATGTCCTCGAAGGGCGCGCGCCAGTTGCGCTGCGGAAGGCCCGGCTCCGTAGATGAAGATAGGCTCGGCTTGGCTTCGCATGCCGCGACCCGCGTTCAGGAACCACTTAGCAAGGAACCTCGCTCCTCCGATAAGAGCCGTTCCAAGGATGAAATACAGGAACGGTACAGAACGGGGGACAATTCCCTGACCGGCCATTTCCATCAGGAAGATGATGATCACCCAGCCCGCGGTGGCGATCAACATTGCCTTCAATATCATCCAGATGGTCGCCTCTGGCAGATAGCGCGTCACGGATCGATACAGGCCGGTTCGAGCAAATACGGGAATGGCAACTACTGGCGCGACCGCCGCGAGCGTCAGACGCTCCGTAGTGATGTCCGGTGTCCATTCGGCTAGGCGCAGAGCGTAGCTTCCCCATAGTGCGAACAGCAGTGCGAAGATGTCGAAGGCAATCATCACTGCACGCTTCCAGATGCGCGGGATGCGAATGACGCGATCGCGTAGGTTCTGAAGGAGAGCATGCTGGTTGAAGTTTTCGTTCATGTCTTCGCTATTCCACCATCGGGCGGTCTTTCTGCCTAGGTGATTGCATCTGGCTTCGCTGTAGATGCTCGAAAGAGCACTCGCTCAGTCACGCAGTTAGCGCTTTAAGGCAATAGCAGGCCGAGTTCCAGAGACGATTTTCCGGGTCGTCCACCGATTTCTAAAGCTCGTCCGCAAGCTGAGGTAAAAGCTACCAGCGCTGTCCTCAGTGCAATGGACTCTTGATGAATCTGTGTCCTCGGCTGGTTTAAGTCGCCGTTTGGTACGCGCACGGGAGAAAATTCCCGCGGTTGATCTATTGGTAGGCAGATTGATGTGAGCTTCCGGTGCGGCTGTCTCAATCAAGTTCCGGCGTCCGAAGAGACACAGGCACCTTTCTCGTCTCGGCTGCCGGGAGGATGGAGCTAACGCTTGATCTTGGCGACCTCCAGGTTCCGAGCGTCTGGCGGAGCCAATAATATTCAAAGGTCGGCCGGTTATCCGTATTCGCATAGGTTTGTGCTTCTCCGGGTACTTCAGTGAATACAGTCACGTCCAAGCTGGTTCGGGGCACAGCATCGACCTGCCGTCCGCCCGGAAGAAGCGCGCTCCATGCTGCCTTGATGTCTTTGCCGAAGCTGTCTTTAAGCCATGCGCGGAAAACCAAAGCGTTAGTGTACTCAACAGGTCATTCTCGCGGCTCAAGCGTGGCGGTGCAATGGACACAAACAGTTTCCGTAAATTCATCTTTTTCGAAAACAATAGATTGACCCTCATCTGAGGGCAAACGATCACACGTCCCCGTGCTTTCCAACTGTCGGTTCTCCCCAGAAAAACGTGTGTAATAGCGCCCTACCGGACAAGGTGCGGGTACTTGAACAGTCAGCCAAGCACGTTGAGGTGCTTCGGCTTCCCGACCTTGAGCATGAACTTGGGCTGATTGGCTGCACCGTTGGAGTGATGGCGAGCGGCGGGCGAAAGTCAGTCAGCATAAATCTTTGGATTAAAGCCTCCATCGATGTTGCCCGTCTGCTGTTTCAAGGGGGGTACTTGCTGCGCCTGTGCAGCAGCCTCTTGCCATCAATGTATCACGTGATGTAACAAGCGGTGTACAAAGAATACGCTTGTAGGCCAGAAGCTTAGGCGGCGCAGGCGTTTTTGTGGTAACTGGCGGAGAGCCCCACCCTCTCCGCCACTTGCCCCCGCGAAAGTTTTCTCCCGATCCGGCTGCGGCCGGATTTTTCCGTTGTTTTCGAGGGTTATGCGGAAGGGGCTGAGCACCGGCGCGAAAGCGGTCTCTGAGGGCTGATATTCTCCGGACCTCATCACTGCGCCGATTTGGCGAACAGCCGACACCATACTGAAAATATTGGATTCTCGTGATTATTCTGCTGAGCACTTCGACGCCAGTGTCGTTCGCAAAGTGGTACTGAGATCGACATTCGACGGCGAACCTTTATATCAAGTGAAGGGTTCTTCCGTCGCGATACATGGCAATTTACCGAGACTATTAATACGCATTGCCAGGAAAATCATGGAAGAATTCCTTGAAAGCAGAGAAGGGAATCCTGAGTGTCTCCCACGCACCAGCGCCTGCATCCTGAGGTAGGTGCGCCCAACTTGTTCAACCGTCAGTACGGCAAGCTCTTCTCTGGCCCGTGCTAGCGCCCAAAGGTGAAACCGATGAGCCACCGAGCCGATGGCAGTCTCCCACTCGTTGCGCGTCAAGTGAAATGACGCAAATTCGGTGTCTTGTTCGCTTGCTTTCACTTCAATCGTCATGCGCCTATTGTCAGAAGCCGACATACGGGAGAGCACGTCGTAGCCGTCAGATGAGCTTTCAATCGCAATCCACTTTGGCTCCACTCCGGTCCGATTTCGCTCGTGCTGAAGCGTTCACCGTTCGCCGCGCCGTCCGATTCCGGTCAGGACATCATCACGGAGTCCGCGCGCACGCGCCGCAAGCCATCCCAGAATCGAACGGTGTCCTCGTCGTCTCCATAAGCGAGACCCGACCCAACAAATACCTGACGGATGCTCGGAGGAGCCTGGAGCAATGTCTCTCGACGACCATAGGGGACTAGTTGAAGCCATGGTGGTTGTTCGACCTCAATGAAGTCGACCAGCATAGTCCGGAGACCTGCTTGAGGACTTAGGCGCGGTAAATTGCCGAGGATGATACGGAACCCAATGAAAGAGAATGCACGCCGCTTGGCGTCAACTGGTTTCGTTTAACGACCCTCAGAAGTTCGATACAGCCAAAGGCGATCCCGAGTGATAGTGGTTGCACTACTACCCTCCGAGCGCCGCTAGTAGTGCGCGCACGTCGCCTTCATCGAGGCCTCCGGCACCAAGCCCCTCGTCTGTTTCGTCCGGAACAATGGGAACCGGCGAAATTGTCAGGCCCGAGTCGTTTAGCGCGGCAGCCATCTGGCCAACTTTAAACTCCAGCCTCTGGCGAACGATTTCATCCACACTTCCATTACATTCCACAATCTCGATCGTTGTATCTTGGCCGGGAGGCAGACCAAGGCGGTGAATGCGATCTTCGGACTGAAGGTATTGGGCGGCGTCCCCGGCCGCCGCTGGATACGCGACCATAACCATGACATTGGGATCGTCATGGAATAGCCGGATCTTGCCTTCCCGAGTATCGTCATCGTTCTCACCCCCGGCATCAACACCACCGTGGAATAGACCGCATCTAAGTCTTGAAGGCTGCTAGCAATATGCTCCACGTTCTCCACGAAGGTTGACCAAATCAGCACCTTTTTTCCCTTCGCGGGCAAACTTCGCGCTCTGTGCAAGACATAGCGCATTTTGGGCCCCGGCCCTCTGCTAAAGCCATCGACAATTCGTTGGAATGGGCGAAAGCGATCTCTTGTGCCAGCAGGGCCGGGTTGGACACGAACTGGAGAACGCGTGTGACAGACCGCCCAAACCCCTGAATGCCTGCTTACTTTTGATCGTCAGCGCCTGCGTGGCTTCACGAGCCAAGGCGCTCTTCATCAATTCGTAAAGCCGCTGCTGGAGCGGATCCATCGGTAGCGTCTTCGAGACCCTGGTAACCGGAGGCAGGTTTAGCTCACTCTTATTGGTCCGGACGTAAACCCGACTGATGAGGCCAACAACAGAATCCTCATCCGCCTGAACCTCGGGGTACAGGAACCGAAACTGGGGAAGCAGGTCACTAGTCGACTGTGGCATGGGAGTGCCACTCATAACGAGCTTACTGACAGGCAAGTGGGAAAAGCTCAGAACGGCATCCGTCGAAATACTATTCTGGCCCTTGATCCGATGGCTCTCGTCCAGAAAAACATGGACCCGGCGGCCGACGAGATGGTTCGCAATGGCCTCTTTCACGCGCGCCAGTTGCTGATAACCGATGATCATTAGCCGCGGATCATCGAGCAGCTGGAGTGGGATTTTGTCGGTCTTGCGTGGCCGAAGAAACCTATGGCCAAAGGAGGGAAGGCAAGTTTCGATTTGTTCATCCCACGCTGCGAATGCGTTCTTAGGCGCAATCACAAGTAAGCGGTCACCCGGTTCGGCACGCACGGCAAAAGTGACCAGGGCTTCCGTGGTCTTCCCAGTTCCCGGGACAGAAAAGGTCGCTCCCGCAGGCAGAAGTGCCAACTTTGAAACGTTACGAAGCTGCTGGTCTGTCAAGTTACGGACGAAACCGGCCGACTTGAGCCGCGGTTTCAACTCCTCAGGCTTGATCTGGCTAGAAGCGACCGCCTAGGGCATAGCCCTCGTCCCGAGATCGCGCGAGGCGAAGGTGGTCTGCGGCCCTTTCAGACACTTGATAACCAACACCGGAAGCAAGTTTAAACCCGCGGATTAGGTCAAAGACAGCTGGCCTTAGGCCAAGGAACGACCACCAAGGGAGAGAGATCGTATCCCCGCCTTCCTGTAACGCCTCTTTCGATCCGGACAGCAGAACATCCCTGGCGATGCCCAGCCACGGCGTAGCTTTGTCTTCTGGGTACCATGAAACAACCGCACGCCGGTCGGTTTCTATGTAATCGAAAACGAGCAACTCAACCCCGCTTGCTGGCCACCCAGGCTTCGATTGCATCCAAATCGTCGCGAATGCCCTTGATCTGCAATTCGACGCCTGGATCGTGCTCTCCGCCCGCAGTCCATGTGCCACTACGTTTTGCACGTTGGCGTTGACCTTTTTCAGGGTCTTCAGGAGATAGTCCGCCTGCTTCCCTCGCCCCCCGTGGGGTGTTGGCCACATTCTCACCCCCTGCACCGAAGATGGCTAGCGCTATAGGAATGGAGACTTGTAGGCGGTGAGCACCTTGAAGTGGCCCGAGACGACCACCTAGAGAACGGTTCCCATCGCGATCGCGTGGAAGAAGCTGCCGCTGACGAGGCCGCGGCGGGTGCCGGAGGGGCCGATGGGGGTGCCGAGGCCGTCGGCGATCTGGGCGAGCGGTTCGTCGTGGCCGGGCGAAACGACCCGCGCATAGTGGAATTCATGGCCACGAATCCTGTCGCCCTTGTGTCCGAGAGGGCTGTCCGAAAGCAGCGTTGCCTGGCGGTAGCCGAGGTTCATCTTGCGCTTTGCAAAACTCGTGCCGTGGGAGAGCAGTCCCGTCATCCGATGCGTCACGCCGTCCCCATCCTCGAGCGTCTCGCCAAGCACCATATAGCCGCCGCACTCACCATGAACGGGATGTCGTTCGCCAAAGCGCGCAAGTCCGGTACGGAAGTTGTCGGCGTCGGCAAGACGGCCGGCATGGAGTTCAGGATATCCCCCCGGAAGCCAGCAAACATCGCATCCGTCTGCAGGTGCCTGGTCGGCCAGCGGCGAGAAGGGCACCAGCTCCGCACCGCAGGCTCGCCAATGGCGACCGAGGTGAGGGTAGAGAAAGGTGAAGGCTGCGTCCTGTGCCAGTGCGATGCGCTGACCTGGTGGCGGTAGGGCAAGTTCCGCGGAGCCGGTGGGTATATCGAGCGGGGCGGCCGCGGCAAGGATCGCATCCAGATCCAGCGAAGCCTCCATGGCATCCGCCAGCCTGTCAATATGGGCGTCAACCTCCGGATGCTCGTTGGCCTGAACCAGACCCAGATGGCGCTCCGGCAGCGTCAGCGACGGATCCCGGAGAACGGTGCCGACGACGGGCAGTCCAATGTCGTTGATGGCGTCTGAGCAGAGGAGACGGTGACGCTCGCTACCGGCGCGATTGAGGATGCAGGCGGCAATGCGGACCTGTGGGTCGTAGCGGGTAAATCCGCAGGCGATAGCTGCGGCCGTCCGCGACTGACCCGACACATCGAGCACGAGCAGGACGGGGATCCCGAAGAGGCCTGCGAGATCGGAGGCGGCACCAGTACGGCCTGGTTCGCTTCGTATGCCGTCAAAGAGCCCCATGGCACTTTCGATGAGCAGAAGCTCTGCGTCCTTGGCGTGTTCGCTTGCCAGGTGGCGAAGCAGTTCGGGCGCCATAGCCCAGCTGTCGAGATTGAGGCCGGGTACGCCGGTAGCTGCTTCATGAAAGCCCGGGTCGATGTAGTCCGGACCGGTCTTGATGCCGCGAACCTTGATGCCGCGGCGCGCAAAGGCCCTCAGCAGGCCGATGGTGACGCTCGTCTTGCCGGAGCCGGATCGCGGGGCGCCGATAATCAGCGCGCGCGCACTCATGAGCCGTCCCCGGAATTGAGCACGTCCCTCATGGAGACGATGTCGCCGATGACGATGAGGGCGGGTGCGGCGAAGTCCTGCCGCCGCACCTCCGCTTCCACAGTTGCAAGCGTGGCAACGAGAAGCCGTTCATCCGGTGTCGTGGCGGACATCAGGACTGCCGTCGGTGTCTCTGGCGAAAGTCCGCCTTCGATCAGCAGCCGGCTGATCTCGCCGATCATCTTCAGCCCCATATAGACGATGATCGGCTCGCCGACCCGAGCGAGCGCGCGCCAGTCCAGATCATCCGGAGTGCCGGCTGCGTGGCCGGTGGCAAGCGTAATGGAGCGACTGATGCCACGCATGGTGACGGGAATATGGGCTGACGCGAGGGCGGCGAGCGAGGATGTCAGGCCAGGCAGGATGCGGAATGGGATCCCGGCCTTCGCCAGTGCCTCTGCCTCCTCTCCGCCCCGGCCGAAGACGAAGGGGTCGCCGCCCTTCAAGCGAAGGACCCTTCGACCGGCGCGGGCAAGTTCGATGAGCATTGCGGTAATGCTCTCCTGTGTGGCCGAGGGCTTGCCGCCGCGCTTTCCGGCGAAATGCAGCTCCGCGGTTCCTGCGAGGGCGAGAACCTCGGCCGAAACCAGCGCATCGTAGACGACGCAGTCGCATTTCGCCAGCGCGTCCGCGACCTCGAGGGTCAGGTAGCGCGGATGCCCCGGCCCGGCGCCTGCGAGCCAGACATGGCCCGGTTCGAAATCGGGCGTTGCGGCGCAGGCCGAGGCGATCATGTCAGTCAAGCTCATGCGGAAACCTTTTGCCGGTGACGGTCGCGGCCGGCCCAGTTATAGAAGCGATCATGGATGTCGAAGGCAAGAACCTGCGCCGCGGCTGGACGACGGGAACCTGTGCGGCTGCGGCCAGCAAGGCTGCCTGTCAGGCGCTGCTTGGGGGCGAGTTTCCTGGGCTCGTCGAGGTGACGCTGCCGGGAGGGCAGCGGCCGGCCTTTGCGCTTGCCATGGAAGAGCGCGAAGAAGGGCTTGCTCGAGCCGGCGTGATCAAGGATGCGGGCGATGACCCTGACGTCACCCACGGCGCCCTTATCATCAGCACGGTACGAAAAGGGCGCCCCGGTTCGGGCATCACCTTCCGAGCCGGCCAAGGAGTGGGCACGATAACGCGGGCAGGCCTGCCGCTGCCGGTCGGGGAGCCCGCCATCAATCCAGTTCCCCGGAAGATGATTGCCGCGGCGATCGCTGAAGTGGCGGGACCCATGGCAGATCTGGAGGTGGAGATCTCCGTCCCCGGTGGTGAACTGCTGGCGGAAAAAACCCTGAACCCGCGGCTCGGTATCCTCGGCGGGATCTCCATCCTCGGCACGACCGGAATCGTCATTCCATTCTCCTGCGCGGCATGGATCCATTCGATCTGGCGAGGCATCGATGTCGCCCGTGCTGCAGGACTTGCCCATATTGCAGGCTCGACCGGCAATACGTCCGAGAAGGCCGTGACAGCCTATCACGGCCTGCGGGAGATCGCCCTGATCGATATGGGAGATTTTGTCGGCGGTATGCTCAAATATCTGCGCAGCCATCCGGTCGAGCGGGTGACGATCGCCGGCGGTGTCGCGAAGATGACGAAGCTCGCCCAAGGCATGCTGGATGTGCATTCCAAACGCGGCATGGCCGATCTTGCAGCCCTTGCGGAGCTCGCGAAAGATGCCGGAGCTTCCGGGGCCTTGGCGGCGCGGATCGCCGCGGCCAATACGGTAGCCGGCGCGTTCGAAGAGGCCGAAGCAGAGGGATTGGACCTCGGAGCACGGGTCGCGAGACTTGCCTGGCGAACCGCGGCCAAGGCCCTTTGTCACTCCGGCATCGCACTCGAGATCCTGGTGTTCGATCGTGAGGGCAGGCTGAAGGGAAGGACACCGTTTACGCCGACCGATCATTCCGACGCCTCTTCCTCCTGAGGCCATCCCGGGCGGAATCGACGGACGTAATCCGCATCATAAAGCCGGCTCTCGCGAAAATCCGTTGCACGCAATCCTCTGCCGACGAAGATCAGAGCCGTTCGTTCCACCGGTTCGGCTGCCAGCCTTGCTTCGATATCCTTCAGCGTGCCCTCGATGATCCTCTCTTCCGGCCATGAGGCCTTTACGACGATCGCGACCGGGCAATCCTCGCCATAATGCGGGGTGAGTTCGGCCACCACCCGATCAAGCGCCTGGATCCCGAGATGAATGGCAAGCGTGGCGCCCGTCGCGCCGAAGGCGGCGAGGGTTTCCCCTTCCGGCATCTTCGATGCGCGGCCGGAGATTCGCGTCAGGACAACGCTTTGCGCCACTTCCGGGATTGTCAGTTCCCGCCGCAGAGCGGCAGCGGCGGCGGCGAAGGAGGGCACACCCGGCGTCAATGTGTAGTCGATGCCGCGCTTCTCGAGGCGCCGGATCTGCTCCGCAACGGCACTCCAGACGGAGAGGTCGCCGGAATGGAGGCGGGCTACGTCCTGTCCTTTCCGGTGGGCCGTCAGGTACTCCGTCTCGATCTCGTCGAGGGAGAGAGAACCCGTGTCCACGATTCGTGCGTGCGGCGGGCAATAGGCCAGCAGTTCCCGCGTCATGATCGAGCCGGCATAGAGGCAGACGGGCGAGCGGGAGAGAATGTCACGTCCGCGTACAGTGATCAGATCGGCGGCACCGGGGCCAGCGCCGATGAAGTGGACTGTCATGGTACGGTTCTCGATCGAGCGAGAGCACATGTGGCGCCTGCGGCGATCACTCGGGCTACCAGCAGGGTGGCGGGACCGCCTACTCCAGCCAGGGCCGTGGCCTCGGAAAGGCTGGGGGAGGATGTTTTCGCCAGGCTGTGTCGCGAGACGGTCTGCGTCAGCGGCGCAGCTTCCCGCAGTTCATCGTCTCGGACAATATGAAGCGGCAAGTTCAGCCGTGTCGCGAGCCGCAGAATTCCCGGCTCGTCCTCCTTGATTGTCCCCGTCGCCAGGGCGTCGATCGACGACAAGTCGATCCCGGCCTTGCTGCAAGCAAGGATCAGCGCTGCCTCAACGTCGTCCGCGCTCGTTCCCCTGCGACATCCGAGCCCCGCGACGATCATCGGTTCTCTCCCGGCTTTGTCCAGATCCATTGCGTGACTGGCATGGCCGAACGCCAGCCATGCATCGTGCCAACATCACCGAGGCGACTGACCTGAAGCCTCACCAGACTGCCGCCAAGCCGGGCCTGGGCAGCCAGCAGAACCGCCTCCATCTCGCTCGTCACGGCGTTTGCCACCAACCGCCCAAGGGGTTTGAGCTGTTCGACAGCTGCATCCAGTACGCCGGGTGCGCTGCCCCCACCGCCGATGAAGATCGCGTCAGGTTTTTCGGGGTCGGCGAGCACTTCAGGTGCCTTGCCCTGCACGATCCTGAGACCGGGAACGCCGAAAGCCTGGGCGTTCCGCAGTGCGCGTTCCGCTCGAACAGGGTCAGCCTCGAATGCGATAGCGCGCATGGAGGGATCGGCGAGCATCCACTCGATGCCGATCGAACCTGAGCCGGCGCCGATGTCCCAGAGCAGTTCTCCGCGACGCGGTGCGAGCGCGGAGAGCGTCACTGCGCGGATTTCTCTCTTGGTGATCTGGCCATCATGTTCGAAGAGATCATCGTCAAGGCCAACGGTGAGCGGAAGGATACGCGCATCCGCCCGTGCCTTGACTTCGACTGCGACGAGGTTGAGGTCGTGGATATCGGAGAATGGGAATCCGAGAGCCGTGTGTGCGCGGATACGCTCGCCTGGTCCTCCCAGCGCCTCCAGTACCGTGATTGCCGAACGTTCAAAGCCGAGGCCACACAGGAGTTCGGCGACGGCCGCCGGACCGGTCCCGTCCGACGTCAGCACCAGCAGGCGCCGGCCCGGATGTAGCAGCGGCCGGATGAGGTCGTCGGGCCGACCGTGCAGCGACAGCGTCTCCACCTCCTGCAGGGCCCAGCCGAGGCGTGATGCGGCGAGCGAGAAAGCCGAGGGAGCTGGGAATGCCACGAACTCATCCGGCGCGACTTGCCGGGAGAGGGTCACGCCGACGCCGAAGAAGAAGGGATCGCCTGAGGCGAGCACGCAGACGGGCTTCCCCCTCAAAGCCAATAGGCCTTTCATGGACGCGTCGAAGGGGCTCGGCCAAGCTTGGGCTTGCCCCTTGATCAGAGGTTCTGCCAGTTGCAGATGCCTTCGCCCTCCGAAGACGACTTCGGCGGAAGCAATCGCCAGCCTGGCCTTTTCCCCCAGGCCCGCGACACCGTCCTCGCCAATGCCGACGATGGACAGCCAGGGCCTGCGCGGTGCATGGTCGGCGGGTGATTCAGGAGGCACTTTGAAACACTCCATCCTCATTCTGGGCGGTACGGGAGAAGCGCGCCGGCTTGCAGGCCGCCTTGCGGACGATCCTCGTTATACTGTCGAGCTCTCGCTTGCCGGTCGAACCCGAACTCCGATCGAGCACCCGGTTCCCGTTCGAGTGGGTGGCTTTGGCGGAGCGGAAGGTCTCGCGCAGTATCTTCGGGAGAAGAAGATCTCCATCCTGATCGACGCGACACATCCCTATGCCGCTCGAATATCGGCGAATGCGGCGGAAGCGACGAAGAGGGCAGGTGTGCCGATGATCGCGCTCCGCCGTGCCCCTTGGCAACGACAGCCGGATGATCGATGGACCGAGGTGAGCAGCATCCCCGAGGCGGTCGTATTGTTGGGCGAAGAACCGCGCAGGGTATTTTTGACCCTTGGTCGGCAGGAGCTCCTGCCGTTTGAAGCCGCGCCCCACCACCACTATCTCGTTCGTAGCGTCGATCCTGTCGAGCCGCGGCTTGCGGTTCCCTATGCCGCCTACCTGACGGAGCGCGGGCCGTTCGAGGCAGCAAGTGAGAAGGCGCTGCTGCAGGAGCATGGTATCGAGGTCATCGTGGCAAAGAATAGTGGAGGCCCCGCCAGCTACGGGAAGATCATCGCGGCCCGTGCGCTGGGCATTGACGTGATCCTGATCCGACGTCCGCGGCTTGCGGAGGTTCCGGCAGTCGACTCCGTGGAAGCGGTCCTGGATCACCTCGCTCATGCACCGCCATCCCTGTGGCTGCGCGGTGAATAGACCAAAGGCTCCTTTACGCCGCGTTCGATGAAGCGCGTCTCGCTCGTACCCACAATGATGCAGGTGGCCATGTCAGCCATCTCCGGCGCGGCATCGGTGAGGGTAACGGTCCTGATCATCTCATCCGGGCGTCCCGCAGCCCTGCCGAAGATCACCGGCACCGAGGGGGGCAGATGATGCCGAAGGAGCTTGAGGGCCGCGCCGAGCTGATGCGGGCGGGCTTTGCTGATCGGGTTGTAGAAGGCCATGACGAAGCCAGCCTTGGCGGCCGCGACGATGCGCTCTTCGATGACGTGCCAGGGCTTCAGGTTGGTCGAAAGGGATATGGCGCAGAAATCGTGTCCCAGTGGTGCGCCTGCTCTCGCAGCCACCGCGAGCATCGCGGTGACGCCGGGAATGATGGTAAGATCGATGTCCCGCCATTCCTCGGGCCCTGCTTCTAGTGCTTCGCAGACTGCCGCTGCCATGGCGAAGACGCCGGGATCACCGCCCGAAACGACGCAGACTTTCCCTCCTGCCGCGGCCATGGCGAGCGCTTCCCGCGCCCGCGCCAATTCCTCGCGGTTGTCGGATGCGTGCCGACGCTGGTCATGGCGCAGGGAAAGCCGGTCGAGGTAGGGGAAGTAACCGAAGAAATCCTCAGCCGCGGCAATGGCGGCGGCGGCTTCCGGGGTCATCTGCTCGGGGTTCCCAGGCCCCGTTCCCACCACAACGAGCGATCCGATCATGGACGTGTTTTCCAGCCGGGAACGAGGATCAGCGAGAAATATGGTGCCGGGCTTTCATCCCGTTCCTCGAGCCGGCACACCTTGCCGCTCGCCATCGTGCCGCGCTCGACATAGACGGCCTGTGACAGCTTGTCGGCCGACTGAAGGGCACGCCGGATTTTCGGAAGGTTGCGGCCAACCTTCATGATCACGGCGCCGTCCGTTCCTGCCAGCCGCTCTGCCAGTGAGCCCTCCGGCAGCGTTCCCGGCAAGATGCTGAGGATATCATCGCCCTGCACCAGCGGCAGCCCGGCGACCGACCAGCAGCCCGACATGGCAGTGACGCCGGCAACGACTTCGGTCGTATAGCGGTGCGCGAGCCGCACATGAAGATGCATGTAGGATCCGTAGAAGAGGGGATCACCCTCGCTGAGGACGGCGACATTTCGTCCTTCCTCCAGATGCCGGGCGACATCCTCCGCCGAGCGATCGAAGAAGGCGGCGATCGGCTCCTTGTAGTTTCTGTCTTCCTTATGCGTTTCCGTCGTTACCGGATAAACGAGCGGCAGTTCAATGACCCCAGGGCGGAGATGAGCGTCCACGATGGCGCGGCCATTTCCGGCGCTGCCCTTCTTGCAGAAGAAGGCGACGACATCGGCTTCCCGGAGCGCACGCACCGCCTTGAGTGTCAACAGTTCCGGATCGCCGGGACCGGTGCCCACGCCCGTCAAGCGGCCTTTCACGGTGGCTGTCAAAGCCCGGTCCTCGCGAGCGCGTTGACGGCTGCAGCTGTCATCGCAGAACCCCCCATGCGTCCGCGTACGACTGCGTAGGGAATCCCGAGAGGTGCTGCCATCAGGGCTTCCTTTGATTCTGCGGCTCCCACGAAGCCCACAGGCATGCCGATGATGGCGGCAGGCCGGGGCGCGCCGGCATCGAGCATTTCGAGCAGCCGGAACAGCGCGGTCGGCGCGTTGCCGATCGCCACCAGCGCCCCTTCCATCTCGTCCCACAGGTCCAAGGCCGCGGCCGAGCGGGTGTTGCCAATTGTCTTCGCCAGTTCGATGGTGCGGCTGTCACGAAGCGTGCAGATTACCCGATTGTCGGCGGGCAGCCGGGCCCGCGTGATGCCATGGGCAACCATCTCCGCATCACAGAAAATCGGCTTGCCGGCATGCAGTGCCCCGCGGGCCTTCGATACAAAATCCGGAGAGAAGCGGAAATGCGCAGCAGCTTCTACCAGGCCGCAGGCATGGATCATCCGGACCGCGATATCGGCTTGATCTTCGCTGAAGGACGACAGGTCGGCCTCTTCACGGATGATCGCGAAGGACTTCCTGTAGATGGCGTCGCCCTCGCGAATGTAGTCGTAGGTGGTCATGTGCGTCCTGACGTGAGGGAGAGGGCGAGTTGCTCTCTGCCGAGCCTTGCGATGCAGGCCGCCGAAGTCTCGTCCTTGAGGCGCTCCTTGCGGACGAGCGCGGCGATGCTGCGCAGTGCATTAGCGGATTCGGCGGCCGGAATGGAAGCGAATGAGGGATCAGACGCCTTGCCCACGATGAAGGAGATGTCGCTTCCGCGGCCGCATAGCGTAAGTGACGTCGCCTGGGGATGGGCACATCCCTTGGCGCAGCCGGTCACATGCAGGTTGAAGGACCTGTCGAGAAGGTCTTCGAGGTGCTCCAATGCGAGATGCGCCAGGGCATGAGTGTCGATGGCGGCAGAGGCACAGGAAGGGCTGCCAGGGCAGGCGGCAATCATGCCGCGAGGATCGGTCGACTCGGTGATGAAACCGGATCTGCCGGCAAACACCAGTATGGTTTCGCAGGCAGAACGGTCACCGAACAGGATCAGCGCGTGTCCGAAGGCCGGTCTGACGGCACGGATATGCTGCGTCTCGGCCTCGGTACATAGAGGCGCAAGCTGCATGGCGGTGGTCTGGCCGAAGGGGAGGCCGATACCGACGGCGGCTTCGTCCCCTTCAAGCAGTGTGAGACCCAAGGATGAGGGCCCGTCCTCCATCATCGCGCATGGCGACATGGCATCGGTCACAAGATCGCGGCCACGGGACGTGGGGCCGAGGCTTGAAAGCCTCTGCAACAGGCTCAGTGCCTCGTCTACGGCTTGCTGCGCCTGGAATGTTCCATGGACACGACCATCGGCTTGCGTGCCTCCTAAAAGGACCTGCCAGCCCACGTTGTTGGCCGATTTTGTCGCGACGAGCCTGACATCGGCCAGCAGTTCGGAAAGGCGCATCTGGCCGCTGCCGTCCACGACCACGGACATTTTTGGCGCGAGCCCTTTCAGACCTTGCGCTCCGGAGCGGATCGCCCCGGCCAGTGGGCGGGGGTCCGCAATTTCTGCCGGATCGAGGCCCGCCAGGGGAGGTACTTCGACCGCCAAACCCTCCCGAAGCGGCAGGTTGAGGCTTCTGATGTCGCGCTCAAACTTCCCCGCTGTTTCGGCGGTCAGGCCCCTGACCTGCAGATTCCCACGCGCGGAAATGTTGATCACGCCGTTGCCGTGTGTTTTGGAAAGGCGGCAGATCGTCCACAGTTGGGCCGGGCGGATCGGTTCGGCAAAAGATATGCGCGCCAGCAAACCGTCGCCCGTCTGCATGGGGGCGGACAATGCGGGGCAGGCTCCTCTCCGGAGGTCGCGTTTGTCAGTTTCAGCTGCGAGCAGGCTCATGACACGCGCTCCGCAAGCAGCATTTCGAGTTCCGCATCCACGGCGTTCCGACGAGGATGCCAGAGGCCGCGACGCAGGGCCGACCGGAAGCGCTCGGCCATGAAGCGGGCGCCTTTGGGGTTCTGCGACAGCAGGAAGTCGCGCACCTCCTGCCTGCCGAGGTAGGCGTCATAGAGCGCCTCGATCAGCGACTGCGGGATGGCCCGGGTCGTCTCCGCGAAGCCGATCA
Organism: Pseudorhizobium halotolerans; assembly: GCF_902153235.2. NCBI lineage: Bacteria > Pseudomonadati > Pseudomonadota > Alphaproteobacteria > Hyphomicrobiales > Rhizobiaceae > Pseudorhizobium > Pseudorhizobium halotolerans. The sequence goes on along the minus strand of NZ_CABFWE030000011.1, from coordinate 459,437 downwards.
GGCGGTCAACGGTTTCTACCAGTTCAGCCGCACCGCGCGGCCCATGGCGCATCTGTCCCGCGATGAAGCGCGGATTGACGGCTCGGGCACGCACCACGCGCGTGATGGCTTCCGTGATCGAGCGGGCGCGGGGTCGTGCCGGATCGGTCGTGTCGAGGGCAATCACCTCGGCGTTGTTCCCCAGTGCGGCGGCGGCGGCCGCAAAGCCGCCGATAAACGCCACGTCTGCCGAGCCATCCAGAAGATCGCGTCCAGGGTCATCGCCCGTGTGAACGAGCAGGTCTGCTGCTTCCACCCGGCTCGCGAACTGTCCGCGCGCCTCCGTCGCCTCGCCGTCGGCACCCGTAAACGCGTGGCTAGTGGCATCAAGATACAGGCGGCCGAGTTCTTCCCGCTCGCTCCATGTGCCGTCGGAGAGTTTATCCTCGAGGCCGGCCCCGAAGCTTCCGGGGGCGGATCCGAAGATGCGCAGGGGCACATGGCCAAGGCGCCGCGCGTCTTCCGCCAAGGCATTGTCGCCAGGCGCCTCATCGCGGCCGGCGATCGCGCGCACTGCCGCATCCAGCAAGGCAATCAGCGCCGGAAACATGTCCCGGAAGAGACCGGAAATGCGCAACGTCACGTCGACCCGCGGACGACCGATTGCAGCAGGAGGCAGGACCTCGACCCCCGTGACACGACCGGTCGCGGCGTCATGGACAGGCCTCGTACCCATGAGCGCGAGCACCTGCGCAACCTCTTCGCCGCCGCTTCGAAGCGAGGCGCTGCCCCAGAGGTCGAAGACGAGGCTCGTCGGCCATTCCCCATGGTCCTGAAGATAGCGCCGAAGGACTTCATCTGCGGCCTTCTTGCCGAGCTCGAAGGCCGTCGGCGTCGGCAAGGTGCGGGGATCGGTAGCAAACAGGTTCCGCCCCGTTGGCATCACATCCCGGCGGCCGCGCGAGGGGGCACCGGACGGCCCGGGCCGGACATGCCGGCCGTCCAAGGCAGCGAGGAGCCCCTCCCGCTCGCTCGCCGCGCTTTCGACTCGCAGAGCGTCATCGTCCCCCGGCGCAACCGACCCAAAGACATGCTGACCGTCCTTGATGGCGAGGTCCTTCAGGTCACAGAGAAACGCGTCGATACGGGTGAGGGCGCTGTCTGGATCGTCGTCGGGGGAAATGCCCACGTCCGCTGCGATGCCGATCTCGTGGGCCTGCTCGACGATCAGCCTTGCCAGACGATCCCGACGGCGACCATCGAGCCCGTCCGCCTGACTGTACTCATCGACAAGCAGCTCAAGCTTTTTCTGATCGTCGGACAGTCCAGCATCGGTCAGGACGGGGGGCAGGTGGCCAAGGGTAACGGCTGCGATCCGACGCTTGGCAACGGCTGCCTCTCCCGGATTCGAGACGATGAAAGGATAGATGACCGGCACACCGCCGGTCACGATCTCTGGGAAGCAGTTCCGTGAAAGCGCTACATTCTTGCCCGGCAGCCATTCGAGCGTTCCGTGAGCCCCTATGTGCACGATGGCGTGAGCGCCCCAGTCATCCGCCATCCACCAGCCGAAGGCCAACAGCGCATGGCGCGGGGGGAGAGCCGGATCATGATAGTCGGCGCGGCGATCGGCATTGCGCCCGCGATCCGGCGCCAGCGCAACGGTGATGTTACCGAAGCAGGCGCCGCGAACGTGGAAGGAGTCCCCGGTGAGGTCCGGATCCTCATCGGCCGGTCCCCAGGCAGCTTCCACCGCGTCACGAGCATCGGGGGGGCAGGCGGCAAGCCGCGACCGGTAGGTTGCCAGCGAGAGCCCTCGGCCGCCTTTCTCTACCTGGTCGAGCAGATCACGCGGCGATAGGGGCAGGTCGTCGACGTGATAGCCGGCCTCCCGTTGCATGCGGAGGATCTCCAAGGCGCTTTGTGGCACATCCAGACCCACGGCATATCCGGTTCGGCCAGGGGCGCTCGGATAATCCGGCAGGATCAACACCAGCTTGCGCTCCCGTCGCGGCGTTGAGCGGAGCCTCAGAAATCGGGCGATCCGGTCCGCGACCGCTTCTATGCGTTCCAGCTCCGGGCTGTTCACCAGATTGGATGAATTGGTGCCGTGCTTGAAGGATATGGCACCGGCCAGAATCCGTCCGTCGAGTTCCGGCAGGACGACATGCATGGCAAGATCGGAAGGATTGAGCCCGCGCCGTCCCTCAAGCCAGCCGCTGCGTTGTGTGGTCGCGACGATGATCTGGAAGACCGGGACGCCGATGTGATCGAAGAGCGTGTGTCCATCGCCGTCGGTTCCGCTCGCGAAGGCGGTTGCCGCGAGAATGGCATCGGGGCGGACCGATCGAAGGGCCTGCTCCGCGAACGTGAGCGAGCCGGCATCCTTCAATCCGCCGACGAAGATCGGAAGGGGAGCAAGGCCCCGCCTCTCCAGCTCGGCGAACAGGGCATCTATCGGCGCCACATCGTCGGCGAGAAGCATGGAACGGTAGAAGATGATCGGTAGCCGCGGCGCAGTCGCCTCGCGTCCTTCCAGCAGCTCCGTGAGTTCGACAATACCCAGCCCAGGCCGGTAGAAGCCAGCCTTGGGCATTGCGGTAGCAGCAGCCGGTTCGACAGTCTGATCTGTCGCGAGGGCGACCAGTCGATGCGCGAGCACGCGCATATTGTCCGGGCCGCCCTCACGGAAGCAGGCGAGGATCGCCGTCTGCTCCTGCGAACTCACAGTTGATGCGGCCGCCAAACGATCATCCCGGACACTGCATTCGCCGGGTAGCAGAACGAGCTTCAGGTTCTTCTGGCGGGCAAGCCGGGACAGCTCCTCCACTCCGTACTGCCAGCGGTCATATCCTCCCAGAATGCGAACCAGGATGACCTTCGCCCGCGACGCCGTCTTGTCGAGCCAAAGATCGACCGACATGGGATGCCGCAGCTCGCTGAGGTTGGCCACCGACAGCGACACCATCCCCTGTCTATCCCAGCCGGCGGATAGCCCGTTTAGGTCGCTGCCGGAGAAAGACAGGACCACCACGTCTGCCGGTGACTGATCAAGGTCCACGGGTTCGATAAGGTCATCCAGAGACGACGATGTGGTGGCCAGGATATGCATCTTTCAGAGCCTCAGGCGGCAAGCATCCTTTCGATGGCGGCGCGATCCATCCCCTTTTCGCCAATAACGACGAGGCGGCTTTCGCGCTTCTCGCCAGGCGTCCAGGCACGATCGAAGTAGTGATTGACGCGCGATCCTACTGCCTGGACCTGCAGGCGCATAGGCTTGTTGGTGACATCCACGAAGCCCTTGATGCGAAGCACGTTCTCTGCCTCGGCGGTGGCTGCGATCTTGCGCGCAAGCTCTTCGGCATCCGTCACGGAAGAGAGTTCCACCACGAAGCTGTCGAAATCGTCATGCTCGTGATCGAGCTCATCGTCATGATGGGTCTTGCGGTTCTCGATGTCGTCCTCGACGGCGAGGCCGAGGCCGATCAGGACCGCCGGGTCGACGGTACCGTTGGCGCTGACGACGATCTTCACCGCCCGTGGCAGGTGCGCTGCGACGCGCTCCCTTGCGGTTGACAAGCCGTCGCTGCCGAGGAGGTCGCTCTTGGTCAGCACGATCATGTCGGCGCATGCGATCTGGTCTTCGAAGACCTCCTCGACCGGATTGTCGTGGTCGATCGAATCGTCGGCCTGCCGTTGCGCCTCCAGTGCTTCATGATCGTCGGCCACTCTGCCTTCGGCCAATGCCAGTCCATCGACGACGGCGACGACGCCGTCCACCGTCACGCGCGCCTTTACTGCCGGCCACTGGAATGCCTGGACAAGCGGCTTTGGCAGAGCAAGACCAGAGGTTTCTATAAGGATATGATCGACGCGTGGCTCGCGTGCCAGGATCTGGTCGATCGCCGGCACGAAATCATCGGCAACCGTGCAGCAGATGCAACCATTGGCCAACTCGATGATGTTTTCTTCCGGGCAGCTTTCGATGCCGCAACCCTTCAGGACGTCGCCATCAACGCCGACATCGCCGAACTCATTGACGATGATCGCCACGCGCTTGCCGTCCAGGTTCTCGAGGAGGTGGCGGATCAGGGTTGTCTTGCCCGCTCCCAGGAAGCCGGTGACGACGGTGCATGGGACTCGCTTCAGGTTGACGCTCATACGGGCATATCCTCGTGATGATGGAAGGGTGGAATGCGCGCTGACATCCCGTTGCCGCGGAGGCAGGCGGGGCGGCCGCGAAGCGGAAGGAAGCCGCGCTCGTCGTCCGCAAGCATCATGGCGCCGGTGACAATGTCCTCGACATTTTCGACGCTCAAATGACCGAATACATACGACCATCCGGTGCGGTGGGAGAAGGCGACGCTAGGGCTCTTCTGGCAGTTTGCGAGGCAGGTTACCGGCTTGACGGTCACCGGCTTGTCCGCTGTCGCTTCGTGCAGGGCTGCGATCAGGGCGACGCCCGGACGCAAGTCGCTATCAGACGCATCACGGCAGTTCGTGCATACGAAAATGGTAACATTTGCTTTGCTGGATCGGTCGTCACACAAGGCCGCGTTCCTGCCAGAATCGATATTGGTGGGGCGCGGGACGACCAGCAATACCGATCGTCGTGATGTTGCGCCTCGCCCGGAGCACCCCGCCCGGAGAAGCGTATTTTCGTCGACGGCAGGTCTCCTGGCTCTCGGGTCCTGACCTCCTGCTGCCTTCCCGGGTTTGCCCAGTGGCTCGTTTGCAGTGGCTCGCCGATTACAGTTGCGGGGGCAGCCGCGGCATTGATCCTTTGGAGGATCGCACCGCATTCCCTTTTAGCCTGTTCCGTTGCCGGACAGGACCGTCTGGAATGTCAGTAAGCCTGCTGCGGCTCTCATGTCAATGCGGCGAAGGTGATTGCCCGGGCGACCGTTTTGGCTATAGTGACCTCTGTCGCTGGTGCCTGTTCGGGCCCAGAGGGAACGTGGTGAGACAAGAGGTCAATGCCACGGCTGCCCCCGCAACTGTAAGCGGAGAGCTCGCGTCCACAAGCCACTGGGAGATCCCGGGAAGGCGGGCGTCGAGTGCATGATCCGCAAGCCAGGAGACCTGCCGGCGGCGAGTGAAGATCAACGACCCTCGGGTGGAGGGTGAAAGGACAAGATCCATGACGACCAAATCGGCTTCAAACATTGCCGTGACCTCAACTTCCAGGACGCTCTCTCTCAGCATGTCCGCCCTGCTTGGGCTGTTCGCCGTGGGGTTTGTCGGCTTTTCACACATGGACGTAGTCCACAACGCTGCTCACGATTCGCGCCATTCTCTGGCCTTTCCCTGCCACTGAGGATTTCCAACATGTCGCTGTTTCGTAACATCGTTTTCACGGCGGTGGTCGCCGGCCTTTTGTCCGGACTGCTGCTGACGGCCATGCAAAGCTTCTCCACAATTCCCCTGATCATGGAGGCCGAAACCTTCGAAGGCGCCGGCGATCCTGTTGCGGCGGGCGAAGGGATTTCTGCCACGGAACCTGCTGCCCTGGAAGCCGAGGAAGAAGCCTGGATGCCCGCCGATGGCGCCGAACGCCTCATCTATACGGCAGGCGCAAACATGCTGGCTGGCATCGGTTTCGGTCTTGTCCTTTTATCCGTTGCAGAAGCACTGGGTGGCATCAGAGGTTGGCGCCGGGGTCTCCTGTTGGGGATTGCGGGCTTCGTGACCGTCAGCCTTGCGCCTGGCCTCGGCCTGCCGCCTGAGTTGCCGGGGATGCCTGCTGCCGAACTCGGGCCGCGTCAGGTCTGGTGGATGGCAACCGTGGTTTCGACCGGCCTCGCTCTCGGCCTGCTTGTCTATACCCGATCGGCGGGACTGGCGGCGCTTGCGATTGTGCTGCTGATCGCTCCGCATCTCGTTGGGGCGCCGCTGCCGGTGAGCCACGAGACTGCCGTGCCACACGAACTGCATGCGCGTTTCGTGAACGCGGTCTATGCGACCAACCTCGTCTTCTGGGCTGTGCTCGGTGCCTCCGCCGCGCTGTTGCGTGAGAGGTTCCGGTCCGGCGAGGACGTGGTTGCGGAGCACTCCGACCGCGTGGCCGTCCGGTGAAGCCGCTCGACGATGCAACAGTCGAGCGCCATCGGGCAAAGATGGCGAACCGCAAGGCTGTTCAGGATGCGGAAGTGGCCGAGAAGACCCTGGAGAAGGGTCTTCTCATGGTTCATACCGGCCCGGGCAAGGGCAAGTCGACGGCAGCCTTCGGGCTTGCATTGCGGATGCTCGGCAATAATCGCCGGGTCGGTATCGTCCAGTTCATCAAAGGAGCCTGGTCCACGGGCGAACAGCCGGCTTTTGCGGCGTTTGGAGATCGTGTCGTTTGGCACACCATGGGCGAAGGCTTCACCTGGGAGACTCAGGATCTGAAGCGCGACATCGCCGCGGCCGAACGCGCTTGGGACAAGGTGCGGGAGCTTATGGCCGACGACAGCATCGGCCTGCTGGTCCTGGACGAACTCAACATCGCACTTCGTTATGAATATCTCGACCTGGAGAGGGTTGTGGCGGAGCTGACGGCGCGACGACCCGATCTCCATGTTGTGGTGACCGGCCGGAACGCCAAGCCCCTGCTGATGGACGCTGCAGATCTGGTGACCGAGATGACGCTGGTGAAGCACCATTTCAAAGCCGGCGTGAAGGCACAGGCTGGTATCGAGTTCTGACATGGTCGCTCGGGCGCTGATGTTCCAGGGGACAGGCTCCGACGTGGGCAAGTCTCTGGTCGTGGCGGGGCTTGCCCGCGCCTTCACGCTGCGCGGGCTGAGAGTCTTGCCGTTCAAGCCGCAGAACATGTCCAATAATGCCGCCGTCACTGAAGACGGCGGCGAGATCGGCCGTGCTCAGGCCCTGCAGGCAAGAGCAGCCGGCGTTTCTCCGAGCGTCCACATGAATCCGATTCTGCTCAAGCCGCAAAGCGAGGTGGGTGCGCAACTGGTCGTCCAGGGGCGCGTGTCGGGGAATGCAAAAGCAGCGGAGTACCAGGCGATCAAGCCGACGCTCATGCCGCGGGTGATGGAGAGTTTCGGCATCCTGAAGGAGCAGGCGGATCTCGTTCTGGTGGAGGGAGCCGGCAGTGCTTCCGAGGTCAATCTCCGCCGCAATGACATAGCGAATATGGGTTTCGCACGTGAGGCCGATGTCCCGGTCATTCTGATCGGCGACATCGACCGCGGCGGCGTGATTGCCAGTATTGCCGGCACCAAGCTCGTCCTCCCACCGGATGACGCCCGGATGATCGTGGGTTTCATCGTCAACCGCTTCCGGGGCGATCCCTCCCTGTTTGCCGATGGGATGGCCACGATCAGCAGCCTGACAGGCTGGCAAGCCATCGGCCTGCTGCCGTTCTTCGCGGATGCGGTCCGTCTGCCTGCGGAGGATGCGCTTGGGGTTCACGAGGAAAGAACAAGGAAGACAGGCGCCAAGGTCAGGATTGCCGTTCCGATCCTGCCGCATGTCTCCAACTTTGACGATCTCGACCCGCTCGAGGCGGAGCCCGATGTGGACCTGATTCGTCTGCGGCCGGACCAGACCATACCCAGCGACTGTGATCTCGTGCTGCTCGTCGGATCCAAGGCGACGATTGCGGACCTTCAGGTGCTGAAGGCGAGCGGACTAGATATCGACATTCGCGCACATGTGCGCAGGGGAGGGCGGGTACTCGGTCTGTGCGGCGGTTACCAGATGCTTGGGCGTACCATCGCCGATCCCGAGGGCGCTGAAGGCGCGCCGGATCGCGTCGAAGGGCTCGGTCTGCTTCAGGTTGACACGGTGCTTGCCGGCGACAAGAGGCTGGAGTCGGTAACGGGACGAAGCTTCGACGATGAGCCGCTACAGGGATACGAGATGCACATCGGGCGAACCACTGGGCCTGATTGCGCGCGACCCTTTGCCGAGTTCTCGGGATCGACGGAGGGAGCCATGTCCGCGGATGGTCAGGTTGTAGGCACCTACCTGCATGGGCTCTTCACAAACGACCGCCAGCGGACGGCCTGGCTGCGGCGACTCGGTGCCGAACCTGCTGGGATAGACTATGAAGCTGGCATCGATGCGATCCTGGATCGGCTTGCAGCCCACATGGAACAGCATCTCGACCTGACAGGACTGCTCAGGCTGGCCAGATAGCCAGCGCTGCCAGCCCAAAGATCGTGATCAGCAGCGCGTCAGCCACCCGGGCGAGCCGTAAAGCGCGACGGATGTCGGAGGCATCGAGGTTCGTTCGGCCACCTTCGCCCATGAAGCGGGCCTCGATCATGTGGCCGCCATAGCTTCGCGGTCCAGCAAGAGCGACGCCCAATGCTCCGGCCATCGCTGCCTCTGGCCAACCCGCGTTCGGCGAGCGGTGGTATTTAGCATCGCGTCGAATGGCAGCGATTGCGCGAGTTGGCGAGGCCCCGGGGACCAGGCAGGCCGCGACGACGAAAAGTGCGCCGCTCAAGCGCGACGCGGGGAGGTTTACCAGATCATCGAAGCGCGCCGCCGCCCAGCCGAACGCCTCATGACGGGCGGTTCGATGACCGATCATGCTGTCGGCCGTGTTGATGGCCTTGTATGCTGCGCCACCCGCAAGTCCGCCGACACCGAGCCAGAATGCCGGGGCAACGATCCCGTCGGAAAAGTTCTCTGCAAGGCTTTCAATCGCTGCGCGACAGACCGCGGGTGAGTTGAGGTTCTCCGGATCGCGCCCCACGATCATCGAGACTGATCGCCGCGCGGCGGGCAGGCCTCCCGTCTCCAGCGCCGCTGCAACAGCCTCGACATGTTGCTCCAGGCTCCGCTGGGCAGGAAGACTGGCCGCAACAAACACGACCAAAATGAAGCCAAACGGGATGGCCAGCAGCAGGCTCTCGAGCACCAGCGACAGTGAAACAACCACTGCCAGGACAATGGCGAGAGCGAAGATGCCCCACAGCCTGCGATGCGCGGGCGTATCGCCCTCCCTATTCCATCGTGCATCCAGTACTGAGAAGAGTTTGCCAATCCAAGTGACGGGATGCCCGATCAGGCGATATACCCAGTCGGGATAACCGAAGACGCGTTCTGTCAGCAGGGCTAGGAATGCGAGAGAAAGGTACATGGAGCCGATGGCAGCTGGAATTTCCTTGGGCGGTAGAATCGAGCACGGCGGCAACCTTGCACGTGCCCGTGCGCTGTTTCCCGACGCGCCCGAGCCCTGGATCGATCTCTCCACCGGCATCAACCCGAATTCCTATCCGCATTCACCCCTGCCGGCCAATGCTTTCTCGAGATTGCCGGACCCGAAGGACCTGGGAAGGCTGAAGGAAGCGGCCGCCCGTTCCTACGGCGCACCGTCCGCCGCGCATGTCGCAGCGGGACCGGGCACGCAGATCCTTCTGCCCATCGTGGCGAGACTTCTAAAGAATGGGGGTAAAGCCGCGATCCTCTCTCCGACCTATGCGGAGCATGCACGGGCGGCTAGGTTGGCGGGATACGACGTAAGGGAGGTCAACGACCCCGAAAGGCTTCTCGAGGCGGATCTTGCAGTTACCGTCAATCCCAATAACCCGACCGGGCGGATTGTCCCTCGGCTGCAGCTTCTCGAAATCGCAGCGCATTTAAGTGGGAAGGGGAGGCTTCTGGTGGTCGACGAGGCCTTTCATGATGCCTCAGAAAGCGAGAGTGTCGCGGATGCTGTGGATAGCGGAGGACTGCTGGTGCTGCGGTCTTTTGGCAAGTTCTACGGGATGGCAGGCGTCCGGCTGGGCTTTGCGATTTCGCATCCCGATCTGGTGGCGCGAATGGAGGATGAGCTTGGGCCCTGGTCGGTCTCCGGGCCGGCGCTCCACATCGGCACCGAGGCGCTAGCGGACCGAGAGTGGCGACGCGTGATGCGCGAACGGCTTCACCGGAGTGCTGTTCGCCTTGATGCGTTGTTTGAACAATGCGGAGTACCGGTGGCGGGCGGAACATCCCTGTTTCGCTTCGTTCGTCACGCCGAGGCCCAGCGGATCTTCCATGCCCTCGGGCAGGAAGGCGTCTTCGTCCGACGTTTCGAAGATCGACCGGAGGAACTGCGCCTTGGGCTTCCAGCCGACGATCAATGGGGGCGTGTGGAAACTGCTCTGGCGAAGTTCACTTATTGACGCTGCTGCCGAAGCGATCTCGCCACGACGGCTGAGCGTTCGCCACCGGCAAAGCAGTTGCCTCGAAAACCCCGCGTGCGATGGCGCGCGAGGTAACCAGCGCCGCCAGATGGAGTATTTCCATCAGGTCCCGCGCCTCCTTCACCTCTTTCTCGGCGGTTGCCGCAGAAAACACAGTGTCGCCGTCAAAGGGCAGGTGAACCGGCACGATTGCACGCGCAAGGCCATCATGCGCAGCCAGTGACAGCCGGTGGGCCTGTGCCTTGGTCAGGATTGCATCGGTGACCACCACGCCGATTGTCGTCGCCGTGATGTTGACGCCCTTGATGCGCAGTCGGTTATCGGTGGGGAAGGGCAAGCCCAGTCCGCCAAACTCGTTGTTGACCTCGTACGGCGCTGCCCAGAAATGCGGTCCATCGCCAACGGTCGCGGAACCCAATGCGTTGGTTGCGACCAGTGCCGCGACGACATGGCCGCTGGAGGTCACTGCGCTGGCGGATCCCAGCCCGCCCTTGACCGTTGCTGTCGTCGCCCCCGTGCCGGCACCCACTGTACCAAGAGGGAAAGCGCCGCCCGTTGCCGCCTTGAATGCTTCATAACCCATGTCGCGATAAGGCGAATGAAGGCCCCAGCTCTTGTCGCCGCCGTTCAGGAGGTCCATCAGGATGACCTGCGGGACGATGGGAACACGAACGTCACCGACGGGAAAGCCGCGGCCGATCTCCCGCAGGCCCGACTGGACCCCACCGGCGGCGTCGAGACCGAACGCGGAGCCGCCCGACAGGACGAAGGCATCCACTGTCTCGACCGTCATCGAAGGGTCGAGGAGCGACGTCTCCCGTCCTCCGGGAGCGCCGCCCAGGACTGTCCCCGAAGCGATCGCCGGCTTGTCGAAGACAACCGCCGTCACGCCTGAGCCGAGAACGAGATCAGTGGCGTGGCCGACGGCCACACCCTCGATATCGGTCAGGAGGTTGAGCGGTCCCGGCATGCCTCAGATGACGTCGAACTTGACGCCCTGGGCAAGCGGGAGGGTGCGCCCGTAGTTCAAGGTATTGGTTGCACGACGCATGTAGGCCTTCCAGGCGTCCGAGCCGGACTCGCGCCCGCCGCCCGTTTCCTTCTCACCTCCGAAGGCGCCGCCGATCTCGGCACCGGAGGGGCCGATGTTAACGTTGGCGATACCGCAATCGGAGCCTCGGTCGGAAAGGAAGGTTTCGGCCTCGCGCATGTCATTCGTGAAGATGGATGAGGAGAGGCCCTGCGGCACGTCGTTGTGAAGCCGCAAGGCATCCTTGAAGTCGCTGTACTTCATGACATAGAGGATTGGCGCGAAGGTTTCTTCCAGAACGGGTCCGGTCTGTGTTGGCATCTCGATGATTGCGGGACGGACATAGTATGCGTCCGCGGCGTCATCCTGATTTACCCTTTCGCCGCCGGTCACTTTGCCGCCGGCGGACTTGGCGGCATCCAGCGCCTTCTGCATCTTCTCGAACGCTGCCTTGTCGATCAGCGGTCCTACGAGGTTGCCAACTTCGAGCGGGTTGCCGATGGTGACCGACTGATAGGCCTTGGCGAGCCGCGGTACGAGCGTTTCGTAGACGCTGTCATGGACGAAAAGGCGCCGCAGCGTGGTGCAACGCTGGCCAGCCGTTCCCATGGCGGCGAAGGCGACACCCCGGAGCGTGAGGTCGAGATCTGCCGTCGGAGCGACGATGGCCGCGTTGTTGCCGCCCAGTTCGAGTAGCGAGCGCGCAAAGCGTTGCGCCAGACGCGGGCCGACCGCTCGGCCCATGGCCGTGGAACCGGTTGCGGAAACCAGCGGTACCTTCTCATGGTCTACCAGCACCTCGCCGATCTCCCGTCCACCGATCAGCAAGGTGGAAAGGTTCTTCGGAGCCGTATTGCCTTCGGCGACGTAGCGGGAAAGGGCCCGTTCGAAGATCGCCTGGGTTGCCAGTGCGGTCAGCGGTGTCTTCTCGGAGGGTTTCCAGACCGTTGCATTGCCGCAGACGAGCGCCAGCGCCGCGTTCCAGGACCAGACCGCGACCGGGAAGTTGAAGGCGGAGATGATGCCGATGGCGCCAAGCGGGTGCCATGTTTCCATCATGCGGTGATCGGCCCGCTCGGTCGCGATCGTCAGGCCGTAAAGCTGGCGGGACAGACCGACCGCAAAGTCGCAGATGTCGATCATTTCCTGAACTTCGCCCAGACCTTCCGAGGTGATCTTGCCGACTTCGATGGACACCAGACGGCCAAGGGCTTCCTTGGAAGCACGCAATTCCTCGCCCAGAAGGCGGACCAGTTCGCCCCGCTTCGGCGCCGGCACGAGGCGCCACTCGAGGAAGGCCGCATGCGCTTTTTCGATGGCTGCAGCGGCATCCGTGGCCGTGATCTCCGGAAGCCTGCCGATCTCCCGACCGGTGATCGGGGAGCGAACAGCAAGGGTCCCACCGGTATAGCTTTCGGACTTGATGCCGAGTTCGCTGAAGATCCTCTTTACGTCCTGGGCGAGATCGAGATTGGCAAGCGTCATGTCAGTCCTTCCGGATGTCGAATTGCGGTCAATGTACTGATCGGCGGCGCTTCTGCAATCAGAAGCGCTCACCAGCCAGGTGCGCGACCTGCGCACCGAGTTCGTAATAGGCCTCCTTGACCGAGCGGACCGCCGGTAACTTCGGATCGATGATCGGCAGCGGCAGATCCTTCTCGGCAACGCGGCCGAGGATGTGCTCCGCAAGGATCTTGCCGAAGGTCGTGCCGGGGGAGATGCCGCGACCGTTATAGCCGCAGAAGCCGAGAACATTCGGCGCGAACTTGTGGAGGCGGGGCAGGGCGTTATGGGTCATTCCGATCATGCCATACCATTCGGCCTCGAAGGGGATATCGGCAATCTGCGGGAAGATCCGGCGGATGGATCGGCGAGCCCATGCCTTGTGAATGGATGTTCCGGTGCCGCGCAAGGCGCCGACGCTGCCGAAGACCAGCCGGCCCGCCTGGTCCATGCGAAACGAGGAGAGGATTTCCCTGGTGTCCCAGCACCCTTCGCGGCCGCGCAGGATCAGCTGTTGCTGTTCCCGGGGCAGCGGAGTGGTGGCGAGATTGAAGTAGGGGAGATAGACCTGCTCCTTGCGGATGACTTCCCACGGGCCGGAACTATAGGCTTCGCTGGCGACGATAACCCAATCCGCCCTGACCTCACCCCGAGCGGTGCGCAGGACGTGGGCGCCGCTCTGTTCCTGATGATCAAGTACCGCACTCTTGCTGTAAAGCCTGGCACCCGCGTCGATGGCGGCCCGTGCTAACCCGCGGGCATAGGCAAGGGGCTGCAGGGTGCCGGCCCGCATGTCCAGCATGGAGCCAGCATAGGCAGCGGACCCCACTCGGCGTTCGGTCTCCGCGGCATCCAACAGGGAGACCGGTGCACCGCGCTTCTGCCATTGCGCCGCCCGTTCCGCGAGTTCCTTCAGCCCCTCGTCTCCGACAGCGAGATGCAGGGTCCCATTGCGCTCGAGCTCGCAAGAAATGTTGTGACGGTCGATGAGATCGCGCACGAGGTAGGGACCGTTACCGAGCAGTTCCAGCAAACGCTCTCCGTACTGCGGTCCCAGTTCCTTCGGAAAATCGTCCGGCATGACCCACATGCCGGCATTGATCAGGCCGACATTGCGCCCGGCTCCCCCGAAGCCGAATTCCTGAGCCTCCAGAAGCACAACATCCGTCCCGGCTTCGGCAAGATGCAGCGCCGCGGACAGCCCTGTGTATCCGCCGCCGACGATCACGACCTGAGCGGTTACGCCTTCCCGCAGCATTTCTGTGGAGGGTGCTGGTGGTGCAGTCATTTCCCACAGTCCGTGGGAGCGCGGGTCATTGAGCATTGCAAAGGTTCCGGATGAATTCCAAATGGACTTTACAGAGGCGGCACCAGGGTGAATATCGACAGTTTCTCAATAGGTCATTCAACGGAGGAATGACGTGCTGCCGCCCAGGCGATTTCTGCCCTCGTTCTCTCTGCTGGCTGCCTTCGAGGCTGCTGCCCGCACCGGCAGCATCACTGCGGCTGCCAACGAGCTTGGCCTTACCCAGAGCGCCGTCAGCCGTCAGATATCATCCCTTGAAAAGCAACTGGGGGTCCCGCTTTTCCGACGGGAGCGGCAGACGATCAGATTAACCTTGGCCGGTGACGGATATGCCCGCGAAATACGGGAGGCGCTTCGGCGCATTTCCACTGCCTCCCTAAACCTGCGGGCCCATCCGAAAGGGGGCGTCATCAATATCGCTGTCCTTCCGCTGTTCGGCGCCCGCTGGCTCGCGCCTCGGTTGGGCCGTTTTCTGGACCGTAATCCGGAAGTGGCGGTCAACCTGATCAGCCGCCTTGAGCCCTTCGATTTTCGCTTCGACTCGATAGATGCTGCCATCCATTTCGGCGAGGGGCGTTGGCCAGGAGCGGAACTGACCTTTCTGATGAAGGAGCAGGCGGTGGCGGTGTGCAGTGCCGACTTCCAGGCGCGCTTCGGACTGCGGCGCCCTGCAGATCTTCTGGAGGTGCCCTTGCTGCATCTGAGTAGCCGTCCCGACGCCTGGGAGAACTGGTTCGGGAGTGAGGGTGTTGGGTTTAATCAGCTTCACGGGATGCTGTTCGATCAGTACATGACCATAGTCGAGGCGGCGGCAGCCGGAATGGGGGCTGCACTTCTTCCGTCATTCCTGATCGCGCCCGAGCTCGATACGGGCCGTCTGGTGATGGCGACGGATGCAAGACCCCAGGAGACGGGGAGTTATTATCTCGCCCATCCTGCCGAGCGGGCTGATTATCCGCCATTTGCCTCGTTCAAAACATGGCTCTTGAACGAGGCCGGCGGGGAGGGGGCGTAGGCCCGGGTTGAAGTGGACGAAGGCATGGGCCAATAGTTGATCAAAAGCGTGCCCTCGCGGCCGCGGCAACCGATAGGACAGAACATGAAGCCGATCTTCGTTCAGCTCAGATGCAAGCCAGGAAAGACGTATGAGGTGGCAGACGCTATCTACAAGACCGAACTGGTGTCCGAACTCTATTCAACCAGCGGTGACTGGGATTTGCTGCTCAAGATCTACATCAAGGACGGTGACGAGGTCGGGCGCTTCGTCAACGAGAAGATCGCAGCAATTCCGGGGATAGAACGATCTTTGACGACGCTCACCTTCACGGCGTTCTAGAAGAAGCGACGCCGCCCGATCTCCGGGAGGGCGTCGCGAGTGAAGCAGGCGCTAGACATGGATTGCCGCGTCGGCATTGCGGGCGCGCACCAAATCCCGGATGGCCAAGCGGACCTCGTCCGCTGATGTGAACCGGCGTTCGTCGAGATCGATGACGTGGAACTTGACGGCGATGAACTTCAGCCTGTCTTCGTCCGGAACGACGATCCCTACCGGCTCGCCACCGTATTCAATAACTTGCTTCTGCATGAGCAGACTCCTCTGTGGCTGTCGGCGACAGCTCTGACGAATGAATTTTTCTGGAAAGGGTGATCCGGATCGTTACATTCGACAGCACATGAGAGACGCAAGCTCCGTGCCATTCACTTTGAACGCTACCTGACGAAAGGTGGCGACGCGCGTCATATCAAACATGTCACTCTCCCTAAGTGGTTGCGTTTCTGCGGGCGAATGCAAATCGCCAACAATCCGGACGCTAACCCGGATTGGATTCATCGGCAACGAAAATCACCTTAGAGAGGATATTTTTCTTTCCGATGACAGAACTACGGCGGGAATGAGGATTCTATTGCGCATCCACCGCGGCACTGCCAGAAATAGATAAGGCCACAGGACGCGCCTGCAAGGCTTGCGGGAGGATAAATGTCAGTTCCGCCCGCAGGTCTCCTGCTGCTGCTCCGTGTGCCTTATCAACCCATCCGCTCTGATGCGTAGCTTCCGGGGCTTGGCGGAAATACGATCGTGCGGTTACCGTTCAGGAACACCCGGCGGTGGATGTGGGCATGAATTGCGCGGGCAAGAACCTGGCTCTCCACATCCCGGCCGAGGGAGACGTAATCATCCGGGCTTTGCGCATGGGTGATGCGCACGGTTTCCTGTTCGATGATGGGGCCTTCGTCGAGATCGGCGGTGACATAATGCGCCGTCGCGCCGATCAGCTTCACGCCGCGCTGGTAGGCCTGCTTATAGGGGTTCGCACCCTTGAAGCTTGGCAGGAATGAGTGGTGTATGTTGATAATCTTGCCCGACATCTTCGCGCACAACTGGTCGGAGAGGACCTGCATGTAGCGGGCGAGAACGATGAGTTCGGTGCCGGTCTGCTCGACCAGTTCCAGGAGTTGCGCTTCTGCCTGCGGCTTGTTCTCCTTTGTCACCTTGATGTGGTGGAAGGGGATGTCGTGATTGACCACGACCTTCTGATAATCGAAGTGGTTGGAAACCACGCCCACGATGTCGATGGGCAGCGCGCCAATCTTCCATCGATAGAGTAGATCATTGAGGCAGTGACCGAAGCGCGACACCATCAAAAGGACCTTCATCCGGTCGGAGGCGTCGTAGATTTCCCAGTCCATTCCAAACCGAGCGGCGACGGGTTTAAATCCCTCCACCAGTTGGGGATGAGTTGCTTCCTCCTCGGAGATGAAGGAAATGCGCATGAAGAACTTGCCGGTATCGAGGTCGTCGAACTGCGAGGAATCTATGATGTTGCAGCCCTTTTCCGCCAGGAATCCTGAGATGGCGGCAACGACGCCACGGGTCGAATCGCAGGTTACGGTCAGGACATAGCTCGTCATAGAATTCTCTCCGACATCCCAGTAAGGGAATTGTATACATCAATGTGGCGCCCGATCAATTCCACTGCCTCGAATCAGGTGTGGCCGCATGCGCCCAAGCACGGAGCATACTAGGGTCTCAGCTTTTGGCCGTGAAGGTTCCCGATTGGTAACGCTGGACGGCCTCCTGAAAATATTTGTCTTATCCCGGGGAAGCGTCCGGAGGTGGCGGCCCCGCAGCGACCATTGCTTCGCGATAAAGCGAGTTTATGCCGTTGTTCGAAGGCGCTCACCGAGAAGAGGATATGCGCAGTTAACGTCGTCGGTCTGAGGTATGTATACAACTGGGTTTGGTAGCTACTCAGGGATTCGGCGGGTAAACGTGCTCCGCGCCTGAGAAGTCGGTCACTCGATAGGCTCCTTCTTCGGCGCGGATCGCACATTCGCCGATCGGCGCCTTTCCGTGGCCGCCGGGGATGTCGAGCACATAGGTCGGCTGACAAAGGCCGGATAGCCGTCCGCGGAGGGCGGCCAGAATGCGCTGCCCTTCGGCAATATCGAGGCGAAAATGGCTCGTGCCGGAGGCGAGGTCTGGATGATGCAAGTAGTAGGGTTTGACGCGCGTCTCGATGAAGGCCCGCATGAGGTCCGCCAGAAGCGCTGGGTCATCGTTGACGCCCTTGAGGAGGACGGTCTGGCTGACCATCGCGATACCCCGATCGATCAGCCGCGCACAGGCGGAGCGAGCCGCTTCCGTCAGCTCCCGGGGATGGTTTGCATGAAGAGCGATGTAGGCGGTCTTGCCACTGGCCATGAGGGCGTCGATGAGATCCTCGTTCACCGCCCAGGGGTCGACGACAGGCACCCTCGTGTGGAACCGCACTATCTTCACATGCGGGATGGTGGACAGGCCCTGCATGATCTCTCGCAGCCGGCGGGGGGACAATACAAGGGGATCGCCGCCGGTAAGGATGACCTCCCAGATCTCGCGGCGGGAGCGGATATAGGCGAGAGCAGCCTCCAGTTCCTCGGGTGTCATCATGCCATCGCCGTGCGGCCCGACCATTTCCCTTCGGAAGCAGAAGCGGCAATAGACCGGACAGACATGCACCGCCTTCAGTAGCACGCGGTCCGGGTAGCGGTGCACCAACCCTCTTACCGGGGTGTGAGTATGGTCTCCGATCGGATCGGCGCGTTCTTCCGGCGTGGTTTCGAGTTCGCGGGCACTGGGGACGAACTGCCGGGCAATCGGATCATCCGGATCGGCAGGATCGATCAGCTTCGCCACATCCGGAGTGATTGCCAGTGCGTACCGTCGCGTAACCTCTTCGATGTCTTCTAGTTGGGCGGGACCGGCGAGTCCTGCTTCAACAATATCTTCCGCCGACTTGAGTGTGGTGGATCGTGTCATTGTGGTGGTTCCGCCACTGGAGCCCACATCACCTGGTCGATCCGACTCGCGCCTGTCGCAAGCATCACGAGGCGGTCGAACCCCAAGGCGGCACCGCTTGCTTGCGGCATGCCCTTCAAAGCCACCAGAAAGTCCTCATCTATCGGATAGCTGTCTCCGTAGATACGCGCCTTCTCGGCCATCTCATGCTCGAAGCGTCGACGTTGCTCGGTGGCATCGGTGAGTTCGCCGAAGGCATTTGCGAGTTCAACGCCGCACGCGTAAAGTTCGAAGCGCTCGGCAACCCGCAGATCATTCGGCGAAGGTCGCGCAAGCGCTGCCTCGGCCGCGGGATACTCGCAGAGGATCGTGGGCCGCTCCAAGCCAAGGTTCGGCTCGATCTTCGCCACAAGGACGCGGCTGAAGAGATCGGACCAGGTATCGTCATCGGCAAACCGGATACCCGCCTGGGCGAGCCCGTTGGCTAGTTGTTCGCGGTCGGTCTGCCCATCGTCTGTGATGGAGGCGAGAAGATCGATACCTGCAAAGCGGTGGAAAGCCTCCGCCAGCGTGATGCGCTCCGGTTCCGCAAAGGGATCTATACTGGCGCCTCGATAGCTGAAGCGGCGCGTCCCGGCTGCCTCTGCTGCCAATGCCAGCAGATCGGCGCAGTCGTCCATCAGTCTCCGGTAGTCCGCATCAACGCGGTACCACTCCAGCATGGTGAACTCCGGGTGGTGAAGCGGACCGCGTTCGCGATTGCGATAGACGTGGGCGAAGCAGAAGATTCGCCGTTCCCCAGCGGTCAGCAGCTTCTTGCATGCAAATTCGGGAGACGTGTGCAGATAGAGGGGAGACGCTTGCCCGTCGATCGTCACCGCCTCTGTCACAAAGGCATGAAGATGCGTCTCGTTTCCTGGCGAGACCTGAAGCGTGGCGGGGTCGACCTCAATAAAGTCCTCGCCGTGAAAGTGTCCACGCAGGCTGGCCTGTATGCGATTGCGCGCCAGGAGGAACGGGCGACGGTCGGCATGCACCTGCGGCTCCCACCAGGGAGAGCGACCGGATGTGGAACCTGAGCGGGGCATGCGATGATCCTGATCGTCAGCTTTTATGGGGTGCCTTGCCGGCCGAGGCTTCCTATTTGGCGGTTTTTGAGCTAGGTGCGCCGAGAAAGTCTTATCCGTCCGCCGGATCGGCCTGTCGGTCCTCTACGACGCATCTCCGGCGGTGACAAGCCGGCAGCTAAAAGGGAATACTCATGGTCAAGGTCATCGCTTCCTCCGTCCGCAAGGGCAACGTCCTCGATGTGGACGGCAAGCTTTATGTGGTGCTCACGGCGCAGAACTTCCACCCGGGCAAGGGCACGCCCGTCACCCAGGTGGACATGCGCCGCATCGTCGACGGGGTGAAGGTTTCCGAGCGCTGGCGTACGACCGAGCAGGTCGAGCGCGCCTTCGTGGAAGACGTCAACTTCCAGTTCCTCTACGAGGATGGCGAGGGCTTCCACTTCATGAATCCGGAGAGCTACGACCAGGTGGTCGTCGATGTCGAGACGATGGGTGATCAGAAGGCTTATCTCCAGGAAGGCATGACCTGCATCCTGTCCATCCACGAAGGCCTGCCACTGGCCGTGGAGCTGCCGCGGCACGTGACGCTGGAGATCACGGAGACGGAGCCGGTGGTGAAGGGGCAGACCGCTTCATCGTCCTACAAGCCTGCCATGCTCTCGAACGGGCTTCGCACCATGGTGCCGCCGCACATCAACGCCGGCACCCGCGTCGTGATCGCCACGGAAGACAATTCCTACGTCGAGCGCGCCAAGGACTGAGCGACAGCCCACCAGTGAAAAGAAAAACCTCCGGCGCGGGAGCGCCGGAGGTTTTTTGTTGCCTAAGATGCTTCCGTTATTTCGTCGGCATGGCGGTGGCTGAGGCAACTACGGCCGCAGCTGGCGCGCCATAGGCATAGCCGCCGCCCATTGCGACGTTCAAGGCGACGAAATCCTGCGCCATCTGCTGGACGGCCTGTGCGAGATTGGCCTGGGCCGTCGAAACCTGCCGCTGTGCATCGAGTACGTCAAGCAGCGACGAGGCGCCATCGCGATAGCTGGCCGTCGCCAGGTCAAGCGCCTCCTCGTAGGAGCGGACGGTATTGCGAAGGGCATCCACCGTCCGCGCGTCGCGCGCTACGGCGGCGAGCGCGTTCTCGACCTCCTCGACCGCCCCGAGCACGGTTTCCTTCCAAGCGAGGTAGGACTCGCGTGCGGAGGATTCGGCGCTGCTCAAGTTGGCTTTGAGTGCGCCGCCGTCGAAGATCGGCAGAGAGAGGCCGGGTCCGAACGACCAGCTCAGGATCCCGCTTTCCGAGCCGCCCGCGATGCGGGTGTAGGAGGGACGGATCGAGCCGCCCAGGGTGATCGCCGGATAGAGCTGCGCCTCCGCGACGCCGATCTCGGCGACCGCCGCTGCCAGCTGCCGCTCGGCAGCGCGGATGTCCGGACGGTTGCGGATCAGATCAGCAGGAACGCCGGCGCTGACCTTGAAACGTGCCACGGGCTGACGGGCACCCTTCTGCAGTTCGGGAAGAAGGGAAGAGGCGGGAACACCAAGCAGGGTGGCAACCCTGTGGGCCGCCCGTCGGAACTGCGTTTCCAGGTTGGGCAACTCTGCCAGCGTGCTGTTCACCAGGCCTTCCGACTGTACGACGTCAAGGCGCGAGGCGGCTCCGGCCTCCAATTGCAGACGGGTCAGGTCGAGAGTCTCACGGCGCGAAGAAAGGTTCTGGCGCGCCAGCGCGATCCGCTCCTGATAATAGCGCACGTCGATATAGGCCGATACCAGCTGCGACAACAGTGTCAGCCGGGCGACATCGACGCTTGCATATGCAGCGTCCAACTGAGCCAGTGCGCTCTGCTTGGAACGCTTGTAGCGGCCGAAGAGGTCGAGGAACCAGGAGGCGTCCAGCGAACCGGCGACAGTCGTCTGCGCGGAAGTCGATGAGGGGCTTAGAGGGCCGCCGATGTCCTCGGTTCCACTCCGCTCCGCCTGCGCACCGAAATCAAGCGAGGGCAGGGCTCCTGCTCCGGCCTGGACAACGCCTGCCCGAGCCTGATTGATTCGCTCGAGCGCTTGCAGAACGTCAAGGTTCTGCGCGAGACCCTGATCTACATAACCATTGAGCCGGCTGTCGCTGAAGGCCGTCCACCAGGCTACCGTGGAAACGTCACCATTGCTGGTCCTCGAGCCCTCGGCATACTTCGCGGGGAGGGCGATTTCCGGTGGACTGTGCTCAGGACCAACAACGCAGCCGGAGAGGAGGAGCAAGGCGAGCGGAGCCGCTGCGTGGATCAATCTCATAATCTTTGTCCCAAATGCCCTATCAGAAAAAGAATGCGACGGCACCGTCTAAGCCGACTCCCCGTCTGGACCGAAAGCCCGCTCGCGAGGACACGCTACTCATTCGTTAACGGATGTCACGATGTCATCTCGCCTTTTTCACGCTTTGATAACCGCCTGACCACAACAAAGAAGGACGGAACGAAGAAAATTCCGAGCAGTGTTGCAGAAAGCATACCCCCCAGAACACCGATACCGATGGCGTTCTGCGCCGCAGAACCGGCGCCGGTCGCGATGGCCAGGGGCACGACGCCCAGGATGAACGCGAGCGACGTCATGATGATCGGGCGCAGGCGAAGACGGGCTGCTTCAAGCGTCGCCTCGATCAGGCCCTTGCCCTGCTCTTGCCGGTCCTTTGCGAATTCAACGATCAGGATCGCGTTCTTCGCCGCAAGGCCGATGGTCGTGAGCAGCCCTACCTTGAAGTAGACATCATTCGCCTGGCCAAAGAGATAGGCAGCCCCCAAAGCTCCCAGCACGCCGACCGGAACAGCGAGTATCACCGAGAAGGGCACCGACCAGCTCTCATAGAGCGCTGCAAGGCAAAGGAAGACGATCAGCACCGACAGCGCGTAGAGAAGTGGCGCCTGCGAGCCCGACAACCGCTCCTGATAAGAAATGCCCTGCCACGCAACCGAATAACCTCCGGGAAGCCCGGCCGTCAGCCGCTCCATTTCGTCCATCGCCTGACCTGTGCTCACGCCGGGGCCAGCAGCGCCCTCAAGGGAAATCGCGCTGGTGCCGTTGTAGCGGGCAAGCTGCGGTGTGCCGCCTACCCATTGGACGGTGCTGAACGAAGAGAACGGCACCATCTCGCCTGCGCTGTTTCGCGCGTACCAGTATTTCAGGTCGTCCGGCTGCATCCTGAACGGAGCGTCCGCCTGCACGTAGACCGGCTTCAGTTCGTTGTTGAGCGTGAAGTCGTTGACGTCGCGCCCGGCAAAGATGGTGGCGAGCATCGAGTTGACTGTCGCGAGATCAACCCCCATCGCCCCGAGCTTTTCCTGGTCGAGCAGGATCTTGAGCTGGGTCTCCGAACGCTGGCTGTTGGTGCGTAGCGAGCTGATGTTCGGATTTGTCGTCGCCGTCTGCATCAGTTCCTGCGAGACGGCAGTGAGTGCATCGTTGCCGTTGCCCCCGCTATCCACAAGATACATGGAGAAGCCGCTCGACGTCCCGAGACCCTGGATCGCAGGCGGAAGGAGCGCAAAGACCTGTGCGTCACGCAGCGTGAAGAAATAACCGCTTGCGCGCTGCACGATCTCCGCCGCTGACTGGCCAGGGCCCGTCCGCTGATCGAAGTCGGTCAGTTTCGTAAATACGATCGCGTTGTTCTGGCCACTGCCGCCGAAGCTGAAACCGAGAACGCCGAAGACGTCAGACACATTCTCTTTTTCCTGTTCAAGAAAATATTGCTCGACCTGCTTGACGACCGCGTCGGTCCTCGCCGTCGTTGAGCC
Source organism: Pseudorhizobium halotolerans (assembly GCF_902153235.2). Taxonomy (NCBI): domain Bacteria; kingdom Pseudomonadati; phylum Pseudomonadota; class Alphaproteobacteria; order Hyphomicrobiales; family Rhizobiaceae; genus Pseudorhizobium; species Pseudorhizobium halotolerans. Next base: position 436,337 of record NZ_CABFWE030000011.1, on the reverse strand, counting down.
GGCCGGCGTCTGGACGATGGTCAGCAGGACGCCCTGGTCTTCCTGCGGCAGGAAGGACGTCGGCAGGCGGCTGAAGAGCCAGGTGCAGCCGGCAACGACGAGAGCGAAGACCACCACGACCCGCAGGGGACGCTTGAGAAGGTACCCGATGGTCGAGACATAGCCCTTGGTGGAGCGGTCGAAGCCACGGTTGAACCATGCGCCGATGCCGCGACCCTTCTTGTGATGGTCGATCGGCTTCAGCATGGTCGCGCAAAGGGCCGGGGTCAGAACGATGGCAACGACGGCGGAGAGCAGCATTGCGGACACGATCGTGACCGAGAACTGGCGGTAGATGATGCCGGTGGAGCCGCCGAAGAAGGCCATGGGAATGAACACGGCCGTGAGGACGAGGGCGATGCCGATGATCGCCCCGGTGATCTCGCCCATGGATTTCTCCGTCGCCTCCAGCGGCGGCAGCCCTTCTTCGTCCATGATGCGTTCGACGTTTTCAACAACAACGATTGCGTCGTCCACCAGAAGGCCGATCGCCAGCACCATGGCGAACATGGTGAGCGTGTTGATTGAGTAGCCGGTGAGGGCCAGGATGCCGAAGGTACCAAGCAGCACCACTGGGACGGCGATCATCGGGATCAGCGTCGCGCGAAGGTTCTGGAGGAAGATAAGAAGCACGACGAAGACGAGAATGATCGCCTCGATCAGAGTGTGCACGACCTTCTCGATGGAGAGTTCGACGAAGGGGGTCGTATCGTAGGGGTAGGTGATTTCCACGCCTTCGGGCAGGGTAGGAGCGATCTCCGACAGGGCAACCTTCACACGATCGGCGGTATCCAGCGCGTTCGCGCCCGTCGCCAGATTGACGGCGAAACCGGTGGAAGGAAGGCCGTTCTGCCGCGAGCTCGAACCATAGCTTTCCTGCCCAATCTCGACACGTGCGACGTCGCTCAACCGTACCGTCGCCCCGTCCTGCTCGACCTTGAGGATGATCGACTCGAAGTCGTCTACGGTCGTGAGCTGGCTCTGGGCGGTCATGGTAACAGTCAGCTGCTGGCCCGCCACGGACGGCTGGCCGCCGAGGGAGCCCACCGACACCTGCGTATTCTGCGCCTGAATGGCGGATGTCACATCCGTGGGGGTAAGCTGATACTTCTGCAGCTTCAGCGGATCCAACCAGACGCGCATGGCATAGCCGGAGCCGAAGATGTCGATGCTGCCGACTCCTTCAAGCCGCTTGATCTGGTCTTCGATGCTGGTCGTGAATACATCCCCGAGATCCACGGAACTGCGCTTGCCGTCGGTGGACACGAGGGCGCCGACCATCAGGATGCTCGACGTCGAGCGCGTCACAGAGATTCCCGCCTGCTGAACAACGTCGGGAAGCTGCGATTGAACAAGCTGCAGCTTGTTCTGCACCTGCACCTGGGCGATCTCCGGATCGACCGTGGTGCCGAAGGTCAAGGTGATCGAGGCGCTTCCAGTGCTGGATGACGACGTCATGTACGTCAGGTCATCGAGGCCCGTCATGCCGTCCTCGATGATGCTGGTGACCGATTTCTCGACGGTCTCCGCACTTGCGCCCGTATAGAAGGCGCTGACGCGAACGGTGGTCGGGGCGATGTCCGGATACTGCGAGATCGACAGCGTCGAGATCGCGAGCGCGCCGCCGAGCATGATGACGATTGCGATGACCCAGGCAAATACGGGCCGCCGGATAAAATACTTGGCCATTTGAAAATCCCTTGGCGCTGGGCTTACGGCATCTCTGGAAGGATGAGGATTGTCACTGGGCGGCGGGTTCGGCGGCCGCGTCCGTCGGCGCGGTCACAACGAGACCATTTTCATCCACGGTGGCCTCGACGGGTGCAACCGTGGCGCCATCGCCGATCCATTGAAACCCGTCGACGATCAGACGGTCGCCTTCGGCGACACCATCGGTGACCAGCCAGTTATTGCCAGAAACCTGGCTCACCGGAAATACGCGGGTTTCCACCTTGTTGTCGTTCGTCGCGAACTTCGCAGAAAGCTCCCCCCGCGCATTGCGCGTGGCAGCTCTCTGCGGGATCAGGTATCCGGCTTCCGTGCCGAGAGTGACCTCCGCCCGTACATACATGCCGGGTAGAATGATCTCGTCAGGGTTTGGAAAAACCGCACGGATCTGGTAGGTCCCGGTTGTCTCGCTGACCGCCATTTCCGACATGTCGAGCTTGCCTGTGTGGGGATAGATGGTTCCATCCTCGAGCTTAAGGGTCATCTCGGCCTCGCTAGGATCGCCGGTCAGGCGTCCCGATGCCATTGCCGTGCGGAGCTCCAGGAGGTTGGTGCTGGATTCGGTGAGGTCTATGTAAATCGGATCGAGCTGGCGAAGCGTGGTTAAGGCATCAGTCTGGTTCGCCGTGACGATGTTGCCGATGCTCACGTTCGAGATGCTCGTCACGCCATCGAAGGGTGCACGGATCTTTGTGAGGTCGAGATTGATCTCCGCAGTCCGCAGTGCCGCCTTGGCCTGGGCAACGTCCGCCTCTGCCTGGAGCAGCGTGACGCGAGCGTTCTCGAATTCGATCTGGGTTGCACCGCTGTTCACCAGTCGCTCATAGCGAGCAAGGTTGGCCTGGGCGCTCGGAATCGAAGCCTCGGCCTTGGCGACGGAAGCGCGAGCCTCTGCAAGCGCCGCGCTGTACGTATCGTCCTCGATCTGGAAGAGCAGGTCGCCGGCCTTGACCACGCTTCCTTCCTTGAAGGCGATCTCGCGGATGGCGCCCGTGACACGCGGGCGGATGCCAGTTTCCTGGAAGGCCGCAGCCCGGCCCGGCAGAATGCGGGTGATGGGAAAATCCCCCTTCTCCATCGTCACAACGCTGACGGGGGTCGGAGGCCGCTCCTGCGCCGCGCTCCCTGCTGCAGGTGCGCTGCCTGACTGGTCTGCATCGCTGCAGGCTGTCAGGGCAAGCGACAGAAATAGAGGAAGGAGAAAACTACGTCTGTTCATCAGCGTCATCCAAAGACTGCGGCAATGTAATGTGGGCGGACCTCAGCCGCAAGAAACTGGCGGCCATGGTAAAATATGAGTGGCTTGAAAGCGGTTCAGGAAGATCCTGTTCTGGAAGTGACGTATATTGGAAAACGTCACTTTGCAAGCGGACTTTGCAATGCGGCATTGACGAGCCCTGCTATGCCCGCACAGCGGGCCTTCAGTTCCTCTTCGGTCGCTTCGGCGAGGAATACCGGGTGCAGAACGCTTGCGAAAGCCGCGCTGACATGCTGGGTCACGGCGTCGAGATCGTCGCAACGATAGACGCCGCTCTTAATCCCGGCGCTGATCACATCCCGAAAGAGTTCCTCGATGAGATCACGGTAGCGCTGGCCGCTGGCGAGATCGGTCTTCGGCATCAGGAAGATCAGTTCAAGGAAGAACGGGTTGTCGCGAATATCTTGGAGATGCGCCTCCATCAGTTTGCAGACGACCAGCGGCAGTCGCTCCGGTGCGGGCGCCGGATCATCGAAGCTGCCGAAGCGATCGACCATGCGGCGGACATGACGGTCGCATATCGCGTCCACGAGCGCCCCCTTCGTGTGGAAGTGCTTGAAGACGTTTGCGGGGGACATGCCCAACTGCTGAGCTATGTCCGCAATAGACGATTTGGCAATGCCCTGCTTCCTGAAAAGCACTTCCGCAGTTGCCAGGATGTCCTCTCGTGTCTCTTCCGCTTTACGTCTCGGTCTGCGCAATCGGTCCTCTTCTCGCTGAACGCGGGGCTGTCTTAGAAATAGGGCTGCAGGTTCTGCCGGATACGGTCGAGGATCGTCGCACCGCTCAGGTCAGGCTGGAAGCTTAGTCCGGTTATCTTCTCGTAGGCGCTCCGGTAGACGCTGGCTGTCGCCTCGATGAGCGTATCCGGGATGGTCGGTATCTCATCGGCATAAGGATCGCAGCGTTCCGCGACCCAGGCTCGCACGAAATCCTTGTCAAAGCTTTCGGGACGATCGCCGGAAGCAAATCTCTGCGGATAGCTTTCCGCCATCCAGTAGCGGCTGCTGTCGGGCGTGTGGATTTCATCCGCGAGGATGATCGTGCCGTCGGCATCAACGCCGAATTCGTATTTGGTGTCCGCCAGGATCAGTCCCTGTTTCGCGGCAAGGTCCTGGCCCCGTTTGAAAAGCGACAGGGCATATGTGGACAATGTCTCCCATTGCGATTGCGTCAGCAGTTCTTGCTCGAGGATCTGTCGGGGCGTCAGCGGCTCGTCATGGCCGCCGTCGAAGGCCTTGCTCGTCGG